>JAIEMJ010000001.1 GCA_019752335.1 Bryobacteraceae bacterium
GTAGGTCGGGCCCCCTGGCCCGACACCTGTAACTCGGGCCCCCTGGCCCGACAAAAACCAACAAACGAAAGGAACCCACATGTCATCCGAAAAACGAATCGAAGCCAACCGCCGCAACGCGCTACGCTCCACGGGTCCCAGGACCCCCGAAGGCAAAGCCCGCTCCGCGCAAAACTCCACCACCCACGGGCTCTCCAGTCTCCACCGTAACCCGCTCGCCGCAGCGTGTTTCCTCCAAATGGAAGACCAGGACCAATACCTCGGTATGCTCAACCAATATCTAGCGACTTACGAGCCCCAAGGCCAGCATGAGCTCGACTTACTCACCGAAGCCGTCTTTGCCAAGTTCCGCCAACAAAGGCTCTGGGCCGCCGAAGCCGCACAACTCGAAGTCGCCATCGCCAAAGACGAGAAGGAATTCCGCAAAACCCTCCCCAACGCCGACCCCCGCGCCCACCTCGCCAACGGCATCGCGAAGTCCGAACAAATCCTAAAACTCTACCTTCGCTACGACGCCCAACTCAATCGCATCTACCGCAATTGCCTCAAGGATCTCCGCGACTTACAAGCCCAACGTCATATCCCGGAGCCGGAAGAAGAGCCCACCCCAATCGAACCCAAATCCGAGATCGAGATCACCCCAAACGAACCCAAACCCGCCCCGGAAGAACAAGCCGCCGAAGAGAAGCGCCGCGCCTTCCAGCGCCACATCAACATCAACCTCGGCCGTCCCGCCGACTGGGAACCGCCTACCCCGTAACGCTCCCCCGCCAGTGTGCCCGGCCGTGAGACGGACTTACAACTCGTGCAGCATGGCGAGCGACTCAGCGACCACGATCTCCGCCGCGCCTTCGGCGAAGGGCGAAGTCTCCACTTCGTAGCCGCCTTCGGCGTACGCGCTGCGGACGGGCAGGTAACTGAAGCCGCCGTTGGTGTAGCCGGAAAACAGGGTGTGGGGGAAGGGCGACCCTGCGGCGATGGCTTGGCCGGTTTCGGCGAAGGGCTCGCCGGGGATGGCGATGAGGGCGATGTTGCCGAGGCGCATGGCTTGGAGTTGCCAGTCGATGTGGGTGCGGCCGTGATAGAGGCGAGCGCGGTCAGCCCGCATGCCGGCTTGGGTGGCCTGCGCGGTGGCGGCGCGGATTTCGTCTTCCGTCCCATGCTGGCGTAGGTGAGCGACTTGGGCCCGCAGGCTGACGGCCTCGGCTTCGGCCTCGTCGGGGTGGGGGAACGTCTTCAACGGCAGTTGCAGATAGCGGGAGCGGACGGCGAGGAAGGGCTCGGCTGGTTCTCGCGGCAGGTCCTCAAAGAGAGCGATCGTTGCGCCGGAGGGTTGCAGGCCGGTGAACTTCGCCTCGCGGGGCAGGGTATCGAGGTTTAGAGCGACCTTCGCCGCCTCCAGGCCGAGGATGCGGCCGAGGCGGCGGTAAATGGCGAGGTCGCCGGTGAAGCCGAGGCGCGGGCCGATATCGCCGGTGGCGCCTTGCAGGAAGAGGCACACGCCGCCCAGTTGTTCTTCCACGACGCGCTTGCACATGCCGGGATAGTCGGGCGTGGCGAATTGGGTTTGCCAGCCCATCGTGGTGGGGTGGCAGGCGTAGTGGACCAGCGTGGCGACGGGTTGTTCGTCGAGGCCGTCCAGGCGGACGACGCGGACGGTGCGGTCGACGGGGCCATCGGGATTGCGCCCGACGACGATCTGGCCGTCGGCGGTGCGCTGGCGGCGATTGATGTTGATGTCGCACGCACCGGCACCGGCCGCAACGCGGACGGGGCGCAGGTTCTGCTGCGCCTGCCAGACGGCGCCCGCGATTCGCAGGGGCAGGCCTTCCAGATACTCGAGGATCATGTCGCGGCCTTCGGTGATGACGGGGATGCGGAAGGTGTTGGGGCCGGAGTGCGTGTGCGTGCAGGAGAAGCGGATGTGAGAGAGCGGGAGGCCGGTGAGGGTGGCGATGGCGGTGAGGATGGTTTGGGTCCACTCCGGGCTAAAGCCGATGGAGTCCACGTCGACGATGGCGACAGATTGCTGGCCATCGGCGAGGACGAGGGCGGTGGCGTAGAAGGGTAGGTCAGCGCCGAGTCCGCGTTGGTGGGTCTGCGCGCCCCAGCCACCTTGGGGAGTGCCAGGGGCGGGGGTGATGTCGGTGCGGCCAGTGCCGGCGAGGAGTGCCATGGGCTTATTCTAAGCGTCTTTCTGGCAACCAGAGCCACAGCGCGGCGACTCCGAAGGGCTGCAAGAGCACGAGGACCAGGAAGACGACGAGGTAATTGCCGGAGGCGCTGTAGTAGCCCACCAGCGTATTGAACAAAATGCCGCCGAGTGCGCCGGCGGAGCCGGCGAGGCCATGTACGGTGGCGACCTCGCCCGGGGCGAAACCGTCCGCGGGGACGGCGTGCATATTCGCGGCCCAGATGCCGACGCCGAAGGTGCAGAGGCTAACCGAGAGCAGCACGCCGAGCGTGCCGGAGGCGGCTTGCAACGCCGAGCCCGTCAGCACGAACAGCGGAGCAACGCTCATCATGAGCTTGCGCGCCTGAAGCGGCCGCCGGCCCTGCTCTACGAACTTGCCGGAGATGTAACCGCCGGCCAGGGCGCCGAGGTCGTTCCAGAGAAACGGAATCCAAGCGAGCGCGCCCACTTGGGTGAGCGTGAAGCCCTTCGAGGTCATGAGGTATTCGGGCAGCCAGAAGAGGAAGAAGTATCCAGTGGTATCGCCGAAGAAGCGTGTGGCGACGTAGGCGAGCGCGCCGGGCTCGCGAAGCAGGGCCAGTCGCAGCGGTGCGCGTGCGACGGCGGGTTGCTCGCGCGTCGCGAGCCACCAGAGGGGTAACCAAAGCAGCCCCGCGAGGCCGGCGAGTAGGAACGCGCTGCGCCAGCCATAGTGCAGACTGAGCCAGACGACGAGGGGCGGGGCGATGACACTGCCGAGCCCGGCGCCGCTGGTGAAGATTCCCGCCGCGAGGCTGCGCTGGGCGGGGGCGAAACGTTCGGAGACGGTCTTCACCGCGCCCGTCCAACCGCCGGGCTCAAACACGCCAAGCAGGAAACGGTAAGCGGCGAGGCTATAGAAGCCAATGATCGCCGCATGCAGCATGCAGGCCAAGGACCAGAGGCCGACGAAGAGGCCGAGTCCGCGGCGGGAACCGAGGCGGTCCAGCAGGATGCCGGAACCCACATACATCACGCCGTAAGCGAGCAGGAAGGCGTTTACGGCCATGGCGTAATTCATGGACGTGAGTTGGAACTCGGCGCGAATTACGGGACTGAGCAGCGAGAGCACGACACGGTCCAGGTAGTTCAGCAGGATCATGCTGAACAGTAAGAGCGCGATGAACCACTGCGGGCGCGTGAAGGTCATTTACATCTGGGTTAGTAAGTAGTCGACGACGCGCTCGAACGGGTCAAACCCGAACGCCTGGCCAATCGGCGCGCGTAAGTTGGAATTGGCGTTGATGTCGTAGAAGATGCGGCGGCCATCGGCGGCTTCGAGATACTCGATTCCCGCGACGTCGAGTTTCCCGGCCGCGACAATGCGTTCGCCCTGGGCGACCGCGTCGGCGGGAATTTCGGGATAGGGATAGAATTCGACGGGCTTGATGATGGCGCAGGCGGACTCCGCGCCGTCGGCGGGATGGCAGACTTCGGACGGGCAGAGGTTAAAAGCGCCATGCGAGACGACGCGCATGGCATAGAGTAACTTGCCGCCGAGAAATTCCATGCGCACGATGCCTTGCGCGGGGTCAACGGGGAAATATTCCTGGAGGAGCAGTAAGTGATCGGGTAGCCAGGTATCTTCCGGCAAGCGGGTTAGTTCCTCGGGCGAATTCAGCAGAAACATACGGGCGCCGCTGCCGCCTTGCTCCGGCTTCACTAAGGCGGGCCAACCGCCTTTCCATTGCGCCAGCGCCGTCTCCGGATCGTTGAAGGCGAGCGAGCGCGGATAGCCGATGCCCAATTGATGTAACAAGGCGATCTGCGCCGACTTACTCAATTCCAGGGAAAAAGCCGCCGAGCCATTCAATACCTTTGCGCCGCCGATTTCGAGCGAGCGCAGCAAGGCCAGACACAAAGGAACCGCGCGGGTGTTGCCGCGCACGTAGGCGCTAGGGCTGGCCTGGTTGAAATAGAGCGGCGTTTGGGGAACTGATGTGGGATCGAAAGCAGCTTTTTTGAGGTCGTAAGTGGCGTAAGCGATGCCGCGTCTTTCGAGGGCGTCGAACAAGGGCTTCTGCCATTCGGGATGCTCGTGAATGATGGTGAGTTTGGGGGGCATGTTACTTCTTCAGGCGCAGACGGCCAAAGGCGGCGGGCGTGTGGAAAGAAGGCGACTGGACGGCTTGCCAGGTAATGTACTTACGCGGGTCCGGTCCGCCTTCGATGCGGTAGAGATTCAAGCGAAATTCCTGGCTCGCGACGGGAGGCTGGGGGGCAATCGAGGCCCAGGGTATTTTCATCAGGCAGTGCCAGGTCTTGTTCTTTTCGTCGATCTGCGTCTTGAAGGTGAAGTTCGAATTCCACTCCCAGGAGGCGATATTGGGCTTGGACTTGTCGATGTCCAGATCCACCCATTCGCCGCGCGGGGAGACTTCGAACTCCTTATAGAGATTCGTGCGCTCTAGCTCGTGCCCGATAAAGACTTCTACGACGTCGAAGTCCCAGAGGCCAACCGTCTCGCGGTCTAACTGCGGCGTGGGGCGGAGGTACATGCTTTCGTATTTGGCGGTGAAGAGGAAGTAGAGGTCGGTGCTGGTCCAAAGGCTGCGAATCTCGGTGCGCGCTTCGGGCAGGGGTTTACCGAAGCGATCCTGCGCGGCAACGACGAGGGGGGCTTTGCGCCAGGCGGAGAGGGCCGGGTTGGGGTCCAGGCTGGGCGCGGATTTGGTGAAGCGGCTTTCGAGGAGGCCGTCGGCGGCGAACAGGGGCAGAGCGAGGAGGAGCGAGAGGAGCGTACGCATTCCTCGTCAATATATCGTGAATCACCCCGTGTTAAGCCTTCGTTAAGCTTACGGGCGAAGGGGAAACCTTTTGGGGCGGATGGCGTAACCTTAGTTGTGCGAAAACGATATCTGAGTTTGGCGTTGGTGATCGGCGGGTCATTGTGGGCCCAGCCGGGTGGCGGTCGAGGCCCAGGGCGGCCGAGTCCGCTGGTGACGGCGCTCGACGCGGATCGCGACGGGACGGTGTCGGCGTCGGAGATCGCCGCGGCGGCGGCGGCCTTGCGAACGCTCGACAAGAACGGCGACGGCGTGGTGGCGATTGAAGAAGTGATGCCGCCCCGGCCGCCGCAGGAGCAGAGCGGCGCGATTGCTCCGGAGTTGGTGGAGACGCTGTTTTCCTTCGATGAGAACAAGGACGGCAAGCTGGCCAAGACCGAAGTGCCGGAGCGCATGCAAGGCATCTTCGCCCGTGCGGATGCGAACCACGATGGCTTTCTGACGCGCGACGAATTGACGAAGGTGACGGTAGCGCAGGATCGCCGGGCCGGCGGGCCGCCGCAGGACTTAGTGTTTCGGGCGCTGGATCTGGATCACGACAACGTGCTGTCGGCCGTGGAGATCGACGCGGCACCGAAGTCGTTGCGGTCGCTCGATAAAGACGGCGACGGGGCTTTGCAAGCGCAGGAGATGCGGCCGATGCGGGGGCCGGGCGGCAATCCCGAGGAGATGATCAAGCATCTTTTCGAGGAGAACGACGCCAATCATGATGGCCAGCTTTCGAAGACGGAAATGCCGGAGCGGATGCGCGAGATGTTTGGTCGCCTCGACGAAAATAAGGATGGTTTGGTGAGCAAAGAAGAACTGACGAAGGGGATGCGCCGTCCATGATGCGACGCCGGGATTTATTCTTAACCGCGGCCGGAGTGATCGCTCTGCCGCCAGCCGCGCGAGCGGCCGTGTTCCTACACGAGAACGTGTTGGGCACGTCGCTCGAGATGCGGTTCGCTTCGGCGACGCCCGCCTTGGCGGAACAGGCCGCGCTCGCCGAGATCGACCGTTTGGCGGCGCTGCTGAGCTCCTACGATCCATCCAGCGAAGTGAGCCGTTGGGCGGCGACGCGGAACGTCGCCGTGCCAGTGTCGGCGGAATTGGGCGAAGTGCTGGGCCTCTACGATCATTGGCGGGAACGCACGGGCGGCGCTTTGAGTGCGGCGTTCGGCGCGGGCGAGGCAGCGGGCGAAAGGCATTGGCGGCTGGGCGCGGGCACAGCGACGCACCTGACGGACGCGCCGCTGGTGCTAAACAGCTTCACCAAGAGCTATATCTTGAGTCGCGCGGCGGATGCTGCGATGGCGCATGCCGAAGGCGCGCTGGTGAATATCGGCGGCGACCTGGTGGTGCGCGGCAACCTGCGGGAGACGGTGCGGATCGCCAATCCGGCGGACGACACGGAGAACTCCACACCGCTCGCGACCATCCGGGCCCAGAACCTGGCGGTGGCGACGTCCGGCACGTCGCGCCGGGGCGCGCATATTGTAGATCCGCGCACGGGCTTGCGGCCGACGCACGTGGCGAGCGCCACGGTGGTCGCCGAACGGGCCACCGATGCCGGCGCCTTGGCGACGGCCTTCACCGTGTTGCCGGTGCGCGAAAGCCAGGCGCTGGCGTCGCGGATGCCGGGCGTCGAGTACTTGCTGGCGCGCGCTGATGGGGGCATCGTGCAGAGCGCGGGCTGGCGCCGCTTGCTGCTGGCTCCGTCCGCGGCGCAGGCGCCGGCACCGTTCGAGGTGATCGTGAATCTCGAACTCGCGCGCATCGAAGGCCAGCGCTATCGACGGCCTTATGTCGCTGTCTGGGTGGAAGACAAGGACCGTTTTCCGGTCCGCACGGTGGCTCTGTGGCTCGAGAAGGACCGTTGGCTGCCGGAGCTCAAGGGCTGGTACCGCGATGATCGTTTGCGGCTGCTCGCCGAGGGCAATGAGATCGTCACTACGGTGTCAAGCGCCACGCGACCGCCGGGCAAGTACACGCTGAAGTGGGACGGCAAGGATGCCAAAGGCGCGCTGGTGAAGCCCGGCAAGTACACCATCTGCGTGGAAGCTTCGCGCGAACACGGCAGCTACCAGATCCTGCGCCAGGAGATCGACTTGGCCGGCGCCGCGAAACAATTCCCCTTAACAGGCGGGACCGAGATTGCATCAGCCAGCATCGACTTCCACCGCAACGCCCGCTAAACGAGTACCGGCCTGGAAGCGGGCCTTGGCTGCGTGGTCGCGTTGGCTGCACATTTATCTCTCGATGCTCAGCTTCGGCGTGCTGCTCTTCTTCGCCGTCACCGGCATCACGCTGAATCACACGGACTGGTTTACGTCGGCGCAACGGACCGTGCAGGTGAAGGGGAAGCTGAATCCGGCTTGGGTAAAGAGTACCGTGGCGAAGCTCGAAGTGGTGGAGCATCTGCGCCGGGCGCATCGCGTGTCCGGGGCATTGAGCGACTTTCGGATTGAGGACGCGCAGTGTTCGGTGTCGTTCAAGGGTCCGGCTTACACGGCCGACGTCTTTCTGGATCGCGCCACGGGCGCCTATGATTTAACCGAAACGCGCATGGGCTTCATCGCCCTGTTGAATGACCTTCACAAAGGCCGCGACTCCGGCCGTGCCTGGGCTTGGGTGATTGACCTTTCCGCGCTGCTGATGACGCTGGTGTCGCTGTCGGGCCTGGTGCTGATCTTCTACTTGCAGAAGCGGCTCTTGAGCGGCCTGGTGACGCTGGGCGGCGGGGCGCTCGCTTGTTACTTGGCCTATTGGTACTGGGTGCCGTAGGGCAGCAACACCGTCGGATGCTTTGCCGGATTGGTCACGCGCAGCAGAAAGTAGCCGATGCCGGCCAAGCCCAACATGAAGCCGGGCGTCTCGCGGCCGGAGATGCCGCCGGGCCACAGAAGACGCTGCGCCTCAAAGCGCTGGACGGCCGTTTCCGCTAGGCTCACTGCGGCCCCGAGATCGCCGGCGTAGAGGAACAGGTCCCCGTGGCCGGCCGCGCCGTGGCAGGGGGAGCAGTCCGCGAAGTTCGGTGGCTGTGACTTCATCGTTGACAGGGCGATGGCGGCTTCCTCGCGGAACACGCTGTCGCCGAGTAACTGGAAGGCACGCAGGCGGGAGAAAGCAATGCCGCCGGCGCCGTGGCACCAGAGGCGCGGGAAGGTCGGCGGAGCATGGCGGAAGTCCGGCCAGTTCGCTTGTCCGGAGTCGTAGTGGGCGCGCTCGTAGCGGAAGGCTTCCTTGGCCAGGTCGACGAAGCGCCGCTCGCCGGCGGCCACGCCCAGTTCCAGCAGCGCCCAGCCGATGCCGGCGGTGCCATGGGAGAGTCCGGTGAGGTGCCGCCGGCCGGGGTGGCGCGGCGACGGCCAGGAGAGGCCTTCGTCGCTGGGGCAGGCCTGCGTGAGCAAATGCTCCGCGTGACGCAGGGCAAGATCCACACGCCCGAGGGCGCAGAAGGCGGCCACGGCGCCCGCGCTGCCGCCGATGAGGTCGTGCTCTTCGCCCAGCGGCCCGTCGTCGATCACCTCCTCCTGGCGGACCTGCGCGCGCACCCACGCCATGCCGGGCCAGCCGCAGTAGAAGCCGGCGCGAAGTGCCGGCCGGATGCGATCCCGCGTGGCCAAGGACTGGGCCAGTGCTGCCGCCGCGGTGCGCGCAAAGATCTCCTCGCCCGTCTCCCCGGCCAGGGCGTGCAGAAAAAGGGCGATCCCGGCGGTGCCGGTGTAGATGTCCGGCCCAATGGGGCCGTGGACGATGCGGCCATCCGAGAGCTGCGAATCGCTCAGCCATGTGCAACGGCCGGCGTGCCAGAGGGCATCGCGGCAGAGCCGCGCGCCGATGCGGTCGGCGGCTTCAAGCGAAGTCATAGGTATCCTGGGAGCCGGGATTCAAATGAGGCGCGTCGGGGTTCAGGCCCTGGCCCGCAAAGGCGCTGGCTAAGGCGGCCAGGCGTTCGCTACGGGTGCCCGCGGGGCAGCGTTCGATGGCTTCCGCCAGCCGTGCACAACGGTGGCGGCCGAAGCTCGCGCCTCCCGGTGGGTCCTCGGCGAGCGCGAGCCCTGGGGCCAGCTTCCGGGTGAACAAAGGCCCTGGCGCGCTCAGGCCGTCGCCTACCTCTTCCCACACGCGACGCAGCAGGGGCGCCGCGCAAGGCCAGTACCCGCGGTCGAGATAAAGCACCGCGGCATCCAGCCGGACGAAGTGGCTCGCGCGGTGGACACACTTGAAGCGGAAGGGAATCTGGAAGCGATTCAGGTGCCGGGTGAGCGACGCCATCAGGGGCACGGCTCCGGCGTG
Source organism: Bryobacteraceae bacterium (assembly GCA_019752335.1). GTDB lineage: Bacteria > Acidobacteriota > Terriglobia > Bryobacterales > Bryobacteraceae > JALHNI01. Next base: position 9,280 of record JAIEMJ010000001.1, read on the forward strand.
GCGCACGTTCCAATAGAGCCGCAACTTCTGGCCGTCTTCGCGCGGCGCTACCGTCTCGCCAAAGGCAAAGTAAAAAGCGTCCTGCAAGGTGCGGGACTCGCGCGCGGCATGGACCTGAATCGTCTCACCCGGCTGGGTAAGGTGGCCGGGACCGCCCTGCGTCAGATACTCGCCGGGCGCGAAGAAGCGGCGCGCGCCCTGGCGGCTGGCGAGGACGCGTCCTTCGACGTAAGCCTCCGTACGCCAGGTGGCGTCCCAGCCGGACAGGCTCGTATTCGCACGCGACAGCTCTTCGATGAGGCTCGGTCCGTTTTCCAGTTGGACGTGGTCGGGATAGCGCTGGGCGTAGCCATGCAGGTAAAGCCACTCGCGGCGATTGGCGCGCGGCGCGGCAGCATCCCAGAGTTGCAGCAAGTAGTCGGCTTCTGTCACGCGCCAAGCAACTCCCGCGCCGCCTCGCCGGGCCGGGCGAAAACGTTCTGGCTCAATTGCAGCATCCGGGCGGCGTCCTCGCGCATGCTAGATGACCGTTGCAGCCGCTCCCAGGCGGTTTGGATCAGCCGGGCGGCGGCATAGCGCATCGTCCGTTCGATGCCGGGGGCGGCGGCGAAGACGCGCGAGGCGGCGCGCAGTTCCTCCAGCGTCACCTGGCCGTCGATCCAGCGGCACCAGCAGGACTGCAGCAGGCCGCCCACGTCCCACGCGGAATCCCCCCAGGCCGCTAGTTCCCAATCGAGGATCCAGACGCGGTGGTCACGCACCAGACAGTTCTCCAGCTTCATGTCGCCGTGCAGAAAAGCGCTGGGCCGCCATTCCCCGCGCAACTGCGCCAGGGCGCTGCGAAAATCGGGGTAGCGCCGTAAGATCTCCAGCAAGGCTTGTTTCCCCTCGGTGGGCCCTTTGGGGCCAGGCTCCGCGAGGCTCAGTGCCCAGGGCAGACCAGTGCCGAAGCCCCTTTCTCCAATGCCTTGGTAGAGGGCTAAGGCATCGGCCAAGGCGCGCATATTCTCCGGAGTGACGGACACCGGACCGGCTTCGATGAGCTCGAGGACCAGAACGCGCGAGCGCGGATCATGGAGATCGCAGCGGGGCAACAGGCTAGCCAGCGCGGCAAAGGCAGGCTGCTCGCGAGCCAGCCAATAGCAACGCGCCTCGCGCTCGAAGATGTCGAGGTTGTCGCGATCCCAGCGTTTCGGCTGCTTCACCCACCAACCGCCGGTGGGGCGGTTGACGCGGAAGCCGCGGTTGCGGCTGACAAACGCTCGGACATCCATCGGCTCATCGAGCACTTGGCGCGTGCTCAGTAGGCCTCGCTCCAGCAGGTACGGGATGACCGTGGCGGAGGAGAGAACCAAGGTTCTTTACTGCAGCGGCAGCGTCTGCCAGGCCGGCACGGATGGCGGTGGGAGGGCGTCAAGGTTACGGGAACCTGTCCCACAGCCGTCCCGGTCGGTACCGTCGGCCGCGCAGTCATTCGTGCCGTCGACCGGACAGCCGTCCCGGTCGGTGCCATCGACCGGACAGCCGCGATCATCCGTGCCATCGACCGGACAGCCGCGATCATCCGTGCCATCGGCCGGGCAACCGCGTTCATCGGTGCCGAGCGCCAGGCAATTGCGACCGTCCGTGCCCAGTGCCGCGGCCTCGGAGTCGTCGCAGCACCTGCCGTCGTTCGTGCCGAAGGCGACTTCCGCCTCGCAGGTGCCAACGTCGGTGCCGCAGTGATACTTCAGTCCAGGGGCGACCGGCGGTTGCGAGAGGTAGTCGCGGTAAAGGGGTCCATCGAGTAAATTCATGTTACAGCGTTCCTTACTTACGGAATGAGAGTAGCGAAGATCCTACCATTCCCCGCGTCGAATTGTAAAGGCATTTTGCGCCAGAAGCTTTTCTCGGGCCAGCGAAGCTCCGATGCGTAGAGACTCGCACGCATTCTCAGATAGATCGTGAACTCCTCCGCCAGCCGATTCTCGTACGCCTGCAACCAGGAATCGTCGCCGGTACTACGGGCCGCCATCGCTTGGCCCGCGGCCCAACCGGATTGCAGTGCGTGGACGATGCCGTGTGACGACAGGGGATCGAGGGCGTAGGCCGCGTCGCCCGCCGCCACCCAGTCGTCTCCGGCGAAGCGATCCAGGCGCGAGGTATTGGCCGGCTGCACCGTGGGCCCCAGCAGCCAGGGGCCCGTCACGCGCTCGCGCACGTGCTGCGTCCCTTCCAAGAGGGCGCTAAAGCCGTCACGGCTGCGCGCTTGCGCATCGCTTTCGCTGCCGGCTAACGTCTGGTACGCCACCACGCGGCGTCCACCCGGGATGGGGGCCGTGTACCACCAGCCGTCGGGGCCTGCCTCCACCAAGGTCGTCGATTCCGTGCTCTCGCCTTCCAGCACTTCTTCTTCCATCACTCCGACGTGGCTCAAGAGCGTGTCGAGCACCAGCCGGCGGGCACCGCGCCGCCGGGCGTAGACGTTGGCCCGGCCGGTACAGTCGATGTGCCAGCGCGCGGCGCCGGCATCCTCCGCCCACTCCGCGCCCGCCGCGAGCGCGGCCTCTCGCAAACGCTGGTCAAAACGTTGACGGTCCAGATGCCAGCCAGCGCCGTGGACTCCGAAGAGAAAGTCGGTATAGGCCAAGTCGTCGCGGCCCCAGGCCGACGCGTTGCCGACGCAGGTGCGGTGGCCATCCGTCAGGAAGCCTTCCCAGACGCCGAGCCGCCGCAGCAGTGTGCGCGCGGTTGGCGCCAGGGACTCGCCCGCCTTGAATCCTGGCGAACGCACACGCTCAATCCAGCGCACCGGTACGCCATAGCGGCGCGCCGCGATGGCCGCGCTGGCCCCGGCGGGCCCCGCTCCCCAGATCGCAATCACGGTAAGTCTTGGATGAGGGCCGCCCGCGCCACTTTGCCCAGGGGCCGGCCCGGCTTGCCGACGCGTGCGTTGCGTTCCTTCGGCACCTGTTCAATCGCAGCGAAGCCTGGGGTGGACTCGACGAACATCAGCTGCGGAAAGATGTTCGGCTGGTCAATAGGCCCGGGGCGCCGTTCAATAATTCCCAGCTTGCCGAAGTCATGCACCATTTGGTTTGTCTGCTGGAGGTACTCGCCCTGCAGTCCGCGCAACCACACCGCACGCGTGCGGAATGCCTGCAACCGCGCTTCCAAGGGTTGTGTCGTATCCATCACCGTTTCGTAGTCGGCTTCCGTGAGCACATGGTTGGGCACGCGCGCCGGCCAGAAGGTGGGCAGAAAACTGTCCTTGCCTTCGGAGAACGGCACCTCTTGCCCCAATGGGTAGTAGCCGTTGCGGCAGCCCGCCGAATCACCTTGCCACGGCACGGCCATCCAGCGGGTGAGGTCGCCGGGACCCTGGGCGTTCAAGGGTCCGTTGAAGTGATTGACGGTGGCGGGGTCGAGCAAGGGGCCGTAGTCCGGCTCCGGATCGTTTTCCCCGCGCGGACGAATTCGGTAGGCCTCACGGTAAAGCGAAAGATGGCGCATAATCCACGTCATCTCGCAGCCCGGATGAAAGGGCCCGCCGGCGCAGAAGTGCAGCGGCGCGCGGTCCAGCAGGTTGGGCTGCTTGGCGATCGGATAGAAATCGAGCTTCATCGAGAGCTGGTTTAACAGGCCGCGCGGGAAATCGTCGGTGAAATTTCCCTCCGCCCACTGCAGCAGATAGCCGTAGAGCGTATTGGTGATGGCCATGTTCTGGCGCGGATCCTTGGTGAAGGCCGCGTCGCCCCAGATGGGTGGCCAGGCGTGATTCTCGGGGTGGACAAAGGCCGGGTTGCGAAACTGGCGGAAGATGAGCGCGCGGGTCTCAGAGGAGGCGGGACTCGGGTCGGCGAGCTGTGCGAAGTATTCGTTGCGCAGAAAGTCGTTCGGCGCGCTGGTGCCGAAGAGCAGGAAGAAGCCATAGTTTACCCATTGCAAGTCCGAGAGTTGCAGGAGCAGGGGCAGGATGTCGTCCATGAAGGAAGGCTTGGCCGCGGGGGTGACGTAATTGGTGGCCCACGTGTCAAACATGACGTCGTGCAGGGTTTGAAACGAGATGATGTCTGGCGCGAAGTTAGGCGGCGCGGTAACCACCCAGGCGGGATCGACGGGAATCTCGGAGCGCTCCCCCCGCAGCTTTACGTTCGCGGTGACCGGCCCGTCGGAGATGTCGTCGTACCAGCCGGGGTTGTCGGCGTAGGTGGGCAGCGGATTGTTCGGGAAGGGGGAATCGGAAACGCCCCGGCCGCCCAGGAAAATCAGCCTCCCCTCTTCATCCGTGCGCAACTCGCCGAGGTAGACCTCGGCGCCCAGAAACTTGCCCCGCAACTCGTACTCTGGCCCTTGCTCACTCATCCCTTGGATTCCCCTGCGCCCCGGATCGATCACCAGACCCTGGCGCGCCGCGCCGGTGTAGTTTGCGTTGCGCAAAGGAGTGGGCTTGGCGGTGGGAATGTCCATGGCCCCGTAGAATTCATACCAGGCGGCCTTCTTGTTTGCGACGTGCACATGCCAGCGAATCTCGGCGTCGGCGGCCTTGATCTCGCGCACCACTTCGCCGGCGGCGTTGTAGCCGTAGATGCGAAAGCGCGCCGCCTGCCGCTTGATGGCCCCGGTGGCGTCCTTGTAGAAGCCCGGCGCTTCGAAGGACGGGAAGGGCACTTCGGGCCCCAGGAAATACTCCTCGGCGCTATTCCCCACGCGCGCCACGCCGATGCCCGGGTGAATACGGGCTTTCACGATCTGCTGGTCCTGCAGCTTGTCCATTGCGGTTACCTCCCTACTACGGTTGCAGCATCCAGATGTTGCCGCTCGTCTCTTCCAGGCTGAAGACGATCTTGTCGCGGGCCACGGAAATCCACATGGCGCGCGGATTCATCCGTAAGGACGGCTTCTGAAAGCGGTAGACGCTAAACGCCGGCCCTTGCGGCCGTTTCGTGACGGGATCCAGCCGGAGCGCGAAAATGCCGATGGGGCCTTCGCGATCCGACGTGAAGTAGATCAGGCTGCCATCCGGGCTCCACCGCGGATAGCTCTCCTGCGCGGTGCCATCGGTGAGGAGAATCCATTCGCTCTCCGGCGCCGGGTTGCCGGGACGGTAAGGCGCGAGCGCCAGCAGGACGCCATCGTTGCCACGATCAATGCCGAAACTGATCCACCGGCTGTCCGGGGAGAAGGAGCGCGGAAACAGATTGTGCTTCCCATGTTTCAGCACTTCCTTCTGCTGGCCGGTCTCCACGTCCAGCACCCAAATCGGATTGTGCGGCTTCGAATAGTTCGTATAGAGCAGATGGCGGCCATCGGGCGCCCAGCCGCTTTGCGTGCCGCAGCGCTCGCAGACCCGCCGCGGATTCCCGCCCGCGAAAGGCACGACATAGATGGCGTTCGCTCCCGTGCCATCCTCGGCGAAGGCCACCCACTGGCCGTCGGGGGTAATCACGGGTTGCCGTTTGTTGGCGGCAGTGTTGGTGAGTTGCTTCTCCACTCCCGTTACCAGGTCCTTGCCCCACACCTCGCCGTGCCCACCATGCCGCGCCAGCATCACCAGCCGCTTGCCGTCCGCGGACACGTCGCGGACGCTCTCGTAGGCGGGGCTACTGGTGACGCGCTGCAGATTGCCCTCCACCTTGGCCGCGTTCGGCTGTAGGTTCAGGCTATAGACATCGATGTTGGTGAGGTTACTGGCGAAGACAAGCTTGCCGTCCTGCGAGACGCTGGGGAAGTCCTCGCGCGTGGTGCCGAAGGTGAGCCGGTGCGCGGCGCCTTCTGCTTTCCAGGTGCGCGGCGAGATCTCCACCTCACGCATGTCGGAGGTCTCTTCCGTGGTGTGCGAGAAGAGCACCCGGTCGCCCCGGAAGGCTACCGGGCTCTTCAGCAAATGGTCATAGCCGCCACGGACGACGCTAGCTTGAAAGCCCGTATCGATGGGCTCGCCGCCCGCCAGCGGGGCCACCCACCAGTTCGCGGTCGTGCTGTTCGCCGTGCCGTCGTTGCCGCCGACAAAAAGCAGGTGCTGGCCGTCGGGGGTAAAGATCGGGTAAAGCGCGGTGAGAAAGCTGGGCACGACGGCCTGCGGATTGCCGCCCGTCAGATCCGTGACGAAGATGCGGCTCCAACCCGCACGAGTAGACGCCTGGCCGATCCGGCCCGCCCAATAGGCGACGCGGTTGCCGTCCGGCGAAAACACCGGCCGGCGGCCACGCGGCGCCACCAGGCGCTCGTCGCCTCCGAGCGTGGGAATCGTGTAGATGCCGCCGCCTTCCCGCTCGCTGCGGAACACCAACCGGGAGCCATCGGGCGAGAAACTGGGCTCGCGTTCGTCCGCGGGATGATTCGTCAAGCGCACGGTGCTGGTGGCGCCTTCCGGGCCAATTTGCCGCAACCAGATGTCGAGATTGTCGCCACCGCCGCGGTCACTCGCGTAGGCCATCCACTTGCCATCCGGCGAGATAGCCGGGGTGGTGTCGTAAGTGGGTTCGGAGGTCAGGCGGACCAGCGTTAAGTCGCGTACGGCGGGCGCCCGCTTCAGCCACCACCAGGTGCCCGCGCCGCCCGCCAGCAGGGCTAAAGCCGTGGCGGCGACGCCGAGCCAGGGCCGCCCGCGTGGCGGCGCGGCGGGCAAGGGCGTCGCCGGGGGCGCCATCATGCCGGGCTGTACGGCGCTTAACCGGGTCAGCGTTCGACCGGCGGCCAGGTCGTCGCGAATCTCTTCGAGCGCATTCCGCACGTCCACCATGGTCTGGTAGCGGCGGCTGGGCTCCTTGCGCAGGCAACGCGCGATCGTGCGTTCGAGGTCCACCGGCGCCTCGGGCACCAGTTCGGTGAGCGGGACGGGCTCATCGCGCAACACCGACGCGAGCACCGCCGCGGCCGACTCGCCGCGAAATGGCAGGACGCCGGTCATCGCTTGATAGAGCACCACGCCCAGCGCGAAGATGTCGGTGCGTCCATCCACCTCTTTGGCCGCCGCCTGCTCCGGCGCCATGTACGAGGGCGATCCCACCACCATCCCGCGATGGGTGAGCGCCACTGGCGATATCGTCGCCGTCTCGCCACCCGCCCGCGCGCCAAGGCTCTTCGCGGACTCGAGCAGCTTGGCCACGCCAAAGTCGAGAATCTTGGCCTCACCGCGCTCGCCGATCATAACGTTGGCCGGCTTCAGGTCCCGGTGTACGATCCCCGCGCGATGCGCCGCGTCCAGCGCATCCGCCAGTTGGATGCCCCAGCGCAAGACGTCCTGCACGCCGACGTCGTGGCCGATGCGCTGCTGCAGCGTCTCTCCCGCGACGTACTCCATCACCATGTAGTCTTCGCCGTCCGCGACGCCGACGTGGTAAATGCCCACGATGTTGGGATGCTGCAGCGCGGAGGCGGCCTTCGCTTCCTGCAGAAAGCGCGCCTTCTGCTCCGCGTTGGCCACCAGGTCGGCACGCAGAACTTTCACCGCGACCGTGCGTTGCAGAACCGTGTCCATGGCCCGATAGACGGTACCCATTCCCCCTTGGCCCAATTGGTCAAGGATCTGATATTGCCCGAGCCGCTCCATACACTCCCAACTGAAATTCTCGCCCAGACGAGCGCCTTACTATCCTACACCGGTGATCTTCGCTCCAATGGGATACGATACTAAAGGCCGCTTCGTTACGGCCGACTTCTGAGGGTCCGAGGATGTTCTAGCACCATGATTTTGAATCGACGAAAGTTTCTCGCCACCGGCGCCGCCGTGGCCACTTCGCCTGCCACCCTGAGCGCGCTGCCCGGCGATTCGGGCCCCATCAAACTGGCCGTAGCCACCTATTCGTTGCGCTCCTTCAAGCGTCCCGAGGCGATCAAGATGATTCAAGCCCTGAACATCAAATACGCCGACGTGAAGGACTTCCATCTCGCCATCAAGGACGGCACGCCGGAGACGTGGAAAGCGGGCGCCAAGGAATTCCACGACGCTGGCATCAAGCTGGTGGCGTGCGGCAACGTCGACATGAAGAAGCCCGAGGAACTCCGCCGCGCGTTTGAATACGCCAAGGCCGCCGGCTTCCCCACCATCGTCTGCGCGCCCACGCAGGCCCAGTTGCCGGAGATTGAAAAGCTGGTGAAGGAATTCAACATCAAGATCGCCATCCACAACCACGGTCCGGAAGACAAATTCATGCCGACCCCGCAGAGTGTGCTCGAAGCCGTGAAGGGTATGGACCCCCGCATGGGCCTCTGCATCGACATCGGCCACACCGCCCGCACCGGCGCGGACAACGTCGAGTGGATCGCCAAGGCGGGTGACCGTTTGCACGAGATGCACTTCAAAGACTTGAAGGATCCGAACAATGCCGACCCGATGGTGGCGCGCGCGAGCCAGGTAGACGTCGGCGACGGCGTGCTGCCGATTCCCGCCATCTTCCAGCAACTGGCCAAGCAGAAGTACAAGGGCTATTGTTCGCTCGAGTACGAGATCAACGCGAAGGATCCAATGGCGGGGATGCAGAAGTCTTTCGCTTATATGCGCAAGGTGATTTCGGAACTGAAACTGGGCTAGCGGGCATTTTGACGTGTACGGTAAAACAACGTACACTTAAACAAGGAGGACAACCACCTTGAAACTGCAAGAACCCCGCACATCCAGAATCGAAGCCCGTATCGCGCCCGAGGCTCTCGCGATCGTCCGCCGCGCGGCGGAGCTTCAAGGCCGCTCGATCAGCGATTTTATGGTGGCCGCCGCCCACGATGCCGCGCAAAAAACGGTGGCCGAAGCCGAAGTCATTCGTCTTTCGCGTGAGGCGCAAGAATCGTTCGTTGCGATGTTGCTCAATCCGCCGCCCCCGAACGAAGCCCTGGAGCGCGCCTTCAAACGTCACCGCGAACTGATCGCGGAGTGATGCGTGTCAGCACCGTTTCGTATTGAAGTTTTATCCAGTCAGCATGACCGGACCGGGTTCGACAGCGGCTCGGAGAGTCTGGATCGTTACCTGCGCGAACAAGCCTCGCAGGACGTCAAGCGGCGCATTGCCTCCTGTTTCGTGGCGGTGAGCGTTGCCACCGGGGCCGTCGCCGGCTTTTACACACTCACGGCCTCGAGCGTGGCATTGCAGGATTTTGATCCGGCGATCATCAAGAAGCTCCCCCGCTATCCCGTGGTTCCGGCCGCATTGTTGGGCCGTCTGGCGGTGGCAAAGCATACCCAGGGCAAGGGCCTGGGCGGCGTGCTCCTGGCGGACGCGGTTCTTCGTCTCTCTCGCGCGGAACTCGGAATCTTCGCGCTGCTGGTGGATGCCAAGGATGATGCGGCACAGCGATTCTACGAGCATTACGGGTTCACCCTCTTGCCGGGCGCGGAACGACGCTTGTGTTTACCCATCGACCTGGCCCTCCGAAAGTTCGGTAGCGAGCGACACACGTAGGAGCACACTGTGTGCGCCTTCCCTTGCGCGGCGAGGCAATCCCGGCTTAAATCCGACGGTCATGCTGTCCGAGGTTTTCGATCTGCTGGTGTTGCCTTTACGATGCTCTTGCGCCTGAGCGAGGCGGAAATCCGTGCCTTCTACCGTTCGCCCGAACGCTATGCGGCCGCTAGAGGCTTCGGACTGGCGCTTTTGCGAACACAGAAGACGCGATCTTTGTCCCTGGCTTGCGAAACCCGGACAGCCCATCGCGTTACAACCTCAGAAAAAATAGGCCTTGCCGCGCCTGACGAACCCCGACCGTAAGGGAGGGGATGGCTTCGCAATCCTCCAAATCTTCACCGAGTAAGGTGCACGAAGAACGCCGCTTTTGCTGGGCTTTTTGCCGCAAAACGATGGACCGCTGGGTACCGGCGAAGCAATCCCCTCCCTTACGGTCGGGGTTCGTTAGGGGGCTATAGACTGCAGGGAAACCGATTTCTTCTGAGCTTCTGAACTGAGCGATGGGGCAACGTGCCCGGAATAGGCCTGTTTTGCCGGGGCTTTCGCGAAAAACGCCAGAACGTTGCCCCGCCGCTTACGCGGCGGGCTATCCGGCTTTCGCTCCAGTTGCAGAACCTGGGGAGACGCTTTTCCTAAGCGTCGTCAATGTGGGAGAGTTAGGTAAGCGCTGCACGATCATGCCCGATGGCAAACGCCGGGCCCAGCTTGAGACGTGGATGGAAACTGACTTGTTACCCCTATTCTATGGGCGTACTCTGCCAGTGACTTTGCCGATTGCTGATCGATGGGGGATGCTGGAAGGCCTCCGGCGCCTGGCCGGCCGCCCTCTCGGCGCGCCAGATGGCATGATAGCGGCGACGGCGATTGAACACCGCTTGACCGTCGTTACGCGTAACTTGAAGGATTTCGAAGGACTGGGCGTCAACATCATCAATCCATGGGATGAGTGAGGAAGTGCGGGCCAGTCAGGCGGATTCCTGTATCAGGCTGGGCCACCCTGGCGACGGACGGCATCAGGTTAACCACGGTACTGTATTTTATCGTGTTTAAATGCAAGCCCCCTCGTTGAGGCTATTTTTCAGAGGCGGACGATCCACTCTGGTGTTCCGGACGGCAGTCCGTCGGCCCGTTGTGTGCGGACAGACGTCGGATCGTAACGGCTTGATATCAGTTCGATGATGCGAAATGGGGCGAAACGTTCGTGCGCTCCCACTACCGGATGCTCCAGACGGGCTCTACAGTCGATCGCAACTTTCGCAGCGAGATCTACTTGAAATGGCGATCTTTGGAGCGCGTCTCTAACTTTTCTCTGATCTGAACCAGGCAGCGGTTGCAGGAGTATGCTCAGTGCTTTCTCATCAAGGTCAAAACTGATCAAATGCTCACGTTCGTTCACTGACGCCGTAGAGCTCACTGTCCACGTGGTTCCGTCGATAGGCATGAGCAACTGAAGGTGGTAGTCTTCAAAAAGAATCAATGTCTCTTGATCGACTCCGGTTCTCCATGCATGCAGACCAAAGTCTGGATCGAAGTCCAAGATTTCCGGGGTGCTAAGAATTTTGGGATCGAAAAACGTCTCGACATCAGCCCATCGTGCGTCGATCGCCTCCGTCTCAATCACGAGGAGTGGTTCACCTCGTCCCACATGGAAGAATGACCACTGCCGACCATTGCATAGACCGTAGATTTGACAGCGCACCTCAGGATGAATCGCGTAACTATAAGCCTGTTCAACGTGTTTCGAATGGACGATCTTCTCCGCAGGCGCTTTAGCGTCGAGAATCATTAGCGGCTTATCGTCATGGAAGAGAGCGTAGTCCGGAATTATAGACACCGGATGTCTCTTGCTTCCGATCATCACGTAAGGATGTGTCAATGGCATTCCGCGCTGGACACGCAGACCGCCAGTCGGTCGGAACCCTGCTCTCTTGATGACCGGCGCGATGATCTCCTCTCGCACGGCATCTTCATTGAAGCGGGGATCGTCTAATGCAGCGAAATCGAAATCCGAGAACATCGTTCCATATTAAGTTGCTTAGCCTAGTGTCTTGTCAATCGACAGCTTCCGCTTCCGATAATCCTGCGCACTGTCAACTTCGGCCTGCCTGAATCGGAATCGTGGCACTGTGAAAACAGACGGTCCCTACTTTGTCGTGATAGCGACGGTAGACTGGAACACGAATGCACGTCATACTGGTGGCCGTGATGCCGGACGCCGCGACGATGGTCCAGGTGTCCGCTACGCAGCGCGGTTTTGCGTGATCGGCTGAAGACGCTGCCTCCTCAAAGCAGGATCAGCCCGGTGCGCATGCCGATGGCGACGGCTTCGGCGCGGCTGGCGGCGTTCATCTTTTCGAGGATCGCGGCGACGTGAAACTTGGCCGTATGGTCAGAGATGTTGAGCTTACCGGCGATCTCCTTATTGGCTAAACCGTCCGCCAGCGGCCGCAGCACCTCTACTTCGCGTGGGGTGAGCGCCGCATTGGGCTTGAAGTTCTTGCCGGGCCTGGTCAGCATGTGCCGTGCAACCTTCGTCTTGACCGGTTATGATGGGAGCGAGGTGCGTGCGGTAATGTCAGACCAAGTGCAATCCATTGTTGAAGCCGTTCGCAATCTCGACGCCGGGCAGCGTCAGGAATTGACAGCCGCCCTTGCAGCAATCGAGCGCTCTCAGACCGGGGTCTCCGGCAGCCGGAAGCAACTGGTCGATTCAATCAGGGGCAAGTACCAGCACATTCCCACCTCGAGTGAGTCATTCATGGATCGCAGGAGGAAAGAGACCGTTCTGGAAGCTTCGCGGTGACTCTTGTTCTCGACGCAAGCGCGATGATCGCCTACCTTCGGGACGAGCCTGACGCATCCGTCGTCGCCGGGATTCTTCTGGATCCAGAGTCGTTCACCGGGCTTCCAATCTGCAGGAAGCATGGCAGGCCATGTCAGACTTGGCGCGAGTGGGCGTTGAAGAGGATGCAAACATCTCGGCTGCTGTTTGGCAAGCGGCGGGCACATTCAAAGCCAACCTTCGTCGAGTGTCGCTGGCCGATTGCTTCGCGCTTGAGCTGGCGACGCGCCTGAAGGCCACGATCCTTACGGCGGATCATCACGAGTTTGATGTTCTTGCGGGGTAACTTGAGTGTGGGATCAGATTCATTCGCTAGTTTGAATGGTCCAGCCGCCGGGTTGCGTGAGCTATGATCGGCATCGAGGCACCGCGTCATAGCAGGATGAGTCCGGTGCGCATACCGATGGCGACGGCTTCGGCGCGGCTGGCCGCGTTCATTTTTTCGAGAATCGCGGCGACGTGAAACTTGGCCGTATGGTCGGAGATGTTGAGCTTGCCGGCGATCTCTTTATTCGCCAAACCGTCGGCCAGCAGCCGCAGGACTTCTACTTCGCGTGGGGTGAGCGCCTGGATCGGTTTGCCGGCGAAGGGTGGACGGTCAAAGGCGCCGAGGGTGCTGAACGTGGCGCGGTCGATGACGATAAGGCCGGCGGCGGCGGCGGTGACGGCGGCGGTGAGTTCGGCGGGGCCGGAGTCCCGGGGCAGGACGGCGGCGTAGCCGAGGCGCAGGAGTTCGACGGGCGTGCCGTCACTCAGCACGACTGTGGGATGCGCGCGCCAATCGACTTCCTTGGGCGTGTCGCCCTCCTCCAGATCGACGAGCAGGACATCGGCGTCGGTGGAGCGGTCCACCGGCTGGAGGGCGCCGTGGGCGAGGAGAATCGCCGTCAGGCCGGCGCGGACGATGGGCGAACTGGCCGCCACCCAGACGCGGATCATGCGGCCTCCTGTTGCGGCTGGCGCAGTTGCACCACGACTTCGCGCCAGCGCCGGCGCTCCCCGCGCAGGAAGCGCAGCTTCAAGGAAGCGGCGCCGGAATCGAGCGCATCGCCGAGGTCACGCGGGTGGGTGAACCAGCGCTCGGCGGTGCCGATCAGGACGTCGCCGGGCATCAGCGACGCGTGGTGCGCCGCGCTACCGGGCGTGACTTCGAGCACGACATAGCCGACCGAGTCGCGTTGATCGAGGCGCATGCGGGTGGCGTGAATCGAGACGCCGAGCGAGGCCGACTCCGGCCCCATGCGAATGAAGCGCCGCACGGCTTCGGTGGGAACGGCGAGGCCCAGGCCGCCCGCGGCGATGGCCGTATTGATGCCGATGACGCGCCCTTCGGCGTCGGCGAGGGGGCCGCCGGAGTTGCCGGGCGCCAGGCGCACGTCGGCCTGCACCCAGGCCAACGTGCCCATGCCTCGAAAGGGTCCAATGCGGTGGATGACGCCCGTGGAGAGCGCGCCGTGGAAGCCCAGCGGATGGCCCACGGCGATGACGAGTTCGCCGGCCCGCAGGTCCTGCGCGTTGGCGGTGGCGGCGGCGGGGAGGTCCGTCGCTTCCACGCGCAAGGTAGCCACGTCGCGCTTGGGGTCGAGCTTCAGGAGCGTGGCGGGCAGGCGGGTGCCATCCCAGAGGTCGACGGTGAGTTGCTCACCGCGGACGACGTGGGCGTTGGTGACGATGAGGCCGTCGGCGCTCCAGATCACGCCGGAGCCGTTACCGGCCTGGCCGCGTTGTTGAGAAGCAATCGAGACGGTGGAGCGGCGCAGGCCTTCGCCGATTTCGCCAAAGTTGGGTGCCGCCACGGAGTTTAGTCCTTTCCGGGCCGGGGGCCCACAGTGATGCCGACGGTTTCTGGATGGCCGCCCCGGAGGATGTCGAGCGAGAGCGTCTTGCCCACGGAGCCCGAGTCGAGGAACTCTATCAGGCCGCCCGTATCCTCGATCGCCTTCCCTTCGATGGCGAGCACAATGTCACCGATCATCAGGCCTGCCTGTTCCGCGGGACCCTGTGGCTCCACGGAAACGAGAATGTGGGCGTGCGCATACTTCTGCTGCGATAGATGAGGGGGCAGGGCAATCGGTTGCAAGCCGACGCCGAGATAGCCGCGGACGACGCGGCCACCGGAGACCAGCGCCGCCACCACGCGCGAGAGGGTGACGAAGGGGAGGGCGATGCTGCCGACGCGGGAGAGTCCCCGGGTGGCCATGCCGATCAGCGTTTGCGCGCCGCCGACGACGATGCCACCGGAGGCGCCGGGGTAGAGCCCCAGATCGAGCCGGAGCATCTGGTCCACTTGGCCGCCGCGCCAGGTGCGCCAGGGTCCGGCGGCGACGGAGATGATGCCGAGCGAGGCGCTGAGTCCGGCGTCGCTGCTGCGTCCGACGGCGAGCGCGAGGTGGCCGGCCTTCCAGTCAGTCGCGGCGGCCGGCAGCGCCGGGGCGCTGACGGATTCGGCGAGCCGCAGGACGGCGATATCGGTGCCGGGGTCGCGGCCGGCGACGCTGGCGGCCACTTCGCGGCCGTCAGGCAGCACGACGGCGCGGACTTCCTGCTGATGCAGCGCGTGGTCCGCCGTGACGACGACGGCCCCGCCGTCCTGCGGCCACAGGATCCCCGCCGCGAAGGTATTGTTCGCATTCTGCAGCGCGGCTACGTGTTGGCCCGCCACTTCCACCGCCGCCGCCAATTGGTTGGACCAAGCGGCTAAATCGTTCACCATGGATTCTCCTTGCACGATTCTGAGTTTGCCAGCCCGGGGGGGAGAAAAGAACCGGGAGATCGGATGGTTTTCCGGCTAGCCAATCGGGCGGGCGCGAATTTTCCGCAACTTTTCGTGGGGCGAAGCGTCCAATCTGCTGAGTATGAAAAAGTACCTCTTCCTTTCCGCTGCTTTTGCGCTATCCAGCTTCGCCGCCGAGTGGGTGGGCTTTATCTCGGACGCCAGTTGCGGCGCCGGGAATGCCAAGCCGACCGCCGAGGCCAAGGAATGTGCCCAGCGTTGTGTGAAGTCGGGCGCCGCCCCCGTGTTTGTGACCGGCGACGGCAAGGTACTCACCATCGTTGACCCGAAGAAAGTAATGGACTTTGTGGGCGACAAGGTGAAGGTGAAGGGCTCCCTCAGCAAGGATAAGCTGACGGTGGAGACCATCGCCAAAGCAAGTTAAGCGTTTCCTTCGCGTAAGAGAGAGCGCCGGGCGCGGCCCTTCAGTGGGCAGCCCGGCGTTTTTTTGTTTATTGCAGTTTCCCCCGGCCCGCCACCTGCCAGACGCTCTCCACGGTCTCGCCGCGCATGCCGTAGACCTGCTCATGCAGGTTCATCGCGACGCAAACATGGTTCGGAATCACGCGGACCCGCTCACCCACCCGGAACTGGCGCGTGGCGTGCGTGAGGTCAACGAAGCCGTGTTCCTCGTTCATCTTGTGGAACAAGGCCGCCGGTTCTTCCACGAGCTTGCCAAAGGTGACTTCGCTGGAGTTGGCGAGGCGATCCGAGGAGAAGGTCTTGGAGCCGCCGTCCAAAATCATCTGATGGGGGCGCGCGGTGGAGACTACGGTCGTCAGGATGGAGGCGGCACAGTCCTGCCAGCCGCAGGCGCCGGAGTTGACGGTATTGCGGTCGTTGAAGATGTAGGTGCCGGGGCGCATCTCGTTCACGCCGGTCACTTCGTGGGTGTGCATCCAGGTCGGTGTGGAGCCGGCGCTCACCACCGGGCAGGCGATGCCGTGGCGTGCGAGTGTTCCAATAGCCGCGGCGACGCGCTCGCTCACCCGGCGCAACTCGGCGGCTCCTTCCTGGTCCATCATCTTGATCTGGCCGGGATAGAAGGCGAGACCTTCAAACGTAATTCCCGGTAATTGTTCCAGACCTTGCACCAGCGCGAGCAATGGTTCGCCGCCATCGACGCCGACGCGGCCCATCCCGGCGTCGAACTCAGCCAGCACGCCGATGGTGAGTCCGGCGGCTTGCGCGGCGGCGCTAAGGGGGCGGGCCACGTCAAGACTATCCAGCGACATGGTGACGCGGGTGTGGCGCGCGACTTCCATCACGCGAGCCAGCTTGGCGGCGCCGAAGGTGGGGTAGGCGATGAGCAGATCGGGCGAGGCGGCGGCGAGCATCACCTCGGCCTCGCTGACCTTGGCGACGGTGAGTCCGACGGCGCCGAGGGCGAGTTGGCGCTGGCCGAGCGCGGGAATCTTGTGCGTCTTGGTGTGCGGGCGCAGGCGAAGCTGGTGCTGGTGGGCGTAGTCCGCCACGCGCGCCAGGTTGCGTTCCATGATGTCGAGGTCAATCAGGAGTGCGGGGGTGTCGAGGTCGTGCAGAGTCACGAGTACTAGTGTAATGTAGGCGCCCGGAACCGAAATGCGCGAAACTTCAAGTTCTGCGGCCCGTAACCGGAACACTACAAACCCGGTTCGTCCGATCTCGCGCCCTCAGCCTTCATGCGATCCTGGGTTAGCACTTTTGCCCCGGCGGAGCCGGAGCCTGCGGAATAGGCCAAAGCCAATTTGCCGGGCCAACCCCAGGGCATTGGACGAAGTGCAATAGAATCAATCACTCGCCGGTTCGCTTCGTCCAAGCGCGCCGGCCAACAGGAGCCGCCAATGCCCGAATTGCCCGAAGCTGAGTACATGGTTCGCCGGCTGCGCGAGTCCGGCACCGGCACCATCTCGCAGGTGAAAGTCCTCCGCCCCGGCATGACCGGCGACCAGCCCGCCCGCCGCCTGCCCCGGCTCGCCGCTGGGCAAGCCATCACGGGCTACGGACGCCGCGCCAAGAGCGTCCTGATTCAGCTCGCCAACGCCCACACCATCCGCATCCGCCTCGGCATGAGCGGTCACGTTTACCGCGTCGCCGATGCGGCCGCCCTGCCCAAGCACACCCGTCTCGCCTTCCTGCTGCGCGAAGGCGGCGCGCTCGCCTTTGAGGACGCCCGCACCTTCGGCGACGTCACCATCCACGCCGACGCCGACCTCCCCCAAGTCTTCGCGGACCTCGGCCCCGAACCGCTCGACGCCTCCTTCACGCCAGCCGTCCTGGCCCAGGCACTCGCCGGAAGCCGTGCTCCCGTGAAACCGCTGCTGTTGGATCAAAGCCGCGTGGTCGGGCTCGGCAATATCTGGGCCGCGGAGGCCCTGTGGCAAGCTCGTATCTCGCCCACCGCGCCCGCCGGCGCGCTCAACCCCAAACAGATCCGGGCTCTGCATAAGGCCGTGGTCGGCGTGCTGACCCAAGCCGTCGCCAACACTTTCCGCGCCACCGAAACCGCCGCCGACTTCCCCGAAGCCGACCTCCTCGCCGTCGCCGTCTACCAGCGCGAAGGACAGCCCTGCCGCCGTTGCCGCAAGTCCATCGAGCGCTTCGTGCAAGCCGGCCGTAGCACCTTCTACTGCCCGGTCTGCCAATCGGGAACGGCTATAGTAAAGGGCATATGACCGTTCTCGCCGGCCGCGCGGACCTGCGAGAGAAGATCGCCCTCCTGGGCCGGCACGACTTCGCGGAGAGCCACTGGCAGACCTTCGCCGCCTGGTTGGCCTCTCCCGCCTGGACCTTCCCGCGTTGGCTCCGCCCCCTGCTCTTCGCCAGCAGCACCACCCTGGCCCTGCTGGGCGTCGCGATGCTGGCTGCGCCCGTGCTCTGGCCAACCCTGCGTTGGGCGATTCTCCCCTTGCTCGTCTCGCACGCCGCCGTGGGACTCATTTTGCGAAAGAACGCGAAAGACGTAATCCAAGCGGCCGGACCCGTCATCGCGGAATTTGCCTTGATCCGCGAAGGGCTCGCGCTCATGGCCGGCCAGCGTTTCGCGTCGCCCAAGCTAGTCTCGCTCCGCGCGTTCGCCGGACCCGGTGACGCGGCCATCGGCCACCTCCGGCCTTGCTTCGCCGTCCTGCGCGAACGCCTGAAGGACTGGTATTACCTGCCCGGCCTCGCCCTGCTGGCCGGTACCCAGAGCGCGCTCGCCATCGAGCATTGGCGCCTCCGCCACCGCGACCAGTTGCCCAAATGGCTAGCCGCCTGGGCGGAGTTCGAAGCCTTGAACGCGCTGGCCACCTACGCCTACGAGAACCCGGAGGACTGCTGGCCCGCCGTCCACTCCGGCCCCGCCGACTTCCAGGCCGAAGACCTTGGGCATCCGCTCCTGCCCTCAGCGCACTGCGTCCGCAACGACGTCGCTCCCCGGCAGTTCTACGTCATCAGTGGCTCCAGTATGGCGGGCAAAAGCACGCTGCTTCGCGCCATCGGTCTGGCGGCCGTGCTCAGCTACGCTGGCGCGCCCGTCCGTGCTCGCTCTCTCCGTCTGGCGGCGATGCGCGTCTGCGCCTCCAGTTCCATCGTCGACTCGCTGCGGGAAGGGAAGTCCAGATTCCTGGCCGAAGTGGAGCGCCTCCGCGATACGCTCGCCACCGCCGCTACCCATCCGGTGCTCTTCCTCATGGATGAGATCTTCAGCGGCACGAACTCCCCGGACCGGCAAGCCGCCGCAGACGCGGTGATCAAGACCCTCGCCAGCCGCGGCGCCATCGGCGCCGTCACCACCCACGACATCTCACTGGCCAGGATAGCCCGGCACGGCGGCCGCAACGTTCACATGGCGAGCGGCCCGGACGCGGCCAGTCCGCTGGAGTTCGACTATCGCCTCAAGGAAGGCGTCACGCGCGAGTCGAACGCCCTGGCGATTGCCCGTCTGGCGGGAGTTCCGGTCTGAGCGGACTCGGATCGCAGCCCGGCGCAGGCTTCCCGTTAGGGCAACTGGAGGAGGCGGATGTTGCGGAACTCCACTTGCATGGGAGGGCCGGCATGGAGTTGGAGGGCGATCACGCCCTCTTGGGCCGGCTCGCCTTTCAGTTCAGCCGTCACCGTGCCGTTGAGCGTCAGGCGGATCAGGTTGTTTTCGCAGCGGATCCAATAGTCGTTCCAGTCGTTCGGCTTCACGGCCATTTCGCCTTTGCCCTTCCAGCCGTTCACGATGACGCCGCGCGTGCCTTTTTCCTCGTAAATCGAGCCCCACCAATTGCCTTCGGCGGCGTCGGCCTGGAGGCCGCGGACGGCAAATTGGGGCAATGCCTGGGAGCGGAACTGGATTCCGGAATTGTGATTGCGGAGGCGTATCTGGAGCCTGAGTTCGAAGTTCTTGAAGCGGGCCGATTGGTAGACGAGGAAGGAGTTGGCCTTGAGCGGGTTCTCGGCGCTCGTGCGGCCGGTGAGGACGCCGCGCTCGATGGACCAGAGTTGGGGATCGCCGTCCCAGGCGTCAAGGTCGCGGCCGTTGAAGAGGGACACAAAGCCTTCGCTGGCTTCCCCCATCACCATAACCTGGGAAGCGGCGGGAAGCGCGAGGAGCAGGACGAACAGGAAACCCTTCATTCTGGCAATGTAGCAGACAAAAGCGGCGCGCCTAGAACGAGTCGCGCATGGTTTTGCCAACGGGCGACCAACGCTTGGCGATGGCGTTGTCGTCAAAGTGCTCGCCGGTCTTGAGGGTGGCCAGGACGAACTGAGTTACTTGCCGGCCGGCGAAGATCGAGTCCGCCGCGGGGAGGGGCCAGCGGGCGAGGGTTTCCTTGGCCGACGCCCAGCGTCCGGTGCGCCATTGACATTCCGCGAGCCAGACTCGGAGTTCGGAGTCCGCGTCGGGGCCTGATTCCAGTAACAGGGACTCGATCAGGGGAAAGGCCTCGGTGTAGTGGCGGTCGAAGAAGAGCGCGTAGGCCAGGGCCTGGCGGCGGAACAGCGGGACCTGGAAGCTGTGCTCAGCGCGGGCCGCCCACTCGGCGGGCGACGCCGACGGCTGGCTCAGAAAGAGGCAGACAATCGCCGGCGACGACGGACTGGCGGCCACGGCCGCGCGGGCGGACGCATGGGCGGCGGCGCGATTGCGGCTCAGCAGCAGTCCGCAACGATGGCTTTGGTAGAGACCCAGGAGCGGCCCCTTGGCGTTCGCCACGAGTTGATCTACGTAGTCGACGGCTTCCGACGGCTTGCCGCGGCTGAACAGCCAGTGGATCCGCGCGACTTCGGCCGCGGGCGTGGGCCCGGCGGCCTTGGCATAGGCCGCGGCGGCGTGGTCCGCCTCATCGTCCTGGTGGGCCAGCAGCCGCGCGTAGGCGGCTTTCATCATGGCGCGACCTCCTTCGAATTGGGGTGCCCTGGCGAAAGTGGCCGCGAAAAAGTCACCCGCCTCTTTGAATTGGCCGTTCATGTAGTTCACCTCGCCCTGCGAGTCGAGCACGTTCGGCTCCGCTGGACTCAGGGCCTGGTAGCGCGCGAAGGCCTGGCGCGCGGCGGGCAAGCGGCCCAGGTAGCCGTTGGCGTAGCCCAACAGGTTCCACAGGTCCCGGTTGTTCGGTTCTACCCGCAAGGCACGTTCATACGACTCGACCGCTGGCCCCAACTGCCGCAAGGCCTGCAGACGCGTGGCCGTGAAGAGCTGCAAGTCGGCCTGCAAAGGCGCGGCTGCCGACAGCTTCGCCAGCGCCTCCGCCTGCCGCGGCCGGTCTTCGTTGGCACTCGCCCGCAGCAGCGCGACTTGCTCGCGCTCCACGGGGGTCAACGCCCGTGTGGCCGCGGCTTCGATGGCCGCGCGGGCCTCTTCTTTGCGGCCCGCGCTCAGATGGAGTTCGGCTAAGGCCATCAGCGGCGGCGCGAAAGTCCCGTCAAGCGAGGCGGCTTGGGTCAGGCCGGCCAGCCTGGCGTCGCCCGGCGCCGACTGCCCAGTGACAGACTGCGCGGCGACGAAGGCCGCCATGGCCGCTGGCTTCGGGGGCACTGGCTGCGCCGCGTCTTTGGCCAGCCAGCGCGCCAGTTCGTTGATGCCGCCCAGCACCTGCTCCGGCGGCACCAGCAGCGCGACACGGTCGCCTACTTGCTGATGCGTCACGGCGTCCTCCAGTATGGCTTCAATCCGCAACGCGCGGTCGCGCTTTTCGAGCGTGGTATGCAGAATCCGCGTCGCGCCGACGGCGGCTGAAGACGAAGTGGCGTAGTTTACGGGAGCGACACTGCGCGAGGACGCCAATTGGCGGCTCAGTTGCGTTTGCCCGCCGCGCGCGAGCCAATCATAGGCATGGTCGCCGGTGAGATTCTCCATCGGTAGCAACGCGACGCGTTCGAAGGCTCGCGGAGCCTCGCGGCGGCAACCGGCAATCGTCAGCACTGTGAGGAAGGGAATCAGGCGCCAGCTAAAGAACACGCGGCTCCAGCTTGATCAGTTCGCCGAACTCGGGCAGCTTGCGGAGTTCGCTGAACTCGGCGTCTTCCATCAGCTTATTCTTCTCGGCGAAGCCCTCTTCGAGCGCCTTCCGAATGTAGAGCAAGGCGCGCTCAAACTGGCCGCTCTTGGCGTAGGTCTTGGCGAGGTAGTAGTGGAACTTGGCGCGCTCGGTGACGCTGCGCTCCTGCAGCAGGACGCCCGCGCTCGAACGATGCTCGAAGACCTCGGGGTCCAGCGACAACGCCGTCTGGTAGCTGGCCATGGCCAGGTCATACTTCTTACGCGCGAAGTAAGCCGTGCCCAGGTTGCTGTGAATCGACGCCGACTTCGGGGTCAGAGCCAAAGCGCGCTTGTAGAAGCTGATCGCCCGCCGGTAGTTCTTCCGGGCGTACCAGAAGGTGCCCAGATTGTTGATCGCCTCGGAGTACTGCGGATTCAGCTTGTAGGCCTTCTCGTAGTTCTTGCGGGCGTTGTCGAGGTTCAGCATCTGGTGGTAGGCGATGCCCACCTTATTCCAGGTGACGGCTGAATCCCGCGCGCCCTGCATGTACATGTCGACGGCTTCGCGGTACATCTTACGGGCCATGAAGATGTCGCCGCGCATTTCGGTGGTGATCGTTGCGGCCGGGGTTTCGAGCCCCGGGGGCGCGGTGAGCTGGCCGGTGAAGCCACGGGTGAGGTCGCTCTGGCCTAACCCCACGGTGGTGGCGGCCAGGGAGAGAAGAATGAAACGGAACATCCAAGCACCTCCTTCGATTCGCGCACGCCCGGCGAAAACCGGACGTTACTTAAATATAGAACGAACGCGTCCCCAGAATCCGCTCCGGGGGGCGGCTTCGCCCGCCGCTGGTTGGCTGCTCGTCTTTTCGGTCTTTTCGTTCGGCTTCTGCACCGTCACCACGCGCGACGCTACATGACGCGGGCGCGGGGCCGGGGCATCCGCAGACTGGGCCGGTTTTTCGGGGGCGGGATCCGTATCCCAAGCCGCGGCTTGAGTGCCACCACTGCTTTGTTCAATTGGCTCCGTACCGGCGATAAAGACCTCGCTCCGCACGCCCGATGTCCCTGCCAGACCCAGCTTGCCGCTCGACGATTCGACATCGACGCCGACGATGCCCTCGGGCGCCGCAAAGCCGTGTAGCTGCTTATAGGCCCGGCGCTGGTGCGCGCGCTTCATGAACTCGGTCCACACGGGCAGCGCCGACCGGGCGCCGTCCAACTTGATGTCCGTGTTGTCATCGAAGCCCACCCACACCACGCAGATCAGCTTCGAAGTGAAGCCAGCAAACCAGCCATCGCGCGAACTGCCAGTCTTGCCGGCCGCCACTTGCCAAAAGCCGCGGCTGCGGGCGCCCGCGCCGGTGCCCCAACGCATCACGTCCTCCAGCATGTTCACCATCAGGTAGTTCACGCGCGGATCCAGCACCTGCCGTTTCTCCGGCTTCGCCGTATAAATGGTATGGCTCTCCGCGTCCCGGATGGTGTGAATCCACACGGGCTTAGTATAGGCGCCATTGTTGGGAAAGATGGTGTAGGCGCCCGCCATATCGATGGGCGTCGCTTCGTAGGAGCCCAGTGCCACCGACGGCGTGGCGCGCTGCTCGGTGAGGCCCGCGCGTTTGGCGATGTCCACCACGCGCCAGTAGCCGACGCTTTGCGCGAGCTTAATGGTCGGAATGTTCAGGCTGCGCGCCAACGCCTGGCGCATCGTCACCGAGCCGTAAAAATGGTCCTTGTAGTTACTCGGCTCATAGGTGGTGCCATTGAACGTAAACGACGTGGGCTCATCGTCCAGCACGCTCATCGTCGTGAAGACTTCGGGGGCGTCATAAAGGCCCGTGTTGAGCGCGGCTGCGTAGACGAACGGCTTAAACACCGACCCCGGCTGACGCTTCGCCAACGACCGGTTTAGCTGGCTGAGCCCGTAGTTTCGTCCGCCAATCAGCGCTCGCACCTCCGCCGTCTGCGCGTCCAGCACCACCATCGCCACCTGCGCTTCGGGCACCTTCGGCTTGCCTTTGTACATACGCTCGACAGCCTTATCCACCTCGGCCATCCCGACGCGGACGGCCTCGGCGGCGTCCCGCTGCAGGTCCAGGTCGAGCGTCGTATAGAGACGGTAGGCGCCGTCCTGGAAGTCCCGGTCGCCGAACTTGTCCTGGAGGGTGTCGTTCACCAGGTCAACAAAGTAGGGCGCGTCGTTGGTCTCGCTGGAGCCCCGCGATACCACCATCGGCGCCGCCTTCGCCTCGTTCAGTTGCGCGTCGGTGATCTTGTTGTTCTCGCGCATCAAAGTGAGCACTACGTTGCGGCGTGCTTGCGCCCGGTCCGGCCAACGAATCGGATTGCGGTAGCTGGGCAACTGGATCACCCCGGCCAGCGTCGCCGACTCTTCCAGCGTCAGATGCTTCACGTCCTTACCGAAGTAAGCCTGGGCCGCCTCGCCGAAGCCGTGGATGTCGAAGCTGCCCCGGCGTCCGAGCGGGACATAGTTGGCGTAGTACTCGAAGATCTGTTCCTTGGTGAGCTTCTGTTCGAGGTGAATGGTGATCAGCGTCTCGGCCGCTTTGCGGGTATAGCTTTTCTCCAGCGTGAGCCACAGGCCCCGCGCCAACTGCATGGTTAACGTCGAGGCGCCCGCCGCCTTGCGGCCGGTGGAGACGTCGACGTAAACGGCCTTCAGAATGCGTAATGGGTCAAAGCCGGCGTGTTCGAAGAAGCGCTTGTCCTCCACCGACGTCACCGCATCCACCAGGTGCTTTGGCAGGTCGTCGAACTTGACGATACGGCGCTTCTGCCGGTTCTTGTCGAAGAGGTTGGTGATCAACTCGGGCTCAAGAGAATAGCGCGTCCGCTCGGTGTTGTCGCGCAGTGAGATGATCTGGTTCACCTTGCCGTCCTGAATCTTGATGACGCCGGGCTCGTCTTTGTCGAAGTAAGAGTCCGAGCCGGGGAAAATCTCGATGGCGTCCTCGCGCAGGTTGTACCAGCCGACGGTGTTGGTCCGGGACGTCGAATAGCCGCAGCGGGCCAGGTAGTCCGCCAGTTCCTGGAGGGTGGCCTGTTCGCCGACACTCACCACGGAGGGGGCGGCATAGATGCGGGAAGTCTTGGCGAAGGGCCCGACGGCGAGCTTCTCGTCGATCAGCTTGGCGTAGTGGACGTAGAAATAGGTCACCACGCCGAGGCCCAGGATAAACAGGGCCACTGCGGTGCCCAACAGCGCCTTACCGACGGGATGCAGCAGCAGGCGCACCAACAAGGCGCCCTTCGGAACTTGGAGCCGTATGGCCACTCGAAAGCCTCTCTCTCGCCCTGAGTATCGCATAAATGGCACAGTAGAGAGGTGATTGTCACCTTACTGGCGGCCCTGGTTCTGGTCGACTACTCGCGGCACGTCGAGCCGATTCTGACCCGCCACTGCGTCACTTGCCACCGCGCCGGCCAGGTGGCGCCTTTCGCTCTCGATAATTACGCCGAGGCGCGCAAGCATGCCCGCTCCATCGCCGCCGTCACGGCCAGCCGCTATATGCCGCCCTGGAAGGCCAGCCATCTTCCGGGCGCCGAACTGCTGGGCGAACGCCGGCTATCGGCTGCCGAACTCGCCACCCTCGCCGCCTGGGCCAGGACCGGCGCGCCCCCAGGTCCAGTACTCCCTTTGAAACCGGCCCAGCCCACCCCGGACTGGGAACTCGGCCCCCCCGACCTGATTCTGGAGATGCCGGAAGCTTTCCCGGTCGCCGCCAGCGGCGAGGACATCTATCAGTGCTTCGTCCTGCCGTTGGCGCTGGCCCAGAGCCGCTGGGTGCGCGCCTTTGCGTTCGCCCCGGGGGCGCGCCGCGCCGTCCACCATGCCCTTTTCTTCGTCGATAGTAGCGGCACCGGCCGTCAGCGCGACGCCGCCGAGCCCGGGCCTGGCTATCGCTGCTTCGGCCTCCCCGGATTTCTGCCCACGGCGAGCCTGGGCGGCTGGTCGCCCGGCAATGGCGCCTACGAAATGCCGGAGGGCACTGCCCAGCCGCTGCGCAAGAACGCCGACGTCATTCTGCAGATTCACTACCACGTCACCGGCGCGCCCCAGCGGGACCTATCGCGACTCGGCCTCTACTTCGCGAAGACCCCGCCGACGCGCCAACTCTACGACGTCGCCCTGGCCAGCCGGCAGATTGACATCCCGGCCGGAGATGCCGCCTACCGCGTACGGGATTCGATCACGCTGCCGGTCGCCGTCGACCTGCTCGGCGTCATACCCCACGCGCATTACCTCGCCAAACAGATGCGCGGCTGGGCCACTCTGCCCAGTGGCCAAAGGCGCCTGCTGTTCGAGGTCCTCGACTGGGACTTCAACTGGCAGCAGAACTACCGCTATACCAAGCCGCTGCGCCTGCCCGCCGACACGCGCCTGGAGATGGACTTCGTTTACGACAACAGCGCGCGCAATCCCCGCAATCCCTCCCGCCCGCCGCGCCGCGTGGGCTGGGGGCCGGAGACGACGGACGAAATGGCCGGTTTGCACTTCCAGGCCGTCCCCGCCAACCCGGAGGACGCCGCCGAACTCGCGCAGACCCTCTGGGGCAAGCTGATCCGCTTCCTGGGCGCCGGCGGCCTGCGGCATACTGGTACGCAGCATGAAGTTGATCCTCGTCCTCAGCCTTAGCCTGCTCGCCGTCGCCCAGGCGCCGCGCTTTTCGCGCGTCTTTTCGAGCGGCCCGAAGCCCATCGGCCCCTATTCGCCCGGCCTCTGGGCCGGCAACCGGCTTTACGTCTCCGGGCAAGGGTCCCGCAACGCCGCCGGCGACCTCCCCGCCACCCCCGAGGCGCAGATCCGCCAGACGCTCGACAACGTCAAGGCCATCGTCGAAGCCGCCGGGCTCACCATGGACCACATCGTCTTCTCGCATATCTACTACCAGGATCTGGCGCATTACGCGACGCTGAATCGCATCTGGCCCGAGTATTTCCGCTCCACGCCGCCCGCTCGGGCCACCGTAGAGGTGGCGGCAATGCCCGGCGCGACGCCGTTTGAGATCAACGCGATCGCCGTGCGCGACAAGTCCCGCATTCAGGGCGTCGAATTGCCCGGTTCGAAGTCGCCCGTACCGCTGAGTCCGGCGGTGCTGATTGAGGACCGCGCTTACGTCTCCGGCATCCTCGGCCGGGATTCGAATTCCGGCACCATTCCGGCGGCGTTGGATGCGCAAGTGGCGATGGCCTTCGACCGTTTGCGGCGTGTCCTCGCCGCGGCCAAGCTCGACACGCGGCACATGATCTCGTTGAACGTCTACACGACGGCCGCGATGCCCGAGGAGATTGTCAGCCAGGCGCTGGCCCGCCACATCGCGGACCGCAATAACGTCGCCATCGCGGTGACGCGCGTCCCCGCCTTGCCCTTCGGCGCCAACATCGGGCTGCACGGCGTCGCCACGCGGCATCTGCGTCCCCGGCAGCGCCAACAGAATTGCCTGGCCTCGGATGGCACGGTGTACTGTGGCCAGTTCACGTCGGACGATTACCGGACGAACCTCATCGGCCTGACCGGGCTCTTGCAGAAGTTCACGGGCCCCAAGCCTAACATCGTCGCCAGCTACGTCTTCCTCGACGACCTGAAGGAGTTCGCGGCGATGAACAAGCTCTACGCCGAGTTGATCCCGGAGCCCCTCCCGACGCGCACCACGGTACAGCCCGCCGCGACAGGTACCTCGGCGAAGTTCCGCATCTCCGTAGTTGCGGAGCAGTAGCCCGCCGCTGGACCCGCTCGGCCGGGAGGGTGGCGATTGGTTCCACCTGTGTCCGGCATGCCGGTCAAAACTATTTCGCTCACCGGCGGACCCGTCAAAACCTCCAGACGATCACCTTGTTCGTCCAAAATGTAACCGCGTGGAGCGAAAACAAGCACTCATCGTCCAGTAGGTGACGAATCAATTGCCACAAGTCGGTGCTTCACGAATTCCGTGTCCCGAAATCAGGAGAGCCCATCGCGTCAGCGATGGGGCCGCGCGGACGTCAATCGTCGAAACGTGCCCCATCGCTCACGCGATGGGCTCTCCGGTGGTGACGCACTCGTCAAAACCCTCCGACGATCACTTTGCTCGTGCAAAATGCTGCGCACGGAGCGTTCAGTATGTGACGAAGAGGTCAAATATCTCGAAATCGCCACAAGTCAGCGCCTCACGAATTCCGTGTCACGAATTTCGGAGAGCCCATCGCGTCAGCGATGGGGCCGCGCGGACGTCGAGCGTCGAAACGTGCCCTATCGCTCACGCGATGGGCTCTCCGGCGGACTCGTCAAAGACCTCCAGACGATCACCTTGTTCGTCCAAAATGTATTGTGCGATGGACCCGAGGCCAGCGCCGGGTATGGACCGAAAACAGGCGCCCATCGTCCAAAACCGCCGGCGATCTGGCCAAGTTTGCTTCAGCGCTCTGGTGGCGTAGGATTTCCAGTCCCCCACCACCCGGCCCGGCGCGCTGCCCTCGGCTTGTACAAGTCCGTGAATATGATCGACTCGCACGTGCAGCGCGATCAACCGCCAACCACGATAGCGCAAACTCCCACAATGGCGTCTCTTACTAACTGCCGGTCATCTGCTCTCTCCAGGCGAAAGGCTGGTTCGGGCATCAGATGCTTCGAGAACGTCTCCAACGCGGGGCGCTCCTCCAGGCGTCCGGAATGCCGGTCCAGACTGCCCCGAGGATCTCCCGGCAGATGGGTGCCATAGGTCGTGTATGTGACGAAGTAAGTCAACTACCTCTAAGGTGCCACAGGTCGGCGCGTCACGAATCCCGGGTCCCGAGGCGACGCATTCGTCAAAAACCTCCGACGATCACTTTGCTCGTCCAAAATGCTGCGCACGGAGCGAAGACAAGCTTTAAGTAACTACAAGTCAGCGCCTCACGAATTTCGGAGAGCCCATCGCGTAAGCGATGGGGCGACTAGCGCCGTAAAGCGTCGAAACGTGCCCCATCGCTTACGCGATGGGCTCTCCGGTGGTGACGCACTCGTCAAAAACCTTGCACGTCCAAAATGTAGCGCACGGAGCGAAGACGAGCTTTAAGTAACCACAAGTCAGCGCCTCACGAACTTCCGTGTCACGAATTTCGGAGAGCCCATCGCGTAAGCGATGGGGCGACTAACGCCGTAAAGCGTCGAAACGTGCCCCATCGCTTACGCGATGGGCTCTCCGGTGGGTTTCCGGTGATGTTAGTAAGTACTGGAGTACGTACTAAGCACGCAAGACTATCGCTTCGCCGGGCGTTACCGGTTATAACAAGATGGTCGGGCCGAACAGATCGGCTAAGTACTCTGAGCGAAAAAGACACCAGAAACACGGTGTCAATAGACAAACAAGTACTTTAATACTAGGACTGTGATGACCAGGTGGTTAGTACGTAAGTGATTGGAAGGACTGGAAGTACCGAAATAATGATTATGGGAAAAAATTAGGGTCTAGGGTGTTGATCTTACCCTCATCCAATGATAATGTTTAGCCGGAGGTAGTTTACATGTCCTTGACCATTATCCGTGGCTCCCTGATCGCGATTGCGTTCTCGGTAGCTGCTTTTTCCCAAGTGGACGTTCCTTACCAGGTCCGTTACGCTTCTAATTTGAACGTTGGTGATTCGGTCATCAACATCACCAACACCGGTGCCCGTGGCGCTGGTTTGGCGGCCGGCACGACCGCTGCCACGACGGGTGCGATCTGCGTGAACGTCTACGCGTTTTCGCCCGACGAACAGATGATCTCGTGCTGCTCCTGCCCGGTGACGCCGAACGGCCTTGTGTCGCTTTCGGTTACCCGGGATTTGACCAGCAACACGTTGACGCCGGCTGTGCCGACGTCGATCGTGGTGAAGTTGGTGGCGACTGTACCGCTGGCCGGTGCGGCTGCTAATTGCACGAACTCGGCGGCTGGCCTCCTCGCTGGCCCTGGTGCTGGCCCTGGCCAGATCACGAACGGCATGCTGGCTTGGGGTACGACGGTTCACGCTGGTCCGACGGCGGGTTCCGCTCCGGTGATCACCGAGACGGCGTTCAGCCCGGCCACGTTGACCCAGGCTGCCGGCGCTGCCGCTGGCGACATCGGTGAGATGGCTCGCTTGAACCAGCTCTGCAACTTCATCAACGCCAACGGTAGCGGTTTCGGTGTATGCCGTTCCTGCCGCCTCGGTGGTTTGGGCGCGGGCCGTCTGTAGGTAGTAGTAAGTGGATTTGGGGGCCGCCTTACCGGGTGGCCCCTGGCCAAAAAAGGTTTTTTCGGTTGTTCGAGTGGGTAGTTGTTCGACTCAATCTGGTGTTCTCTCATTGGAGAGTGGCCCGGAAGACGTCTATCCACGACCTCGTTCGTTGTAATGAGGAAGCTGTAACTTCAGTCCACCCTGCCATACGCGTGGGTTGAAGTAGTTCGGTGTGGCTGAATAACAATAAGTCCTCGGAGGTCAGTTTCATGTCTTTACGCACTTCTCTTTTTGCGTCCCTCGCTTTCTCGGTAGCCGCCTTCGGCCAGGCCATTCCGGCCGCCGCTCCCAGCATCAACGCCGTGGATGTTCCCTACCAGGTTCGTTATGCTTCGAACCTGAACGTGGGTGACTCGGTCATCAACATCACCAACACCGGCGCGATGGGCGCTGGCCTGGCCGCCGGTACCACCGCTGCCACGACGGGCGCGATCTGCGTCAACGTGTATGCGTTCTCGCCCGACGAACAGATGATCTCCTGCTGCTCCTGCCCGGTGACCCCGAACGGCCTCGTGTCGCTCTCGGCGAACCGCGATTTGACCAGCAACACGCTGACGCCCGCCGTTCCCACCTCGATCGTGATCAAGTTGGTTGCGACGGTTCCGGTTGCTAACTCCTGCACGAACTCGGCCAGCACGCTGACCACCGCTCCGCTGACCTTGGCGAACGGCATGTTGGCTTGGGGCACGACGGTGCACGCTGGTCCCACGGCTGGCTCCGCTCCGGTGATCACCGAGACGGCGTTCGCTCCGGCGACCCTCTCGAACGCTGCTGGCGCTCCTGCCGCGAACATCGGTGAAGCGGCTCGCTTGACGCAGCTCTGCAACTTCATCAATGCCAACGGTAGCGGCTTCGGCGTTTGCCGCTCCTGCCGCCTCGGTGGCCTGGGCGCCGGCCGCCTCTAAGCCTTTCCTGAGGCCGGGTTGGCAACCTTTGTCAACCCGGCGGACCGGGAGGGGGGCGAAAGCATCCGCTCCCGGTTCGCCGAATTATTCTCCCACTCTCCCTTATCCTGTCCCTGATTCCTAGTACTTTTCTACCGCCTGCGCGAGTGAGTACTAGTGATGAGTATGTTTCTTCATGGCCCGATAGTCACGAACTGTTTTCTAAGGTTCGATTGTTCTTGGTGATTTGGCTAAGTAGCCCGACAATAGGGTCCTAAGCAAGTTTCCGGTTCGCCCAGGAAGCAAAAAGCTAGGCACTAGGTCAACCAAGAGCCACCAGAGTTTATTACGAGTTTTGGGTTCACTACCGCCACACGAGTGAAGCCAGAAGGTTAGATACGTTCGAGTGTGGTGTCTTAATTCATCGAAGGAAACTTTAATAACATGCAGTTGAACACTCTCCGCAATATGTTTCTCGCGACTGCCGCTTTCTCGGTAGCCGCTTTCGCCCAAGCCATCCCGGCCCCCGCTCCCGGTGCCAGCGCCGTGGACGTTCCCTACCAGGTTCGTTATGCTTCGAACCTGAATGTGGGTGACTCGGTCATCAACATCACCAACACCGGCGCTCTGGGCGCTGGCCTGGCCGCCGGTACCACCGCTGCCACGACGGGCGCGATCTGCGTCAACGTGTATGCGTTCTCGCCCGACGAACAGATGATCTCCTGCTGCTCCTGCCCGGTGACCCCGAACGGCCTCGTGTCGCTCTCGGCGAACCGCGATTTGACCAGCAACACGCTGACGCCCGCCGTTCCCACCTCGATCGTGATCAAGTTGGTTGCGACGGTTCCGGTTGCTAACTCCTGCACGAACTCGGCCAGCACGCTGACCACCGCTCCGCTGACCTTGGCGAACGGCATGTTGGCTTGGGGCACGACGGTGCACGCTGGTCCCACGGCTGGCTCCGCTCCGGTGATCACCGAGACGGCGTTCGCTCCGGCGACCCTCTCGAACGCTGCTGGCGCTCCTGCCGCGAACATCGGTGAAGCGGCTCGCTTGACGCAGCTCTGCAACTTCATCAATGCCAACGGTAGCGGCTTCGGCGTTTGCCGCTCCTGCCGCCTCGGTGGCTTGGGCGCGGGCCGTCTCTAATCTTTAGAGACTCGGTCTTCGAGACCTAGGTTCGTGTTTGTTGTGTAAGTGAATGAGTGAAAGGGTAATTGGGGTGGTGGCGGAAGTTGCCACTCCAGTTACCCGCACTCGTGTGATGTAAGTAGTAACCAGAACTTTCCGGAGTAAAAAAACAATATGAAAGCTTTATTTTCGACTTCCTTCCTAGTCATTGGTTCGATGTTCGCGGGTGCCGCTGTGCAGGCCGCGGAAAAAGCTGTTGAGGCGCGTCCTCTGGCGGAAGTAGACGGGGTGAAATTGACGCGCGCCGAGTTTGAGCGGCGCTACGTGGCCCGCTTGTTCCAAGCGCGGAATAACTATCATGAGTCCGAGCGCAAGGCGTTGGACGACTTCATTGAACAGTATCTGATTGAACGGGCCGCCCAGAAGGAAGGCCTCACCGTCGAGAAGTTGATGGAAAAGCATGTCACCAGCAAGGTGCCGGCTGATCCCTCGGAAGAAGCTTTGCGCGTTTACTTCGAAGGCGTCGAAACGCAAGAGAGCTATGAGAGTGTGAAGGGCAAGATCGTGGATGCCCTGCGCGCCCGTCGCGCCGGCAAGTTGCGCATGGCCTACCTGGCCAAGCTGAAGAGCGAAGCGAATATCACTTTGATGCTCGCCCCGCCCCGCGCCAACCTCTCCATGAAGGACGTGGTGGTGCGCGGACCGCAGGATGCCCCCGTGACGCTGGTGGAATACGCCGACTACGAGTGCCCCTATTGCGTCCAGATTCAGCCGGTCCTCGAGCGGCTGGAGAAGGAATACAAGGGCCGTTTGGCTTTCGTCTACAAAGACGCCCCGCTCCCCATGCACGGCAGCGCCCAGAAGGCCGCCGAAGCCACCCAGTGCGCCGCGGTCCAGGGTAAGTACTGGGAACTGCACGACATGTTGCTCGCCAAGAAGATGCTGGACGTTCCTTCGATGAAGGAATTCGCCCGCACGCTCAAGATGGATGGCGCCGCGTTTGACAAGTGCCTGGACAATGGCGACAAGGCCGCCTTCGTGAAGGCTTCGCTCGACGAAGCGCAGACGATGGGTGTGCAGGGTACGCCGAGCTTCTTCATCAACGGCCGCGCCGTGAACGGCGGCCCGAGCTACGAGCGTTTGAAGGAAGTGATTGAAGAAGAGCTGAGCAACATCGCCGCTCAGAAGAAGTAGTTCGTTCGTTGCGAAAAGAAATGGCGCCGGGCAAACAGTTGCCCGGCGCCAATTATCAACGGGTAGCCAGCCGGACGGGCGCTTCCGATGAGGGGAACGCCAGGTTCGAGAGCAAGTTTTTAGAGAAGCCGAGAGTACGTCCAGGCGGACGAGGACAGAATTCCGGCGTGACGGTGAGGGCCGTTACAGCCAGGGGATCACTTAGCAAACCTCGCCGGACCGGAGCGCGACTTTCAGCCATTCGATATTTTACGTTCGTTTGATCTTCGGAGGATCTTCATGCGGAATGCGTTTTCTGTTTTGGCAGTGGCGGCTTGTGCCCTATTTGTCCCTGCCTTGGCCCAGTCACAGGTACTATCGGTCACCAACTACCGTTTGATTAGCACGGAGCGGGTAAATGGATCTCTTTCCATTCACACGCTGACGGCGGACCTGGTGAATACGGGCGGCGCGCGCAGCGTCGTGACGGCTACCGTAAGTTCGCCCGTGCCGAATCTGCAGACGATTCCTGGCCAGCAGAATTTGCATTTCATCTCCGTCCCGGCGTCGTCACAGGTGTCTACCCTGGACACCTTCCGGATCATGGTGGATAACTCGCAGGTGGTGAACTATAACCAACTGCAATGGACCTTTAACGCGCCTTTCGCCAACGCGGGGCCGAATCAAACGGTGCCGTTCAATTCCACGGTGCAGTTGAATGGCACGGCGTCGAGCAATCCGGCCGGCACCGGTCCGCTGAGCTACAACTGGACTTTCCTGAGCCGTCCTCCCGGCTCTTCGGCGCGCATCACCAACTCTTCGAACGTGATGGCGAGCTTCGTCGCTGACCTGTTGGGCGGCACCTGGGTGATCCAGCTCACGGTAACGAATGACTTTGGCTCGGACGTCGCGGTGATCAGCGTGACGACGGGCAACTCTCCGCCCGTGGCCAACGCCGGTCCGAACCAGACCGTCGTCCAGGGCGCGCAAGTGACTTTGAACGGCAGCGCGTCGTCCGACGTGGACGGCAACCCCCTCACCTATTCATGGACCCTGCCGACGCGTCCCGCGGGCAGCAATGCGGTCCTCGTGAATCCTACCAGCGTGATGCCGACCTTTGTGGCGGACCGCCCGGGTACGTACGTCGCCCGCCTGGTGGTGAACGACGGCCAGGTGAACAGCACCCCGTCGCAGGTGACGATTACGACGCAGAATACGGCCCCCGTGGCCAACGCCGGTCCCGCGCAATCCGTGGCGGTGGGCGCCTTGGTATTGCTGAGTGGCGCGGCTTCGACGGACGTCGACGGCAACCCGTTAACCTATGCCTGGTCCTTGACGACGCGTCCGGCGGGCAGCAACGCGGCGTTGAGCAGCATGACGGCGGTGAATCCGTCGTTCACGGTGGACGTGGCCGGTACCTACGTGGCGCAACTGATCGTCAATGACGGCCAAGTAAACAGTATTCCCGCCACGGTGACGATCACGACGACGGGCGTCCTGGCGCCGACGGCCAACGCGGGCCAGAATCAGACCGTGCGTCACAGTTCGCTCGTGCAACTGGGCGGTAGCGGGAATGACCCGCAGGGGCGTCCTTTGACGTACCTGTGGTCCTTCACGACGCGGCCCGCTGGCAGCACGGCGGTGCTGACGAATCCCACGACGCCGGCGCCGACTTTCGTCGCGGACCGGCTGGGCAACTACGTCGTCCAACTGATCGTGAGCAACGGTACCGACAATAGTCAGCCGTCCACGGTGACGATCACCACCACAAATACGGCGCCCGTGGCGAACGCCGGCCAGAATCTAACGGCGGCGCTCAATTCCGTCGTGACCCTGAACGGGACGCTTTCTTCCGATGCCGATGGCGACGCGCTGACCTATGCTTGGACGTTTAACTCGCGTCCCGCCGGCAGCACGGCGACATTGCAGGCTCCCACCAGTGCCTCTCCCACCTTTGTGCCGGATCTCCTGGGCACCTACGTCGTGCAGTTGATCGTCAATGATCCGTTCGCGGCCAGCGTACCGGCCACGGTGACGGTGACAGTGACTTCGAACTCCATTACCTTGACGCCCGATCCGTTGAACCTGCAGGGCGGGCCGGGGCAGATGACGGCGACCTTGAACGTCCCGGCGGGTCCGAGTGGGCAGGTTATCAATCTCACCAGCGCGGCGCCGGGGGTGGCGACGGTGCCGGTGACGGTGACCGTGCCCGCGAACCAGACGTCGATTGTCTTCAACGTGACGCCGGTGAGCGGTGGCCCTTCCACGATTACGGCCACGTCGCCAGGCTTCCGTCCGGGAACGGCTTTGGTGAATGTGGTGATTCCGGCGATCACGCTGAGCCTGTCTGCCGGAACGGTGGGCGTGTCGCGCACGATCAACGGCACGGTGACGATCAACTCTCCCGCGCCCCTGGGTGGCGCGACGATCAACGTCACGGCCGCGCAGGGCGGCATTGTCTCGGTTGGTGGCAATCCCGTGCAGATCGCGACGGGCGCCACCACGGGCAGTTTCACTTTGACGGGTCTCGCAGTGGGGCAAACGACCTTAACGGCCTCCGCCAACGGCTACACCTCAGGCACGCTGCCGGTTACGGCGAGTGCGTTGGGCCAGATTGCCGTGGAGCGCAACGTCACCGTCGCGCCCGGCGAAACGAAGCCGATCGCCATTAGCCTGGCGACTCCGGCGGGCCAAGGCGGCGTCACTGTGACGCTGGCGAGCAACAGCACGGCCAACGTGCAGGTGGTGGGCTCCGTCTCCATCGCGCAGGGCAATACGACGCCCCAGACGCCCGCCACGGTGACCGGCGTCGCCTTCGGTACGGCGCAAATCACGGCTTCGGCCAACGGCTACACGGGCGATTCCGCCACGGTGTCGGTGGGCGCGGCGCTGACGTTTACCCCCGCCACGATGACCATCGGCGCGGGTGGCCAGCAGAATTTGACCTTGTCGCTAAACGGTCCGGCGCCGTCGAGCACCACGATCAACCTGGTATCGAGCAATCCGCAGGTGGCTTCGGTGCCGTCTTCGGTGGTGCTGCCTCAGAACGCGACCAGCATCCTGGTGCCGGTCTCCGGTTCCACCGCCGGTTCGGTGACGATCAGCGCGACGCCTGCGTCGGGCAACATTCTCGGCACCACGGCTTCGGTCACGGTGACCAGTTCGGGCAATGTCCAGATGCCTCCCACGGCCACGCTCAGCCTGGGCCAGAGCGCCAGTGTGCAGGTGAGCCTGTCGGTGGCCGCGCCCGCGGGCGGTGTCACAGTGAACCTCTCGACCAGTGACGTGACGCGCGTGAGTCTTTCCGCCGCGACGGCCTTCATCGCCGCGGGCGCCACCACGCCAGCGGTGCAGCCGACCATGACGGCGGTTGGACCTGGCCTCGCGACGATCACGGCTACGGCCAACGGCTACGCGCAAGCGACGCAAGCCGTTTCCGCCGCCGCTACGTTGAGCCTCTCTCCCTCCACTCCGTCGGTTCCGGCCGGCGGCACGCAGAGCCTCACCGTTACCTTGTCGGGCGCGGCACCGGCGGGTGGCTTTACGGTGAATCTCACTTCCGCCACCCCGGCGGTTGCTACGGTGACGCCCTCGGTGGTGATCCAGGCTGGCGCGACCACGGCGACGGTGACGGTCTCCGCCTTGATTCCCGGTACGGCCGTGATCACGGCTTCCGGCAGCGGCGCTACGTCGGGCACGGCTACGGTGACGGTGTTAAATTCGAACATCATTCTGCTCTCGGACGTCAACGTGACTCCGGGCGGCGCGGCTTCCTTGAGCGTCCGCCTGCCTGCCCCGGCAGCGAGCAACATGACGGTGGCCTTGCAGATCGCGAATACGGCCATCGCTTCGCTGAGTTCGTCGTCGGTGACCATTCTGGCTGGCCAGACTCAGGCCGCCGTTTCGCCGCTCGTCTTCGGTAACGACTTTGGCACCACGACGATTACGGGTTCGGCAAATGGCTTCGGCCCGGGTACGAGCACGGTCCGCGTGGGTGCGGCTTTGAGCTTTAACCAGCAGAATCTGACGGTGAGCGCCGGTTCGGCGCAGTCCTTGCAACTGTCACTCTCGGTGATCGCGCCTCCTGGCGGCGTCCCCGTGACGCTGACGTCGAGCAATCCGGGCGTGCTGATCATGCCGTCGGGCACGAACATCTCCCAGAACTCGGGCGGTGTGAACTTCGTGGTGACGGGCCTGGCGGCCGGTACCACCACCATCACGGCTTCCACCTCCGCGGTGAACATTTCGCCCGCCACGATTACGATTACGGTTCCTGGCGCGACCGGTAGCGGCGCGCTGAGCTTGCCAGTGAACGCGGCGCTCGCGGTGGGCCAAACGATTCCGTTCCCGGTGACGCTCTCGACGCCCGCTGGCGCGGGTGGCGTTGTCGTCACCCTGTCGAGTGGCAACGTGGCGCGCGCTACGATTTCGCCGAGCACGGTGACGATTCCGGAAGGCCTGAAGCAAGCCGTGTCCGCGCCGACGCTTACGGCGGTCAGCCCAGGGACGGTGACCATTTCGGCGTCGGCGCCGAACTATACCTCCGACGCGCAGCCGGTGACGATTCAGGGCGCGGCGACCCTCACGCTCGCTCCCGCCACGGTAAGTGTCGTTGCTGGTTCCACGCAAACGCTGACGGTGACGCTGCCTGCGGCGGCCCCCGGTGGTGGCTTGCTGGTGACGTTGGTTTCGGATAACGCCGCCGCCACGGTGCCGGCCTCGGTGCTGGTGCAGACGGGTGCGACGACGGCTCAGTTCCAGGTCACCGGCGTTTCCGCAGGCTCGGCCACGGTGACGGCTTCGGCGAGCGGACAAGGCTCGGCCACTTCGGCCATCACGGTAACGGCCGCGGGTGCGATTAACCTGCCCGCCAACTTCCTGGTCGGCCCCGGCCAGACGCGCACCTTCCCGGTAACCTTGGCCACGCCGGCCGCGGTGACCACGACGGTCACGCTCACCAGCCTCGACCTGGCGCGCATGACGATTTCGCCCGCGACGATCACCTTTAACGCTGGCCAGACCACGCCGGTGTCGCCGGCCAGTGTCACGGGCGTGTCGGAAGGCACCGTTTCGGTGACAGCTGCGGGCTCTGGCCTGACGAACGCTTCCACCTCGGTCCGGGTTGGCTACACGCTGGCGTTCTCGCCGGCGACGCTCTCGATCAATGGCACTTCGACGCAGAATCTGAATCTCACGCTGTCGAGCCCCGCGCCGGCGAACCTGACCGTGAATCTGTCTTCTGGCACGCCCGGAGTGGCGACCGTTAGCCCGACGGTCTTCTTCGCGGCGGGTAGCTCCACGGCTGCGGTACCGGTAACCGGTGTCACGCCGGGTAACTCGGTGATTACGGCCTCCACGGCGACGATTCCGGCGACGACGGCCACGGTGACCGTTTCGGCTCCTAACGTCATCACGGTGCCTGCCCTGACGGTGGTCTCGCTCGGTAAGTACGTTGCCTTCCCGGTCACCCTTCCGGCTCCGGCGGGTGTGAATGGCGTCACGGTGA
The DNA here is from genome assembly GCA_019752335.1 of Bryobacteraceae bacterium. Taxonomy (GTDB): domain Bacteria; phylum Acidobacteriota; class Terriglobia; order Bryobacterales; family Bryobacteraceae; genus JALHNI01. The sequence continues at coordinate 47,634 of JAIEMJ010000001.1, forward strand.
CGCTGACGTCCGCGGACGACACCAAGGTGATTGTGCCCGGCCCCGTGTTCATCGCTCCCGGCCAGACGCAGCCCGCCGCTCAGCCGCAAATCCTGGCCGAGAACGTGGGCGATGTGAATGTTACCGCTTCGGCTCCTGGCTATCTGCCGGGCGTCGGTGTGGTGAAGATCGGCACGACGGCTACGTGGCAACTGCGCACCATGGAATTGGTGCCTGGCCAGAGCCGCGTCGCTTTCATCAACCTCGGCGCGTCGGCCCCTGGCCAGCCGCCTTTCCCTGGTGACACGGGTGTGCGTCTCGACTTCGTTTCGAGCGACCCGTCGGTGGCCTCGATCCGGCCGTTCATTACCGCCTATCCGGATGGCAGCGAGTTTACGATCATCGCCGTGGTGATCACGGCGAACGCTCCGGGCACCGTGACCATCACCTCGAGCGGGATCAACATCCCGGCCGACGTGATGACGGTTAACGTCAGCGGACCGCTCACCATCAACACCACCTCCTTGCCGAACGGCACGACGGGAACGCCGTATTCCTTCACGCTCGCCGGCGGCGGCGGTACCGCGCCGCGTAGCTGGTCCATCGCCTCGGGCGCTTTGCCGGCCGGCCTGACGCTCAACTCGGCCACCGGTGTCATCTCCGGCACGCCGACGCAGACCGTGTTCGCCACCCCGATCACCTTCCGCTTGAGCGACAGCTCGTTTACCAGCGTCACGATGCCCATGTCGCTCACGATCGTGGCTGGCCAGGTAAATGGCGGCACGATGTTGCTGACGCCGTCGCCGCTGTCGATCACCGGCACTGCGACGCAGAACATGACGGTGACCCTGTCAAATCCGGCGCCCGCCGGCGGTTTGACGGTGAACCTCTCTTCGGGCACGCCTGCCGCGGCGACGGTTGCTTCCACGGTTACCGTGAACGCCGGCGCCAGCATCGCGCAGTTCCCGGTTACCGGTGTGGCTCCTGGCACCACCATCATCACGGCCACGGCGCTGAGCTATGGTCAGGCTACGGCCACCGTCAACGTGACGGCGCAGGGCACGATCAACCTGCCGGCCAACTTCCTGGTCGGTCCGGGCCAGACCGTACCTTTCTCCGTGACTCTGGCGAGCGCGCCTGTGGTTCCCACCACGGTTTCGCTGGTGAGCGCTGATCCCTCGCGCGTGACCATCTCGCCCGCGTCGATCTCGTTCAACGCCGGCCAAACCACGCCGATTGTCACTCCCACGGTGACCGGTGTGGCGGAAGGTGTGGCGAGCATCACGGCTTCCGGCTCCAACCTCACGACGGCGAGCACCAGTGTGCGCAGCGGCTATAGCATTTCGTTTACGCCGGCGACGCTGGCGATCTCCGGCACGGCGACGCAGAACCTCAATCTGACGCTCTCGAGCCCCGCCTCCGGCGCGCTCACCGTGAACCTGGTTTCCGGCACGCCCGGTGTCGCGACGGTAGGCGGCACGGTGACGATTGCCAACGGCGCGACCACGGCGACGGTGCCGGTGACCGGTGTCAGCTCCGGGACCTCCGTCATTACGGCTTCCACCGCCACCATTCCGGCCACGACGGCCACCGTGACGGTGTCGTCGCCCAATGTGATCTCGGTCCCGGCGACGACCGTGATCGGTCTCGGTAAGTACTTCGCCTTCCCGGTCACCTTGCCCTCGCCCGCTGGCGTGAATGGCGTCACGGTGACGATTACCTCGGCCGATGCTACGAAGGTGATCGTGCCCGGCCCCGTCTTCATCGCTCCGGGCCAGACGCAACCCGCCGTGCAGCCGCAGTTGCTCGCGGAGAACGTTGGTGACGTGAACGTTACCGCTTCGGCCCCCGGCTACGTCTCGGGTGTCGGTGTGGTGAAGGTCGGCACGACGGCTACCTGGCAACTGCGCACGATCGAGATGGTGCCCGGCGAAAGCCGCGTCGCCTTTATCAATCTGGGCGCTTCGGCTCCCGGACAACCGCCGTTCCCCGGCGACACCGGCGTTCGTCTGGACTTCGTGTCCAGCAATCCCGCCATCGCTTTCACGCGGCCCTTCATCACGGCCTATCCGGATGGTAGCGAATTCACGATCATCGCCCTGGTGGTGAACGCCCTCACGCCTGGCACGGTGACGATCACCTCCAGCGGCATCAACATCCCGGCGGAAGTCCTCACGGTCATCGTCGGCGGTCCGCTCAGCATCTCGACGACGTCCCTGCCGAACGGCACGGTCGGCGTGCCCTACTCGCAGACCCTGGCGGGCGGCGGCGGTACGTCTCCGCGCACCTGGTCCCTGGCGAGCGGTGTGCTTCCGGCGGGGCTCAGCCTCAACGCCTCCACCGGTGTGATCTCTGGAACGCCAACCCTGGCCGTCTCCGCGACGCCGCTCACGTTCCGCCTGACCGACAGCGCTTCACCCAACCCGCAGACGATTACCGCGTCGATGACGCTCACGATCGCCCCCGGCAGCGGTAACGCCACCATGTCGCTGACGCCGTCGCCGCTTACGGTTGCCGGTACCGCGACGCAGAATTTAACCCTCTCCCTTTCGGTGCCTGCTCCCGTAGGTGGTCTGGTGGTCTCGCTGAGTTCTGCCACGACGGCCGCGGCGACGGTTCCGGCTAGCATCAATGTCTCCGCCGGCGCCTCCACCGCCACTGTGCCGGTCACCGGCGTCGCGCCGGGCAGTTCGGTGGTCACCGCGACCGCCAGCGGCTACACGCAGGCGACGGCGAATATCACCGTCACCGGCGCCGCCACGCCGGACATCATCCTGCCGCAAGGCCTGGTGGTGGCTCCGGGTGACTTCAAGAACTTCCCGATTACCTTGGCGCGCGCCTCGGCTAACGCCACCTTCGTTACTCTCGCGGTGAGCGATCCGAACGTCGCGACGATGTCGCAGACGTCGATCTACTTTGCGCCGGGCCAGACGACGCCCAACATTCAGCCGCGCATCAACGGCGGCGTGACGGGTGGCACGGTGACGATCACCGCGACCGCCAGCGGCCTGACGACGGCCACCACGACGGCCCTGGTGGGTGTGGCGCTCAGCTTCACCCCTGCGCAAGTGACCATTAACGGCCTTTCGACCCAAAGTGTGACGGTTTCGCTCTCCAGCCCGCTGGCGAGCAATGCGGTCGTCGCTTTGAGCGCTTCGACGCCGGGCATCGTTAGCTTCCCGGCGACGGTGACGATTCCGGCCGGCTTCTCCACGGCGACCGTCGCCGTGAACGGCACCCAGGGTGGCAACACCGTCCTCACCGCGTCGACTCCCGGCGCGAACAACGCCTCCCTCAATGTCACCGTGATTCCGCCCACGCTGATCACGGTGCAGCCTGTCGCGGTCGCCTTGGGCCAAACGGCGACGTTGCCCATCACGATCTCCCCGGCCGCTCCGGCCGGCGGCATCACGCTCACCTTGAGCAGCGCCCAAGCGGGCATCGCCACGGTGCCGGCTTCGGTGACGATTCCGGCGGGCCAGACGGCTCCCACGTCCCCGGTATTGGTAACCGGCGTCAATGTCGGCTCATCCACGATCACGGTATCGGCTCCAGCTTCGGTGCCGGCCACCGCGGCGGCCACCGTGTCGACCACGATTGCCTGGCAGTCCGTGACGCCGTTCGTGAACACGGGTAGCCAACTGCCCTTGTCGCTGCGCATGAACGCCTCCGCTCCGGTGGTGGGCAGCGTGCTCGTGTCGCTTACTTCCAGCAATCCGGCCATTGCGCAGGTGCCGGCTTCGGTGTCGTTCATTCCGGACGCCTCGCCGTTCACGACGCAGACTTTCAATGTAGTCGGTGTAACGGAAGGGACGGTCACCATCACGGCCCAGGGCGTGAACATCGCGCCCGTTACCTTGACGGTGAACGTTGTGGGCCCCTTGGCCGTCTCGACGAACTCGCTGGCCGCGGGTTCGGTGGCCTTGGCCTACTCGCAGGCGCTCACCCGCACCGGTGGCCGCGCTCCGTTTACCTGGGCGCTCACCAATGGCACGCTGCCGGCCGGCTTGACGCTCGACTCGGTGACCGGCATCATCTCCGGCACGCCGACCGCCGCCGCCAATGCCGTGCCGCTCACCTTCCAGGTCTCCGACAGCAGCATCCCGGCGCAGGTAGCCTCGGCGACCCTCGCGCTGGACATCACGGCGCAGACGCCGGGTAGCCTGAACGATCCCACCGGCGGCGGACAGTCCGCCGCGGTCACCACGGCCTTCGGGAACCGTCTGGGGGTTCTCGTGAAGGATACGAACGGAAACCCGATTTCGGGCATCACGGTGACGTTCGCCGTTCCTGCCTCGGGCGCCTCGGCGACCTTCGCCGCCGGCGTGAATACTGCGGTGTCGGACGCTTCCGGTATCGCTACCTCGAACGTGATTTCGGCTAACTCCGTGGCTGGCGCCTACACGGTGACGGCTTCTGTGGGCTCGGTGGCCTCCACGGTAAGTTTCCCCCTGACCAACACGGCTGGCGCCGCCAACTCGATCACGGCCACGGCTGGGGGAGCGCAAACGGCCATCGCCGGCGCCGCCTTCGCCCTGCCGTTGAGTGCGACCGTACGCGACTCGTTCGGTAATCCGGTGAGCGGCGTGTCCGTTACCTTCGCCGCCACCACCGTATCCGGTGCGACCGCTACGTTCACCGGAACCAATCCGGTGTTGACGAACGCGGCTGGCTTGGCCGTGTCGCCCGTTCCCACGGCGAACGCCGCGCTCGGTACCTACGTGGCCACGGCCACGGCGCAAGGTGTCGCGTCGCCTGCTTCGTTCACCCTCAGCAACACGAATGGTCCGCCGGCTTCGATCAACTACGTGAGCGGTGGCACCCCGGCGGCACGGCAACTGTCGTTGCCCACCGGCGTGTTTGCCACGCGGCTCACGGTGCGCGTGCTCGATGCGAACGGTCTGCCGTCGCCCGGCGTCCAGGTGCTCTTTACACCGCAAGCGTCGACGCCGCCCGGAGCCACCGTGCTTTTCGCTGGAGGAGTCCAGACGGCCACCACCGACGCTTCGGGTTTCGCTACTTCGGCAGCCATGAGCGTCAACAACGCGGTGGGCGTCTATAACGTCAACGCTACGGTGACGGGCGCTCCGGGTCTCACTCCGGCCGTCTTCGGCCTGAATAACGCTACGCTGCCTCCGGGCCTGCTGACTGTCGATAGCGGCACTCCCCAGACGACCACGACGAACCTCAACTTCGGCAGCCGTCTGGTCGCGCGGGTGCTGGATGCGTCCGGTGCGGTTGCGCTTTCGGGCATCCCGGTTACCTTCACCGCTCCTACCAGCGGCGCGAGTGGCACGTTCTTTGGTTCCGGCGCGACCCACACCGTGCTGACCGATGTCAACGGCCTTGCCACCTCGGCTACCTTGACGGCCAATGGCATTGTGGGTTCCTTTACGGTGAGCGCCTCCGTAGGCTCCTTGACGCCGGCGGTGTTCAATCTCACCAACGACGCGATCATTGCCAACGGTCCGGTGCTCTCCATCCCGAATGTGCAAGTGGGTAAGGATCTGCAGGTGCAGATTACGGTGACGCTGCCCGTACCGGCCGCGGCGGGCGGGGAACTGATCATCCGCTCCACCGACTACAATGTGGCTCGCCTCTCCGGACGCCTGGCCGACCGTGGCCTGGCTCAACCGCTCGGCCGGATCCCGATCGTGGCTGGCCAAAGCCAAGTCACCGGCATCTACGTGCAGGGCTGGTCTGCTAGCGGTATCGCTCAGATCATCGCGAGCTACCCCGGCTACACGGACGGTGTCGGTACCGTGATCGCCTTCCCGTCCGGCTTCGTGGTCTCCGGACCCAACGGCGCCGCCGGAAGCTTCAATATGTTCCAGGGCGCCTCGGCTCAACTTACGGTGAATTCCGCACGGTTGACCGAGACCAACGCCTTCGCCGAGATTCAAGCCACGCGCGGCGATGTCGCCTTCATTCCGGATCCGAACAATCCGACCGGGCCTCCCATCCTGGGTCCGAACCGCACGATCAACGTGAATCTATCGAACTCGACCGCAGCCGTGGGTGGGGTTTCGCCGGCCACGGTCTCTTTCCCGGGCGGTGAATCGGCGGCCACGACTTCGTTTACCTCGATCGCCACCGGCGCTTCGACGGTGACGGTGGCCGCGCCCTCCGGCTTCTCTACTCCCAGTAGCGGAGCCGATGCGGTGGTCGTGAATGTGGCTCCGGCCGGACTCGTGGCCCCCAGTGCCACGGTCGGCGCGAATCTGCAAGTCGCGGCGCGTCTGACGCTCAATTCTCCCGCTCCTTGCGTCGAGAACAATGGAATCATCTGCGGCTTGCCGGTGACCATCACCAGCCTGGATCCCAACGTCGCCAAACTCTCGGTGCGTGGCGACTCGGTGGCCGGTGCGACCTCGATTCAAATCCTGGTTCCCCAAGGCCGCACCAACAGCCAGGACTTCTGGGTCCAGGGTCAACCGGGCGGTGGCTCGGTTTCCTACACGGTCTCCGCGCCGGGCTACAGCGGGGCCACCGGCACCGCCACCGTCACGGCGTCTGGCTTTGTGCTGATCACTCCGGTTGGCACCGGCGTCGACTTCAGCAACTCCATCGCCGGCGGATTAACCAGTAATCTGACGGTACTGGCGGCGCGGTTGGATGGTACCGGCCGGTTCGCGGAAGCCCAGGCCATCCGCGGCGACTTTGGTCCCGTCTCGGTGGCCATCACCAGCAGCAATCAAGCTGTTGGTACCGCCACGCCTTCTCCGGTGAGCGTTACGACTTCCGGTACTTCGAGTTCGGGACTCGCCTTGTTCACGCCGCTTACCGCAGGCACCACCCTGCTCACCGCGGTGGCCCCCTCGGGCTTCTCTACTCCCTCGGCGGGTTCATCGGCCACGGCCACGGTCCAATTGCCCGGCGTCGGTGTTCCGCCGGTGACGGTCGGCCGGGGTTTGCAGACCAGCATGCTCTTTACGCTCGGCCAACCGGCTCCGGTGGGCGGGCTAGCCATCACGATCACCAGCAATGCGCCGGCTGCGATGTTGGTCTCCGACAGCATGACGAACGCTGGCACCACCTCCGTCACCGTCAATCTGCCGGGCGGCGCGACCAGCGGAAGTTTCTTTGTGCAAGGCCTGTCCAATACCGGGTCCAGCACATTGACGATCTCCGCCGGCTCCGGCTACCGGACAGCGACCGGCACGGTCACCCTGGTCCCGTCGGGCGTCATCATGCGCTCCAGCGACCTCACGAATGGCTCCGGTCAGATCCCGGCGGATCCGAACAGCGTCAAGACCTTCCAGGTGGCTACGGGCATTCTGGATCCCACGCAGAACAATAGCTTCTTCAACCAGCCGGTCTCCCCCGGCGCTGGTTTGACGGTGCTCTTGAGTTCGTCCAACGGAGCGGCAGGAACGATTCCCGCTTCGGTGGTGATTGCTCAGGCAACGGATTCGCAGTCGGCGAGCTTCACCGCCGGCGCGATTAGCGGCCAGGGCACCACGATCAGCATGACGCAGCCCTCGGGCTTCACGGCTCTTGGCGGCACCCAGACCACGGTTCGGTATATCGTCCAGTAGCGGCACAGTACCCCGTGGTCCCCTTAGGGCGGCATCCGTACCGGAACGGCGCCGCCCTTTTCTTCTGTAGTATTTTTCAACAAAACGGATATAATTGGAGGTAAGTGTTTACCATGAGACTTTCGTCCACGTTGTTTGTCTGTTGGTCTCTCCTGTCCAGCGCGTTGCTGAGCGCCGCTGGTTTCGAGATGGCCACTGTCGAGGTAGGAAGCAAGTTACAGACTTCCATCACCTTCAAGCTGAATGAGCCGGCCCCGGATGGCGGACTCGAAGTAACCCTGAAGAGCGAGGACCCCAGCCGGCTGAAGTTGGCTCGCCGTCCCGATGTGGCCGGATCCGAGTCCATTGTCATGACCATTCAGGCCGGCTTTAGCGAAAGCCCAGATTTCTGGGTGCAGGGCTTCGCCTCGAGCGGCGAAGTGGGCTACACGGCTACGGCCAAAACACTGGGTGCTTCCCGGGGCGTCGTCAAACTGATGCCCTCATCCATCCTAATGGTGGGACCCTTCAAGGCTCAGCGCTTTCGCAATACGACCGGCGGGCAGAATTCCCGTCTGGTTCTCTACGCCGCCCGGTTGAATGCGGCCGGTGAATTTGCCGAACAACAGTCGCTCGCCGGCGGCCTGAAGCTTGATCTCAAGCTGAGCAACTCGGCGCCGGAGGTCGGCGTCATTTCCCCGCCGATCGTGACGATCGAAGGCGGCCAGCCCAATGGCGTCGCCGAGTTCAAGCCCGCGAGCGCCGGTACCGTGAATCTCGCGGTGGTCATGCCCGAAGGCTTCAATCCCCCCCCGGCCAACTATGCCGGCGTTTCTGGGGTCATCACGCTACCCGGAATTTCGCTTACCGATCAAGTAATGATCGGACAGAATCTCCAGTTGGGCGGCATGGTGGGCTTGGGTGAAGCGGCTGGCCCCGCGGGCGTCCAGGTCACCATTACGAGCGACGACGAAACCCAACTGCTGATTTCATCCTCGGCGACGACCGTAGGGAAAAAGTCGCTCGTCGTGACCATTCCGCCGAACGGCATCAGTGCTCCCTATTTCCTCCAGGCACTCGGCAAGTCGGGAACGGTCACCTATACGGCTGTCTCCAAGGGTTTCCGCAGCCGCATGGCCAAAGTCGGGCTCGCCCCGTCCGGCGTCGTCATCGCTCCCCGCGCCTATGGCCCCCCCGACGAAGCCGAACTCTTCAAGAAAGGCCAGGAAGGCGCCCGGGGCTTCATCATTCATCTGTCCAAGAAGGGGGCCAAAATGCCCATGGCCATCTGGACCGCTCAACTCGACCCGGTCACCCTTCGTTCCGCCGACATCACCGTCCAGCCTTTGCGCGCCGGTGTCACCCTAAATCTTGACGTCGAAGTGAACGACCCCGCGATTGGCAAGGTCACCAAGAAAGTCGAGATCAAACCAGGCACCGACATGGGTGTCGCCGAATTCACCCCTCTGGCGAAGGGCACGGCGATCATCTCCGTCATCACGCCCAACGGCTTTACGAAGTCGGCCAACTCCACCAGCGTCGAAGGTATCGTCAAAGACTAACTGCGCCTTCCGACAAAACAAAGCCAAAGGTGGCGGCCGCGTAAGCGTCCGCCACCTTTCTTTTTCCGCGTCAACGTCGAATCATCTTAGAAAACCGATGGTCTATTACTATGTAATCTGGTACTAGAACTTTCGTATTAGTCCCAATGATGGTTGCGTTCATTGATCGTTCTTAAAGAATTGATAGAAAACATAGTTATACCATTACTCTGCCCTGGATCGTAATAGGAGTCATGAGGACTAAGTGACCCTAAGGCCCATAGATTGTTTTGACTATTTGTCTGATTTTGCCTCATACTTTTCTATGTAACCGAAAGAGGAGGAGCGTTGGAGTTCTGGTCGCCGTCTGCGGAGCAGAGTTGACCGGAGGAGGCTTCAGCGACTGGCAAAACAATGAAGCAATGGATGAGCACGGCACTCGCTGCCGTCATAATGGCTGGCGGACTCGAGGCCGCTTCGATCACCTATGTGACCAGCGAAGTGGGACCCAGCCCGGGGGGCATCGTTTACCGGCATGTCTTCGACTTCAGCATGGTCCCGCTCATGCTCAACCAGGAGTTGAACCTGCGCTTCGACCCAGGGATCTACCAGACTCTGTCGAATGGCGTTGCGCCGGCTGGCTATGATCTGTTGCTATTTCAGCCAAATTCGCCGCAAGGTGCGGAGGGGGCCTATAGTTTGTTAGCCTTAGTGAATCAGCCCGCTCCCACGGGTATGTTTAGCGTAGACTTCACGCTATTCTCGGGCAGTTCGCCAAATGGGCTCCGGTTTTCCGTTAACCAGTTAGACGCCAATGGTGGATTATTAGACACTGTGGCGTTGGGCCTGACGAATGTACCGGAACCGAACACCTGGTGGTTTGGGTGTGGGGCAGCCTTCTTCGCGGGTCTCATGAAATTATACCGGCGAAGAAGCTAAGATATTTAGAGTTATCGTTTCGCGCTGGCGGCTTGGTCGTTATTCGGAGGAGTTTTTCTTATGCGTAATTTTTGCTCATTGGCGGCGTTGGCCGCTCTCGCGATTTTCGCGCCCGTTGCGGCGCAGGCGCAGTTTTCCATTAGCAGCTACACCCTGGTGAACGAGGTCCGCATCTCCCGCACCGTCTCTGACTTCGAATACCGGGCCACCCTGACCAATACCGGCGCTGCGCGCGCCGACGTTACCGCCAGAGTGTTGAGCGCTGTGGGTACCATTCAGGTAGTTCGCGAAAGCATCCGCTTCTCCAACGTCCCCGCCAACGGCACCTCCGTCAGCTTGGATACGTTCATCCTGCGCATTGACCGTGGCTTCAACTTCAATGTTTCCAGCGTCATTTGGACCTTCTCCACCCCCGCTGGACCGATCGCCAACGCCGGTCCCCCTCAGACTCGTCCGGTGAACTCAGTGGTGACCCTGGATGGTAGCGGCTCACGAAATCCCGGCGCGGGAACCTTGATCTACAACTGGATCATCAAGGACCGGCCCGCCGGCAGCACCGCGACTATTCAAAACGGCAACTCCGTCAACCCCACGTTCGTCATTGACCGGGCTGGCCAATACGTCATCGAGTTAACCGTGATTACGGGGGCCGGCTATGACAAGGCCTACGTCACCATTAGCACGAGCAATTCGCCCCCCGTCGCCAACGCTGGCCCGGACCGTACCGTCGCCGTGAATACCACCGCTACCCTGAACGGCAGCCTCTCCACCGACGTCGACGGGAACCCGATTACCTATCTCTGGACGTTGACCTCCCGTCCGGTGAACAGCACGGCCGCGATCGTGAACCCGACCTCGGTTACGCCGAGCCTCACGCCGGATCGCGCCGGCATTTACCAGCTTCAACTCGTCTGCAATGACGGCACGCAGAATAGCGCCCCCGCCTTCGTGACCGTTTCGACCATCAACACCGCACCCGTGGCGAATGCCGGATCCTCCCAGATGGTGAATGTCGGTTCCACCGTTTCGCTTTCGGGCGCTGGTTCCACTGACGTCGACGGCGACTCCCTCACCTATACCTGGTCCCTGATCTCCATTCCCGCGCAGAGCACCGCGACGCTCTCCAGCCTGAACAACGTGAATACGACCTTTGTGGCGGACCGGCCGGGTACCTATGTGGCGCAGCTGACCGTCAATGACGGGCGCGCCACCGGCTCCACCACGGTAACCATCTCCACCAACGCCGTCCCCGCTCCCACCGCCAATGCCGGCCCCGGCCAGAGCTTTAAGTGGGGTACGACAATTCAACTGGCCGGTAGCGCCACCGATCCGAACAATCGGCCGATTACCTACCAGTGGTCCTTCCTGCAACGTCCCTCGGGCAGCACGGCCGCCTTCTCGAATGCCACCCTATCGAATCCGACCTTTGTCGCGGATCGTCCGGGCACCTTCATCTGCCAGTTGATCGCCAGCAATCAATTCAGCAGCAGCCAGCCGGTCACGGTGACGATCACCTCCACGAACTCCACCCCGGTGGCCAACGCCGGTCCTGCGCAAAGCGTAGTTGCCGGCGTGAGCCAGGTTGTAACCCTGGATGGCCGCGGATCGTCCGACGCCGATGGCGATACCTTAACCTACGCCTGGACCTTCACCACGCGGCCGAATGGCAGCACCGCGACCCTCACGGGTCCCACCAGTTCGCAGCCCACGTTTGTTCCCGATGTGGCCGGCTCCTACGTGGCCCAACTCATCGTCAGCGACCCGTTCGCCAGCAGCACGCCGGTAACGGTCACCATCACCGCGGCCGCCCCTGGCCAGATCCAGCTACCGTCTAGCTTGAGCATCGCCCCCGGCGCCACCGTGGCGTTCCCGGTTACCCTCTCCTCGCCCGCCTTTGCCACCGTGACGATCAACCTGACGCTGGGTACCCCCAGCATCGCCACGTTGTCGGCCAATAGCGTCGTCATTCAACAGGGCCAGACCGCGCCGGCGTCGCAACCCACCATCACCGGCGTCTTGCTGGGGAACACCTCTACCAGCGGCAGCGGGACCAACGTCATTACCGGCTCCGGTAATGTGAGCGTCGCCACGACGGCTTCGTTCCCCACCAATACGGTCAACATCATCGGCACGGCTACGCAAAACCTCACGCTCACGCTCGCCGTTCCGGCGCCTACCGGGGGCGTCGTGATGACGCTTTCTTCGAATGCGACCGGAGTGGCCACGGTTCCCGCTTCGGTGACCGTTCAGGCGGGCCAGACTTCGGTCACGGTCCCCGTTACGGGCGTGGCTCCCGGTACGGCCGTGATCACGGCTTCCGGTACGAACGTTCCCGCCACCACCGCCACGGCCACCGTGGTGGGCGTACTTCAGGTCTCCACGGCCTCTTTGCCCAATGCCACCCAGGGCGTCGCGTATTCGTTCAACCTGACCACCACGGGCGGCACCGCCACGGCCAAGACGTGGTTGCTCACCGCTGGCACCCTGCCCACGGGGATCACCCTCTCCACGGCCGGTGTCCTCGCCGGCACGACTTCTACGCTGATTAGCAACACGCCGCTCACCTTCCAGGCGACTGACCCTGGCGTCCCCGGCCAAGTGGCTACGGCAACCCTAAACTTCTCCGTCCTCTCGGTACCGCCCACCACGATGGTGATTACCAGCGGCTCGCCGCAGAGCGCGGTGATTTCCACCGCCTTTGCCGCGCCCCTCGTGGTCACCGTCACCGGTGCCGGCGGCGCACCCGCTTCGGGTGTCACGGTCAGCTTCGCGGTCCCCGGTACCGGCGCGAGCGGGACCTTTGCCGGTGGTGTGAATACCGCCGTCACGGATGCGAGCGGTGTGGCCACCTCGGCCGCCTTCACCGCCAACGCGACCGCGGGCGCCTACAACGTAGTGGCGTCCATTCCCAGCGTTCCCGCCGTTGCCGCGGTGAATTTCGCGCTCACCAATACGGCTGGCGCGCCGGCTTCGATCGCCATCAACGCGGGTAATAACCAGTCGGCCGCCATCAGCACGGCTTTTGGCGCTCCCCTCTCCGTTATCGTCAAGGATGCCGGCCAGAACGTGATCAGCGGCGTGGTGGTGAACTTCGCCGTTCCCGGCTCCGGCGCCAGCGCCTCCATCGCCGGCGGCGTCACCGCCACCACCCTCGCCAGCGGTATCGCCACCTCCGGCGCCGTCTCCGCGAATTCCACGGTAGGCCCCTACGCCGTCACGGTTACCATCCCGAGCGCACCCGGCGTAACGGGCGTCACCTTTAACCTCACCAATACGGCCGGCCCTGCCGCCACCATCAGCGCCACCACCGGCGGCGGACAAAGCACCTCGGTCACCACGGCCTTCGGTACGCCCCTGACGGCGACCGTTGTCGATGCCGGCGGTAACCCCGTTTCCGGCGTCACGGTCCGCTTCCTCGCGCCCGGCAGCGGCGCGAGTGCCTCCTTCGCCACGGTGAATACCGCTGTCACGGGTGTGAACGGCATCGCGACTTCCACGGTGGCCACCGCCAACGTCACCGCTGGCGCCTACAACATCGTCGTCAGCGTTCCGGCCGTTCCGGCCGTCGCCAGTGTGAATGTCGGCCTGACGAATACCGCGGGCCCGGCGGCGACCATCACCGCCACGGGCGGCACGCCGCAGAGCGCGGCGATTAACGCGGCTTTTGCCACCGCGTTGTCTGCCACCGTCCGCGACGCCAACAATAATCCGGTCTCCGGGGTCACCGTGCAGTTTTCGGTCCCCGGCAACGGTCCTAGCGCCGCCTTCGCGGGCGGTGTGAATACCGCCGTCACCGACGCGAGCGGCGTAGCCACCACCACGGCCGTACTCACGGCGAACGGCACCGCCGGCACCTACAACGTGGTCGCCACCGTGCCAGCCGTTCCCTCGGTCACCGGCGCGAACTTCTCCCTCACCAACGGCGCGGGTGCTCCGGCCAATATCGTCGTGACGAGCGGTTCTGGCCAAACGGCCACGGTCAACACGGCCTTCACGAATCGACTGGTCGTCACCGTCACCGACGCGGGTGGAAATCCCGTCTCCGGCGCCACCGTCACCTTCGGTCCGCCGGCCTCCGGCGCGACGGCCAGCATCGCGGGCGGCAATACCGCCGTCACCATCGCCAACGGCACCGCCACCTCCGGCATTCTCACCGCGAACACGGTGGCCGGTAGCTACAATGTCTCCGCCAGCGTAGGCGCCTTGACTCCGGTCAACTTCGGCCTCGGCAATACGGCCGGCGTAGCGGCGAGTGTCATCATCACCGGTGGCACGGGCCAAAGCACGACGGTCGGCACGGCCTTCACGAATCCGATCACCGCCACCGTCCGCGATTCCTTCAATAACGCCGTCGCCGGCGCCACGGTCACCTTCGCGGCTCCCGTGAACGTCAGTGTGGCCCGGGCCACCATCGCCAATAACTCTGGTGTCACCGGGGTCAACGGTCAGTTTACGTCGGGCACCATCACGGCGAATCTGATCGCCGGCACGTACAACATCTCGGCCAGCGTCCCGAGCCTCTCCTCGGTGAACGCCAGCTTCACGAACCTCGCCGGCCCGGCGGCCACCATCACCGCCACCGGCGGCTCTGGCCAAAGCACGAGCGTCGCCACGCCGTTCGGCATCGGCTTAACGGCCTTGGTCCGCGACGCCAACAACAACCCCGTGCCGAATGCCCCGGTGCTCTTCACGGCTCCCGGCTCGGGCGCTAGCGGCACCTTCGCCGCCGGCGGCGCTACCTTCACCGGTAACACGGACTCTACTGGCTCCGTGAGCACCAGCATCTTCACCGCCAACGCCACGGCCGGTGGACCCTACAACGTAGTGGCGACCTCCGGTTCGGCCACTCCGGCGAACTTCGCTCTCACCAACACGGCTGCGATCATTCCGAACGTTTTCACCGTCAGCGATGTTACGGTGGGCCGCGATCTGCAGGTTCGTCTCACCATCAACCTGAGCTCGATGCCTCCCGCTGGCGGCATCCGCATGAGCGTCACCAGCGGCAATCAACTCCGCGCGCTGGTCGCTCCCTCGGGCTTCACTTCGGGTAGCGCTTCTCTCACCAATATTCTGGTGGAAAATACCCAGGTCGTTACGGGAGTCTGGGTCCAGGCACTAGGTGCGAACAGCGGCACGGCCACGATTACGGTCAGCGCCGCCGGTTGGACCAGCGGCACGGCTACCGTTACACTGGCCCCGTCCGGTGTCACTCTCACTGGCCCTGGCGGCAGTTCCTCCTTCTCGGTTCCGGAAGGTGTCAACTCGATTCCTGTCACCGTCACCACGGGCCGCCTGAGCGGTGGCGTCATGGTAGAGGCGCAGGCGGTCCGCCCCGGCGTGGGCACTCTTAGCATTCCTCTTTCGAGTTCCAATACAGCCGTCGGTACTCTGCCTGGCTCCGTAGGAATTTCGAGTACTTCAGATCCCACCAGCAGCGCCAACGTGAATTTCACGGCGCTGATACCTGGCTCGACGACCCTTACTGTCGGCGTGCCGACGAATTTCACCGCGCTGACGAACAGCGGCAGTCCGGTGGCGGTCACGGTGACCGCGAAGGGCGTGCTCGCCGAACCGGTTACGGTCGGCAGAAACCTGGCAGCGTCCTACCAATTGAAGCTGTCCTCTCCTGCTCAGGGACTAACCCGGATTGCGATCTCTACCACCGATCCCAATCTGCGATTCGCGACATCCGCCTCGAACCCCGGTACCACCTCGCTAACGACTACGGTGAACAGCCAAACCGTCGCCGCCATCATCGTACCCTCTGGCGGTACGACCAGCCAGGGCTTCTTCGTCTATGGTTTGGCGAGTAGCGGCAGCGCAAACTTCACCGCCACCGTAGAATCGGTGGATGGAGTTGCCGGTAACGGTGGTTATCTCCCGGCGACAGGAACGGTGAATTTCGGCAATTCAGCCTTCCTGCTGAATGGGCCCAACGGCTTCGGCGGCGACTTCAACATGATTTCGTCGCAAGCGAACCAAAACCTCGACGTGCTTTCGGTTCTTCTCGACGCGAACGGAAACGCTGTTGATGTGCAGCCAGTCCAGGGTGGCCTTACGGTTCCTGTTACGGTGACTAGCTCTAATACCGCTGTCGGAGTCATTACCTCTTCTCCGCTCAACTTCGTGGGTAATGTCAACACGCTGACCACCGCCTTCGATCCCGTCGGTGTCGGCGTCACCACCATCAGCCTGAGCACCACTACTCCTGGTTTCACTACGCCCCCGGCCGGTGCCTCCCTCAACGTCACCGTAACCGGTCCGAATATCGGCGTCTCCGCTGGGTTCCCGGATCCGGCCTTGATCGGTAAGGACCTACAGATCCCCGCTTCGTTCACGCTTGGGGCGAATTCCGTAGGCGTGACCGCCGTCACCATCAGCGTCAGCAGCGGCTCCGGCTTGCTGCTTTCCACCTCGGCGACCGCTGCGGGCAGCACCTCTATTACCATCAATGTAGCCAACGGAGGAAACTCCGGAAGCTTCTTCCTACAATCGACCGCCAGCAGCGGCTCGGCATCGTTTACCGTCTCGGCGACGGGCTACGCCTCCCGAACCGGTAGCGTCAACTTCCAGCCGTCCGGTTTCCTCATCGTGGGACCGCTTGGCTTCGGAGCGAGTTCGTTTACCACCAATCCGTTCGGCCGCACGGTGCAAGTCTACCCCGCCTTGCTCGCGTCGAACCTCGCCTCGCAAGGCCAGGCCGGCGTGCAGGATCTGCGCGGCGGTATCTCGGTTCCGATCACCTTTAACAGTTCCGCGGGATTGGGCGTTACCTTCCCTGCGGTTACTGTGACGGGCGGCTCAGGTGCCGGTGGCGTCTCGGCCACCTTCACCAACTCCTCCACCGGCGCTACCGTGCTGACGATCAATACGCCGTCTGGCTTCTCCACCCCCACCGGTGCCGCCACGGCTGGTACGTCGGTCACGGCAAACATCAACAACTAGCCGGCTCGCAACCCAAGAAAAGGGCGCCTCTCCTCGGAGAGGCGCCCTTCTCATTTCCCCGACTCCGTCACCTGACGGAACACCCGCAGCAAGTTGCCCCCCAGGAACTTCCGGATCCGTGCTTCCGGGTAGCCCTTGTTCAGCATCGCCTGCGTCAGCCAGGGCAAATCGCGGATGTCGCGCATCGGCTTGGGCAGCGTCGGACCCCCGTCAAAATCCGTGCCCAACATCACGTAGTCATCTCCCACCCACTCAATCGCTTTGTCCACCACGCGAAACCACTGCTCGACACTGAGCAGCAACTCCGCCGGCGGACTCCGCAGACCCACCATTGGAAAGCGCGGCGCCACCAGCCGGTCAATTTCCGCCACGCTCTTCACACCCTGTGCCTCTTCGCGCTCCCAGAACGGCTTCCCCGCCAGCTTTTGCCGGTATTCGAACAACGGCCGGTGGTGGAACTCGTTCCCCATATGAAAGCCAATCAGGCCGCCTTTGGCCGCCAGCTTGCGCAGCGTGCCCTCGCTCATCGTGCGCGGAATGTCGTTGAAGTACTTCAGGCCGTCGTGCGTGCTCAGCACCGGGTCCGCCGACGTCTCGATCGCCTGCTCCATCGCTGCTTCGCTTGCGTGCGCGATGTTGATCACCATCCCCAGCCGGTTCGCCTCCCGAATTACGGCACGACCCTGCTCCGTCAGCCCTTTCACCGGGCCGGCCGCACAGCAAGACTCGGCGAAGGAGTTGGCGTAGTTGTGCGCCGGCAACTGGAAGGAGCGCAGACCCAACTGGTACAGCATCCGCAGCACGCCCAGGTCGCCATCCATGTCGAAGCCGCCTTCGAGGTCGAGCACCGCGGCGATCCGGCCTTGCCGGTTCAGTTTGACGATGTCGCTCGCGTTCCGCGCCAGTCCGATGCGGTCGCGGTTCAAGTCGAGTTGCCGATGCGCTTCGGCCAGTAGACGCAGCGTTTGGCGGGTCTCGTGGCGCTGCGGGTAGTAGTCTTCGGGGACGAAGAGGCTGAAGAAAAGCGCATCCAGGCCACTCTCGCGCATGCGCGGCAAGTCCACTTGTCCCGTAGTCTGGCGATCCCCCAGCGAGCCGCCCTGGTAGAACTGCCGGTTCACCACGTGGACATGCGCGTCGAAGACGAAAGCGCGCCGGTGCAACTCGCGGGCCTGTGGCGTCAGGCTACCGGCTTGCGCAAGCACCAACAGCAGCGGCAGCATCGTCTAACTCTGCGCCAACCGGCCGATCTCCCGCGCGGCGCGGCGAAGCGCCTTCAAGAGCTTCTGGTTATGGTGCGGCTGGAAACGATAGGTGGGCCCGGAGACGCTCAGCGCGCCGATCGCCAGATTCTCATCGTCCAACACGGGCGCGCCGATGCAGGTGGCCTGCAGCGCGCCCTCTTCGCTTTCGATCGCGTAGCCTTGGGTGCGAATCCGCCCGAGTTCGGCCAGGATCTCCTTGGGGTCCACCAGGGTATGCTCGGTAATCCGCGGCAGCATCTTCTTGCCCAACACACTCTCGGCGACGCCCTCGGGGCTAAAGGCCAGAATGCTGCGCCCCAGCGCTGTGCAATAGGCTTCGACACTAGCCCCCGGCCGCTCGCTCAGCCGTAAAGCGAATTCAGACGGCACCACTTCGATATAGACCACCCGGTCATGCATCAGGTGCCCTAAATTCACGGTCTCGCCGAATTCATTCCGCAGTTCGAGCATGAAGGGCAAGGCCGCCCGCCGCAACGCCTCGGTGCTCGGCAAAGCCAGCGCCTGGCCAGGCGACTTCGCGCTCAACCGGTAAGCCTTCGTCGGTTCGTCCCGCTTCACGATATCGAGATGCTGCAGCGTCGCCAGCAACCGGAAGACCGTGCTCTTCGGGATGCCCGTCGACACCGACAAGTCATGCAACGACGCGCTGGTGTGGCTCGAAAGGCGGTCCAACAGCCGGAAGGTCGAGACGACCACCGGAACCAGGTATCGCGAGGGAGGGCCGGAAGCAGCTTTAGGACGTGGCACGCTCGAATGAGTATGGCATATTTGTTTCATTAGAGAAACCAGCTAGGCGCCGCGGGGAGAGTACTAGGTAGGTGGTTGCGTTGACAGACTAGCCGGGCATCTGGTTAAATAAAAGGGTAGTTGAGCGGCGCAACGCCGTTCTTTTTCTTGCTCCTCGGTAGCTCAACGGTAGAGCATTCGGCTGTTAACCGAAGGGTTGTAGGTTCGAATCCTACCCGGGGAGCCAACGTTTTCATAAGCTTACGGCCCTCCAGTCCTCCCCCCAAAAGTCGATTCTAGCCCCGTGTGGGGACTTTTGTGGGGATGCTCCTTCAATATCCTTAGCAATCCCTCTCAATCCAGAGCACTTCTACAATCCACTCTTGCACCTTCCACCGAGGCGTTGATGTGCAAACGGTGCAGCACAGAACTCTGGCTGTGCGAGTCGTTCTTCTGTTGAAATCGATTCATACCGTCGGACATGAGTGTTCGGCCTCCCACGCGCATACCGTCCCCCCTCATTCCTAGCAATCCAGATCACTCCCTAGTAACAGATAACTAGCATCTTTATCAACGCTTTACAGTCTGCGACTATGGGCCGATAATGAAGCTTCGGGGAGCCCCCCCGAAGGGAGATTCTAAGAACCCAACCGCCATGGCACACCAGATACGACTCTGGCCGCCGGAGAAGCTGGTGCCATTCGACCGCAACCCGCGAACGCATTCCACAACGCAAGTCGCGCAGATCGCCGCCAGCATCGCTGAGTTCGGCTTCAGTTAATCCAATCTTGGTCGATACGAAAGCCGGCATCATCGCGGGCCATGGGCGCCTATTGGCGGCCCAAAAGCTTGGCTTGCAAGAGGTGCCGGTCATCATCCTCGATCACCTGACCGAGGCGCAGAAGCGGGCGTACGTGATCGCCGACAACCAGCTAGCGACTCTGGCGGGCTGGGACGAGGGGATTCTGTCCGAGCAGTTGCTGGCACTACAGGGCGAGGACTTCAATCTCGATCTCTTGGGCTTTGATGACGCCGATCTCGATCGTCTGCTGGGCGGGGAGCTCGATGGTTCCGAGGACGCCCTGCCCGAAACACCCGCGACTGCTGCGTCACGCTTGGGCGACGTGTGGCTGTTCCACGTCAGCATAGGGTGCTCTGCGGCGACGCCACCAGCGCGGACGCAGTGGCCCAGCTTCTTGGCCAGCGCAAGCCGCGAATCATGATCACCGACCCGCTGTACGGGATCTCGCTCGATTCCGAGTGGCGTGACCGAGCAGGCCTCAACGGTCATGGTCCCGCCGAACCCAGCTACATGAAAAGCGCATCAAGGGCCACACGGAAACCAAGATCTCGTCCGACACCCGCGCCGATTGGTCAGAGGCCTTCGAACTGGTACCGAGCCTCAATGTGGCGTATGACCGACAGAGCGACCACGAATACGCTAGCGTCGATGTGATCTCGGTACGGACCGGCGAGCGGAAGACCGTGACGCGGGGCGCGCCAATAGCACTGAGCCGTAGGACCCGGTCACTGCGTTCCTGGCTGGTTGGTAGGTGGTGAGGCGTTTGACAGCAGGACCGCTTCGAACTCGAAGTAACCTTCGTAGGCAGCGGTACGGCCGTCGAGTGCGAAGCTGGTTCGACCGCGCCCGATGCTTTGGCGGATGGTGAGTTCGGGGCTGGAGCCCGGGCCGCCGCAGTTACCGGCGGCGGCGTTCCAACAGGCGGTGCCGCGGGCGCTGACGATCTCGACGGGCAGGCCTTGCGGGTTTGGAATTTCCGCCGGGCGGTGCGCCGGCAGAATGACGCGATACCGCCCTGGGGCGACTGCTTCGATAACGGCTTCGCCGGGAGTGCACAGGCTCTTGGCCGGCACGCAATCGAACGGCGCAAAGACGATGCTGGAGCTGACGATATAGTTGGGCCGGAAGCTCCAATCCAGGAGATCGTGGTTTTCGTAGCCCTCACCGGTGGACGCCGTGAAGCCCACGTAGGCGCTGCCGTCCGGGCCGACCATGCGCCCGAGGTCGACCGGCGCGCGGACGGCGGGCTGGCCGTCGACATAGACCGTCATTAAAGGCGGCGAAAAGACGACGCGGACCTGGTGCGTGCCGCCGTCCTGCAACTGAACGCGGGGCGACCAGTTGATGGCCAAACGGGGCGGCGGCCAGCGCATCTGTTTGCGTTTGCCCCCGTTGGTGCAGATGGAGATGGCGTTGCCGGATTCGTCCTCCTGGTTTTGAAAGGTATCGAAGAAAATAGCCAGGCTATTGGCGATGGCTGGGTTGCGGTCGCCCGGGCTGTAGCCGAGCCCGAACCCGCCGGAAGCGCCTTCGCCGGCCAGTGCGGTGGGGCCATTATTCTGGATCACGAAGGCGAAGCCGTCGGCGCCCGGGCCCAGGCCGTCGCGGTCGCTGATCCGGAAACGAAACGCTGTCTCGAAGCCATCGCGAACGGGGAGCTTGTTCAGATGCCAGACGGCGCCGCGTTGCTTGGCTTTGGACGGCGTGAGCCGCAGCGCCGCATCTCGAGTGCGGGCGGCGCCAACCAGCTTCAGGCCCGTGGGCGAGGCGAAGTCAGCGTAGGTGAGGTCGCTGGAGAAGCCGAAGGCCGCCAGCAGGAGAAAGGTGATCGCCATTTTTCCAGCGTAAGACCTGACGCAAGGGCGACACATCCGCCGCAGGGCGGAAAGTGCGCTCCCACTTTTGGGGGAGGATCAGGCGGTTGCGACAGAGTCTCACGGCGTCTCGCACCAGTTCATGATGCCGCCTCCCGCGAAGCCCTTCCCTGCCGGAGCGTTGCGTCAGAGCATTAGTAAGCCCGCGCGTATTGGCCGTTCAGTTCCACCACCCGCGCCAACCGTGCCACGGTTCGGGCCGGCTACGCCTGTTTGTCCAGCGCAAACGCTGCGGGGCCAGAATTTGCCGTCTCGCGCCAAAGCCTTCTCCCCGCAAAATGCGCGGTGCGATACGCCACTGCTCATTGAGACGGACCGAATAATCACTCTCGTGCGCCACCTCCCGTTGCCAGTCGAACGGCGAGCGGCCCATCCAATCGAAAGCCCTCTCCTATCCCAATTGAGGATTGCCCGCGGTGCGGCACCCAAGTTAAAACACATCTCCTTCAAACTGCGTCAACCGGAGCCGCGACTTTGGCCGCGAGTTTTCGCTGCCGATTCTCGCATTGGATGACCCGATATACCGGCGCCTCCCCAGGGGACGCCCCACGTCGCCGAAGTCGGCTAAATATAGCCTAGTTCGAGACCCTTTAAGACCGCCCGAGTGCGGTCTCGCACCCCAAACTTAGACAGAATGCTGGACGCGTGGGTCTTCACCGTCGCCTCGCCGGCATGGAGTGATCCGGCGATCTCCTTGTTACTGAGTCCCGCGGCCATCAGCCGCAGCACCTCGATCTCCCTTGGCGTCAACGGGTCCGGCAGGTCGGCCGAAGGGAAGTTGGCCCTCATCTCAAACAAGCGGCGCTGCGCCCCTTGCGTAATGGCGGGCCGGAAGATCCGGTCGCCCTTCAACGCCGCGTCAATGGCCGCCTTCAAGTCCTCGAGCGAGATGTCCTTGCGAAGAAAAGCGTTCGCCCCGGCGTGCATAGCCTGCAGAAACGCCGCCTCTTCGTCGAACGTCGTGATTAGGATCGTGGGCGTGGTGAGACCTTGTGCGCGCATCGCCTTCAGCACCTCCACCCCCGACATCCCCGGCAGGCGGACATCCATCAGGACCACATCGGGTCGCTCCCGCTCGATGGCGGATAGCGCCGTGGGTCCGTCCGCCGCATCGGCCACCACTTCGATGCGCTCATCGAAGCCGAGTAGCTGCCGCAGCCCCAACCGCACCAAGGACTCATCTTCCACCAACACCAACCGGATCACGCGATTTCTCCCAAAGGAACTTGTATCTCGAGTTGAAAGCCTGCGCCAGGCCCAGTGGTAATGCGCAGCGTGCCGCCGATTTCCTCCACCCGCGACCGCATCCCCGTCAGCCCATTGCCCGGGCGGACCTCTGCCGCGCCGACTCCATCATCTTGCACCGCTAAGTGCAAAGCGCCGGACGCGTGGCGCAGGGTTACCTTAATCCGCTTCGCCGCGCCGTGCTTGATGGCATTGGTCACCGCCTCCTGCGTGCACCGAAACAGCGCGTGCGTAATCGTGGGCGAAGTGGCCGGGATCTCGGTGGCCACATCAAGCACTAACTGGGTGCCGGCCACGGCACTGGTCAGGGCCTGCAGCGCGTCCGGCAGAGCCGTCGACGTCTCCTCGCGCCACTCCGAAACCGCCTCGCGAATATCGGCGAGCACCAGCTTGGCGATGAAGCGTGCCTGCTGCAACTGTGGGCGGAGTTGTTCGTCGGGCAGATGCCCGGCCACTTCAAGTTGCAGACTCAGGCTGGTCAGGTGGTGACCCAACGAGTCATGCAATTCGCGCGAGATGCGCAGACGTTCGGCGAGCCGCCCGCTTTCGAGCAGCAGAATCTGCGAGCCCTTCAGTTCAGCGTTCACCTGCGCGAGACGGCGGCGGTCCTCGTCGAAGTGGACGATGAGGAAGGCGGCCACAAAGGCAAAGACGTTCCAGGCCAGCAACTCAAGAGCACCGGCCCCGATCGCCGTGAAGAGTTCCACGCGGCTTACCGACGCCGGGAGTTGCCGAAACTTGGCCGTGAGAACTGTCGAGCCGACCATATAAATCACACTCGCGAGCAAGAACGCCGGTAGCCAGATGCGCCAGCGACGACGTTCAATCACCAGCGGAATCGTCGCTGCCGACACAATGGTGAGGCCGGCGAACGGGATCGACACCCCGAACTGAGCCAGCAGCAGCCAGGCCTGCCATGGGTAGCGCCGGGGAAACGGCGCGGTGTTTCGCAGGAACAAGAACGCTTATGCGGCGAAGGCCACCACCACCAACCCCGGCGGGTAGCGATCAGGAAGTTCGGACTGTTCCACCAGCGCGGAAATGCACAGGACTGCGCACAGAGCTACGGCTCCGATGCGCAGCCAGTCCATCGGCGAACGGCCGGAAACTAAGTTGGGTTCGTTCACTTACCAAGAAGATTAACGGATCCCGGGGGCCACGCGCGTCCGCCAAAAGGGGGAGACGTGATTCCAACTTCCCGCGGATGAAACTTTGGTACCAGAAGCCCCAATCTAGGGCTATGAAAACCTTGTTACTACCCCTGATTGCCCTTGCCCTGCTCGGCCAGACCGGCCCTGCCGTGCCCGACCTGGCCCTTTACGACCAGGCCGTCACCCGCATCCTGACCAAGTATCAGATCCCCGGCGCGGCCCTCTCCATCGCGAAAGACGGGCGGCTCGTCTACACGCGCGGCTTCGGCGTCGCGGACGTCGAAACCCGTGAGCCCGTCCAGCCGGACTCGCTGTTCCGCATCGCCAGCGTGAGTAAGCCGCTGACCGCCGTCGGTGTTCTGAAGCTGGTAGAGGACGGCAAACTGACCCTCGAGACGCGCGTGCTCTCCTATATCGGCCGTCGCGCCACGGCGGACGCCCGCTACAACGACATCACGGTCCGCCATCTGCTGCAACACAGCGGCGGCCTCGATCTGGACCTGTGGCAATTTGACCCCTCCTTTCCGGACCGCAAAACCCTGCTCGCTCTGGGCGCCAACTTGCCGCCTTCCCGCGGCGACGTCCTGAACTTCGTCCTGACGAACCTGCCGCTCGCCTTCGCTCCGGGCACTAAGTACGCTTACTCGAACGTCGGCTATATGTTTCTCACCGAAGTGATCGAGAAGGCCTCTGGCCAGCCCTACGAAGCCTATATGCGAGAGAAGGTCCTCGCCCCCCTGGGTATTACGCGGATGCGGATCGCGGGCTCGTTGCTGACGGAGCGGCAGCCTGGCGAGGTCCGCTATTGGGATAAGGGCCGTGTCGACACTTCGATCTTCGCCGGTCTGCCGGAGACAGTCGAGCAGCCGTACGGCACCTTCAATATTCGCATCTTTGAGAGCGGCGGCGGCTGGCTCGCCACCATGCCGGACCTCGTGCGGTTTCTCACTGCATTTGACGTCGGCGCGCCGAATCCACTCCTGCGCCCCGAGACCATCCGCCTCATGACGGAGCGGCCCAACTTCATGCCCGCCACCGCCACCGCCTGGGATGGGCTCGGCTGGGGCATTGAGCGCACACCTGCCGGCGAACAGTGGTCCCACAGCGGCGCCCTGCAAGGCACGCTCTCGGTCGTCTTCCGCGGTGTCAACGGCATCAGCCTCGCCTTGGCGGCCAATCACCTGCCAGACGACGACGTTCTCGAGGCGCTCTTCGGTGACTTTCAGGCCGCCTTCGTCGCTGCCAACCCCGCCCGGTGGCCGGCCGGTAGCACCTTTGGCAACTACTTCCCCGGCACCGCCCCGCGCATCGCCGACGCGGGTGTCGTCAACGCGGCCACTCTTCGTCAGGGCCCCGTGGCGGCTGGTTCCGTGGTCCGCATCTTTGGCCTGAACTTAACTCGCGGCACGGTACGCATTAACGGCGCTGTCGCTGACACTCTGTGGACCGACGGCGGCGACCTCAACGTACGCGTGCCGCTCTCAGCCCGCGGCAACACCCAGTTCCAGGTGGATAACGGCGGCCAGACATCGAACATCGTCACCATCGCCGTCCAACCCGCGGCACCGGGTATCTTTACCGTCAGCCGCAATGGTTACGGCCAAGCGGCGGCCTTGAATCAGAACTTTACCCTGAACTCGACTGACCGCCCCGCCGCCGCGGGCACCATCGTCGTCTTTTACGCCACGGGGGTGGGGGCCACACCGACAGCGACTGTCGGTGGGCAGGCAGCGCAAGTCCTCTACAGCGGCCAAGCGCCGGGTCTGCCGCTAGGCATCGCACAGATGAACGTCCGGCTGCCGGTCGGTTTGGCGGCGGGCGAATGGCCGGTGGTGATCAAGTTTGGAGAAGTTACTTCGCTGAGCGGAGTTACGCTAGCCGTACAGTGAGTTGGAGCCATGTAATCTTTCGCGCTGATCCTTGGCTGGGGGCATCAGCGCGAGAGAAAAGAGAGAAAATGCCTGGCACCCCGGCGGGGGTGCCGTCGGATCACGTGCCAACTGACCCGCCGCCCAAACGGCTATAAAGACGCGTTATAACGCTACCGTCTGGCGGTGCCCAGCCCGAAGGCGGCGGTCCGTAACCGGTCTACGGCCCATTGCGGCGCAGGAGACGAAACGTGGCCGGCATCGAGGAGCCGCTGACGCACCCGGGCGTGGCGTCCGAGAAGTGACACGCCGAAGGCATCGACCTGCGGCCGTCGCGCGGTTTCCAGTCGTTGCGAGCGCCTATTGAGTTTTTTCTTACGGCGTTCTCCTGGCCTCCATTTTCCCACGCGAAACTGGCAGAAACCAGCATGAAATGGCGTATTGAGTGGCCTTTTCGGTTGATGATGCTGCGCCACAAGAGCGATGCTCATGACGTGCAAGCAATAGGGTATGTTCGCGTATCAACCGACCGTCAAGCCGAGCAGGGCGTCTCACTGGAAGCCCAAGAAGCCGTCGAGAACATGGGATTCTGGGTGGCAAAAGTTCTAAATACGTCTAGTTTGGGGAGCCAGCCTAAATCATTCAAAAACCATCTCAGAGACGTCAGGCAAAACTTGTAGACGACACTGTACACACACAGGGCCTGAACGCCCTTAGGCGACCTTGAGCCTCGAACTCTACCGGCGATACCGATGTCTCTCAGTCCGGCGAGTGCCACCACGCGTTGGAATTCGCGACCGCCGCGAACTCCCCCATACAACTCAACAGCCCACAGGCCTTAACCCCGCGGCCCTTCATTTCTGCCGTCTCCCAGTTCGCCCGCAGCGTTTCTCGCGGTCCGCAGGCACAGGCCCGCGTCCGAAGAGACGCAGCGGGCACGAGCCTCTCCGTAGCCAATATCGTCTCAGCCGATTAATCGGAGGCTTCATTATCTATTGGAATTGGTTTTGTCGAAGGGCTATCCTGAAGGTTGTTCGCCCAGTTGTTCGCACCGGACCCTCGTTGGCCTGGATTTCACCTTTATCTTTTGAGGTTCCCTGATGCTCCGTAGAGACCTGCTTCTCGGTTCGGCTGCCACTTTGGCGCCCGCCGCTGCCGCGCCTTCGTGGGACGCGGGAAAGCTCTTTCATCTGCTGCCCACGGTCAGCGACCGCCGGCTACTGATCAAGGCTACCTTCACCGAGCGGCAAAGCCGTCCACCGTCACTACGCGTGGCCGGTCGCCTGGTGACGGGCAAACAGACTGACTACCGCGGCTCGTGCTGGAGCTTTGACGCCGATGGCCTCGAGCCAGCCCGTCCCTATGAACTCCAACTGCTGGACGCCGCCAAGAAGCCCCTCTGCGCTCCCTGGACCCTGAAGACCTTTCCCGCCCCCGGCGATCAGCCCAAGAATTTCCGTCTGCTGGTTTACACCTGCGCCGGCGGCGACGAACGGCTGATGGCTGCGAATGGCAAGCCCAACAATCTGAGCCTGGCGCAACGCGGCCGCTTGCTGGACCGCGCCATGACCTTCTCGCCCGACGCCGTCATCGCCAACGGCGATCACATCTATTGGGACCTGAAGCAAGGCGACTACCCGCCGCGCCTCGACGGCAAGTTGCTTGGCCTCACCGGCAAGTTCCAGCGTGACCAACCCGTGCTCGGCACGCCGAACGAGGACGTGCTGCGCACGGTCGCCGACCAGCAGATCGCTCGCCTCTACGGCACGCGCTTCCGCGGCGTCCCGGTCTTCTTCCTGCAAGACGACCACGATTACTTCGAAAACGACGACGCCAACGACCGGATGGTGACCTACCCGCCGGACCACTTCATGCTCCAACTCGGCCGCGCCACACGCCGCATGTACTACCCGGAGTTTCTCCCTGACGCCCAGCGTCCGGTGGGGCTGCCCGGCGCTTCGGCGTCCGACACGCCCGCGGCCACGGGCGAGGCCTTCGGCACCATCCGCTTCGGCAGCCTGGCTGAGGTGCTGCTCTACGATTGCCGCCGTTACCTGACCTTGGCTGGCCCCAATGCCGTCGTGATTCCGCGCGAGGCCGAAAACTGGATCACACGCCGCCTGGCCGACACCAAGGTGGACCACGTGATTCAAGCGCCCTCGCTGCCTCCGGCCTGGAGTTGCGGTAAGTGGGGCGATTGGTACCCGGACGCTCGCGTCGGCGACAAGCTCACGCTGGACAAGGCCAAGCCCTACTGGCAATCCGGTTGGCTCGCCCAGCATGACCGGCTGATGAAGGCCGCCTCCGACGTGCGGACGCACATCCCTTTGTTCGTCAGCGGCGACATGCACTCGATCGCGGAAGGGCACATCCGCCGCAGCGGGAAACTCGACTTCCGCGCCAACCCAGTCATCTCCATGCTACCCGGACCGATCGGGACGGGTGAGAATTGGCCGTCCGGTTCGCGCGGCATGCGCGCCGTAGTTCCCCATCATCTGGAGATGGACGAGAAACAAGCGTGTCTCGAAGAAGATGGCTTTCTCATCCTCGATTTTCTGCCCACCAAAATTGTGGCGAAGTTCTTCCGCTGGCAGCGTTCGCTGGCGGATGCCACCATTGATACCTTACAACCCTACCGAGAAAGCGAAATTCCCCGCCAAGGATAATTCATGAACGCAAAATGCCTGCTTACTGTTCTCCTCTGCGTCGCCCTTCCGGTGGCCGCGCAGAATATCCGTGCCGGCCTCTCGGGGCGGATTACGGACCCGTCCGGGGCGACGGTTGCCAGCGCCCAAGTGACGATCACGAACGACGGTACCAATCAACGCCGCACCGTGGTGGCCTCGGCCACCGGAGAGTACTCGGCTCCGCAACTCGAACCCGGCACTTACACGGTAATAGTCGAACTGACCGGCTTCCGCCGCGAAGTCGTTCGTAAGCTCATCCTGGAGACCGGCCAAAATGTCAGAGTCGATGTCAGCCTACAGGTCGGCGCGGTGAGTGAGTCCGTCGAGGTGGAGGCCGCGGCTCCTCTGGTGAACTCTGACAACGCATCCACCGGTGGTGTCGTCGAGCAGCGCAAGATTGTCGAGTTGCCACTCAACGGCCGCAACTACTTACAACTGGCCACGCTCGAAGCGAACGTACTTCCCGCGGCGCAAGGTTCTTCGAACGCATCGCGCGGCGGCTTGAATATCGCGGGCGGCTCGGAAGTGTCCAATTTATTCATTAAGGACGGCATCAATAACAATTCCGCGTCCTCCGGCTCCACGCACACGCCGATTTTGGACTCAGTGCGGGAATTCAAGGTGCTCACGGGTACTTATTCGGCCGAGTTTGGCCGGCAGTCCGGCGCGCAGATCATGGTGACGACGAAAGCCGGCACGAATGACTACCATGGCTCACTCTGGGAGTTTCATCGGAACTCCGTGCTCGACGCGCGCAACTTCTTCGCGCCTACGAAGCCATCCTTCCGCCGCAATCAGTTCGGCGGCCTGCTCTCTGGAAAAATCTGGAAAGACAAAACCTTCTTCATGATGGGCTACGAAGGCAATCGCCGCGGCCAACAGGACACCACGTTGCGCGCGCTGCCGCCCGTCGCCTTTCGCAACGGGAATTTCAGCTCGCTTACCACTCCCATCCGCAATCCCCGTGGAGGCAATGTTCCCTTTCCGGGAAATATCATTCCCGCGAGCTCTTTTAGCCCCCAGGGCGCTGGTTTACTGGCTTTGTATCCACAACCGACTAACTCCGGCGTGAATAACTTTAATGCCGCGGCCGCCAGCCGCTTCACGAGCGAACAGTTCATCGTCCGCGGCGATCATCGCTTCTCGGATCGCGATAGTTTCTACTTGGTGTATGAATTCCAGGATAGCGGCACCGTCACTCCCTTCTCGGGCGTGGGACTTCCCGGCTACGGCGTCCTGGCGAGTTCCGGCACGCAGCACGCCGTAGCCAGTTGGCTGCACGTGTTTTCGCCTTCGCTGATCGCCGAAGCGCGCGCCGGTTACTCGCGGCTCAAGGTGCTCAACGTGCAGGAAGATTACCAGGTCGACGTTGTCAAGCGGCTGGGCATCCAAGGCCTCACCGACGCGGGCCGGACGCCCTTTAACAATGGCGCTCCCAGCCTCACCGTGGCTGGTTACTCCGGGATCGGCGGCGGCACCAGCCAACCGCAGGGCCGCGGTGAGAATACTCACCAATACGTTGGCGCCATGACGTGGATCCATGGCTCCCACTCCACCAAGTGGGGCGGCGATTACTTCACTTTTCCCTACAACTCCTTCAATACCAGCTTTGGCCGCGGCAGCTTCCAGTTCGACGGCCGCTTTAGCGGAAACTCCGTCGCTGACTTACTCCTCGGCATTCCCTTCCGCGCCGACCGTACCTTAGGCGAACCGTTCCATAACTCCGTCGTCAACTCCACCGGCTTCTATTTCCAGGACGATTGGAAAGTAACCCCCAAGCTGACGGTGAACTTAGGCCTGCGTTACGACCTCTTCCCCGCCATCTACGAGCGAGTGAACAAGCTCTCCAGTTGGGATCCCCGCACCAACACGATCCGTGTCGCCGGGGGACGCGAAGCCTTCCTCAGCCCCACGGGACAGCTCCTCTTGCGTGACCGCCCCGATGTCGGCCGCACGATCTATAAGACCGACTACAACAACATCTCACCCCGCATCGGCTTTGCCTATCGCCCGTTCGGCAAAACCTCCACCGTAATCCGCGCCGGCTTCGGCTCCTTTTACAACATGCAGTCCGCAGGTAACGGTATCACGCCACTCTCGCGCAGTTCACCCTTCCGGGAGGCGCAGATCGCCGGGCCGTTTTCGGCGCCCACCATTCCGGATCTCGCCAATATGTTTACCGCCACCAGCAGCACGCCCGTGGCGCCGGGTATTCAGGAAGACATCAAGACCGGCTACATCAACCAATGGAGCTTTGGCGTACAGCGTGAACTCGCCCGCAACTTAGTTCTCGACGTCTCCTACTTGGGCTCGCAGGGTCATAAACTGCCCACGGCCTGGAACCTGAACCAGTCTCTGCCCGGCGCGGGCAGCGTCGCGGCCCGCCGGCCCTATCAGGGTTGGGGCGGCATCTCGAGCGGCTTCGGTTCGTCCATCGGTAACTCGGCCTTTAACTCGATGACCGTTCGCCTGGAGCGGCGCTTTGCCTCCGGCCTCAGTTTCCTGTCGAGCTACTCGTATTCGAAGATCATTGACCAGACCAGCGGCGTCGCCACCAGCAGTACGGCCAGCCCGGTCTTCGCGCAGGACGCCCGCAACCTCCGCAGCGAGCGCTCCGTCGCCGACTACGACACGCCCCACCGCTGGGTGCTCTCTTCCGTTTACACCCTGCCTTTCGGCAAAGGCCAACGCTTCGCCACCAACCAGCGCGCCATCGACGCCATCGCCGGCGGCTGGCAGATGACCGCGATCATGACGCTGCAGTCCGGCCGGCCCTTCACTGTCACCTCCGGTCGCGACGAAAGCAACACCGACGGCGGCGCGGATCGTCCCAACGTCATCGGCAACTGGCGTGTCGCCAACCCCACGCCCGGCCGCTGGTTCAATCCCTGTACGCTCACCGCTGCGGGTGTCCGCCGCAACTGCCTCGCCGACGACGTGCCGGCCTGGCAGATTAACGCCATCAATACCTTTGGCAACGCCGGCCGCAATATCCTGCGCGGCCAAGGCTCCGCGAATTTCGACCTCGGGATCTACCGCAATCTGCGCATCTTTGAACGCCTCAGCGCCCAAATCCGCGCCGAGGTCTACAACGTGGCCAATCGCGCCCAGTTCCTGCTTCCCGTCGGCAATGCCGCCGGGGTTACCTTCGGACAGGTGACGTCCGCCGCCCAATCGGACTTCGGCGCGCAACGCCAAATCCAGTTCGCTTTGAAGCTGACCTTCTGATGAACACCATCCTCCTGAATCGCGCTGTTCTGGAGCCGCTGCTCACCCTGGACGACTGCATCTCCGCCGTCGACGACGCTTTTCGCGCCCATGGTGAAGGCCGTGTCGAGCCGCCTGGTCTCCTGCACGCCGAAACGCCGAAAGGCGAGTTCCACATCAAGGCCGGGGTGATGAGCCTGGGCCAGCCGTTCTTCGCAATTAAGATCAACGGTGGTTTCTTCGGCAATCGCGTGAACTATCAGATGCCCAACATCCAGGGTCTGGTGCTGCTCTGCGACGGTAATCATGGGTACCCGCTCGCGTTGATGGATTCAAAGGCCATCACCGTGAAGCGCACGGGCGCCGCCACGGCCGTCGCCGCCAAATACCTGGCGCGGCCGGAGTCCAGCGTGGCCACCATCTGCGGCTGCGGGACGCAGGGCGCCATCCAACTCGAAGCTCTGCTGCGGCTGTTCCCGTTGCGGAAAGTGCATGCCCACTCCCGCAGCGCCGCTTCGATGGAACGCTTTTCGCAAGAGTGCTCGGCCCGCTTTGGCGTCGCCGTCACGCCCGCGCCGGACCTCGAAGCCGCTCTGGCGGATACCGATATCTGCGTCACCTGCACGCCCGCCAAGGGTGCCTTCGTCAAGCAAGCCTGGGTCCGCCCCGGCACCTTTGTCGCCGCCGTCGGCGCCGACAGCCCGGACAAGCAGGAACTCGACCCCGCCCTCCTCCAAGGCAACAAAGTCGTCGCCGACATCCTGGACCAGTGCCTGCACGTGGGAGAAATCCATCACGGCGTAAGTGGCGGCTTCCTTACCGCCGAAGGCGTCCACGCCGAATTGGGCCAGATCATCGCCGGGCTCCGTCCCGGCCGCACCAGCCCTGACGAGATCACCATCTTCGACTCCACCGGCACCGCCCTGCAAGACCTCGCCGCGGCAATGGTCGTCTACCGCAAGGTCAGCGCGGGCGGCACTTACCCGACCTTCGACTTCTTCGCGGCCTGAGCCGCAACCCTCTACGGTCCCACGGAGCATTTTGGAGTACCAATGTTTGTGTAGACTGAAGCAGGAGTTAAATGTCGCAAAACTTATTCGTCGAAGATGATGGCTTGCCATGTCCAGACGTCGGTTCATGTGCCGAGATAAATGGAGGTCTAGATGGATTCAGTATTCTTACTTTGGCATACCCGCGGGATCGACGACGACACGGACGCAAAACTCATCGGTGTGTACAAAACTTCGGATGACGCCGAAGCCGCGCTTACGCGTGTTGGCAGCAAACCCGGATTTCGGGATTTCCCCGATTGCTTTGAGATCCATGAATATGTGCTCGGGAGAGATGGCTGGACTGAGGGCTTCGTATCACACGATGAAGCCATGCATGTGGATGACTAGCGGCGATTGAGGTTTGGTGAGGTTTTGTGGTTTCGTTACTGGCAAGAGGGATTCGTTGTGGAACGTCGCCGTCACACCCACGCCGGACCTCGAAGCGGCACATTAGTACGCCAAAATGCTCTGTGGGACCTTGGAGGGTTGCGCCTCAGGCCGCGAAAAAGTCGAAGGTCGGGTAAGTGCCGACCATCGCCGCGGCTATGTCTTGCAGGGCGGTGCCGGTGGAGTATCGGTATCCGCCA
Organism: Bryobacteraceae bacterium; assembly: GCA_019752335.1. Taxonomy (GTDB): domain Bacteria; phylum Acidobacteriota; class Terriglobia; order Bryobacterales; family Bryobacteraceae; genus JALHNI01. The sequence continues at coordinate 81,019 of JAIEMJ010000001.1, forward strand.
GCGCGGTTGTGTAGCGCAGTCAGGCGAAGAACGCTGGACCGGCCGGGAGGCCGGTCTTACAAGAGCCGACGTCCTTCGCCATCTTCCAATGCGGAATCTGGTCAAAGAGCAGGCCCGCGAAGCCCAGAATGCGGTAGCCGTGTTTTTCGTAGAAGCCGTTGGCCGATTCCCGCGCATCCAGCACCACCCGCGCCGCACCGGACTCCGCCGCACGGCGCTCCAGCTCCCGCAGCAGCGTGCCGCCCACACCGCGCCCCGCGAAGCCAGGCTCTACCGCCATATAACGAATCTGCGCCTCTTCGGCCGAGTTGAAGTGCAGCCGGCCTACCCCGATCAGCCGCCCGGAGAGCCAACAACCCAGGTGAATCGCGTCAGCTTCGTGCTCGTCCCGTTCGCTTTCGCGCAACTGCGCCCACGGCTCGCGCAGGACGCGCCAGCGTAGGTCGTAGTAGGTGGCGAAGGCTTCCGCTCCCTCCAACTCGCGAACCTCAAGCTTCAGTTGTAAGGACTCCCGCATAGTGGCGATGTTGACGCCAGTGTAACATCGGCTCGCCTTCAGAACCGGCCGGCGAAGTGCCGCGCAATCGTCTCTGTGCTCTTCAGCCCACTGCCCGTCAGGTACAGCACGACGCTCTCGCTCGCCCCAATCGTCCCCGCCCGCCAAAGGATCCCGAGCGCGGCCGCCGCCGTGGCCGAGGTCGGTTCCACGTACAGGCCCTGCGCGGCCAACGACTCGAAGGCGCCCCAGATTTCGTCTTCGGTTACCGTCTGCACCACGCCGTTCGAGCCCCGCAGGGCCTCCAGCATTTCGTGGCCGCGGACGGGTTGGGCCGAGGCGATGCCCTCGGCCACCGTCGGCTGTTTCTCGATTGCCGGTACGTGGTTCAAACCCTGCTTCCAGGCCGCGTACACGGGGGCACAGTTGGCCGCCTGGGCCATCGCGATACGCGGCATACGCTCAATCACGCCGGCGGCGAGCAAGTCGCGAAAGCCATAGTAGAGCCCGCCCGCCAGGCCGCCGTTTCCTGCTGGGGTCACCACCCAGTCCGGCGCGACCCAGTTTCGCTGCTCGGCGATCTCATACGCCGCCGACTTCAAGCCCAGCAGAAAATGCGGGCTCCAGTTGTGGCTCGCGTAAAACGTACCCTCGGCGGCTTGCAACGCGGCCGCGGCGCAGGCTTCCCGGCTCCCCGGGATCTTTCTCAGGTGGCCGCCGTGCAAGCCAATCTGCGCCATTTTGCCCGCCGACGCCGTGTCCGGCACGTAGATATGCGCCCGGATGCCCGCCAATCCGGCATAGGCCGCCACTGACGCGCCGGCGTTGCCCGACGAATCTTCCACAATCTCCGTCAGGCCCCATGCCTGAAGTTGGGTGAGCATCACCGCCGAACCACGGTCCTTGTAGGAGCCCGTCGGGCACAGGTAATCGAGTTTGGCCTGGATCGCATGGCCGCCGAACTGCACGGGCGCCAGTGGCGTGAAGCCCTCGCCCAGGCTGACGGGGCTGGCGGACTCGCTGAGCTGATACGCTTCGCGATAACGCCACAGATTGCCATCGCGACCGGTTAGCGCCGTCCGGTCAAAGCGCGGCCCCGCTCCCGGTATCAGCCGGCCACCGCACGGACATCGCCAGATGGGTTGGTGAAGCGGAAACGAACGGGAACAAGCAAGGCAGGAGAACATGCAAGCTCAATTATCCCGAAGGCGATACCAGCGGACAAATAGATAATTTCCCTCGGCTTTGATTGCCAGCACCGATTAGCCCGCTGCCGCAAAGTGCCGGATCAGATGCCCCGCCAGTTCCTGCGCCGCCGCCGACTGCCGTTTGGTGGCCGGATAGATCAGGGCCAGCTTCCGGCGCAGATCCTTGCCGCCCACCGGGACCGTGCGCAGGTCCGGCCGTTGGCGTCCCGGCGGAAAGGTGCTCGCGGGCAAGATGGAAACGCCCAGCCCGTGGGCCACCATCTCCTTGATTACCTCGGTATCCGAGAGCTCGAACGCCACGTCCATGCGCACCTGGCTGCGGACGAAGAATTGCTCAATCAGCCGGCGCGTATTCTGGCCCGCGCGATGTAGGATCAGGCGTTCCTCTGCCAGGTCCCGGGCACTCAGCAGCTTGGCCCGGCCCAGCGCGTGCTTCGCCGGCAACACCGCCACGAAGGGCTCCTCCTGCAGGATGGTACGCTTCATGCCGGGCGAACTGAGGGGCAGCACCACCAGCGCCAGATCCAGGCTCTTGTCGCCCAACTGCGCGGCGATCTCCTGCGCGCTGCCGCTGACGATGTTGAGCTCCACCTGCGGATACTGCCGCGCGTAGCCGGCCAGAATCGGCGGAAGTTGGTAGAGCAGCGTGGTGGACGCACAACCGAAGGAGACCTTGCCGCTAAACGGATCGGACTCAGCGCGCGTTGCGGTCTCCGCCTCCTCCAGCATCTGAAAGATGCGACGGCCATGCGCTTGTAGCTTTGCCCCCGCCGGGCTCAGCGCCACCGTCCGGCGCGTGCGATCCAACAGACGCACGCCGAGCAGGTCCTCGAGTTCCCGCACGTGTTGGCTAACGGTGGATTGCGAGATGAACAGCGTTTGGCTGGCGCGCGTGAAGCTCAGGTGCTCGGCCACGGCGCAAAACACTTCCAATTGCCGAAAGCTGACGGCCATTCCTACTTGGCCTGCACCGGCGGCGCGGCGCTCGCATTGCCATTCAGAAAACGGTCAAACCAGTACACCTGCCAATTCAGGCTCTCCACGAGCTGGCGGGGGACGCCCGTGCGCGTCAGGTCATGGTCCCCGCCGGGAAAAATCACGAACTCCGACGTAACGCCGAAGCGCTGCAACGCGCGGAACCACTGTTCGCCTTGCTCCAGCGGCACGCGCTGATCGTTGTCCGAATGCAGCACCAGGGTAGGCGTCTTTACCTGCGCCGCATAGCGGATCGGCGAGTACTTCCAGTAGAGGTCGTAGTTCTGATAGAGATCCCCGCCGAAGTCCTTGGCATGGCTATAGGCGGCATCGCGGGTGCCCTCAATGCTGATGAAATTCGAAATCCCGCGCAACGTGACGGCCGCCTTGAAGCGCTGATCATGGCCCACAATCCAATTCGTCATGAAGCCGCCGTAGCTGCCACCGGTCACGCCCAAACGCGCGGGATCAATCCACGGATACCGCTCCAGAGCGACGTCGACGCCGCGCAGAATATCCGTATACGCCTTGCCGCCCCATTCGAGTTCCACCATCCGCTCAAACTTCTCGCCGTAGCCTGAGGATCCGCGCGGATTCGTGAAGAACACCGCCCACCCTTTCGCCGCGTACACCTGAAACTCGTGAAACCAACTCACGCCGTACATGGAGGCCGGTCCGCCGTGAATGGAGAGCACCATCGGATAGCGCTGGCCTTCGCGCCAGTCGAGCGGCTTCATGAAGAAGCCATCGATCTCCACGCCGTCGGCCGCGCGATAGCGGACGCGCTCCAGTTCGGGAAACCGCAGCCCTCGCCAAAGGGCTTCGTTGAAGCGAGTCAGGCGTTTCTCGCCCGTGCCATCCAGCTTGGCCACGAACAGGTCTTCAGGCGCGGTGCTGCCGGCGGCCGTGTAGAGCATCAGTCCGGCGCCTTCGTGCCGATCCACACCGCGCACCGCGCGCGGCGTCTTGGTGATCTGCGTGAGCGCTCCGCCAGCGATTGGCCAGGAGAAAATCTGTTCCTCGCCCTTCGCACTCGCCGTGAACCAGAGCGTGCGGCCATCGTCGCTCAACGACATTTCGCTCGGCGTCAGGTCCGGCGGATTCGGCAGTTGGACCTTCCCCATGGACTCGGCTACGGCCGCCACAAAGATCACCCTTTTCCCATCGCGCGACCAACGCGGCAATTGCGCCGTGGAGAACTTCTCGGCCACCAGGGTCACGGCGCCGCCCGCTGCCTCCACGGTGTAAACTGCCTGAGCGCTGCAACACTGCCGGTCCGTATGTTCCGCGGTGAAGGCCAGTTTGGTTCCGTCCGGAGACCACACGGGCTCCCGGTCATTGCGTTGATCGCCGCTCGTCACCTGCTTCACTTCGCCGGTGGCCACATTCATCACCCACAGGTGCGTCCGCAGCCAGCCAAAGTAACCCCGGCCATTGTATTTGTAGCTGCTGTAGCGATAGTAGCGGGTATCGCTTTCCGGCGCCGACGGTCCCGAACGGCCCACTAGCGCCAGCCGTTGCCCATCCGGTGACCACGCCAACGCACTCACGCCATTCGCCAGACTCGTCAACTTTCGAGGCTCTCCGCCCGCCATCAGCGCCAGGTAGACCTGTCCGCCAGACAGGTAGGCCAGCGCGTTTCCGTCTGGCCGCCAACGAGGGTGCGTCGCCGAAGCCGAGTAGGTAAATCGGCGTGGCTCCTGGCTGCCGTCAGTTCTGGTAAGCCAAATAGCCGAATCGCGCCCGGTGCGCTTCTCGTTCACCTGTGTCAACACGAACGCCGCCTGCGATCCGTCGGGAGAGAGGTGCCCGTCCGAGACGTTGCGAAACTGGTAGTAGTCCTCTGCCGTAACCCCGCGGGTTGTCTGAGCGAGGAGGCAGGGGCTGAGCAGCAGGGCAAGGAAGCGAGAGAACAAGCGCATCATGTATCCCCGATTCTAGCGGATCGGCCACCGTCCGGCACGGCGTCAATTTACGGCTTTGCGCGCCAGAACGAAGTAAGTGACCGGACGGTATCCGTCCTCCACCACGGCGAATCCTGCTTCGCGCAATCGCTCCTTCCACCAGCCCGGGCCCCGGTTGGCGCTGTGCAGCAGTAGGGGGCCGAAAGTGAATTGGATCCAGGGCTCTTTGCCGACCACCATCAGCAGGAAGTCGCCGCCGGGCTTCAACACGCGAGCCGTCTCGCCGATCGCTTCGGCGGAACCTTGCCGGCTCAAGTGATCCACCGCGTAGGCGCTCACCACCGCTTCGAAGCTCGCCGCGGGGAAGGGAAGACGGCGCATATCGGCGGTCTCAATCGTGACGCGCTGCTCCATTCCCGCCGCGCGCAGATTCCTGGCCAGACGCTCCCGGGGGCTGTCGCCCTTGCCAAAATGCGAGTCAAACGACTCGCCGAAGAGATCCAGCGCCACCAGTGTCGCCTGCGGCCGGGCCTCGAGCACGGCAATGGCGGAGCGGCCCGTGCCCGCGCCGAGATCGAGCACCCGCCCGGTCCCCGCGCGGAGGAAGTTTTCCGTCGGGAGCGAGCCCACGTCATTGAACCCGATCACGAGTTGCACCACCAGGAACGACGCCATGCACCAGGCGGCGAAGAGCCCCAACAGAATCATCGGCCATCTCTTCCAGCCCAGCTTGCGACCCAGCGCGAGGACGGCTGCGGAGGCAGCCAAGAGAGCCAGATGACCATAGCTGAGCCACCAGGGGTAGCCGAAATCGAAGTGGGAGTGCGTCATTGCTCACCCAGCCTACCGTAGGGTGCCTGAATCGGACCTGAACGGCCCGTTCATCCGCCGTTCATCGAATTGGGTTATACCTGATGAGTTGCGCATTCTTATTGTGGAAGACGAAGTCCGCCTGTCGGCTGAACTGGCGAAGTCCCTCAGCGCCTCCGGCTACGCCGTCGACGAGGCTGCCAACGGCGAACGGGCGGACCATCTGGTACACACAGAGACCTATGACGCCATTGTGCTCGATCTCGGGTTGCCCCGCGTCGACGGACTCACGCTGTTGCGCCGCTGGCGAGAGGCGGGCTTCGCCATGCCGGTGCTCATTCTCACCGCTCGCGGCAGTTGGCACGAGAAGGTGACCGGCATCGACGGCGGCGCCGACGACTATGTCGCCAAGCCCTTTCGCGTCGAAGAGATCCTGGCCCGGTTGCGGGCTCTGCTTCGCCGCGCCCACGGCCAAGCCCAACCGGAACTGCGCCACGGCGCGGTATCGCTCGACGCGAGAACGGCGCGCGTCACGCTGTCCGGAGTGCCCGTCAAGCTCACCAGCCATGAGTACCGCGTGCTGGCCTACCTGATGCACCGCGGTAGCCGTATCGTCTCTCGCACGGAACTCAGCGAACACATTTATGCCTTGGATCTGGATCGCGACTCCAATACGGTGGAGGTCTTCGTGGCTCGTCTGCGGCGCAAGCTCGGCGCGACCTCTATCGAGACCGTGCGTGGCCTCGGCTACCGCATGGGGCCGCCGCTATGAAGCCTTTGTCTCTGCGCTCGCGCGCCTTCCTCGCCTCGCTACTGTGGACCGGCGGCTTGCTGGCGCTGATGCACATGTTGTCGATGCTCGTTATGCACGCCGTGCCGATCGTGCGGCAGTCGCCTCTCTTGGTAACGGTCGCCATCGGCGTGGGACTCATGTCGGCGGGCTTCGCCGTCGCCCGTCGCGGTCTTACGCCCTTCAGCCGTTTGCGCGAGCAATTGGTCGCGGTGCGTTCCGGCGCGTCGCCGCGCGTCGCGGGCCAATATCCGGGTGAGGTGCAGCCACTGGTTGACGACGTGAACGCCTTGCTCGCCGAGCGCGAGAAGACCGTCGAGCGCGCGCTCGCTACCGCCGGCGACTTGGCGCACACGCTCAAAACCCCCTTGGCCCTGCTGCTCCAGGAGGCCACCCGCGCCGCGCAAACCGGGCATCCTGAACTCGCCAGCGCGATTGAACTCCAAGTCACCAGCATGGCCCGCCAGGTGGACTATCACCTGGCGCGTGCCCGCGCCGCCTCGGCGGCCAAGGCGTCCGGACGCCGCTCGCTCCAGCCCGATGTGGAAGCGCTGCTCCGCACCATGCGCGCCCTGCACGCCGCCCGCCCGCTGCGCCTCTCCGCTGACCTTCCCCCGGACTGTCACCTACGCGTCGCCCGCGATGATCTGGACGAGATGCTCGGCAACCTGCTCGACAATGCCTGCAAGTGGGCTCGTAGTGAGGTTCGCGTCAGCGCCGCCCGGGACGGGAACCTGGTACGGATTCTGGTCGACGACGATGGTCCTGGTTTGCCGCCAGAACTTCGCCAGACGGTTCTACAGCGCGGCGTGCGCGCTGACGAGGCTGCGCCAGGACATGGCCTGGGCCTGGCAATTGCGTGCGATTTGGCTGAGGTTTACGGCGGGTCAGTCACGTTGTCGGCGTCTCCGCTGGGTGGTCTGCGGGCGGGTCTGACGCTGCCTAGCTCTTAATTCGGCTCGCCATGTTTCTTCTTCACGGGCTCCATCGAGTTGCTCTTCAAAGGCTCAATGGCCAGGAATTCGAAGAACTCGCCGCCCGCGTTCACCGTCAGTTTTCCGGCGGGCAACGGCTTTCCTCCGGTCGCGAAGAACACCGCGCCGTCCGTGGATTCGCCCGGTTTCAGCTTCGTCCCCACAAAGGCGATCGCGCTGGCGGCGGCCGCGGCCTTGATCTTCGCGCTGGTGAGTTCGGCCAGCATCTGCTGGCGCCGCTGCTCGTAGCCGCTGGTGCTCTTGATCCGGCTCAGCCCGTAGAGGCCGGCTTCGTAGGTCGTCATTAAACGAATAGCGTCGTCGCGGCCGCCCCGGTCGATCAGCCGGTTCACCACGATGCGCGGCGCTTCCGGCTTCAACGGCTCGGTTTCGGTGGGGCGAAACGTGAAGTCTTCGGGCTTCACGTTCCAACTGGTCTTCGCGCCGTTCGAGACGGCCACTTGCAGCACCGCATAGTCCTTGGTGTGCATCGGCAACTGCGCGAACATGATGGTGAGCCCGCCTTTGGTGAGCGTCTGGTAGTTCAAGCCGTTCGTCTCAAACGTAATCACCTGCGCCCGGGCCAGCAGGCCCAGCAGGAGGAGTAACGTTAGCCGGATAAGCGTCATGATCGTCTGTAACCAGCTTCGCATGACCGCGCCCGCTAGGCTATCCTGCAAGAAGTTATGTTCGCTCTTCTCCTGCTGTCCCTCCTTAGCGAAGTGCCTCAGCCCGAAGCGCTGGTCCGGCAGGCCATGGCCGCCAAGGAGGCGCAGCAGAGCAAGAACTGGCAGTTTACTTGGCGCGAGGACGAGGAACAGCGTCCGCTCAACGGCGCCGTCCGGGCGTCGACTTACGACGTCATCATGCTGGAAGGCGAGACCTATCGGAAGAAGATCCTCGTTAACGGCCAGCCGCTCGACGCCAAGGAGCAACAGCGCGTGGACGAGGATCTGGCCAAGACGCGGGCAGAGCGTCAGAAACGGGGCCGGCGCGCCTTCACCCGCACCGTCAGCTTCGGCGGACTCGAAGAGCTCATCCCGCTCTTTGACCTGCGCCTGGCCGGTGAAGAGACCGTAGGCGGCCGTCCGGCCTGGAAGGTAATTGCTGAACCGAAGCCCAACCTGAAGCCGAAGACGCCGAAGGAGACGGCCGCCTTGAATAGCCGCCGGACGCTGTGGTTTTGTCAGAAGGAAGGCGTCGAACTCCAGCGGCTCGATCAGTTCCTCCGCGCGACCAATGGCTTCCAGCCGGGCAGCGAAATCGAGATGCAGTTTGGCAAGATGGGCGAAGCCTGGCTCATTGAGCGCCTGATTCTCCGCTATCGCCTGAAGGCGATGGCCGTGGTGCGCGGCCAAGGCGAGACGCACTATCGCTACTCAAATTATCAGCGCTTCACTGCGGAAAGCACGCTGATTCCTTAGAAACTACTCATGACATCCAGCCACGCGCCGCCGTGCTAGTTCAGCCGGGAACGATAGTGACCGGGTGGTTCTCAGCGGTGGTCGCTCGCGCCGAGTTTTATTCTCCCTGCCGCCCACGGCGGTGACCAGTTCCGTAGCCTTAGCCAAACTCAAATCCCGCTCCGCAATACTCGTGCGGATTCGTTGGCTGGTACTTGCCCCGGTACATGCGTGTCAGCTCTCGCGCCGGACGAAAGCCCTCTGGCGCCTCGCCCATCCGGTCAAAGAAGAATTCGGCTGTCTCCCGTATGGCGTAGTGCCGCAGCAACTCTTCGCCGCGCTCCGCACTGCCGACGCAAGGCCCAAAGAAGGGCAGCACTCGACCGGGCCGCGCATAGCTGAAACTACCATCGCTCAGGCAGAACGGCTCGCCCAGCGTGCGGAGTAGCTCCGCGCGTTCGTAGACGTCCGGGCCAGGATGGTCTCCCAGTTGTGCCACCTTTGGCTCGGGCCTTCCTCGATAGCGGGTGATCGGCCCCTCATCAAGGAAGCCGAAGCGCCGGTAGAGCGGCGCGCCTTGCTCCGTGGCGTCGAGCTTCACCAGCGCGCAGTCCGCCAAATCATTGAGGGCGGCTTCGAGCAACTGGCTGGCGAAGCCACGTCCGCGCTGGCTTTCCGCCGTCAGGACCATGCCAATCCAGGCGAGTTCATCGCCATAGCGGATCGCGGTTGTCGTCGCCACCAGTTGGCCCTCGGCTTCGATTCCGTACGCCTGTACGCTAGGCAAGGTAAGGAGACGATGCCAGTCTGCCTCGGTTTGGTTCCAGCCGCTGGCCGTCGAAAGAGCGAGCCCCGCGCCGAGGTCTTCGAGCGTGAGCCGTCTTAGGCCAGCCACCGGTGTAAGTGCTCCCGGACAAAGTCGTCGTCGTGTAAGTGGGGATACGTCCGGTAGACGCGGTCGATCTCGTCGAGTTGGCCCGGTGACAGATCTTCGTTTGGATCCAGGCACCAGCGCCCAGCCAGCAGACCCTGCCGCCGCAGAACTTCATGCAGCCCCGCGATACAGCCATGGAACTGATTCGCCACATCGAAGAATGCCGCGTTCGCGTCCGTCACTTCGCGATTCAAACGAATCCAGCTTCTCGGCACATCACCGTCGCCGATGGCGCGGGCTTGCGCCAACTGCTCCACCGCGCGCCGCGTCCAAACCGACCAATGCCCGAGTAAGCCACCCGTGCAGCCACTTACTAAGTCGAGCAGGATATTGTCGTCGTTGCCGGTGTAGAGCACTACGCCAGTGCCCGCGTCTTCCACGGCTCGTTGGACGTCTAACGTCTGGTACCGGTTAAACGGCGCGATCTTAATGGCGACGACGTTCTCGATTTCGGCGAATCGACGCCAGAACTCATAAGGCAGCACATGGCCACCCACCGCTGGTTGTAAGTAGAAGCCAAAAACCGGCAGGATCCGGGCTATTTCGCGTGAGTGGGCGAGTAAGCCGTCGATGCTGCCCGTAGGCAAGCGCAATAAGACCGCATCGTAGCCAAGCTCACGGGCCAGGGTCGCTTCTTGGATGGTTTGCGGTAAGCTGCCGCAAACGCCGGCGACCTTCACCAGATCAGTCGCCTCCTGTGCCGCCAATTCCAGAACGGGTCGCAGCAAGCCTCGCTCGCGAATCGCAAACTGCGTGGTATGTACCGCCACTGCCACGCCGCCCGCGCCCGCATCCCGGTAGTAGCGGGTGAGAGCGCGTTGCCGGCGCTCGTCTAACTTGCGTTCCGCTGTCAGGGCCAGTGGATGCGCCGGAATCACTAGGCCCTGCCGTAGGCGATCACGTAACTCCATCAGAATTTCCCGTCCCGCACGGCGAAGTGCGTGGGCTTGGTGAGTAGGCGGCCGCCTTGTGTCACCCACTGCGCCACCCAGTCGATTAACTCGCTGCTACTCACGCGCGGCGGTCCAAAGAGTCGCTGACTCAATCCCGAGTTACTCAATAGCGCCGTGCCGGCCGGTGTGCCCGTGAATCTGGCAGTTACTCCCAACCGTGCGGCGAGTGCCTCGGCGGCCTCGCGTACGCTGAGGACCTCCGCACCTGTCACATTCAGCGCCGCCGGCGGCGAAGCGCATAAATCAAAGGCCCGCAGGCAAATCGAATTCGCGTCGCCTTGCCAAATCACATTCACGTGGCCCATCTCCAACGGAATCGGCTCTCCCGCGAGTAACTGCCGCGCCAGATCCACCAGAACGCCATAACGTAAGTCCACCGCGTAGTTCAACCGCAACATCACCACCGGCGTACCCTGCGCCCGCGAGTAGTATTCAAAGACCCGCTCGCGCCCCAACGCCGACTGGCCGTACTCGCCCACCGGAGCCAGCGGAGTATCTTCGGTGGCTCCGCCACCATCGACAGCCACGAACGGATAGACGTTGCCGGTGGACCAGGAGATGATGCGCGAACCGGCATAGCGCTGCGCCACGAGGCCAGGCAGCACCGTATTCGTCGCCCAAGTCGGCGACGCATCGCCGGCCGTGCCAAACTTACGCGCGGCTAGGTAGATCACGTTATCCGCATCCGGCAAAGAATCGAATGCGCCCCGTGCGAGTAAGTCACCAGCGATCGTCTCCACGCCGTCGCGTTCGAGTTCTGGACGCAAGTGGGCTTCGGAGAATCGCGCCACCGCCACCACCCGCAGATGCGGCGCGGCACGCTTTGCCAGGCGAGCTAGACTTGGACCCATCTTGCCACCAGCGCCCAGCAGCATCAGGGTACCGCGGAGTTTGCTGAGCGCTTCGCGCTCAGCCTCCGATGGCGTCGACAATAGTTCTTCGAGTTCAGCTTCCGTGCGGGGGCAGGGCATACTCTAGAATTGTAGCCGCGCCCCCACCTGGCCCGTCCGGCCACCGCCGAAGTCGACCCCGCGGGCGCTGCGGATCACGCCGAAGGCGCTGTCGTTCAGGTTCAACACCGGATCACCCAGATTATTCCAATTCGCGACATTCGTGAAGCTGCCTTCCACGCGGAACACCAGCTTCTCCGTCAGCCGGACCTGCTTCATCAATCCCAGGTTCCAGCCGAACGTGCCGGGGCCATTTACGATGCCGACGCCCGAATTGCCGAAGCGCCCGATCGGCGCGATGTCGCGCCCGGGCGCCACGCCCACCAGGCAATCAAACTGATTCGCCGCTCCGGCCGCGCGCCCGGGGCAGAAGAAGTCCGAGCGATTCAGCCAACTGCTGGCCGTCGGATTGGCCAGGCTGCCATTCGCCGCGCCGACGCGGTCCGGCCGCTGACTCCCGCGGCTGGTCGCCAACGTGCCCGACGGGTCGCCCACGCTCACCGTGGGCGTCAAGAATGGCCCGCTTTGCAGCGTCACAATCGAAGAAAGCTGCCATCCGCCCAGCAAGGCATCCGTCAAGCGATTGGCGCCGTTCATGAATTGGCGGCCTTTGCCGAACGGAAATTCGTACACCAGGTTCAGCAGCGCGCGATGGCGGCGGAAGGCGTAAATGTCGCCGCGGTCCGCCGCGCGGTTCAGCGAATTCGTCACCCGGCCACCGCCGGTCTCCCCGGCATAGCCACCCGGCGCCGGACCCGCGTTGTCGCCCAACGCCTTCGCCAGCGTGTATGCGCCCGTGAACGAGAGCCCTTTCGAAAAACGCCGATTCACTTCCGCCTGCAGCGAATGATAGTTCGTGTTGGCGCCCGCGTCGCGGCTGAAAATCAGTCCCCAGTTGGGGAAAGGCCGGTCGGTATTGGGGCGCTGCGAGAAAAAGCGCGTGTCGGGCGTCATCTGGTTCAGGTCCGGCGCCCAGGGCATGTGCGAACTCTTGTTGCCGATGTAGCTCAGGCGCAATCCGGTGTCGCGGCTCAACTGGCGATCAATGGTGAAAGACCACTGGGTCATTTGCGGCGGGCGGAAGTCAATCTGGTTGGCCGTACGGAATTCAAAGCTGCCGACGGAGCCGGCGCGGATGCCGCTGCCCGGCGTGCGCGTATCCGGCAACGTGAAGATGGGCCGGCCGTCGGTGCCCACGTTGTTGAAGAAACGCACGTCGCTTTGCACGGTACCCGTCAGCGAGAAGAACACGCTGCCCAACGTGATCATGTTGTAGAGCCCGGCGCTGGCGCGGACCGTGGTCTTGTTGTCCAAGCGGTAAGCGAAGCCCAAAGCGTGGCAGGAACTGGGTGTAGTAATTCTTGCGCAACCCTTCGGGCAAACCGGCTTCGGCCGCCGTGACGATTGGCGTGCAGGCGATGCCGTTGATCGGCGCGCCCGGGCAGCCGTTGAACGAGGTGATCGCGCCCGGTGCCACCAACGTGCGCGCCTTCGGGTCGCTCATCGTGATCACGCGGCCCGTGCGCGGCACCGTGCGGTCAAAGTTCGCGATGTTGAAGCCGGCGTCGTAGTAGCCGGGGTGGAATTCCCAGCGCACGCCATATTCCATGGTCAGCCGGTTCGTGATGCGCCAGCTATCCTGCGCGTAGAACTTATAGTGCGTCGCGCGCCCGTCGTTGTCGGAGGACAGCACCGCCACTTGGCTCGACGCTGGCGCCCCCAGCAGGAAGTCGCCCCAGGAGTTGCCGCTAAAGGCGCCGGTGAAGGAAAAGTCGCCGTAGTTATTGCCCGTCGTGAAACCCAACGCGCTCTTCGCTTGCAGGTTACGAATATCGCCCCCGAACTTAAACGTATGCTTACCGCGAATCCAGGTCAGGTTGTCGATAAATTGAATATTGCGCGAGATACTAAATCCGGGGCGGCCCTTACTGAAGCCCGTGTATTGGTCGATGCCGAAGTTCGGCAGCCCGTTGAAAAAAATGTCGCGTTGGATATCCTTCAAGTTCAAGCCATTCGTAAATGCCCGGCCATCGAAAGGGAATTCCGTGCGGGACTCGGCGTAGCTGATGCCACCCCGAATCTCATTGAGTAAGTTCGGCGGGATCGTCCAGGTGTGATTCGCCACTAACTGCTGATGGTCGTTGTTATTCGTATCGGACGGCAAGTTAAGGTTATTCGGGCTCAGCGTCGGATTCTTCTTCCAGGTGTACCGGCCAAAGATACTGTGCTTGGCGCCGAAGTTCTGGTCAATCCGCAAGTCAAACTGATTGCTCTCAATATTCGCCACCCGGTTATCGACGAAGTTATTGACTGACCGGCGCGCCCCGTCGCCGACGTTGATTTTCGGGTAGAACGGAATCACGGCCCGGGCCACCGGGTTAATCCGGCTGGCCGGAATGGTGTTACCCGGAAACGGCAGGCCCGTGGCGGGGTCGCGCACGGTGACGCCAGTCTCGGCGGTGAAGTCGCCCGCGCGCAGCCGTTCCGTGGGGAGCGTGTTCTGAATCGTCGATTGCCGGGGATAACGCAGGCTCTCCCAGGTGAACTGGAAGAAAGTCTTGCTCGATCCGTTGTAGAGCTTAGGGATCCGCACCGGCCCGCCGAACGTGCCGCCAAAGTTATTGCTCACCTTGGCCCAAAGGTGAGCGCATCCATGGCGCGATTCTGGTGATACCAGAACAAGGCGCCGTGGTAGTTGTTCGAGCCGCCCTTCGAGATGATCGTGACATCGCCCGGCTGGCCAAACTCCGCCGCGTTGCCCACCCCCTGCACCCGGATTTCGCCGATCGACTCAATCGACGGAAACAGGTTCCGGTTCGGGCTATTCCCCGTCACGCTGGTAATCGAAATGCCGTCCGAACTGGACTCGCTCTGCGCCGGCAAGCCACCCTGAATCGCCAACCCGCCGCCGTTATCGGCCTGCGCTCCGGGCAAGGTCTGCAGCAGGCTGTAGGGAGTCGTATTCGTGCTCGCGCGGAAGTTCGCCGGCAAAGACGCCACCTTCTCGGGCGTCAAGCTGGAAGACACCGCCGGCGAGTCCGTCGCAATCACGCCAGCCTCGGCGCTCACTTCCACGCGCTGCGACACATCGCCCACTTCGAGCCGCGCATCCACGCGCAACGTCTGCCGCGATTCCAGGACCACTTCTTTCAAGATAAAGGCGCGAAAGCCCGCCTTCGTCACTTCCACCGAGTAAGTGCCGGCCTTGACGTTCTGAAACTCGTAAGCGCCATCGTTAGCCCCGGTGGTCTCGCGCGCCGTGGTCTCACCCAGGTTGACGATCCGCACCTTGGCGCCGCCGATAGCCGCGCCCGTCGGGTCCGTCACTGAGCCTAAGATAACCCCAAGAGTCGATTGCCCAAAGACCGGGAGTCCGGCGAAGAGAAGTAAGCCGAAGAGCCTTAGATTTCGCATATTGATCCAGGGTAATCCGCTGACATGAAGATTGCCACATCTTTTTGGAGACAATTGCATGACAGACTAAGGCTCATGCGGACTCTGCTCTGTTTGCTGCTGGCGCAATCGATGTATTTGCCTACGCAAGAGCCATTACCCTCGCGCATCGAGCGCGCCCCTTTGGAGCAACCACGGCGGTTGCCCATGGATCCGGACCGCGTCTTCGCCGCGTTCATTTCTCCCGACGCCGCTGAGCGCGCGAAACTCGCCGAGGCGTTAGAGCTGGATCACGTCGGTGACGACACATTTGGCGACGTCCGGCAAGTCGCCGTCAACCTCGACGAGCAGCCGGATCGCGAGCGCCTGCTGATCGCCAAGGGGCTCCGGGGCGGCGTAGCCTTCGTGCTGAAGCAGCGATCCGATGGCTGGTGGTGCATCGGCACTTTCCTCAGCTACGCGCCGAACCGCAGCGTAGTTCCGGACGCCTGGCTGGAGACGAAGGAGACCGTATTCCTTGGCACCCAGGACATCGTTCTGCGGGACGGCGGCGCGTTCGGTTCTGGCATCGGACAGCACAACCTCGCCATCTACCGGGTATGGCAAGGCAAGCTCTATGAAGTGTTCAACGTCATTGAACACGCCTATACGCTTCCCATCGCACCGGAAGACGAGCGGGCCATCGTTCAACTCACCGACTTTGGCGAGATCCTCGTGGACCAGACCAGGACGGCAGCCGGACGCACCAAGCGACTCTGCACACCCTATCGCTGGGACGTGGCGCAGTTTTCTTTCGTCGCCCAACGGCCAAACGGAACCCGCTGTCCGGCTAAGCCCGGTCGGCAAATTCTCTCTTCTCCTTCGCAAGAAACCGGGCTAGCCCGTCGATGATACCCTCGGGCATGGCTGCCGCTTCAACCATGATCTCGGTGGAGGACTACCTCGCTCAAGAGACGAAGCCCGCCAGTGAGTATGCGGACGGAGTACTGCGGCAGAAGCCTAAGCCAACTTGGAAACACGGACTGATCCAGAAGCGAATCGGGCAGTTGCTGGATCATGCGGCGCCAACCCTCGTGTCTGCCTCGGAGGTTACCGTCCAGATCAGACCGGGCAGGTTTCTGGTGACGGATGTCATTGCGCAGCGGCGAGACGCGATCCAGGATCCCTATCCGGTGGAGCCGGTCCATGTTTGTGTGGAGGTCCTCTCGCCGGCTGACCGGTTTAGCCATGCGTTGGCTAAGTGCGAGGAATACCATGCCTGGGGGGTGGTGATGACGTGGATCCTCGATCCCCACGAACGCCGGGCTTGGCTCTTTCAGAGGCAACATCGTCCCCAGGAAGTTGCGGCGCATGGCGACTTGGTTGCGGAAGGCGTGTCGATTCCCCTCACCGAAGTCTTTGCGGCGCTCGACTAGCGCTAGGCCCGGCCAGCGAACTCTCGCTTCTCCGTCGCGACCTTGATCTTCTCGCCTTGCTTGATAAACAGCGGGACCTTGATCTCCAAGCCCGTCTCCAACGTCGCCGGCTTGGTGACGCTGCCGCTCGACGTGTCACCGCGCACACCGGGTTCCGTCGCCGACACCGTCAGTTCCACGAACATCGGCAGGTCCAAGCCAATCGGATTGCCGTTGTACTTCAGGATCTCCACCAGCGTGCCTTCAATCAGGCATTCAAGCGCCGAACCGGTTACGTCTTCCGACAGCGTTAACGTCTCAAAGCTCTCCTGATCCAGGAAGTGCGACCCGTCGGCGTCGCTGTAGAGATACGACGACGGCACCTTCTGGAGGTCCGGCTCCTTGAACTTGTCGCCGGCCTTGAACGTCTTCTCGAAGACGGCGTTGGTGAGCAAATTGCGAATCTTCAAACGGACCAGCGTTTGGCCCCCGCGCGCCGTGGGCGTGCTCACTTCCGCTTCCAGGCACGCGAAAGGCGTGTTCTCGTGCTCGAACAGCGTGCGGCGCTTGACGTTGATTGCTTCGATCAGTGAGGCCATCTCAGTGCGCTCCTCCGGCGGCGGCTTTGGCGTCGGCCAGGAAACGGCCGACGAAATTCGTATCGAACTGCGCGGTGCGGAATTCGGGCGTGTTCAGCAGCCGCTTGTGCAGCGGAATGATGGTGTGGATGCCTTCCACGATAAACGTGTCCAGCGCGCGCTGCATGCGGGCGATGGCCTCCGTGCGGTCCGGCGCGTGGACGATCAACTTCGCCACCAACGAGTCGTAGTAAGGCGGAATCACGCCGTCGGTATAAGCGGCGGTGTCGACACGCACGCCGATGCCGCCGGGCACGTTCCAGCCGGTGATGCGGCCCGGTGAAGGTGCAAACGTCTCGGGATGCTCGGCGTTGATGCGGCACTCAATGGCGTGGCCGCGCATCGGAATCGGGTCCGGCAGAATGTCCACCAGTTTGGCGCCGGCGGCGATGAGAATCTGGCTCTTCACCAGGTCAATGCCGCTCACCATTTCGGTCACCGGATGCTCCACCTGGATGCGCGCGTTCACCTCAATGAAGTAGAGATTCTGCTGCTCGTCCATCAGGAATTCCACCGTGCCCGCGTTGGTGTAGCCAATGCTGCTGAGCGCCTTTTCGAGCGTGGCGATGGTGCGGGCCCGCAACTCGGGCGTCATCACCGGCGACGGCGCCTCTTCGATGATCTTCTGATGACGGCGCTGCAGACTGCACTCGCGCTCACCGATCACCTTGACTGACCCATGCTCGTCGGCCAGTACCTGGAATTCGATGTGGCGCGGCGCGCCAATGTACTTCTCGATGTAGACGTCCGGCACGGCAAAGGCGGCGCCGGCTTCGGCCTGCGCCTGCTTCAGCAGCGGCGGCAACTCCTCGGCCGTTTGCACGACGCGCATGCCGCGTCCGCCCCCGCCGGCCGAGGCCTTGATGATGACGGGATAGCCGATCTTGCCTGCCACCTCCAGCGCTTCTTCCTCGCTGGCGATAATGCCTTCGGAGCCCGGCAGCGTCGGCACGCCGTGGGCCTTCATCGCCGTGCGGGCCTCTTGCTTCAGGCCCATCATGCGCGTAATCTCCGGGCGCGGACCGATGAACTTGATGCGCGAAAGCTCGCAGACTTCGGCGAAGTCGGCGTTCTCGCTCAAGAAGCCATAGCCCGGATGAATGGCGTTGACGTTGGTGATCTCGGCCGCGCTAATCACGCTGGGAATGTCGAGGTAACTGCGCGCGCTCTTGGCCGGGCCAATGCAGATGGCCTCGTCGGCGAAGCGCACGTGGAGGCTGTTGCGGTCCGCCTCGGAGTAGACGGCCACTGTCTTAATGCCGAGTTCCTTACAGGCACAGATCACCCGCAGGGCAATCTCACCGCGATTGGCGATCAGGATCTTGCTGAACATCTACTTGTTGGGCTTCAGCGCGAAGAGCGCTTCGCCATATTCCACGGGCTTGGTGTTCGAAACGAGCTTCGCGACGATGGTTCCGGCGTACTCGCTTTCGATCTCGTTCATCAGCTTCATGCTTTCAATGATGCAGAGCACCTTGCCGACCGTTACCGTGTCGCCCACCTTGATGAAGGGCGCGGCGTCGGGCGAGGGCGCGTCGTAGAAGGTGCCCACGATGGGGGACTTGATCATGACGAGGCTGGGGTCGGCTAAGGGGTCGGCCGGAGCGGCTGGCTCTGGGGCGTGCGCCGCCGGAGCGCTAGCCACCGGCACGGGACCGGGGACGGCAATCGCGGCCGGCACGACGTCTGTCGTGGCGCCCGCCAAGCGGATGCGCACCCGGTTCTCGCCGCGTTGGACTTCAAGTTCGGCCACGCGGGAATCTTGTGCGAGGCGGATTAACTGCTGAATCTCTTCGTTGGTCATGGGCTTTCGTGGAGTTAGATAATGAGTAAATCTTTCGGCGTGGGCGTGAGTACATCGCAGCCGGTGGCGGTGACGAGCACCGTATCCTCAATGCGAATGCCGCCCTCACCGGGCAAATAGACGCCGGGCTCAATGGTGATCACCATGCCGGGCGCGAGGCTTCTTACTTCCGTACGGCCCAGGCGTGGCGGCTCGTGAATTTCGAGCCCCAGGCCGTGGCCGGTGGAATGAATAAATTGCTGGTGCAGGCCATGCCGCTTGAGGGTGATGCGCGCGCGACGGTCAACCTCCGCGCAGAGCACGCCGGGCCGGACGGCGTCGATGGCGGCCAGTTGCGCCTCCAGCACCGCGCCATAAAGCTGGCGCATGCGCCGCGTGGCCTTGCCGGTAACGACAGTCCGCGTCATGTCGCTCATGTAGCCATGTTGCCGCGCACCCATGTCCACCAATAGTAGCCGATTCAGGCCAATGGCTTCGTGCCGGGGCTGCGCATGGGGCAAGGCGGAATGCGCGCCCGAAGCGACGATGGTGGAAAACGCCGTACCCTCGGCGCCCAGCTTGCGCTGCTGGTAGTCGAGCTCCGCGGCGAACTCGCTCTCGGTCATGCGCGGCCGCAGGCTGCGTAAGGAGCGGTCAAACGCCAGCGAGTTCGTCACCACGGACTCTTGAATCAGCTCAATCTCGCTCGCCGACTTCACCAGCCGCGCCTCTTCCACCCAAGCCTCCAGCGGCAGCAACTTCGCCCGCTTGGGCAACTCCTCGGTGAGCCGGGCGTGTTGCTCGTAAGAGAGGTGCGTCTTCTCGAAGCCCACCTTGCGATACTTGCCGCGCGTGATGCGCGCAATCGCTTCGGTGAGCAGCGGACGCTTCCGGACGATACTCACCGACGTGGAACTCTCGGCCGCGGCCTGCGTGGTGTAGCGCGGATCGGTGATGAGGCGGGCGGAGGAGGGGGTGAGCAGCAACAGGGCGTTACTGCCAGTGAAGCCGGTTAAGTAGCGGATGTTCACCAGTGAGGTCACCAGCAGGGCATCCACTTTTTCGGCCGTCAGACGGCTGGCTAGAGCCGCGCGCCGGGCGGTGGCTTCATCTCGGGTCGCAAGCTTCGGCAAATCAGCATTTTAGCATTTAGCCCTTTGCCGCCGCCACTTTCTCCAGCAACTTGCGCGCTTCCTCGCGCGGGCGATCCTCGGGGGTCAGCTTCGCTTTCAGGTAGCGTTCCAGCAATTTGCGGGCTTCGCCCAGCCTCTGTCCCTGCTCCACGTAGGTCTCGGCGCGCTCGATCAGCAGCTTCGGGCTGTCGGGATTGATCTGCGCGGCCCGGACGAACGCGGCTTCGGCCTCGGTCGGCTTGCCCCGCTTGGCGAAGAATTTGGCCAGGTCAATCAGCCGGCCGATCTGGTTCGGCGCCAGTTCCGCGGCGCGCCGCAGTTGTAGCTCCGCCTGGTTCCAATCCTTCTTCTCTTCCGCCAAGCGAGCCTGGGCAAAGTACTTCTCCGCCGGATCGAGTGTCGCGATTCTGTCGATCAGCGCCGCCGCGCGGTCATGCCCGCCGCCCAAAAAACCGGGAGCCTGCAGGTAATATTCGAAGAGATCGCCGAGCGCCTCGCTGTTCTTGGGGTCCAATTCCACGGCCCGCTCAAAGTTCTGCCGCGCCTTCGAGGCGTGCGCGGGCGCCGTAAGGAAAGACGAAGTCTCGGCGCGGCGGCCGTAGGCGCGGCCGAGCCACAGGTAGCCTTCGGCTGAGTTTGGCTCAGCCTTCACGGCGCGCTCGAGGAGCTCCGATGCGCGACGGAAGTCGTTCTGCATGAAGAAGTTGCGTCCACGGAGCCGGAGCACCGCCCCAGACTCTGGCAGGGCGCTAAGCGCCTTCAGGGACTCCTCATAATTGGTCTGATCGTACAGCGTCTTGGCGCGGTCCAAAGCCGGATCCGCGGCCATCACCCCTAACGCAAAAGCTAACCCAAACAATCCACGAACGAGCATATGTACTATTTTGATTCAAGTTGACGCCCTTTGGTTGCGAATTCTGGTAACGCGGGGCGGGGCTGCACTCGTCGAAAAGTTGAACTCATTGTAGTATCCTGAGAAAGTTTGCGTTACGGTCCTAGTCAAGACGACCTAGTAAAGAAGAGGGTAAGTTCGATGAAGAAGATGATGCGGAATGTTTTCGCCTTAGCCAGTTTCGTGGCGGGAATCGCCTTTGCGCAGACGGGCGCGATTGAAGGCGTGGTGAAAGGGCCAGACGGCAACCCGCTAGCCGGCGCCTGGATTCGGATCGAACGCACCGACATCAAGGGCGAGTACCTCTGCGACTCCAAGAAGAAGGGCGACTTCTTCCACGCCGGCCTCCCGCTCGGCACCTATAACGTGTATCTGTACACGGGCGCCAAAAAGGTGAAGAACAAGCTCGAAGGCGGCGAATTGGTTGACCAGGTGAAGGGCGTCCGCACGCGCCTCGGCGACCCCGTACCCGTCAACTTCGATCTCGCCGAGCGCGCCGCGCGCCAAGCCGCCGTCCAAAAGGCCGCCGAGACCGGTAAAGTCACCGAAGAAGTTGCCCGCGATATGTCGCCCGAGCAGAAGGCCGCCCTCGACAAAGCCATGAAAGAGCGCTCCGCCGCCATGGCCAAGAATAAGGAATTGAACGACGCCTTCAACGGCGGCATGAATGCCCTGAAGGAACAGAACTTCCCCACCGCCGTCGAGCAGTTCACGAAGGCCTCCACCATGGATCCCAAGCAGCACGTCATCTGGGCGCAACTCGCGGAGAGCTACTCCGGCTTGGCTCGCGGACAGAAGGGCGAAGAGGCCGACGCCTCGCTCGCCAAGACCTATGAAAGCTTCCAGAAGGCCATCGAACTGAAGCCCGACGATGCCTCCTACATCAACAACTACGCCCTGGCCCTGGCCCGCGGCAAGAAGTTCACCGAAGCGCAGCAGGAACTGGAGAAGGCTGCCACGCTCGATCCGACCAACGGCGGCAAGTACTTCTACAACCTGGGCGCCCTGCTCACCAACGCCAACCAGACCGAAGCCGCCGGCGCCGCCTTCAAGCGCGCCATCGAGTCCGACCCCAACTACGCTGACGCCCAGTACCAGTACGGCATCTACCTCACCGGCAAGGCGCAGACCAAAGCCGACGGCTCGCTCGTCTTCCCTCCCGGCACTGCCGAAGCCTTCCAGAAGTACGTTGAACTAAAGCCGGACGGCTCGTTCGCCGAGTCCGCCAAGGGTATGCTGCAGGCGATGGGCCAGAAGGTTGACACCACCTATCAGAACCCGGCCGCCAAAAAGGGCACCGCTCCGGCGAAAGCCCCAGCCGCGGCTCCCGCGAAGAAGAAGGGCTAACCGGTAGGACCGGCCTCCCGGCCGGTCCAAGAGTCTTCCCCGCGAGGGACCGGTAGGACCGGCCTCCCGGCCGGTCCAGAAGGGCGGCTAACCAATGATTCGTGTCGTGCTTTTATTCCTCGGCGGAATTCTCGCAATTACCTTTATCCGCATGGTGATGGGGCTGATCGGCAAGGCCGTCGGCGACTTGGTTACCCAGCCGAAGGCCGGTTCGCCTGCGGCCGCCACGCGAGGCGCCCTGAAGAAGTGCGCCGTCTGTGGCATTCATGCACCGCCGCACTCCTCTCGCGGAGAACTGCACTATTGTTCGCCGGAGTGCGCTGCGAAAGCATAGAATATCCCCTATGCTCAGCCGTCGTGATTTTCTCCCCTTGCTTGCCCTGCCGGCCTTTGGCGCGAAGGGCCGTCTGCGGACGGCCATCTGCGCTTACTCCTTCCGCGAGGCCTTGCAGAAGAAGACCCTCACCTACGAGGACCTCGTCCCCTTGGCCGTCGAGAACGACGTCGACGGGCTCGACCTCACCGTCTACTGGTTCCCCTCCACCGAAGCCTCCTTCCTGCTGCCCCTGAAGCGTTTGGCCTACCGCAACGGCGTCGAAATCTACTCGATCTCCGTCCGTACGAACATGTGCCAGCCGACCGCCGAGTTGCGCGACAAAGAGCTCGCCGATGTGAAGAAATGGGTGGACGTGGCGGCGGCGCTGGGCGCGGGCCACATTCGCGTGTTCGGCGGCACGGTTCCCAAGACGTCCAGCGAGGACGAGGCCGCCAAGTGGGTGGTGGACGTACTCGCGCGCGGCGCCGCCTACGCCGGGCAGCACGGCGTCATCCTGGGCCTCGAAAATCACGGCGGCATCACAGCCCGGGCGTCGCGCATCGTCGACATCGTCAAGCAGGTAAACTCGCCTTGGGCCGCGGTGAATCTGGACACCGGCAACTTCACGTCGGACGCCTATCGCCAGATCGCCGAGATCCTGCCCTACGCGGCGAATGTCCAATTCAAGCGCGACATTCGCGTTACAGAAGGCAAGCTCGAAACCGCCGACTGGGACCGCCTGACGAAGATGCTCACCGAAGGCGGCTATCGTGGCTACTTGGCGCTAGAGTACGAAGAGAAAGAAGACCCCCTGGTGAGCGTGCCCCCCTTGCTCAAGAAGCTGAATGCGCTGGCTCGCAAGTATTCGGTGTAAGTGGTTCTCCTATTCACCATTTTGGGGATCGCCGTCGAGGGCCGCGTCACCGACGCGCGGACCGCGGAGGCTCTGGCCGGCGCCGAGGTCCGCGCCGGGGAACGCGTCGTTGTGACGGGCCGCGACGGCCGTTTCCAGATCGAGGCCGCGCCGGGCAGCCTCCTGAAAGCCACCCTGGTCGGCTATCGGCCGCTCTCGGTGGTGGTGGCCGCCGAGGCCAAGACCGTCGACTTCGCCCTCCACTCCGACACCCTGCGCCAAAGCGACTCGGTCACCGTCGCCGCCGGCCCCTTCGACGCGGCCCCCGCGGGCGGCTTTGACCTCGCCGGCACCGAGTTGCGTAACTTGGGCTCCGTGCTGGCTGACGACCCCTTCCGCGCCGTCCAAAGCATGCCCGGCGTGGGCGCCTACAGCGACTTCCAAAGCCAATTCACCGTCCGTGGCGCGAACTACGAGCGCATGGGGATCTACCTCGACGGCGTCTTGCTCCATCAACCCTTTCATGCCGTGCAAGGCGACAATACCTCCGCCTCGTTGGCCCTGCTCCAGGGCGAGTTACTCGAAAGCGCCGCGTTGGAGGCGGGTCCGCTGGCGCCGCGCTACGCCGACCGCACAGCCGGCGCGGTCGATTTCCGCCTCCGCGAAGGAGACCAGACCAAGCGCCATTTCCGCGCCAATCTCTCCGCTTCGAACGCCGCCTTCACCGCCGAGGGTCCGTTGGGCAAGCGCGTGAATTGGGTCGCCGGCGTCCGCAAGAGCTACGTGCAATACATCATCAGCCGCACCGCCGACGAGCCCGGCATCGCCTTCGCGTTTTGGGATGCCCAAGGCAAAATGACGGCCACCCTGTCGCCGCGCCAGCAGCTCTCGCTCACCCTCATGCGCGGCCAATCCGGCCTGGACCGCTCGGCGAATCTGGCCAACCTCGGCCTGAACGGGCTGCGGGACAGCAGCTACCACTCCGCGCTGGCCATCGCCACCTGGCGCTGGACGCCCAGCCCGCGCTTTCTGGCCACCCAGCGCTTCGCCTGGCTGAGTGAAGACTTCCGCAACGAAAATCGTGACCGGCGCCCGCTGGCCGAAAGCCGCTACGGCGAGCGTGTCTGGAACGGCGATCTGTCCGCGTCCTGGTCGCCGCGCTTCGTCACCGAGGGCGGCTGGAGTTGGCGGCGCGTGCAGGACGCCGGAGCCCTGAATCAGTTCTTGGCCACCGCGCTGCGGCCCTTGGAGCGCTACGCCGGCCACGCCGGCCGCGCCGGTGGCTACGTGCAGCAGACCTGGTCACCGGGGCGTGGCGTCGAACTGCGCGCCGGTGGCCGCCTGGATGCGCACTCCTTGGCCCCAGGCATACTCCCCGCTCCCTTCGCCGCCATCTCCATGCCGCTTCCTGGCCGGGTTCGCCTGGCGCTCTCCTGGGGGCAGAATACCCAGTTCGCCGAGTTGCGCCAGTTCCTATCGCCCATCCGCACGCCTTGGCCCGCGGAACGCTCGCAGCATTTGCAAGCCGTGCTCGAACGCCTGCTGGGCGAACGCTCGCGCCTGCGCTTCGAACTCTTCGAACGGCGTGACCGAGACCTGCTCTTTCGTCCGCGCTTCGACCCCCGGTTGAACACCGCGGGCAACGTAGTTACGCCGCTGAATCCAGCGCCGTGGGAGAGCTCGCTGCGTGGCCGCGCGCGCGGTTGGCAAGCCATGTGGCAACGCCGCTCGGCGAACGGCGTAACGGGCTGGGTCGCCTATACCTACACCCATACCCAGATGGACGAGCGCTTCACCGGCGCCCGCTTCATCTCGGACTCTGACCTCCGCCATCAAGCCCAAGCCTTTCTCAGCTATCGCTGGCGCCCCACCATCAACCTGAGCGGCCGCTTCTCCTACGCCACCGGCTTACCCATCCCTGGCTTCCTGCAGCAGCGCGGCCAGCAGTATTTCCTCGCCGCCCAGCGCAATCTCTTCCGTCTGCCGGACTACCAGCGCACGGACCTGCGCCTCAACAAAGCCTTCGTCCGCAAACGCTATCAGGCCACGCTCTTCGCCGAAGTGGTGAACGTCACCAATCGCCGCAATCTGCGCGTTGACGAGACACAAAGCTTCGACGCACGCACCCGCCGGGTCTTCGTGCGGCTGGAACGCACGTTTCCAATTCTGCCGTCCGCGGGCGTCGTCTTCGATTTCTAGTATGTGGCTCCCGTTGCTATTTTTCGCTTTGGCGCCGGAGAAGTTCACCGTGGTGGAGCGTCCGGCCTTTCTGATTCCCGCGCCGGTACCCGGGGCAGGGAAGCCGTGGGTCTGGTACGCGCCGAACTTACCGCAGTATCCGGGCCCGGAGGAGCGCTGGATGTTCGAGCGCTTCGCCGCGGCCGGTATCGCCGTGGCCGGCATCGACGCGGGCGAAAGTTACGGCAGTCCCGCGGGCAACGCCGTCTTCACCGCGCTCTACGAACACCTGGTCGCCCGGGGCTACTCGACGCAGCCGATTCTCTTGGGCCGCAGCCGCGGCGGCTTGATGCTGCTCTCCTGGGCGGCCAGCCATCCGCAACAGGTGGCCGCCTTTGCCGGTATCTACCCCGTGACGAATCTCGAGAGCTATCCGGGCCTGGCCAAAGCGGCCACGGCGTATCAGCTAACCGCCGAGGCGCTCAAGGAGCGTCTCAAAGAGTTCAATCCGGTGGATCGTCTCGACGCGATCGCCGCCGCCCGCGTCCCCCTCTTCGCCCTTCACGGCGACCAGGATCGCCTAGTGCCGCTGGAGGCGAACTCCGGTCTCCTGAAAGCGCGTTACCGCGGCCCGATGCAGTTGGTCGTTTGCCCGGGGCAAGGCCACAATATGTGGAAGGGCTTCTTCGAAAGCCAGGAATTAGTCGACTTCGTCCTCGCGCATGTCCGGCCTTAACGACAAGCTCCGCCAACGGCAGGCACCGTGGCCTGCGAAACAGACCCCACGCCCGTCTAAAACGTCAGCCGAGCCTGCACCTGCAGCCACCGGTTCGTCGCCGCCGTCTGACTGGTAATGCGCCCGAACAACGTCGAAAACGGATCGACGTTCGGCCCCGCCATCTGCGACCGGTTCTGCACATTCAACGCATCCAGCCGCAACTGCATCTTCACCCGCTCCGTTACCGCGAAGTTCTTGCCGAAGTTAGCGTTCCACTGGCTGGTAGAGTCAGCCCTCAGGCCAGGGATGCGCGTTGGGAAAACGCGCACGTGCGGTCCGTTCGGACCCCGCGTCGCCGTACGCTCGAAATTCGCGGTATTGAACCACGTATCCCAGTTGCGCGTCACGTTGTTCAAGTCATTCGGGTTGTTGCCGTAGTAAAAGAGATTCCCGAAATCCAGCAGCGGACCCGGCTGATACTCATAAGTCGCCGACGCCTGCCAGCCCCCCACCACCATGTCCACCGCCCGCGACGCGTTTCCCAGGAAACGGTGCTTCTTGCCGAACGGCAATTCATACACCGCCGTCATCGTAAAGCGATGCGGACGGCCATCGTTCGAAGGGCGCTCCGTGCGTACCGTGTCAAATTCATTGGCGAAAAAATCAGCTTCGCGCAGCTTCAAGGCCGTGTAACCCACGTTCAAATTCCAGCCCGCCGAAAAGCGCTTCTCAAACGAGAACTGGAATTCGTCGGCCCGCGTATACGACGAGAATTCCGTATTATTCGTCACGCCATTCATCTGCGGGAAAGCCCGTAGTAACTGGCTCTTCCGGATCGTCGGCGACGTAAAAAATCCATTCGTATTCATGTCCGCCCAGACTGGGGCCGGGTAGTCCGCCCGGTTCAGGCTCCCGACGAAAAACGGATTCGCCACATTGGCGTTCATGTTGTTCGCGTTCGCGTCGTTGCGCACCGTGCCCGTGGCAAAATACTGGCTGGCCAGCGGCGTCTGGGTCTGGCCCAGTGAAATCCGGTCCGAGTAGGATCCCTGGTAGAAGGCCGTAATCACCATCCGCTCGCCGATCTGCCGCTGCAATCCCACCTGCCAGCGCTGCTGGCGTGCGTGCGGTTGATTGAACGCGGTGTAGCCAAATCCGCGACCCTGCCGCGCGAAGCCGCCCAGCAAGTCCCGCGTCGGCGTGTCGAACCGCGTGCCATCCGCCCGCACCGGGAAAGGATCGCGCAACGGGCTACCGCCGTTACCCGGGTTCGCATTTCCAGAAAAATTCCACGTCTGGCCGAAGTCGTTCGACACAATCATGCTCGTGGACCGCGAGTAGCCGAATTGGTCGGGCCCGAAATTCAGCACGTTGATCGTATCGAAGAACGTACCATAACCGCCACGCAACACCGTCCTCTTGTTCAACTGATACGCGACGCCCACGCGCGGCAGCCACATCAATTCGTTCTTGTAAAGCTGACGGGGCTTGCCGCCCGAACCGACGTAAGTATTCCCCCCCATCACCTTGAATTGGCTCACCGGTAACTCCGGTATCGGATTGCGGGCATAATTCGCCTCTGCCGCTTTGGCGAACGGCGGTACGTAATTGGGATCGAAATTGCCAATCATCCGGTTGTAGCGTTCCGTCGCGCCCCGCTCATACTCCATGCGCAAGCCCAGGCTCAGCGTCAGCTTGCTCGACACCCGCCACGTATCTTGGACGAACGAAGCGTAGTAGGGGCTATGCGTCGCGTAAGTATCATTGATCGCGACGCTGCCGCTGCTCGGAATGCCGAGTAAGAACGCCGCCATACCTAGGCCCAGATCGCTCGCCGGCGTAAAGCCGTCGTCGTTGCGCCGCACATAGTTCTGGTTAAAGTTGAAATTCCCCGACGTATTGCCGCCTCCGCCTCCCGTCCGGTACTGGTTGCGATTGTCAAAGGCCACCCGAATCGAGTGGCTGCGCCGGATAAATGTGCCCTCCAGCTTCACCGTCATCTGACGCGTCCGCGTCGGCGTGCTAAAGCCGCCCGGGCTGATCGTCGAGTATCCGGCAATCGCCATCTGCGGCAGCATCGTCAACGCGCCGGCCTGCGCATCCAGATAAGCAGGCAGGCCGATGCCCGAAGGCTTGTACTCCAACGCCTTCGGTTGGATATTCAATTCGCGGAATTGATTCATCGCCACATTCAGGTTCCACAAAGTCGTCGGCGACTGCGTATACACCACGTCAATATTGCCGCCCTTGTTATTCCGCACCAGGCCGCCCAGGTTCAAGCCCCGCGCGCTCTCGTAAGTCCAATCGCCGCGGTCCTCGGGTCCGAAGTTATTGATGGACCAACGGCCGAACATCCGCCACTTATCGCTGATCTGGTAATCCATCCGGTTGGAGTAGGCGTAGTAGTCCCAGTTATACGGCGTCTGCGAAGCTAAGTAGTTAAACACCGGATCCTGCCCCGGAGCGATCGCCTGGTTCGGCTTCGGATAGAGCGCCAGAATCGCGTCCAGTGACGGATTCGCAAAACGGCTCTTCGGAATGATATTGCCCGGGAAGGGCGTCCGGACAAAGTTATTCGGCCGGTTAGGGTCGCGAATGATCGAAGCCGGATCATGCACGATATATCGGCTCCCGTTGGGAATGGCCAACATATCGCTGAAGTCGCCTTCGCGGGCGCGCAGGCTCGGCACGGTGCGATTGAACTGTGAGGCATCCTCCACCTTCACGTCCTTAAACGCGTTGTATGTGAAAAACCAGAAAAGCCGATTGCGTCCGTTGTAGAGTTTGGGAATAATTACCGCCCCGCCGCCCGACGCGCCCCAGTTATTCGACCTTCCCGTCGGCTGCTGGTCCGTCGCGCGTAGCCGATTGGCCAAAGTCGTGTTGCCCGCCGCCTCGGCCGCGGCGATATTGTCGAAGTAGCGCTTCTTCACGAAGAAAGGCGTGCCTTGCCAGCGCTGCTGCCAGTGCTGCCAGGTGGCGGTGCCATGAAAGTCGTTCGACCCCGACTTCGAAATCATCGAAATCGCGCTCCCCGTGGACTGCCCGATTCCTGCGTCGAAGTTATTCGTCTCCACCTTGAATTCGGCCACCGCATCCGTATAAGGCAAGTAAGCCGTCCGGCGCCCGGGACCCTGATTCGGCGATCCATCCAGTGTCCAGGAATTACCACCGATATTGCCGCCTACCGAGTAATCCGATCCGCCCGCGTTCGAGTGCAGCGCCAAATAGTTATTCACGCCACCCGTCTGAATGCCCGGCGCGAGCTTCACCAGTAACATCGCCGAGTTTCCCATCACCGGCAACTCC
The DNA here is from genome assembly GCA_019752335.1 of Bryobacteraceae bacterium. Taxonomy (GTDB): domain Bacteria; phylum Acidobacteriota; class Terriglobia; order Bryobacterales; family Bryobacteraceae; genus JALHNI01. The sequence continues at coordinate 110,370 of JAIEMJ010000001.1, forward strand.
ATCAGCGACTTATTGTCGATTACCCGGCCCGAACTGACGGCGTTCGTCTCGAGCAACGGCGCCTCCGCCGTCACCGACACCGTCTCCGTGCCGCCGCCCACCTCCATCGTCAAGTCCACCTCCAGCCGCGACGAGACCGGCAGCGTCACGCCCTTCCGCAGCAAACGCTTGAACCCAGCGTTCTCCGCGATCAGTTCATAGGTGCCGGGCAGTAGCAGGTTGGCTTCATAGTAGCCGGTGTCATTGGTCGTCAGGCTAATGCCCACGCCCGTCTCGGCGTTGCGCACCCTCACCTTGGCGCCCGCGATGGACGCCCCTTGCGAATCCAGCACCCGGCCAAACATCATGGACCGTGTCTCCTGCGCATAGCTCAGCGCGCACACGGATAAGAAAAAGCAGACGAGACGCATCCCAAGTTAACCCCTTGTAATAGTCGTAACAACTGGAAAACAGCATATCTTAATCGGGCGCGAAAGTGTGAACCACCTCAGAATTCGGCTGCCGAAAACCGGAAAGCCCGCCGGGTCAGCAACTCAGAAAAGACAGGCGCCCCAAATGAACCCCGACCGTAAGGGAGGGGATTGCTCAGCCAGCGTCCCACCTTCGCCGATCAGCGAGTGAAATCACAAGAACGCCAATATTGCTGGGCTTGTTGCGGAAAAATAATGAAGGGCGGGTGGGGCCATCCCCTCCCTTACGATCGGGGTTCGTTTGGGGCAGAATACCGCATAGAAGTCGATTTTTTCTGGGCTTCAAAGGGCGCGTTTCGACGATTTACAGCGAAAATCCGTTCTGCTTGCGCGGCTGACGCGATCGGCGCTTCAGATCACGCGCGACCATGCGCATTCTTACGACGCCGCTATCTCTTGGCGAACGTATGCACCGTATGGCATCCCGCGCAAGAAACCCGCGCCGCGACCCTTGGTTTGCCCGCGCAAGCCGCCGGTAGCGTCGTGTGGCAGCTCTGGCAACGCGCCGCCATCGCCGCCAGCGGACGCGGTGCATGATTCCCATGGCACGTCGCGCAATGGGCGCTCTTCTGCCCCGCCGCTAGCACCTTTGCGTGCGCGCTCGTCTCGTAGCTCTTCCGCTCCGCCACGTGGCACCCGCCGCACAGCACCGGCACCTGCTCCCGCGTCGCGACTCGGTCCGGCGCCGCGCCGCCCGCCGCCAGCCGATGCTTCTCGCTCGTCCCGTGGCAAGCATCGCAACTCACCTGCTTCGCGAAATGCTTGTGCGATTCCACATCCCCCGCCGCTTCCGTATGGCAAGGCTGGCAAAGCTGATGCACCTGGCCACTTACGCTCAGCGCCAGCAGCCACAGCAAGTGCCTCATGCCGTGTGCTTCCTCACCAACCGACGCGTGATCGTCCCCAAGTGTGGTTGGCCCGCCAGCGCCATCGCGAGCTTGAGCTCGGCGTTCAGCATCCACAGCACTCGTTCGACGCCCGGCTGGCCGAACGCCCCCAAGCCCCACAGCGGCGCGCGGCCCACCAGCACCGCTCGGGCGCCCAGGGCCAACGCCTTCAGGATGTCGTTGCCCCGCCGCAGTCCGCCATCCACCAGCACCGGGATCCGGCCCGCCACCGCGTCCACCACCTCCGGCAAAGCGTCCAGCGTACCGATGGCTCCGTCCAGTTGGCGCCCCCCATGGTTCGAGACGCTGATTCCCGAAGCGCCCCGCTGCACGGCCAACTCGGCGTCCTCGGGCGCCAGAATGCCCTTCAGGATAATCGGCAGATTGCTGGCGCTACGCACCCAGTCAATGTAGTCCCAGGTCAGGTTCGGCGTATGCGGTTGCCACATCGCGGCGCGCGCCGGATTCACGGGCTTTGGCGCCGGTTCGCCCGGTTTCGGGGTGCCCCGGCTCATCATCCCGTAGTCGAAGCGGTTGCGGTTATTCCGGTCCCGGTTGCTCTGATAAGCGTTATCTACCGTGAGGACGATTGCCTTGCCGCCCGTGTCCTCGGTCCGCTTGGCAAAATTCACCGCGGCCTCTTTGTTCGGCTGGCCGATGCCGTTAATCCACCATTGCAGCGGTTCGCCCGCGTCCAGCAGTTTCTTTGCGCCCGTGGCCGAACACAACACTGTCTTCGCGGCCAGTGCCGCCTTCGCCACCACCTCCTCGGCCCCCGGCATCACCAGGTCCTTGCCGCCCGTGGGAGAAATGATGATCGGCGACGCTAGCTTCTGCCCGAACAGTTCCAGCGACAGGTCCACGTTGCTCACGTCCACCATCACGCGCGGCACCAGGTCCCAATGGCCGATCGCTTCGAGATTGGCCCGCAGCGTGCGCTCGTCCTCCACGCCGCCCGCGATAAAGTCGTAAGCCAATTTGTGCAGCTTGCGCTTGGCCACCTCCTCGAACTCGTGGACATTCACGGGTCCCGTCACGTCCTCATCCATCACGTCGGCCCGCAGGAAGGGCGAAAACAGGGGCGATCCGGCAGTGTGTGCGGCGAACAAACTAAGCGCGGTGCGTCGATTCATCTCGCTAGTCATCATATCCCGATTAATGACTATTGGTTGCACGCTGGTACTGACGGGTGATACTCTCTTTGGCATGACTAAGCGTTCTCGCATTTTACTCGCTACCGGCTTTCTAGCCGCTTTCACCGTGTTCGCCGTCACCGAAGCCGAATTGGCCACGGCGATGAAGGCGACTCAGAAGTCCATGGGCGCTCTGAAGAAGGGCGGCAAGACTGGCCCCGACGCGGAAGCCGCCGCCACCACCATTCAGAAGAGCATGGTCGCAGGCGCCGCGTTCTTTAAGGAACACAAGATGGCCGAAGCCGAAGAATGGTCCATGAAGGCCGCTAAGAGCGCGGGCGAATTGGCCGCTGCCGCCAAGGCCAACGACGAAGCCGCCGCCACCGCCGCTTTCGGCGGAGTCGCTTCCAGTTGCAAAACCTGCCACACCGCCTACCGCGAGCAAACCGCCGAGGGTGGCTACAAAGTGAAGATGTCGCACTAAAAGACATCCATCTTTTTTCAAAAAGCCCCGCTTCCAGTCACCGGAAGCGGGGCTTGTGACGTTTATACGGCGGACCCCCAGGTCCGTCAACCGAATCCTGCCGCATTCTCTCCAGAAGGAACGATAGTGACCGGGTGGTTGCCGGCGTTGGTCGCTCTCGCTCGTATCTGTCGCACACCCGCCCGCCACGCACCTAAGTGGCTCGTTCTCAGCGGTCGTCGCTCTCGCCTTGTCTCATCCTCCGTTGCCGCCCCGGCGGTTCCCAACAATTTCAAGAAATCGCAACTCAAAACAAAATAACCACTTAACCCCAATTCGCCAGCCCAAAACCAGCCGTCGATTTGGCCGCGCATGTCACCCTAAAGTCATGCCCAGGCCCTTAACCGAAGCCCAGCGCGCTGCCTGCCAACGCAATGCGCAACACTCCACCGGTCCTCGCACCGAAGCTGGCAAATCCCGCGCTCGCCTCAATGCCGTCAAGCACGGACTCACCGCCAAGCTCCCCGTCCTCCCCTTCGAGAACGAACAAGACTTCATCGAACTCCGCGACGGCTTCCTCCAGGACTTCGCCCCGAGAAATACCTACGAAAAATTCTTAGTCACGCAGTTTGCCACCCAAGCGTGGCGCATGCTCCGCTGCCAACAAATCGAAGTCGGCCTGCACACGCTGATGATGAAGCAAACCCTCCATGACCTCCGCTCCCGCGGACTCAACCCCGACCAAGCCCTCGCCGAGACACCCTTCACCGGTCTCGCCGGCACCCTCGAGGAAAAACAGATCCACCACACGTTTTTCCGCTACCAGAACGAGGTCAACCGCTCCTTTGAGCGCGCTCGAAAGGCTGTAGAATCAACCACTCGCCGGTCCGTTTCGTCACCGCCGAGCGCCCCGTCAACTCTGGCAGTCAATCAGGATCTTCATCACGTCTCCCCCAGTGGCCATCTGGTCCAACCCGTAACGGAGTTCGTCGATCGGCAGCACGTTAGTGATCAATTCGTCGCCGGGGATCGCTTTGGCCGCGACGAGGTCGATAGCCTCGGCGAAGTCTTCCCGCTGGTAGACGCGGGCTCCGAATAGCCGCAGTTCGCGCGCGAAGATCTTGTAGATATCCACCGGCGCTGGCTTCGCAAAAACACCTACAATCACAATCCGCCCGCGCACCTTGGCGGCCTTCGTCATCATCTCCGCGCCCGCGGCGACGCCGGTCACTTCGAACACGACGTCAGCTCCTGCGCCGCCGGTCTCCTCCATCACCCGCTCCACCCAGCCCCCCTCTCGCGGGTCCACCACTTCCAGGCCCAGCCGCCGCAGCATCGCGATGCGGAACGGATTGATCTCCGTCACTAGCACCCGCGCACCCTTGTGCTTCGCCACCAGCGCAATCAGCGCCCCGATCGGTCCGCCGCCCAGCACCAGCGCATACTCTCCAGCCCGCAGTTCGCCCATGCGGATGTCGTGGCACGCCACGGCCACCGGTTCCACCAGCGCGGCCTGCTGTAAGTCCAGCGTCGCTGGCAGCGGAAATACCAGATTCGCCGGCACCGTCCAGGAGGCCTGCATCGCCCCCGGGGCTTCAATGCCGATCACCTTCAATTGGTGGCAAACGTGATAGTTGCCCGCCCGGCAGGCCGGGCACTGGCCGCACGACATGATCGGCATCACCGCTACCGGATCCCCGGCCGCAAACCCGGTCACCCCAGGTCCCACCTCGGCCACGGTGCCGGAGCCCTCATGGCCAATCACCTCGGGCAGGCGAATGCGATGGTCAAGGTCCCCCAGGTAAACGTGCAGGTCTGTCCCGCAGATGCCGCAGTGCGACACCCGCACCCGAATCTGGCCCTCGCCCGGCGTCACCGGCACGCAAGGACGGATCTCGATCTGGCGGGATCCGCCGTAGTAAGCTGCTTTCATTGCCCTTAGTTTATCCAAACACTTGACCGTGTATGATGAAGGTTAACCAAAGTAACCGTTTTTTTCGGACTTAGTCCTCCGATTACGCTTACAGTTTTGAGGAATTGGCATGATTGTCCCTTCGAGTTATGAGATGGCCCTGCTGCTGGGCCTGCTGGCCCTAATCTGCGGCGCCCTATGGACCGCCACTTACAAGCTAGGCGGCGACTGGCGCTTTGAGCTTTATTACTTCGACTTCGCCTTCGGCACCATCGTCGCGGCGCTGCTCGCCGGCCTCACCTTTGGCTCCATGGGGAACGACCTGAGCTTTTGGGACAACATCTCCCTCACCGCCGGCAAACGCGCCATCGTCACTGCTTTCGCCGCCGGCTGCCTTTTCAATCTCGCCAACCTGCTCATCTTGGCTGGGTCGTCGATCGGAGGAATCTCTCTAGCCTTCCCCGCCAGTTTTTCGATCGCCCTTCTCGTGGAGAGCGTCTGGGCCCTCCTCAGCCATCGTTCGGTGAATTTCGTCTTTCTCGGCATCGGCTGGCTCCTGTTGTTGATTGCCGTGGGACTCTGTGTCTCGGCCGCCAATCGCGTCACGCCCACCGTTGAGACGGAAATCGTCACCAAGACCGAGGCGGTTCCCAGCGCCCAACCCGGCGGGCCCAAATACTACCGCCGCCGGCGCGAAGAGAAAAAAGACGCCGGTGACCAGGCTCAGATGTGGAAAACCGTGCTCTTTGCCTCGCTCGGCGGGTTGCTGCTCGGCTTCGTGCCCGGCGTCGGACAACTGGCGCGCGCCGCGGACATCGGGCTCGGCTCTTACTCCTTCGTCTTCATCTTTTGCCTTGGCATCTTCATCTCCACCTTCGTCTTCAATCTCTATTTCATGAATCTGCCCGTGCAGGGTCCGGCGGTACAGTTTTTTCGTTACTTCCAGGGTGGCTGGAAGGAGCATGCGTTGGGGATGTTGGGCGGGCTCCTGTTTGCCTGCGGCGCTCTCGCCGCGCTCCTCATGGGCTCGGCTCCCTCTGCTGAAAGCCCCAGTTCGCTGGTGCAGTATGTCCTCACCCACGGCGCCCCTCTGCTCGTGGCTGGCCTGGGCATTGTCGTCTGGAAAGAGCTATCCGAGTCTCCGCCCGCCCGCGGGATGGCCGGCATCGCCGCCATCATCTACACGGTTGCGGTGGCGCTCGTCGGGTCTTCAGGTCAGAACTGAGTAGGGGCTACTTCCGGCGTGGCGCGGGCTCGGGTTCCGCCGTCTCGTTCGCTTCCATCTCTTCGCCGGAAAGCTTCGCCAACCACTGCGTCGGGGGATTCAGGATCGCGCCAAAGACGATCACAACAAACACGGTGAAAATGGCGGCTACTACGTACATCATGCTTTCATGGTCGCACTTCTTTCTAGTGCAACGACGCCGCTTCCGCTCCCAGCCCCGTATGGGCCCGTACCTGCATCTCGACGAACTTCGCTTCGCTCGCTGGTTCCCGCCCCAGCAAGCTGCCCAGTAACGCCGCCGCGAAGCCCAGCGGGATGCTCACGATGCCCGGGTTCTCCAGCGGGAATAGTGCCTGCGCCGCGCCCCGCACGCTGGGGCCCACCAGGATCAGGAGGATGGAACTCGCCAAGCCCACGCCCAGGCCGCAGACGGCGCCGGTCGTGTTGAAGCGCTTCCAGAAAAGCGTCAGCAGGATTACTGGCAGATTCGCCGACGCCGCCACCGCAAAGGCCAGTCCCACCAGGAACGCCACGTTGGCCGAAGGCCCCAAGGCAATGGCGCTGGCGATGGCCAGGACGCCCACGACGAGCGCGGTGACTCGCGCCACGCGCACCTCGGTCTCCGGGCTCAACTCGCGATCCCGAAAGAGGAAGCCGGCGTAGAAGTCGTGCGCGAAGGAGGTCGAAGCGGTGATCGTCAGGCCGGCCACCACGGCCAGAATCGTCGCGAACGCCACGGCGCAGATGAAGGCGAAAAACACCTCGCCGCCCAGGGCCTGCGCCAGCAACGGCGCGCTCATGTTGATGCCGCCGCCGCGCTTGATCGCGTCCGGCCCCACGATCGTCGCCGCGCCGAAGCCCAGAAAGGTCGTCATGATGTAGAACGTGCCGATGATGGCCATGGCCCACACCACGCTTACCCGCGCCGTGGGCGCGTCCGGCACCGTATAGAAGCGCACCAGAATGTGCGGCAAGCCGGCCGTGCCGAATACCAGCGCCAGCCCTAATGACAGCAGGTTCCAGGTGCCATAAGGCGGCCTGTAGTACCAGCCTGGCAGCAGGAAGTCGCGCGTGACGGGCGCGCCATCCACGGTGAAAGTGACATGCGCTACGGCGTCGAAGAAGCGGGCGAAGGAGAAGTCGAAGTGGGCCAGTACCAGCATGCTCAGCAGCAGCGTGCCGCCCATCAGCAGCACGGCCTTCACAATCTGCACCCAAGTGGTGGCCAGCATGCCGCCAAAGACCACATAGAGCACCATCAGCAACCCGACGCCTGCCACGGCCCCCTGGAACGACACGCCCGACTCCTTCAACAACAGCGATACCAGCGTACCCGCGCCTACCATTTGCGCGATCATGTAGAACGTGCTCACGGTGAGCGTGCTCAAGGCCGCCATCGCCCTTACCGGCCGCGCCTGCAAGCGGTAAGCGAGGATGTCGGCCATCGTGTACTTGCCAATGTTCCGCAGCGGCTCGGCCACCACCAACAGCACCGTCAAATAAGCCACCAGCCAGCCCACCGAGTACATAAAGCCGTCATAGCCATAGAAGGCGATCAGCCCGGCGATGCCCAGAAACGACGCCGCCGACATGTAGTCGCCCGCCACCGCGAGCCCGTTCTGCCATCCCGTAATCCTCCGCCCGGCGGCAAAGAACGCGCCCGCGCCCTGGCTCTTGCCCGCGCTCCATAGCGTGATCCCCAGCGTCAATAGCACAAAGCCGACAAAGATGGCCAGCGTCATTCGCCCTCCTTCAGCAGCTCTTGCGCCGCCGCGTCAAAGGCCGCCGCGCGCCGGACGTAGAGCCAAGCCAGCACCCAGGCCATCACAAACTGCGAGAGCGCGAACCAGTAAGCCAAGGTGACGCCGCCGACGCGCTGGCGCATCACCTCGGGAAACAGGCTCACGCTCAACGGCAGCGCGAAGTAATAGAGCACGAAGAAGACGAAGCTCGGCACGATGAAGCTTCTCTTGGCGGCAAGCAGCCGGGCAAAGCCCGCTGAAGCGCCGATGCGTTGGACGCGGTCTGGCATCCTGGCAGTGTAGCAGTTAAGCGCGCAGATGCTTGTTGAACAGTGCGAGCGTCCGCTTCCAGGCCAGCTTCGCCGCGGCTTCGTCGTAGCGCGGGGTGGTGTCGTTGTGGAAGCCGTGGTTGGCGCCTTCGTAGGTGAACACCTCGTAGTCCACCTTGTTCGCCTTCAGCGCCTCTTCAAAGGCGGGCAATTGCGCGTTGATACGTGTGTCGAGCCCGGCCAGTTGAATCGACAGCGCGGCCTTGATCTTCGGCACCTCGGTAGCCGGAGGCATCGCGCCGTAGAAAGGGGCGGCGGCCGCGAGGTCAGCGCCCATGCGCACGGCCAGCGTGTTGGCGACGCCGCCGCCGAAGCAGAAGCCCACCACTCCCACTTTGCCGTTCGAGTCCGGACGCGCCTTCAGCCAGCGCGCCGATGCGATGAAGTCCTCGTTCATCTTGGCCCGGTCCACCTTGGCGAAGAGCTTGCCGCCCTCTTCGTTATCGCCCGGAAAGCCACCCACACTGGTCAGGCCATCCGGAGCGAACGCAATAAAGTTCTCGGCGGCCAAACGCCGCGCGACGTCTTCGATATAGGGGTTCAAGCCCCGGTTTTCGTGGACCACCAGCACCACCGGCAGCTTCCCCTTGGCGTTCGCTGGCTTGGCGAAGTGGCCCTTGATGGTCCCATTTCCCAGCGGCGACTGCACCGTCACCGTTTCCACCTTGATCCGGGCATCGGTTACCGGCACTTGCTGGGCCCAGGCGTAATTGGGCCGGAGGCTCTCCCAGATCGCCGTAGCGGTAAGCCCGCCCACGGCGAAGCGCTGGGCGCCGTCGAGAAAAGCACGGCGGTCAATGTCGCCGTGTACGTAGCGGTCGAAGAGGTCGAGTAGTTCTTGCGGGAAGTCCGAAGCTTTTTTGCGTTCCATCGTAGGCGAAAGATATCACACTTATTTTGCCTGCCGGGAATATTTGTGGCGCCCCTGGTCATTTCCTTTCCAGATGATGCAGAAGCACCCACTCGCGATTCGCTGGTTCCACTGGCTGAACTTCCCCCTACTCTCCTTAATGATCTGGAGCGGCCTGCTCATCTACTGGGCCAACGACGCCTTTTTTGCCTTCCCGGACTGGTTCTACAAGCGCGCCAACCTCGAGTTCCGCCTCTCCGACGGCATGCAGTATCACTTCCTTTTCATGTGGCTCTTCGCCATCAATGGCGTCGCCTACGTCACCTACACGGCGCTGAGTGGCGAATGGCGAGCCCTGATCCCCGGCCGGGGCGCCTTTGCCCAGGCCTTCCAGGTCGTCCTGCATGACCTGGGGATTCGCAAAGAGCCCCTTCCTGTGGCGAAATACAACGCCGCCCAGCAGTTCGCCTACACCGGCGTCGTGCTGATGGGCCTCGGCTCGTTAGTCACCGGTCTCGCGATCTACCGGCCAGTCCAGCTTGGGTTTCTGCATGCACTGGTGGGAGGCTATCAGAACGCTCGCACCATTCACTTTCTGCTGACTGTCTCCTACGTCGGCTTCTTCCTGGTCCACATCGCGCAGGTCGTCCGCGCGGGTTGGTCCAACTTTCAGGCAATGGTGACGGGCCATGAGTAATCCGCGCCGCTCTTTCCTTAAGTTCGGCCTTGGCGGCGTGGCGCTCGGGTTCGGGCTTCGCCAAGCCTTGAGCATCAATCCGCACGAGTGGAATGAAGCGGTGACCCGCCGCCTCTTCGGCGCGCGCCGGCTCACGCCCACCTTTCCGGCTTCCCAAGCCAAGGACCCTCGCGCTAACGGCGACGTTGGCCTGGAGGAGGAGGTGCAGGACTGGCAACTGCGGATCGAAGATCCCTCCGGACAGCGCCAATTGACTCTGGCGCAACTGCAAGCATTGCCCACCAATTCCATGACCACCGAGTTGATGTGCGTCGAAGGCTGGAGCCAGGTGGTGAGTTGGAAAGGGACGCCTTTGCGGAACATCGCACCGGCCCAGGCACCCGAGTACGTCAGCCTCAAAACCCCCGACGAGTTGTACTATGTCGGGCTCGATCTCGAAAGCGCGCTGCATCCGCAGACGCTCCTGGCCTGGGAGATGAATGGGCAACCGCTCACTCCCGAACACGGAGCACCGCTTCGCCTCGTGATTCCAGTGAAGTACGGAATCAAGAACATCAAACGGATCGGCACCATCCAATTTACGCCGCATCGTCCCAAGGACTATTGGAACGATCGCGGCTACGACTGGTACGCCGCTCTGTAACCCGCAACCAATCAGTACTGAGAAAAGGAACCCCCCAATGTTGAAGAACCTCGCTTTCGTCCTGGCGCTTGCTGTCGCCGCCGTCTCCGCTCAAGACAAGCCCAAGGATAAGATGGACAACAAGATGGACAAGATGGAGTCCAAAGATAAGATGGACTCCAAAATGGACAAGATGGAGTCCAAGGACAAGATGGACCACAAGATGGACAAGATGGACTCCAAGGACAAGATGAAGAAGAAGGCCAAGAAGAACGACAAGATGGACAAGATGGATAAGATGGATAAGATGGACAAGATGGAAAAGAAGCCCGGCGCTTAAGCGCCATCGCCTACAGTTTTGAGTGTCCTTCGCCGATAGTACGAAGGACACTCAGTGGGCAATTTCCCCATCCGCTATCTTCTGCTGCTGGCGCTACCGGCCTTCTATCCGCTGGGCCATTCTCTGTACGCGGCCTGGTCGCAAGGACTGGTGCCGACCGGCTTTGTCCAATACGATCTCCCCTACTACCTCGCCAACGCCCGCGAACACTTTGACCACGGTTGGCGCTGGATGTACGGCAACCCGTACGCCCCGCTGGGTACGCCAGGCATCTACTTCCAACCTCACATCTTCGTTCTCGCCCTCCTTCAAGCCGCCGGACTCCCTCCCGCTTGGGCCCTGCACCTCTTCGGCGTCTTCGCCGTCGCCCTCGCTTCCTATGCCGCTCTTCGCCTCTACGCTGAGCTAGTGGGCGTCGAGACGCGCGGCCAGCGTCTGGGCTTTCTGTGCTTCTTCTGGGGTGGTGGGGTGCTCTCGTTGCTGGGCCTCCTCTTCGGCAAACTCGCTGGATTCCCCCTGGCCAAAGCGCTCTTCGCCTTCGACCCCAACGACGGCTGGTGGATGCTCAACTTCGGCCGCAACCTCATCTATCCTACCGAAGCCTATTACCATGGCGTCTTTCTTCTGGCGATCTACTTCCTTCTGCGCCACCGCTTTGGCGCTGCCCTGGCCCTCACCGCGTTGCTGTCGGCGAGCCACCCCTTCACCGGACTCAGCCTCGCCCTCATCGTCGCCTCCTATGCGGCGCTCGAACTCATCGAGCGCAGCGGCGCGGCGACCTGGCGGCTGGCGTTGGGGGCTGGCGCTATCGTCACCGCTCATGTACTCTACTACCTGGTGTATCTGAGCCGCGCCGCCGATCACCGCCTCTTGCGCAGCCAATGGGAAATCGATTGGCCCTATACGGCATGGACCTATGGGCCGGCCCTTTACCTGGTTGGCTTTCTAGCGCTCACTCGCTTCACGCGCTGGGCCAGCGCCTGGGCCATCCTCACCGATCCCCGCTCGCGCCTGCTGCTGGTCTGGTTCGCTGTCGTCTTCGGACTGACCCAACACGACGTACTCGTTAAACCCATGCAGCCGATTCACTTCGCCCACGGCTACGACTGGATTGCCCTCTTCTTCCTGGCCGCCCCGGTGCTGATCCCACTGCTGGAGCGCCTGCGGCCGATTCCTCTCGCGGTCTGCGTGCTGCTCCTGCTCTCGGATAACTTACTCTGGTTCGCTTCCTTCGCGTCCGCCGAAGTACAGCGCTACGCCATCGCGCTGACTCCGGCCGAAGACGAAACCCTCCAGTGGCTGCGCCGCGAGGGTAAGTCGACCGATCTAATCGCTGCTGATGACCCGCAAATCAATTACCTCACCAGCACTTACTCTGCCGCGCGTACCTGGCATGGTCACGTCCACAATACGCCGCAGACTAAGCTCCGGCAGACACAGATCGATACGCTGCAATTCCCTGCGCCCGGACCCAATCTCTTTATTCTGCGAGACGCCTCGCGCGCTCCCGCCGGCACTCAACTCATCCAGCACTTTGGTGAATTCCAAGTCTTCCGGAGAAACCCATGACTTACCTGATCGGCTGCCTGCTTGGCGCCGCGCTGTGGTTTGTACTTCGCGTGATTCTGCTCGGTATTTATACCGTTGACCAAAACGAACGCGCCGTCAAGACGGTCTTTGGCCGGGCGGAGCGTTTGCCCGGCACCACCCTGGACCATCCCATTGCCGCGCTGCTCCGCGACGAAGAGAAGCCCCGCTACACCTATCCGCAGGTGCGCGTAATTCCGCCCGGGGGGCCTTATTTTAAGCTGCCCTGGGAGAGGATCTACAAAGTCTCAATCGCTACCGTAACGCAGAGCATGGCGCTTGACCCCGAGGATAAGTCGGCCAATGGCAATGGCACCCGGCTGGAGGCGGTGACGAAGGATCAATTGAATACCGGGCTGGTGGGTCAGATCCGCTATCACGTCAGCGAAGCCAATCTCTATGGTTATCTCTTCGGCATTAAGCAGCCCATGGTCCACGTGATGGGCTACTTCGTGAGTATCTTACGCCAACGCATCGCCAACTTTGAAGCGAAGAAAGAGGCCGACTTACCGGCCGCTTTGGCCAGTGCCGAAATGACGGGCGTTTCGATTAATGACTTACGCAAGAATCTGCGGGATCTCAACGAATACATGGACCAGGAATGCCGCTCGGCCACGGCTCGTTACGGCGTGGTACTCGACGCTTCGCTGATCACCGGGATCGACCCGCCGCCGGAAGTGGAATCGGCGCTCGCGGCGATCAATACCGCGCATAACCAGGTATCGAGTGACATCAGCTTGGCCCAAGCGGCGGCGGACCAGAAGATCGTGCAGTCCAAACGGGCGGTGGAAATTGAGACCCTGAAGGCGCAAGCGGAAGTAGAGCCTATTAAGCTACTGGCGGCCGAGCTCTCGGAGTTACACCGCGCCGGACCCGCCGTGTTGGCGGCTTACCTGCGCAACGTCAAGTTACGTCTTTTTGAGAAGGTCCGCGACGTCTATCAGGTGGTGCCGCAATGATCGAGTTACTCCTGGGTGGCGCCACCACCTTCTTTGCTTTATTCATCGGCCTGCCGATTTTCCTCACGGTGTGCCGGATCTTCGGCCTGTTCACCACGGTGGAAGAACGGACCTGCAAGGTTTACGTCCTATTTGGCAAGGTGATCGGTGTGATTGACCAGCCGGGGTTGCATTTCCTACTGTCGGAACTGGGCCCATCGGCGCTGATCGTGAACTTACTCGGACGTTGCTACACGCTCGATATGCGGCTGGACCAGGAGTATCGCCGTAGCGAAGCGGTTAACTCCGAGGAAGGTGCGCCGATGGGGATCGGCATCTGGTACGAGATGTGGATCTGCGATCCGGTAGCGTACTTATTCAAAAATACTGACCCGCGCGGGTCGCTGCGCGCCAACGTGAGTAACGCCACCGTCCGCTGCCTGAGTAACATGAAGCTCGCGGATATGCTCGAAACGCGGCACACGATGTCGGCGACGGTACGGGACGAGGTTTCGCCGCAGTCCGCTGCTTGGGGCTATCAGTTGGGCTCAGTGTATATCCGCAAAGTGCATTTCCGTGACGTGGGCATGATTCGCCAGATCGAAGAGAAGGTAGTGAATCGCTTGCGCCAGGTGACGTCGGCGATTCATCAGGCCGGGGCGAATCAGGTGAGCGTGATTGCCAGCTCAGCGGAACGCGAGTCCTCGATCGAGTTCGGCAAAGCGGCGGCGATTCGCCCGAATACCTTGGGCAACGCGCTAAAGGAGATCACCCAGGAACCGGCGGTGGCGAGCGCGCTGTTCGAGATTCTCGAAACGCAGAAACTGCTGGCCAGTGACGCGCGGATCACCTTACTTCCGGAGGGCCAGTTACTCTTGCCCGAGCTACTGGCCGCCCAATCACGACCGCCCGCCAAGCTGCCCAAGCAGTAACTCCTGCAGTTTGGGAGTCCGCGGATAAGGATGACCGAGATACTGGCGGAAGCCTTCGCCCATGGTCAGGCCGGCTGAGGCGCCGCGTTTGCGGGTCCACTCTTCCATGGTGGTGAGGTAGTTGTCCATGCCGTGATGCGCCTTCAGCCAATTGCGCTGGCTCTCATGGCAGGCGAGCAGGTCGCGCTTTGTGGCGAAGACCTCGGCGACGTCGACGACGAAGTCCGGCGGCACGGGGCGGCCTTCGCGGTCGAGGCCTTCTACGGGGTCCATGAAGTAGAGGTGCGGAATCCAGTCGAGGGCCGGGGCGTTCTGCGGCGTGTGGTAGTTGGGTGCGCCGGCGGCGAAGCAGGCGTCGCGGACCAGCAGCGAGACCATCTCGTGGTCGGCCAGATAGTCCGAGGGGGCGGAGGTGAGGACGATCTCCGGGCGCAGTTCGCGGAGGAGGCCCGTGGTCTGGCGGCGACTCGGGTCGTCGTTGAAGATGGCCAGGTCGTGGAAGCCGCCCCAGCGGTACTGCGCGCCGATCATGGCCGCGGCTTTGGCGGCTTCGCCCTTGCGGATCCTCGCGGTCTCTTCCGGGGTGTACTCCCGGCTACCGCAGTTGCCGTCACTCATGGTGACGAAGGTGAGTTCGTGGCCGAGCGCGGCGAGTTTGGCGCAGGTACCGCCGGCCAGGATCTCGATATCATCCGGGTGTGCGTGGATCGCTAGAATTCTCATGTCTCTTCCTTACTCTAAAGCCTTTGCGGACGCCCGCATGATCCTGAGCCGCACCAGCGGCTTTATCGCCGAGGCGGGCTTCACGCATTCGCTCACCCCGGCGCGGAACTGCACCTTCGGCTGCAGCTACTGCTACGTGCCGACGATGCGCGTCCAGGGCGGGCTGAAGCCGGAGGACTGGCAGCGCTGGGGCCAGTTTACGACCTACAAACAAAACGCGGCGGTTTTGTTGCGGCGCGAACTGCGGCCCGGGCAAGTGATCTACTGCTCCCCGCTGGTGGACCCGTATCAGCCCGGCGAAGCGTTGATGCCCGAGGTGCTGCGGGAACTGATCGCGCAGCCGCCGGCGGTCTTCGTGATTCAGACGAGGTCACCGGGGATCCTGCGCGATCTGGAGTTGCTGCAGGCCCTCGCTGCGCGTTGCACGCTGCGAGTGAGCTTCTCCATCACCAGCAACCGGGCCGACGTGCTGCGCCGCTACGAGCCGAAGTGCGCGCCTTACGCGGAGCGCTTGCAAACGGTCGCGGCTTTGCATGAACACGGCATCCCGACGTTCGTCACCCTGGCGCCGCTGTTGCCTTGCGACGCCGAGGCTTTGCTGTCCGACGTGATGCGGGTGTCGCCCAATGGCCTGATCGCGGACCCGCTGCACATTCGCGCGACCAAGCCGCGCGGCGCCACGACGCGCGATATTGCCCTGGTGATCGCGGACCGGCAAAACGAGGGAAAATGGTTTGACGCCTCGTTTCAGGCGGCCCTCGTGGACGACTTACGCACGCGGGCGACCCGCGCCGGTCGAGCCTTCGCCACCGGCCCAGAAGGATTCTCATGGTTAGCACGCAAGATGTCTTGAACCGGCTGGGTATCGCCCGCCTGAACCCCGGCGCCGCTACCGGCGACTGGATTGCCACGCACGGCCCGGAACTGATCTCCTATTCGCCGATCAATGGCCAGGAGTTGGGGCGCGTCCAGACGGCGCAACGGCAGGATCTGGAGCAGGTGATCGCGGTGGCAACCGAGGCATTTCACGCTTGGCGCATGATGCCCGCGCCACAACGCGGCATGATTGTGCGCGAGATTGGCCTGGAACTGCGCGAGCACCTGGATGACCTGGGCGCCCTGGTGAGCCTGGAGATGGGCAAGATCCTCGCCGAAGGGCGCGGCGAAGTGCAGGAGATGATCGACGTGGCGGACTTCGCCGTGGGGCTGTCGCGCCAACTGTATGGGCTCACCATGCACAGTGAGCGGCCTGGCCATCGCATGTACGAACAGTGGCACCCGCTGGGACATGTGGGCGTGATTACGGCCTTCAATTTTCCCGCGGCCGTGTGGGCCTGGAACGCGCTGATCGCGGCGGTGTGCGGCGATTGCATCGTCTGGAAGCCGTCCGAGCAGACGCCGCTGACGGCGATCGCGGTGCAGCACATCTGTGACCGCGTGCTGGCGCGGCATGGCTTGAAGGGCATCTTCAACCTGGTGATCGGGAGTGTCGGCGACATCGGTGAGCCGATGCTGGCGGATCGCCGGTTTCCGCTGATCAGCGCGACGGGCTCCTGCCGGATGGGGCGTCGCGTGGGCGCGGTGGTGGGGGAGCGGCTGGGCCGCACGCTGCTCGAATTGGGCGGCAACAACGGCATCATCGTGATGGACGATGCCGATGTGGAACTTGCCGCGCGTGCGGCTCTCTTTGGCGCCGTGGGTACGGCCGGGCAACGTTGCACGTCGCTGCGGCGGCTCTTTCTGCATCGCCAGATCGCGGGGCCTATGATGGAGCGGCTGAAGGCGGCCTATGCGCAGGTGAAGATCGGCCATCCGCTGGAGGCGGGGACGTTGATGGGTCCGCTGATCAACCGGCAGGCGGTGGAGACGATGCAGGCGGGCTTGGCGACGATCCGGGAGCAGGGCGGGGAAGTGCTCTACGGCGGGCGGGCGCTGGAAGGCTGCTACGTGGAGCCCACCATCGTGCGCGCGCCAGCGCCGCTGCCGATTATGCAAGAGGAGATCTTCGCGCCGATCCTGTATGTGGTGGAGTTCGATCATCTGGACCAGGCCATGGCCTGGCACAACGACGTGCCGCAGGGCCTGTCGTCGGCGATGTTCACCGGCGGTCTGATTCCGGCCGAAACATTTTTGAGCCATCGCGGTTCGGACTGCGGGATCGCCAACATCAACATCGGCACCAGCGGCGCCGAGATCGGCGGGGCGTTTGGGGGGGAGAAGGATACGGGCGGCGGGCGCGAATCGGGGTCCGACAGTTGGAAGGCTTACATGCGGCGGCAGACGGTGACGATCAACTGGTCGCGCGATTTGCCTTTGGCGCAAGGGATCCAATTCGGTTGAGGAGTAGAGGACAAGCGCGACCAGACCGACTTGCTTTCCGCGGACCTTCGTATATACACTTGTATTGACCGATGCAATTGAATGGGACCCGAACAAGGATCGAGCTAACCTCGTCAAGCATGGGATCGATTTCGCCTTGGCGGCGCTCGATGTTCACCGATCCTCACGTGACGTTGAGAGAAGATCGAATAGACGAGACGGGCGAGCGGCGTTGGCATGCTCTTGGGTTGGCCGCCGGTTTAGAGCCAATTCTGTTGGTTGTTCATGTTTACAGGGAGGCAAACGATGGCGAAGAAATTGTCCGCATCATCTCGGCCAGAAAAGCTCGTAAGAGTGAGCGCCGAGCGTATCTTCAGTAGAACGATTACTAAGGCACAGCGCGAGCGGCTGGCGCGACTGGCCAAGCAGCCGGACTCCGCGATCGACGTGTCCGACATACCTCCGTTGACCGATGAGCAACTCGCGCAAATGGTGCCGTACCGGCTGCGATCCAAGACGACCCTGATTTCTTTTCGCGTCCAGAACGATGTCTTTGCGTGGCTGAAGTCGAAGGGGCCGGGTCATTTGAGCCGGATCAATGCGATTCTCGCCAACGTGATGGACGCCGAGCAGCGGCTGAAGAACGGTTGATCCAGCGGTTCAGATCACCTCGAAGTAGCGCTCTAGCTCCCACGCCGTGACTGACTTCTCGTACTGCCGCCATTCCCATTCGCGGGTGGCGGCGTAGTGTTCGACAAACTCGTCGCCGAAGGCTTTGCGGGCGAAGGCGCTTTCGCGGAAGAGCCAGGTGGCTTCTAGTAGATTCGAGGGCAGTGGGCGGCCCACACCGGTCTTGTAGCCGTTCGTGATTGGCTCGGGCGGCGAGAGACGGCGGGTGACGCCGTCGAGGCCAGCGGCTAGCGACGCCGCCATGGTGAGATAGGGATTCATGTCGGCGCCGGGGACGCGCATTTCGACGCGGCCGGACTTCACGCCGCCTGGCAAGGCGCGCACTGCCACGGTGCGATTGTCGACGCCCCAGGTGGCGTTCACTGGCGCCCAGGCGCCTGGCACCATGCGCTTGTACGAGTTCACGGTGGGGCAATAGAGGACCATCAGTTCCGGAAGGTGTTCCAGCAGGCCGGCGATGTAGTGGCGCATGGGGTCGGCGATGGAGCCGTCCGGGCGGACGAAAATGTTCTGGCGGGTGGTGGAGTCCCAGAGGCTTTGGTGGACATGGCCGCCGGAGCCCGGCAGCGCGGCGTTCCACTTGGCCATGAAGCAGGCCATCAGGCCATCGCGCAGGGCGATCTCCTTGGCGGCGGTCTTGAAGAGGGCAGCTTTGTCCGCGGCGGCGAGGGCGGTGTCGACGGTGATGGCGGCTTCGAAGCCGCCGGGGCCGGTTTCGGTGTGGAGGCCTTCGAGCTCTACGTCGAAGGCGGCCATCTGGTCGAGCAGGTCATGCATCAATGGCGCCTGGGCCGAGGTGCGTAGCAGGCTGTAGCCGAACATGCCGGGCGAGAGGTTTTTGAGGCCGGTGTAGTTCTTTTCGGCGATCGTCTGGGGCGTCTCCTCGAAAAGCCAGAACTCGAACTCGGCGGCCATACGGGCTTCGTAGCCGGCGCGGGAGACGGAGTCAACGACGCGCTGCAGGACGCTGCGGGGCGCGAGGGGCAGGCGTTCTCCGGCGGCGGTGAACATGTCGAGCAGGTAGAGATCGGTGGCCTCTTCCCAGGGGATCTGGCGTTTCGTCGAGAGGTCAATGCGGGCGAAGGCATCGGGGTAGCCGGTATGCGGACCGGTGTAGCGGACGTTGTCGTAAACGGCGTCGGCGCAGTCCCAGCCGAAGATGACGTCGCAGAAGCCGAGTCCGGATTGGGCGGCGGACTCAAACTTGTCGCGGCTGAGGTACTTGCCGCGCAGGATCCCGTCGAGGTCGAAGACGCCGACTTTAACGTGAGATGACATTTTTTACCTCGCAAGGCGGGAAGTTGGAGTGACAGGCGTGAACGCGAGGCCCGGTGGGTACACGGGCGGGGCGCTGGAATGAGAGAGTTGGGGCCATGGCATGCCGCGTGCAAGCGCGAAGATTCAGGATACAACGATGGCTTGTCTTGATACCGGTAAATTTGTCGAATTCGCGTGGCTTCCGATACAATGGGGGCTTATGCCTCGTAAGTTTCTGATGACGTTCGCCAGCCTGGCCACTGTATTGGCGGCGGCCGATGTGCAGACCGTGGAAGAGATCATCGCCAAGGTAAACGGCGACATCGTCACCCGTGGCGAGATTGAGCGCACCAAGCGCCAACTTGAGGAGATGCTGAAGTCGCGGAAGATCACCGGCACCGAAGCGGACCGGATTCGCGAGGAGGCCACCAAGAACGCGCTGCGCGACCGCATCGACTCGCTGTTGCTGGTGAATCGCGGCAAGGAGCTCAACATCAATATCGACGGCGAGGTGAGCAAGTACGTCGCGGATCTGATGAAGCAGACCAAGGAAGTGGACCCGGATAAGTTCGCCGCGATTGTGCGCGCGCAGACGGGGCAGTCCTTTGAGGACTGGAAGAACGAGACCAAAAATCAGATGCTGACGCAGCGCGTAATCGGGCAAGAGGTGAATCGCAAGATCAACGTGAGCAAGCAGGAGATTGAGAAGGTCTACAACGAGAACAAGGACAAGTTCCTGCGCAAGGATCAGGTCTTCCTGCGCGAACTCTTCCTGACGACGGCGGGCAAGACGCCCGCCGAGGAAGCAGCCATCGAAAAGAAGGCTAAGGACCTGGTGGCCCGGGCGCGGAAGAACGAGAAGTTTGGCGACCTGGTGCGCGACAATTCCGAAGCCGAGAGCACACAGAACGGCGGCGACATCGGTGGCTACGAAAAGGGACAACTGGATCCGGTGCTGGAAGCGTTGGTGTGGGAACAGAACAAAGGCTACGTGACGGATCCGGTGAAGCGTCCGAATGGCTGGCTGATCCTGCGCGTGGAAGAGCGCTTCAAGGCGGGGCAAGCGACCCTGGAAGAGGTGGAAGGCGACATTCGCGATCGGCTTTACGGCGAGCGCATGCAGCCGGAGATTCGCAAGTACCTGACGGAGCTGCGGACGAATGCTTTCCTCGAGATTCGCGAAGGCTGGCTGGATTCGGCGCCCGCGCCGGGCAAGAGCACGGCGTGGAGCGAACCCGCCGCGTTGAAGCCAGAGACGATCACCAAGGGCGAACTCGAAGCCCGCACGCGCCGCCGCCGCCTGCTGTGGGCCGTGCCGATTCCGGGCACCTCCACGTCGATGAAAAAAGGCGGCGAGTCGGGCACGTCGAAGTCGAAGACGGTGAAGCAGTAAGTCATTTTGAAGACTCCCTATATTTCCGACCTGCAGCCCGATCAGGTAACCACGGGCGTGTTTCTGGTGAGCGTGAAGGACATTCGCCAGAAGAAGTCCGGCGATCCGTTTCTCTCGCTGATCCTGGCTGATAAGACCGGCGAGATCGACGCCAAGATGTGGGACAACGTCGTGGAGGTGATGGACACCTTTGAGCGCGACGCTTTTGTCCGCGTGCGCGGCTTGCCGCAGATCTTTCAGAACAAGCTCCAGCTCACCATCCACAAACTGCAAGCGGTACCGGACAGCGAAGTGGAACTGGGTGACTTCTTTCCTGCCTCTCGCCGCGATCCCGGTGAGATGTTCGCCGAACTCAATGCGCAGGTGAACGCGATGCAGAATCCGCACCTGCGGGCCCTGCTGCGGGCTTTTCTGGACGATCCGGAGATCGCCCGGCTGTACCGCTTAGCGCCCGCGGCGAAGAGCATTCACCATGCCTGGCTGAGCGGACTGCTTGAGCACGTGCTGTCGCTGTGTACGCTGGCGAAGGTGACGGCGAAGCACTATGCCGGGATCGACGAAGATCTGTTACTGACCGGCGTCGTGCTGCACGATATCGGCAAGATCCACGAATTGGGCTACGAGCGCTCTTTCCTGTACACCACGGAAGGCCAACTGCTGGGGCACATCGTGATCGCGATGCGCATGGTGGATGAGAAGGCCAGGCAAGTGCCGGGCTTCCCGCCGAAGTTGCTCACGTTGGTGCAGCATTTGGTGGCGTCGCACCATGGGACGCTGGAATTCGGCTCGCCGAAGGTGCCCTTGTTTCCGGAGGCGATGCTGTTGCATCACTTGGACAATCTCGACTCCAAGATGGAGACCATGCGGGGGCTAATCGAGAAGGATGCGCGGATTGCGGGGCATTGGACCGGCTACAGTTCGTCTTTGGATCGGGCGGTGCTGAAGAAGGATCTTTATCTGGCTGAGGCTTTGCCGCCCGCTCCCGCGCCTGTCAAGGCTCCAGTGCGTCCGGCGAACTCGTCTCCGTTTGCGGACAAGCTCAATCTGGCCTTGCAGTCGGACCCGAAGTAGCGGTTTTCCGAAAAAGCGCCTGGAAAACGGCATCAATCGCGAACGGGCCCCACCTCTTACGAGGTGGGCTCCTCGGGGTCAAAAGTAAGTAAGGTAACCATTCAATTCGAGCGGTTGAAGGGTCAGTTAGACCATTTTGCGCTTGCGTAGTTCGTCGACACTGACGGCGAGGATGATGACGGCGCCGATGGTGGCTTGTTGGACGAAGGGTTGGATCCCCAGGAGGTCGCAGCCGTTGGAGAGCAGGCCCATGATGAAGGCACCGATCAGCGTGCCGACGACGCCTCCCTCGCCACCTCGCAAACTGCCGCCGCCGATGACGACCGCGGCGATCGCTGGTAGCTCGTAGCCTTGGCCCGCGGTGGGCTGGCCAGTCATCAGACGGGAGCTTTCGATCATGCCCGCCAGGCCCGTGAGCAGTCCGCAGAGGCCGTAGATCACCGTCGTATGGAAGCGGACGGGGATGCCGGCGTAGAAGGCGGCGTCCGGGTTACTGCCGATGGCAAAGGCATAGCGCCCGAGCTTCGTGTGCTCCAGAATCACGTGGACCGCGCCCGCGATTATCAGCAGGAGCAGCAGCACGAACGGCACTCCGGCGACCGAGCCTTCGCCCAGGAAGGAGAACTCCTTGGGGACGTTCTGCACGGGCATGCCGTTGGTGAGGATGAGGGCGAAGCCGCGGATGATGAGCAGCGTGCCGAGGGTGACGATGAAGGGGTTGATGCGCAGGCGAGTGGTGAGCGCGCCGTTCAACAGGCCGGCGAGGCAGCCCGTCAGTACGCCGACGGCGATGCCGGCCAGGACGGGGAAGCCGCTGGTCATGGTCATGGTGCCCAGGCAGCCGGCGAGGGCCAGAATGGAGCCCACCGACAGGTCAATGCCGCCAGTGATGATCACCATGGTCATCCCCAGGGCCATGATGTTGATGACGGCCGTTTGCCGTACGACGCTCGATAGATTCGTGGACGTGAAGAAGTTCGGCGTGGCGATGATGAGGCCGATGAATAGAGCAATCAGGGTGAGGAACGGCAACAGGCGTTGCCATAACGATGTTCGCATTTAATGCACACTCTCTTTGAAGGCGGCCAGATGCATGATCTCTTCCTGCGTGCAGCCGGCGGGTAATTCGCCCGTGAACTGGCCTTGTTTCATCACCAGAATCCGGTCGGCGACGGAGATCAGCTCGGGTAGTTCGGAGCTCACCATGAGGATCGCTGCGCCTTGGCGGGCGAGGTCCTCCATCAGGGCGAAGACCTCGGCCTTGGCGCCGACGTCGATGCCGCGGGTGGGCTCGTCGAAGAGGAAGACGCCGGCTTCGCGCGCAAGCCACTTGGCGATGGCGACTTTCTGCTGATTGCCTCCGGAGAGCCGGCCAGCCAACTGCCGGGGGCCAGCGGCTTTGACGCGGAGGCGTTCCAGGAAGCGGGTCTCGAGGGCGCGTTCGGCGCTCTGATTGAGGACGCCGTACTGGCTGACGCGATGGAGGCTGGCGAGGGTGATGTTCTGGCCGATGGGCAGGCCGAGGGCGAGGCCGGTCCGTTGGCGGTCCTCGGTGATGTAGGCGAGTCCGGCGGCGACGGCTTCGCGGGGCGAGCGAAGCTGGCGGGTGACGCCGTCGACGGCGATGGTGCCGGACGAGATGGCGTCGATGCCGAAGATGGCGCGGCAGAGTTCAGTGCGGCCGGCGCCGATGAGTCCGCCGATGCCGAGGATTTCGCCGGCGTGGACTTCGAGGCTGAGATTCTTGAGGAGCGGGGGACGGCTGAGGCCTTGCACAGAGAGCCGCACCGGGCCGCGGGCGATGCGTTCGCGTTGATAGACGGCGCTGACTTCGCGGCCGACCATGTGGCGGATGAGCTGGTCCATGCTGAGGTCCGCCAGGGGACTGGTGTGGACGGTTTCGCCGTCGCGCAGGACGGTGACATGGTCGCCGATGGTACGCAGTTCTTCGAGGCGATGGGTGATGTAGATGACGCCCACGCCGCGGGCCTTCAGTTGCGCGACGATGCGGAAGACTTCGCGCGTTTCGGCTTCGGAGAGCGACGAAGTCGGTTCGTCAAAGATCAGCAGACTGGAGCCGTGGCGGATGGCGCGGCAGATTTCAACCATCTGTTTGCCGGCGGGGCTCAATTCGCGCACCTGGGCTTCGGCGCGGAGGGGAAAGCCGTATTGCTCGATAAGTTCGCGTGCTTCGCGCAGCAGCTTCTGGCGGGGGACAAAGCCATAGCGCGCGGTCTCCCGGCCCAGGAAGATGTTTTCGGCCACGGTGAGGTGCGGGGCTAGCAGGCTCTCCTGATGCACCATGGAGATGCCGGCTTCGGCGGCGTCGCGGGGGCTCCGGAAGTTTACGGGTTGGCCGCGCCAGAGGAGCCGGCCCTCATCGGCGGACTGCATCCCGGCGACGATCTTCATCAGCGTGCTCTTGCCCGCGCCGTTCTCGCCCATGAGCAGGTGGACTTCACCGGCCTGGACGCGCAGGGCGCCTTTGCGGAGCGCGGTGACGCCGCCGAATCGCTTCTGAATGCCGTCGAGCTCAAGCAACATGCAAGCTTTTGAGTGTATCAGTCCGGCGTGCGTGGTCTGGTTCGGGTAGCCAGCCGCGCCAGTCCGCCCAGAGCCAGGTTACCGCGGTGAGCAAGGCCATGCTGCCGGCCCAGGCACCAATCGTACGCGGACTCATGCGCAGGGAGGCGAGCCCCGCCACCATCATCGAGATCATCATCATCGACCAGACCACCGTCTCAATCGCCGAGAAGACGCGGCCGCGGTACTCGTCGCGGACGTGGCGCAGGACCTGCGCGTTGTTCAGGATGCTGGAGATCGCTGAGCCCGCGCGGGAGAGCGCGATGAAGAGCATGGCGAGCCAGAAGGAGGTCATCTGGGAGAAGGCGACGTAGAAGAGTCCGTGGAGGACGAAGCAGAGGGCGACGGTCTTCTTGTAGGTAGCGAAGTCGAGGCGTTTGCCGAGCCAATGGGCGAAGACGCCGCCGGCCACGAGGCCGAGCGCGGCGGCGCCCCACAGGGTGCCGATGCCGGTGGCGCCGCGATGGAAGACGCGTTCACCGAAGAGGCTGAAGAGGATCTGCGCGGCGCCGCCGCCGATGGCCCAGCCGACGCCGGAGAGCAGAATCGCCAGGATCAGCGGTTGGCTGCGGATGTAGCGCAGGCCGTCCTTGTAGTCGCTCCAGGGGTGCGGCTTCTGTTCTTCGGTGGCGGGCCGCAGGGCGCGGAAGTGCCCGAGCGGCGAACGCAGATGCGAGATGCACCAGGCGGAGAAGAGGAAGGAGACGGCGTTTAGGAAGAAGGCGATGGTGTAGCCGAGTCCGTCGACGCTGAGGCCGCCCAGGAACGCTCCGATGGCGGTGTTGAGCCATTGGGTGGTGAGGGTGACGGAGTTGGCGGTGTGCAGCTCTTCGGCGCTCGCGATGGTGGGCAGAATGGCGGCGCGGCCGCTGGTGAAGAAGGGCGAGGCGAACATGAGGCAAGCGGAGAGAACGTAGAGCAGTAGGGGACTGGTTTGCCCTTCGCAGAAGATGAACAGCAGGGCGACGAGGGCGCGGCAGAGGTCGCTGACGATCATGACGCGCTTGCGATCCCAGCGGTCCAGCAGGACGCCGGAGAGGGGGCCGGCGATGAGCATGGGGAGTCCGCGGGCGATGAGTGCGGTGGCGAGCACGAGGCCGGCGTCGCCGTAGTGCAGGGCGAGGCTGAAGACGGCGAGGTTATTGAAGTGGTCGCCGATTTCGCTCACCACCTGGCCGCACCACGTGTAGCGGTAGTTGCGATTGCGCGTCAGCAGTCCGGCGAATCCGGTCAACGCCCGCGCTCCACGAGCAGGACGCCCGCGAGCACGAGGGCAGCCGAGCCGATGACCACGAGGGTGAGGGACTCGCCCAGGAGCACCCAACCCAGGAGGCTGGCCAGGATCGGCTGCGTGTAGGAGAAGGCGGCGATGCGCGAGGCGGGCACCCAGGCGAGGGCGTAGTAGAAGATCAGATAGGCGAGCACGGACGAGAACGCGGCCATGTAGAAGATGCCGGCCCAGACGGGCCAAGCGAGCGACGCCCAGGCGACGTGGCGGCCGGTGAGCCAGACGACGGGGAGCATAGCGAGGCCGCTGAGCATGTAGGCGAAGCCGGTCATGGTGAAGGTGCCGAGGCGCTGGGTATAGTCCTTGCCGAAGACGGAGAAGCCGGCAAAGAGGAGGGTGCTGGCGTAGATGAAGAGGTCGCCGGTGGTGGTGGCCCCGCTGCCGCCGCCTTTGGAGAGTTGGAGGAGTCCGACGCCGGAGAAGGCGACGGCGAGTCCGCTGAGCTTCATGGCGTTGAGCTTCTCCTGGCCGCGCAGGGCGGCCAGGAGCAACACCTGGATCGGCGCGACGGCGGCGATGATAGCGGCGTGGGCGACGCTGGTTTGGCCCATGCCCATCACGAAGAAGATCTGGTTCATGGCGACGCCGCAGAGGCCCAGGATGAGCATGGCGGGCAAGTCCTGCCGGCGCCAACGTCCTTCGCCTTTGAGGAGAAAGACCGGGAAGACGCAGAGGCCCGCGATCACGGTGCGGAGGGCCGCCAGGGGCAGGACCGGCACGTGGCGCGCGACGGACTTGGCCACGATGTAGTTCAAGGCCCAGATGAAGGTCATCAGTCCGATGAGCAGGTAGAGTTTGGTGCGGCTGGGGCGTTGCGCGACGGCGGCCGTGGCGGGGGCGGGCAGGGAGATGGCCGTGCTCAAGTCAGCACTTCCTCCCGCACCTGCACGCTCTTCAAGAAGTCATGGTCGATCTGGTAGCCGAAGCCGGGTTCGTCGTTGATGGCGATGGTGCCGCGCGGTGACACGGTGACCCAAGGCTCGATGATGTCGCGCTTCCAATAGCGTTCGCTGGCGGAGACGTCGCCGGGCAGGACGAAGTTGGGCAAAGTGGAGAGCGCGATGTTATGAGCGCGGCCGATGCCGCTTTCGAGCATACCGCCGCACCAGACCGGCACATTGTGTTGCTGGCAGACGTCGTGGACGCGTTTGGCTTCGCCGAAGCCGCCCACGCGGCCGAGCTTGATGTTGATGATGCCGCAGGCGCGCATCTCGATGGCTTGGCGCGCGTGATGGGCGGAGCGGATGCACTCGTCGAGGCAGATGGGGGTTTTGAGGCGGGCTTGCAGGGGAACGTGGTCAATGATTTCGTCGTGGGCAAGCGGTTGCTCGATCATCATCAGGTAGAAGTCGTCGAGTTTTTGTAAGTGGTCAATATCGGCGAGCGTATAGGCGGAATTGGCGTCGGCCATCAAGGCGATCCGCGGAAACTCGCGCCTTACTTCGCGGATCACTTCGACGTCCCAGCCGGGGGCGATCTTCATTTTGATGCGCTGGTAACCGGCGTTCACTTCGGTCTCAATTTTCTTGAGTAACTGCGGCACGCTATCTTGAATGCCGATGGAGACGCCGCAGGGAATTTCGCGGCGGGCGCCGCCGCCGATCATCTGGTGGAGCGGCAGGTTCTTGAGGCGCGCCTCGAGATCCCAGACGGCCGCCTCGACGCCACCGCGGGCCATATTGTGGCCGCGGATGTGCGCGGTGCGTGCGTTGACGTCTTCGGCGGAGCCGAGCTCATGCCCGAGTAAGCGCGGGGCGACGTAGTTCTTGCCGATGAGCCAGGCGGCGTCTACCCATTCTTCGTTGTAGAAAGGGTTCTCGCCACAGGTCATTTCGCCCCAGCCGGAAACACCGTTGGCTTGGACCTCCACCAGGACGATGGAGCGCGAGTAAGTGCGGCCGAAGCTGGTTTGAAAGAAATGCACGAGCGGCATTTCGATTTGGCGTAAGATGATGCGGTCTAATTTGATTCCCATGGTCCTAGTAAGTAAGTGCCTGTTTCAGAATTGGATTCCACGCCGATGACGGCGAGGCCTTCGCGGAAGTAGCGGGTGAAATCGGCGCCGGCGGCGGCTTGGATGGCGCGGGCCTTTTCGGGGTCGCGCATTTTGATTTCGGCGATGTCGGCCGGGATGCTGATGCGCGCTTCCACGGAGGGACGCGAGTAAGTGCCGCCGGCGGTGACGGTGCGGGCGCGTTCGCCGTTGATGTGCCATTCGGCGATGCAACGATCAGTCGGAAGGCCGCCGTGTAAGTGGCTTGAGGTGGTGCCGTATTGGTTGTAGACGAAGCGACGCACGACGGCGCCAAGGCGCTCGACGTTGAAGAAGGCATTCTTCAGTTCGAGGGGGTCAAAGGTCCACTCGATCAGGTCGAAGCCGCGGGCGATGGCCTCTTCGCGCTGGGCGAGCTTGAGACGCCGGCCGAGGCCGAAGTTGCGGTAGTCCTTGAGAACGCCCAGCATGTGGCTGTGGATGTAACTCTTGCCGCCGGGCTTCACGCCGGGAATAGCGAGCAGAAAGGCGACCATTTTCGTACGGTCAAAAGCGCCGAAGACCTGGCCGCCGATTTTGGTGGAGACGACGAATAGGCGCACGGGCAGGAGGTCAATATCCTCGAAGCCCCAAATGGTTTTCTGTAACTGCACCGCGTCACGGAATTCGTTCTGCTCCGTTAGCGCGCGGATTTCAAGGCGATCTTCGCTTCCTGCCACAATAACTCCATCTCTTCGATATTCGATTCAGCGAACGGACGCCCCATTTCGGCGAGCCGGGCTTCCACGTAGCCGAAACGGCCGCGGAACTTCGCGTTCGACTTGCGTAGGGCCTGCTCGGGGTCTACCTTGAGGAACCTGGCCAGGTTCACCATCACAAAAAGAATGTCGCCGAACTCGTCTTCAATTTCGGATGCGACGCCGCCGCGGCGGGCTTCGGCTAACTCAGCGAGTTCTTCGCGCAGCTTGTCGAAGACGGGCTCGATGGCGGGCCAGTCGAAGCCTTGGCCAGCAGCCTTCGACGAGATCTGCGCCGCTTCGGTTAAGGCGGGCTGGGCGCGGGAGATGCCGGACAGCAAGGTGCCGGGGGCGAGCCCTTTGGCGGACTTCTCTTCGGCCTTGATCTGGTCCCAGTTGCGTTTGACGTCTTCGGCGGTTTCGGCGACGGTTTCGGCAAAGATATGGGGATGGCGGCGGATGAGCTTCTGGTTGATGGCGGCGAGGCAGTCTTCGATGCGGAAGTGTCCGGCTTCAGCGGCCATTTGGGCGAAGAAGACGGGCTGCAGCAGCAGGTCGCCAAGCTCTTCGCGGAGTTCGGGCCAGTCCCGGGCGTCGATGGCGTCGAGGACTTCGTAGGTCTCTTCGAGCAGATAGGGCTTGATGGTGTCGAAGGTCTGTTTCTGGTCCCAGGGGCAGCCGTCCGGGGCGCGGAGTCGCGCCATCAGAGCGACAAGTTCATTGAACTGGTCGCCGGGGGGGGCGGGTGGCGTGGGAGCTGCACTCATGGATTTGCTAATCGGCTCGACAAAGAGGGGAAACCTCTAATGTAACATCCAGGGGCTACAATCAAGGTACCTCATGAAATCAACATTGCTTATTTCAGTCCTGTTCCTGACGGCTTCCGGCGCGTTCGCCCAGAAGTACGACTATCGCCTGCTGGCGACGAGCAAAACGTCTTCGATGGAAAAGGAGATGAATGCGGCGGCGGAGTCCGGCTTTGTGTTTGGCGGGGTGATGGGCGGCGAGTCGGCTTGGGGCGGCAAGGAAGTGGTGGTGGTGATGACCAAGGGGACGAAGGAGGCGGGCGGCAAGCGGTATCTGCTGCTGGCGGCGTCGAAGACCAGCACGCTCGAGAAGGAGATGCGGCAGGCGGGCGAGGAGGGCTTCGAGTACAAGGGGCAGACGGTGTTTGAGAGCGCTTTCGGGGGGCAAGAGGTATCGGTGATTTTGGAGAAGGGCGGCACGGGCCGGCGCATCGACTATAAACTGCTTTCGACGACGAAGACGTCGACGATGGAGAAGGAACTGAAGCTGGCGGGCGATAGCGGCTATGAGTTCCTGGGCGTCGTGGTCGGCAAGACGGCCTTCGGCGGGCGGGAAGTGATCAGCATTCTGCAAAAGACAGAAAAATAGGGTTCCCGGGCGGAACTCTGCCGGGGCGAGTGGGGTTCAGGCGAGAGGAGGCGAGAATGTTTAAACCGCAGTTACAAGCGGCCGTGGCGGTGCTGATTTGCCCGTCGCTTATGATTCCGCAGACGCTGACTCCGGAGGAGATTCTGGAGCATGCCAACTGTGTTTTCTACGGTCCGCGGCATGACACCTTCGCGCTGGCTGGCGTGATTGCGCGCGGCGGGAAGGCGCGGGCGACAGCGGTGGATGGGCTCACTTCCGAGGTGGCGGCGCGGCTCGAAACTACTTATGCGATCCCCGGAGGCAGCCGGACCAACACCAAGCTGCAGTTGGACCAACTGGGGTTGGTGGATCGCTATACGTTTCAAGCGATGAATGACGCCGGCGTGGCGCCGGCCGAACTGACGAGCGACGCGGAGTTCTGCCGCCGGGTGTCGCTGGACCTGACGGGGCGCATCCCCACGGCGGACCGGTTGCTGCAGTTCCTGGCCGATCCGGCTACCGATAAGCGCCCGAAGTATGTGGAGGAGTTGCTCGCGTCGCCGGCCTTCGTCGATAAGTGGACGATGTACTTTGGCGACCACCTGCAGAATAACTCCGAGAATTCGCAGATTCGACGGTATGACTCCGGGGTGACGGCTTTCAATAACTTCATTCGGTCGTCGGTGCAGAGCAACAAACCGTATGACCAGTGGGTGCGGGAGATGCTGACGGCCACCGGCGCGAACAGCTATGAGAAGGGCGAATTAAATTATCTGATTGGCGGGGTGGTGTCGGGTACGGCGCCGGTGCAGGACATCTACGATCAGCAGACGGCGAACATCGCGAAGAACTTTTTGGGGATCGCGCATATGGACTGTGTCTTGTGCCACAACGGTCGCGGGCATCTGGATACGTTGAGCCTGTGGGGCCGGGGCATCCTGCGGACGCAGGCCTGGCAGCAGTCGTCGTATCTGTCGCGGACGAATCCGGACCGGGTGCAGGTGACGGCGGGGCAAACGAATCCGTATTACTGGAGCATCAGTGAGAATACGGGCCGCTCGACGCGCGATTATCAACTGAATACGACGACCGGCAACCGCCCGGCGCGGGCGCCGTTGGCGGGCCAGCCCGTGGGCGTGACGCCGCGCTATCTCTTCACCGATACGGCGCCCAATCCGGGGGAGAATTACCGGATGGCGCTGGCGCGGCAACTGACGGCGGACCCGCAGTTCAGCCGGGCGACGGTGAACTACCTGTGGGCGTACTTCTTTGGGCGCGGGATCGTCGATCCGCCGGATCAGTTCGATCCATTGCGGCAGGATCCGAATAATCCGCCGCCCGCGCCATGGGTGTTGCAGCCGAGCCATCCGGAGTTGCTGAATCAGTTGGGGGCAGGCTTCGTTGACAGCAAGTATGACCTGAAGTGGATCATGCGGACGATCGTGAATTCGCAGACCTACCAGCTCAGCGCGCGTTACAGCGGCACGTGGAATCCCGATTGGGAGAAGCTCTTCGCGCGGCACAATGTGCGCCGGCTATGGGGCGAGGAGGTACACGACGCGCTGGCGCTTTCGACGAACATCCTGCCCAGCTACACGATTCCGAATTACGGCGCGTTTACGTTCGCCATGACCTTCCCGGAGCCGCTGGATACGCCCGGTCCGCGCTACGCGAATGTCGTCAATTTCCTCGACTCGTTTCTGCGCGGGGATCGCGATACGGAGGCGCGGCGTCCGGATGGCTCGATTGCGCAGGCGTTGTCGATGATGAACGACCCGTATGTGATGATGCGCGTGCAATCGAATGGACCAGCGACGAGTCTGCTGGTGCGCAATCTGAGTTTGCCGAATGATCAACTGATCACGAACCTGTTTCTCGCGGTGCTGTCGCGCTATCCCACCGCGGCGGAGCGGACCGTAGCTTTGGCGAATCTGAGTAACGCGAGTACGCGCAGCGCCGAGGCGGAGAACCTGTTGTGGTCGCTGTTTAACAAAGTGGATTTTCTCTTCAACTACTAACGGAGGTTCCGTATGAGCCAGGAAAAGTTCGATCGCTTGCTGCGCCGTTTTCCCCACCCCCATCGTTGGGGCTTCAGCCGTCCGCACGTGAGCCGGCGGCAGTTCTTCGAGGTGGGCGGGTTGTTGGGTTCCTATCTGATGCTGCACCCGCAGCAGGCGGCGGCGCAGGTCCGGGTGACGTCGCAGAATGTGACAACGATCAACAAGGCAAAGAACGTCATCTTCATCTTGTTGACCGGCGCGCCGAGCCACGTGGACACGTTTGACCTGAAGGTGACGGCCGGGACGACACCTACGTCCTTCACGCCCACGATGATCGACGGCGTGAACTGGCCCACGGGGTTGATGCCCAAGATCGGCGCGCGGCTGGGCGATTTGGCCATTGTGCGTTCGATGCGTTCCTGGGCCCTGGTGCATCTGCTTGCGCAGCAATGGACGCAGGTGGGCCGCAATCCGGCTGCGGCTTTGGGCGACATTGCGCCGAACATTGGGAGCCTGGTGGCGCTGGAACTGGAAAAGCAGCGTACGCCGTCGCAGATCTTCCCGGCGTTCCTCGCTTTGAACGCCGCGGGCGCCGCCGGACCGGGCTATCTGCCGGGCAGCTTTGCGCCGTTCAAAGTGATTCCGTCGGCCACTGGCCTTCCCAACACGACGAACAGCGAAGGACAGACACGCGCCAACGATATGTATAGCCGGCTGCGCGCGCTGGACGAACCGCTGCGGGTGAATTCGCCCCTCGGCAAAGACGTGGCGGACTATGACGCGTTTTACCAGTCGGCGCGCAATCTGATGTACAGCCCGGCGGTGGATACGGCGTTCAAGTTCTCGACGACCGACGCGGCGCGGTACGGGACGTCGGCCTTTGGCAACGCCTGTCTAGTGGCGAAGCAGCTACTCGCGGCGAATTCGGGGACGCGCTTCATCCAGATTAACTACGGCAACTGGGACATGCACAACGACATTTACGAGACGGCAGTGGGCCAGAACCTGCCTACGCTGACGAAGGCGCTCGATAACGGCTACGCGGCGTTGATTGACGATTTGAAGTCGACCGGGCTGTTGCGGGACACGCTGGTGGTGATGGTGGGTGAGTTCGGCCGGACGGTAGGGCGCTTGAATAGCTCGAACGGGCGGGATCACTATTTGCAGCAATTCGCGGTCTTCGCGGGCGGCGGGGTCCGTGGCGGGCGCGTGTTGGGGCAGACGAATGCGGATGGGTCGGACGTGACGGACTTTGGGTGGTCGCGCCAGCGGTATATTCGGCCGGAGGATGTGGAAGCTTCGATCTACTCGGCGCTAGGGATCAACTGGACGAACATTCGCTACGACGATCCGTTTGGCCGCGGCTTTGAGTACGTACCGTTCTCGGAGAATGACCTCTACGGTCCGATCAACGAACTGTGGGCTTGAAGCTAGTAACCCGTCTGGAGAGGGCTTGCGAGACGCGGGGAGTTCTGGCCGGAAAAGCGCCGAAACGTGCCCCATCGCTTACGCGATGGGCTCTACGGTGTTCGTCGACGGTGACGTTCATGCGGCGCTAGCGGCTGGCGACGGGGAGCCAGTAGAGATTGCTGGAGCCGCGGCCGCGGGAGGCTTCGGCCCATTGCCGGGAGTTGACGGTGGCTTGGTAGAAGGCTTGCTTGGCGGCGCGGAGGAAGCGCTCGTAGGGGTCCTGGGCCAACTCTGGATGGGCCGTGCCGCCGGGGGCGTTGCCGAGGGTCCAGGGTTTGTTGAGGGGCGTAAGGTCGGGCTTAGCGGCGTAGCGGGCCAGGCCTTGGCGGTAGAGCGTTTGGACGTCGATGCCGGAGCGGCTGAGCAGGAAGTCAAGGAATTCGGGGGCTTGGGCTTCGAGGGCTCCGGGGCGGCCTTCGTAGGCGGGGACGAGTGTGTCGCCCAGGGTGCGGAAGGACTTCAGTTCGGCCGGGGTGAAGAAGCGCGACCAGCCTTCGGCGACGGCGTCGGCGGCGGAGAGGGGTAGCGTCTCCTGGGTGAAGCCTCGTTCGGGCAGGGTGCCGAGGCCGAGGAGGGCGGCGATGATTTGGCGGCGGTCAGGCGTCATTTGCTTTCAGCTTACCTCTCTGGCGACACGCGGACGAGCATCTTGCCGGTGTTGTCGCCGCGTAGTAGTCCGAGGAAGGCGGCGGGGGCGTTTTCCAGGCCGTCGACGAAGGTCTCGCGGTACTTCAGCTTGCCCTCGCGCAGCCAGCCACCCATTTCGATGAGCGCTTCGCGGGCCTGGTCGAGATACTGCATGACGAGGAAGCCGCGGACGGTGGCCGTCTTGACCAGAATCTGCGAAAGATTGCGCGGCCCGAGTTCCGCCTCGGTATTGTTGTACTGCGAAATCTGCCCGCAAATCGCGATGCGCGCATTGGGGTTGAGCAAACCGAAGACGGCGTCAGTGATGGCGCCACCGACGTTGTCGAAGTAGCAGTCGATGCCTTTGGAGCAGAGATCCTTGAGCTTTTCGTAATGGTTGGGCGAGGTCTTGTAGTTGTAGGCGGAATCGAAGCCCAGTTCGCTGGTGAGCCACTTCACCTTGTCGTCACTGCCGGCGATGCCGACGACGTTGCAGCCCTTCAATCGGGCGATCTGGCCCACGATAGAACCGACGGCGCCGGCGGCGCCCGAGACGACGACGGTTTCGCCGCGCATGGGTTTGCAGATGTCGAGCAGGCCGAAGTAGGCCGTTAAGCCGGGCATGCCCATCACGCTGAGGGCGGCAGACAAAGGACCAGCCTGGGGATCGAGCTTGCGGAGTTGCTTGCCGGGCACGATGCCGTACTGCTGCCAGCCAACGAAGGCCTCGGCGTAGTCCCCGTAGGAGAAGTTCGGGTCGTGCGAGCGGAGAACGCGGCCGATGGTGCCGCCGACCATGACGTCGCCGACCTGCATGGGCGCGGCGTAGCTCTTGCCTTCGCTCATGCGGCCGCGCATGTAGGGGTCGACGGACAGGTAGACGACTTCGAGGAGGACTTCGCCTTCCTTCAGGTCGGGCAATTCCGTCTGCACGAGGCGAAAGTCAGAGAGTTTGGGTGCGCCCACCGGGCGCGACGCCATCAGGACTTGTTTGTTGAGCATCCCGTTAAACGCTAAGTAGAGGAGGTGGTCTTGGCAGGCTCACTGCTCACGGGAGCGGGCTCCGGTGCTTTGGGCTTAGGAGCGGGCTGGCGTACCTGGTAGTTCTCCGTGTCGAAGACGACGGTGCGAACTTCGCCGCTGGAGCCGAGGCCCGGCAGCGGGCGGCCGTTCTGCTTCACTTCGATGCCACCGGCGTTACCGGTGAGCAACTCAGCATTGCTGGCGTTTTCGATGGCCTGGGATTGGCCGGGTTCAATGAGCCCCATGTAGATGTTCTTGCCGTCGGCGACGAGCTTGATCCATGTCTGCTCCCGGGCACTAATGACAATCTGGAGGCGGCCCGAGCCCAGGTTGGTGGCCTGGACGACGGCGGTGCCCAATTGCGTGGTACTGGCCGGGGGCGGTGTCGATACATTAACGGAGGGCGCTTGTGTGGAGGGCTGCGAGACGGCTTCCGTGGTGGGCGCCGCGGGTTCGCTGACTCCGGGGCGTCTGGTGGCCAAGTATGAGACAGAACCGACCAGCAACAGAGCGGCTACGGCGAGCCAGCGTTTGGAGGTTCGTCCGTCGTCGAAAGAGACCGGGAAGGGCGCCGGTTCGGAGGGTGGCGCGAGGGTAGGAGCGAGACTGGGAATCACTTTGGCCGGTGCGGCGGGAACGATCTCCTGGACCGGTTCGGGCGGCAATTCCCGGCGAAGAGTGGTGGTGACTTCGTCGGCGGAGATGCCGAGATACTCGGCGTACTGGCGGACGAAACTGCGGTAAAAAAAGTCCTGCGGGAGGGTTCGCGTGTCTTCTGTTTCGATCGCTTCGAGGTAACGTGCACTAATGCGTGTTTCGCGGGCAATGTCTGCCAGCGGGATTCCGAGGCGCTCGCGTTCTTGGCGAAGTTTATGGCCGATTGAGGGCATGGTGCGTATATTCTCTGCCTAACGGTTATACTATCCCATAAAGTGATTCATCCACCCCCACTTGTGGATGTAAAACCATTGTTCTGTCTTATTTTTCCACATGATTTCCGTGATTCTTGTCAATTGGAACCGCCGGGAGCTGCTTCGGGCGGCTTTGGAGTCCCTTTCGACGCAGGAAAATGTAGTCTTTGAGGCTATTGTAGTCGATAACGGATCGCAGGATGGGTCACTGGAGATGATTTCTGCGTTCGAGGGCGGCTATCCTTTGCGCCTGATCCGCAACGCGGAAAACCGGGGTTTTTGCGCCGCCAACAATCAGGGAATCGCGGTGGCGCAGGGACATCTGATTGCGCTGCTGAATAACGACGCCGTCGCGGAGCCGGGTTGGCTGTATCAATTGGAAAAGGCTTGCGAGGAGCGTACGGAAATCGGCATGGTGGCGTCGAAGATTCTGGTTTACGAGGATCCGCAGCGGCTGGACAAGGTGGGCCATTTGATTTACCCGGATGGGCAGAATCGGGGGCGGGGCAGCGGCGAGGTGGATCGCGGGCAGTACGACGGGCTGGCGGATTGCCTGTGGCCGGACGGGTGCGCGGCGATGTACCGGAAGGCTATGCTGGACGAGGTGGGGGGCTTTGACGAAGACTTCTTCGCCTACGCCGACGATGCGGATCTGGGGATGCGCGGCCGCCTGGCGGGCTGGGACTGTGTTTTCGCGCCGCTGGCGCGGGTGCGTCACCATCGTGGCGCGACGCTGGGATTGGGGTCGGCTCGCAGGCTGGTGTTGATCGAACGGAACCGGGTGCTGTTGGCGGCGAAGCTGTTTCCGTGGCGTCTGCTGCTGCTCAACCCGTTCTACTATCTGCTACGCTTGTCAGCGGGAGCCTTGGCGGGCGTTCGCGGCGAAGGTGAAACGAACCGTTACCCGGGTTGGCGCGGCAAGGCGCGCATCATCGGGGCTCTGCTGCGCGGGGATCTGGAAGCACTTGCACTTTTGCCTCGTATCCTTGCCAAACGAAAGGAGATTCGACGATTTCGAAAGCGAAGCGACGCCGAAGTGTTGCACCTGCTCAGGCAGCATCGGATCTCACTCAAGGAAATCAGCACGCAGGCGGTGTAGAGGTGTTTGCGCCGCGGGCGCTGGAGCCGGTGGCGGCGCCTGAGGACGCCCGGGCCGCGGTGACGCAGTGTCCGGCGTGTGAGGAGTCCTGCGTGCGCACGCTGTTCAGCGGGAGTGACCGGCTGTATCGCACCACCACGAAGACCTTTTACGTGGTGGAGTGTGTGCGTTGCCGGCTGATCCGGCTAGACCCGCAGCCGACCCCGGCGGAGTTGCGTGAGTTTTACCCCGCCAATTACTGGTTCGAGCCCGAAGCCGACAGCGCTTCGCGTCTGGCCGAAGCCTACCGTCACTTCGTGATTCGGGACCACGTCAACTTCGCCTTGGGGGCGCTGCGCTCCGTGGGGCCCCTGAATGGGCGTCAGCCTGTGTTGCTCGACGTCGGCTGCGGCGGTGGCCTCTTCATCCATCACATTCAGCGCGCGGGCTATCCGGTGCTGGGACTGGACTTCTCGATCGACGCCGCCGAACTGGCCTGGCGGCGTCATCATGTGCCGGCTTTTGTCGGCACGCTGACGCAGGCGCCGCTGGCGCCGGGCCGTTGCGGCGTCGTGACGATGTTTCACGTGCTGGAGCATCTCTTCCATCCGACGGAGTATCTGGAGGCGGCCCACGAACTGCTGCACCCCGAGGGACGCTTGATTATTCAGGTGCCGAACGCCGCCTGCCTGCAGTTCCTGCTGCTGGGCGAGCATTGGAATGGCCTGGACGTGCCGCGGCATCTGTGGGACTTCCGTCCGGACGATCTGGAGGTGTTGCTGGACCAATGCGGCTTCGAGAGCGTGCGTCACAAGCACTTCAACTTACGCGATAACCCGGCCGGGATGGCGACGTCGCTGGCACCGGGCCTGGATCCGATGTCGCGGCGCATCCGCGGCGTACAAGAGTCCTCGGCCGGGAGGCTCGCAAAGGACTTGACTTACCTGGGCCTGACCATGGCTTGCCTGCCGTTTACCTTGTTGGAGGCTGCCTGCCGTGCGGGATCCAGCATTATGGTGGAAGCGCGCAAGAAAAAAGGCGCATGATCTATTCGCGGGTGCAGGCCTGGCTGCCGGACTGGCTCTATCGCTACCTGCTGCACTTCGACGCGGCGCTCGACGCGGCGGTGCGGGAGTTCGCTGCGTCGTTGCCGGCCGGGGTACGGGTGCTGGATGCGGGGGCCGGCGAGGCCCGGCACGCCGGGTACTTCAGTTCGCAACGATATACCGCGATCGACTTGGCTGTCGGCGACGCTACCTGGGACTACACGCGGGTGGACGCCTGGGGCGATCTGACGTCGCTGCCGTTTCGGGATGCGGCGTTCGCGGCTGCGCTGAACGTCGTCACCTTGGAGCATGTACGGGAACCGGCCCAAGTGCTGCGGGAACTGGCGCGCGTGCTGGAGCCGGGGGGACGGCTGCTGCTGGTGGTGCCGCACGAATGGGAAGTCCACCAGGCGCCGCATGATTACTTCCGTTATACGCGTTACGGGCTGGAGTACTTGCTGACGCAAGCGGGGCTGGAGGTGCAGGAGATGTCGCCCGTCGGCGGCTATTTCCGCCTGATGTCGCGGCGACTGCTGAATGGGCTACAGTTTTTTCCGGGGCTCGCGTTTCCGCTGGCCGCGGTACTGCTGGCGCCCATGGCCTTGATTCTGCCTTGGTTTGACGGTCTAGACGTCGAGAAGAACTTTACGCTCGGCTACATCTGCGTGGCGCGCCGGCCCGTGAGGGACGGAGGGACCGGCGTGAACCCGCACGCCGATTAGAAGCCTCAGCTTTTGGCTTTGGGCGGCACGTAGCCGGGCGGGAACGAGGAGCCTTCGCCGTAGAAGTAATTCTCCATTTGCTGGAGGAGGAATTCCTGGGCTTCCTTGGTGCCGAGATTGAGACGATATTCGTTCATGATCATCTTCATCTGCTCCATCCAGAGCTTCCAGGCCTCTTTCGAAACGCTGTCGTAGATGCGTTGGCCGAGGGGGTGATTCTCGAAAGGAATCTCATCCAGGCCATACATTTCCCGATTGAACTTGACGCACATCACGCGCCGTCCGGTCCGGTTGGGTTCCTCTTGTAGAAATGCCCCAGTCGCTCCCGCGCCACAACCCATAAAGTTTCACGCCTCCTGTGTAAACTCCAGGATAGCGTAAGGCTTTAGGCGGCGGGAATCGCTTCGTCGACGGATTGGGGCACCGCTTCGGCGACCGTCGCGCGGCGGGAGCGCTGATTGGCGAGATACGTGGAGATCATCATGGGACGAGGGGCGCCCTTCTCCATGTCGCGCTGGACCGCCTTTTGGTAGCGCTTGAGCGTCTCGCGCTTGGCTGAGTCCCGCAACTGACAGCCTTCGATGTCGAGCAGGATCTCGATCTCCCAAGGCTGAAACGTATTGCGCGTTACATTTCCTCGCAGAAGTTCGTTCATCAGTTTGTTGAACTGATTGAGCAAGACTTCGCTGTCAATCTCCGATACGTCACGACGAAACCAGTTAGTCATGGGTCTCTCCACTGTGCTATTTCCCATCACTTGAACATCGGCGTGTTTGACGGAAAACTTGAACAAAAATCGGAGGTTCTAGACCTTAGGTTTTTTACCGTGAATGGAATCAACGAGATCGAGGCCTAAACGGTGGTTAGTTCTTGGCAGCCGGGGGCGCGGGCTTTTCGCGTTTCACCACGAAATGGACGGGCTCGTTGATGCCGAAGGCCAGCATCATCTTCATCTCGTCTTCCACGACGACACCCTGGTAGTGGAAAACCATGTTCTGTCCGGAGAATTGGTAGCGCAATTGGAAGCTGAGCTTGCCGTCCGTATAGAGCCCGGCGCTGACGGGGACCTGACCTTGCGGCCCGACGGCCGTGCCGGTGACTTTCTCGCCCTCGGTCTTGAGGTCAAAAGACATGGGTACATCGCCGCGGGGGGTAACGATCTTACCCGCCCACTTGCCGTCCACATCGGCGGCGAAAGAGGCGGCCACGGAGAGGGCCGCGATGACGATTGCTCGGTAGAAACGCATGAAAAATCCTTTGTGAAGAGTCTCAACCTACTATCGGCCGCAAAGCTGCGTGGGTCCAGTAGGCTGAAAGTCCAAGCGGTTCCAGCCGGGTGGTACTAGGGCCGGGAGTCGTTGAGAATG
Source organism: Bryobacteraceae bacterium (assembly GCA_019752335.1). GTDB lineage: Bacteria > Acidobacteriota > Terriglobia > Bryobacterales > Bryobacteraceae > JALHNI01. The sequence continues at coordinate 150,169 of JAIEMJ010000001.1, forward strand.
CGGGCGAAGGATCTGGTTTCGAGCGCCTGCGAGCTTAAGCCGGTGAGGGCTGTGATTTCGCCCTCGGTGAGGGCGCCGCAGGCGCGCGCGCGAAGGAAGTAATCGAGGAGGCCTTGGGCGCTGGCGACGTCGTCGAAGCGATTGCCGGCGAGGGTGGCTTGGGCGGCGGCGGTCAAAAAGGTGCGGAGACGGCGGCCGTTCTCCTCCTGGCTGCGCTCGTAGAAGCTGTAGACGGCGGCGTAGCGGGAGACGAGTTGCGCGGGGTGCAGGTCCCAGCTTTGGTGAAAGCCGAACTGGAGCGAGTGGTGGATGTGCTGGAGGTGCAGGCGCCAGCCTTCCTGAACGGACTCGCGATTGGCCGGGTTCTCTGGATTCGCTTTGTCGACCGGGGCGGGAAAGACCGTCGTGACGCCGTCCACCAAAGCGATGCCGGTGCCTCCGTAGGCGGCTTGCATCGTGGCGCGCAGATGATCGCAGAGGGGATGGAGCAGATGCTGCTCCTGGACGGGGATGCCGCACCAGGCCAGATAGTCGTAGGCGCCGAGGTGAGCTCCGATGACGCGGCCGGCGCCGGCCTCGCGAAGTTGTGGCAGGCACTGGGTGGCGGCGGGGGTCTCGATCATGATTTCGAGGCCGATGGGCGCGAGGCCCAATTCGCCCTCGAGTTCGCGGAGAACACGAACGAAGAATTCCACCTGCTTGGGCGACTCGACCTTGGGTAGGGTGACACGAAAGCCAGGGGGCAAGCGGCCGGCGGCGCGGAGAAACAAGTCCAGCGTGCGCAAGCAGCGATGGCCGGTTTCGGCGTTCAGGCAACGGACGCGCAGGCCGAGCAGATGGCCGGGCGAACCGAGCGCTTGGGCCGCGGAGGTGGCGTAGTGGTCCTCTTCGGCGTCCGAGCGGGGGCCGAAGCCGTCCTCGAAGTCGATGCGTAGGTCCTCGACGGGGGCGCTGGCGAGCTTGGCGGCGAGGCGGCTGGCCACCGTCGGCGAGGTGCCGTCTGGCGGACCATAGCGCCGCAGAGTGTCGAGCGCGCGGGCGCCCAGCTTCGCGGCAAGGCCAGGCGCGAAGAGTTGCGCGCCGCCGTAGACGGTGTGGACGGGCTGGCGATCACGGACGGCGGGGATGGGCGCCGGCAGGTCGGGCGGCAGGGTCATGTCAGGCAAGCTCCGTTGGCGAACGATATGCCGGCTTCGCCAAACAGCCCACCGCGTGAGCGGTGGGTTACATTGTCTGACCGGCGAGAAGCCCAGCTAAATAGGCATATTCCCCGCACGGTAACCCATCGCTCACGCGATGGGCTGTCAGGGATCCCAGCACATTTTGGCTGGATGAACGGAGCTTGGATCCTTGGGCTTCTTGATGTCTGACAGCTTGCGGAGCGATCCCCTCCCTTACGGTCGGGGTTCGTTAGGGTGGCTGGAATCGTCGGCGAAATGCGGCGCATGCGGCGATGGATTTAGCTGAAGAGGCGTCCGAAGTACTCTGGGAGGATCTTGCGCCACCAGGGCCAATCGTGGGTGACGTCGTGACCCCAGACGTCGAGTTGGTTGGGGATGCCTTTGGACGAAAGAATCCCAGAGAGCTGGCGCGCGCGGCCGGGGGCTTCGTAGTTGCCTTGGCCGGTGAAGATCATGATGCGTTTGCCGTGGTGGCGTAGGACGTCGAGGTGATAGCCCTCGTACATGCCGCCGACGAAGTCTACCGGGTTATTGAAGTAGACGTCCTGGTTGTAGTAGCCATTGAAGTAATTGCGCAGATCGTAGCTGCCGCTGATGAGCATGGCGCCGCTGAAGAGGTCCGGGTGTTTGAAGAAGGTATTGGCGGCTAGAGACGCGCCCAGGCTGATGCCCATGATCATGGGCTTGACGTCGCCGCCGCCGCAGTCAGCGCGGATGAGCGGCAGCACTTCCTCGGTGAGGTAGCCATCGTAGCGGCGCAGCCAGGAGATCTTCTCCTGGGGAGAAGCATGGTCATTCAGCAGGGCCAGCTTGTTGACGCTGTCGACGGAGTAGAGCTTCACCTTGCCCTGGTCAAGGAACCAGCGCACGGAGTCAACCAACTGGAAGCGTTCGTACTCCAGGAAGTCGGCGGCCGCGGTGGGCAGCATCAGGACGGGCGGGCCGTAGTGGCCGTACGCCACAAGCGGCATGTGCTGGAACAGGCGTTCGCTATACCAGCCGGTAATCTCTCTACGCATGGGTCTCTCTTAGTTTCCAATCTCAATGACGATTTTTCCGAAGTGCTGGCCGCTGGCCAGATAGTCAAAAGCCTGCCGGGCAGCGGCGAAGGGGAAGACGCGGTCGACGACGGGACGGGTGCCGGCCAGGGTGTAGGCGCGCAGCAGCGCCTCAAACATGTCGCGATTGCCGACGAAGACGCCGTTCACGCGCAGATTCTGCATTAGCACGGGAACGACGCTGAGTTCTGTGGAACTGGCGCCGCCGAGGACGCCAATGACGGCGATGTGTCCGCCGAGGCGAACGGCGCGGAGGCTTTGGTTGAGGGTACCCGCGCCGCCGACTTCAACGACATGATCCACGCCGACGCCGCCGGTGAGTTCGCGGACGGCCTTATCCCATTGCGGCGTCTTCTTGTAGTTGATGCCGTCGGAAGCGCCCAGGGCGCGGGCGCGGGCGAGCTTCTCGTCGCTGGAGGAAGTGACAATGACGCGGGCGCCGAGGAGGCGGGCGGTTTGCAGGGCGGCGATGGAGAGTCCGCCGGTGCCTTGGATGAGCACCGTCTCACCGGCGGCGAGTTGGCCGCGCTCGACGAGCGCGTGCCAGGCGGTGACGGCGGTGCAGGGCAGCGTGGCGGCTTCGTGGTCCGTTAAGTAGGCCGGCGTATGGACGAGCCCTTCGGCGGCGAAGAGGCGCTGTTCGCTGAGTGTGCCATCGTGCGGGCCGCCGAGGGTGCCGGCGGAGCGCTCGCGATTGGCGGGGCCCGAGATCCAGGTCTGCGAGAAGATGCCCATGACACGGTCACCCGGCTGGACGCGGGTGACGCCTTCGCCCACGGCGAGGACGACGCCGGCGCCGTCGGAGCAGGGAATCAGCGGCAGCTTCAGCTTGGGGTTGTAGACGCCTTGCACCATCATCAGGTCGCGGTAGTTGAGGGAGACGGCTTTGATCTGGACGAGTGCCTGTCCAGGTCCTGGCGCGGGGACGGGGCGTTCGGCGAGTTGGAGATGATCGAGGCCGAAGCTTTCTACCTGGTAGCAACGCATCAATGATAGTGTAGCGTTACGATGACGGTGAAAGATCAAGTCTGTGTGGTGACGGGCGGCGCGAACGGGATTGGCCGCGCGCTGGCGGAGCGATTCGCCGCCGAAGGCGCCCGCGCCGTGGTGGTGGCCGATCTGGACCTGGCGGCGGCGCAACGAGTCGCTGGGGGCTTTGGGGGTATGGCGATCGCTTGCGATGTGGCGGTGGAAGCGGATCTCGTCAAGCTGATGGAAGCCGTGGAGTCTGCTTACGGGCCCATCGGACTTTTCTGTTCGAACGCGGGCATCGGCATGGAAGGCGGACTCGAGGTGAGCGACGCCGCGTGGGATCGCATTATGCGCATCAACTTCATGTCGCATGTGTGGCTGGCGCGACACTTGGTGCCGCGGATGCTGCGCGCCGGTGGCGGCGCGATGTTACAGACGGTGTCGGCGGCGGGGCTTTTGACGCAGTTGGGCTCGGCGCCCTATGCGGTGTCGAAACATGCGGCGATGAGCTTCGCGGAGTGGCTGGCGATTACGTTTGGTGCGCGGGGCCTGAAGGTCTTCGCGCTGTGTCCGCAAGGCGTGCGGACGGCGTTGCTCGAAGAGGCGAGCCAAGGGTCAATGAATTTTTTGGTGGAGACGGCCTTGGAGCCCGCGGCGGTGGCGTCGGCGGTGATTGAGGGTCTGGCTAGCGAGAAATTCCTCATTCTGCCGCATCCGGATGTAGCAGAATACTTCAGGCGCAAGGGCGCGGACTATGATCGTTGGCTGCGCGGGATGCAGCGGCTGCAAAAAGAGACCGGCATCGAAGAAATCATGCAAGCGTAGCTGAAAAAAGTAACCACTAGTACTTATCTTTTGATTTCCAGACGAGTACAATAGGGTGGTTCGGCCAGAAGTATGCTAAGCCGTTCGACCCTGTTCATGATTGAGGCTTTGATTCCTGTCGTATGTCCCCCACGATTGTTTCTCCCGATATCGATGTCGACCAATCTGGTCAGCTTGGTGACGACCATGCGGATCTTTTCCACGTGGTACTTTTAGACGACGACGACCACACCTACGACTATGTGATCGAAATGCTGCAAAAGCTCTTTCTGCTCTCCCCCGGCTCGGCGTATAACCATGCGGTGGAAGTGGATGCCACTGGCCGTACGGTGATCCTCACGTGTGAACGCGAGCCCGCCGAGTTTGCCCGCGAACAAGTGCATAGCTATGGCGCCGACTGGCGCATGCCGAAGAGCCAGGGCTCGATGTCAGCCCAGCTTGAACCCGCGGCTGGCTGATGCCGCTTTCTTCCCACCTGCGAGCGTCCTTGATGCTCACCGCCGGCGCCACGGCCTTTGTCTTTCTTTTTGTGACGAGGCTGTTGAATGCGTCGATGGCGGATCCCAACTTTGTTCGTGGGGACAATCCTTTTGAGATTCTTTCGTTGCTGGCTTGCGTCGGCGCGCCGCTGTTTAGCCTGGTGGCGGCGATGGGCTTCGCTTTCCGGTTCGGTTGGGCCCGCAAGGCGGCGCGCACGGCCTTGGTCCTGTTCGCGCTCGCCGCTTGCGGTCTGCTCGCGATGTTGATCATCTCGGGTGCGGAAGAGAGCAGCCAGACTAGTGCGCTTTTCTCGGCCGAGAGTTGGACTGCCGCCGCCTGTGTCGCTGGCGCCACCGGCATCTTCCTGCTTTTGCGTTGGGCGCCGCAGAAGTCGAAGTAGCTTCCCATCCGTTGTGCTTTTTTGCTGGGTTTTCGGGGAAAATCCGCTACTTTGCCCCACCTCTGAGTCTGAGCTGAGAGGCTCAGAAAAAATCGGCAGACGTGCCCACAACGAACCCCGACCGTAAGGGAGGGGAAGTCTGGCTTGGGCGCCTATTCATGAAACAGGAGATTTCATTGGGCTTTTTGATCGATGAATGCCTGCAGCGCGATCCCCTCCCTTACGGTCGGGGTTCGTCAGGAGGTCCAAGACCGCAGGCCGCACAGTTTTTCTGAGCGTTTAACGCGGCGGGCTGTCCAGATTTCACGTCAGTTGCCGGGGACGGTGAGGGTGACCGGAATGACGAGTGGTGTGGCGCCGCCGAGGTACACGGTGACGGCTCCGGTGTAGCTGCCGGGAGCGAGGCCAGCGGCGTTGGCGGCAACACTGACCGCGCCGGGGAGAGGACCGCCCGTGACGGAGGTGGTGAGCCACGTGCCGCCCGTTTGGGTGCTGGCGTAAGCGCTGAAGCTGGGGGGCGTTTTGATGCCGGTGAAGTTGAGGTCGATGCGTTGAGGGGGTCCGCCGGGGACGAAGGTGAGGGCCGTGGTGGGCGAGTCGAGCGCGGCGGTGGGCAGAGTCTGTTTGTCGAATTGGGACTTCAGCCAAGCGCGGCGGCCCTCTACCAGAGTTTGGATTCCCGGCGCACTGCCGAAGCCACGGCCGGGCTGAGTGGCAGACGTCAAGGGTGCGGTGATGGCTCTGGCGAAGTCGTCCTGGCTGACTAGCAACTGCTTGTCGGCGACGACGTAGGGGCGAATCAGGTCACGCAGGGTGTTGGCGCGCGTGAGTAGGCCGTCGCCCAGGGCGTCGCGATCGAGGAAGGCGCGGTAAATCTGGCGATAGCGTTCGAGGTACTCGGGGACGGCCCAGAGCTTGGTGGCCAGGGGTCGCGTGGCGGGTGCGGCGTTACCGGCGCCCGGAAACGGGCCTGGCTGTCCCGGTGGTAGGCCGGGGGGCGGCATGCCGCCGGGTGGTCCGCCACCGCCGGGCCCGCCATTGGCTTGTACGAACTCCGTGGGCAACTCGACCGCGGCTTGGCCGGTTGCGCCGCCCGGGAATGCTCCAAAGGCGAGGCTCGGGTCCCAGACGATCCACACCCAGCGCCTATCCGAGGGGCGGCGGTAGATGTTGAAATTCTGGCTCATCACGACGTAGCTATCGAGGTTGACGGTGAGATTGTCGAGCGCGAGCGCGGTGAGGGCGCTGTCGATATCCATCAGCGGTTCGAGCTTCGTCTTCAATTCGGCGGCTGGGGTTTGGCCGATGATGCGGCAGAGCTCAATCAGGTCCGACCAGTCGTCGGCGTCTTCGTTGGTCTGCTTCTCCCAGACATCCTTGTACTTGACTTTGTCCTCGCCGAGGTAGTCGAAGGTGGCGCCTATGTTGGCCTTGTAGAGGTTGCCGGTGTCTTCGTTCTTGCCGAAGTAGTTCTTGAGGAAGTCGCTGTTGACGACTTCGCCGAGCACGTAGAGGCCAAGGTACTCGTCGTTGACGTAGAGGGCGGCGTAGTTGGCGCGGGGCGCCTTCAGGCCGAAAGCGGCGGCGATTTCGTAGTAGAGATTTTCGCGGACCAAGCTGGGGTCGTTGATGCCGTTGCTCAGGTTGAACGCGCCGATGCCCTCAATCTTTTGCCCTTTGACGAATTCGTTCAGCTTGATGCGGAAGGGCTTTTTGAGCGTGCGCGCGCCGCTGTAGGAGCTGTTGCCTTTGAAGCGTACGCCGACGGAGGCGAACTGGTAGGGGCCCCACTCGAGTGAGGCCTCCAGGTATTCCGCCTCTTGTTCGGTGCCGAGGTAGTTCTTGGCCAATTGCTCCCAGTAGCCGGGCTGGGCGAAGCGCAGGCGGATCTCGTGGACCTTGTCGCCGTTCCAGGCAAAGTGGGGCGGCGGGGTCTGGGCCAGGAGGGTGACGGCGGCCAGGCAGAAAAGAGCAATCGCTTTCATGGGACTGTCACAGCTTACGGGATCCGCGCCCCATGAGTTGCCACATTTACCGAGTCTTTACGATTCTTTAGGAGCCGGGCGCTCGGTAGGCGGACGGGAGCGCCAAGGCCTGGTCCACTTCGTCGATGGTGAGTAGCGGCGTCGTGCGTAGTTTGACGAGGCCGGAAGCGCTGACCAGGAGCGACAGGGCGGCGACCGCGATGTTGTCCGGGGCGTCGACGATGAGCACCACGTCGTCGGTGCCGAAGGAGAAGTAGAAGGAGTCCACTTTACCTTTCACTGACTTCACCGCGGCGGCGACCGCGGCCTTGCGGCCAGAGGCTTTGTCTTTGGCGAGGCCCTTAAGGCCCTCGGCGGTGTAGGAGGCTTGAATCAGGTATTTGGCCATGACTGAGGAGTGTACACCCTGCCTTGGCCCGAAGCAAAGGTTTTGTGTGACGCTAAACCTTATGTACGCCTTGCTTCTGCTTCTGACGCTCAACGCGCAACAGTATCCGGCCTTTCGTTCGGAGACGCCCGCCCAGGTGGCCATTCCGCCGGGTTCGTTTGAGTATCGCCGGGAAAATGCGATGATCCCCATGCGCGATGGTGTGAAGCTCTTCACGGTGATCCTGGTGCCCAAGGGCGCTAAGAACGCGCCGATGCTGCTGACGCGGACTCCTTACGACGCCAAGGCGCTCACCAGCCACGCGCAGAGCGCTCATCTGGGTCCGGTGCTGACGGGCTACGACAATGCCGTTGACGTGATCGTGGAGGGCGGCTATATCCGGGTGGTGCAGGACGTTCGCGGCAAGTATGGCTCGGAGGGCGATTACGTGATGAACCGGCCGCTGAGCGGTCCGCGGAATCCGACGCCGGTAGACCATTCGACGGACACCTACGACACGATTGAATGGCTGACGAAGCACGTGCCGGAGTCGAACGGCAAGGTGGGGATTCTGGGAATCTCTTACAACGGCTTTCTGCCGCTGATGGCGCTGGTGAATCCGCATCCGGCGTTGAAGGTGGCGGTGCCGATGAATCCGATGGTGGATGGCTGGCGGGGTGATGACTGGTTCCACAACGGCGCATTCCGGCAGCAGATGATGGCCTACATCTGGAACCAGCAAGCGACGCGGGAGGGCGATCCGGCCAGCAGTTGGTGGACTACGCATTTTGACGAGTACGACATGTTCCTGCAAGCGGGGTCAGCCGGCGACCTGGCGAAACTGCGGGGACTGGATCAGATGGGCTTCTGGAACAAGCTGGTGGAGCATCCGTCCTACGACGCCTTCTGGCGCGAGCAAGCCATGGATCGTGTGCTGGCGGCGCTGCCCCTGAAGGTGCCCACGATGCTGGTGCATAGCCTGTGGGATCAGGAGGACATCTACGGCGCGCCCGCGGTCTACAAGGCGCTGGAGCCCAAAGACACGGGGAACGATAAGCTCTTTCTGGTGCTGGGGCCCTGGCACCACGGCCAGCAGATTGGCGAGGCGAGCACGTTAGGGGCGTTGCGCTTCCACAGCGATACCGGCCGCACGTTTCGCCGCGAGATTCTGCGGCCCTTTCTCGACGCCTATTTGAAGGACGGCGCGCCCAAGGCCGATATTGCACCGGTGACTGCGTTTGAGACGGGCACCAATACCTGGCGGCGTCTGCCGGCGTGGCCACCGGCCGGGACGTCATCGCGGAAGTTGTACTTGCAAGGCGGCGACGCGCTGGCCTTCTCGCCGCCGGCGAGCGGCGAGGCGTACACGGAGTACGTCTCTGACCCACGCAAGCCGGTGCCGTTTCGGGCGCGTCCGATTCAGCCGGTCGCCTACGACAATGGACGGACGTGGCCTTTCTGGCTGGTGGACGATCAGCGCGAAGCGTCGGGCCGGACGGACGTGGTGTCCTTCGTTTCGGAGGCGCTCACCGAGCCGCTGAAGCTGACCGGTGAGCCGCTGGTGAATCTGGTCGCCTCGACGACGGGCACGGATGCCGACTGGGTGGTGAAGCTGATCGACGTCTATCCCGATGAAGTCGCTGAGCAGCCATCGATGGGCGGTTACCAGTTGATGATCGCGGCGGACATCTTCCGCGGCCGCTATCGGGAGAGCCTGGAGGTGGCCAGGCCGATTACGCCGGGTCAGCCGTTGGCCTATCGTTTTGCGCTGCCGAACGCGAACCACGTCGTGCTGCCGGGGCACCGGCTGATGGTGCAGGTGCAATCAAGCTGGTTTCCCCTGTATGACCGGAATCCGCAGAGCTTCGTGGCCAACATCTTTCTGGCCAAGCCGGGTGACTATCGAAAGGCGACGCAACGCATTCACCATGCTCCCGGGGCGTCCAGCTATTTGGAACTGCCCGTAGCGGGCCGCTAAAGGCCATTGCTATAGTGGGGATTCCGCTCATGTCCCAAGATTCCGCCCCTCCCGCGCCCCTGAAACAGACTGCCTTGAACGCTACGCACCGGGACCACGGCGCCAAGATGGTCGATTTTGGCGGCTGGGACATGCCCGTGCAGTACTCGGGGCTGGTGGACGAGCACCATGCGGTCCGCCGGGCGGCTGGTCTGTTCGACGTCAGCCACATGGGCGAGATCGACATCCGCGGGCCGCAGGCGCTCGATTTGGTGGACCACATCTCGTCGAATTGGGCGGCGAAGCTACAGACCGGCCAGGCGCATTACTCGGGCTTGCTGTATGAGACGGGCGGCTTCGTGGACGACATTTTGGTCCACAAAGTGGCCGATGACCATTACTTCATCTGCGTGAACGCCGGCAACCAGGAGAAGGACTTCGCGCACATCGTGGAGCACAATCGCTTCGACGCCACGGTGGAGCTTTCTTCGGATCGCTATACGCAGTTGGCTATTCAGGGTCCCCGGGCGCTGGAGGTGCTGCAGAAGCTCACCAAAACGCCGCTTGCCGCGATCAAGTATTACTGGTTCACCGACGGCGAGGTGGCGGGCACGCCGGCGCGGATTGCGCGGACGGGCTATACGGGCGAGGACGGGTTTGAGATTTATTTCGCGCCGGCGGAGTCGGCGCGGATTTGGCGGGCGTTGCTGGTGGCGGGCGAAGAGTTCGGACTGAAGCCGGCGGGGCTCGGCGCGCGGAATACGCTGCGTCTGGAAGCGAAGATGGCCCTCTATGGGCACGAGATCGATGCCAGCATTTCGCCGCTCGAAGCCGGTCTCTCGTGGATTGTGAAATTCGACAAGCCGGACTTCATTGGCCGCGCGGCGCTGCTGGCGCAGAAGGGTCAACTGACGCGGCAACTGGTGGGCTTCGAGATGACGGGGCGGGGCATTGGCCGTGACGGCTACGAGGCGCAGATCGGCGGGGTGAAGGCCGGTTGGGTGACGTCCGGCAGTCCGTCGCCGACGTTGTCAGCCGGTGGCACGCCGCGAAATATCGGATTATGTTATTTGCCCACGGCGCACACCGCGGTGGGTACGGAGTTTGAAATTCTGGTGCGCAACCAGCCTGTGGGTGCGGTGGTGGCGCCGACTCCGTTTTATAAGAGAGGCAAGGCTTAATATGTATCCCGAAAATTACTCGTACACCAAGGAACATGAGTGGGTGAGCGTGGAGGGTGGGGTGGGCACCATCGGCATCACGCACCACGCGCAGAAGGAGCTTGGCGACATTGTCTACGTGGACTTGCCGAAGCTCGGCGCGGCGCTGGCGTCGCACACCACGTTCGGTTCGGTGGAGAGCGTGAAGGCCGTTTCCGACATCTATTCGCCGGTGTCGGGCGAGGTATTGGAAGTGAATACGTTACTCGCCACGCAGCCGGAAAAGCTCAATGAAGACCCGCACGGGGTGGCTTGGCTGGTGAAGATAAAGTTGTCCGCGCCGGACGAAGTAAAGAGTCTGATGAGCGCGGCGGACTATCTAAAGTATATCGGCGCATAACTGCGTCTCTTCGTTTGAGGTAATCGATTGCGATATCTGCCTAAGTCCGATTCTGAGCGCCAGGAGATGCTGGCCGTGATCGGCATGAAGTCCCTGGACGAGCTACACGCTCATTTGCCCGCCGACGCGGTGATCCAAAAGCCATTGGATATCGCGCCTGGCCTTTCCGAATACGAGATTGTCGACTACTTTAAGGCCCGTGCGGCGGAGTGCGCCTCGGGTTACACGTCGTTTCTGGGTGGGGGTGTCTACGCGCATTACCGTCCGGTGATGTGTGACGTGATCGCCTCACGCGGCGAGTTCCTCACGTCGTATACGCCGTACCAGGCCGAAATGGCGCAGGGCACGCTGATGACGATCTTCGAGTTCCAAACGATGATCTGCCAACTGACGGGCATGGACGTGGCCAACGCCTCCATGTACGACGGTTCGACGGCGGTGCCCGAGGCGGCGATGATGGCTTGCCGGATCACCGGACGCGACAAGGTGGTGGTGGCGCGGAACGTGCATCCGGAGTACCGGCAGGTGCTCGATACTTACCTAAAGCGCCAGGGCCTGCCGGTGGAGACCGCGGCATACGACAGCAAGCGCGGCACGGTGGATCTGGACGACTTGGCCAAACACGTGGACGGCCACACGGCGGCGGTGATCGTGCAGTCGCCCAATTTCTTCGGCGGCATTGAGCACGCGGCGGCGATCGCGGAGATCGCGCACAAGGCCGGCGCGTTGCTGATCTGGGTGTTTACCGAAGCGGTGTCGCTGGGGCTGCTGGAGCCCGCCACCGAAGCCGATATCGTTTGCGGCGAGTTGCAGAGCTTCGCCATCTCGCCAAGCTACGGCGGACCTTACGCCGGCGTAATCGCGACCAAGGAGAAATTCATCCGGCAGATCCCTGGCCGCCTGGCTGGCGAGACCCGCGATGCTGATGGTCGGCGCGCCTACTGCCTGACGCTCTCAACGCGCGAGCAACACATTCGCCGCGAAAAGGCGACGTCGAACATCTGTACGAATCAGGCGCTGATCGCGCTGATGGCGACGGTCTTCATGGGCGTCTACGGCAAGCAGGGCTTGCGTGACTTGGCGCACCAGAATCTTTCGAAAGCGCATTATCTGGCGAGTAAGTTGCCGCTGCGCTTTGACGGTCCGTTCTTCAATGAATTTGTCGCGAAGGCGAAAAACGGCTCGCCGGCGGGGCAGAACGCGGCGCTACGGGAGCGCAAGATCATCGGCGGCATTCCGCTGGGTGACTTCTACCCGGAACTGGCGGACTGCGCGCTGTGGTGTGCGACCGAGATGAACAAGAAGCAGGAGATGGATTCCGTGGCCGAGGTGTGCGCATGAGTTTAGGCAAGACGGTTCAGATTCTCAACCAGAACGAGGGCTTGCTGTTTGAGTCCAGTTCGCCGGGCAAGATCGGCTACCAGTTGCCGCCGCTCGACGTGCCGGCCGTCGATCCGCGCAAGGTGCTGGGCGCGGGCAATACGCGGGATGAGATCACGGATTTCCCCGAAGTGAGCGAAGTGGAAGTGATCCGCCATTTCACGCGGCTTTCCACCTGGAATTATGGCATTGACCTCGGGCTCTTCCCGCTAGGCAGTTGTACGATGAAGTACAACCCGCGCGTGAATGAGCTCGTGGCCCGCACCGAGGGCCTGGCGTGGGCGCATCCTTATCAGCCCGAGGATCTCTCGCAGGGAGCCATGGCGATCACCGCGGAACTCGAGCGGGCCATCGGCGAGATTACGGGCATGGAGAGCGTCACGCTGCAGCCGGCCGCCGGTGCGCACGGCGAGATGACGGGCATTCTCGTCATTCGTTCCTACCTCGAAAAGCAGGGCAATCCGCGCAAGATCGTGCTGGTGCCGGACTCGGCGCACGGCACGAATCCGGCGACGGCGGCGATGGTGGGCTACGAGGTCCGTACGCTCAAGTCGAACGACAAAGGCATGGTGGACCCCGCCACGCTCGACGCGGCCATGAACGAGGACGTCGCCGCTTTCATGGTGACGAATCCGAATACCGTGGGCGTCTTCGAAGAGAATATCGTCCGCATCGCGGGCATCGTGCATGCCAAGGGCGGGCAAGTCTACATGGACGGCGCCAACATGAATGCGCTGGTCGGCATTGCACGGCCGGGTGACTTCGGCATGGACGTGATGCACTTGAATCTGCATAAGACGATGTCGACGCCGCATGGCGGTGGGGGACCCGGCGCGGGCGCCGTCGCCGCGCGCGCGCACCTCGAGCCCTACCTGCCGACGCCGCGCTTGAAGCAAGAGAATGGCGCTTGGACCTGGGACTACAACCGGCCCGACACGATCGGCAAGGTTCGGGCGTTTTATGGCAACTTCGGCGTGCTGGTCCGCGCGCTGGCCTACATCATGGCCCACGGCGGACCCGGCTTGCGGAACGCGACCGTGGATGCGTTGCTCAACGCGAACTACCTGCGCAAACGCCTGGAGCCGCACTTCGACCTGCCCTACCAGTCGCCCTCCATGCACGAAGTGGTGTTTAGCCATTCGCGCCAGGAGAAGCGCGGCGTGAAGACGATGGACATCGCCAAGCGCCTGATCGACTACGGCTTCCATCCTTACACCACGGCCTTTCCGATGATCGTGCCCGGCGCGATGATGATTGAGCCGACCGAGACGGAGCCCAAGCAAGAGCTCGACCTCTTCGTCGATGCCATGACGGCAATCGCCAAGGAGATTGAAGCCGATCCGGAGTTCGTGCTGAAAGCGCCTTACAACACGCGCGTCAGCCGCGTGGATGAGACGCTGGCCGCGCGTAAGCCGGTGCTGCGTTGGCGTCCGCAGGTGCCCGTTAGCCGTGCCGCGGACTAGGCTGTGACCGTGTGGTTTGTATCGGCAGACGTACCGCTAACGAACCCCGACCGTAAGGGAGGGGATGCTTGGCCCGCGGGCGTTTTTCTGCATACATCCGACTTTGAGCGGCTTTTTGACCGACGGGGCTTGCGAAGCTATCCCCTCCCTTACGGTCGGGGTTCGTTACGGGGCCGGAAACCGCATGGTACTTTTTTGAGCCCCTTACGCGATGGGCTCGCCGAAGTGGAGTCCGCGCGGTGACCGTACCTCGGCTCGTTTCACTGCTGCTGCTAGTGGGGGCCGCCCTCGCGGCCCGCTTGGTCTTTCTGTCGCACCCCATCCAGGGCGACGACTACTACTATCTGGCCAGCGCCATGTACGGCCAGACTGACCCCCTGCACCCGCACCACGCGCACTACGTCTTTCAAGGTAAGGACGTCGATATGCGCGGCCATCCGCATCCGCCGCTGAACGCCTGGCTTTTGACGGGCATTCTGGCATTAACCGGAGAGCTGCGCGAAGCCACGCTGCATGGCTTCTATCTGCTGCTATCGCTATTGGCGGTCGGCAGCATGTGGGCGCTGGCGCGGCGCGAGTCGCCGCATCCGGTGCTGGCGACGGCGTTGGTGGTGGCGTCGCCGGCTTTTCTGGTGAGCGGCAATTCGCTCGAAAGTGACCTGCCGTTGTTCGCGTTTTGGCTCGGTGGCGTGGCGGCGTTTGTCTATCGGAAGACGTGGCTGGCGGTACCGCTACTGGCCTGTGCGGGCTTGGCGGCGTACCAGGCGGTGACGCTGGTGCCGATCCTCTGGTTGTACCTGTGGCTGAAGCAGCGCGATTGGCGCGCGGGCTGGATTCTTGCCTGCACGCCGGCTCTCGTGCTGATCGTCTGGACGATCTTTGAGCGGGTCACGGGCGGCGCGTTCCCGGTGGCGGTGGCGGCGGGGTACTTCAGCGAGTACGGCCTGCAACGCCTGTCGGCCAAGCTGCGCAATGCCGCCGCGCTGAGCGGCCATCTCTTTTTCGTCGTGGGGCCGCTGCTTACCGGCGCCATGGTGGGTACGCTCTGGAAGTACCGCCGCCGTTTCGATTCGACCCACTGGTTTCTGGTGGGCTGGCTGGGGATCTTCTTCGCGGCGGCATTGGTGTTGTTCTTCGCGGGCTCCGCGCGGTATCTGCTGCCGCTGCTCCCCGCCGCTGCTCTACTGACGACCCGGGTACTGGCGGGCCGCACGCGACTCCTGGCGGCGGGGGTCGCCCTGCAGGCCTTGGTGGGAGCCGCACTGGCGGTGGCGAATTACCAGCATTGGAAGGGCTACCAGGAGTTCGTCGCGCGGCATCAGGGCGAGTTCGCCAATCGCCGCGTCTGGGTGAACGGCGAGTGGGGGCTGCGCTACTACGCCGAGGCGCTCGGCGGGCTCCCGCTGCGCCTGGGCCAAGCGGTGCAGCCCGGGGATCTGGTGCTGTCGAGCCAACTCGCTTACCCGATTCCTTACACCACCGGCGGCGGCACGCTGACGCCCTTCGCCCAGACGGCGATTACGCCGTCGATGCCGCTGCGGTTGGTGGGTTTGACGGCCCGTTCGGCCTGGTCGACGGCGAGCATGGGGCTGCTGCCGTTCGACATTTCGCGCGATCCGGTGGATGTGGTCCGCGCCGATATCGTCGTGGAAAAGCAGCCGACGCTCTCCTTCCTGGCGATGGGCGATCCGGCGGCCGAGAGCCACTTGGTGAGCGGCATCTATCAGCTAGAGAGCGGCAAGTTTCGCTGGATGGGCGAGCAAGGCTCAGTTTTTTTGAAGGCGAACGGCGAGGTCGCGCCGCTGGAAGTGAAGCTCTACATTCCGGACGCCGCGCCGGCGCGCGAAGTGACGGTCGAGGTGGATGGCCGGGAGGTTGGCCGACAGCGCTATGCCGGCGCTGGCCTCTATGACTTGAAGACCGCGCCGGTGCATTGGCCGCGCAACCGCGCGCTGGTGACGGTGAAAGTAGACCAGGCTTTCGTCGCCCAGGGTGACACGCGACGGTTGGGCATGATTCTGCAGGAGATTGGCTTTCGTGTGGCTCGCTAGTTTTGCGCTGGCGCTGGCGGCGCTTGCCGCGGAGCACAATACGCTGACTCCAGCGGAGAAGGCGAGCGGTTGGACGCTCCTCTTCGATGGCCGCACCTACCAAGGCTGGGTGGACCCCGCCAGCAAAGAGCCACCCGGCGATAGCTGGAAGATCGAGGACGGCTGCCTGGTGGCCACCCGGTCGCCGCGGATTCTCGAAGACCTGGTGACGGCGGCCGAGTACACGGATTTCGAATTCCTCTTTGATTGGCGGATCGAACCAGGCGGCAACAGCGGCGTGAAGTACCGCATTCTGCGCAGCACTTTTCTGATTCACACGAAGCCCGGTTACCTCGAAGGGCAGCCTTCGCCGCGACGCGCCCTTAAGCCGGAGGAGCGCGGCCATACTTACTTGCACGCGCTCGAATTCCAACTGATTGACGATCAGCGCCACGCCGATGCTCAGCGAGGGCCAGATCGCGGCACGGGGGCGCTGTATGGCTACGCCGCGCCCTCCAAACATGCGGAGCGTCCGGCGGGCGAGTGGAACACGTCCCGTCTGATCGTGCGCGGTGAATTGGTGGAGCATTGGGTAAACGGGGTCCGCGTGCTGGCCTCGGCGCTGAGTGCGGACGTCCTAAGCAAGAGCAAGTCGCCGAGCGCGATCGCTCTGCAGAACCACGGCGACTCCAGTGTCGCCTTTCGCAACCTCAAGCTGAGGCCGCTTGTACAGTAGGTGATCTCTGCTAGGTCGTTAAATGTTCATGCCTTTAGCTGAAGATCCGGCTGGATGTTGAAAACAGGATAGATAGCAATAGGCCATTGGATTGCACATCTATGGGGCATGATCCAAACTACACAACCTCTTGCGATGATTCAACGTCCGAGCGCCGCTTTCATGGGCACCTCCTGGCTCGCCTTGCTCGCGGGAGCTCTTTGCTACAATATCGGGCTGTGGAACGCCCAAATGGAATTGAACGAGAAGGGCTACTACTTCACGATTTTGATGTTCGGCCTCTTCGCCTCGGTCTCGCTGCAGAAGAGCGTCCGCGACAGGCTGGAAGGCATTCCGGTGACCGGCCTGTACCTCGGGTTAAGCTGGCTCTCGGCGGCGCTCTGTTTACTCCTGCTGGCCGTCGGACTCTGGAACGCGACCATCCTGCTGAGTGAGAAAGGCTTCTATGCGATGTCGTACCTGTTGAGCCTCTTTGGTTCGGTAGCCGTCCAGAAAAACGTTCGTGACGTGGCCGCGTTGCCGCCGCTTAGCGAGCCGCGCGAGATGCCAGTCGACGGGAAGAATTAGAGCGAACCTAAGGTGTGGTGGCGCCGGTAATAGTGTACGAAATAGGCGCCAGTCCGCCGAAGGTCAATTGGAAGACGTTCGCGCGGGCCGTGTTGGCAAGGCGCAGACGGACCAGGCGCAGGTTGGGAAAGACGACGCCGGGCGCCAGATCAATGGTGGCGCCGGCGGAGGCCGTTCCCGTGAAACGAAGTTGGCCGTCGGTGGTGAGGGGGTAGCCCACCAGGTCCGTGACGCGCAGATACAGGTTGATCAGGGCGCCCGGCCGGGCGCGCGCGGGCGCTTGGTTGATCTCGAGCACCTGCGCCGGAATCAGCGTTGGGGCCGCGTACCAGTAGGGCATCAGGGCCGCGGAGTTAGTGCCTTCGACGACCACTTGGCCCTGGTATTCGCCGCGCGGCAGCGGGGTCGGCGAACTCCAATAGGCGTAGACGGTCTTGGTCTGTCCCGGCGCCAGGGGCAAGGTGAAATTCGGCTCGGTGGTGAAGCTGCCCGGCGTGGCGGAGAAGGTGAGCGCCGGGGCCGAGTCATAGGGGACGGAGCGAATCCGGAAGGTGTCCGCGACGCGCCCGAGGTTGGTGATGGCGATCTGGCCATAGTGGCCCGAGCGCGCGCCGGAAATCGAGCCATTGCCGACGTCGAAGGTGAGTGAAGTCGGTAAGATGCTTACCGTATTGCGCAGCGCGGTCTCCAGGTTCAGGACGCCGGTGCCGGTCTGCTGGACGCGCTCAATGAACTGGCCGCCGTTCACCATCAGCGGCGTCGCGCCGTTGATCAGCAGCGAATTGTACTGATCCACGGTGAGCCCGGGACGAGCGCTGCGTAGCACGGCGGCGGCGCCCGCGACGATTGGTGAGGCGAAGCTGGTACCGCCGATGATGCTGTAGCCGTCCTCGGAATAGCCCTCGCCCTCAGGGTCCACCTTTTGGGTCGCGCTGTAGAGGTCATCACCCGTGGCGGTGAGGTCGGGCTTGATGCGGAAGTCCGTGGTGGGGCCTTTGCTCGAGAAGGACGCCAGGCGCCGGTAGTCCTGGGTGAAGGCGGCTTGTTGGAAGGGCAGGGAAGCCGTGACCGGACCGGCCTTCACCGCGGCCTTAATGGCTGCGCCCGAAGCATAGCTGACAAGGACGGTGGGCAGCGTGGCCGTGCCGACGGAGGGGGTAAAGCCATCCGGGCGAGCCGCGTCGGTGTAAATCAGCGCGGCCACCGCGCCACCGGCTTTGGCGTTGTTGGCTTTTTCCTCGAAGGTACACACGCCACGCAGAATCAGCGCGACCCTGCCCGTGAGGCTACCAGCGGCGGCCGGGGAGCAGAGGAAGCTGGTGGGATCGAGCGTTTCGACGTCGGCGACCGGGCCCGTCACGGCGGAAGTCGGCCGGGGGCCGGTGCCGGCGAAGGCCAGATAGGTCTGGCCCGCCACGGTGATGCTGTCGCCGAAGAATCGATCATTGCGGATCGCCCCGACGCTGATCACGGAGGGCTGTTGGGCAAAGTCTGAGAGCGAATTGAGGCCAGGGCCAGCGTTGCCGGCCGCCACCACCACCATCACGCCGAAGCTCTTCAACCGCTCAAAGGCGACGCCGGGCAGGAGGTCCGGGCCGGTGGGGAATGGGAAGAGCGAACCGAAGCTGAGATTGATGACGTCCATCCCGTCAGAGAGCGCGTCGTCGAGGGCCTTCAAAATGGCGTCCTCGGCCGCGCTGTCCGAATTCAGCGGCGTGATTTTGTAGCCGCCAATCCACGCTTTCGGCGCTACTCCGGTAATGGATGCGAGCGGGCCGCGGTTGGGGACGCCAGCGGCGCACATCGCCACCGACGTGCCGTGGCCCTCACGGTCGCGGGCGTCGTCGGGTTCATCGAGTTCGTAAATGTCCTCGTAGCTGCGCGCGACGATGATCTTGGTATTGGTCAGCTTCAGGTTCTGGTCCGAGGAGGCACGCGGGAAACCGGGGGGGAAACGGAGAGCCGGGTCCTGAAAGCCGGGATGCTCTGGAGAGATACCCGTGTCGATGATGGCGATCTTGATTCCAGCCCCGGCGCGATCACGGCCGCCGATCAGGCTCCAGGCCGCGGGCACCTGGTGGAGGTTGAGGGCACGGTCCAGGCTTTTGCGGAAGAGACGGACGGGATAGACGTGCTTCACGCCCGGAAGCTGCTCCAGTTGCGCGGGATCCTGGCCGGCGGGGAGCCGTACGAACAGCGCGTTCATCAAGCTGTCGACCGAGGAAGTGACCTTGCCGCGCAAGGCCTGTACGGCGCTGCGAGCTTGCGCCTGTTCCGTCAGAATGAGGCGTTGACGGTCGCCTAAAGCGGCCTTGCCTTTGAGCCGGACTTCCGCGCCGAGGGGCGCTTCCGATAGCTCTACGATGTAACGGTCCGGCACTACCTGTGCCGTCGCCAATCCAACCCACAGCACCAACCCTAACCACGATTTCATGCAAACTCCTCTCTCTACCATACGCCTGTCTGACCGGCGCTGGGAGAACAGAACTAGCTGCGGCGGCTGGAGCGCGCCGATACCGTGCGGGTGCTTTCGAAGCCGACTGCATTGGCTAGCGCGGAGAGCGTGTGCGGCACGTGGTGATCAACAAGTTCCACCATAGCGTTGATCGGCAGCCCTTCGGCTTCCTTCGAGAAGACGAGCGTTTGGCCCTCGGCGCCACCCTCACCCGCGTGATCGACCCGGATGTAGTCGCCGCCGCGGATTTGCTCCGTGGCGATCAGATTCGATAGGGGCTGCACGAGGCAGCGCTCGATGGAGCGTTTGAGATGACGGGCGCCGTAGCGCAGGTCAGTCCCTTCGCCGAGGAGGAAGTTCTTCGCGGCTTGGGTGGCGACAAAGACGAAGGCGCGGTCCGGGTTCGAAAGGAAAATGCGTTGCTGGACGAAGCTCAACTCGATGTCGAGAATGCGCTCCAACTGGTCACTGCCGAGGGCCTTGAAGACGACGATCTTGTCGAGACGATTGATGAACTCAGGCGTAAACTTGCGGCGGGCCGCGTCGACGCCGGTCTTGGCGACCTTGTCGTTCAGCTTGGTGGCGTCGCCGGCGGAGGCGGCCGCCTGGCCGTTCGCCGCCAAGGGCGCGAAGCCCAACTTCGGCGAGACCAGGTTGTTCATTTCCGTGACGCCGAGGTTGGACGTCATGAAGATCATGGCGCGTGAGAAATCGACCTTGCGGTTGTCGCCCAAGGTGAGCGTGGCTTTGTCCAGGATGCCGAGGAGCAGATTCCACAGCGCGTCCGACGCCTTTTCGATCTCGTCAAAGAGGATGAAGCTGATCTTCAGGGTGTCCGTGTGATGGTGGTTCAGCACTTCCTGGCTGAGCAGCGGATGCGTCTCGCGGTGGCCGAGGTAGCCGGGGGGTGAGCCGATCAGCTTGGCGATCTCGTGGCTGTGCTGGAACTCGGCGCAATCGATCTTGATGACGCTCTTCGAGTTCTTCACCAGACTCTCCGCGGTGGCTTCGACAATGCGCGTCTTGCCGGAGCCCGTCGGGCCGAGGAAGAGGAAGTTGCCGACGGGGCGCCCGGGCGCACTCATGCCCGTTAGATGCATCT
The DNA here is from genome assembly GCA_019752335.1 of Bryobacteraceae bacterium. Classification (GTDB taxonomy): domain Bacteria; phylum Acidobacteriota; class Terriglobia; order Bryobacterales; family Bryobacteraceae; genus JALHNI01. The sequence continues at coordinate 170,687 of JAIEMJ010000001.1, forward strand.
GGTAGATGTTGACGATCTGCTGGATCGCCTCATCCTGCCCAACGATCAGGTGGCGTAGGTTACGGTCGAGGTCCGCGGCCTCGCGACCGGTCCGGTTGGGATCCAGGACTTGATTCATTCTCAGGTTCGACATAACTTTCCGCCCTGTCACCTCTCGCCTCTTTCTTTCGTCGGTCGCGGGATCCGACTTTAGTACCGCGCCATTCTTTGACCCAAACCTAAGCACTCTTGCTCTATCGGCGGTGCGGGGGAAAACAAAAGTGACGGGCCGGAGAATTCGATACCTAGCAATTCTCTTAGACCGGCAGCTTAGGAGTCCCCGCAGTTGGGGAGAGCGGGATTTGCCGCCATACCAGGAAGATCGGCCTGGGAGCAGCAGACTTTATCCCCAAGTTGGTGCCCATGGGAAACCTACCTTCTTGCCCTAAGCCGTTATACTGAAATCAGTTCATGCTGGAGTTGTCCATCTTTTGGCTGCGTTTGGCGGTCGTGTTTTACGCGGCCGGGCTGTGTTCCAGCTTGGTCACCATCGTGCGCCGAGAGCAGTCGTTCTTCGCGCCAGCCCTGCATGCTTTCCGGGTGGGCCTGATTCTGCACTTCGTCTCGCTGGTGGACCGCGCCTTCGCCGTCCGGCACTTTCCGGCGGATAACTTCTTCGAGACCATCTCGCTCTGCGGCTTCCTGCTGGGCCTGCTGTTTGTCTTCGCCCAGTTCCGTTACTCCTTTTCTTCGCTCGGACTCTTTCTGTTCCCTTTGGTGTTCGGCATGGCGCTGGTGGGGGCACTGGGCACCCCAGTCGGCGGGTGGGCGAGCGTCCGGATCCGCAGCGCCTGGCTGATTGTGCACGTCATGTTGGTGATTGCGGGCTATGCTTCGCTGCTGATCGCGGGCGGGGCTTCCATCTTTTACCTGGTGCAGGAGCGGCAACTGAAGGCCAAGAAGCTCGTCGGCGGACCCTTCGGCGCCCCGTCTTTGCCCGCGCTGATGACCTTGGACTCGCTGCTGGCTCGCACGATGAACCTGGGCTTTGTCTTTACGACGTTGGGGGTGATTGTCATTGTGATCTGGGCTTTCATCGAGTCCGGTACGCGCTGGATTAGCGACCCCACGATTCTGATTTCGATGCTCACCTGGTTCGTCTATCTGGCCTTGATTTATTTGCGCACGGTGGCCGGCTGGCGCGGCCGGCGAGCCGCTTGGGTAACGCTATCCGTCCTGACGCTCTTCGCGCTCACCTGGGCGGCGCACATTGGCATACTCGGGACGGTATTTGCCCGATGAAATTTGCCATCACTGGCCTGAACCATAAATCGGCGCCGGTGGAGGTGCGCGAACGCGCCGCCGTCTCTGACGCGGCGTTGCCGGAGCGTTTGCGGGCCTTGCGGGCGATGCCAGGGGTGCATGAAGGGCTGATTCTTTCCACCTGCAATCGGGTGGAGTTGGCGCTGGCGCTCGAAGACTCGCGGGATCCGAGTGACATTACGCCGTGCCTGTTCGGCATCGACGGTCATCGCGATCTGGCGAGCCATCTCTACACGCATACTGGCTCTGACGCCGTCCGCCATCTCTTCCGTGTCGCTTCCTCCCTGGACTCGCTGGTGGTCGGCGAGCCCCAGATCCTGGGCCAACTGAAAGACGCCTACTCGCGCGCCAAGGAGCTGCAGGCCTTGGGGCCATTCCTGGAGCCGATTCTGATGCGGGCCTTCTCGGTGGCCAAGCGCGTGCGCAGCGAGACCGATATTGGCGAGAGTGCCGTGTCGGTCTCCTACGCGGCCGTGGAACTGGCGCGCGAGATCTTCGGCGACCTGAAGGGCAAGAAGGTGCTGCTGCTGGGCGCGGGGAAGATGTCGGCGCTGACGGCGAAGCACCTGCGACGCTCTGGAACCGCGGAGATCTACGTGGCGAACCGGACGCCGGGACGAGCCTTTGAACTGGCGAACGAATTCGGTGGCTCCGTGGTCGAATGGGCGACGCTTGAACAGAGCCTGCCCGCCATGGACATCGTGATTGCCTCTACGGGCGCGAACTCCTACGTGGTGAGCGAGCCGCTGATGCGGCAAGTGATCGCGGCGCGGCGGCAACGGCCGATGTTCCTGATCGATATCGCTGTGCCGCGCAATATCGAGCCGGCCGTAAATACGATTGATAACGTCTTTCTCTACGATATCGACGACCTGCAGCAGGTGGTGGACCGCAACCTGGTGGCCCGGCAAAGCGCGGCGCGCGACGCCCAGCGCATTGTGGAAGAAGAGGTGGAGAAGCTCGATCTGCGCCTGAAGAGCCGTGGCGCGGCGCCTTGGATTGTCGCCTTGCAGGCGCAACTGGAAGAGCATCGCGCCTTTGAGGTGGAACGTCAACGGGCGAAGTTGGGTCCGCTCACGGCGCAGCAGGAAGAAGCCCTGGAGGCGCTGACGCGCGGTCTGGTGAATAAGATCGCCCACGGGGCGATCTCGGAGTTGCGGCGCGGCGCCGCGGCGGAGGACGATGCCGTGATTGAGCAGATCAAGCGCATTTTCAAGCTGGGCGGAAAGGCGTAAATGCTCACCATTGGCTCGCGCGGTTCGCAATTGGCTCTGTGGCAGGCCAACTACATCCTGAATCGGCTGGCGGCGCAGGGGATCGACGCGCGCATCCTGGTGATCCAGACGACCGGCGATCGCATCACCGACGTCTCGCTCTCGCAACTCGGCAGCCAGACGTCGACCAAGGGCCTTTTCACGAAGGAACTCGAAGAGGCGTTGCTCGATGGGCGCATCGACCTGGCGGTGCATTCGCTGAAGGACATGCCGACCGAATTGCCCGCGGGCCTGCGACTGGCGGCCATCCCGGCGCGCGAAGACGTCCGCGACGCGTTGATCGGGAAGACCCTCGACGAATTGCCGTTGGGGGCCAAAGTGGGCACCTCGGCGTTACGGCGGCAGGCGCAGTTGCGCGCCTTGCGGCCGGACCTTGAGGTAGAAGACATTCGCGGCAACGTCGATACGCGCCTGCGCAAGTTGGACGAAGGGCAGTACGACGCGATCATGCTGGCGGCGGCCGGTTTGCGCCGTCTGGGTTGGGGCGGCAGAATCTCGCAGTATCTGTCGCTGGAAGAGATGTGTCCGGCGGTAGGCCAGGGCGCGCTGGCGATTGAAACGACGGACGCCTTTCACGGCGTCGACCTGCTCGACGAGCCCCACACACGGGCGGCGGTGACCGCCGAGCGCGCTTTGCTGCGTGCGCTGGGTGGCGGCTGCCAGGTGCCGATCGGGGCGCACGCCTCGTATTCGGGCGGCACCCTGCACTTGCGCGCCGTGGTGGCGAGCGCCGACGGCGCGCTGCTGATTCGGCAAGAGGATCAGGGCCCGGCGGCGTCGGCGGCTGAGTTGGGCGCGCGGCTCGGTGATGCGCTGATCGAAGGCGGCGCCCGCGAGATTTTGGACGATGCCGGCGCTTAGTGGCCGCACCGTGGTGGTGACGCGCGCCCCGCATCAGAGTGCGGCCTTTGTGCGGCTACTGGAAGCGGAAGGCGCCCGCGTGGTTCGTTTCCCGGTGATTGCGATTGCGGAGCCCGCGAGTTGGGCGCCCGTGGACGAGAGCATTGCGGCATTGCCGGGCTTTGCGTGGGTGGTGTTCACGTCGGCCAACGCGGTGGATGCTTTTCTGGGGCGCACGAACCTGGCGCCGGGTGTCCAGGTGGCTGCGGTGGGTCCGGCGACGGCACAGGCGTTGGCGCAGCGGGGCGTGGCCGTCCAACTAATGCCGGAGAGCCACGTCGCCGAAGGGCTGGCCGCCGAGTTCGCGCGCCTGGACCTGCGGGACCAGCGCGTGCTGTTGCCACGTGCCGCCGCGGCGCGCGACGTCCTGCCCGAAGCGCTGCGGCGACAGGGCGCCCTGGTGACAGCGGTAGACGTCTATCGCAACGTGCTGCCGGACTCGCCGGGCGAGTTTCCGGCACAGCCGGACTGGATCACGTTTACCTCGGCTTCCACCGTGAAGAATCTGCTGGCGCTGGTGCCACGTGAGCTTTGGGGTGCGGCGAAGCTGGCTTCGATTGGGCCGGAGACGTCGGCGGCTTTGCGGAAGCATGGCCTGCCGGTGACGGTGGAAGCGGCGCCGTCGACGCAGGAAGCTTTGGTCCGTGTGATTGCCTTATGGGAGAATAGCGCTCAATGATCAAAGTCCGTTTGGCGGGGTCCGCCGATGTGGCGCTGCTAGCGCAATTCAATTGCCAGATGGCGCGGGAGACCGAGCAGAAGACACTCGACCTGGGTACGGTGACGGCCGGTGTCGCCAGCCTGGTGGCGCAACCGGCCTATGGTTTCTACATCATCGCGGAGCGCGATGGCGAGCCCGCGGGTTGCCTGATGATTACCTACGAATGGACGGATTGGCGCAACGGCGTCTTCTGGTGGATCCAGTCCGTGTACGTGCATGAGCAGCACCGGCGGCAGGGAGTATTCCGGCATTTGCATGAGGACGTCCGCCGCCGGGCGAAGTCGGCGAAGAACGTGCGCGGCTTCCGGCTCTACGTCGAGAGCCACAACGAGGCGGCGCAAGCGACTTATCGCGGCCTCGGCTTCACCAACACCGGTTATCTGATGCTCGAGAGCCCGCTGTGACTAGCCGTCTCAGGTACGTCTTACTCTGCGCGGCCGTCTTCCTGGGGACGTTCTTCTACCTGTATGACCTGGTGGGAGATGTCTTTCATCCGTCGCTGGACGAAGGCATTTATCTCGAAGGGGGAGAGCGTGTTTTGGGCGGCCAGGTCCCCTATCGCGACTTCTTCGTCTTCACCGGACCCGTAATTTACTGGACGCAAGCGGCGCTCGAGAAGACGTTCGGCCGCCACATGCCGCTGTTGCGCTTGTCGGCGATGGGATCGCTGGCGGCGATGACGCTCGTCGTCTTCGCGCTGACGTTGCGCTTCACCGATTGGGGTTACGGCTTAGGCGCGGCGGTGGTGTATTTAGGCTACTTGTCGGCGTCGACGTTTCTGGTGATCGTTAACCACCGCTGGCTATCGGCGGCGCTTGCCAGTCTGGCTTTATGGGCCGCCGTCGAGGCGGCGAAACGCACCGCCCGGCCGGCTTTGCTTTGGGGAGTGGCCGGGGTGGCCGCGGCGTTGGCCGCTTGGACGACGCCGACCTTCATCCTCGGCGTCGGCGTCTACCTGGGTTGGCTGATTTGGCGGGAACGCGAGTACCTGCTTCCGTTTTGTGGCGGCGTGCTGGTGGTGAGCCTGCCTTTGATCGGTTGGCTGGCCGCGCAGGGGGCGTTGCTGCCGATGATCGACAATTTGCTTTGGCTGGGGTCGCGGTATAGCAAGGCGAACGCGGTGCCCTACGGGTACAACCCGGGAGGCATGGGCATTCGTTTTGGCGACCCCGCGTTGAACATCTACGGCAACATCATGACGGTGCTGGTCTCCGCGCGCTACTTTGTCGCGCCGATCGGTGCGCCGTTGGTGTTACTTGGCTATGCGGTGCTCGCCTGGCGGCGGCAACTGGACGCCCCGCGTCAGTTGCTGGCCCTCGGCGCCGCCGCCATCTTCGCGACGACGTATCCGCGCTGGGATATGAATCAGATGCTGTTCGTCATGGCTCCCTTCTGTGTCCTGGTGGCGATTCAGGCTTTCCGCCTGCCGGTGCTCGCTCAACCCGTGGTCTCCGTCATCTTCCTGATGTGGGCGGCGTTGAACTTTAGCAGCGCGCTCAGTGTGGGTAGCGAATTTCAGTCCTTTCCCACGCGGGCCGGGATCCAGCGCGGGCATCTGACGTTGCTGGAGGGCTATGAGAAACTGGAGCGCCTGATTCCGGAAGGCGCCACCCTGTTCGCGTTTCCCTATCAGCCTTCCCTGGGCTTCGCCTTGCACACGCGGAACCCGACTCGCTATGCGTTTCTGCAGCCAGGTATGATGTCGAAACAGGATGAAGCCAGGGCTCTCGGTGACCTGGAACGCCAGCCCCCGCGCTTCATTCTGCGCCAGTATTTTCCGGATGACCAGGTGTTGAATACGTGGCCCAACTCGGACCGTTCCACGTTGGCGATGGCTTCGATCCGTCAATACATTGACCGGCGCTATCGCTTCGTTGACGTCGTGCAGTCGATCTACTATCGCGTCGAAGTGCTGGAACTGAATCCCTGAGTCGCGCCGGCGGCACCGGGCTGAGCTTCGCCGTCCCCGTTCTCGATATAATCGAGCCCTACATGAAATACCGCTACCGGGCCCTCGGGTTCCTCTTTCTGCTCTCGGTGATCACCTACGTGGACCGGGTCTGCATCAATCTGCTGGGCAAGGATATGCAAAGCGAACTCGGCATCACGCCCGAGTATTGGGGCATGATCCTCGGCGCGTTTGCTCTCTCATATGCCGTCTTCGAGATTCCGACGGGCGTGATGGCGGACCGGTCGGGTCCGCGGAAGACGGCGGCACGGATTGTCGTCTGGTGGTCCATTTTCACAAGCCTCACCGGTTTTGTGCAGAATTTCTGGCAATTGATTTCGTGCCGCTTTCTCTTCGGCGCGGGGGAGGCCGGGGCCTATCCGACGAGTTCGGCGGCGATTTCGCGCTGGTTCCCGCTCCGGGAACGCGCCCGGGCCACCGGCATCGTCTGGATGGGGAGCCGCATTGGCGGGGCTATTTCGCCGATTATCGTCCTCACACTGGCCGAGCAGGTGGGCTGGCGCGGCACCTTTGGCGTCTTCGCGGTGCTGGGGGCCGTGTGGGTGGCGGTTTGGTATTGGTGGTTCCGCGATACGCCGAAGGAAAAGGCCGGAGTGACCGCGGAGGAATTGAAGGAAATTGGGCCGCCTTTTGAGAATCAGCCGCACGGTTTGCCTTGGGGCACCGTCCTGCGCGACAGCAACTTCATCACGCTGCTGGTGATGTATCACACCTACTGCTGGGGCTCGTTCTTCTATCTGAGTTGGCTCACCGACTATTTACGCTATGGCCGCGGGTACGACAACTCCGACCTGAAGGCGATCGCTTGGTTGCCCTTCGCCTGCGGCGCCTGTGGCAATCTCTTTGGCGGTTGGATGAGCGACCGATTGCGGCCCAAGATCGGCCTGAAATGGGCGCGCTGCAGCATCGGCGCCGGCGGACTCTTTCTCGGCGGCTGTTTCATGATGGCTACCCACTTTGTCCCCGGCAAACTGCTGCCCCTGGTTCTGCTTGCCTTAGGCTACGGCTCGCTCGACGCCATGCTGCCGGTCTCCTGGGCGGTTTGCCTGGACATTGGCCGGCGCTATGGCGGCTCGGTGAGTGGCGCCATGAATATGGCTGGGCAACTGGGCTCGTTCCTGTCGTCCGTCGCCTTCGGTTACATCGTGAAGTCGCTGCTGGCCGAGGGGTGGAGCAAGCCCGACGCCTACAACCTGCCCCTGCTGCCGTTCTCCATCATGCTACTGGTGAGCGCGGCGCTGTTTCTGCGCGTGGATCCCAATCGGCAATTGGTTCCCGGGGAGACGGCAGAGGCCGAGCCGCAAGCGGCTTAGGCGAATCCCGCAACGCCAGCGCGAGCGGAATCAGTGCGTGCGCCGTCTCGGGGTCCGGCGAGATTCCCTGGAACGCGACGTAATCGCCGCCTTCGAGCGGCACCCGTGTCTCCCAACCAGCCGGATGCCGCGTCCCTTCGGACGTCCACACCCGGCCGTTCAGGCTGAGGTACACGCGGCCTAGCCCCAGTTGTTCGCTGGCCGAATGCACGTGGCTCCAGTAGTCGTCCGGGGTTTGCGCCGCTGCGAGGCCGCTCTTCATCCGGTCGACGATAATCGCGTCGCGTACGATTTGCCGCCAGCGGTTGCTGAGCAAGGAGCGCCGTGCGGAGCGGAACTCGGTGAAGCCCAGTTGGCTCACCGCCACCCAGACCAGGGCCGCGAAGGCGACGACGAGAAACGCGGCCAGTTGTGGTCCGCTCTGGCTCGCCCACAGCGACACAATGCCAGCGATCCCGCAGCCCAAGTAACAGATCAACGCGACGTGCCGCGGGCGCAAGCCGCGCGCCAACAGGCGATGGTGAATGTGCCCGCGGTCCGCCCCGAAGATTGGTTGCATGTTGAGGAAGCGGCGTCCGATCGCGAGCCCGACATCGAGGAAGGGAAGAGTTAGCAGGAGCATCGGCGCGCCGATGCCGATGGCGGCCGCGGTCTTGAAGCTCCAGATCAGCCCGAAGCACCCCAAAAGAAAACCGATCGTGAGGCTGCCCGAGTCGCCCAGGAAGATCGTTGCGGGCTCGAAGTTATAGCGCAGGAAACCCAAGAGGCATCCGGCGAGCGGCGTCGTCACGATCGCCAGGAGCATGTTGCCGCCCAGCCAGGCCGCCGCGAACATGGTCAGCGTGGCGAAGAGACTCACGCCGGCCGCCAGCCCATCTACGCCGTCGATCAGGTTCACCGCGTTCGTCGTCCCGACCAGCCACACCACCGTGAGCGGAATGCTCCACCATTCGTCGCTCCCCAGCCGGACCCCCGCCGCGTGCGCCGTCAGCGCCGCGGCGACTTCGGCCAGGATCTTCGTCACCGGCCGCAGACCGCGCAGGTCGTCCACCAGCCCCACGAACAGCACCAGGCCGACGCCGGGCAGCAGCCGCAGGATCTGGTTCCAGTCGCCGCGCGTTTGCAGGCTCGCAGCCAGCGGTAGCAGCGCGAAGAGTGACAGGCTGACGCCGTAGGCCAGCATGATCGCCACGCCGCCCAGCCTCGGCACGGCTTTCGCGTGCTGCTTCCGCTCGTCGGGCTGATCGAGCCAGCCCCGAGCCATGCAGAGGTCGCGGACCCGGGGCGTCAAGAACCATGCCAGGCACGCCGAGATTGCGGTCAGAAACGCCAGTGAGTACACGCTACGCTCCTTAAGCCGGGCTAGTTTCGGCCGCGGCGTCGATTTTTTGCCCCAACTGGCCCACCCGGGCCTCGAGTTGCGACAACATGGAGTGCAACTCCGCCAGCGCCTGCGTCGACGGCTCGCTCGATCCCGACCGGTCGGCTTGGCGCAGAACGGCGCTGCGGGCAAAGTCGGAAATACTGCGCGCGCCTTGCGCCCCGCAGGCCTCCCGGAGATAGGCGAACTCCTCGTCCGTCAGACGAAAATTCACCAGCCGGTTTCTTGGCTTCAAAATACTCATTGCTTTCCTCCCGCTGTCATCGACAGCTTGCTTTCGATCCGCCGGATGCGATCACGGTCCATCTCCACCGCTACCGACCTTTGGAGTAACTCCACACTCACCACCACCCGCCACTGCCCTTTCACTTCGAGCAGCAAACCGCGCACACCCTCTAACGGGCCCCCGGTTACTTCCACCCGGTCACCGCGCTCGAGATACTCGCAGGCCTCCAGGCGCAGGCCGCTTTCGATCACGCGACGCAGCGCGCTCAACTCGTCGTCACTCACCGGCGCCGCCGCCCGGCCGAAGCCCACGATCTCGCGCACGCCCGGCGTGGTTAGCACCGGCAGTCGACGTTCGCCGTCGAACCGGCAGAAGACGTAGCCCGGAAGCAAGGCGGTTTCGACGCGCTTGATCCGGTCGCTCCAGCGGCGCTCGCTGGTGACGATCGGAACGTAGGTCTCATAGCTCTTTTGCGTCAAGGCCGCCTCCACGGTGCGTTCGGCCTGAGGTTTGACGGAGAGGGCGTACCAGTTCATCGTGCGAAACTCCCTTTCGGCGGTATGGCTTCCTTGCCGTGCCACACCAATCATCGGAATGCTTGCGCGCCCCAATGATTCGGCCAAATCACTTTTGAGAGGTACCCCTCCGCTTTCTCCGGTCTATGCCGGATCGCCGATCTCTGGATCCAGTACTCAAGTTGGATCCGGCCTCGCCGATGAGAGCTTTTGATGGATTCTGCTTTGCCCAATCCGCCCCGCGCCCGGCTTACTTCCACGGGTGTCAGCGTCCTGTTGCACGGCGGCCTCGTCGCACTGCTGCTCTTGCTCGGCGGGCCGGTTTGGCAGGTTGGACCGCGCCCCCGTCCGGTGACGCCCCTGTATCTGCCGACACCGCGTCCGGTGACGCTGTCATGGAAGCGCCCCGTCGCCGCGCGTCCACGGTCCACGCCCATTCCCCTGGCCGTTCCTCCCCTGCGCCCCACGGCGATACCCACACGGGCCGCCGTCAGGCCGCGTATCGAGCCCGCACCAGAGGTTTCCACGCCCACGCAGATTCCCGCTGTCGCGATGCCTACGCTCGCCGCGAAGCGGTTGGTGGAAGTGGGTCTGCTCGATGCAAAACCCGCCCCCCTTCCTGAAACCGTGAAACGCGCCACCGGATCCGCCGGGTTCGACCGTGGCGCGGAGCCCGCCGCCGGGGGTTCGCGTCGCGCCGCCAGCGTGGGCTTCGATGACGCTTCGCCGGTGGTTTCGCCGGTGGTTTCGCCCCGGCGAGGGGCTTTGACGCAGGCGGCGGGCTTTGACCAGTCCGAGCCGGCCGTTCGCGCGGCCCTGCCCAAGGTCTCCACCACCCCGTTTGAAGCTTTGGAGATCCTCGAGAAGCCGCGGCCCGTCTATACCGAAGAGGCTCGCCGGCTACGCATTGAGGGCACCGTGCAACTCCGCGTCGTCTTTGGCGCGGCGGGGCAGATTCGTGTCGTGGATGTCGTCAAGGGCCTCGGCCATGGCTTGGACGAAGCGGCCGTCAGCGCCGCACAAGCGATTCGCTACCGGCCTGCGCGCCGTGATGGCCGGCCCGTCGACTCGCCGGCCGTAATTCAGATTCAATTTCAGATTGCTTAACTTCCGGAGGATAATTCTGATGACTTCCCGACTCCTGATCCCCTTGTTCGCCGCTCTCGCGCACGCTCAGCCTAACGCGGTAGACCGTTTGCTCGACGAAATCGTGAAGAACGAACGCGAGTTTCTTACCCGCATGCAAACCTTGAATCCGATCATGGAGACGTATCTCCAGGAGGAGCCCGATGGCCCGGACGAGGGCCCGCGCGATGATCAGTATTTCCTCGGCCGGGTAAGCTTGGCGGGTGGCGTCGACTACGAATCCTTTCTCGATCCCGCCACGCAGCGCCAGCGCGCGCGCGGGAAGCAGATCCTCTTTAAGCCGGCCGGCTTTGCTCAAATGATGATTCCCGACGCGACCAACTTTGACCGGCAAACGTACAGCTTCGAGTTCGTCCGGCGTGAGTTTTTAGGCGAGGTGAGATGCCTCGTCTTCGACGTCTCCCCGCGCGTCGAGCATGCTCCCGGCCGCTTTATCGGCCGGATCTGGGTGGAGGATCGCGACCGGCGTATCGTGCGCGTCAATGGGACCTTCACGCCGGCGAAGGTATCGCGCTGGGGCGCCAACGTCGACCTCTACTTCAACTTCGATAGCTGGCGCGTCAACGTCGCCGCCGGGCGCTGGGTGCCGGCTTATGTGTACGTGGAAAATGCGAACCCGGTCACCACGAAGCAGCGCATTCCGAAATTCAAGGCGCAGACCCGCTTCTGGGGCTACGACGCCGGAGGTGGGAGTAAGCTGACCGAACTGACCAGCATGCTCATCGAGAGCGAGTCGGCGGTGGCCGATGGCGGTGGCCCGAAGCAAAACACTCCCCTCGAAAGCCAGCGGATGTGGGAGCGCCAGGCGGAAGAAAACGTCCTCGAACGATTGGACAAGTCCGGCCTCCTCGCCCCCAAGGGCGACGTCGATAAGGTCTTGAACGCGGTGGTGAACAACTTACTGGCGACCAACAACCTGAACCTTGAGGTGGAGTGCCGCGTCCTGATGACCACACCGCTCGAGAGCTTCTCCGTGGGCCACGCCATCGTCATCAGCCGCGGGCTCATCGATGTCCTGCCCGATGAAGCGAGCCTGGCGATGGTGCTCGCCGCGGAACTCGCCCATATTGCGTTGGGCCATCGCACGGAGACGCAGTTCGCCTTCGCCAATCGCACGATGCTCAGCGACACCCAAGTGCTCAACCGCTTCCGCTTCCGCCGTCCGGACGCCGATGCGGCCGCCGCCGGACAGAAGGCGATCGGGGACCTGCGGAAGTCGCCTTACTCGGCTAAGCTCAACAATGCCGGACTCTTTCTGCAAGCCGTCGCCGCCCGCGCCCCTCGTTTGCCGGGTTTGATTCAAGCCAATCTGGGCAATCAACTCGCCTCCGGCGAGACGTTCGCGCGGCTGAGCGAACTCGCGAAGCAAGCCCCTCCCCTCGCCGCGGGCCAGATCGAGCAGATTGCTGCCCTGCCGCTCGGCTCGCGCGTCAAGGCGGACCCCTGGTCGAACCAACTCACGCTGCTCAAGACGAAGTCCGTCGAATTGCTCTCCGCCCGGGAGAAGCTCCCCTTCGAGGTCACCCCCTTCGTCCTCCATCTCACTCGGACGAGCCTGGGTAAACCAAACGGCGCCACCGGCGAATAGCACTTTCCGGTTGACTCCGCCCCCGCATCCGCGATTCAATTGATTCCATGCACCGCCGCAATCTTCTTACCGCGGCGGCCACGTTCGCCGCTGCCTTTCAGAATTCCGCCGTCACTCAAGCCCAGGCCGCCGCGCAAGGCACCTGGGGCCAACCGGCCGACACCGTCGCCCGCGACGAAGACTTTTGGCTCAACATCCGCCACGCCTTCACCGTGGACCGGAATCTCATCAATCTGAACAACGGCGGCGTCAGCCCTTCGCCTAAGGTCGTGATGGAGACGGAGAAGCGTTATCTCGAGATCTCCAACATGGGCCCCGCCTACTACATGTGGCGGATTCTCGGGCCGGAGCTCGAAGTGGTCCGCCGCCGCTTGGCCCAGTGCTTCGGCTGCGACACCGAGGAGATCGCCATCACCCGCAACGCGAGCGAAGCGCTCGAAAACGTCCAAATGGGCATGGATTTAAAGCCCGGCGACGAGATCCTCACCACCAACCAGGACTATCCGCGCATGCTCACCACCTGGGGCCAGCGCGCTCGTCGCGAAGGCCTGGTGCTGACGCAGATTCCGTTCCCGGTGCCCGTGGCGAAGCTCGACGACCTCTACGAGCGCATTGAACGCGCCATCACGCCCAAAACCAAGGTGATTCACATTTGCCACATCACCAATCTCACCGGACAGATCTTCCCGGTCCGCAAGATTTGCCAGATGGCGCGCGCGCGTGGCATTGAAACCGTGGTCGACGGTGCGCACGCCTTTGGCCAGTTCCCGTTTACCCGCGACGAACTCGACTGCGATTACTATGGCACCAGCCTGCACAAGTGGATCCTGGCCCCCATCGGCACCGGCATGTTGTATGTCCGTAAGAATAAGATCGACAAGATCTGGCCCCTGATGGCCGCGCCCGATACACTTACGTCGAACATTCGTAAGTTCGAGGAGATTGGTACCCACCCGGCTTCGCAACGCAATTCGATCACCGAGGCGGTAACGTTTCATGAGTCGATTGGTGTGGAGCGCAAGGCGGCGCGGTTCCGGTACCTGCGGAAGCGCTGGTCGAACCGTCTGCGCGACTTACCGGGCGTGAAGCTCCTTACGAGCGACGATCCCGAACAGAGCTGCGGCATCGGCCTCCTCTCCGTCGACGGCTTCAACGCGGGCGAATTGTCGAATCACCTGCTCGAAAAGCACCGCATCTTCACCGTCGCCATCAACCGGGAAGGCGAGTTTTCTGGCTTGCGCATCACCCCCAATGTCTATACGACGCTCGAAGAGATCGACGACTTCTCGCGCGTCATGGAGAAGATCATCAAGGCCAAAAAGTTAGTCTAGGCGCGAGCTCCCATAGTGATCCACGGTAACCCGGCGGGAACCGGGTCCACCACGAGGCCAGTCACGGCTGCGAGGGAGCCGAAGATCTGTAGAATCAATCACTCGCCGGTCCGTTTCGTCGGACGGTGGGCCCCGCCACCAGTTGCCGCCGACTTGATAGAATGGGCGGCTGCCATGAGACTTCTCCTGAGTATGCTGCCGCTGCTGATCTTTAACGCCTGCGCGCCGCGGGGCGGTTTCACTCCTCCCGCGGCGCGGGTAGAAGAGGCTACGGTGGCGACGACAGTTGCTTTCACGGAAGGCCCCACGGCCGACGATGCGGGCAATGTCTACTTCACGGAAATCATGAATCAGCGCATCCTGCGCATGACGCCTAATGGCCAAGTGTCCATTTTCCGGGAACCGAGCAATGCTGCCAATGGATTGGTGATCGACGCGGAGGGCCGTTTGGTCGCTTGCGAAGGCGCAGCCATGCGGGGCAACGCCGTTCACGGAAAGTCTCACTTGGCTGCCACGGCCGCGCTGAAGCCACGCGTCACGCGCACGGATCTAAAGACGGGCGCCGTAGAAGTGCTAGCCGACAATTACGAAGGCAAGGCCTTCAACGGCCCGAACGACGTCACTTTCGATGGCCAAGGGCGGCTCTACTTTACGGACTTACCGGGCGCCGCAGTCTACCGGATTGATCGCGACAAGAAACTCACCCGCCTTTTGGTGGCCCCGGAAGTTCAGCGTCCGAATGGCATTTCCATTACTCCGGATGACAAGACTCTCTATCTCGTCGAAGCCAACGGCGCGCAGAATGGCGCCCGGCTGATCCGGGCGTACGATTTGCAGCCGGACGGAAGCCTCAAAAATATGCGCATTCACTATAGCTTCTATCCGGGGCGTTCAGCGGACGGATTGTGCATGGATACGCAGGGGAACCTCTATGCCGCGGCGGGGCTGCACCAGCGCCGCGGCACTAGCGAGACGCTGGACACCCAAAGCGGCATTCACGTGATCAACTCCGAGGGCCAGCGGATTCGCTTTGTCTCCGTGCCGGAGGATACGATTACGAACTGTACGTTCGGCGGACCCGATTGGAAGACGCTTTACGTCACCGCGGGCAAAGGCCTTTACACGGTGAAGAATGAAATCGCCGGCACGCGGCGGTAAAGGCTATAAATCGGTGGAGTCTTGTTCGGCGGCCTTGCCGAATAGGTATTGGTCGCCGACGTACTTGAGGATGACGCGGCCAATCTCGGGGTGAGTCCGCTCCACCACTGGCCGCACCACGACGCCTTCGCGGCCGTGCGTTCCGCCGGCGAGCGAGTCCCCATCCGAGAGCTGCTTGACGCGAGCCAGGGAGAACGGGCCGCGCTCCACCAGGGGCACGGTGGGAATGGCGTGGCGCTCGCAGCGCGCGAGGAATTCGTCGTAGCCCGCGAAGTCCGCGCCGCGCAGCAGGTCAAAGGCGCGAAACGCAATCGTGGACTGGCCATAGTGGTAGGCCTGGATGCCGTGCCCGAAAACTTCGCCATAGAGCACCGCGCGATTGTGCCCTTCGGCGAAAAGCTCGGCCAGCAAGGTACCGACGCCTGGCAAAGTGAACGGAAACCAGTAGGTGTTGGTGCCGAGTAACTCGGGCTCCGGCTCCTTCCGGCGAAGACCCTTGGAGCCCGCCATGCGGATCAGCGTCCGCTGCCCATCGACGGATTCGGCTACGCAGCCCACCCGGCAATTCGTGCCGTGGATTTTCTCCGTGATGATCACCTCTTCGCCGGCCGCGAAAATGTTGGGATAGCTGCGCAGGTTCTCGATCTCGGTGTAGGACGGAAAGTGCGGATGGCTGCCGAGCGAATCGCCGGCGGTGGTGCGGACGGGAGGGAAGTATTTCTTCGCGCCATAGCGTTCCGCGACGTCGTCACCGACCTGCATACCGGGCTCAGCGGCGATCACGAGCCCAAACGAAGGCTCGCCCCGTAGACGCACGCGATGAATCACCAGGACCTTGTTGCCGTCGAGATCGGTCCGCTGGGCGAGGTAGTTGGTGACTCCGAGTGCTTCGGACACTTCCCGCGGCAGGACGGTGCCTTGCTCGAAATACACAATGGCATCGCCATCGCGGTAGGTGTTCTTCTTGATGATCACCTGCCAGCCGCCTACGGTGGCCAGTTCCAGGGCGTCGGCATTGGGATGAGGCCGTACCGCCTCAATGGTCGTAACGATAACGCGAATGGTACTCACTAGAACTAGTCTAAGCGCACGGGTTGGAGTACTCTCGAAGCATGCTGTCCCTTCTTCTGCTCTTGACGCTGAATACGGAATTCGTGAGCCGCTTCGATCCCGCGCGCGACGCCGCGCAGGATTTGGTTGCCGCTCGTGAGATGGCCACGCGGGAAGGGAAGCACATCTTGCTCGATGTGGGCGGGAAGTGGTGCGTCTGGTGCCGTTACATGGATCGCTTTTTCGAGGAAACGCCGGAGTTGAAAGAGCTCCGCGCGAAGAATTTCGTGGTGATGAAAGTGAACTTCAGCCCGGATAACGAGAATAAGGAATTCCTGGGCCAATATCCGAAGATTCAGGGCTATCCGCATCTGTTCGTGCTCGATGCCACGGGAAAGCTGTTGGTTTCGCAAGAGACCGGGTCAATGGAACTGGAGAAAGCGCGCGGCTACGACATGAAGAAGATGCGGGCGTTTCTGGTGAAGTGGGGTCCGAAGAAGTAAGCTACCAGCGAGGCAGCACGCGCCGCCAGTTGGGGTCGACGTGTTCGCGCATCTCGGCTTCGTCGTCGCGGCGGCGGTAGGGGAGCTTTTCGTAGCGCTCGCGCAGACGCGCGAGTTGGTCATAGTCGAGCCGGACGCCGAGGCCTGGCTTATCCGGGATCGGCACGGTGCCATTGGTGAACTTCACCCGGCCGCCTTCAATCACTTCGTCCTGCTCAGTCTGCCACGGGTAATGGGTATCGCAGGCGTGGGTCAGATGCGGCGACGAGACCGCGGCGTGCGCCATGATCATCATGCTGACGCCGACGTGATTGTTGGAGTGCATCGATAGGCCGCGGCCCAACGTCTCGCAGGTGTTCGAGAGGCGCTGTTGACGGCGGATGCCGCCCCAGTAGTGCGGATCGCTGAGCACGATCTGCACGGCTTCGAGGTCGCGGGCGTGGACGACGTCGGCGAAGGTGGTGACGGCGACATTCGAGGCGAACTCGGTGTGAATGTCCTTGGCCTGCAAGCGCCGGCGGACCTCGGCCATGCCGGTGAGGTCAGCGCAGGGGTCTTCGAGATAACCGCCGTCCGAAAGTTCCTCGCGCAACGCGACGCCGATTTCGACGGACGTATCGACGCTCCACGCGCAGTTGGGGTCAATCCGCAGCGGTACCTTCGGGCCGAACTCCGCCCGCAGCGCCTGAATGGTGGCGATCTCTTCGGCGGGCTCTAAGACGCCGCCCTTCAGCTTGATCTCGCGGAAGCCGTATTCGTCGATGAACATGTGCGCCTGGCGCACGATGCTACGGGCATCGAGACACTCGCCGTATTTGTCCTCGCGCGCGTCATCGCCGCGGCCGCCGCCGCCGGCGTGCTTATAGAAGAGATAAGCCGAGAAGGGCGCGGCGTCGCGCGCGCGGCCGCCGACGAGGTCGCAGAGGGGCTGGTTGAGGGCTTGTCCGATCAGGTCTAAGGACGCGACTTCCAGCGCGGCGTAGGTACGGGTGTGCTGGTCCAGCGGATTTTCGCCGGGTACCATATAGGTCTGCGTAGTGCCACCGGCCACGTTGGCCTGCTGCGCCTGCGTCTCAAAATGCTGCCAAAGGCGGGTGAGTTGGAAAGGGTCCTGACCCACGACGTAGGGCCGGGCGGCTTCGAGGGCCGCGAAGGGCCGGTCACCGCCGTAGGTTTCGGCAATCCCGATGAAGCCATCGGTGGAGATCAGTTCAACGATGGTTCGCAGGGCATAGGGGGCGTGCAGACCGTAACTCGAACGAATGGGGGCATCCGCCACCGCGATCTGGTGGAGGCGCATTTCCTTGATGATCATCGGGATTTTAGGAGGGCGGGGAACTACTTACGGGCGCCGCGCTGAGGGCTCTTCACGCGGCTCTGCCGCAACTTGCGGGACTTCCGCTTCGGCTTGCTGATGATGAACGTGCCGCTGCCGATGTAGATACTCTGATAAAGCTTTTCGTCTGCCATTTCTTCAGTATAGCCGATCACGGTGACGCGACGGCTGCTTTTCGGACCGCTGTCGGTTTTGGCAGGGGTCCGCCCGTCCAGCGGGCCAGGTCCTGCAGGAAGCTGGCTTCGCGGGGCCGTTCGAGCCAAAGGTCCCAGCGCGTGGGTTCGCCGGCCACGATTTGGAATTCCTGGCGCCAGCGGTCCAGGTAGAGGGTCACGGTGGCGGATAGTTTCTTGTGGGTGACGGTGTAGTCGGCCTGATTGGCGAGGTGGGCGCGGGCGCTCGAGTAGGCGTAATGATGGCCTTGCTTGGTCATCGACGCGGCGGTCGGGTTGCGCTCGATGTAGATGAGGGTGTCGCAGTATTGGGAACTGGTCGCGATGTGCTTGGCGTGGAAGTGATTGCGCCAGAGGTGGCCCTGTTTGCGCGCGCGGGAGTTCACCAGCCGGGCGTGGTAGCTCTGTAAGTGCTGCATCAGCCGGGAGATAGCGCCTCGGCGTAGGGGTTCGAACATGAAGTGGACGTGGTTCGTCATGAGGCAGAAGGCGTGGATGCGGACCTTGTAGCGGCGGGCCAGCCAGTTCAGCCGGATGAGGTAGAGAATCTGGTCAGCGGGCTGGGGGAAGACGATTTGGCTTTGGGAGCCGCGCTGGTAGACGTGATAGACTTGGCGGCACTTCCAGCGTCGGAGGCGGGGCGGGTCTGGTTGGGGTCGGCGCATGGGCTGTCTGCCTATAAGTGTGTTTTCGCCGGGAAAATTCTCACTTATTTTCCATTTATTTTTGCAATTCGACCGTGATCCATTCAAAGCAAAGCACTTAGAATTGAGTCCGACTAGTTTTTAAAGCATTTATAATCAATGCTTTATGGGCGAGTCTTCCAGCGGCGGTGGATCCACAGCCACTGACTCGGATACTCGCGGACCGCTCGCTCGACGGCCGCTTGCACCGCTTGCGTGTCGGCCACTTCGTCACCCGTCATCGGGACCGGCGCGTAGAACTTCAGAACGAAGCCCTCCTGGCGCCAGACGGCGAACCCCGGCAGGACCGTTGCGCCGCTCCGGGCGGCGATCTTGGCGAAGACTGGCGACGTGCAGGCCGGCGTGCCGAAGAAGTCGACGAAGATGCCTTCGTTGGCCATCGCGTTCTGGTCCACCAGAATGCCGACGGCCTCGTTGGCCCGTAGCGCGCGAATCAGGCCGCGGGCGAAGTCCTTCTTCTCGATCACGCGATTCCCGCTGCCCGCGCGACGCTTCGCGACGAAAGCGTCCAGCAGCGGGTTGTCGAGCGGCCGCACGACGAACGACATCGGCTCCGTCAGCAGAGCGTGCGCGTAGGCGGAGAGCTCCCAGTTGCCGAGGTGGCCCGTGGCGAAAAGGACACCCTTGCCCCGGCGCTTGGCTTCCTCGTAGTGTTCGAACCCCTCATAGCGAATCCATTCGCCGATATTGCCCTGATGGAGCGATGGCAGGTGGGCGAAGCTGTGGAGCAGGCGCCCGAGTGAAACGAAGTTACCGTCGATCAACTCGTCCGCATTCGCGTAACCCGCGCGCAGGAGGTTTTCGCGGCCCGCTCGCCGCAGACGCGGCGCGGCGCGATCCAGCAGCCGGGCGATGCGGAGCGCCAACCGGAGCGACGCGTCCCGGGGCAGGGAAGCCAACGTGCCCACCACGGCCCTAGCGACCAGGCACTCGGCCCAATTGCGAAATGAGGAACGCTGTTTCACGAAGCGTACAAAGCGGACAGGGTCAGAGCTCGCTCCAGCGTACGACCCGTTTCTCGTAAATCGACTTCCGCCCCAACATGGCCACCAACGTCGACTGCCGCGCGCTAACGATGTCGTTCAGCGGACGCTTCTTGCCGCGTGCGTTCCCGAGGAAGGCTTCGATGGAGAGCTCGGTGCTATCGCCCGGCGCGAAGTCCAGCTTCTGCGCGGGCCGCTTGTCGAGGTAGTGGACCATGCCCGTCGCCAGGTCCACCGCGCCGCGCTCGGCATAGACGCGCTCCTTGATGCCGGAGAAGCCGGGCGGATCGAAGTACATCTGGCTAAAGTTGAGGCGCTTGCCGTCGGCCCATTCGTACAGGACGCTGTAGTTATCCAGAATGCTGCGGCCCCTCGGTTCATCCCGCAAGAGGTTGATCCCGCCCGACCCGTAGGCCGTCTCCGGCGGACCGCCCGCGGCCCACACCATCAAGTCGATAATGTGGCATGCCTGCTCGACAATGATGTCGCCGGAGCGTTTCTTATCGAAGTACCATTCGATGTGGTGCGGCAAATCGCCCGTGTGCCGGTGGGCGTGCAAGTAGATCACCTTGCCGAGCGCGCCGCTGTGCAGATGCGCCATCGACGCCGCGCGGGCGGGATCGTGGCGCAGTTGAAAGCCCAGTTGGAGAATGCCCTTGGCGGACTTCGCCGCCGCGGCGACCGCCGCGCACTCGGCGGGATCCAGTGCGACGGGCTTTTCGAGATAGACATGCTTGCCCACCTCCAGCGTCGCTACCGCGATGGCCTTGTGCGTATCCACCGGTGTCGCGATGATTACGGCGTCGACGTCCTTGTGCGCGTCGAGCATTTGGCGAAAATCAGTGTAAAGCTTAGGCGCGGGTTGGCCTGCTTCGGTGATGCGCGCGGCGGCTGCGTTGCGGCGTGCTTCATCCAGGTCCGCGACGGCGACGATGCGCGCGCCCTTGGCCTTCAGCGCGGCGGCCAGCAGCGCCGTGCCCCGGTTGCCGACGCCGATGATCGCGACGCGCATCTCGTCACTGGGAGCTTGGGCCAGCAGGACGGCTGGCGCGGCGACTAGGGTTCGTCTGGTCATTTCGTTTTGTTCTCGAAGAGGTAGAGGCCGCTCTTGCCGGGCGTGAGGAAGTCGAGGTCGCCGTCGCCGTCGAGGTCGGCCACCGGTAGCTGCATGCCGGCCCCGGTGCGGGTGCTGAAGTCGATGATGTGGCGCGCCCATTCCACCGGCTTGCCCGGCGTCACCAGGCTCTCGTACCAGTAGATGCCCAACGGTTCGCGCTCCCCGGGATCCTTGCCGTTGTGGGCCATATAGCGCTTGCCAGTGAGGATATCGGGCTTGCCGTCCTTGTTGAGGTCGACGACGGTGACGGCGTGCGGCTGGCTCCAGCTTTCGTCGATGGTGAACTTCTTCCATTTACCATCGCCGAGATTCTCGAAGTAGAACAAGCCGTAGTCGTGCGCGTTGCCGGCGATCACGTCGGGCCGTTTGTCGCCGTTCACGTCGAGGACGTGCATGAAGCTCAGCGACTTCGTGCCCAGTGGTGCGAAGTCTTCGTGGGCCACCCAATTGCCGCTGCGTGGATCCGCCGGGGCTTCGAACCAGCCGGTGGGGGTGAGGATATCGGTGCGGCCGTCGCCGTTCACGTCGCCCGCGCCGATGCCGTGGCCGAAGCTTTTGCTGGCTACTTCGTGCCGCACCCAGGCATTGCCCCGATACTCGTACCAGCTCATCGCCGCGGCCGTACCGCCGAATTGCGGCAGCACTTCGCGAGCCTTGCCGTCGTTGTCGAGATCCACCAGGAAGCAGAACTCAACGTTGTAGCCTTCCTGAATGAACTGGCGCTTCCACGCGCCCTTGGCCTTGCCGGGATTCTTCCAAAACGTAAGCGACTTGCCAAACCAGGCGCAAGAGACGATGTCGGTGTGGCCGTCGCCGTCGAAGTCCGCGGCGAGGTCAGAGAAGTTGTCGATGTAGTTGTTCGTGTAGTCGAGTTCGCGGAAGCGATGCTGCTTATAGGCCGGTCCCTCATACCAGTTCTCGCCGGAAATGAGGTCGAGCTTGCCGTCGCCGTTGAGGTCCGCGATGGTGGCGCTCTCGTTGCCACCCAGGTCGATCGTGCGTTTTTCGAAGGCGAGTTCGGCTGGACGGGTGGCGGCCAAGGCGGTCAGCGTCACCAAAAGAAGAGATTTGCGCATTGCTCCCAGATTGTATCGCAGGGTATACTCAAAGGGTTCGTTTCCCACGTGTGGCGCTATCGTCTAACGGTTAGGACAGAGCCCTCTCAAGGCTTAAATAGGGGTTCGATTCCCCTTAGCGCTACCATTCATCCAACGCTTCACCCAAATCGCCGGCGCCAGCAACGCGCGCGAAAGCCGGTACGAGTGTGAATTCAACAAACTCTCCCGCACTTCGGTGAACTCCTTCTCCCGCTCATACAAGAACCGCAGGAGCTCATTGCGCCGCGAGAACTGCTCGTCCAGCGCGTCGACATCGGCCTCGGTCAGCGTATGCCCGGCCCGTAGATGCGCAGGCATTCGCCAGGGCACATACACGGTGCTGTGCGCGGGCGCGGTCTCAGCGGCGGGGCGTTCAGCGGTGTAGTAGTAGATCGCCAAGGACCGGCGCGACAGCGTCTCGTCCGGTACCTGCACGCGGCGAAAACCGTGCCACGAAGTCTCCGTAGTTTCAAAGATCACACAGCGATTCAGCAGCGGCACCACGCTGACCACTTCGTCATCTTCGGGGGCACCCCAGGGATCCCGACGTAATTCCAGGCAGCCGCCCCAGGCCGCTTCCCAGCGCGGGTTCAGGAAGATGATCAGGTTCAGGCGGCGATGGGTGTGGGTCTTCGGGTGATAGTTGAAATCGACGTGGATGTCGAGGTCCTGCCCGTGCCGGTTCTCGTGGGTGCCGCCGCCGAAGTAGTGCGGATCGTAGAGCAGACGCGGGATACCGGTAATGGCCTCGATCTTCGCGAGAAACTCCGGCGACTGAATCAGCGTATCGAACTGCCGGTAAGCCGGGCCGATTTGCGGGAGCTTCTCCACCACGGCCTTGGCGCCGGGTAAGCCCATCTCGTTCAAGGCCTGCTTCTGGTCAAAGGCGGGGAACTCACGCAAGAGCGCCGCGCAGAACTCTTCGCTGAGGAAGTTATCGATGATGACATGCCGGAACGGGCGCGCGTTTGCGAAGGCGTCCCGGTTCGCGGCGATGGGCCAGTCGCGCAGCATTCTCCCTATTCCTTGTCCGCGGTCATCAGGCGCGCGACGGGTTTGGCGATCACCAGGAGGATGAGTCCGAAGACCGCGCCGAACGCGGCGACCAGTCCGAAGAGTTGGGGCAGTGGGAAGGCTTCGTAGAACGACGAAACGCGGCCGCCGATGAAGTTGCCCATGGCGATCGACAGGAACCAGACGCCCATCATAAAGCCGCCGATGCGGGCCGGCGCGAGCTTGGTCATCGCGCTCAGGCCGACGGGGCTCAGGCACAGTTCGCCCGCCGAATGCAGGAAGTAGCACAGCGTCAGCCACTCTGGGCCTACTTTGCCGGTCGGTCCGGCGGCGGTGGCGGCCAAGGCCATTACGACGAAGCCGGCAGCCACGCCCAGCAAGCCCCAGGAGAATTTCGTGGGCAACGACGGATCGCGGTCACCCAGCTTCACCCACAGCCACGCGAAGCCCGGGGCCATGAAGAGCAGGAAGAGCGAGTTCAACGCCTGATAGAAGCTGGACGGAAAGGCGAGGCCCAGGAAGCGGTTGTCGGTGCTGCGGTCCGCGAAGAGGTTCAGCGTCGACCCGGCTTGTTCAAAGCTGGACCAGAAGAGGGTGGAGGCGCAGAAGAGCACGAAGATGAGTTGAATGCGCCGCTTCTCCGCCGTAGAGAAGCCGCCGAAGAAGATCAGGCCAGTGAACGTGGTGATCGCGGTGAGCAGCAGGATCAGACCGAAGGCGTCGGCAAAGGCGGCGATGCTGGGGCGCAGGACAGCGATACCCGCGATCACCACGGCCAAGCCGATGCCCGCCCATTGCAGAATGCCCCAGTCCTGCTTCGTCGGCGGCACGTGGGGCTTCAATCCGGAGTCACCAAGGTGACGGCTGGTGAGGCTGAATTGCAGTAGGCCCGCCAGCATGAAGAGCCCGGCGCACAGGAAAGCCCAGCGGTAGTGAATCGTCTGGCCGAGGTAGCCGCAAATCAACGGCGCCACCATGGCGCCGATGTTGATACCCATGTAATAGATGGAGAACCCGGCGTCGCGGCGTACGTCACCCTCCCGATACAGCGCACCGACCATCGTGGTGCAGTTCGTCTTCAGGAATCCGGTGCCAAAGGCGATCAAGGTGAGCGCGATCACGGTGGCGGCGAGGCCTCGCACCATCATGCCGAAGTTGCCTGCGGCGATCAGCGCGCCGCCCAACAAGACGCCCTTGCGCTGACCCAGGAAGCGATCCGCCACCCAGCCGCCGCTCATGCCCGTCAGGTAGGCGCAACTGGTGAAGATGCCATAGATGGCGCCTGCCGTCACCACGTCGAGGTTTAGCCCGCCCACGTCTACCTTCGACGTCAGGTAAAGAATCAGGATCGCCCGCATGCCGTAATAGCTGAAGCGCTCCCACATCTCCGTAAAGAAGAGCGTGGCAAGCCCTCGCGGGTGACCGAAGAACGAACGGTCCGATGAAGTCACGAATCCGATGATAGCGTTATTCGCGGAGGAACTTGGCGGCTAGAGCCGTGGCGCGGCGCCGCAGGTCCAGGCGCTCCGTGGTGGCGAGCACCAATTGGCAGTGTTCCGCAGCCTCCACGCCGCGGCCCTGCGTGGCCAGATGCTCGGCCAACAGCAGGTGCGCGCGCTCGGTGTACTCGAAGTCATGCCGGCCGCCCGCCGAAAGCACGCGGGTCAGCACTTCGATGGCGCGCGCGGCCGGCAGCAGCGACGCATAGTCGTACGCGATCACGCTGATCTCCGGCGCCATCAGGTGCGCGGCCTCCAGCAAGCGAACCGCCTCCGCCCGATTGCGATCCTTCTGCGCCAGCCCTTCCGCCCGGCGTTGCCAGGCCTGCTGCCAGCGCACCGGCCACGGACGCACTTCGGGCGACGGAGGAAAGGCCCATACTTGCCCCGCCGTACGCAGGTCCCGCGCGCCGACGGGCCAGCGATTCGTCCGCAGGCGCGTGACGTTCGGCTGTTGCGCGAGCCACGGCTCAATCGGCCCCAAGGAGTCCGGCAAGTCCGACAGTTCTGGCAACTGGTAGTGCATCGGCACCACGATGCTGGGCTTCAACTGCTTGCGGATCTCTTCAATCTGCGCCGGCTTCAGAATGTGGTTATCGCCGTCGATGGGCAGCAGCACCACGTCCACGCGGCCGACGCGCTTCACCTGCTCGGCGTCCAGCGGACCCGCGTCGCCGAAGTGCGCCACGCGCACCCCGCCGGTCTCGACGACAAAGACGGTACTCTTCTGGCCGAACTCGGCGCCGAAGCCGCCGGCGTGCTTCGCGGGGACGCCGAGGATGCGGAATGCGCCCAGCGTGTATTCGCCGGGCTCGCGCAGCACAGGCGCGCGGAAGTAGTAGCTGGCGTCGTGGTCGTAGTGCGGATGCGTCACCAGCACGAAGTCCGCGGGGACGTTCTCCGGGAAGGTGTAGCCAAGCCAGCGCTCGCTGTTGTAAGGGTCAATCACCAGGCGCTGGCCATTCACGGCCTCGAGGACGAAGGCGGCGTGTGCGACGTACTCTATCGTCACCTGCGCGGCGAGCGGTAGCGTGAGCAGGAGCGCGGCAACCAGGCGCATGTTAGTCCAGCTTTGCCGCCGCCGCGCGATCCAGATACCAGGCGACGTTGCGGCCGTGCGGCGTGTCGATCTGCGAGGGGTACAGCAGGGGATCGTGTTCGGCGTTGAAGACCTGATCGAGCGGTTCGGCCTTGTCTGAGCCGGCGGCTAGCACCACGGTGTGCCGGGCGTTCAGCAGGACGCCGGGCAGCAAAGTCACCCGGTACTTACTCAGCTTCGGCACCCAGACGGCCGCGCAGATGCCTTCGCGGTCATTGATCAAGGGCTCGCCCGGAAACAGGCTCGCCGTATGCGCGTCGGCGCCCATGCCGCGATGGATCACGTCGAAGGCCGGCAGTTCGCCGTCTTTCAGATCAAAGAAGCCCGCCAGATCCGTCTGATAGCGGCGCGCGGCTTCGTCGGGCGCGAGTTCGCCTTCAATGCGGTGGACGTGGCTGGCGGGAAAGTGCGCCGGTTGAATAAAGGCTTCCAGACACATACGGTAATTACTATCCGCATCCGTCGGGCCCACGCAGCGCTCGTCGACGAAGAAGAGATGCACCTGCCGCCAATCGAAGCGCGTACGCGCCAGATGGCCGAACATCAGCTTCGGCGTGCTGCCGCCGGAGACGGCCAGCGACACGGCGCGCCGGGCGTCCAGCGCGGTTTCAAGATCCCGCAGAATGCGCTGCGCACAGTGCGCCGCCGCATCGTCGGGCGTGGAGTAGGCGTACCAGTTGACGCTCATAGCCGGGCCAGCACCCGTTCAAAGATCGGATCGCGATCCAGCACTTCGAATTCCTCCAGCAGCAGCGTCGACGGGGTCAGCTTGGGAAACATCAGCGCGCTGGTGTAGCCGTCCCAGCGAATCTCCACCTGATTGGCGTCCTTGCGGGTGATCGTCGCCGCGAAGCCGTCGCCGCGCAGCTCGAGCGAATGAATTTCCCACGCCCTGGGCTGGCTCAGGCTCTTGTACTCTATCGCCACGTCGCGCCCCAAGGACGACGCCACCCACTCGGCCAGATAGCGCGACGTGGTCGGCGTGGAGAGGCTGGTGTGCGTCACGGTGATGGCGTTGATGGCGCCGCTCTTGGCCGCGCACGATGGGTGATCGAACATCTGCGCGACGCTCTCCCGCCAGCGCGTGATGCGGGACCAGGCGAGGTCGCCCACGGCGTGGCCTTTCTGTTGCAGCGCTTGCAACTCGGTGATCGTCCGCTCCGGGTCTTCGGAGTCCCGGCTATCGACAATCACCTTATGCGCCATCGGCAACAGCGTCGCGAACTCGGGATAACGCAGCAGGCCCGCGTGGCGGAACCACATCACGATTGGCAATTCCGACGCCCACAGTCCGCGAATCACGCTCGGCGTGTCGCGAAGCGTATCGGGGCTCGCCATCAATTCAATCTGTTCGGCGCAGATCTGTTGCCGGCGGCCGAAGGGCATCCAGCATTGCGCGATCGCGCGGCCCTCCAGCGTCGGCTTCGACGTCTTCTTTACGCGCAGTACAATCACGCGGCTGGGGAATTCGTGTACCAGGTCCGCCAGCGTCTCGCCGACCTCCACGTCGCCCTCGACGCATACTAGCAGGTTCATGGCGCAGGCGCGCAGCACGCCGCCGCTTTTATCTTCCACGCCCTGCTTGCCCATCTCTTCCCAGACGTTGGCCAAGTCGCGCAGCAGCTTATCGGCTTGTAAAGTGGCGGCCATTACGGCGTCCTCCACTGGTGGCCGTGCCGGCCCAGCATCTCTTCCGCCGCTCGCGGACCCCAGCTACCGGCCTCGTAGTTCGGGAAGTCGAACTTCGTATTGCCCCACACTTCCATGATCGGCCGTACCACCTGCCAACTGGCCTCCACCATGTCCTGGCGGGTGTAGAGGGTGGAGTCGCCGGCCATCACATCGACCAGCAGCGTTTCGTAAGCGGTCGGCGTGCGCGCGCCGAAGCTGGTGCCGTAGTTGAAGTCCATCGACACGGGGCGCAAACGCATGCCGGTTCCGGGCTGCTTCGAAAGGAAGCGCAGCGAGATGCCCTCTTCGGGCTGAATGCGCAGGATGAGCATATTGGGCCGTCCGCCAAAGCTGCCGAGCGGCTCGCCGCTGAACACCGAATGCGGGGCCTCGTTAAACTGAATCGCAATCTCCGTCACGCGCTTCGGCAATCGCTTGCCGCTGCGGATGTAGAAGGGGACCCCTGCCCAGCGCCAGTTGTCGACAAAGAAGGTCGCCGACGCAAACGTGTCGGTCTGCGCGTCGGGACTGACCTTGTCCTCCTGCCGGAAGCCCTTGATCTCCTCACCGCCGATGCGTGCCGGGCCGTACTGTCCTGGGACGGCGTTCGCGAGCACCTCGCTGTCCTTCATGATGCGGATGGACCTGAGCAGCTTCGCGCGCTCGTCGCGCACGGCGTCAGGCTCAAAGACCGCCGACGGCTCCATGGCGACGGTAGCCATGATCTGCAGCAGATGGCCTTGGATCATATCGCGCAACGCGCCGGTCTCCTGATAGAAGGCACCGCGTCCGCCCACACCGATACTTTCCGCCGCCGTAATCTGCACGTGGTTCACGTAGCGGCGATCCCACAGCGGCTCAAAGATGCCGTTACCGAAGCGGAAGGCGAAGACGTTTTGCACGGTCTCCTTACCGAGGTAATGGTCAATGCGGTAGACGTCTTGCTCCGGGAAGACGCGCTGCACGACGTCGTTGAGGGTGCGCGCGGTCTCGAGGTCATGCCCGAAGGGCTTCTCGATGACTAGACGGCGGTAACCGGCTCCGAAGGGATTCGCCGACTTGGGCGCCAGGCCCGCGGCGCCCAGGTGCTCGATCACGGGCGCGTAGTAGCTGGGCTGCGTCGAGAGGTAATAGAGGATGTTCCCGCCCGTGGCATGGTCCTGGTCCACCTCGGCGAGTTTGGCCTTGATGGCCTCGTAGCAGGCGGGGTCATTCAAGTCGCCGGCGATGTAGTGCAGCTTGCGCGCGAACTCCATCCAGAGGTCTTCGTCGAAGGCGCTGTCCTCCAGAAACTGCTTTACGCTCTCGTACATCTTCTGGCGGAAGGCGTCGTCGGTCATGGGCGTACGGGAGTTGCCGATGACGGCGAACCCGGCGGGCAGGCGTCGCTCATAGGCCAGGCGGTAGAGCGCCGGGAGCAGTTTGCGCATGGTGAGGTCGCCATTGGCTCCGAAGATCACGAGCGCCACGGGCTCCAGCCGTCGTTGGAACCGGAGCGGATCCTCAAAGGGATTGGCGAGAGAAGAATTTGAAGAAGAATCTGCCATGAAACCCCAAACATAGCACGCAAATATGCTTCAATGGAAACTGGCAAAAATGAGCGTTCTGGCCCGCATCGGCAATCGCAAGGCAATCTTCCGCACCGGCGTGTGGCTGTGCAGCGACTCCGGCACCGAAACCCTCTTGAACCAAGCCACCGAGACTTGGTTTACCACCACCGGCGGCCCGCCGCTGAACCACCCGGACCCCGAACACGCCGCCGCCCGCGAAGTGATCCGGCAGGTGGGAGGCGAGATCACGGTCCATGTTCCAGCCGCCGGCCGCCACATCAGGCGAATCTTCTTCGGCCGCCGCCAGATGCATTTCAACTTCGAGCCGTAGACCCCTGAGCTAACTCGTTCAGGGTGCCGCTTGTCCGGTCGACTGGCCGCAGACGACAGCATTTTCCGGCTCATCATTTCGGAGCCTTGTCCTGGTCTGACGTGGCGCGGTGGCACCACCCCTTCGGACGTAATACAATTGTCGCCCAGGTGGGATATCCAATGTTCAAATACCAAGTAGTGTTTTTTTGTTTGTTCCTTTCGGCGACGCCGCTCGCCTTTCCGCAGGCGTCCTCTCAGCAGATTTCCGGCGTGGTCCGCGATCCCGCGGGTGCGGTGGTGGGAAGCGCCAAGGTAATCGTTCGCAATACTGGTACGGGGCTGGAGCGGGAAGCGGCGGTGAATGAGTCGGGCTCCTACGCGGTGACCGGCCTGGCGATTGGCCTCTACGACATCGAGACGACGGCCACCGGATTCAAGAAGAATGTCCGGAAGGACGTACGGGTGGAAGTGAATGCCAAGGTCGCGGTGGACATTCAACTCGAAGTGGGCACGCTGAACGAATCGGTGACGGTGCGCTCCGACGCGGCGAATGTCGAAACGACGACCGGCGAAATTGGGCGCTTGATTACGGGAACGCAGGCGACGCAGCTTCAACTGAATGGCCGCAATTACATTCAACTGCTGGCGCTGATCCCTGGCGTGTCGACGAATTACGCTTCGAGTTTCAATTTGGCCGGCGGTTTCGGCACGAACGCGAGCGGGCAGTCGGCGAACGGTGGCCGTTCGGACTCCTTCTCCTGGAACGTGGATGGCGTCGACAACAAGGACAACGGCGGCGGCGGCAATAATTTCGTGAACGTGAATCCGGACGCGATCGCCGAGTTTAAGGTTCTGACCACGAATTACAGCGCCGAGTATGGCCAGAATGCCAGCGCGATCATCAACCTGGCTTTAAAGAGCGGTACGCGTGCCTTTCACGGGAGCGCCTACGAGTTCGTGCGGAACGATGCCTTCGACGCGCGAGCCTTCAATGCCTTCCAGAAGCAGAAGCTGCGCTTCAATAACTTCGGTTGGAATTTGGGGGGGCCGATCTACATCCCGCGCAAGTTCAACACGGACAAGTCTAAGTTGTTCTTCTTCTTCAGCCAGGAGTACAAGCGCTTGCGGCAAGGTGCGATCAATACGTGGGTAGTGCCGGCACTGGAGCAACGCTCCGGAAACTTTTCCGCGCTCCCCGTGGCCCAGCAGCCGCGCGACCTGAGCACGAATGCTCCGTTTCCCAACGGGATCATCCCGGCGTCGCGTTTGAATCGCAACATGGCCGTCTTGCTGAGGAATTATCCGAATCCGAATTTCAGCGGGGCGGGCGGGAATTTGATTTTCCCCACCACGACGCCCTCGAATACGAACCAGAATATCTTCAAGGTGGACTACAACCTGAGTGCGAAGGATCAGATTTCCTTTCACTATCTCGCCGACCAGTTTTATCAGTTACAAAATCTGACGAATCTGGTGCTGTTCGATCGTAATATTCCCGGCAAGAGCTACAAGGCACAGTGGACGCGCGTGATTAACCCCTCGACGGTGAACACGCTACAGCTTTCCACCAGCGGCAATGTGATTCGGCAGGACGGCTACCGGCCCAATCCTACTTTCACAACCGACACCACGCGCCGAGGTTCGGGCTACGCGGCGCCGTCGATTTACGGAATTACGAATGACATCCCCACGTTGACGATCGCTGGGTTTAACGGGTTGAATGCGGCGCCGCGCCAGTTTAATAACTTTAACCGGATCATCAATATCAAGGAAGACTTTTCGAAGTTGATCGGCCGGCATAACTTCAAGGCAGGTTTCCTCTTCCAGCGTAGCCGTAAGAACCAGGACAATATCCCAGCCATTAACGGTACGCTGAACTTCCAGGCTGGCCATGCGCTGAGCTCGGGCAATCCATTGGCCGACGCGGTGCTCGGCAACTTCCAGCAGTATCAGGAAGCCAACACGAATCGCGAGGGCTGGTATCGTTTCGGCCAATTCGAGCCTTACGTGCAGGACGATTGGAAGATAACTTCGCGGCTCACCCTGAACCTCGGTTACCGCTATATGTACATGGGGCCGCAGTACGCCGCCCTGCAGAACACGACGTCCTTTCTGCCCGAGTTCTACAATCCCGCCAACGCTCCGGGGATTGTGCCCGGCACCGGCGCGCTGATACCCAATACCGGTGACCCCTTCAACGGCCTGGCGTTGGGTAGCAGCGGATTCCCGCAGGCGGCACTCGATCGAATTCCGGCGTCGATCACGGGCGATCCGCGCGTCAAGGCGCTTTTCCGGGGCATTCCGCAGGGCGGCGCGAACACCTTCTGGGGTACGCACGCCCCACGCCTCGGCTTCGCCTATGACGTGGGCGGCAAGCAACGCACTGTCGTCCGCGGCGGCTATGGACTCTTCTACGAGCGGACGCAGGGCAACTTCATTTTCAGCGCCATCAATAATCCGCCGTTTATTCAGCAGCAGACGATTCAGAGCGCGACCGTGGATGCACCCACCGGTGGCACGCCGGCGGCGTTCCCAGCCTCCATCACGAACTCGCACCCCGTGGATTTCAAGGTTCCTCGCATCATGAATTGGAGCCTCGGCGTGCAGCAGAAGATCGATGGTTCCACCACCTTGGATGTGGCGTACGTGGGTTCGAGCGCAGCCAGCCTGACCCGCGCGCTCAATATCAATCAACTGCCGGCGGGAACGCTCCAACGGAATCCCGGTATCAACGTGAATGCGCTGCGGCCATACCGGGGTTACGCCGATATTCAGCAGTTTGTGAACGGCGCTAACTCGATTTACAATTCGCTCCAGGTACAACTCCGCCGCCAGATTAAGGGTGGCGGCCAGTTGAGCGCTTCTTACACGTGGTCTAAGGCGATCACCGATGCGAGCGGCTTCAACGAACAGCCGATGGACAGTTACAACGCCAAGCGCGACCGGGGCCATATGGCGTTCGACCGCCGGCACAACCTGATCCTCAGCTACGTTTATCCGATCCCCTTCTGGATGAGCGGCAACGAATGGTACAAGAAGGCTTTCGGCGGTTGGCAGCTTTCCGGTATTACGACGCTGAACACCGGCTTGCCGTTGAACCTGGCCATCGCGGCCGATCGCGCCGGCACGGGCTTGGGCAATCAACGCCCCGATGTGGTGGGCGATTGGCAGCAGAACGGCGGTACGCGCTTCCAGTGGTTCAATCAGGCGGCATTTGCGCAGCCTGCGTTGGGTACCTTCGGTAACTTGGGCCGGAATATTGTGCGGGGTCCGGGCACGAATAACTGGGATGCCTCCCTGCAGAAGAACTTCGCGGTGAGTGAGAAGGTGAAGATGCAGTTCCGCATGGAAGTGTACAACGCGCCGCACCACTTCTCCTGGCTGGGCGTCGGCACCACGGTGGGAGCGGGCAACTTCGGGCAGATTACGAGCGCGTCCGATCCGCGTAGCCTTCAACTGGGCTTACGTACGGACTTCTAAGGCTTACATGCCCTCGCCGGGCGTTCCTGGCGGGGGCGACTTGACCGGGAGGCTAGACAGACGGGCTTTCATGTCCGAGTAGGCGTTGACAATCAGCCGCGTGAGCGCCGCCCGATTGACGGCCTTGCCTGGGGCCACCTTCACATGACGCATGAACTTGCCCGTGCCGATCAGTAAGTGGGCCGGATCCGGCAGCGACGCGCCTTGAAAGAAACCCACGTTTACATGCGAAGTGAAGGCATTCACGTACGCGAAGGGTGCATCTTCCAGGCACACCACCGGGTGGCCATCGTGCAGTAGCTCGCGTACTTCGCCGCCGCACTGCCGCATCACCTCAAACCACTCGCGGGCGATGGCGCTCAGGTCGCCTGCTTGTCCATTCATCCAGCTCTCGATAGCGGGATCGTGCTCCATGGCATGAGGGAAGCGAAGCAATGTTGAACTCATCTAGTGTCAGGTTACTCCGATCGGGCTGGAAGCAGCCGCGAAAGCTGAAGTTTTTTACTAACAGATCCGGGGAAGCTGTTCGCCCAGCGGCATGGGAATTACGCGGGTACCGCCGATGGAGGTTTTGGCGGCGAGAACTCCAGGATGCTGGCCGGTGACGCTGCCGATGCGGGCAGCGTGGCGTCCCAGCGGGTGACGCCGCATGGCGGCCAGGACCGCGTCGGCGGACTCCGCCGCCAGGACCGCCACCAGTTTTCCTTCGTTCGCTACGTGAAGCGGATCGAGACCCAGCAACTCGCACGCCGATTGCACTTTCTCCCCGATCGGCACGCGCGCTTCGTCGAGGACGATGCCCACCTGGCTGCTGCGGGCAATTTCATTGAGGGAGGCCGCCAGACCGCCGCGCGTGGGATCGCGCAGCACGTGAATCGTCCCCGCGTCCAGCATCACTTCGGTGAGCTCATGCAAGGCGGCGCAATCGCTTTCCAGTTGTCCGTCAAATTCGAGATCCTCGCGTGCGCAAAGAATCGCCATGCCGTGGTCGCCCATGGTGCCGGAGACGAGCACCACGTCGCCCGGCCGGGCCTGGCAGGGTCCGATATCGACGCCGGGCCGCAATTCGCCGATGCCTGCCGTGTTGATAAAGAGCCCGTCGGCTTGGCCTTTGCCCACCACCTTGGTGTCGCCGGCCACGATCCGCACCCCGGCCTGGCGTGCCGCCTCGCCCATGCGGCGCGCGACTTCCGCCAAAGTGGCGAGCGGAAAGCCTTCTTCGAGAATGAAACCCGCGGTGAGGTACAAGGGTCGCGCGCCGGACATGGCCAGGTCGTTGATGGTGCCATTGACCGCCAGTTCGCCGATGCTGCCGCCGGGGAAGAAGAGGGGCCGCACGACGTAGCTATCGGTGGAGATGGCGAGGCGCCCGGCGATGGGCGGCACCACCGTGGAGTCACCGAGTGCTCCGGCGGATTGGCCGCCGAAGGCCGGCAGAATGAGGTGTTCGACGAGGTCGGCGGAGAGCCGGCCCCCGCCACCATGCCCCATGACGATGTGCGGATAGTGGCGTAACGGCAGGGGGCAAGCCCAGTTCACGGCGCCACCAGTTTGTATTGGTAATAAGCTGAGCAGGCGCCTTCGCTTGACACCATCGGCGCACCAAGCGGACGTTCGGGTGAGCAGCGTATGCCGAAGGCCGGACAGTCCGTGGGCTTCTTTTGCCCCATTAGCACCTGTGCGCTGATGCATTCGGAGTCTTCCTCCACCCCCGGTGCTTCGAGGCCAAAGACCACCTCGGCATCGAAGCCCGCGTACTTGCGCCGCAAGCGCAGGCCGCTCAGGGGCAGTTCGCCGATGCCTCGCCAACGCCGGTCGCACACCTCGTACACTTCTTCGACCATGCGGCGTGCGGCGGGGTTGCCGGCGGCGGAAACGACCCGGGAATACTGGTTCTCGAGCCGGGTCTGCCCGCTTTCGAGTTGCTGCACGAGCATGAGGATGGACTGGAGCAGATCGAGCGGCTCGAAGCCTCCCACCACGATTGGGATTTGAAAACGCGCGGCGAGACTGGCATAGTCGGCGCAACCCGCCACGCTGCAGACATGGCCGGGCGCGATGAGCCCTTGCACGCGGTTTTCCGGGGCCGAGAGCAGCACGGTGAGCGCCGGCGGTACGAGCACGTGCGAGACCAGGGCCGAGTAGTTGCCGAGACCTTCCCGCGCGGCTTGCCAGACGGCCTGCGCATTCGCCGGGGCCGTGGTTTCAAAGCCGACGGCGAAGAACACCACCTGCTTGTCCGGGTGCTGGCGCGCCACTTCGAGGGCTTGCATCGGCGAGTAAACAAAGCGGACATCGCCGCCCGCCGCCTTCGCCTGAAGCAGATCGCCCTCGGAGCCCGGCACGCGCATCATGTCGCCGTAGGTGAGAAAGATTACATCCGGTCGGGCGGCGATCTGAATGGCCTTGTCCACCATCTCGAGCGGGGTGACGCAGACGGGGCAACCTGGCCCGTGGACGAGTTCGATTTGCGGGGGCAACAGTTCGTCGATGCCGTAGCGCATCAAACTATGGGTTTGCCCGCCACAGATCTCCATCAGCACCCAGGGACGTGTGACGCTCGCGTGAATTTCGGCGAGGATCGCTTTGGCGAGTGTGGGGTTACGGTATTCGTCGAGATACTTCATGGGTCTACCTCATCCTTGGGCTTCTCGTTTGGCTCATCCATGGGCTCCATCATGCCGAGACGCTCGATCAACTCGTAGGTAGCTTGGGCCTCGGCTTCGTCAATCCGGCTGAGTGCGAAGCCCACGTGGACCAGAACGAAATCGCCGGGTGCGGCTTCCGGGACAAAATCGAGAAACACCGGCCGGTCAATGGCGCCGAACCGCACTTGGCCCACACGATTGCAACCGATGTCCGCGATCGACTGTACCTGGCCGGGAATCGCTAAACACATGCCGGTGCCTCCCGTAGCTCTTCGATCAACTGGCAGGCCAGCATTTCGGCCTCCGCGAGACGCTCGGCCACCGGGGTGCTGAGTCCGATGCCGGTGGCGATGACTGCGGGCTCGATACCGATGACACAGAGTTGCTCCGGCAAGTCGCCGGTGAGAGCCGCCGCCGCCAGCAGGCTGGCGGCATTGCCTTCGTGCGCGCTTCGTCCGGACGCGGGGCCGGCCGCGGGCCAGCGAAAGTCTTTGTACACGGAGAGTGTCCCCGCTGGCGATCCCGAGCGGAACGCGTCCAGCAGGATCACGGCCCGGCGTCCGTCCAGCAGCCCGAGCAGGCCCATCCCCATGGTGCCGCCATCCACCAGCTCTACCAGGCCATCGGTTTCGACGCGTGTCCGCAGTCGTTCCACCAGAGCCGGCCCGAAGCCATCGTCCATCAGGAGCAGGTTGCCCAAGCCCAGCACCAGAATCGGCCTAACTGATCCAGGTATCGCTGTCGACATCAGACCTCCGTACGTACTTCCGTCCCGTGAAGATACTGCCGACCATGCCGTTATCGAGATAGATGCTATCCAGCACCACGATGTAGACGTGAATGCCGATGAAGAGCAGGATGCCCCAGGCGAAGTAGTGGTGCCATTGGTGTACCTGGTAGGATCCGCCGCAGAGCGGGATCACCCAGCCGAAGATCTTGCTCCAGAAGCCTCCGGGGTTGGTTTCGCTATACATGGCAAAGCCAGTGGCGATCTCCGCGCCGCCCATGCCGGCGATGAAGATCAGGTAACTGAGCGCGCCCAACTGGTTGTGGCCGACGAAGCGCTGGGTGATCCGGATGGTGAGATACTCCCAGGCCTGTCCGGCCAGTTCGCGCCACCACGATACGTGCCAAAAGAAGGGGAAGCCGGAGCGCGCGTAGTTGTTGCCGGCGAAGAACCAGTAGAGGCGGATGAGGAAAGCGGACAGCAGCACGTAGCCCGAGATGAAATGAATCTGACGGATACGGCCCATTAGAAAGCTTCCCGTCGCTTCACCCTGCACTGAGGCATAGGGCCAGGCGATGAAGAAACCGGTGGCGAGCAGCACGGGGATGGACAGGGCCATCATCCAGTGAGCCAGGCGGATGGGCGATTCCCAGACATAGCGCGATTGCAGCTCTTCGGCGACGGGTACGGGAGAGATGGTCGTCATGGCGTCCTCCTAGCGCACGATCAATTGGGCCAAGGTTTCGCCGCCCGCGCCCATGACGTGCGTGGCGCAGGCCAGGCAGGGGTCGAAGGAGTGGATGGTGCGCAGAATCTCCACGGGCTTCATCCCGTCCACCATGGGCGTGCCGATCAAGGCGGCCTCATAAGCGCCGTGCTGGCCTGCCGCATCGCGGGGCGAAGCGTTCCACGTACTGGGCACGACAATTTGATACGAGGCCGTCTTTTGGTCCTTGATCCGGATCCAGTGGCCGAGCGAACCGCGCGGAGCCTCGACAAAGCCGACCCCCTTGGCTTCCGACGGCCAACTCGCCGGCTCCCACTTGGTGGTGTTGGCCGTCACCAGGTCACCGGCCTTCAGGTTAGCCATCAGGCTGTTGAATTCGTCCATCATCCACTGGACGGCCAGCTTGGTTTCGAGACCGCGGGCAAAGGTACGGCCCAACGTGGAGAACAGTGCCTCCGCGGGCAGCTTCGTGACTTCGAGGCCCCACTTCACGACGTCCTTGATGGGCCCGTTGTTGGCCGCGTAGCCGATCACCATGCGCGCCAGCGGGCCTACCTCGACGGCGTGGCCGCGCCAGCGCGGCGTCTTCACCCAGGAGTAGCCCTTGGTTTCGTCGAGTTGTTGATAGGGCGGCTTCGGCCCCGAGTATTTGGCCTTGGTTTCGCCCTCCCAGGGGTGCAGCTTCTGCTTGCCGGCCGGATACTCATACCAGGAGTGAGTGACTTCTTCCTGCACCTGGGTGAAGTCGGCCAGGTCGAGCGGCAGCACTTCGTTGAGGTTCTTATTCAGGACCACGCCGCGGGGAAAGCGGAACTTGGAGGGATCCTGTAAGTCATAGTTGGTGGGCATGTCGCCGTAGGCCATGTAGCTGCCCAGCCCGCCGCCGATCTTGGTCCACTCCGGGTAGAAGCTTGCGATGGCGGCTAAGTCCGGAAGATAGAGATCCTCGACGATCCGCTTGGCTTCGACGATCAGATCCTTGACGAAATTCAACCGCTCCATGTTGATGGGCGCGTTGTCGTCTTCGAGGTTGATGGCGCAGGCGACGCCGCCCACCAGGTAGTTGGGGTGGGGGTTCTTGCCGCCGAAGACGGTGTGGATCTTGGCCACTTCTTTCTGCCACTGCAAGGCTTCCAGATAGTGGGCTACCGCCATCAGGTTCGCTTCGGGCGGCAGCTTGTACGCGGGGTGGCCCCAATAGGCGTTCTGAAAGATGCCCAGTTGCCCCGAGTCAACGAACTTCTTGAGGGTCAAGGCCGTGTCGGCAAAGTACCCCGGGGAAGATTTCGGCCAATGGGGCGAAACCTTCTGCGCGAGGGCCGCGGTGGCCGCCGGATCAGCCTTCAGCGCCGACACCACATCCACCCAGTCGAGCGCATGCAAGTGGTAGAAGTGGATGACGTGATCCTGTACGATCTGCGTGAAATTCATCAAATTACGGATGATATTGGCGTTTCTTGGCACGTCGATGCCGAGCGCGTTCTCGACGCTGCGGACGCTGGCCAAGGCATGGATCGTCGTGCAGACGCCGCAGATCCGTTCGGCGAAGGCCCATACTTCACGGGGGTCGCGGCCTTGCACGATCAACTCGATGCCGCGCCACATCGTACCGCTCGACAGGGCGTCGGCGATCACCTTCTGCTCATTGAGTACCGCCTCGACACGCAGGTGACCCTCAATGCGCGTGACGGGGTCGACGACAACACGGGTAGACATGGCTTAGCTCCTGGGTTCTGGCTTCTGGGTGGGATCGATGTGAATCAGCTTGTGTTTGGCCAGCGCCACCGCACCATGGGCGGCGATGGCGCCGGCGACGACGGTGGTGAGGCCCAGCCCGACCCGGTCGGCGGTGAGGTCGGTGGTTGGGTTCGGGAGGTTGGCCAGCCGTTCGTAGAACGGGCCATTGTCCCAGAAGTTGTCTTCCGAACAGCCGAAACAACCATGCCCCGAGCCAATGGGGAAAGAGACGCACTCATTCCACTTCATCGACGCACAGGCGTTGTAAGTGGACGGGCCGCGGCAGCCCATCTTATAAAGACACCAACCTTTGCGCGCGCCTTCGTCATCCCACTTTTCGACAAACTGCCCGGCGTCGAAGTAACTGCGGCGATAGCAGCGGTCATGGATGCGCTGGCCGTAGAACATCTTCGGGCGGCGGGCGCTATCGAGTTCGGGCAGGCGGTCGAAGGTCAGGATGTAACTCAGCACACCGGTCATCACCTCGGCGATCGGGGGGCAACCGGGGACGTTGATCACCGGCTTATCGGTGATCATCTTGTAGACCGGTTTAGCGCCGGTGGGGTTGGGGTAGGCAGCCTGCACGCAACCGTTCGATGCGCAACTGCCCCAGGCGATGATGGCCTTGGCGCCGGCGGCGGCCTCTTCCAGAATGCTGCTGAAGGTTTCGCCGCCGATGGTGCAGTAGACGCCGCCGTCGTTGGTGGGCGCGTTGCCTTCCACGGCCAGTAGATATTGGCCTTTGTACTCTTTCATGATCTTCCGCCGGATCTCTTCCGCCTGATGGCCGGCGGCGGCTTGGAGGACATCGTCGTAGTCCAGCGAGATCATGTTGAAGAGAATGTCCTGGGCTACCGGGTGGGTGCTCCGGATAAAGGACTCGCTGCAGCAGGTGCATTCGAGGCCATGAATCCACAGCACGGGGATGCGGGGTTTATGGTCCAGTGCGTGAGCAATCTGGGCCGCCGCATCCGCCGGCAAACCCAGCGAAGCGGCGGTCATGGTGCAAAAGGTGAGGATGTCGCGGCGGCTGATGCCGCGTCTTTCGAGTACGGCAGAGGTGGAAGTGGAGGGCGTACTGGACATGAAGGGCCAACTCCTTAGGCGTACCCCGCAGAGAGCAATCCAAGGGCCATTCAGTTTCTGAGGGAAAACGCCATTCCGGCGCGCGGAATTGGGACCGGTGCGTGAAATCACGTGGCGCGTTGCGCGAGATGGCGCAGGCGGCCCTATGGCGTCAGCGCGCCGAGGTAAAGCTGGCCCAGAGCTAAACCACCGTCATTGGCGGGCAAAAAGCGGGGTACGAGGACGCGGAAGCCCCGCTTCTCGAGGGCGACCGAGACCTCTTCGAGCAGCAGAACGTTCTGGAAGACGCCGCCCGATAGCACGATGGTGGAGATGCCGCTCGCGAGTTCTAGCAGGGTATGGATAGTCCAGAGGGCGACGGTACTGTGGAAGCGGCGGGCTTGGCGGCCGGCGCCGGCGCGATCAGCCAGCAACTCAGCCCAGAGTTCGGGGAGTTGCCAGAGAGCGGCGCCATATGGCTCAGCCGGGTGCGGCGCGGCCAGTGCTTCCATCTCAATGGCTGCCTGTGCCTCGTAAGTGACGCGGTGGCGAATGCCCAACAGGCTGGCAGCGGCGTCGAAAAGACGCCCCATGCTGGAAGTGGGATGGCAGTGGATTTGACGCTCCAACTGCCGGGCGGCGAGGGCGGCCTCGGACGGCGTGAGCGACCGGCCGGCGGCCGTGTCGCGCCAATCGATGCCCGCCGCCGCCAGGTGGGCGATGGCCGAGAGCGCGGGACGCTTCGCCGAGGCGTCGCCGCCGGGCAGGACCACATAAGGCAAATGGCGGCATCGTTGCAACTGGGCGACCGGGCCACGGAAAAACTCGCCACCCCAAATGGCGCCGTCGTCACCGTACCCCGTGCCGTCGAAGACGGCGGCGGCCACCGGCACGGAGGGCGGGATGCCGTGTTCCGCGAGGACGGCCGCGACATGGGCGCGATGATGCTGGATGGCCAGGGCCGGCACCCCCCGCTGCAGGGCCCACTGCGTGGACAGATAGCCGGGGTGAGCGTCGTGGAGCACGCGCTCCGGGTGCACGCGATACAGGCGGCACAGATGCTGGAGCGTCCGGTCAAAGGCTTCGAGTGTGGCCAGGTTTTCCATGTCGCCGACGTGGGGGCCGAGCCAGGCGTGGGTGCCTTGGCTGAGCCCAAGGGCCGCTTTCAGCTCCGCTCCCATTGCCAAGGCTGGGGCCTGGCTCTGAAAGCTCTCCACGGGAAGGGTGAAGCCGAGCGGCGCATAACCCCGGCCGCGCCGGAGGGCGAGAGCGCGGCCGCGATGGAGCCGGACCACGGAGTCATCGGCCGCGGCCACAATCTCACGGTCGTGGGTGAGGAAGAAATCGGCCAGGCCGGACAACCGGACGCGGGCGTCGTGGTTCCCGGTGACGATCGGCTCACCATGCGGATTGGCTGAAGTCATCACGAGGGCATCGAGTCCCGCGGTGGAGTCCAGCAAGAGCCGATGCAAGGGGCTGTACGGCAGAATCACGCCGAGGTAGCCGTTGCCGGGCGCCAGGGCCTGGCCCACCGGGTGACCGTCGCGTTGGGGCAACAGGACGATGGGAGCCGCGGTGGAACCGAGCAGCCGGGCGGCTTGCTCGTCCACCGTGACGAACTCGCGCGCCGTAGCCACGTCGCGCACCATCATCGCAAAAGGCTGTGTGCCGCGCGCCTTACGTTCGCGCAGGCGTGCGACGGCCGCAAGGTCGCGGGCGTTCGCCGCCAGGTGAAAGCCACCGATGCCGCGAACGGCGCCGATCTGGCCGGCGCCCAAAGCAGCGCAAGCCTGCTCGAGCGCCCGGCCTGTGTCGCCATCGAAGGCGAGTTGGGGCCCGCAGGCCGGGCAGGCAATCGGCTGGGCATGATAGCGGCGATCGCTGGGATCGTCATACTCACGAGCGCAATCGGCGCACAAAGGGAAGTGCCGCATGGAGGTGAGCGGACGGTCATAGGGCAGGGCGTCCGCGATGGAGTAGCGGGGTCCGCAAACGGTACAGTTCAGGAAGGGATAGCGAAAGCGGCGGTCTCGTGGGTCGTCCATTTCGCGCCGGCAATCCGCGCAAATGGCCAGGTCGGGCGGCAGGCCGACGCCGGAGGTTTCCGCCCGTTCACTAGCGGCGATCCGGAAAGCGGTGTCACCGAGAGGCTCGATCGCCTGCCGGTCCACATGCTCGATAGTCGCGACCAGGGGCGCTTCCGCGGTCAGTCGCGGAACGAAACTGGTGAGTGCCGCGGGCGCACCCTCCACTTCAATCTCCACGGCGCCGGTCGTGTTTCGCACGAAACCCGCCAGGCCGAGCTGTGCCGCCAGCCGGGCCACGAACGGCCGGAAGCCCACGCCCTGCACAACGCCGGTGACGCGGATCCGCAAGCGATGGTTGCCGTTTCCCAAGCCTTTCACTCTATCGAAATCGGGTATATGCTCAGGAAGAAGGTGCATGAACTGTCCCTGAGTTACGCGATGGTGGATACGGTGTTGGAGTCGCTGGTTGGGATGAACGTGCGCCGGATCGTATCGGTGACGGTATCGGCGGGCGAACTGAGCGGCGTTTCCGCCGATGCTTTGCGGTTTAGCTTTCCGATCGCCGCGGCGGGCACGCTCGTCGAGGGAGTGGAACTGAAAGTGGAGTCCGCGCCGGTGACCGTGTACTGTGGCGCTTGCGACGCCATCGCCCCGCTGGCCAGCCTGCAGCAGTTTTGCTGTCCAACTTGTGGCCGGCCCTCCGCCGACGTGCGCGGCGGCCAGCATTTGGTGCTGCAATCGATCGAGTTGGAGGCCGAAGAGAGATGACGACCCGCATCGTGGAACTCCGTAAGAATGTCCTGCACAAGAACGACGCGCTGGCCCACACTCTGCGCGGGCGCTTCCAGGCGGCCGGCTGCACGGTGCTGAATTGGGTGTCGAGCCCGGGCACAGGAAAGACCGAATTGCTGAAGCAGGTGATGATCCGCCTGCGCGCCCAAGGCTACCGTCCGGCGGCCCTCGTTGGTGACCTTGAAACTGACAACGACGCGCGCCGTTTGGCCGAAAGCGGCGCCCCGGCGCGCCAGATTGAGACGCACACCCTTTGCCATCTGGAGGCCGATATGGTGGAGCGCCACCTCGACGGCTGGACGCTGGCGGACTTCGATTTCCTCTTCATCGAGAACATCGGCAACCTCGTCTGCCCCGCGGCCTGGGACCTCGGCGAAGACGTGCGCATCGTCCTTTTGAGCGCGACCGAGGGCGAAGATAAGCCCCTCAAATACCCAAAGCTGTTCCACACCGCTGACGTGGTGGTTTTCACCAAGATGGACCTGGCGGGTCCGTGCGAATTTGACGAAGCCACCGCCGAACGCAACGTCCACGCCATCCGCCCGGATGTCGCCATCTGGAAGACGTCGGCGAGGAAGGGCGATGGCCTGGCGGAGTTTTGCGAGTATCTGACTACGCTACGGCCGGCGCAACAGCCGCCGGGTAAAGGATCACCGGACTGCTGAGCGAGCGCGTTAGCGCCCGAAGATAAAGCGGCCGCGACGCAGGTCGGCGCCGCCGTTCAGGATGCCGTCCTTGATCAGGATCACCGTCGGCGCCGAGCCGTTGGACCAGGGTCCCGTCACCTGTACCTTGTGACCCTTGGCCCGCAAAGCCTCAATCACGGGCTTCGCGAAGCGCTCTTCGAGATTCACGCGACCGGCTTGGAACTCGTGATGGGCGAACGAGGCGTAAAAGTGCTCCGTCTGAAAACGGGGCGCCTCCACGGCTTCCTGCGGTTGCATGTCGAACACCAGCAGGTTCAACAGCACCTGCAGCATCGCCTGATCCTGGTTATCGCCGCCGGGCGTGGACATCGCAAGATACGGCTCGCCGTTCTTCAGCACCATGGTCGGGCTGAGGGTGACGCGCGGCCGCTTGCCGGGCGCGAGGGTGTTGGCGTGATCCGGCGTGAGGACGAAGGACTGTAGACGGCTGGAGAGCGGTATGCCCGTGCCGGGAACGATCACCGAGGGCAGCCAGGCGCCGCTGGGCGTCGCCGTGAAGACGTTGCCCCACTGGTCGACGACGTTGACGCACGTCGTGTCCTGGTCAACCGAGCGGCTCTTGGTGTCGCCGAGCGAGAGGGCGGGGAAGCCATTTACCTGGCCGGGCCGGTGTTCGAGCGAAGCGCGCGCTGGATCAATCTGGGTGCGGCGGCCGGTGGCGTAGTCCATCGAAAGCAGGGTCGCTTCGGGGATCTGGCTGAACTTGGGGTCGCCGTAGTAGCGGTCGCGGTCAGCGAAGGCGAGCTTCACGGCTTCGATCACCGTGTGCAGATACTCGGGCGAATTGTGGCCCATCGCCTTCAGGTCGTAGCCCGAGAGAATGTTCAAGGCCTGCAGCATCACCGGACCCTGGGTAA
Source organism: Bryobacteraceae bacterium (assembly GCA_019752335.1). GTDB lineage: Bacteria > Acidobacteriota > Terriglobia > Bryobacterales > Bryobacteraceae > JALHNI01. The sequence continues at coordinate 214,386 of JAIEMJ010000001.1, forward strand.
AGAAGCCGGGCTTCAGCACTTCATAGCCCGCGAACATCGAGGTGCGCGGCGTATCCCATTCGGCTTTGAACTTAGCCAGGTCGTCGAGCGTGATCAAGCCGTCGTTGGCCGTGTTGAAATCGGCGATGCGCTTGGCGAGTGCGCCTTTGTACAAATAGTCGTGTACGGCGGCGAGCTTCCGGGCGCGGTTGCCCTTGGCTTTCTTTTCGACGGCCGCGAGTTCGCGTAGCGTCTTGGCCAGGTCCGTCAGTTTGTAGAGGCTGCCGCGCGCGGGCAGTTTGTTATCCGGGAAGAAGAACTCCCGCGAACTCGGCCACAGTTGCATGATGCGGCCGGTGGTCCTCAGAAAGCTCGCGAACTCCTCGCCGAGCGGGAAGCCCTCAGCATAGCCGATGGCCGGTTCAGCGACTTCGGCGAAGCTCTTCGTGCCGCTATCGGTGAGAGCGACAATGGCCGCGCTGGGGATGCCCGGCAGGATCGACGAATGGATGCCCATGGCCGGAATCGGCGGGAAGTCGTCGTTGCTCTCCCACGCCTCTTGCTTACGCGACTTGTAGTAGACGACGGTGGCCTTGGCAGGCGCGGTGCCGATCCCCGAAAGCACCCGGGCGGGTTTGCCCTTCATCTTGACGATGAGCGGGACTTCGCCGCCGAAGCCAATGCGGGCTTGCTCGGTAACCGTGGCCGCCAGCATCGCCGCGACCCCGGCATCCACGGCGTTGCCGCCTTGCTGCAGCAGCCGGTAGCCGGCTTCCACCTCGAAGTTGTTCGCCGCGGCGACCATCTCCTTGGTGCCGCGCACGGCGGGGAACATCGAGTATTGGGCGTAGATCGCTCCGGCGAGCGCGAGTAAGGCGGCCAGCGTCAGTTTCATTGCTCTTTATTCTCACTCATCCGGCGGTACTTCCGCAGCAGTTCGTACAGGACGATTCCGCCGGCCGTGGCGACGTTCAGCGAATGCTTCTGCCCCAACATCGGCAGGCGCACGTGCGTGTCGGCGGCGGCGAGCAGATGGGACTGCACGCCATCCACCTCGTGGCCGAACAGGACGCAGACCGGAAAACGCGGCTGCCAATCGAAGATGTCCACCGCGTGGACGCTGGTCTCGATGGCGGCGATCTCCCAATTGCGGGCGCGCAAATCGGCCAGCAACGCGGCGGGGTCGTTGGCGCCTTCCCAGGGCACGGTGAGGTCGGCGCCGAGCGCGGTCTTGGTGATCTCCTTCATCGGCGGACGCGCGGTGATACCGGCCAGATAGATCCTTTCGAGCGCGACACCGTCGGCGGTGCGAAAGAAGGCGCCGACGTTGTACATGCTGCGAACATTGTCCAGCAGAATGGCGGCGGGCAGGCGCAAACCGTCGTAAGGCGCGGCGCCCGGGGTTAAGCGGTAAGGAACGCGATCATCAGCCAAGCTCGTTATTGTAGCAATCGCAATCCGTACTATGATCGAAAGAATTTATGTTGCGAACGACGATTTTCCTGACCCTGACCGCCGTGCTCGGATTCGCGCAGGCGCCTACGCGCGATAAGGTGCTGAAGAGCGATTTGGCCGGTGAGATCCAAAGCATGGCCAAACAGGCGCAGGTGATGGTGGATACCGTTTTCAGCTTCGGCGAACTCGGCTTTCAGGAGGTGGAGACGTCCAAATACCTTACCGGCATTCTGGAGAAAGAAGGCTTCACGATTGAGCGCGGCGTCGCGGGCATCCCGACGGCGTGGATGGCCACCTGGGGTACGGGCAAACCCGTGATCGCCCTCGGCTCCGACATCGACTGTATTCCGCAAGCCTCGCAGAAGCCCGGCGTGGCCTACTACGATCCGCTGATCGAAGGCGCCCCTGGCCATGGCGAAGGCCACAACTCCGGCGTGCCCTTGAATATTCTGGCGGCCCTCTCGGTGAAGAAGATCATGGAGCGCGAGAAGATTCCTGGCACCATCAAGCTGTGGCCCGGCGTCGCGGAAGAGCAACTGGGCACCAAGGCTTACTTTGTCCGGGCCGGTTTATTCAAGGGCGTCGATGTGGTTTTGTTTACTCACGTTGGAAGTAACCTGGGCGTCAGTTACGGTGGGGGCGGCGGCAACGGGATGATTTCGCTCGAATATACTTTCCGCGGTGAAACGGCGCATAGCGCGGGCGCTCCCTGGCGCGGACGGAGCGCGCTCGACGCTGTCGAATTGATGGACATTGGCTGGAATTTCCGGCGCGAGCACTTACGCCTGGCACAGCGGTCCCATTATGTAATTACCAACGGTGGCGACCAGCCCAACGTGGTACCGCGCAACGCCTCCGTCTGGTACTACTTCCGCGAGGCTGACTATAGCCACATCATGGACCTGTGGAAACTCGGCGACAAGATGGCGCAAGGCGCCACCTTGATGACTGATACCACCTGGGAGAGCAAGGTGCTGGGCAGCGCCTGGCCTGGCCACTTCAACAAACCAGTGGCCGAGGCGATGTACGAGAACATCAAGACCGTTGGCCTGCCCGCCTGGACCGAAGCCGATCAGACGCTTGCCAAGGGTATTCAGAAGGAACTCAAGCAGCCAGAAAAGGGGCTCGATACCAAGCTGGAGGAGTTACGCGCTCCCCGTGCGGCCGAAACGGGTATGAATGCCGGTATTGGCCCTTTGGGCGGCGGCTCGGACGACATCGGCGATATCTCGTGGAACGTGCCCACCGTGGTATTGCGCTTCCCGTCGAACATTCCTGGCCTGCCCGGACACAATTGGGCCAACGCCATTTCCATGGCCACGCCGATCGCGCACAAAGGCGTCATCGCGGGCGCCAAGGCGCAAGCCATGACGATGCTGGATCTCTTTACGAAGCCGGAGTTAATCACGCAGGCCTGGGATTATTTCAAGAAAGTCCAAACGAAGGACGAGACCTACAAGCCGCTGATTCGGGAAGGCGACAAACCGGCGATTCATTTGAATAAGCGCATCATGGAAGAGTATCGTCCCCGCATGACGCAGTTCTACTACAACCCGGAGAAATACAACACTTACTTGGAACAGCTGGGGATCACTTACCCGACGGTGAAGAAATAACTTCTTCGAGCGTATCGGCCAGTATGAAGTTGTCGAAGTAAATTGAGTCCACTGAGGGCCGGTGCGGGCTGCGATGAATGCCCGGCTGGCAAAAGTATACGCTCTCCGCGCCCTTGGTTTTGAGCTTGCGGTCCAGTACCGGTTTTCCGTCGAACCAGAGACGCGTGTTGCCCTTGGTAGGATCTTCTGACCAGTGGATGTGCATCGCCAGATGATGCCATTTCCCTACCGTGAACTCGGCGGACCATTCGGTGCCATTGCGGCCCAGGTTCCCGGTGCCATAGCGAATCAGCGCGCCGCCGTTTTCGCTGGGCTCAATCCACCACGTCATCACGTTGTTGTAGCGCGGCGGCGGATTGCCTTCCCAGTAGAAGAAGTTATCGCGATCCTCCGGAGCCTGGTCCACATAGAGGTAGAAGGAGAGGTAAGTATCCGAACCTTCCTCCACGGTCACACGCGGCCCGCCCACCTGCGCGCGCAGTTGCGACGGGTTGAAGACGTCGTCCGGGTGAATGGTGAACTTAGCGGCGCGTTTGCCGTGGGGAATCCCCGGAACGTCATCCACCACCTGGATATTGCGCGGCGTCGCATTCTGGCCGCGGGTACCGGTCTGGCTCCATTCGCTAAGGTCGCCGGTTTCGAAGCTGGCTTGGAAGAGAATCTTTGCGGGCAGCGGCAGGCAGTGCAGGAAAGCCAGGGAGTAGCGACACATTTAGCGTAGGCTCCAGTGGTCACCGTCGAAGGTGGCGCGCTCTTCGTTCCACGTCCCGAACTTCGTACACATCTGCCCACCATCGACGAGCAACGCCGCGCCGGTGATATAGCTGGCGGCGGAACTGGCCAGGAACGCGATCGCCTGGGCGACTTCGCTCGCCTCGCCGCCGCGGCCCAACGGAATCGCCCGGAAGTACTCCTTCAGCGTCTCCGGACTGGCGAAGCTGCTGCGCGTGAGCGGCGTGCGGATCAGCCCCGGGCAAACGGCATTGACGCGAATGCCCCAGGGGCCCAGCTCATTGGCCGCCGTATGCAGCAGGCCCAGCACGCCGGCTTTGCTCGCGTTGTAAGCCATCAGGTCGGCCTCGCCGTCGTAGCTGTTCGTGGAGGCCGTGAGCACGATGGCGCCCCGGCGTTGGGGCTTCATGTGCGCGGCCGCCAGTTGTAGCGTTCGAAAGACCCCCGCCAGATTCACGTCCAGCGTGCGGGCGAATTCTTCGTCGGTCGTCTCGTCCGTCGACACTGGGCGGCCGATGCCGGCGTTGGCGATCACCGCGTCCAGCGGCCCCAGCGCGGCGAACGCGGCCGCAAGCGTCGCGCGGCGGGTGACGTCGACCTCGGGAAGGTCAAAGATGTGAACGGTGGCGCCGTGCTCCCGCAGCAGGGCGGCCGTCGCCGCGCCGATGCCGGACGCGCCGCCAGTAATGGCGATGGTTTGGCCGTGAAAGTTGATCACGCTTTATCCTCTCAGATGATCGTGATACTATGAAAGTTCGGGCTCGTAGCTCAGTTGGTTAGAGCGCTTCCTTGACACGGAAGAGGTCGGATGTTCGAGTCATCTCGAGCCCACCATCCACACCCCACATTGCAGGAAATCGAGATCAAACTACGGCTTTCCTCCGTCAGCGCGGCCAAACGGCTGCTCCGGCAGAAGGGCTTCGTGGTGACGACGCCCAGGCATCGCGAAAGTAATCTCTTGCTCGATAGCACCCCGGCTACCTTGCGACCGGCCGGCAGTTTACTGCGCGTCCGGCAAGCCAACGGCGAGACCGTGATCACCTACAAGGATAGGGGTGTGACCGCTGGCGGCCATAAGGTCCGCGAGGAGTTGGAGGTCACCGCAAGTGATCCGAAACAGACGCTCGCCATCTTCGCCCGCCTGGGTTACACGCCAAATTTCCGCTACGACAAGTTCCGCACGGTTTTGGCGCGGCCCAAAGAGCGTGGTTACGCCATGCTGGACGAGACGCCGATCGGTGTGTTTCTGGAACTTGAAGGCGGGGCGAAGTGGATCGACCGTACGGCGAAGCGGCTCGGTTTCACCGCTGCCGACTACCTCACCGCGAGCTATGGCGCCCTCTGGGCGGCCCACCTCCAAGCCGCCGGCCTCCCTCCCGCCGACTTTATCTTTCCGCCCCGTCGCAAGAGCTAGCCGTTACCCACTAGAATAGTGGGGTGTCAATTGATTCCGCTCTCGCTGACGCTGTAAGTCAACTCAATCGTGTTCGTAGTGAAATCGGCAAGGTCATCGTCGGCCAACAGGACGTCGTGGACGGCGTGGTCATCTGCCTGCTCGCCGGCGGCCATGTGCTGCTGGAGGGCGTTCCCGGCTTGGGCAAGACCACTCTGCTGCGCACGCTCGCTCGCGTGCTGCACCTGAAGTACAGCCGCATCCAGTTCACGCCAGACCTGATGCCCGCCGACATCGTGGGCAGCATGATTGTGGAAACCGACGACAAGGGCGGCAAGAATCTGCGCTTCCAGCACGGGCCGATCTTCTCGCACCTCGTGCTGGCGGACGAAATCAATCGCGCGACGCCGAAGACGCAGTCCGCGTTGCTGGAGGCGATGCAGGAGCGCACCGTTACCAGCGGCACGGTCACCCACGAACTCGAGAGCCCGTTCCTCGTCATGGCGACGCAGAATCCCATCGAAATGGAAGGCACTTATCCGCTGCCGGAGGCGCAACTGGATCGCTTCCTGATGAAGATTCTGGTGCAGTACCCCACGCGGGCGGACCTGTCGCTGATTGTGGAGCGCACCATCCAGCGCGAAGAGACGGAGCTTTCGGCGCAGGTGGATCGGGATGGCATTCTGAAGCTGCGTAAGCTCTGCCGGGACGTCCTGGTGGCGCCGCACGTGAAGAACTTCGCCGTCGATCTGGTGCTGGCAACGCAGCCCGGCGGCGACACGACGCATCCCATGGCCGAGAAGTACATCCGCTACGGTAGCTCGCCCCGCGGCGCGCAGGCGCTGGTGGAATGTGGCCGCGTCCTCGCGTTGATGAAGGGGCGCATGAATCTGAGTACGGACGACATTACTTCGGTGGCCGCCAGCGTGCTACGCCATCGCGTGATCCTCAACTTCGACGCGCACGCCGACGGACAGACGCCCGAAACGGTGCTCGGCAAGATTATCGAAGGGACCAAAGTCGCGGCATAAGTGGCGGACGATTTCCAAATAGAACGCGCTTTCCTCGAGAAGCTGGAGCGCCTGACGATCCGCTGGCGGAAGTCCTTTCCGGGGCTGGTGGGCGGGCACAACGCGTCCCGCTTCGCGGGCCCGGGGCAGGAGTTTCTTGACCATCGCAACTTCCACCAGGGCGACGACCTGCGCGCCGTCAATTGGCGCGCCTATTTGCGCCTGGACAAGATGTTTCTGAAGATGTTCCAGGTGGAGCCGCGCGTACCGGTGCGGCTGCTGTTGGACGTCTCCCAGTCCATGACGACCGGCAGTAAGTTCGACTACGCCCGGCGCCTAGCCGCCGCACTCACCTATGTGGCGCTGGTTCGTCTCGATACCATGTCCATCCAGCCCTTCCGCGAAACCCTGGGCGATTCGATTGGCTGCGGCGGCGGCCGGCATCAGTTTGCCCCCGTCGCGAATTACTTGCGCGCCTTGCAGCCCGGTGGGCGCACCCACTTCTTCGAGATGACGCGGAAGTTCATCTCCGAGAACCCTCAGCGCGGACTGGTGATCGTCATCTCGGATTTTCTCGACGACGAGGACTGCCTCAAGCCTCTCCAATACCTTTCGGACTTCGGCCACGAACTGCTGCTGATTCAGCTCTGGGCCGACGAGGATCGCACGCCGCCGTGGTCGGGCGAACTCGCGCTCACGCAAGCCGAGACCGGCGAGGAGATGGAGATTTCCTTCGACGATGCCGCCCGCGCCGGTTACACCGCGGCCTTCGATGAATATGCGAATCAGATTCAGCGCTTAGCTCTGCGGAACGGCGGCCGGTATGCCGGCATTCCGACGTCGATGCCGGTGGAAGAGGCGATCTTCGGGCCGGTGATGCGTCCGCCGGAGGGGCTGCGCGGCTAAGTGTTTTTCTTCAACCTCAGCTTGCTCGAATTCCTGGGCGCCTTCGCGGCCGTCTCCGGCGTCGTGGTGGCGCTGTACCTGCTGGACCGTTCGAAGCAACGCCACACCGTGGCTACGTTTCGCTTCTGGAACCCTGCGCAGATGCCCACCGAGCAACGCCAACGCAAGCGCATTCAACAGCCGTGGAGCTTGCTGCTACAGCTCATCAGCCTGCTGCTGCTCTTGCTCGCCATCGCCCAACTGCGTTGGGGCTCGGCCGAGACCGGCGCGCGCGACCACGTGCTGGTGCTCGACACTTCGGCCTGGATGGCGGCGCGTTCTGTGAACGGCCCGTATATGGATCAGGCGCGCGTGGCGGCCTTGGCGTGGTTGAACGCGCTGCCCGCCGCGGATCGCGTGATGGTGATCCGCGCGGACGCCGCTGCCTCTCCCGCCACGTCCTTTGAGAGCAAACGCGAAGTGGTGCGGAAAGCAATCACTGAGTCCCGGCCCGGCGCCTCGGCGCTGCGGCTGGAGCCGGCCTTGCGCCTGGCGGAGAGCGTTCAGCGCAATCATGCGACGCGCGCGGGCGAGATCGTCTTTGCCGGCGCGGGCCGCATTCCCGAGACCGACAACTTCACGGCGCTGCCCGTAGCCGCGAATCGCGTGCGGCTGCTGCCCGTTCGTGGCCGCGTGGAGAACGTCGGCATCCGGAGAATTGGCGTGCGCCGTTCGCGGCGCGACGTCGAATACTGGGACGTGCTGGTGTCGGTACGGAATGACTCTTCGAAACCCAAGCTGGTGCCGCTCGAAGTTCGCTATGGCGGCGCGGCCGCGGCGGTACGGCAGTTGACGCTGGCGCCCGGTACCGAGCAGCAGGTCGCCTTCGAATACCGCACCAAGTCCGGCGGACTCTTCGAAGCGCGCATCCTCCTGGATGACGGCTTCCCCGCCGATAATCGCGCCATTCTCGATCTCCCGGCCGACCGGCAGTTGCTGGTGACCGTCTTTTCGAACGAGCCCAGCTTGATGGCGCCGGTGTTCTCGGCGAACCCGCGCTTGCGCGTCGAGTACAAGACTCCCGCGCAGTACGCCGCGCCCTCGGAAGGCGTGGTGGTGCTGGATCGATTTCTGCCGCCCACTCCGCTGGCTTTGCCATCCATTCAGATTGAGGCGAAGGGCAAGAGCGCCGTCACGCAGGCGAAGCTGACGCGTTGGCACAACGAGACGAACCTCGGCTTGGGCTTGCGTTCGCGCGACACGGTGCTGGATACGGCGCAGGTGTACGCGCTCGCCCCGGGCGACATTCCGATTGCCGAAGTGGCGGCGGGGCCGGTGATGCTGGCGCGGCCCGGTGCGGCTAAGACTGTCCTGCTGGGCTTTCAGCCGCTGCGGTCGTCGTTGCGCTACGAACTGGCCACGCCGCTCTTGTTCGCCAATGCGCTGCACTGGCTCGCGCCCGAGAGCTTTCTGCGCTGGGAACTGCAGGCGTCGAGCGTCGGCACCGTGAGCGCCACCGTCGACGAGAATTCGGCCAATGAGATCCGCGTGCGCGACGAGCAAGGCCAGGCCTTGCCGTTCACCCGCGAGGGCTCTACCGTACGCTTCTTCGCTGGCTCGCCAGGCACGGTGAAGCTCACCGACGGCCAGCGCGAAAGCGTCTATTCGCTCACCCTGCCGGAGCCCGGCGAGACCGACTTCACGTGGCCCACAGGCATCCGCCGCGGCGTACCCCGGGCGAATTCGTTTGGAGCGTCATCGCGCGAACTCTGGTACGGGCTGGCGATTCTAGGAGCGCTCGGTCTATTGCTCGAATGGCTCTTCTTTGGTCTGGGCCGTCGCGCGCTACCGAGCCTACGGACGGCGCCAGCGAGCGTCCCGTTAAGGAAGGCATCATGACGTTTGAACGACCGTGGGTGCTGTTGCTACTGCTTTTGCCCGTCGCCTGGGCGATCTTCCAATGGCGCGCCAGCGCGCTCGTCGCGCAGGGGCGCTTGCGTCTGGTGCTGAAGGCGCTGGCGGTAGCCGCCGTGTTGCTCGCGCTCGCGGAGCCAAGGGTGGAAAGCTCGGAGTCCAAACTGGCCGTTGCCGCGTTAGTGGATACGTCGGCCAGCGTCAGCGCCGCGGATCTCGAACGTGCCAATGCGCTAGTGAAGCAACTGAACGACGAGAGTGGCCGGCACGATCTGCGCGTCCTGCCCTTCGCCCGCGGAGCACGTCCGCGTGGGGCCACTGAGAAAGAGGCGTTGGGACTGACGGCCGGCGAAGCGGGGCGGGGAACTGACCTGGAGTCTGCCATTCGCGAAGCGGCTGCCGCCTTGCCCGAACGGCGCGTGCCGCGTTTGGCCCTGATCAGCGACGGCAAGGAGAATCGCGGCAGCGTGATGCGCGCCGCCTGGCAGATGCGGGGGCTGGGCATTCCGATTGACGTCTTCCCGATGAAGGGGCGTCCGCGTCCGGAACTACGCCTGACCGGCGTGGGCCTGCCGGCCCAGGCCTTCGCGGGTGAACGCTTCTCCGTGGAGTTGCAAGTGAGTTCGCCGAAAGCGACGAACGCCACGGTCGAGATCACGGCTGAAGGCAAGGTGCTCGGCAGCAGCCCAGTAGCTCTGGAGGCCGGCGAAAACACGGTCCGCGCCGCGGCCACGCTTACCGAAGCCGGCGCTGTGGATTTGGGCGGCAGCGTGAAGGCGGGGGCCCTGGGCGAGGTCCGCTTCGCGCGGGCGATTACCTTGCGCCGTCCGCGGTTGCTGTATCTGTCGCAGGATCCGGTGGGCACGGAGAGTAACATCGCGCAGGCCGCGGCGGCCGCGAAGTTCGACTTTGAACGGTCAGAAGATCCAGCCAACGCGCCCCTGGCCGGGCGGCAGATCGTCGCGCTCAATAACGTGGATCTGGAAGCGCTGCCCGACACGCGGAAAGCCGAACTCGAAGGCTTTGTGAAGCAAGGCGGCGGACTCGTGGTGATCGGCGGCGAACGGAATATTTACCTTGAGAAGAAAAAGGACCTGCCCGAGAACGCACTGGAACGGAGCTTGCCCGCCAAGCTTGCGCCGCCGCGATCGCCCGAAGGCACCTGCGTCATTCTGATTGTCGATAAGTCGTCATCCATGGAAGGCCGCAAGATGGAGTTGGCCCGCTTGGCGGCCATCGGCGTCATTGAGAACTTACGGCCCATCGATATGGTGGGCGTCTTGATTTTCGATAACTCCTATTTGTGGGCCGTCCCCATTCGGAAGGCCGAGGATAAGTTACTCATCAAGCGTTTGGTGGGCGGCATTACTCCAGACGGCGGTACACAGATCGCCCCCGCGCTCAGTGAGGCCTTCCGTAAAGCCGTGCCGGTGAAAGCGACCTTCAAGCACATCGTCCTGCTGACGGACGGTATTTCCGAAGAGGGCGATTCGATCTCCGTGGCCAAGGAAGCCGCGGCTTTGCGCATTACGATCTCTACGGTGGGCTTAGGCCAAGATGTGAATCGCGCCTATCTGGAGAAAGTGGCTTCCTTCTCTAAGGGCCGCTCGTACTTTCTGATTGACCCATCGGGCCTGGAGCAGATTCTCTTGCGCGACGTCATGGAGCATACCGGATCCACGGCGATTGAGCGCGCCGTGTCGCCCGTGATTACCAAGCGGACGGAGATCTTGGAAGGCGTCGGCATGGAGAGCGCGCCCGCGCTAAAGGGCTATGTGAAGTTTGAAGCCAAGCCGACGGCCGAGACGATCCTGGCGATCGATACGGGTCCCCAAGGGCAGGATCCGCTCCTCACGCGCTGGCAGTATGGCTTGGGCCGCACCGCGGTGTTCGCTTCCGACGCGAAGAGCCGCTGGGCGGAGGATTGGATCAAATGGCCCGGCTACGAAAAGCTGTGGACAAACTTACTCCGCGACTTACTTCCGCATACCAGTGAAGGCGAAGTGAGCACCGAGTATGACCCGGCTACGGCGACCCTGATAGTCCATTACCGGCTCGGCCCCGGTACGCCGGAACCGGCTGCCGCGCCGGCCATTTATGCCTTGGGGCCAGACAACTTCCGCCAGCCGGTGACGCTGGAACGGCTAGCCGCCGGCACCTATCGCGGACGCGTCAAAATCGGCGACCTACGCGGTCTATTCCGCCTGCGCCCCCTGGAAGAATCCCGCGCGTTTCCCGAGACGGGCTTCTATCGCGACGAAGAAGAATTGAATAGCTACGGCGCCAATGAGGACTTACTCAAACAAGTGGCCAGCTACACGGGCGGGCTCTACAATCCCACGCCCGCCGAGGTCTTCCGGGCGGGCGGCAAGTCCATTCCGGCGATTGTTGAATTGTGGCCGTCGCTGTTGTTTGCCGCGATTCTGCTCAGCTTGCTGGAACTCCTATTGCGGAAGTGGCCTGGCGTGTTGCTTTGGCGGCCGGTGCGGGCCTAGGCTATCATCAGAAACAATGGAAGGCGATCATCAAGTCACCTTGCTACTGGCGGAGGTTGCGGCCGGTAAGGAAGGCGCAGCGGATGAGCTCGTGAAGGTCGTTTATGGCGAGCTACACCGTTTGGCCCAGGGCTACATGCGCAAGGAGCGCGTCGGTCATACGTTGCAGGCTTCGGCCCTGGTAAACGAAGCTTATGTGCGCCTGATCGGCGAACGGGATGTCCGCTGGGAGAGCCGGGCCCATTTCTACGTGACGGCCGCGCGGACCATGCGCCGCATTCTGATTGACCATGCCCGGTCCAAGCAAACCGCCAAGCGCGACGGTGGCCAGCCGGTCACCTTGAACGAAGCCCTGCTCACCATTGATTCCCGCGTGGACCGCTCCCACGAAATGGTGATGATCGACGAAGCGTTGGTGCGGCTGGAACGTCTCGATCCGCGCCAGTGCAAGATCGTCGAGCTACGCTTCTTCGGCGGCCTCACCGTGGAAGAGACGGCGCAGGCGCTCGATGTTTCGCCCAAGACCGTGAAACGCGATTGGAGCGTGGCGCGCGCTTGGCTCGAAGCCGAACTCAGCGGCGCATAAAGTCGAGTAAGTGGCGGACCTCGCCCACCGTTAATTCACGATACTGGCCCGGCGCTAGGTCGCCCAGCGGCAGCGGACCCAGCGCGGCGCGCACCAGGCGCAGCGTGGGATAGCCCACCGCCGCCGTCATGCGGCGCACCTGCCGGTTCTTGCCTTCGCTGAGGATGAGCTCAAGCCAAGCCGTGGGAATTTGTGCGCGATAACGAATGGGCGGCTCTCTCGGCGGTAGCGCCGGCGCCGTGGGCAACAGGCGCGCCCGCGCGGGCCGCGTCCGGAAGTCCCGTAGGTTCACTCCGGAGGCGAGTTGCGCGATCGCCTCGGGAGTGGGCAGGCCTTCCACTTGGGCCCAGTAGGTCTTGGCGTGCGCGAAACGCGGATCGGTCAACTGGTGCTGCAGCCACCCATCGTTGGTGAGGAGAAGCAAGCCTTCGCTGTCGCGGTCCAGACGTCCAGCCGGATAAACGCCGGGCACGCGGACAAAGTCCTTCAGCGTGCGCGCGGCGGAGCCTGGCTCCGGCGTGAACTGCGTCAGGACATCGTACGGTTTGTGAAAGAGCAGGTAACGCTTCACTCATCCATTACAACGCGCCGGCTGAGGCGTTCTTCAGGCATAATGAAAGCCCATGAGTAAACGGCTCTTGATCGCCGGGGCCAGTGGTTCCGTAGGACTCGCCACGCTGCGCGCGGCGAAGGAGGCGGGCTATTGGGTGCGCACCTTGTCGCGGCGCATGACGCACTATCCGATGCTGGCCCGCTACGCCAACGATGTCGTGCTGGCGGACGCGACGTCCACCCTGGCAATTCAACATATCTTCGAAGACGTCGACATCGTGATCTCCGCCCTCGGCGCTTCGGTAAGCGCCGGCGCGTCCGAGAAGCGCTCCTTCCGTGCGGTGGACCTGGTGGCCAACCGCAACCTGCTCACGCTCGCCCAGAAGACCCAACGCCTGCAGCGCTTCGTCTATGTCTCGGTGCATCTCTCGCCCGGCTACACGCATACGGCCTACGTGCAAGCGCACGAGGACTTCGTCGATACGCTGCAACTGGCCAAGGTCCCGCACACGATCATCCGGCCGACGGGCGTCTTCTCCGCGTTCAGCGAAATGCTCGCTTACGCGCGCTACGGCTTTCTGCCGGTCGTCGGCGACGGGCAAGCGAAGAGCAATCCGATTCACGAGGAGGACGTGGCGCGCGCGTGCCTCGCGCGGCTGGAGGGCGAGAGCTGCCAGATCGACGTGGGCGGCCCCGACATCTACACGCGCCGCGAAATGGCGGAACTCGCTTTCCGCGCGCTGGGCCGCGAGCCGCGCGTGTGGCCGGTGAGTCCGCGCGTCTTCGGTTGGATGGGCCGCCTCAGCGGCATCGGCTCACCGCGCAAGCGCGAACTCTTCGAATTCCTCGGCGCGGTATCAACGACCACGTGCGTCGCCCCGTTGTACGGCGAGCGGCGGCTCGAAGACTACTTCGAGTCGTTGACGAATTTGCGGGGGTAGAACCAATACTGTTCACATAAGCTAGGACCAATGCTCCGACTTGACGGACTGCTGAGCAGTAACTACGCCGTTAGCCTTACGACGTGGCTTCAGCGTACGAAAAATCAGGGAGCTACCTGTTGCTTGGCCGAGGGGGCAAGCGAGTAACGCGGATCTTGCGGTCGTTGACGACGCAGAAATGCCCGGCCCAGACGACGCCCGATTGTAGCGTGGCAATCGCTAGGCCGGCAGATTCCGTTGGCGTGAGCGAGCTGGCTCGGAACAGGATGACTCCACACGAAGCTGGCAGGCCTTGACGGAAGGCGAGATCGCCGAAGTACTTCGTCATAGGTGAGCAGTGTTCGGCCTTCGGCCGATGCCATACCGAGTACTTCGGTGTCGGGTAATCCGGGGTTCGTTTCGGCGATAGAGGCGACGTCGAATCCGCATTGCCGCAGTAGACGCAGCGCTTCCTGCGGGAAGTTCTCGTCCGCGACGAACTTCATGCAAGTTGGAGAGGAACTACGTGCTCAGTGTGAAGGAGCTCGGCGGCATAGGCCAAACAGGCCTGGATGTCGTCCTGACGGAGGTGCGGATAGTTGTCCAAGATCTGCTCATGGGTCCACCCGGCGGCAAGAAGATCGACGATGAACTCAACGGCGAGCCGTGTGCCCCGAATGACTGGTTTGCCAACGAGGACTTTGGGGTCGACCGTAATGCGTTCGCGCCAGTTCATTTCCATCGCTTCCAGGATACCAGCCGGGTCGCTTGGTCGACGAATCGCGGCTCCCGTGCAGTTGATGGTGAGCTAGTTTGCGCCCTGCTTTCACTGCTGATTCTCGCGGCAGTTCGTCCAGATCATCGCGGCGGAAGGCGTCAGAATCACTGCGTGGATCTTCCTAACGATTTTCCTTCGGCACGACGATGCTTGCAATGGAACACTCCTTCAACGTCCCAATTCCCCGTTCGTCATGAAAGAACGCGGCAGGATTGGAGATTGGTATCCGTTTGGCCCTGGGCGGCACGAGTTGGCAGGTCCTCCGCTCCGTATTGGGTCGCGTGTTCCTAACTGTGTGTGTCGGCCTCGCGCTCGGTATCGGCGTAGCGCTGGGAGTGGCAAACCCACTGTCTTTCCTACTAGCACAGGGAATTCAGGCATTGGATCCCGCGAACTTTGGATCTGTCGCGGTCATTTGCCTCCTTACCGCGCTGCCTGCCGCTATCGTTCCCGCAAATCGGTTGCTCTCGGTTGATCCCATACGCTCACTCCGAGTTGAATAGCAGGCCATCCTGATTGACCCTGCAGGCTGGGAGCCCACAAGACGGGTAACGATCAAGTCACGCAGGTTCACTCGAAGTGGCACGTGCGGCCACACTGTACCGGCTTGCAGCGACCTTCGACGCCTGCAGAAGCCCCGTTATCTGAATGGCCTTAGGCGGCCCAGTAAGCAGACAGCGAACGTGGTGGCGTAGCCGGGCAGGATCCACAGGAAGCTCCAAGCGTCCGCGGTCCGGAGGTAGATCGCCGAACTCACGACCACGCCGGCGGCTAAAGAAATGAACGCTACCGGGCGTCTGACGCCGCCGGCGGATTGCACCGCCGCCGTAAGTACGAGGCCGGTGGCCGGGATCTCGACGGGCCAGCGAAACTCAGGCCGGTAGTGACCCACCACCAGCCATCCCAGCGCGGCGGCGGGCAGGCCCAGCCAGGTCCACCAGCGGCCTGGTACCAGGCCGCTGAAGGATCGCACTCCGAAGCGCATCGCGCCCAGCAAGGTGACAGCCGCGAGCATCATCGGCCCCGCGAGCGCCTGCTGGGAGGCGCTTCCCCAGAGGGCTCCGACGATGATGCTGAAGACTTTGCGTCGAAAGGGAGCGTGGAGCCAGGCGTCCGAAATCACTGCCATCAACGTAAGCAGGAGAAAGAAAGGCAAGACCATTCCGAAGAAGCCTGCCCGTAGGACGTCCTTGCGGCGCTCCAAGCGAGACGCGCCGTCGGCGGCGAGGAACAAGAGCGGCGCCAGGATGAAGCTGAGCCGTGAGAGCCCGCCGAAGAGATTCGGCCCGTCCGACAAGTCGGCCCAGCCGGGCAGCCCGGACCCGATGGCGGGCCAGCCCTCGCGTGCGCGCACCAGCGCCGCGATGACGATGGCCCAGCCGAGCCGGTTCGAGAAAGCCGCCAGACGTGCCGTGGTCCGCTGACTGCCCAGTCCGGTGATCATGACGAACGCGATCAGGGGCAGCGCGATCCACGGCGAGAACGTCCCGCGAAGCAGCCAATTGGCTCCTGCCAGCAGCTCTGCGATCCAAATCGAGAGGAACCAGGCTGCGCAGAGCCGCACCACGCACCCACCCGCGAAGCCCAGCGAATCGTCTACTGCTTGCCACAAACCCACGGACCGTGCGGCGCAGGCGGGGCCTACGAAGAACAGCGCGGTCAAGGGGAGGCCCGCGAAAGCGAACACGAAGTCGCTGCCGGGCCTTTCGTACGAGATCCAGAACCCGAAGTTGAGAATCAAGGTGCTCAAGATCAGCGCGGGCTCGCGCCAGCATCCGACCATGGAATCGGGCTCGGTCCAACGAAGCATCCTCGGGTTGGACACCGTCGGGCGCGCGAAGTTCCGGCCCTGTTAGGCGTCGCGCGGACGCACGTACCACTCGAGCGACTCTTCCCGGCTCAGCCTCGCGGGTTCCTGGCTGGCTTCGGGATGCGTCGCGCGGAAGCGCGCCAGCATCAGCCCTTGCAAGCGTTCTACCTCCCGCGGATGCTTCGCGGCCACGTTCGTAAACTCGCCTTCGTCGTTTTGCAGATCGAAGAGCTTGACGTAGCGTCCCGGCTTCGGATTCTCGGTCACATACCCGTCGGTGCGCGCGCGCCGGCCAGAGCCAAAGATGCACTTCCAGCGCCGGTCCATCGCGTAGCACTCCTCGTTCTCCAAATAGGTGCTGAAGACATGATCCCGGGGCTTGGTGGATTTACCCTCGAGATACGGCCGCAGGGACTGGCCGTGGCGCACGGGCAGAGCCTCCAGGCCGAGCAAGTCCGTCAACGTGTGCGGCAGGTCAATGTGTTCCGTGAAGTCCCGCACCGTCCCCTGCCGGATCTTGCCGGGCCAACGCATCATCAACGGCACATGCAGCGCCGGCATGTAGCCGCAGTGCTTCTCGAAACGCCCGTGTTGGCCCAGCGAGTAGCCGTGGTCTGCCAGATACACGACGAGCGTGTTCTGTTCAAGGCCATGTTTCTTGAGCAGGTCCAAGGCGCGGCCGACGTTGCGATCGAGGAAACGAACGGAGGTGTAATAAGCGGCGATGATGCCTTGTTTCTCCGCAGGGCTTAGGTCGCGAAAGATCAGCGGAATCTGGCCGGCGTCTTCCGGGCCGACGCGGGGCACGGGAAAGCGCCGAGGATCGAAGGCGTTCCGGTCTTCGAGCGGAAAGTCGTATGGCGAGTGCGGCTCCTGAAAGCTCAGCCAAAGCGCGAAAGGCTGCTGGCTCGCCGCGCCGAGGAATTCGTCCGCCAGCCGTAACTGATACAGCGACTTCATTTCGGCCTCCACGCGTCCGAAGGGCAGCTTCTCGGCGTTCAGCCAGATGCGCGCCGGGTCCTGAAAGGGCTTCCACGGCGGCTTCACGCGCACGCCTTCCGGCAACGCGGACGGCTTCACGGTGGCCATCCAGGCGCGCTGCACTTCGCCTTCGGTCTGGCAATAGTCGAAGCCGTGGAGTCCGGCGCGGCCTGGTTGGTTGAAGTGCATCTTGCCGATCACGCCGGTGCGGTAGCCGGCCTGCTTCAACTGCTTGGCCAGCGTTGGCTTCTCCGTCGAAAGCGGGGTCTTGAGGACGGTCACTCCGGCCGCGTGCGGCAATTGCCCGGTCAACAGACTCTGCCGCGAAGGCGTGCAGACCGGCGAATTGCAGAAGTGGCGAGCGAAGCGCGTACCCTGGCTCGCCAGGCGATCCAGATTCGGCGTCTCGGCCAGCGCATTGCCCTGCGCGCCCAGGACGTAGCCCGCATGGTCATCTGCGATGATGTACAGCAAGTTGGGCCGCTTCGGAGCTTGGTAGGCGGTTCCGGCAAAGGCCGCCAAGGCGTGACGACGAGAGGTCATCCCCAGAGTATATAGCTCGTCAGCGTTTGGGCGGCAGCATCGTATGCGCTACCAGGTGGACAGGAATCGCGCCCAGGTGGGCATTCCGATGGACCAACTCGAAGCCACGGATCCGCGCTGCCGCCGCAATCAGGCAGTCGGCTGCCGGAATGCGGACTCCCGCTTCGTGCCGCAGCGCGAAAGCCGCGTCGGCGACCTCCCGGGTGATGTCCACCGTGCCGGCAATGGACTCAGCATAGGCCATCATCAGCTCTGGCCCTCCCTCCTCATCGCGTAGCTTCATCCGCAACTCGAACCAAGTTACAGCGGCGACATGCCCCTGCCTTTCGGCCAGGATGCGCTCCACCAGGTCGCTGCCCGGGTCGGCGTAGCAGTGGGCGAGGATGGCGGAGGTATCGAGGAGATACATCCTACTCCATGTCCATTTCGCGCTCAGCGATCAACTCTTCCACCAGGTTCCGATTCTTTAGCTGCCGACCCAATTCCTGGGCGCGCGCCAAAAGCTGCTTGACGGTGGGCTTTACTTCGATGATCATCGTGCCCGGCTTCTCGCCCCGGCTCCACTCGAACTTATTGCCCGGCTCCAAGCCCATCTCGCGAACCATGTCGGCCGGAACGGTTACTTGATTCTTCCCAGTCAAGGTGCTTACCATGCCCTTGATTGTACCGCGTTCAAGGCGTCGGCGGAAGATGTCGTTTTGCCAGCGTCATGGTATTCTGAGGCCGTGCGCACCCCCTTTTCCGCGCTGGCTCGGCTAGTCGCTCCTTTACTTTTGCTCCAATCCGCGCCCGCTCAGGCGCCGCTTGTGGAAATTCTGTCCAGCGAATTGGAACGGAACTTCGCGGCCCTCAAAGCGAAGGCGGATCCGCCACCCTACTTCCTCGCCTACGCCGTTACCGAGCAAGAGGTGGAGAGCGTCTCCGCCAGCCTGGGATCCTTGAATTCGCGCAACCGCAGCCAACGGCGCAATCTCGACATCACCATGCGCGTGGGCTCTCCCCAACTCGACAACTACCGCCGAGTCCGCGGCGACCTGCCGCAGTTCACCGCCGGCGCCCCCATTACCATCGACGACTCCCCGGATGCCATCAAGCGGCGCCTGTGGAGTGAGACGGATCGCGTCTATCGTCTGGCTTCACAACGCCTGCTAAACGTCAAGACCAACCAGCAGGTGCAGGTGGAAACCAAGGACGATGCCGGCGACTTCAGCACCGCGGAGAAAGTGGTCGCCGTTTCCGCCGTGCCGCCGCTCAAATTTAAGGCCGAGGAATGGCAAACCAAGCTGCGCAAATGGTCCGCCGACTTCGGCGCGAAGCCCGGCATCCTGTCCGCCTCCATCACGGTGGTGGCGCAGCGCGAAACCAAAACCTTCGTCAACAGCGAGGGCACCAGGCTGCAACATGGCCGTACCTTTGCCCGTTTGATCTTCGGCGCCCAGGCCAAGGCGGCCGACGGCATGGACCTGGCGACCAGCGAGATTTTGGACGCCGAAGATGCAAGCCGTTTGCCTGACGAAAAGACGGTGAAAGCTGCCATGGCGAAGGTGGAGCGCGACCTGGTGAACCTGCTGGCGGCGCCCGTTGTCGAGCCGTTTGTCGGCCCGGCGATTCTCTCGGGCCGCGCCTCCGGCGTTTTCTTTCACGAAATCTTCGGCCATCGCATTGAGGGCCACCGCCAGAAGGACGAAAGCGATGGACAGACGTTCGCGAAGAGTGTCGGCACGAAGATTCTGCCGGAGTTTTTGTCCGTCACCTTCGACGCCACCAAGCGCTCGTTGGACGGGACGGACTTGAATGGCTGGTATGAATACGACGACGAGGGCGTGAAAGCGCGCCCGGTGAGCATTGTTGACAAGGGCATTCTGCGGGGATTCCTGCTTTCCCGTTCCCCCCTTACTGGTTTTCCCGGTTCCAATGGCCACGGGCGCCGCCAAGCCGGCAGAGAGATCGTTCCGCGCCAGTCGAACTTGATCGTGCAGTCCGCCAATCAGGTGAAGACCAGTGAACTACGCGCTCTGTTGCTGGCCGAATTGAAGAAGCAGAATAAGCCCTACGGCTTGTATTTCGAGAAGGTGGATTCGGGCTACACCACTACGGGAAGGCGAGGGTTGCAGGCCTTCACCGTGGTGCCGCAAATCGTGTACCGGGTTTACGCCGACGGCCGTCCGGATGAGCTAGTCCGAGGGGCGGACATTGTCGGGACTCCTCTAACGGCCTTCGCCAAGATTGCGGCGACCTCCGACAAGAACGAAATCTTCAATGGCGTCTGTGGTGCCGAGAGCGGCAGTGTCCCCGTGTCAGCCACGTCTCCCGCCATCTTCGTCAGCGAAGTGGAGATTCAGAAGAAAGAACGTTCCCAGGACCGGCCGCCGATCCTACCGCCACCGACCGTGTCGCAGGGAGGGTTCTAACGTGAAGCCACTAGTTTATTGCTTACTCGCCGGGAGCTTGGCGGCGCAAAGTACGGATCCGATTCTAAAGGTGCTGACTCAGGAAATGGAGCGCTCGCGTGGTCTGCGCATCGCCGGCGGCGCCGATGTGCCTTACTTCTTCGAGTACAGCGTCGACGACGTACGATCCTACGTCGTAAACGCCACACTGGGCGGCCTGATCGACGAGACGCGCAATCGGGCCCGCGTGCCGCAGGTCCGTGTCCGCGTGGGCGATTACGCCTTCGATAACTCGAACTTCGCGCTCTCTGACGCGAATTTCTCGGCCCGCTATGACACCGGCTTATTGGCCCAGGACGACAATCCCCTAGCCTTGCGCCAGCAGCTTTGGCTCGCCACGGACCGCGCGTTCAAGAATGCCCTGGAAAGTATCGGGCGTAAGCGCTCCGCCATGCGCAGCGTCACCGCGGCCCCTGATCCTCTGCCGGACTTCTGGAAGGCTGAGCCGGTGAAGTTAGTCGTGAACACGACGTCGGCGGCGCTCGATGAAGCGGCTTGGAAGAAGCGAGTGCTCGCCGCCTCGGCCCGTTTCAAGGCCTTTCCCGCGGTACTCAATTCATCGGTGGAGTTAGAAAGCCTGGTGAATACTTCTTACCTGGTGAATTCGGAAGGTTCTGAAATTAAGTACCCCGACAATATTCACTACATTCGTGTCCGCGCCAGTGGGATGGCGGCGGACGGCTCCACCGTGCGTAGCCACGAAGTGTTCCATGCCGTGGATGTACAACGGCTGCCCAGCGAAGCGGACCTGAACAAGGCGGTGGACGAAATCGGCCGGCAAGTAACGGCCTTGGCCACGGCGCCCGTCGGCGATGCCTATGCGGGGCCAATTCTTTTTGAGGGCCCCGCTGGCGCCCAATTGATCGCCGAGTTGCTGGGCTCTCAACTCAGCCTGCCGCGGCGGCCCATCATGAACGCGGGGCAGGGAAATCGCTTCACCGCTTCTGACCTCGAAGGCCGGCTCGGTTCCCGCATTCTGCCGTCAGCCTTTACCTTGGTCGACGATCCCACGCAGAACGAATTCCGCGGCCGCCCGCTCATCGGTTCCTATCCCGTCGACGGCGAGGCCATTGTTCCGAAACCGGTTACCGTCATCGAGAACGGCGTCTTTAAGACGCCGCTCCTCTCCCGGCAGCCGATCGCTGGCTTCACTGCATCGAACGGCCGTGGCCGCTTGCCCGGCAGTTACGGCCATCGCTTCGCGACGTTGAGTAACCTGTTCGTGAAATCCACCGAAGCGGTAAGCGACGCTGACCTGAAAAAGCGACTATTGGAGCTAGTGAAACAGCGCAGTAAGCCGTTTGGCATTTTAGTGAAACAGATGGACTATCCGTCCTCCGCCGGCGGCGACGAGTTACGGCGGCTGGCGGCAAGCCTCGGCAATAACTCCAGTGGTACGGTCCTGAGTTCGCCGCTACTCGTTTACCGGATTTATCCCGATGGCAAGGAAGAGCTGATGCGCGGAGTTCGTTTCCGGGGCTTGAATCTGCGGTCGCTGAAGGACATTCTCTCGGCCTCCACCGAGTTACACCAGTTCGACTTCATCGGCAACCGCGGACCTTTCGCCCTGATGGGTGTCGGCGGCTACATTTTCCCGGCTAGCGTCGTCGCGCCGTCGTTGTTGTTTGACGATCTCGAAATCGAGAAGCCGACGATCGAAGTGCCGCCGCCTCCTACCGTCCCGCCGCCGCCACTCAGCACCACCAATTAACTTACCTTGAGCATCATTAGCCGCGCCGTTTTTCGCGAGATTGCCACCAGCGCCCTGCTGGGTACGATGCTGTTTACCTTTATTCTCTTTCTACGCAACCTGGGTAAGCTCGCCGAGCAGTTAGTTCGCGGTTCGGCCTCGCCGGAGACGGTGGGCTATCTATCGGGCCTGGTCTTTGTTCCGACGCTTACCTTCGCCGTGCCGGTGGGCGTCCTGGTGGGCATCCTGATCGGCCTCAGCCGGCAATCGAGCGACAACGAGATCATTGCCCTGCGCGCCTCCGGCGTTCCCGCGCGACGGTTGATGTGGCCCGTGATGACCTTTGCCTTTCTGGGCTTCCTGGTCGCCGGGGCCGCCAGTTTATGGCTGACTCCCTGGTCCATTCGCGAGACCGGCCGCATCTTGAATGAACTTGCGGCCGTCCAACTTACCGCGGAGATTCAGGAACGCGTTTTCGATGAGCAGTTTCCGAATCTGATTCTCTACGTCGGTGGCGTCGACCCTGGCCCGGTGGTCCGCTGGCGTAATGTCTTTATGGCCGATACCACCCCGGCCGAGCAGCGCCCCGGAGGCATCCGGCAGGAAGCGCTGGGCCCGCGCGTTACCTTCGCCGAAGAAGCCATCGCCGTCGCGGACCCCAAGAGCAACCGCATCCAGCTCTCCCTCCGCAACGCCCGGTCGCATGAATTGGGGAAAGAACCGACGGATGACTTCAACTCCGCCTTCCCTAGCGGCGATCAGGCGCTCGAAGCAAAGAAGCCCGCCGAGCGCGTCGTGCGTCCGTACCCCGAGATGGACTCGCTGCCCCTGGCTCGCCTCTCTTATGGCAAGGGGCAACGCAATATTGATGCATTGATTGAATTACACCAGCGCCTGGCCTTGCCCCTGGCTTGTTTCCTGCTGGCCATGGTAGGCTTGCCGCTCGGCATTTCGCAACGCAAAGCGGGGAAGAGCGTCTCGTTCGTTCTTACGGTACTGCTCGCTTTCTTCTATTACATGGGCTTTATCAGCCTGGTGAGTCTCGCGCGGCAGGGCAAACTGCCGGTGGAGTTCGCCGTCTGGCTGCCCAACGCGCTATTTGGTCTAGCGGGCATGATCTTGCTGCTGCGCCTGGAGCGGCCCGGCGACTTCGACCTGGTCGGCCTCATCTCCGGCCGGGTACGGGAGACGTTTTCCTCGCTGGCCCAGCGCTTCGAGAGCCGCTCCGAGCGCGGCGCTCCCAAACAAGCGCGCCGTTGGGCGATCCTGCCCCAGATTATCGATACTTACGTGCTGAGTACGTTTCTCTTTTACTTCGCGCTTTTGCTACTCACGTGCGTGCTGCTAACGGAGGTCTTCACGTTCTTCGAGTTACTCGGTGACATTGTCAAAAACAATATCGCCATGACGCGCGTGCTCACTTATCTCTATTTCCTGATTCCGAAATTCATCTACGATTTCACGCCCGTCAGCGTCCTGGTGGCGGTGCTGGTCACGTTCGGCGTATTGAGCAAGAGCAACGAGGTTACCGCCTTTAAGGCCTGCGGTGTCAGTCTCTATCGCCTGATGGCGCCCGTACTCGCTGCCAGCGCCGTCTTGAGTGGAGCCCTGTTCGCTTTCGACTATTACTATGTCCCGGACGCCAATCGCAAACAGGATGCGATTCGCAACGAAATTAAAGGCAACGCTCCGCAAAGTTTCCTGCGGCCGGACCGCAAATACATTTATGGCCAAGGCTCCCGCATTTACTATTACCGCTACTTCGAGCCCGCTGACAGCGTCATGCTCGACGTCAACGTCTACGAGATCGATCCCAAGCGCTTTCGCCTGCAAGAAGTGATCAGCGCGGAGCGGGCGCGTTGGGAGCCCTCTATCAAAACCTGGGTCTTTCAGAATGGCTACCGCCGGATCTTCGATGGCGTCCGCGTGGCGAACTTCAACGACTTTCGCGGCGGGTCGGCCAGCTTCCCTCAGTTGAGTGAGCCGCCAAGTTACTTCCTGAAAGAAGTAAAGCTCTCCAGCCAGATGAACTTCCACGAGTTGCGGAAATACATGGGCGAACTACAACAGAGTGGTTTCGATACCACGCGCCTCCAGGTGCAGTATCACAACAAATTCTCCGTCCCGCTCTTCGCGCTGATCATGGCGCTGCTGGCCGCGCCGTTCGGCTTCCTCGCTGGCAACCGCGGCGCGATGACCGGCATCGGCGTTAGCCTGGGCATCGGCATCGCCTACCTCACGTTGAACAAGCTCTTCGAGCAGATCGGCAACTTGAATCAGCTCCCCGCCCAAATTGCCGCCTGGTCACCCGACGTGATCTTCTCGTTGGCCGGCCTGTACCTCATCGCTCGGGTGCGAACCTGATTTGACGCGCACCCTACAATAAGCATAGA
The DNA here is from genome assembly GCA_019752335.1 of Bryobacteraceae bacterium. Classification (GTDB taxonomy): domain Bacteria; phylum Acidobacteriota; class Terriglobia; order Bryobacterales; family Bryobacteraceae; genus JALHNI01. The sequence goes on from JAIEMJ010000001.1 coordinate 238,568, forward strand.
ATCTCCCCAGTAGATCAGGGAAAGTTAATTTCAAATGAAAAACGCATTGTGGGTCTTCTTTCTGGTTAGTTGTCTCTCCGCGCAGAACGAGCGCGGATCCATCACGGGCATCGTCACGGACCCAACGGGGGCCGCTGTGCCCGGGGCCATCGTCACGGTGACGAATCGTGATACCAATGTCGCGAACAAGAGTACGGCTACCGCGACAGGCGAGTACAGCGTCCCCAATCTCAGTCCGGGCACCTACCGGATTGAGGTGAGTTCCACGGGCTTCAAACGCTATTTGCAGCAGAATGCCGTGGTGACCGCGTCGTCCACCGTGCGTATCGACGCCGTGTTGCAACTGGGCCAGGTAACGGATCAGATCGAAGTAACGGCGGCGGCGAGCGTCCTGCAGACCGACAGTTCGCGGGTGTCGACCTCCGTGCAGAATAAGCTAGTGGACGAACTGCCGTTGGTGGTGGGTGGCGCCATGCGGAGTCCGTTTAACCTGGTGTCCGTCGCCGCGGAGGCCCGTGGCCAGGGTCAGCAACTATCCATCGGCGGCGGCCAGGCCGCGCAGTGGGACGCCACGCTTGATGGCCATTCCGTCGGCACGAATCGCTCGGGAGATACGGCCGAGGCGGCCCTCAATACACCTTCGGTGGAAGCGCTCACCGAGTTCAGCGTCGACACCAATGGCTTCAAAGCCGAGTACGGCCAGGCCGGTGGCGGCGTGATGACGTTTGCCTCTAAGTCCGGCACGAACTCCCTGCACGGATCCGTCTACAACTTCCTGCGCAACGACAAATTGGATGCGCGCGGTTTCTTCGCGCAGACGCGGTCGATCTACCGGCAGAACGACTTTGGCTTTTCTGCTTCCGGCCCGGTCGTGATTCCCAAACTCTACAATGGCCGCAATAAGAGCTTTTGGTTTGTCTCCTACGAAGGCTTCCGGAATCGCGTTGGCGCGAATGCAACCATTCTGAGTGTGCCGGCGCCGGAGATGTACGCCGGCGACTTCCGCAATTGGGTGGACGCGAACAATCGTTTGTTGCCGGTCTACGATCCGGCGACGACGCGTACCAGTGGTAGTAGTTCGGTGCGCGACATTTTCCCTAACAACCAGATTCCCGTCAGCCGGTTCTCCTCCACCGCCAATGCCATCGCCTCCTTTGGCAAAGGGGTGGTTCCGAATCGCGGCTTTGCCCCAGGCACCAGTAACTACGTCCGTAATAACTACATCGTCACCGGTGGCACGAACGTCACTCCCACCGACAAGTGGAGCATCAAAGGTGACCAGGTACTCGGCAACAATCACCGGGTGAGCTTTCTCTGGAATCAGACCACCTTCTTCAACAAGCCCGGTCCCGGTGGCCCTCCTGGTCTCCCTGGCACCATTTACAATGGCCAGATTCAGGATTGGGATACCAGCGCGATTCGTCTTGTCCACGATTGGACGATCTCCTCCCGCATGGTGAATCATCTTTCGTTTACGCGGAACACTTTCATCAAGAACTCCTATTCGCCGAACGTGGATCAGAACTGGAAGGATAAAGTCTGCATCAAGAATGCTGTCGACTGTAACCAGAATTTCCCTACCATTAACTTCGACGGCTTGACGGCTTGGGGCGGGGCTTCCTACAACGGCACGAATCAACCGGGCTGGGGCTTGAAGAATGACTTGAGCTACATTCGCGGTTCGCACACCATGAAGTTCGGCTTTCACCATCAGAATCAGAACGCCGATGGCTTCGGCCAGCAGGACATCGCCGGACGGGCGGATTTTAGCTTTCTGGGCACCAGCGTGCCCGGCGCGACAACTCAAACCAGCGGCAGTTCCTTCGCCTCATTCCTATTGGGCGATGCCTTCCTGGGCCGCACGGAAACCATTCGCGCCGTTACGCAGCGGTACCCCTACTTTGGCTTCTATGCCCAGGACGATTGGCGCGTGAACCGTAAATTGACGATTAACTTTGGTCTGCGCTACGACTTTACCCAGCCGCCGACCAATAAGAAAGACGAGTATTCTGACTTTAATCCTTCGCGTCCGAACCCTGGCGCCGATGGACGCTTGGGCGCCCTGTGGTTTGCTGGATTCGGCCCAGGCCGTGAGAATCGCCGTAGCCTCGTCCCCGGCTGGTACGGTGGCTGGGGCCCTCGCCTCGGTATCGCCTACACTCCGGACCAGAAGACGACCTTCCGCGTCGCCTTTGGCCGCTCCTTCTCGCGCGTTACCGCGGTGCAGGGAAGTGGCCACTTCGCGGGCTTCATTGGCCAGTATGTCTTCAACAATACCTCGCAGGGAGTAACGCCGACCTTCAAGCTGGACCAGGGGCTACCTCCCTACACCCTGCCGCCGTCAATTGACCCCGCGTTCTCCAATCAGAACGATGTCGACTATTGGCAGGGCCAGGAAGCGACGCGCGCGCCGGAGAATCTCTTCTGGACCTTCAATATTCAGCGCCAGGTGGCGGCAAATACCGTCGTAGAGATCGGCTACAACGCCACCGTGGGTACCCACTTACAAACCGGTTTGCTCACGCTCAATCAACTCAACACCGACGTCTATAAGGGGCTCGTCTCGCGCCTGGGCGTCACCCAGGCGCAATCGATTCTGCGTGGCGATATTCTGGCGCCGGCGGCCGTGGCGGCCGGCATCGCCGTTCCCTATCCAAGCTTTCTGAATCAACGCATCCGCACTGTGAACCAGGCGCTGCGTCCGTATCCGCAGTATCAGAACATCAACACCGACGTGCAGAACGGCGATAAGAGCGGCCACTCCAGCTACCACGCCATGGTGATCAAAATGGATCGCCGCTTCTCGAAGGGACTTACCCTCAATTGGAACTACGTCTTCTCGAAAATCCTGACGGACTCCGATACTTACTTCGCGAATTCCGTAGCCGCTATGGATCACTACAACCGGCGCCTGGAGAAATCCATCGGCGCTTTTGACCAAACGCACGCCTTCAAGTTCTCCACGCTGTACGAACTACCTTTCGGTAAGGGACAGCGCTGGCTCACCAGTGGTCCGTTGAACCATTTGCTGGGTGGTTGGCGTTTGGCGGCGATTCAGAGTTATAACAGCGGCAACCCGGTCGCTTTGACTCGGAATAACCCCTTGCCGATCTTCAACGAAATCAGCCGGCCGCTGGTGGATAGCTACGACAACTGGCGCGGACCGGTAGCCGGCAGTAAATTTGACCCTGCCGTCGACCGTTTCTTCAAGCCAGCCAGCGCGTTTCCGGCCCAGCCCAATGACTTTGGCAACGCCACGCGTTTCAATCCGAAGTTGCGTGGCTTCTGGGGCCAGAATGAAAACATCAGCTTGGCCAAAACCTTTCGGGTGACCGAAAGCATCCGTGTGGATTTCCGCGCCGAAGCGTTCAACTTACTCAACCGCGTCATCTTCGGTACGGGCAACAACAACCTCAACTCGAACGCCTTCGGCCAGGTAACCGGCGCGAATACTCCCCGGCAGATGCAAGCGGGACTCAAGGTTTATTGGTAGCGCCCACGTGCTGCGTGAGGTAATCGAGAATTACCTGCACTTCGTCATCCTTCGCGACCGCGCCACGCGCCAACATGTTATCGACCATGGCGCGCCAGCTTTGCCGGTCGCGGGTCACCACGGTTACCGTATCGAGGGTATGGCAGGAAGAGCCGCAGGCGCGTTGCAGCACGACTTTGCCGGGCCCCTCCGGTAGAGACCGTTTCGCCACTGCAGTTCCGCCCGCGGCATTCCGCGAAAGTACCGGCGCGGGTGAGTCGCCCAGGGCGAAAGCCATCAGGCTGTCGCTCGGCGTACCCCCAAAGTAGCCGCCGCCGCCACCGGCCATCAGCGCGACGTATTGCTTGCCATTCTTCCCGAGATAGGTAATCGGAATGGTGTGCCCGTTGGCGTCGATGGGTTGCTCCCAAACGAGCTTCCCGGTCTTCGACTCGAAGGCGCGGAAGCGGCTATCGTTGGTGGCCGCGATAAACACCAGCCCGCCGGCCGTGGCGATGCTGCCCCCCAGGCTGGGCGCGCCCGTGTCCTTCACGCCGAGCGCTTCCAGAGCGGGTACCGTGCCCAGCGGCACGTGCCAGGCGATGTCGCCCGTCCGCGCATTCACCGCCACCAATTCGCCAAACGGCGGATTCGTGCAAGGAATACGGGTATCGCGATTCCAGAAGCGGGCGTAGGCGCCGTACGCCGAAGTCCGCACGTAGGTGTCGCCCTTCTTCTCCATATGGCCCCACTGGCCAAGGTGATTCACGTTGGTGAAGAGGAGTTCCTGCGTAGGATCCACGGACACGCCGCCCCAGCCTCCTCCGCCCAGGGTGCTGGGAAACATGAGGAGATTCTGGTCCACCGCGAGGGGCGTGTAAAGTTCCGCGATCGTCATCTGGTTCTTGTCGAAGAGCTCGCGGCAGAAGGCGGCGTGTTCCGGCGTCCGGTCATACATCTCTTCCCTGGTGAAGCGAATGCGCGCCAGCGGCGGCGGCTTCAGGGGAAAGGGCTGCGTGGGCGACGTCTTCTCGCCCGGCACCGTCGACGGCGGCACGGGCCGCTCTTCCATGCCATAGAGCGGTGCGCCCGTGACGCGATGGAAGGTAAACAGCAGGCCGGTCTTCGTGATCTGCGCGACGGCCGGAACGCGCTGGCCCTTCTGGGTGGTTTCAAAGAGGATGGGCGCGGCGGCGGGATCGAAGTCCCAGAGGTCGTGGTGGACGAGTTGTTGGTGCCAGAGCCGGCGGCCGGTCTTCACGTCCAGCGCGACCAGACAATTGCCGAAGAGGCCGTCGCCGTGACGGTCCGCGCCGTAGAAGTCCGTGGTGGGAGAGCCGAGTGGCACATAGAGAATGCCGCGCGCGACGTCGATGGTGAGAAAGCCCCAGGCATTGGTCCCGGAGCGATTCTTATAGGCGTTGGGCGGCCAGGTCTCGTAGCCGAACTCGCCGGGGCGCGGCACGGTGTGAAAGGTCCAAACCAGCTTGCCGCTGCGCGCATCCCAGGCGCGAATGTCGCCGTAGGCGCCGGTACTGGGCGCGCCTTCGCCATTCGCGCTGCCCGTGATCACCAGGTTCTGATACACGCTCGGCGGCGACTGTAGGGAGATCTTGGCCTCCGGCAATCCATCCAGCACGCCTTGCCGCAGGTCGAGCAGTCCTTCGTTGGCGAAGCCCGGGGCAGGCTTGCCCGTGATGGCGTCGAGCGCGAGCATGCCGCCCTTCACGCCCGCAAAGACGCGCGGATGGGTGCCACGCTCACCCGGCCAATAGGCGAGCCCCCGCAGCGCGACCTGCGTGGCCGGATGATGCCAAAGCTGTTTGCCGGTTTCGGGATCAATGGCGAAGATGCCATTGGCAGCGGCGAGATACATGGTTCCGCCCACCACAATCGGAATGCCCTCTGACCCTGGCTGTCCCGTGTGAAAGGTCCAGACGCGCTGCAACCGGTTCACGTTGCGCGTGTTGATCTGCGTCAGCGGAGAGAAGCGGCGCGCGCCCGCGTCGTGGCCGAAGGTGGGCCAATCGGATTGCGCGAGCGTTGTGAGGAGCAGCAAGGTACTAAGCGGCATGCGCCTTCAATTTATCATTGGAGGATGGTGCGCTCCCTGATTCTTCTGGTGCTTGGTGTGTCCGCCGCTCAACCGCAAGACCTCGACGCCTTTGTCACGCAGGCCAGCCAGCGCTTCACCCCCAAGCCGCGCCGATTTTCTTTCGGCCTGATTGGCGATCAGCAGTACAACGCCGAGCAGGAGGCCAAGTTTCCGCGCGTCATCGACGCGATGAATCGCGAAAAGCTTCGCTTCGTTACCCACGACGGCGACACCAAGAGCGGCGAGAGCGCCTGCAGCGACGCCACCTTCGCCAATCGCCTGGCCGTCTTCCAGCGTTCCATCCACCCCTTCATCCTCACGCCTGGCGATAACGACTGGACCGACTGTGGCGCCAAGGCGGCCGACCACCGTGACCCCCGGGAGCGCTTAGCCCACATTCGAAAGCTCTTTTATCCTCAGCCTGAGCGCAGCCTGGGCCAGCGCAAACTGGCCCTGCTGCCGCAAAGTTCCTTGCCCGCCTTTCGCGACTTTGTCGAGAACGCCATGTGGGCGGAGGGCGAAGTGCTCTTTGCCACGCTGCATATTGTTGGAACGAACAACAATCTCGCCCAGCGCGCCGAGTTCGGGCCGCGCAACCAGGCAAATCTCTTCTGGCTCCGCGCCGCCTTTGCGATCGCCAAGCAGCGCAAGTTCCGCGCGCTGATGTTGATTATGCAGGCCAACCCCAAGTTCGAAGAGCGCCAACGTCCGGCCGCCGACGGCTTCGGCGAAATGATTCGCTTGCTTGAAAAAGAGACGATCGCTTTTCCCGGACAGGTGGTGATGGTGCATGGCGATAGCCATTACTTCCGGATCGATAAGCCGCTGGCGCCTACGCCCGCGCGGATCGAGAACTTTACGCGCGTGGAGACCTTTGGTCCGCCCGACGTGCATTGGGTGCGCGCCACCGTGGATCCACGCAATCCGATGATCTTCGTCTTTGAGCAACGGATCGTGTCGGAAAATATCGTGAAGCGTTAGAATACCAGGCCGCCAAGAAACCCCCAGAAGACCAGAAGGGACCGGCCAGGAGCCTGTCCTACCGGGTGCGGGCGACGGCGCGCTGCCAACCGTCGTAGAGGCTTTCGCGCTCGCTTTCGGGCATGGTGGGCTCGAAGCGGCGTTCGGCGCGCCAAAAGCGCTCCACTGCGTCGAGCGACGCGAAGAAGCCTGTCGCCAAGCCGGCCAGGTAAGCCGCGCCGAGCGCCGTGGTTTCGACGTCGGCGGGGCGCACGATGGGCCGGCCCAGGATGTCGGCTTGAAACTGCATCAGCAGATTATTGGCGGCGGCGCCGCCATCGACGCGCAGTTCGTGCAGGCGCTCGCCGGTATCGTTCTCCATGGCCGAGATCAGGTCGCGCGTTTGGTAGGCCATGCTTTCGAGCGTCGCGCGGACGACATGGGCGCGCATGGTGCCGCGGGTGAGGCCGGTGAGGATGCCGCGCGCGTTGGAGTCCCAGTGCGGCGCGCCGAGCCCGACGAAGGCCGGCACGAGGTACACGCCGCCGGCGTCGGGCACGGTGGCCGCTACCGCCTCGCTTTCGGCGGCCGTGGTGATCAAGCCCAGGCCGTCGCGCAGCCACTGGACGGCGGCGCCGGCGACGAAGACACTGCCTTCAATGGCGTACTGCGGCGTCGCGTTCGTGCTGGCGGCGGCCGTGGCCAACAAACGGTTGCGGGAGACGGGCTGCTTCCCGCCGCTGTGCATTAGCGCGAAACATCCGGTGCCATACGTGTTTTTGGAGAGGCCCGGACGGAAGCAGGCTTGCCCCACCAGGGCGGCTTGCTGATCTCCCGCGATGCCAGCAATCGGAATGGCCGCGCCGAAGTGTTCGGCGAGCGCGGTGCCACACACCGAACTCGACGGCACTACTTGGGGCAGCATCGCGCGGGTGAGGCCGAAGATCTTGAGCAAGTCATCGTCCCAGTCCCCGGTGGCGAGGTTGTAGAGCATGGTGCGCGAGGCGTTGGTCGGGTCCGTGACGTGGACCTTGCCGCCCGTGAGTTTCCAGATCAGCCAGGTATCGACGGTGCCGAAGAGATAGTCGCCGGCGGGCGCGTGCTGGAGGAGCCAGCGGGCCTTGCTGCCGGAGAAGTAGGCGTCGATGACGAGCCCGGTTTTGGCGGTGATGGCCGCCGCGTCGGCGCTTTTGGCGAGTGCCTGGCAGAAGTCCGCGGTGCGGCGGCATTGCCAGACGATGGCCGGGCCAACCGGCTTGCCGGTGTGGCGGTCCCAGAGGATGGTGGTTTCGCGTTGATTCGTGATGCCGATCGCGGCCACGTCCGCGGGCGAGATCCCGGCATGCTCCAGCAAACGCCGGCCGGCGCTCAGTTGCGCTTGCCAGATCTCTTCGGGTTCCTGCTCCACCCAGCCGGGATGCGGGAAACGCGACTCAAAGCTGTTGGCTTCCATGGCGACGCGCTCGCCGCGTTCGTTGTAGAGGGCCGCGCGGGCCGAGGTGGTACCTTCGTCAAGAGAGAGAATATAGGGCACGCGTTCATTATATGGACATCGCAAGCGACGTACACTAAGAAGGAAAAGGAGTTTACCGCCCCATGCGTAAGATCGGCATCCTGTACGGGATGGAGAGCACGTTTCCGCCCGCCTTCGTCGACGAGATCAACAGCCGTAAGATCGACGGAGTTGTCGCCGAACACCTGAAGATCGGCGGGATTAAGATGGCCGACCCCACCGGTTATCGTGTCATCGTCGACCGGATTTCGCAGGACATCGACTTCTACCGTGCGTTTCTGAAGAACGCCGTGCTCACCGGCACGCACGTCATCAACAACCCCTTCTGGTGGACGGCGGACGACAAGTTCTTCAACTACGCGATGGCGCACAAGATGGGCGTCGCGATTCCGCCCACCGTGCTGCTGCCGCACCACTCGCATCCGCCCGGCACCACGGACCGGTCCATGCGCAACCTGATGTTCCCCCTGAACTGGGAGGAGATCTTCGACTACATCGGCTTCCCCGCCTTCCTGAAGCCTTACGACGGCGGCGGCTGGAAGCACGTCTACAAGGTGGACACGCCGCAAGAGCTCTTTGACCGTTACAACGAAACCGGCGATCTCTGCATGACGCTGCAGCGCGCGGTGGATTTCGACGAGTACTACCGCTGCTACGTCATTGGCCAGAACAACGTCCACATCATGCCTTATGACCCGCGCGCGCCGCAGGAGAATCGCTACGTGCTGGATGGGCCGCCGATTGATCCGGTGATGGAAGCCCGCTTGCGCAAGGACTGTCTGTCGATCTGCCAGGCGCTCGGCTACGATATGAATACCGTGGAGTTTGCCTGCCAGGACGGCATCCCTTACGCGATTGACTTTATGAATCCCGCCCCGGACGCCGACGTCAACTCCGTGGGCGAGGAGAATTTCCAATGGATGGTGAAAGCCATGGCCGACCTCACCATTGCCAAGGCGCTTTCTGATGTAAAGCCGGCGGCAGACTTCCGCTGGTCGAGATTTTTGAACGGTGAGTAAATTATGACCCGGCCCAGTTTTAGCCTCGGCATCGAAGAGGAATATCAGAGTATTGACCCGGAGACGCGGGACCTGCGTTCGCACATCCGGTTCGAGATTCTCGAACAGGGCCGGCGCATCCTGCATGAGCGGGTGAAGGCGGAAATGCACCAGTCCGTGGTGGAAGTCGGCACGGGGGTCTGCAAGGATATTGCGGCCGCGCGGGCTGACTTGACCGAGCTGCGCAGCGAAATGATCGGGCTGGCGCGCAAGAACGGGCTGCGTCTGGCCGCCGCGGCCACGCATCCTTTTGCGGATTGGCGTGACCAGGAGATCTATCCCGACGCCCGTTACGCTACGATTGTCGAGGACATGCAGACGGTCGCGCGGTCGAACCTGATCTTCGGTTTGCACGTCCATGTGGGCGTGGAAGACCGCGAGACGGCGATCCACCTGATGAACGCGGCGCGTTACTTCTTGCCGCATATCCTCGCGCTTTCGAGTAACTCGCCGTTTTGGCTCGGCATGGAGACCGGACTCAAGAGCTATCGCTGCAAGGTGTTCGACAAGTTTCCGCGCACGAATATTCCCGACTATTTTCCGAGCTACGGCGAGTACGAATCCTTCGTCAACTTACTCATCAAAACGGGTTGCATCGACAACGCGAAGAAGATCTATTGGGACATTCGGCCGCACCCGCATTTTCCGACGCTCGAGTTTCGCGTCATGGATCTGCCGATGCGCCTGGATGAGACGCTGGCCATCGCCGCGTTGTGCCAGGCGACGCTGGCTAAGCTGTGGAAGCTGCATTCCAATAACCAGGGTTTTCGCTTGTATCGCCGCCTGCTGATCATGGAAAACAAGTGGCGCGCGGCGCGCTACGGCCTGGACGGCAAGTTGATCGACTTCGGTAAGCAGACCGAGGTCCCCATGCGGGACTTGATGCTCGAGTATCTGCATTTCGTCGACGACGTCGTCGACGATCTGGGCTCGCGGAACGAAATCAACTACGTCTACAAAATGCTGCAGGAGGGCAGCGGGGCCGACCGGCAACTGCGCGTCTTCCGCGAAACCGGCGACTTGAAGAAGGTCGTCGACTATATTATTTCCGAGACCGAAGCCGGTGTGTACAACGCGCCCGCGTCGGAGGCTGCCACGACAAACCAATGAACTTTGCGACTTTCCCTTTTGACCCTGAGTTGACCCCGGGCGCACGCAACGCGATTCGGACCTGTTTGCGCGTTGATCCAAGCGAGCGCGTGACGATCATTACCGACGTCGCCAGCCAGGAGATCGCTGCCGCGCTGGTGCGCGAGATTGAGGAGGTGGGCGCGCCCTATGCCGCCTTCCGCCTGGAAGACTATGAACAGCGCCCGTCGCCCAATATGCCGGCGCCGATCCTGGCCGACATGGAACTCAGCACCGTGAGTATCTTCGCCGCCGTGGCGCAGCAGAACGAATTGCATAGCCGCATGCAGATGACCGATGTCGTGAACCGGCGGAAGATGCGGCACGCGCACATGGTGAACATCGAAAAGCGGATCATGATGCAGGGTATGCGCGCGGACTTCCTGAAGGTGGACGAACTTACCGCCAAGATTCGCGCCATCGGCGCGGGTGCGCGGTACATTCACGCCAAGACTGCCCACGGTACCGACATTACCGCCCGCATGAATCCGGATTACAAGTGGATCAAGACCAGCGGAATCATTTCGACGCTGAAGTGGGGCAACCTGCCAGGCGGCGAAACCTTTACTACGCCGGGCGAAGTGAACGGTGTTTTTGTGATCGACGGCGTAGTGGGCGACTACTTATGCGCCAAGTATGGCGACTTGCGGGACAATCCGCTCACCATCGAGATCAAGGGCAACCGCCTGGTGAGTGCCGAGAGTAAGAATCGCGAACTGCGCGACGAATTCTGGGAGTACACGCATCGCGACGAAAATTCTGACCGCGTGGGCGAATTCGCCATTGGGACGAATCTGGCGCTCGATGACGTGATCGGCAATATCCTGCAGGACGAGAAGATTCCCGGCGTACACATTGCCTTTGGGAATCCGTACGGCGTCCATACAGGAGCCGACTGGTATTCGTCGACGCACATCGATGTCGTCGGCCGCCAATTCGACATCTGGGCCGACGAGCGGCAGATCATGCACGCCGGCAAGTTCTCCGCGGACTTAATGCCCGCCGCGGCCTAAGCCGGTTTCTGCCGCGCCAGCGCGAGGTTCTCCGTAACGTGCTCCATGGTGATCATCTCCGAGATCACCGCGGTTAGGTTCGGATTCTTCAGCGCCCAGACATAGCTCTTGCGCGGCGCGCTGAGCGGACCCGGCACCGCCGCGTTTAGCCGGGCAATCCGTTCGGGCGGCGTCACCCGTCCGCGGCCTAGGTTGGCCGGCCGCGCGGCTTTCATCGCGATCACTCCCAAGCCGGCTTTGTGGGCCGCCGCCAAGGCTGGCTCCACGCGCGGGCCATTGAAAAGGTTGTACGCCACCATGGCCGCCGAATAGACTTTGGCTTTCACCGCCGCTTCCAGCACGCCGCCCGGATCTGTGTGCGACGAGAGGCCCAAATGCCGCACCTTGCCGGCCTTTTTCAGCGTCTCGAAGGCTTCGAAGATCTCCGGATGCTGCAGCACTTCGTAGGGCGTGTTGGTGCCGTGCGGGCACATCAGCAGGTCGAGGTGGTCCGTGCCCAGCGTCTTGAGCGACCGGTCCACCGATTGCAGAATCAAGTCGCGGTAGTTCTTCTTGCGGTCAATCCGGTCGCCGTACTTCTTGGCCATCTCATTCGCGAGAGAAGCAGCGTCGAGTTCCTCCTGTTGGCCCTCAAAATAGCCCAGGAAATACTCGGGCGCTTCCACTTGGCGCCGTTCCACCTCTTGCTTTGCCGCGGAGCGCAAGCGCTTCTGCTCGGTGGCGTCGAGGCTGGCGAAGATATCGGCGTAGAGCTGATTGCGGTTGATGTCCCACAGGCTCACCTTCGAATTCAGGAAGAATTTATCGCGGCCCCGCGCGGCGATCACCTTGGCATAGCCGGCTTCGCTGCGGCCGTTGCCGTAGGCAGGCGCGGTGTCCAGGTAGTTCAGACCGAGGTCGAGCGCCTTGAGGACATGATCATAGCTGTCGACGCTGATGGTGTTGCCGCCCATCACTACTTCGCTAATCAGATAGCCGGTACGGCCCAACTGCCGGTAAGCGACGCCCGCCTGCCGGTTGCGGCTTTCGCCCTCGGCCGGGGTAGCGGCGTCGGCCTTCAGGGCCAGGGCGGCGGAAAGCGCGGAAACTTCGAGAAATTCACGGCGTCGCATCATGACGCTCATTCTAACCTGGGAAACCTTTGCCCGGCGGCGGGCGTATTCTAGAAAGAGACATGACTTACCGGATAGCCCTGATTTTGGCCCTTTCAGTGGGATTAAACGCCCAGGACGACGGCATCAACTGGCTGGACAGCTACCCCGAGGCGCGCAAGATCGCGAAGGAGAAACAGCGGCCGATCTTCGTCGAGTTCCGCTGCGAAGCTTGAATTAACGGGCGCAATTTCGACGCACAGGTTGTGCTGTCGCCAAAAGATTCTCCGCTCGGAAAGTTGCTGGACCAGTACGTCTGCGTGCGCATAACGCGCCTGGATGCGATTGACGTCGGTCTCTTCGAGCATGATCGCAACAACGCCATCTATTTCTACGCGCTGAACGCCGATGAGCAGATCTATTGGCGCTACGGCGGCCGGGACTCGGCTTCGGCCGAGACTTACCTGCACACCGACAGCCTGGTGCAGGCGCTGCAGAAGGGCCTCGATCTCCATCGACGCTATTTGGCCGGCGATCTGCCCAAGACGGCGCGCGCCAAGCCCATTTTTCCGCGCGAGATTCCGCTGCTGGTGAAGCGCACCTTCGACAACAACCAATGCGTGGAGTGCCACCTGGTGCAGGACTATCAGAACATGCACAAAGAGCTCGACGGCACGCTCGACCCGGTGCGCGACCTTTACAAGTCGCCCGACATCAAGACGCTCGGCATTTACCTGGACATCCCGCAAGGCCTGCTGGTGCGCGAGGCGAAGGGCGCGGCGATCGCGGCGGGCATGCAGGCCGGGGATCGCATCGCCGCGGTGAACGGCACGCCGGTCTACACCTTCGGCGACTTGCAATATCAATACGACAAGGTGGATCGCAAGGCTGATCGTCTGGAACTTACCGTGGAGCGGGCAGGGAAGCCGGCGAAGCTTACGATTGACCTGCCCACGCGCTGGTGGTGGACCGATTTGCGCTTCCGGCAGTCCTCCGTGGATCCGCGCTTGTATTTTGAAGACAAGCCGCTTGCGCCCGAGGACAAACAACTCCTGGGCCTGAAGGCCAGCGGCTTCGCCAGCGAAGTGAAATACGTCTCGGATTTCGCCAAGGTGATGCAAGCCCACGAACTGAAGGTCGGCGACGTGATTGTGTCAGTGGACGGCGTGGAGAGCGACCCGTTGGCGCATACCGCCGAGTTGTACCTGAAGCTGCGCAAACCAGTCGGCTCCGAGGTGACGTTGCTGGTGCTGCGCGGCGGTGAGAAGATGAAGATGCCCCTCAAAAGCAGCCGCATGAGTTTTCGCAAATGATCGCCCTCTTTCTACTCGCCCTAGCCCAGGATTGGTCGCCCGCCGTGGAAGTGATTCACGACGAGACGATCTGCGTGAAGTACCAGGCTCGCATCGACGGTGACCATCTGGTGGTGCGCGCGCAACTCGCGCCTTCGTGGCATACCTTCGCCATGGACAACAAGGTTCGCGCGACGGAGAAGCTGGCGGGCAAGCGCAGTTTGGGCCAGGACAAGCCGACGTCGATCACGGTGAGTGGTTCGCTCACGCCGGTGGGGGCCTGGTACCAGAGCCCGGTGAAGGATTTCTCGAAGCCCGAACAGAACTGGTTCAGTTGGGGCTTCGAAAACGAGGCCTGGTTTGCGACCAAGGTGGCGGGAAGCCCAGGTCCGTTGACGTTGGTGATGCGGGGGCAGGCCTGTTCAGAGTCGACGTGCAAGAATATCGAAGCCACCCTCACTTTGCCGGCGGTGAAAACGGGCGCGGCGCTGGCGTTGCCGAAGGGCTTGATCGAAGTCCGGCGTTAAGTTCACCCCTGGAGTTTCTGAAGCTATTCTGGTTGAGGAGGTTCTACTCATGGCATGTCTAGACTGGTCGCAATGCCCGATCGTGGAGAGCATTCCTGGAAAGGTGAGTGGCGTTTGGGTCTTCCGGGATACCCGGGTACCCGTCTCGGCGATCTTCGAAAATCTCAAATGCTCTCCCATGGAAGAGGTGCTTGAGAACTTTCCGGTCACGCGGGACCAAGTACAAGCTGTGTTGGACTTTGCCGCCAAGAGCGCTCTGTCCCCGCTGGAGCCTTCTCGCGCCGCATGAGAATCATTCTGGATGAGAGTGCACCCCAGAAGTTGCGGCTCTTGATTGACGACCGCCATACGGTCGTCACCACATGGTTCCAAGGTTGGTCTGGTTTGAAGAATGGGGCACTCAAGAGATCAAGTATCAACAAAACCTTAGTGGCCGCCGGATTGCGATGCTGGTCTTGAGTACGAACAACCGGGGCGTGGTCAAACAGCAAATGGCCTTCATCGCCGGGGCTATCGAGGCAGCTACGCCCGGCAGCTTCCAATTTGTGGATATTGGCCACAAGCGGGGTTAGCCAGGAGGCGTCCACCCATAGCGCTCACTCCTGGAACTCCCGTAGCCGGCGCAACGCCCGCTCCGCTTCGGCCAGACTCTCACCGGACACCGCCCGCCAAATTCGGTGGGCGCCAGGATACCGGCGCGAAAGCCATAGCGTCAGCCCGGCCACCGCCAAGCCGAAGCCCAGGTTCGCCCCCATCCAGATCCCTCTAACGTTGACCCGAATTCCCGTGCAAGCCTGCCAGAGCACGATCGCAAATGGCGCCCAAAGCACCGTGCCCGCGAGGATGGCCCACTTCAAACGCCGGATGCGCAGTACTTCCACTTCCTCCCAGCGCCGCTGCAAGACCGCGACTGGCTCCGCGACATCCAAAGCCCGCGCGCTGATCAACTCGCGGATCGACATCGCCAGCATGACGACCGCGTAGATATGACACAGCAACGCATACAGGCTTCGCTGCGACCCGAGGATCGAGCCCATTAGCAGGACCAGGGCGCCCCAGCCGACGCACTCCCAAACTAGTCCGCGAGTCAGGCGAGAAAAGTGGGTGCCGCTCGCGAGCATCGCCTGATGAAACTGGAGCCTTGGTACTCCCGCTTCCCGCCAGCGCTGGGTGAGATGATCGAAGTCACTGTTCATGCCGTTCCTTTCCAAGCCTGCTTGATGCGGGTTAGTTTCGTTGAGGCGTTGGTCGCCGTAATGCCGAGGATCTCACCGATCTCGGGGAACGAGTGCCCTTCGAGATACAAGAGCACCAGGGAACGCTCCAGTGGTTCGAGTTGCGCGACCCTCCGGTAGAGTTCCTCCGCTTCATCTGAAACACGATCCGCCGCGGGCAACTCCGCCGCGTCCGTGAGGGAGACCGCCGCTCCCCGATCCTGCCGCAGCGAGGAGATCGCCACGTTGAGCGCAATGCGGTACATCCACGTGGAGAACTTGCGCGCCGGATCGAAGGCGGGAAATGAACGCCACAACTGGAGCGCGATCTCTTGCGCGAGATCTTCCCGCTGTGGCGCCGTCCGGGCGTAGAGACGGCTGACGTGATACAAAATCCGCTGATGCTGTTCGAGCAGAAGCGCGAAGCGGTCTTTGTCGCTCAAGCCAATTCCCACGCCCTATGATTCGCTGGGGTGGCGCAAATCGTCACACCGGCTAACGGCTCCGGCGCAGCGTATAGGCTTCCGGCGTCAGGCTGTCCTTTTCCAAACGCTTCCAGTCGTCGGAGGCATGCAAGAGCTTGCCGCTGATGTGATTGGAGCGCTCGGAGATCAGAAACGCGGCCAATTGCAGTTGCTTCTCCGGCGCGATGCCGCCGCTCTGGCGGACCTCCTGGGCGTCCTCTAGCTCGCGCCAACCGGCTTGATCGCCGGCGCGGAGGATCTCATCGGTCATGCTGGTGTAGGCCGCGCCCGGGGCCATGCAGTTCACTTGCACGTTATGCTCCTGCACTTCGGCGGCCAGGCTTTCGGCGAAGCGCGCCAGGGCCGTCTTGGCGGAGGCGTAGGCGGTGAAGTTGGGCCGCGGACGGGTGCCACCGCCGCCGGTGAGCAAGAGGAGCTTGCCGCGCTTTTGGGCCAGCATGCCCGGCAAGGCGGCGCGGCAGGTGTGCATGACGCCCAGGAGATTGGTGTCGATGGTCTCCGCCCAGGCTTTGGGGTCCGTGGTGGCGAAGGGGCCGATGGGGCCTTGGATGGCGGCGGCGCAGATGACGGAGTCCAGCCGCCCGAAGTGGGCGCGGATCCGGTCAGTCGCGGCGACGATTTGCTCGTAATCGCGCACATCGGCGCGGATGCGCAGGGACGTGCCGCCAGCGTGCTCGATTTCGAGGGCTGCCAGGTCGAGTTCGGCTTTGCTGCGCGCCAAGAGGCCGACGCGGGCGCCCATCTGGGCCAATCCGATGGCCAAACGCTTGCCAATGCCACGGCCAGCGCCGGTGATCAAGATTCCGGTATCCCGGATAGTGGTTGTTTGCGACACGCGCGTACCTCTTGCAGTTTAACCCCACGGCCGACCCCAAAAGGCCTTACCTCTCCTGGCCGTAATAAGCTATCCTTGAATATTGTGAGAATTATTCCGATAATGCGCGCCGGGGCCAAGTTATTCCCTAACGTGGCGCTCGCCGTGGTTTGCCTAGGAGGGCAATGAGTAAAGAAGATTGCATTGAAGTGACCGGGACGGTGGTGGAAAAGTTCCCCAGCGGCCTTTTCAGCGTCCAGCTCGATCAGGAGCGCATCGTTTTGGCGCACCTCGCCGGCAAGCTGCGCCGCAACCGTATCCGTGTCCTTGCCGGTGACCGTGTCACCATGGAACTGTCGCCCTACGACCTTACCAAAGGGCGTATCACCTACCGCCACAAGTAAAACAAAAACTAGCCCGTGTCCAACGAAATCATCCGGCCGAAACGCGTCCTCGTGTTGTTCGGCACCCGGCCAGAGGCCATCAAACTTTGTCCCGTCATCCGTGACCTCCAGTCGCGGCCGGATGACTTTGACGTGCGCGTCTGTGTCACGGGCCAGCATCGCGAGATGCTGGACTCCGTGCTCAGCGTCTTTGAGGTGGAGCCCAACTACGACCTCAATACGATGGAGGCTGCCCAGAGCCTGACCGCTTCCACCGCCCGCATTCTCGCCGGCCTGGAGCGCATCATGCTCGACTTTCACCCGGAGTTGGTGATCGTGCAGGGCGATACGACTTCCACCTTTTGTGGCGCCCTCGCCTCCTTCTATCAGCGCGTGCCCGTTGCGCATGTGGAGGCCGGCTTACGTACCTTTGACCTTTGGCAGCCCTTTCCCGAGGAGATGAACCGCGTGGTCACCACGCGGTTGTCCGCCTTGCACTTTGCCGCCACTGAACGCGGCCGCAACAATTTGCTGGCGGAAGGCGTTCCCGAAAAATACATCCACATCACCGGGAATACGGGGATCGACGCGTTGCTGTTCGTTCGGGACCAGATCCTCAACGGCGACCTGATCCCATTCCGTTCTTTCGAGGCGCCCGCCGGCCGCCGCATCGTCCTGGTGACGATGCATCGCCGGGAAAGCTTTGGCGACGGCCAACTGAAGGTCTGCCGCGCCCTGCGCAAGATCGCCGCGCGTGACGATGTCCACATGATCCTGCCCGTCCATCCGAACCCGGCCGTGGAGGCCGTGGTGAAGGAGAATCTGAGCGAGGAGCCCAACATCCAGTTGATCGAGCCGCTGGACTATGTCTCCTTCGTGGACCTCCTACGCACCTGTCATTTCGTGATTACGGATTCGGGCGGCGTGCAGGAGGAGGGTCCGTCTTTGGGCAAGCCGATCCTAGTGCTGCGCGACAAAACGGAGCGCCCGGAAGCCATTGACGCGGGCACGGTACAACTGGTGGGGACTGACGAAAAACGCATCGTCCGCCAGTGCATGCGGCTGCTTGATAGCCCGTCGGAGTACGTCCGGCGCAGTTTCGTTCACAATCCTTACGGCGATGGCCAGGCGAGTCCGCGGATTTCGAGCGCAATTCATTCATTCTTAAAGACTTAAAAATTTCATTTTTCGCGGCCAAGCGCTTCGTTTTGGCGTCTTCCGGACCCTGCTTTTTGGAACTCATTCTCTATACTGAGGGACAAGAGAAGGAGGATCTCGCGACTTGAAGACCACATCCATCAATTCCCGCCGGCGGACGCCGGCTGGAGCCGGCCCGCCCCTGCGCGACGGAACCCTGACCGACCAGCTACGCCGCCGGCTGGTGGGCCAGCCCGCGGCCATTGACGCCATTGTGCCTTACGTCCAGATGTTCATGGCCGGCCTGTCGCCCACCGGACGCCCGGCAGGAGTCTTTCTGTTGCTGGGACCCTCCGGCACCGGCAAGACGCGTACGGTGGAAGCCTTGGCCGCCGTGCTGCACGGCAGCGAGAAAAACGTGCTAAAAATCGATTGCGGCGAGTATCAGATGGATCACGAAGTGGCCAAGCTGATTGGCGCGCCGCCGGGATACTTGGGCCATCGCGAAACGCAGCCGTTGCTGACGCAGTTCCGCCTGAGCTCCGTGGCGAGCGAACGGACGCCCCTGACGGTGGTGCTGTTTGACGAAGTGGAGAAGGCCGCGCCGTCGCTGAATCGTCTGCTGCTGGGCGTCCTCGACAAGGGCGCCTTGCGCTTGGGTGATAACACCAGTGTCACCTTCGAAAACTCCCTTATCTTCATGACCAGTAACCTGGGGGCGTCCGCGATGATGAAGGAACTGGGCGCGGGCTTCGGCTTCGCCAAGGGCGACCTCTCTGACACCGGCCGCGCGGACCGCTCTCGCAAGCTGGCCGCCATCGCGGGTAACGCCGTCCGCCGGAGCTTTGCCCCCGAATTCATCAATCGCTTGGATGCCACCGTGACCTACGAGCCCCTCACCCGAGAGGCGCTCGACCAGATTCTGGACCTGCAACTCGCGGAGCTCGATGCCCACCTCAGTAGCCGGCTGGGCAGTGATCGGTTCACCTTCGAGGTGTGTCCGGAAGCCCGGACCTACCTCCTGGCGCGCGGGATCAGCGAGAACTTCGGGGCGCGCGAACTGAAGCGGACCATTCACAAGCAGGTGCTGCAGCCGCTGGCGGGTTTTCTGCTGGCCGGCCGCATCCGCTCGGCCAGCCACGTGCGGATTGCGCTGAACGAGTCTGGCGATTCGCTGAGCTTCACCCAGCGGCTGTACGATCCGGCCGCGTAAAGGGCAATTTGGCGCACGGACGGGGACAACTTGTCCTCGTCCCACGGGGCCAAAATCACATTTTCAGTGAGTTAGCGAATGGCAGGCCAGTTGCATTAGAGAGGGGGTAAGTTTTCCTCTCTCAATTCCTTTTTGCACCCATGGACCTGGGACTATCGGCCGGCGCTATCCTCCGCGCCGGCCTTTTTTTAGGCCAGCAAGCCCACGTAGCGAAAAGCGATGCCCGCCAGCATCATCGCGATCAGCCCGGCCAGGTAGAAGCGGAAAGCGATCCAGACCTTCGGCCACAGCAGGGCCGGAAGATTTTCCAACGTCTCCAGCAGCGTATCGCCGTCAGTCACTTCTACCGGGGAGATCCCCAACGTTCGGGCCCTATAGGCGGCACGACTGGCGTGCCACAACAGAGGAATCAACAGCAGCGCGATGACGCCGAAGCCCAGCCGGCCACCGGCCATCGCCGCCGTTTGTTCCGCCGCCAACATGACGATCGCCGCGCCCGCGGCCAGACGGGAAAAACAACGGATGCCCAGGCCCGCCAGTAGGAAAAAGCCGAGGTCGACCATGGCGCCCAGGAGCGTCCCGCCGATCACCAGCAGTCCCAGTGTGAGGGTGCAGATTCCCAAACAGGCGTAATAGCCGTTGCGTGCGGCTTGGTGTACGCCAGAGGGCTTTTCAAGGGAGGGCCAGAGGGCCAGGGTTTCCACGCTAGAGAATCGGCGGAAACTGTCCAGTACTACAGGGTGATCTGGTAGCATAACGGGCAGCCATGCGCTTCCTCCTCACGTTTACCCTTCTGTTGCCCCTCCCTGCCGCCGACTTCGACGCGAAGGACCCCTCGGTGCTTGCCAAGCTCTTCCCCAAGGGCGCGGCCCTCCGCCGTCTGGCCACCGACATGCAGTTCATTGAAGGGCCGGTGTGGATGCCGGCTGGTTTCCTGGTGTTCAGCGACATTCCGGCCAACGAGTTAAAGCGCTGGGACGGGCAGTCCGTGGCTTCGTTTCGTACGCCCAGCCAGCACACCAACGGCAACACGCTCGACCGCCAGGGCCGACTGATCAGCGCCGAGCACGACGGCCGCCTTTCCCGCACCGAAGCCGACGGCCAGGTAGTCACGCTGGTGGATTCGTTCGAGGGCAAGAAGCTCAACTCCCCCAACGACGCCGTGGTGAAGCGCGACGGCAGCATCTGGTTTACCGACCCCGATTACGGCCTCGGCACCCGCGCCAAGGAGCAGCCCGGCAACTACGTCTACCGCTTTGATCCCGCGAAGCGCGCCATCACCGCCGTCGTGAAAGACTTCGACAAGCCCAACGGGCTCTGCTTCTCGCCCGACGAACGCAGGCTCTACGTAGCGGACTCCGGCAAGCCGCGCCACATCCGCGTGTTCGACGTACAGCTTGACGGCACGCTCGCCAACGGACGCGTCTTCGCCACCATCGACAAAGGCGGCCCCGACGGCATCCGTGCCGACGAAGCCGGCCGCATCTGGTCGAGTTCCGGCGACGGCGCCCAGGTGTTTTCGCCGGACGGCCAACTGCTTGTCCGGATCCTTCTACCCGAGGCCGCCGCCAATCTCACCTTCGGCGGCAAGGACGGCCGCACGCTGTTCTTAACGGCCCGCAAGTCGCTCTACGCGGTGGAAACGCGCACCCGCGCGCCGAAGCGTTGAGCCCGCCGCGTTAGCGGCGGGGCACGTTCACGAATTACGCGGCTTGACCGGGGTTTTCGCCGGAAAACGTTGTAAAGGCCCGGTCTACCACGCCCGCGACCAGCGCGGGCCTTCGCGTCCCGTTGCCTCTCGCAGACTCCCGCTCACGCCGGCCGCGCGTTCGAGCTTGCGGCCGTAGAGCCAAAGCAAGTCAGAGAGCCGGTTGAGGTATTTGAGGATATTCGGCTCCACGGCCTCGCCGCTCTCGATCAGACGCACCACATGCCGCTCCGCGCGCCGGCAGATGGTGCGGGCCATATCATAGACGGCCGCCGCGGTGTGCTCGCCGGAGACGGACCAATCGGCCAGCAGACCCTCGGTAGCTTCAATCTCGTGGACCTGCGCCGTCAACCGGTCCACCATCTCTTCGGGCACCGGCACTTGCGGC
Source organism: Bryobacteraceae bacterium (assembly GCA_019752335.1). Lineage (GTDB taxonomy): Bacteria > Acidobacteriota > Terriglobia > Bryobacterales > Bryobacteraceae > JALHNI01. The sequence goes on from JAIEMJ010000001.1 coordinate 260,059, forward strand.
TTCTTGCTTTCGGGCGGCGTCGCCAGTCCGGAGCCGATGCGGAAGAGCTCGCGCTGAATCACTTTGGTGCGCTCGCGCAAGTCCGCGTCGTCGCAGATGGACCGGGCGAAGCCGAGCGTCGAAATCAACTCGTCCACCGTGCCATAGGTCTCCACGCGCAGGGAACTCTTCGAAACGCGAATGCCTCCCGCCAGTCCTGTCTCCCCGCCGTCGCCCCGCTTGGTTGCAATGCTCATAGTCTCAGCGTGTCACGATTCGGCATGATAGTCTATCTGCAACATGACTCCTTGTTCCCGTCGTAGATTTCTGCAAGCCAGCATGGCCGCCGGGCTCACCAGCCCGCTGAGCGCCGCCAAGGGCTCCGCCACCGATTGGGTGACGCTGGGCAAAAGCGGCGTGAAGGTGACGCGCCTCGCCTTCGGCACCGGCACCTTCAGTGGACGCACCCAGCGCGAACTCGGGCAAGATCAGTTCACCCGCTTGGTGCGTCACGCCTATGACCGCGGCATTCGTTTCTTCGAAACGGCCGAAAGCTACGGTGAGATGCACAAGATGCTCGGCGTGGCCCTGAAAGGCTTGCCGCGCGATAGTTACCGGCTGATGTCCAAGGTAACCACTCGCGAAGGCGTAAATCCGCAGGAGAAAATCGACGAGTTACGGAAGCTAGCCAACACCGATTACTTCGACGTCCTCTTGATGCACTATCAGCACACCGCCACCTGGCCCACCGACACCGTGCGTTGGCAGGACGGGATTCTCGAAGCCAAGCACAAGCAGGCCATCGTCGGCCACGGCGCTTCCGTCCACGGACTGCCGGCCCTGCGGCAGTTTCCTGGCAATAAATGGCTGGACATTGCGATGATCCGCGTGAATCACAACGGCACCAAAATGGACGCCGAGGAGTACAATACCCGCGGCCTCGGCAACGTGCCTGAAGTTGTTACCCATGTGAAGAAGGTACGCACCGAAGGCATGGGCGTCATCAGCATGAAGCTAGTCGGCGAAGGCGCATTCACCACCCGCGAAGACCGCCAAGCCGCCATGCGCTTCGCCTTCCAAAATGCCGGCGTGGACTCAGTGACGGTCGGCTACAAGAATACGGCCGAAGTCGACGAAGCCATCGAGAACCTCAATCTGGCGCTGAAGTAGCCAGGAAATCATTGATGGGACTACGTCCACGCAGCCGGGGACGCGCGTCATTGGGACACAAGAACCGCCATGAATTGCAGCGTGCCAATCAGCCCCGAACGAAGTGAGGGGGTCATTAAGAATCAACGGTTTACGTTTCATGCTAGGTCTGATGTCGAGTTGTATCCCGAACTATTTTCCAAACAATATTTGGTATTAGCTGAGATGCTTTGCCGGGGAGCGGGCGTCGTGATCGACGGATGAACGGAGTGTCCCTGACCTCGCATCCTCGCCCAAACGTCGAACTAACAACGGTCCAGTTTGCGTCCATCCGGACATACGAAAGGCCTATCTTCCTGAAAGTCGCCTACGCCATCAGCCGCAAGGCCATCGATACCGCGGCGGCGAAGCTGCGCGTAGACGCGATTCCCTGCCAGGCGATATCGAAAGCTGTCCCATGGTCGACCGATGTTCGTACAATCGGCAGGCCCAGGGCAATATTCACGCCGCCCTCAAAGTCGAGTAACTTGGACGGAATATGGCCCTGGTCGTGATACATGCAAACCACCGCGTCGTATTTCTTCCTGCGCACCGCCAAGTAGAAGAGCGTGTCCGGCGGCAACGGACCCTCCACGTTCCACCCCTGCGCTTGCGCCCATTCCACGGCCGGGCGAATCTCGTCGATCTCTTCGCGGCCGAAGAGCCCGTTCTCGCCCGCGTGCGGATTCAGCCCCGCTACGGCGACGCGCGCCCCGGGCTGTAAGCGCTTCGCCGCGTGCCAGGTGAGTTCGATGATACGTCGGATGCGCGGCTGCTGGCAGCGTTCAATCGCCTGCCGCAGCGAACAGTGCGTGCTGACGTGCGTCGCGATCAGGTCCGGCGACGCCAGCATGATCGTTACGTCGTCGCTGCCGCAGATTTCGCCGATCAGTTCGGTGTGGCCGGTGAAATGCGGGTCACTCAGTTGCGTGGCTTCCTTATTCATCGGCAAAGTCACCATGGCGCGAATCTCTCCGGCGAGCGCGGCGTGCGTCGCCCGGACGACATACTCGCGCGCCGCCCGGCCGGCGCTGGCGCTGATTTTGCCGGGCGTGAGGTCTGCCTCTTGTAAGTAAGCTCCGTCCAGGATACTTACCTTGTCCGGCTGCCATTCGGCGACGCTGGAAATCGCCACTAAGTCGAGCCCCAAGGATAGCTGCTGATTGAGTAACTGGAGCGGGACTAAGTCACCATAAACTACATAAGGGACGGGAATCTCCCGCGCTCCCTTGAGCAAGATCTCCGGGCCGACGCCGCTCGCGTCGCCCATCGTGACACCAATCATAGAAACCTCGTTCGCATTTGGTGGAATAAATCCTCTTGGCCGAAGCCGCCCGCTTTGGTCACAAAGACCCGGCGGATCTCTGGCGCTCGGCACGCGGCCACGCCCGGCAATACTTCCGGCAAGGCTTCGAGGCGCGTAATCCCTAACTCGCGCCAGAGTGCCCAGGCAGTATCTCCGCCGATCACCAACACTCCCTGCCGGCGAGCGCCATTAATGAGAGGCGCGGCCCGCTTCGCCAAAGCGACTGCGGCCGACTGGCCGGCCGCCGACAACTCCCGCGGCGTGCCAATTACGGTAGCACCGCAATCCAACGCGAAGCGCGCCTGTGCCCGCGCCATCGGATGCAAGCTGCCACACACCACCAGCCACGGCTCCAGTTTCGGCAAAGGCCGTGCTTCCGCGCGAGGAAATGCGTACCGCGATGCCCAAGCGGGCAAGACGCCAGCCGGACCCGCTATCGTCACCGGACCGGCGCGTAGCGCCGTCACTAAGCGCTGAATCTCCGTGTCCGTGCGGGCGTCACAAATCAGAATCTTCCCGGAAGACAGATGGGCGGCCAAAGCCTTGGGGTGCGGAATCAGCTTGGCCGTATCTGGCGGAAATAGGTCCAGAATGTTTTTCCCGTTTACTGGCTCGCCGTCGACGAGTAAGTGCCCTTGATGCACCGTACGGCCCATTCTCGGATAAGCCGGAATATAGACGACGGGTCCAAGCGACCGCAGGGCGAGCAACTCGGCAGCGATATTGCCGCGCAAAATCGAGTCAGTCTTTTTGAAGATCACCGCGCGCGCTTTATTTGTCCAGGCGGCCACGGATCGCGCGGCCTGGGGAGGCGTCAAATGGCGCGATTCCGTGTCAACCACCAGGACGCCCTTCACCCGCTTGGCTCCGGGCAGCAGCCCGACCTTCGCGGCCACTCCCAGCGACGCCAACAAGGACGCGCACTCCATGGTGCCCGTGGCGTCGTCAGCGAGGATCAATCCAGATTCCACATCGACCAGTCTACCGGGCGCGTAAGGCACAATAAAGATATCTTGCGCACTAGTCTTACCCTCGCCTTGTTTGCTTGGCCCCTGCTGGCCGCCCCGCGCCTCGACTATGGCCGCGACATTCGGCCCATTCTGTCCGAGAACTGCTTTCACTGCCACGGCCAGGACAGTCAGCGGCGCATGGCCAATCTGCGCCTGGATACCGCGGAAGGCGCTTTGGCTCGCCATGCTTTGGTGCCCGGCAAGCCGGCCGATAGCGTACTCTACCAGCGCGTCACCAGCGAGAACGCACGCCGCATGCCGCCGCTTTCGTCCAATCGGCGACTCACACCGGAGCAGATTTCCTTGCTGAAACGCTGGATCGAGGAAGGCGGCGAGTACTCGCGCCACTGGGCCTTTGTGCCGCCCGTGCGGCCAACTGTGCCGGCGGACCGCGAACCGATTGACTACCTCGTCCGCCAACGCCTGCAAACCGAGGGCCTCACCCTGAGCCGCCCCGCTGACCCGGCCGTCTGGTTGCGCCGTGTCACCTTCGACCTCACCGGCCTGCCGCCGACACCCTCCGAACTCGACGCCTTCAGCAAGAATCCCAACTACGCCGCCACCGTGGACCGCTTACTCGCGTCGTCTCGCTACGGCGAACGCATGGCGATGGACTGGCTCGACGTGGCGCGCTACGCCGACACCCACGGCTTCAATAATGACTCGGAGCGCTCCATGTGGCGCTGGCGCGATTGGGTGATCGAAAGCTTTAACCGCAACCTGCCCTACAACCGCTTCATCACCGAGCAACTCGCCGGCGACCTGCTGCCCAATCCGACGCTCGATCAGCGGCTGGCCACTGGCTTCGGCCGCAACCACGTCATCAACTCCGAAGGCGGCATCATCGACGAAGAGTACCGCGTCGAGTACGTGTCGGACCGGGTCCGCACGCTCGGCATGGCCTGGCTCGGCATTACGCTCGAATGCGCCCGCTGCCATGACCATAAGTACGATCCCATCAGCCAGCGCGACCACTACCGCTTCTTCGCTTTCTTCAACAACATCCCGGAAGTCGGCGAGGACGGCCGCGTGGCCAACGCCGTGCCGATGATGGCCGCGCCCACGGCCACTCAGCAAGCGCGGCTGGCTCAGCTAGAGGCGTCGATGGCCGCGCTGACGCCCAAGGTGCAGGCGCGCGCGGCCCGCTGGCATTGGCGCAAGGCCGCGCTTCCGGCTCCTCCTATGCCCACCGGCGCCGCTCTCCAAATCGATTGCGACTCCGGCAAGGACTACGCGCTGGTGGAAGGCATCGCGGGCCAAGCCTGCGCGCCGAAGCCCGAGGCGAAGCCGGTCGCCAGCGTGGACATCTCGCGCCGCCAGGGGATGACCTTCAGCGCGTGGCTGCAACCCAATTCCAGCGATACGGATGCGCCCCTGCTCTCGGCGATTGACTATTCGAAGAACCCGGCCTCGGTCGGCTATGGCAACGGGATTGAGTTCCGCCTCGTCAATGGCGAACTCGAGTTCCGCTCCGGCCAACGCTTTCCGGCTTACTCGATTCGCGTTCGCTCCGAGGGCGCCGCGCTTACCGCGGGCCAATGGCGCCACGTCGCCTTGCTCTACGCCGGCGCGACGCCGCAATCCATGCGCGCTGAAGCTGCCTGGGTACGCATCTTCGTCGATGGCCGTGAACTTCCCGTGCGCGTCCTGAACGATGGCTGCGCCTTGCCCGACGCCAAGACCGATAAGCCCAGCCCCACGCGTTTTCGCGTCGGTTGGGATACGGCGGGGGCGCGCTACGCCGGCCGCTTTGACGACTTATCGATTTGGACCAGAGCCCTCGACGAGCCCCGCCTGGCGTCGCTCTTCCGCAGCCGCGCGCTGCCCTACGCCTCGGCCCGGGCCACCCCTAGCGCGGTCGAGTTAGCCTGGTTGCGCGACGCAGCCTTGCCGCTCGAAGACAAGCAGTTTGCCGCGCTCAGTGGCCAGTTAACGCAAGCGCGCGCCGAATGGTTGGCGCTGCGTCGCGCCTCGCCGCTGGTGATGGTGATGGAAGAGCTTCCCAAGCCTCGGCAAACCCATGTGCTGAATCGCGGCGCGTATGACTTACCCGGCGAGAAGGTGTCGCCCGAAGTCCCCGAGCAGTTACTCGGCGCTTGGCCCGCCGGCGCTCCGAAGAATCGTTTAGGCTTGGCCCAGTGGCTCACCAAGCCGGACCATCCGCTCACCGCGCGGGTGGTGGTGAATCGTTTCTGGCAACAGATTTTTGGCCAAGGCTTGGTGAAGACGAGCGAGAATTTCGGCGTGCAAGGCGAGTCGCCGTCGAATCCTGAGTTACTCGATTGGCTCGCGCGCGAGTTTATTGATTCCGGTTGGGACGTGAAGGCCCTGTGGAAGCGGATCTTACTTTCTTCCGTCTACCGGCAGGATTCCGCCGCCTCGCCGGAGTTACTCGCGCGCGACCCCGAGAATCGCTTACTCGCCCGCGGACCCCGCGTTCGTCTGCCCGCCGAAGCCATTCGCGACGCCGCGCTGCAGGCGTCCGGCTTGTTGAGCGAGAAGATCGGCGGACCTAGCGTGTATCCCTACCAGCCACCCGGTCTGTACAAAGGCATCGTCGTCGCGGCGGAGTATCCTGGCACCGTTTATACCGAGAGCACGGGCGCCGACTTGCATCGCCGCAGTCTTTACACCTTCTGGAAGCGCACCGTCCCGCACCCGACGCTGACCGTGTTCGACGCGCCGGACCGCGAATTCTGCATCGTTCGCCGCTCCAGCACGAATACTCCGCTGCAGGCCTTGACGCTGCTGAACGACCCGATCTTCGTGGAAGCCGCGCGTAAGTTAGCCGAACGCGCCATTCTGGAAGGCGGCGCGACGCCCGAGTCGCGCTTGGCCTATGCTTTCCGCTTAGCCGTCGGCCATGCGCCCGAAGCCCGTGACTTAGCCGTACTGACGAAGTCCCTGGCGCGCATGCGCGCGGCTTACCTGGCCGACGAAAAGGCCGCGGCGGAGTTCCTCGCCATCGGCGCCGCGCCGCGCAATCCCAAGATCCCGCTGGTGGAATTGGCGGCCTACGCGGCGGTGGCGAACATGATTCTCAATCTCGACGAAACGATTACCAAGGGTTAACTGGATGCACTGCGGAAACTATCATCGTCCCGTCAGCCGGCGCGACTTACTGGCGCGTACCGCCTACGGCCTCGGCGCCGCCGCGCTGCAGTCCTTACTGCCCGCGGCGGAGCCCATTTACCGGACCGCCAATGTTCGCGCCAAGCGCGTCATTTTTCTCTTTCAAGCCGGCGGCCCTTCGCATCTCGACTTACTCGATTACAAGCCCACGTTGCAAAATCGATATGACCAGGATATTCCCCCCTCCATCTTCGGCACGCAACGCATCACCGGCATGGTGGCGGCGCAGGATCGTTTTCCCGTGGTCCCCTCCATGTACAAATTCCGCCAGCACGGCCAAAGCGGCCGCTGGCTGAGTGACTTACTGCCGCACCACGCCAAGATCGCCGACGAAATCTGCGTCTTGAATGCGTTGAATACTGAAGCGATCAATCACGATCCGGCGATCACTTTCATTCAGACCGGCAGCCAACTGCCCGGGCGGCCCAGCATGGGCGCTTGGATTGACTACGGCCTCGGTGCCGAGAATCAGAACTTACCGGCTTTCGTCGTACTGAACTCCCTGCCGGGCAACGGCATGGCGGACCAGGGTCTACTCTCGCGCCTATGGGGCTCTGGCTTTCTGCCGAGCCGTTATCAGGGCGTGCAATTCCGTTCCGGGGGCGACCCCGTCCTCCATCTCTCGAATCCTCCGGGCGTGACTCGGGATTTGCGCCGCGGCCAACTCGACGGCATCGCCGAAATCAACCACCACTTACACGAACGCGTCGGCGACCCCGAGATCGAAACCCGCATCGCCCAATACGAGATGGCTTTCCGCATGCAGGCCAGCGTGCCGGACTTAGCCGATATCTCGAAAGAGCCGGAGCACGTCCTGTCGCTCTATGGCGACGATGTGCGCAAGCCGGGCACCTTCGCCGCGAACTGTCTGTTGGCCCGCCGCCTGGCTGAACGCAATGTCCGGTTTATTCAGCTCTATCATCGCGGGTGGGACCACCACGGCGGACTGACGGAGAAACTCCCCTCCATGGCCCGCGACATTGACCAAGCCTCTGCCGGACTCATTCTCGACCTCAAGCAGCGCGACTTACTCAAGGACACCCTCGTCGTGTGGGGCGGGGAATTCGGCCGCACTCCGTACGCGCAAGGCATCCACAAGCCGAATAGCTACGGCCGGGATCACCATGGCCGTGTCTTTTCGCTGTGGATGGCGGGCGGCGGTATCAAGCCCGGCCACGTCCACGGTGCTTCGGACGACTACGGCTTTAACGTAGCCGAGGATGGCGTCCACGTCCATGATCTGCAAGCCACCATGCTGCACTTACTCGGCATCAACCATGAACGGCTCACTTATCGCTTCCAAGGCCGCCAATTCCGCCTCACCGACGTCCACGGCCGTGTCGTAAAGGAGATTGTGGCTTAGAATCCAGCGCGATAAACTGATTCTATGAATCGTTTGTTTCTTTCCTGTGTACTCTGCATTGGGGCCGGACTCGCGCAGACGCCCGCAGTGGCCCCGCCGAAGACGGCCGCGCCAGCGGCGAAGCCGGTAGTAGCTCCGAAACCCGTGGTCGCTCCTAAGCCTACGGTGGCCGCGAAGCCGAAGCCCGTGGTGCCCGCCAAACCAGCGGCGCCGCCCAAGCCTGTGGCGCCACCCGAACCGGATCGCCCCCCTGGCCTCTACGCCGATTTCGAGATCGTGCAAGGCACGGAAAATCTCGGCCGCATGGTCATCAAGTTCTACGAGTCCGAGATGCCCATCACCGTGCAGAATTTCGTCGACCTCGCCCGCGGCGCGAAGCTGTTTACTGACCCGAAGACGATGCGCCGTGTGAAGCGGCCTCTCTACAACGGCCTGATCTTCCACCGCGTCATCCCCGAGTTTATGATCCAGGGCGGTGACCCGCTGGGTACCGGCTTCGGTGGCACCGATGCCATTCAGGATGAGTTTCATCCCACCCTCGCCTTCGATAAGCCTTACTTGCTCGCCATGGCCAACGCCGGCCCAGGCACCGGCAGCAGCCAGTTTTTTATCACTACCAAGACGCAGCGTCTGCCCGAATATTTGAACGGGAAGCACCCCATCTTCGGCATCCTCATCGAGGGCCAGGAAGTTGCCGAGAAGATCGTCAACACGCCAGCGGGCGAGGGCAATAAGCCCACGGTGCCGGTCGTGATGAAGACGGTAACCATCAAGCGCTTCCCGAAGGGCACGCCGATTTGGCCCGTTGCTCCGGCCAAGCCAGTGGCCCCGAAGCCAGTAGTTCCGGCCAAGCCGGCGGCGGTAAAGAAGCTCTAAAGGAAGTGCCTAGCGCAAACCATGGCGGCGCAGCACAGCGTCTTCCGCGCGCCGCCAGTCCGCCAGGGGATCGCCAGGATGATACCCGCGCTGCACGTAGTAGTTATAAGCCTCAGTGCGAATTTCGTCTTCGAGTGAGACCGGCACGGTAGCAACTTTGGGGGCTACTTTAGGAATAACAGTTTTCTTCGGAGCCGCTGCTTTCTTCGTCGCTGCCTTCGGGGCGGACGTCTTGCGGGCGGTGGTCTTCTTGGGAGCGACAGCCGGCGCGGCAGCGGCGGCGGCGGATGGTTTCTTGGTGGCCATAGGGTAAAGCGAAAAGAATGGTAAAGCCGCCATCGTGGGCGAACCAAACTTCTACATTTTTCAGTTTACCTTAGCCGTGCGGATCAGGTCCAGTGCCCGGTTCATCAGCGGATCGCGGGCGAGTTCCACTTCGTCGCCTCGCTCCACACTCACGCCCTGATTCAGAATCTCCTGCCGTAGACGGTTGCGAATCCAAACGACATCATTGAGCCACTCGGTTAACCCTGGCTGGATCCGCCGTTCGCTGAGCCATCCGCGAAACGTATCCAGCAAAGCGCTGGAGACATCAAACGCCGGCGTCACTTTCTCTCGCCGCGTGAATTCTGTGGCGAAGGTAGTAAATGAGCCGGAAGCGTCAAGCGCGATGCGCAAGCGAGTTTGGGCTTCCGGGCCAACGGGATACTCGGGCCGCAAGCCACCGGCCGAAGTCGAGAGGTTCGCGTCGATTTGGCTATCGCGCAGGGGACGCTGCAAACTGCGGCCCTCCGGCGTGTAGTAATAGGCGACCGTCAACGCCAAGGCCGACTTGTTGCTCAAGGGAAATACGTTCTGTACGAGCCCCTTGCCATAGGTCGGCTGCCCGATGACGAAGCCGCGATGATGCTCCTGAATGGCGGCCGCGATAATTTCAGAGGCGCTGGCGCTCTTCTCATTCACTAACACTGCTACCGGAAACGAGTATCCTTTGGCTTCGGCGAGCACGTCAACATTCTCGGTTTCTTTACTCCGGCCGCGAATGGAAAAAATCCGCTGCCCGGGCTTCAGAAATAGCGACGCCGTTTCAATCGCCGCGCCCACCACGCCGCCGGGATTATTGCGTAAGTCGAGCACCAAGCCCTTTAGTTTGTCGCCGCCCAGTTTCTCAATCGCCGCGCGAATATCCTTGCCGGTCTTCACCTCAAAGCCACCGATGCGGAGGTAACCCACGCCTTCCAGCAGGAAGGCACGTTCGACGCTCGGCGTATCCATCGCTTCGGGCGACAAGTAGAATTCGAGCAAACGGGGAGTATTCTGGCGCCGCACATCGAGCCGTACCTTGATCGTGCGGGCCTGACCGAGTAAGCCGACGAGTTGTTCGGTATCGAGGGGGGCCAAGGCGTAGCCGTTAATGGCCAGTACCTCGTCGCCGGCTTGCAACCCGGCCCGTGCCGACGGGCTGCCCGCCTGGGTCTGCAACACGACGACGCGGCCCGGCAGAATACTGACGATAGTGCCAAAGCCCCGCCGGACGCTGGTCTCCATTTCCTGCAACTGCTTGAAGTTGTCCGGGTCAAAGAAAATGCTATGCGGATCGAGCGGTTTGAGCATCGCGGGCAGCGCGCCCTGATACAGCGCGGGTTCGAGCAAAGGTGGCTCCGCGGAATACTCCTGGAGGATCGCCAGAATATCGGCGAACTTACGCACGTGCGGTTCTAACTGCGCCGCGCGATCTTCCGTTGGCGGCGTTTGCGCTGACGCGGCCAGAACGAAGATGGCGAGAAGAGCGCGCATGGTTACCGGGTGAACTTCGTGGCTTTTTTCCGTTTGTGACGGTCAAGCGCTAATTGGATCAGGCGGTCCACCAGATCACGGAAGGCGATCCCTTCGAATTCCAGCATGCGCGGAAACATGCTGATGGAAGTGAATCCCGGGATGGTGTTCACTTCGTTGACGTAGAGCTGGCCGGAACTGCGGTCCAGCAGGAAGTCCACGCGAGCCATGCCTTCGCAGCCCAAGGCCTGATAAGCCGCCAGGGCGATGCGGCGTACTTCGGCGATCTCTTCCTTCGTCAAATTGGCGGGAAGCAGGGTCTTCGCCTGGTCAAGAATATACTTATCTTCGTAGTCGTAAAAATCGCGGGACGGAATAATCTCGCAAGGCGTCGAGGCTAACGGCTTCTCGTTGCCCAGCACGGAACATTCGAGTTCCTGGCCGACAATGGTACGCTCCACGATAATCTTATGGTCATATTGGGCGGCGAGTTCGAGGGCCGCGCGTAATTCCTCGACGCTATTCGCTTTCGAAATACCCACCGACGAGCCCAGATTCGCGGGCTTGACGAAGAGCGGAAAATCCATGCGCGCGGCAATCGCTTCCACGTTCCCTTGGCCACGATAAACTGTCACCCAATCCACCACCGGAATCCCCCGCTCGCGGCACACGCGCTTCATGGTTTCTTTGTCCATGCACAGCGACGAAGCGAGCACACCCGGGCCTACGTACGGCAAGTCAGCGAGTTCGAATAGTCCTTGCATCGTGCCGTCTTCGCCGAAGGCGCCGTGCAGGACAGGAAAAACAACGTCAATGCCGGGGTTCGCGTCGGGCTCGGGCACGATGGGGCCAGGGGACCATTTACCCTGACGGTCAATCACGTAAGGCACCACCTGATACTTCTGCGGCCAAGTGGCCAACGCTTCGGCAATGGCTTCGGCGGAGCGCAGCGAGACGTCGTGTTCGCCGCTACGTCCCCCGGAAAGGAGTGCGACTCTCATAAAATTCGTTTCCCGAGCGCCGAAAGCACTAACTCGACGGCCAAGGCCGCCGTTTGATTCGCAATATCCAAAACCGGATTTACCTCCACTACTTCCATCGAAACCAGGTGGCCCGCGTCATGCAGTAACTCCATGGCCAAATGAGCTTCGCGATAATTCAAGCCGCCCCGCACCGGCGTGCCGACTCCGGGCGCTTCCACCGGGTCGAGCGCATCCATGTCGAGCGACAAATGGCAGCCAGCCGTCCCGTGTCCGGCGACGCGAATCGCGTCTTGCATCACGGCGCGCATGCCGCGCTCGTCGATTTCCCGCATCGTATAAGCGTGAATGCCCGCCGCGCGAATATTTTCCGCCTCATGCCGGTCAATATCCCGAATTCCCACTAACGCTACATTGTGCGCCGCCACCATCGGGCAACGTCCCCGTAAATGAGTAAGTTCCCGCGGACCCTGGCCGATGATGCTCGAAAGCGGCATCCCATGCACGTTGCCGGACGGGCTCGACGCGGGAGTATTAAAATCTCCGTGGGCGTCGATCCACACAATTCCCAGGCTTTGCTTACTCCGCTGGTAATGTTTCGTGATTCCAGCTACCGTACCGGCGGCGATGGAATGGTCTCCGCCAAGCACCAGCGGAAACTTCCCCGCAGCGGCAGCCTTCTCGACCATCTTGGCTAGGCGCAGACAATTCTGGGCGATCTGCGGCAGATGGCGGGCAGAGGAGGCGGTTTCCGGAATACTCTCGGGCTGATCGACAAAGACGTTGCCGTGGTCCTCGACGCTGTAGCCCAGCCGCGCGAGGCTGGCATTCAGGTTCGCGACGCGCAACGCCGACGGACCCATGTCGACGCCGCGGCGTCCGGCGCCGTAGTCCTGCGGCACCCCAATAATGGCGACCGGTTTCACGTTAGGGCCTCGTCCGGTAAATCATGCGCGGATAGGCGATGGTTTCGCGTAAATGCTCCAAGCCGCACATCCAAGTTACACAGCGTTCAATGCCCATACCGAAGCCGGCGTGCGGCACGCTGCCGTATTTCCGTAAGTCGGTGTACCAATCAAAGGCTTCGCGGGGCAAGTGATGTTCGTCCAGACGCTTCAAGAGTAAGTCTAGATCGTGAATACGCTGGCCGCCACCGATTATCTCGCCGTAGCCTTCCGGCGCCAGTACGTCCATGCCGAGCGCACACTCCGGACGGCCTTCCACCGGCTGAAAATAGAAGGCCTTGATTTCCGTCGGGAAGTTATCCACGATCAGCGGACCGGGTAAGTCCTCGGTCAATAAGGTTTCGTCGGTCCCGCCGAAGTCGCCGCCCCAGACGATCTCAGAGCCCTTGCCCTTCAGAATCTCCACGGCTTCGTCGTAATGCATGCGCGCAAAAGGTTTGCGAATGCGCTCCAGCTTGGTCACGTCACGTTCCAGCGTCTTTAGCTCGGCCTGCCGGTTATTGAGCACGCGGTCGACGATGAAGCAGAGCATGTCTTCCGCGAGCGTTTTGGCGTCTTCCAGCGTCGCGTAAGCCATCTCCGGCTCCACCATCCAGAACTCCGTCAGGTGGCGCCGCGTCTTTGATTTTTCCGCGCGGAAGGTAGGGCCGAAGCAGTAAACCTTGCCCTGCGCCATGGCGTTGGCTTCGTTGTAGAGCTGGCCGCTCTGGCTCAGGTAGACTTTCTGGTCCTCGAAGTAATCCACTTCAAAGAGCGTACTGGTGCCTTCGCAAGCGGCGGGCGTGAAGATCGGCGTGTCCATCAGGATGAAGCCGTTGGTGTCGAAGAAGTCGCGGGTGGCGCGGATCACTTCGTGCCTCACGCGGGCGATGGCGTGTTGACGGCGGCTGCGCAACCACAGGTGGCGATGATTGAGCAGAAAATCCGGCCCATGTTCCTTGGGCGTGATCGGGTAAGGATCCTCCTCGGAGACGCGTTGAATTACTTCGAGGCCCGTCACGTCCATTTCATAGCCACCGGCTGCGCGCTCTTCGGCGCGAATCTTGCCTTGCAGGATAATCGACGACTCCTGAGTAAGTCCGCGCAGGCCTTCGAATAGCTCCTCCGGAACGTCGGCCTTCACCGCGACGCCCTGTATAATTCCTGACCCATCCCGCAATTGCGGAAAGGCGATCTTGCCGGACTTACGCAGGTTATACAACCAGCCGGCGATGCGGACTTCCTGGCCCACATGGGCGCCAGCTTCAATGATAAGGATACGTGGGATCATGCTTGTTCCAATTTTTCGAAGACGGTACGAATGCTGTCGAGCGGTTGCGGAAAGTCGTCGCTCTCCTTCAGCTCTAGATTCAGGGGAAACTGTCCAGGGCAGGCGCGGAAGAGTTCAAGCATTCTTCGCCAGTCGATGGTGCCGCCCGAATGCAAGAACGGGAAACGATGGGTATCTTCCACGCCGTTGTTGTCGTGTAAGTGCGATGATCGAATGCGCGGACGCATCAATTCAAATTCGCTATCGATATGCCCATGCGTGGAATGCGCGTAAAGCTGCGCGTGACCCGAGTCAAAGCAGTAGCCGTTGCTCAGGTGCGTGACTTCCGTGAAATAATTCAATTTCGACGCGTTCGAGAATCCATTCGGGATATTCTCGAGCAGAATCTCGACCCCGCGCTGCCGGGCAAAGGAGTTCAGTTCCTCCAGCGACGAAAACGCCGCGTCCACGCGGCGTTCGTCGAATTCCTCGTAAGGCACTCCCAAATGCTGCACCAGGTAGCGACAAGGAATTTGCTCCGCGATTTCGAGCGCGCGTTTCACCTCGTCCACCATCACCACCCGTTTATTCTTCACCGGTTCGTTGATGGCGATCGTAGCGTTCGGACCGGAGCGTCCATTCTGGTCGTCGGAATACATCGGCGAGTGCAGAGCCCAGAGTTGTAACTTCGCGTCGCGGAACCAGGACGCCAATTCATTGATTTGCGCCTTGTTCAGATAGTCCAGATGCTGGCGATTGACAAAGATCTCCACAGCGGGGATCCCGGCGGCCAGGATTCGGTCCAATAAAGCCGTGGAGAGGCGGTGTTTCTGGAATAAGTGAGTAGAGAGGACGTGATCCATTTAGTAACCTGTTGCCTTGCCCTCGCCACGACCGTCCTGGCCGGCCGCGAGCCATCGCTTACCGTCTGGGGTGGTCTCAATCTGGATCGCCTCCACGCGGGCGACGCCGAAGGTATTCGGCTCCACGTTGTGGCCGCGGGCTCGGAGTAGGTCGAGGGTATCGGGGGAGAATCCGCGCTCCGTGTAAAGCTTGTCCGGCTGCCACTGGTGGTGGAAGCGCGGCTGATCGACGGCGTCCTGAATATTCATTTTGAAATTCGTGACGTTCAGAATCACCTGCAGCACGCCAGTCGGAATGCGGCTGCCGCCCGGCGCGCCGAGCACTAAGTGCAGTTGATTGTTCTGCAGCACGATGGTGGGCGTCATGGATGAATTCGGACGTTTGCCCGCCCGAATCGCGTTGGCTTCGCCTTCGATCAAGCCGAACATATTCGGAGAGCCTGGCTTCACGGTGAAGTCGTCCATCTCGTTGTTGAGCAGGAAGCCGAGTCCTGCCACGGTGATACCGCAGCCATAGCCGCCATTCAATGTGTAAGTCAGCGCGACGGCATTGCCCTGGGCATCCACAATCGAAAAATGCGTAGTCTCATTGCTCTCGCTCGCGGCGGGCTGGCCCTGCCGGATGACGCTGGAGGGCGTGGCCTTTGCCGGATCGATGCTGGCCCGGCGTTCGCGCGCGTATTCCTTGCTAATCAGGCTCTTCAAGGGGATCTTGACGAAGTCCGCGTCGCCAAGGAACTCGCCGCGGTCGGCGTAGTAACGCCGCATCGCTTCGGCGACATAGTGCGTCGCCGCGGCGGAGCCCAGGCCGGCCTTCTCATAGCCCGTGCCTTCGAGAATATTCAACATCTGCAACAGTCCGACGCCGCCGGTGGAGGGCGGTGGCGCGGTGACGATGGTGGTATCACGATAAGTGCCAACCAGCGGGACGCGCTCCACGGCTTGGTAGTTCTTTAGGTCGTCCAAGGTGATCAGGCCACCGTGCGACGCCATCTCTTTCGCGAAGCGCTTGGCGGTTTCGCCTTCATAAAATTCACTGGCGCCGGACTTCTGCACGCGCTGCAAAGTGGCCGCCAGTTCCGGTTGGCGGAAGATCTCGCCGGGCTCGTAGTGGCGGCCCTCGCGGAGGAAGATCCTTTTGCTCTCGGGATTCTGCGTGAGAATGCCGCCCGCGGTGAGGATAGAGCTATCGGCGGCGGCAGCGCGCGGACGTCCCGCTGACTTAAGCGACTGGGAGAGCGTGTAAGAGACCGGGAAGCCCTCGCCCGCGAGCCTTACCGCCGGCGCGACTAAGTCCGCCCACTTCTGCTGGCCGAACTTCCGATGCGCCAACTCCAGGCCGCGCAACGTGCCGGGTACGCCGGGAGCGCGCCAGCCCACGACGCTGTCGCGCGTAGGCTTGCCGTCTTTGTCGAGATACATGTTGGCCGTCGCCGCCGCCGGCGCCTTCTCACGGAAATCGAAAAAGGCCTGACGGCCGTCACTCATGCGGACCAGCATGAAGCCGCCGCCGCCCAGGTTGCCGGCGAACGGATACGTCACCGCCAGCGCCGTGGC
The DNA here is from genome assembly GCA_019752335.1 of Bryobacteraceae bacterium. Classification (GTDB taxonomy): domain Bacteria; phylum Acidobacteriota; class Terriglobia; order Bryobacterales; family Bryobacteraceae; genus JALHNI01. Next base: position 276,303 of record JAIEMJ010000001.1, read on the forward strand.
CACCGCCACCGCCGCGTCCACCGCATTCCCGCCGGACTTCAGCACCGCCACGCCGACGTCGGTGGCCAAGGGCTCCTGCGCCACCACCATCGCCTGCGCCGCCCGGAAGGGCTGGCGCGCCCACACGAGGCTCTGTGTCCATAGCCCCAGCGCCAGGACCAACGCTACTGTTTTTTGCATAAACTCCCAGTTTAGCCTTTCTGCTGTTTGCGCCACTCGAACATGGCGATGCCCGCGGCAACGGACACATTCAACGACGAGATCTCGCCGTGCATGGGGATCTTCACCAGAAAATCACAGCGCTCGCGTGTGTGCTGATGCAGGCCCGCGCCTTCGCCGCCCAACACCAGCACCGTGGGCGTCACGTACTCGACGTCCGAGTAGTCTTCGTCGGCGCGCTCGTCCAGGCCGTAAATCCAGTAGCCTTCCTTCTTCAGGTCTTCGAGCGCGCGGTTCAAATTCGTCACGCGGACCACCGGAAAGTACTCGAGCGCCCCGGCCGCGGCCTTGGCGACCGTATCCGTCAGGCCGACGGCGCGGCGCTCCGGAATGAGGATGCAGGACGCCCCGGCCGCGTAGGCGGACCGGACAATGGCGCCCAGATTGTGCGGATCCTCCACACCGTCAGCGGCGACGACCAGAGGCCCCAGCGAGACTTCGTCGAGCTTGGCGTAGCGATGCGCGGCCGTGATCGCCACGACGCCCTGGTGGGTGGCGGTACCGGCGGTACGGTCCAGAACCGAGCGCGCTTCGAAGCGCACGGGCACGCGACGCTCTCGCGCCAGGTCAATCAGGGGCTGGATGCGGACACCGCCCGCACCCTCGGTAATGAGGATCCGATCCATCTGACGACCGCTCTTTAGGGCTTCCAAAACCGGATGGACGCCGGAAAGAACATTTTTTGCGAAAATGTTTTTATCAGGGGGCACTATTTGAGTGTATCGCCTTGACGCTCGGGATGGCTTCCCGTACGATTTTAGATAACACCAGGAAAGGTAACCCGAAAGCATGGCGACACACGCAACCGCACCCGCAACTGGTTCTGCCCCCACCACGCCAGAGATTCCCAACAAGCTTTACTTCCGGATTGGCGACGTGAGCCAGATCGCGGGCGTGAAGCCGTATGTCTTGCGCTATTGGGAGACGGAGTTCCCGGCCATCGGTCCGCGCAAGTCCGGCAGCAACCACCGGCTCTATCGCCGCAAGGACGTGGAACTGATCCTCGACATCAAGCGGCTGCTCTACCAGGAACGGTACACCATCGAAGGCGCGCGGAAGCACCTGGAGGCGCAGCACAAGGCCGAAGTGAGCGCGCGCAGCAAGAAGGGGCGTTCGGGCGAAGTCGCGCCGTCGCCGATGCCGCCGGCCTCCGTCGCTCCCGCCCTCTCCTCGCCCATGGGCGTATTCTCCGGTAGCACGCTTTCGGGCGCGGCGATGGCTAAGGTCGCGCTGCCCGAGCTTTCGGTGCGGCCTGCCCACAATCTGTCCGCGATTCGCGCCGAATTGCGAGCGATCCTCGAATTGCTCCGCTAGGCTCGAATGTCGAAGAAACGAGTCCTCGTCGTGGAGGACGAAGACAAGCTGCGCCGCGTGCTGGAGTTGCAGCTCTCGAGCTCCGGCTATGACCTGGACCTCGCTCCCTCCGGCGAAGAGGCCTTGCGGTACTTGGATCGCGCTGACCTCATCCTTACCGACTTGAAGTTGCCCGAGATGGACGGCATGCAGGTTCTTGCGCACGCCCGCCAGATCAACCCCTCCGCTCCGGTCATCGTAATGACGGCTTTTGGCACGATCGAGAACGCGGTGGAAGCGATGAAGCGCGGCGCGACGGACTTCCTCTTGAAGCCGTTCTCCCTGGATCATCTCACTGCGATCATCGAGAAGGCGCTGGAGGTGCGCGCCCTGCGCGATGAGAACCGGGCGCTCAAAGAAGAGCTCGGGCGGCGCTATCAGTTCGACAACATCATTGGCCGCAGCCCCAACATGCAGGAGATCTTTCAGACGATCCTGCGCGTGGCGCCCTCGCGCGCCACGGTGTTGCTGTGTGGCGAAAGCGGCGTCGGCAAGGACTTGATTGCGCGCGCGATTCACTACCACTCGCCACGCCGCGATAGGCCCTTCGTCAAAATCAATTGCACCGCCATCCCGGAGAACCTGATGGAGAGCGAGCTCTTTGGTTACGAAAAAGGCGCCTTCACCGGCGCCAACGTGACCAAGCCGGGCAAGTTCGAACAAGCCGATACCGGCACTGTGTTTCTCGACGAAATCGGCGACGTCCCTCCAGCCATCCAGGTGAAGCTCTTGCGCATTTTGCAGGAGCGCGAGTTTGAGCGGCTGGGGAGCAACAAAGTCCGGCAGATCGACGTGCGCATTCTCGCGGCCACGAATGTGGACTTACGCGCGGCGCTCGAAGAAGGACGTTTTCGCGAGGACTTGTATTACCGCCTGAACGTGCTCCCCTTGAATATTCCGTCGCTGCGCGAGCGCAATCCGGATATTCCTTTTCTGGCGAAACACTTTGTCGATAAGTTCGGCCGTGAGAGCCGCGGTGAGCCGGGGCAGCTAACCGATGAGGCGCTCGCGAAATTGATGAGTTACCACTGGCCGGGCAATGTGCGCGAACTCGAAAATGTAATTGAGCGCAGCCTGTTACTTTCGCCCACTCCCACCCTGCGCGGCGTCGATATCAAGCTGGACCAATCGACGAAGCCCAAACCCGCGGTGTCGGACTTCCTGCCCGAGGGCGTGACGCTGGAGGAGCACGAGCAGTCGATCATTCGAGAAGCGCTACGCCGGGCGAACGGCAACAAGAGCCAAGCGGCGCGACTCTTAGGGTTGACCCGCAACGCGCTCCGCTACCGGCTGGACCAGATGGGCGTCGATTCGAGCGACTAGCGCCGGAAGAGGCGGGAGACCACTGGCGTGTTAAAGCGGCCAAGGTAGCGTAGCAAAGCCCACACCAGGCGATTCTCCACCCGGTAGGCGGGCAGCGGTTCCACCAGCACGGACATCCGCACATCGTCGCGTTGCAAGCCCGCGCGGTAGGCGGCCCCAACGTCGCTCGGGACGCAGATGGAGCAGCACGTGGCGTCGCCTAAGCGGCAGATGGCGTCGACCGTGACTCCCAAGCCTTGGTCAAAGCCGGCGCGGAAATAGGAGCGCGCCACCATTGCCGCGAGGGTGGGGTTCGGCAAGTGGACATACCAGCGGCGACGGTAATAAACCACGTGGCCAGGCTGGACCCACAAAATCCGAGAGGGATAACCCTCCTCGGAGAGCAACCGGCTCATTTCATGAACCGACGCCTCAAAGGTGTGCTTGAGGGATAACACGGGGGAAGTGCTAAGGTCACTCTCGTTGTATCCTGTTTAACCGCGCTTTGCAAGCATTACGTTCGTTCACGCACGTTAAATTCTAACTTCCAACGGCGGCCGTCGCGGGCGACAATCCATAGCTGGAGTAAGCCGGTTTCGGTTACTGTCGATTCGAGGGTAGCGGCGATTACCCCCGCATCACCCGCGTTTGCGGGGAGAGTCACCTCCATCGCGGGTAACTCATCTAACTCGTCGGTGACGCGCTCAAGTAAATCGCCAGCTGGATCTTCGCGCCGCGTCGTCGACACGAAAAAACGAAATTCCGCCGGCTCGCCCACCACCAAGCCGAATTCGCGGTCGGCGAAGCGATGCGTCGTGCCCTCTTCCATCCCGAAGGGCACCACCGTCAGCGCCTTGATGGGGGGCTTCATAAAGGGCACTGCGGGGAGCGACTCTTCGATGCCGATGTAGTAAGTGCGGGGAACGCCGCCGCGGATGCGGATCCCGCCCGGCGTCTGCCGCATTCTGCCATAGTACGCCGCGCCGCGTGCGACGGCGTGCATCAGGTCCTCGCCTTGCAGGGCCCGGGCCGCCGGCGCGCCCTCCGCGGCGAGCCATTGATTGAGCACCGTAAGGACGCGTTCGCGCAGGGCGGCCGAACGGAAGACGCCGCCGTTGAAGAGGACGTGGGTGGGCGCGGTGAGTTCGCCCGGCTGGACGGAGCGCAGGAAGTGGGCCAGATGCCGGGTGATGCCGGCGTCGGCGCTGTAGGGCAGGCCGAGCGCCTGCAAACCCGAGCGTTTCTGGCGCTCCGGCAAGTCCGTCGACGCTACCTGCGGGAAGAAACCGTTCAGCAGCAATTCGCGCACTTCGGCGCGCGTCAGTTGACCCTTGATGGAGCCGCCAATCAGCGACGAACCGCGCCCCAGCAAGGTGATCGGCTGCTCGGCGGGCCCGTCAGGCGCGAGCAAAGCTTCCTTGGCGGCGCGGCATTGCTGCCACAAGGACTGGAACTGTACCGGGTCCAGCTTCGGCAGGCGCTGTTCCAGGAAGCGGGCCAGCGCGAGGTCCATGTTGTCGCCGCCCAGCAGGATGTGTTCGCCGACTGCGAGCCGTTCGAGCGCGAGGGCGCCTTGGGCGTCGTGGACGGCGATTAGGGTGAAGTCGGTGGTGCCGCCGCCGACGTCGATGACGAGGACGCGGTCCTTGGGGCCGATGCGCTCGCGCCAGTCGGCGTGGCGTTCGAGCCAGGCGTAGAAGGCCGCCTGCGGCTCTTCGAGCAGCATCACCTCGCCCAGGCCGGCTTGGGCCGCCGCTTTCAGGGTGAGGTCGCGCGCGACGGCGTCGAAGGAGGCGGGCACGGTCACCAGCACCTGATGCGCGGCGAAGTCCAGGCCGCTCGCGTCCTTCAGATGCGCCAAGTAGGTGCGCGAGGCCTCCACCGGAGAAATTCGGCGCACGCCTTCCGGGGCAGCCGACGGCAAGATGGGGGCATTACGGTCCACGCCCGCATGCGACAGCCAACTCTTGGCCGACGACACCAGCCGTCCGGCGTTTTCGGCACCGCGTTTGCGGGCCAGCACGCCGCAAACGTAGGGGGGCGCGTCATCCCAGGGCAGCGCCGTCGAGCCCGCGGGGAAGTCCGCGGGGCCGGGCAGAAACAGGAAGGAAGGCAGCAGGTCCGGCGACTGTACTTCGCCCGGGTTCACCAACTGCGGGATGGGCAACAGCGTCAGGCTCTCGGGCGAGGCCAGGGCTAGGGCACAGTTTGTGGTGCCGAGATCGATCCCGAGGATGGGCTTCATCGGCCTAAGCGACTTCAATCTCGGCGGGCGCCAGGATGTCGGTCTTCTGGTGCGCGAACAGCGGCGGCAGGTCCGTCTTGGTCACCCGCCAGCCCTTGTGGCGCAGCGTGCCACCGGCGGCCTTGCCATCGGCGGGGACGTTGCCCAGCAGCTTCACCGCGGCCGGATCCTTGCTGGCGATCTTGGCGTAGGTGCCTTCCACGCCGTCAATGACGGGCGAGAATTGCAGATAGCGTTCCAGCGTCTGCCGGCTCTGCTCATGTACGCCGCGGACAGCGGCGCCGATTTGCTCGTCCGTGTAAGGGGCGATGTTCTCCATCAGGAAGTCCACCAGGCGGGCGTCGCGTTGGAGGATGCCGAGAATCTGCAGGGCGCCGTCGCCGGGGCCGACGGTCTCCTTCGGCTTTTCCACCACCTTTGGCTTGCTATCGCGGCGGACCCAACCCAGGGCCGCGGCGACGTCTTCGGGAATTTCGTTCTTGAACAGGATGCCAAAAAATGCGCTGAACGCGTAACCAATACTCAACAGGAGCCTCCAAACCTATTAGGATAGCGCTTCCCGGCGAATCCGTTGCGCGCCGCTGTAGATATTGAAGCGGCCGTCCCGCAGAAACCCCACCAGCGTCATTCCAGCGGACTCGGCCAACTCGACGGCTAAGCTCGATGGCGCCCCCACCGCCGCCATCAGCGGCACGCGCGCCATCGCCGCCTTTTGGACGAGTTCGAAGCCCGCCCGGCCGCTTACCAGCAGGATTCGCTCGCCGAGCGAACGCCCCGCTAGCCACTCGTCGCCGATGAGTTTGTCGACGGCGTTGTGCCGTCCCACGTCCTCAAAGCTCGCCAGGAATTCTCCCGCCGCCGAGAACAGCGCCGCCGCGTGTACCGCGCCCGTCGCGGTAAAGCCCGGCTGTCGCTCCGCCAACCGCGCGGGCAAGCTAAGCAGGGTTTCCGCGTCAAACACGCGGTCGCTCAACGGTATCTCCGGCAGTCGCGCCGCCACCTGCTCGATGGAGGCTTTGCCGCACATCCCACAGCTCGAGGCGGCGTAAGTCAGCCGCTCCAGCCGCTTCCAATCGATCTCCACGCCCTCTGCCAGGTCTACTCGCCACACATTCGGCAGCGCCGCATCCCAAGCCGCAATCGAGTCGATCTGCGCGGGCGCGGTAAGAATTCCCTCGGTAAACAAGAAGCCCGCCGCCAAGGCGGCATCGTCGCCGGGCGTCCGCATGGTCACCACCGCGTTCCGGTAAACCCGCGTCGCTCCCCGCCAAGCGCCAATCCGAATCTCGAGCGGTTCCTCAATGGCCAGGATATCGTCACCGGGTTCCAGCGAGCCTTGGCGATAGCGGACGATCTCGGTGCGCATGGCTTACGATAGCGTGCTTTGCGCCTCCTTCGCTTCCCGGAAACAAAGGTAGACGAGCGGACCAAACGAACCCGCCAGCAGAGTCAGTAATACGAATGGCCAAGCGGCAAGCCGATGGCGCCTGGCGTCGTGGACCATCCACACGCACGTAAGAACGGCCAGGATCACCAGATCGGTGAAGACTTGCGCGCCTCCCCAACTCCGAAAGTGCGGCGCGATGATGCCCCAAACGCCGCCCTCGAGGAGAGCTAACGTTGTGAGCACCCCGAAGGCAAGAGTCACCAGGAATAACGCGATGAGTTTTTTCGACATGATTCAGGATGCTTGCCGCATGAGCGCGCCGCAATTACCTGAGAGGTTATTGAAAGCCTTTGCCGGGCGGACGATAATCGTCCGTGACCGTAAGTTTTCCCCAATTGCTGAGAAGCTGGCGACAGAAGCGACGGCTGTCGCAGTTGGACCTCGCGCTGACGGCCGGTGTCTCGCAGCGGCATCTGAGTTTTCTCGAATCCGGCCGGGCCCAGCCCAGCCGGCGCATGATCCTACAACTCAGTGAGAGCCTTGCGGTGCCTTTGCGCGATCGCAATAGATGGCTGACCGCCGCGGGCTTTGCGCCCGTATTCCAGTCGCGCCCCTTCAACGATCCACGCATGGAGCAGGTGATGGCTGCCGTACGCATGATGCTGGCCAACCATGAACCATTTCCTGCCGTGGCCCTCGACCGGGCCTGGAACATTCGCTTGGCCAACCCATCTTTTGAGCGCTTAGGCGCGCTGTTCGGCGCTGAGGTCTGGGCGCGCGTGGGGGGTGAACAGCCGAATCTGATGCGGCTGTTCTTTCATCGCGCCGGAATCCGGCCCTTTGTGTCGAACTGGCCGTCGATTGCGCCGCTGCTGTGGCAGCGCGCCCAACGCGAGGCTGACAGTCTGGGCGGGGAGGAGATGAAGGCGGTGCTGGCCGAGTTGACGCCGCATCAGGATCACGGAGTGCTGTGGTTGGGGGAGGACGCGGCGTTGGTACCGGTGCTGCCGCTCGAAATCGTCAAGGATGGCCAGAGGCTTTCGCTCTTCAGCGTGATCTCCACGTTCGGCACTGCGCAGGACGTCACGGCTGACGAACTGCGGATCGAGTGCTTTTTTCCCGCCGACGGGGTTACCGAACAGCAATTCCGGCTGGGCTAACGCCGGCTCGCCGGCGGAATTACGCCGTTCATACGCGCGTAGATCACCATCTGCCCGTAGTGATCGAAGCTATGCCACACCGGGATCGACGCCATGGCCGCTCGCGGCGACTTGCTCTTCGGGCTGAATGCGTTCGGGATCATCTCCGTCAGGCTCGCCTCGGTCAACTGCCGCATGGCCTTGTGGGTATACGCGAAGGACTCCTTGACGAACTTCACCACCTCGGCCTTCGTCTTCACCGACGCCGGACCATTCTCGTTTTCGCCCATATCCACCGGATTCTTCTCGCCCAGCATCGTGCTGGCCACCAGATAATTCACCGATGCGATATGCATCGCCTGTTGCGCGAAGGTCCGCGCGCCCTTGAACTCGCCCTCTTTCGGGGCAAAGCCAAACTTGCCTTCCGGCATCGCCTCCACCAGGGGCACCAATTCGGATTCAATGGTGGACAAGTCGCCATCGTAGACCTTGGCGATCACATTCATCGGCGCCTGCGCCCACAGCGCGACGGATAGAGTAAAGAGCAGCATTCGCATGAGGCTATCGTACCTCCTGAGCCGACCAGGGCTTCGGGGCTGGAGGGCGGTGAGGTGAGTCTCCTTGGTAGTAAACTCAAGAAGGTGCTATCTTGACAACCTTTCCGGCCAGTGTCGTTTTGGATGCAGAAGTCTCCGACCGGATTGAACGTTTGCGTACGGAGTACGCGAGCCATCCCCTGGTGCGCGGAATCGATTTCCGCATCGGTCGTGACTGGACCGACGACCCCTCCGTATTCATTGAAGTGAAGGTCACCGGCGAAGGCGAAGCTAGTCCGGAGTTTTTGAAGTTGGCTCAAGAAATCCGGCATGACTTGTTTCGCCTCGTTCGAACCGAAGAAATCGGTCTTCATTCCTATCTCCATTTCGTGAATTAAACCGTCGCCCATGGTCACCACTCTACCTGAGCAACTCCTGGCTCAGGCTGAGCATCAAGTCCAGGTCTGGCCGGCCACCGAAGCCAGTCTGCGCCGGGCTGTTTCGACAGCGTATTACGCGCTTTTCCATCTGCTGATTCGCAGCGCCGTTTTCGCCTGGGCACATGCCGAGCAGCGAGCGCAATTGGCTCGAATGTTCGATCATCGACGGATGAAGGAGGCCTCGGTCATCATCCTGAAGCAAATAAAGATGAAAAATTCGGAGCCTGCGACGCTGGATGAGGTTGTTCGCATGCGGTTATGGATCGTGGCTGAGGCATTCGTTGAACTTCAGGAGTTGCGGCACCGCGCCGACTATGACCTTGCAGCGCCATTTGACCAGCTAACGGCGGCGGCCAGCGTTGCGTTGGCAGGCGAGGCCTTCAAAGCCTGGGTGGAGATTAAGGATGAGCCGCTCTCCCAGCGCTATTTGTATTCCTTACTATTCAAGGAACGATCCTAACGGGAAGTTATACCGGGTTTCTGGTGGACGGCCCCGGAGTAACGAGATGGGCCATCAGATGGAGTAGCTCTTGAACCGGTAACTGTTCCGCCCGCAGCCCTGCCTCGGGGCGATCTTCAATCGCCGGATAAAGCAGCCGCAGGTTATTGCGCAGCGTTTTGCGTTTGTGCTGAAAGCAGATGCCGAGGAAGCGCTTGACGGCGTCGAAATCGGACGGGCGATTTGGCTTGGGAATCAAGCGGATCACCGCCGAATCCACCTTCGGCGGGGGCGCGAAGGCGTTGGGCGGTACCGTGAAGAGCAGTTCGACGTGGGCCACCAACTGGGTGATCGCGCTTAAGTAGCCATAGTCGCTCTTGCCGTGCGGCGCGGCGATGCGCTCCGCCACTTCTTTTTGCACCAGGAATACCGCGGACTGCAGGCCTTCGATCTCCAGCACGCGCTCGATGATCGGCGAAGTGATGTAGTACGGCAGATTGCCCACCACCGAGGTCGCTTCGAAGTCCTGCAGGTTCACGGTGAGGACGTCCGCCTCGATCACCTCCAGGGCAGGGAAGCGAATCCGCAGGGGCGCGATCAGATGATGGTCGATCTCCACGGCCACCAGTCGCTCGCACTGGGGCAGCAGATGCGCGGTGAGCGCACCCCGGCCGGGCCCGATCTCGAGCACTTTGCCATCTTTTGCGCAGGCCTCCGCGATACGCGCCAACACTTCGGCGTCGCGGAGAAAGTGTTGCCCGAACTTACGCGGCATTAACCGCGCACGTCGATGTGGCCACGCCGGAACGACAGGCGGACCTTGCCGGGAATCGGCTGGCCGAACGAAGTCGCCGGCACGAATTCGGCGAACAGCAGCGCGGCGTCGATCTTGTTCTTCAACTGCTTGTCGTTCTGAATCGGCACGCCGCCGTCGACAAAGCGATAGTCGAGCACACGGCCGGATTCGTCGATCGTCAGGTCGATCACCACTTCTTCGGTGTCGAGCGGGAAGAGCCCCATGTTCTTGAACGACGCCTCGGTGTAGAGCACGGTCGGCACGTCGAAGGTGCTGGCGTGCGCCGAAGTCGGATAGTTCATCGCCGTCACGGTGAACAGCACGATCGCCGCCGCCAAGCCGCCCATGGTGGGGATGGCCAGCGGACGCGCCAGATTCTCAAAGAGCAGCCAGGCACGGCTGCGATAGTGCGCCACCGTGGTCTGCAACGTCGCGAAGATGCTGCGGCGCGTACGTTCGCGCGAAGCGAGCACGCGCAGGCGGGTGGACAAATCGCCGGGCGCGACGCGCTTCGGCAGGGAGCGCAGAGCCGATTCGATTACTGGTTCCATCACGAGTTTCCTCCCGCCGGGGCCCATACCATCGCCGGTGCCGCTTCCTCGGCCACCAGTTGCTTACGCACCGCTTCGCGGCCACGCAAGATCCGGGACTTCACCGTCCCCAGGTTCGTATCCAGAATGGAAGCAATCTCCTCGTAGCTCAGTTCTTCGATATCGCGCAGGATCACGGCGGCCCGGAACACCGGCTTCACCTCCTGCAGCGCGGCTTCAATCCGCTCGCGCGTTTCGTGGTCCAAGGTCATCTGAAACGGCGACGGACCCGCGTCCGGAATCACGTCCATGTAGCTCAACGTTTGCTCGTCGCCCGACTCCAGCGCCGTCTCCTGCTGGCGGTGACGGCGAAACCAACGCCGCTGGTTGTAGCTCTCGTGCACCGCGATGCGGTAAATCCACGTCTTTAACGAGCAATCGCCGCGGAAGCCATCTACCTTGCGGAAAACTTTGAGAAAGACCTCTTGCACGACATCCGCCGACTCGCTGGGGTCGTTGAGCAGGCGGTAGACGAGGTTGTACACCGGATGCTCGAAGCGTTGAATCAGCTCCTCGTAGGCCATTTCCTCGTTGGCGCGTAAGCGCTCAATCAGTAAGGCGTCCTGGGCGTTGTCTGGCTGTCCGGATCCGGAAAAGCCAAGAATCGAATTGAGGGGCGCATTCGGCATCGAATTTACCTCAGTCTACACCTGTTTGAGTAGACACCGGCCCCAGGGGAAAGGTTCCGGACTTTACGCGCGCCCGATCATTTTCTTGGTGGCGATCTTCGGATTGGCCAGTTGCGGCGCCCCGGCCGTGGTGGCCGTCTCGAGCGAACGGGTGCTAAACACGCTGCAAGCCTTGGCCAGCTTCTGAATGTCGCCGCCGTCTTCCACCACCATCTCGTGCTCCACCCAATTCGAAAGCGGGATGTTGCGGAAGAACAGACGCTCTTGCAGAATCATCGACTTGCGATTGAGGAAGAGCGACTTCGACTCGCGCATGTAGTGGCGCTCCTCAACGCGGAAATCCGAGAGGAACTCGTCAAACGACTTGCGTTTGGTCTCCTCCTCGGTCGCGCGGACGCGATCTTCCATGCTGCGGTGCTGAGAAGTGATGATCGCCCGCGCCTCGGCTAGCGTTTCGCGCTCCTTCGATACCGCGACCTCCATCCGCGACTGCATGATGTAGACCGCCAGGATCGCGGAGCCGACCGCGATGAAGAGAGGAAAGAATACCCAAAGGAAGCCATCCATAGCTGTAACTATCGGATTGCTGGATGGCTGACTTTAGTCTCCTCAGAAGGGGGAAAAGCCCCAGCTCATTTGGGGGGCAGAGACCTTACGCGAATGCTATACACTCGGACCATGGCTTCCCTCCTGCCGCTTAGCTTGACCTTGCTCCTGCAGGGAGCAGCACTTCTTGCCCAAGCCCCCTACACCTTCTCCGACGGCGGCCGGCCGGTCCAATACCGACTGGCCACGGACGAAGTCTTCAGCCGCGCCGGCCGTGGCGTCCGCTCGACGGCGGGTAGCGAAACGTGGGGCGGCGGACGCATCGTCAAGCTGAGCGAGGGCGAATCGCCCCGCAAGCTCGTCCAGGCAAATTGGGCGCAGGACCGCAAGTCGCTTGCGCCGGTCTTCTACAGCCTGAGCGACCTTCCTAACGAAACGAGGCTGACCGCGCTTCCCGCCGCCGACCGCGCTCGCCGGATGGCGGCGGCGCGTCGCGTGATGACCGGGAAGCTTCTCGTTCATCTCGACAAGTCGCAGCTGGCCAAGCTCGAAGCGACGCATCCGACGGGCTCCGAGGCCTCGCCCCTGGAGGGGTGGACTCTGGTCTCCTACGCCGATGCCTTCACCGCGCTCGACGCCGTCGACTGGATGACCCAGCAGGGCGGCTTCGAGTTTGCCCCCGTCTTTTCGCGCACCATGGCTAAGCGCTAAGCGTGGAGCGGGTGCGCTAAAATTGGGCCAAGGAGATCCTTCGATATGTCAGTAGCCCGGGTGACAGAAATCATTGCCGGTTCGAAAAAGAGCTTCGCGGATGCGGTGGAAGTCGGCGTAGCCCGCGCTTGCCAGACGCTCGACAACGTCACCGGTGCTTGGGTGCAGGACCAAAGCGTCGTCGTGGAGAAGAAGAAGATCAAGGAATACCGCGTCACCCTCAAGGTGACTTTCGTCCTCAAAGACTAGATGTAGACGACGGCGCCATAACGCCTCGCGACCCGTAATCCCTCCCGGACACCGAGGAGGCACACCACGGTCGCCAGGGCGTCGGCAAGCATCCCACTTGGCGCGACGACACTGGCTACCACTCCATTGGTGAGCCCGAGGCCGGTGAGAGGGTCCACGATATGCGAGTAACGCTGTCCGTCAAACAGTAAGTATTGTTCGGTGTCGCCGGACGTCGACGCCGCGCGGCGACGCAGAATCACGGTGCGGTTCACCATCTCCAGCAACACCCGCCATTGGCCGTCGCCGGCCACTAAGTCGCCGCTGATGGCCACCAGTGCCCGGGTTTCGCCGTTCTGCCGCAACACGCGTAGCGCCTCGTCCCCGGCGTAACCTTTAGCGATCCCGCCGAGGTCTACCCGGCCCTCGTCCGTGGCTTGGGCCCGCGCGATGGCCGAGGCCGCGGGCAGCACGCCGGACTTCCTCGCCGCCCGCCACAAGTCAAACAGAGCCGTTCGCCTCACGTCGAAGCGGCCATCGGTCTCCGCACGAAGACGCTCTGCCAACTCCCATGGCGGACGCATGTCGGCGCTCACCCGCCGCGCGTCGAAGCGATTCGCTTCGCTCTCGGGCTGGTAGTTGGATAAGCGCAGATCGAGGTCATGGATCCGGGCGAAGGCCCGCCCGATGGCCGCTTCGCCGCGCGCCGGATCGCGCGTATCGAGCTTGATCGTCACCCGCGTGCCCATGTGCGGCTCGCTCACTTCGAGCCGCGTGTAAGCCGCCGCGCTCAGCAGCAGACTTCGCCGCGTCACTCGACTTCGACGCCGTTATTCCAGGCGCGATGCATCAGCGTTACGCTCGGCACGTTCACTGGCCGCACCAGGCGAAAGCCCAGGCTCTGCGCATCGGTCATGTACCAGATGCTCTTGGGAATCTGCGGATCCTGCATCTTCCACGAGGGGTCCGATGCCGTGCGCGCCGCGCAACGCAGCTTCTTGGCAGTGTCGGTCCAACCGCCGCCGCGCGCCACCTGCGGATAGGTGCCTTTGCTCGGCGCCCACTCGCTGGCCGAGGTCTGCGACGGCGCATACGGCGCATAGCCATCCAAGGTCCACTCCATCACGTTGCCCAGCATGTCGTGCAGGCCCCAGGCATTCGGCAGCTTCTTGCCCACCAGCTCGTACTTGCCGTCCGTGTTTGAGGAAAACCACGCGTAGTCCTTCAGCGCCGTGGGTTCGGGCGCGCCGGCGCGGCAGGCGTACTCCCACTCGGCTTCGGTGGGCAGCCGGTAGAAGTGCCCGGTCTTTGCGCTCAGCCACTGCGCGTACTTGTTGGCCGCGTGCTGCGTCATGCTGATGGCGGGGAAGCCATTCAAGCCCATGCCGAAGCTCATCTCGACATACGGCTTGGTTGGACGGCTGACGCCATCGACGATGGGATCCTTCGCTGCTTTCTCGGTGTCGTTGGCGAACATGAACAAGCGATACTCGTCCCAGGTCACTTCGTGCTTCTGCATCCAGAAGGCTTCCACTTTGAGCTCCCGCGTGGGCAACTCATCTTTCTCCGTCCCCCCCATGGTGAACTTGCCGGCGGGAATCGGCAGCATCTCAAAGGCGGCGTCGGCGCCGGGGATCGTCTGCCGGTAGGGCTTGGCCGCGGGCGGCATCGGTGCCGACATGATCTTGCGGCGGATCAGCGCGGTCAGGCTTTGGTCGTCCTTGCCGGCCTTCTCGGGCAGCTTCAGCACGCGGTCGCCGGGCCAAGGCGCGCCCTCGGCGATCCACGCGCCGATCAGTGCGCGTTCGGCCGCGGGCAGTGGCTGTCCGCCCGGCGGCATGGCGCCCGGCTGGTTCGGGTCGAGGTTAATCATGCGCGTGAGTCCGGCGTTCAGATTCTTCGCCGCGGCCGCGCGGGTATGCAGCCGCACGCCGCCCGCGCCCTTCGCCTCATCGTGGCAGGGCAGGCAGGCGCGCACCAGAATCGGTTCGATTTGCGGGAAGGGAACAGCGCTCAGCGCGAGCAGGGGCAGGGCAAGGTGCAGCATCTCTCTTCTGATGCTATCGCACGCTATCCTAGCCAGATGATGCGCATCCTGCTGGCTCTCGCTTTTACGGTCCCCGCCCTGGCCCAAGGCCTGGACTGGGTGAAGGCCAACTACACCAAATACGAATACCGCGTTCCCATGCGGGACGGCATCCGGCTGTTCACTTCGGTGTATCTGCCCAAGGACCAGTCCGAGCCGTGGCCGATCATGCTGAATCGCACGCCCTACGGCGTTGCGCCCTACGGCGCTGACCAATACCGCGAGCAGATGGGCACCAACCCCTGGCTCGCCAAGGACAAGTACATCTTCGTTTTCCAGGACGTCCGCGGCACCCGCATGAGCGAAGGCCAGTTCACCAACATGACACCGCATAAGGACACCAAGTCCGCGCGCGACTTCGACGAAAGCACGGACACCTACGACACCATCGACTGGCTGGTGAAGCACCTCCCCAACAACAGCGCCAAAGTCTGCACGTGGGGATCGTCCTATCCGGGCTTCTACACCGCGGCCGGCATGATCGACGCCCACCCCGCGCACAAGTGCGCCATCCCCCAAGCCCCCATCATGGACTGGTTCACCGGCGACGACTTCCACCACAATGGCGCCCTCTTTCTGCCCCACGCCTTCAACTTCCTGGCCAGCTTCGGCCGTCCGCGCCCCGAACCTCGACCCACGGCCGCTGATCGCTTTGACCACAAGACGCCCGACGGCTACGACTTTTTTCTGCGGATGGGCCCGCTTGTCAATGCCAACGAAAAGTACTTTAAGAACGACGTCGCCTTCTGGAACGAGATGATGAAGAACGACACCTACACCGACTTCTGGAAGTCCCGCAATCTCCGTCCGCATGTGAAGGGCGTGAAACCCGCCGTGCTCACCGTCGGCGGCTGGTTCGACGCCGAGAATCTCTATGGCGCCCTGCAGCTCTTTAAGACCCTTGAAAAGCAGAGCCCCGCCACCGAACAAACGCTGGTGATGGGTCCCTGGTGCCATGGCTGCTGGTACCGGTCCGGGACCGGCGAGCAACTCGGCGACATTCGCTTCAACGCCAAGACCGGGCCCTGGTATCAGGAGTTCGTCGAGTTTCCCTTTGTCCGGAAGCATCTGAAGTCCGCCGGTGACTGGAAACATGCGAAGACGATTCTGTTTGAGACGGGCGCCAACCAATGGCGTCGCGGCGATGTCTGGCCTCCGGCGAATGCGCAGCCCAAGACCTTCTACCTCCGCGCCAACGGCACCCTCAGTCAGGAAGCGCCTTCCGAAGCCGCGGCCTTTGACGAGTACGTCAGCGACCCTGCCAGGCCCGTCCCCTATGTCGACAAGACCGGCCCGGGCATGCTCGTGGAGTACATGACCGGCGACCAGCGCTTCGCCTCGCGCCGTACCGACGTGCTCACCTACATGACCGGCGTGCTCGAAGACGACCTCACGCTCACCGGCGACATCACGCACAGCCTTTGGGCGTCGACCACCGGCACGGACTCAGACTTCATCGTCAAGGTGGTCGACGTTTACCCGGACGACTATCCGGACCCCGACCCCAATCCCACCCGAGTCCGCATGGGCGGCTATCAGCAGTTGGTGCGCGGCGAAGTGATGCGCGGCAAGTTCCGCGCGGGTTTTGAGAAACCCATGCCCTTTGAGCCCGGCCAACCGGCCAAGGTGGAGTTCACCGTCAACGACATCTTTCATACCTTCCGCGCCGGCCACCGGCTGATGATTCAGATTCAGAGCACCTGGTTCCCGCTGGTGGACCGGAACCCGCAGCAATTCCTCAATATCAACCAGGCTAAGGAGACTGACTTCCGCCGCGCCACGCAGCGGATTTACCGCTCGACGGCGATGCCGACTCAGGTCCGGGTCCGGGTTCTGCCGGGGCCCTCCCAATCGAGATAAGATGATGGGCAACCGAGTGTGCGCCTGTAGCTCAGCTGGATAGAGCAAATGGCTTCGAACCATTAGGTCGGGAGTTCGAATCTCTCCGGGCGCACCAACTTAAGTAGTTCCCCCTTTACTTTCGTGACGGGTAGAGATAGGGTAGGGACGTTTTGCCGCATCTGAGGACCACATTTCTCGTAGTGTCGTTCTACATCGGAGCCATTGTTTGCTCCCTGACGCCGCTGGTCTGCGCGGCGATCGCGACGACGTTACCCCTGGCTGAGTTGATCCTCTTCGGGCCCTGGCTCGCCGCCATCGCGGCTGGCGCAGGCCTCATCGCCTGGGCCGTCGTACCCCGGAAGTCACCCTCCGCCCTGGACGGCATTCCGCTCAACCCGGCGCAGCAGCCCGCCCTGGCGGCTTTCCTCGAAGAGGTGGCGCAGCGTACCGGCCAGCCCTTGCCGTCGCTGGTGCTGCTCACCGCCGATGCCCGCACGGCTACGGGCTTTTATTCTGGCTTCGCGGGCATTGGCAGCCAGCGGGTCCTCTCGATCGGCCTGCCGTACTTCGCGGTGCTGGAGCGCGAGGAACTTGCGGCGTTGATGGCTCACGAACTCGGCCACTTCTATCAGGGCAGCATGTTTGCCTGGGCCTGGATCGTGGAGACGCAACGCGCGGTGGCGCGGCTCTTCGGCGCGCTCGAACGTTGGGCTCCCCGCCTGATCCCGGTCTTCCAACTGATCTTCGAGCCCTTCGTCCGCGCCTGTCTCGCTGCCTCCCGCCGGCAGGAGTTCGCGGCGGATCGCTTTGCCGCGGGCTATTACGGCTCGGATGTCGTGCAAAGTGTGCTGGCCAAGAATCAGCGTCTTGCGTTTGAGTTCCATATCTTCTTTGAAAGCGAAATGCTGCCCTTGCTGCGCGGCGGCTGGGCGCCGCCGCTGTTGTCCGGCTTCCATGACTTCAGCCGCCGTTTCCGTCCGGGCACCGTATTGAACTTTTTGAGTGAAGTCCCCGTGGAGTTGATGCATCAGCCCGACGCGGCGTCGAGTGACGAAGCGGCCTTCGACACCCATCCCAGCGTCCAGACGCGGATTGAAGCGGTGGACCAGCAGCCCGACGCCACCGGGATTCAGTCTCATCCGTCCCTGGCGCTGCTGCTCGACGTGGAAGAACTGGAAGGCCGCCTGATGGCCTGGGAAGCCCGCAAACGCGGCTTACCGGCCCTCCAGCCGCTCGCCTGGAACCAGGTGCTGCCACGCTTCTACCGTCCGCGCTGGGAGGTCGCCGCCGAGGGCCATGGCTTCGACGGTCAGACGGTGGCGCAATTACCCCAAATCATCGACAGCGCTGGCGTTGAGCTAGTGGGCGCCCAGTTCGCCAACGGCGTCCGCGAGCGGCTCCAGCACATCGCAGAAACGCTCTGCGCCGCCCTCGAACGCGACGGCTGGCAAGCCGAACTCCGCGCCCCGGGCGGACCCATCGTCATGCGCAAAGCCGACCGCGCGGTGGAGCCCTTCACGGTCATCTCCCGTTTAGCTTGGAAGCAGATCGCTTTCTTTGAGTGGGAAGACGAATGCGCCGAACTCGGCATCGCCAATCTGGTGCTAGTCGCGCCGACGCTGCAACGCGCGTAGCCCATGCCGATTCGTGTTGGCCTTTCGCGGTGCTATCAGGCTAAGGGGTGGGCGGTTCCCAGTCGGCGGGGCGGCCGAGGTTGATGTTGATGCGGCGCTGGAAGGCGCGGCGGTTGGCTTCGGCGGCTACTTCTTCCGGAGTCGGCTGGGGTTTGGGTTCGTTTGGGGTGATTTCTGTTTCGGATTTGGGTTCGATTGGGGTGGGCTCTGGTTCCGCTGGCTGCGCTATGCGTTGGGCTTGTAAGTCGCGGAGATCTTTGAGGCAGTTGCGGTAGAGGCGATTGAGTTGGGCATCGTAGCGGAGGTAGAGTTTCAAGATTTGCTCGGATTTGGCGATGCCGTTGGCGAGGTGGGCGCGGGGGTCGGCGTTGGGGAGGGTTTTGCGGAATTCTTTCTCGTCCTTCGCGATGGCGACTTCGAGTTGGGCGGCTTCGGCGGCCCAGAGCCTTTGTTGGCGGAACTTGGCGAAGACGGCTTCGGTGAGTAAGTCGAGTTCGTGTTGGCCTTGGGGGGAGTAAGTGGCCAGATATTGGTTGAGCATGCCTAAGTACTGGTCTTTGTCTTCCATTTGCAGGAAACACGCTGCGGCGAGCGGGTTGCGGTTGAGACTGGAGAGTCCGTGGGTGGTGGCGTTTTGCGCGGAGCGGGCTTTGCCTTCGGGGGTTCTGGGACCCGTGGAGCCTAGCGCATTGCGGCGATTGGCTTCGATTCGTTTTTTGGATGACATGTGGTTCCTTTCGGTGTGTTGGTTTTTGTCGGGCCGGGGGGCCCGACTCACAGGGGCATGGTGCCTGGGGGGACGTCGCGGTTTTCCAGGCCTTGGAGGGTCTCGCGGGTGCTGCGGATGGCTTCGATGGCGGCGTCGTGGGCGGCGGGGTGTTTGATCAATACCTCGAGAATGGCCTCGTAGAAGATGGGCCAGGTTTCGAGGTCAGAGGGAATATAAGCGGGGTTATCGGCTTTTACCAGGTGAATTTCGTAGGTCTGGTTGCCATGGGTTCGTTTGGGCGAATAAGCAGACGGCGGCGTGTCCGTACGGAATTGATGACAGTAGATGATTTCAGGCATAGCTCGGTTCTCCTGATTTCAATTTATCGGGGAGAGGCAAGAATCTGACTGGTGTTCGCAGGTAAGTACATGAAACCAGGGGCAATAAAATAGTAAAATTGTCGTCATCCTAATTCGCGAAAGATACTGGCTGGCGAACTGGACCGCGTTTCCCAGACCCTCAGCGGCCGCATCCGGCAATTGGCCGAGCGCTACGCCACCCCGTTGCCGCAGCTTACGGAGGAAGTCGCGGTGCTGGCGGCCCGGGTTGATGGGCACCTTCGGAGGGAGGGGACAGACCAGGAGGTCTGTCCTACACGGATAATTGAAACCTCGGGTTATGGGAAATTGCTGGAGCAGATTTCCGGCACTCGTACGGCGGGCCAGGCTCGGGCGGCGCAGGCGGTGAATACCCAGCTGATCGAAACCTATTGGCAGGTGGGGCGGCACATCGTCGAGTTTGAGCAGGCGGGGAATCTGCGCGCCGAATACGGCAAAGCACTGCTATCCCAACTGGCCGCGGATCTGGGCGTGCGGCATGGCAAGGGCTTTAACCGCAGCAATTTGATATACATGCGCATGTTTTACCTGCGTTACCCAATAAGTGCGATGCCATCGCACTTATTGAGTTGGTCGCATTATCTGGAACTGCTGAAGCTCGACGACGACCTGGAGCGCGGCTTCTACGAGAAGCAGGCCATTGCCGAACGCTGGTCCGTGGCCGAACTGAAGCGGTAAAAGGCCTCTTCCCTCTTTCTGCGCCTTGCGGCCTCGAAGGACAAGGCGGGCATTCTGCAATTGGCTGCGCAAGGCCAGGTGGTGGCGCAACCCGCCGATCTGCTGCGTGAGCCCTACATCTTCGAGTTCCTCAAGATCCCGGAGCCCTACCGGGTCTCCGAGACCGACCTCGAAACCCTGCTTTGTGACCATCTGCAGCCCTTCCTGCTGGAACAACACGCACTACCGGGTAGATCTGGTCTTCTACCACCGCATCCTGCGCTGTTTCGTGCTGCTCGACCTGAATCTGGGCGAGGTCCGGCATGACGATATCGGCCAGATGAACCTCTATCTGGGCTACTTCGCCCACGAGGAGAATGTGGAAGGCGACAACCCGCCCATCGGCCTCATCCTCAGCCGCCAGAAGGACGAGTTGCTGGTGGAGTATGCCACTTATGGGATGAACAGCCAGGTTTTTGTGTACCAGCTTTATTTGCCGGACCGTGAGTCGTTGAAGGCTGAGATCGAGCGCACGCTGGCGGAGGCCGGGCGATGAGGGGGCTTGACGCGCTAGCATCAGGAGAGTAATTGCCCATGGCTTCCACTCCCGCAACCAAATCCAAATCCAACGCTGCCGTCATCGGCTTTGAAGCCAAGCTCTGGCAAGCCGCCGACAAGCTCCGCAACAACATGGACGCCGCCGAATACAAACACGTTGTCCTCGGCCTCATCTTTCTCAAATACATCTCGGACGCCTTCGAAGAGATGCACGAGAAACTCCTGCAAGGCGAAGGCGACTACGCCGGCGCCGACCCCGAGGATGCCGACGAGTACAAGGCCGAAAACGTCTTCTGGGTGCCTAAGGAAGCCCGCTGGCCCTATCTTCAGGCCAACGCCAAGCAGCCCACCATCGGCAAACTGGTAGACGATGCCATGGTCGCCATCGAACGCGATAACCTTCGCCTCAAAGGCGTCCTCCCCAAGGACTTCGCCCGCCCCGCCCTCGACAAACAGCGCCTGGGCGAAGTGATTGACCTGATCGGCACCATCGGGCTCGGTGACGCCGAAAACCGCTCCAAAGACGTCCTGGGCCGCGTCTACGAGTACTTCCTCACCCAGTTCGCCAGCGCCGAAGGCAAAAACGGCGGCCAGTTCTACACGCCCAGTTGCATCGTCCGCGTCATCGTCGAAATGCTCAGCCCCTACAAGGGCCGCGTCTACGATCCCTGCTGCGGCTCGGGCGGCATGTTCGTGCAGTCTGAGAAGTTCGTCGTCGAACACAACGGGCGCATCGGCGACTTGAGTATCTACGGGCAGGAGAGCAACGCCACCACCCGCCGCCTCGCCATCATGAACCTGGCCATTCGCGGCATCGAAGCCGACTTCGGCCTGGAACACGCCGACACCTTCCGCCGGGACCTCCACAAGGACCTCAAAGCCCAGTTTGTCATCGCCAACCCGCCCTTCAACGACTCGGACTGGCACCGCGCCGACGACGATGTCCGCTGGGCCTACGGCGTCCCGCCCCGCGGCAACGCCAACTACGCCTGGGTGCAGCACTTCATCCACCACCTCGCCCCTGACGGCTTCGCCGGCTTCGTCCTCGCCAACGGCAGCATGTCGTTCAACCAGTCCGGCGAAGGCGACATCCGCCGCGCCATCATCGAGGCGGACTTAGTGGATTGCATGGTCGCCCTTCCCGGCCAGTTGTTCTATTCCACCCAGATTCCGGTCTGTTTGTGGTTTCTGGCGAAGAATAAGCAGGGGGGCAAGCGGCGGGATCGGCGGAAGGAGACGCTGTTTGTTGATGCTCGCAAGCTCGGCGTTTTGATTGATCGTGTGCATCGTGAGTTGACCGATGCCGATATCGCCAAGATCGCGAGCACTTACCATGCTTGGCGTGGGGATGCGGGCGCTTATGCGGATGTGGCGGGATTTTGTAAGTCTGCGACCTTGGCTGATATTGTTGGGCACGGTCATGTTCTCACACCGGGTCGTTATGTTGGTGCCGAAGCGGTCGACGATGACGGCGAGCCGTTTGAGGAGAAATTTAACCGCATGGTTCTAGAACTGCGGGAGCAGTTCGGCGAGTCAGGCAAGCTCGAGCAAGTCATTTTGAACAACCTGAAGAGTCTCGGACATGGAGGATAAAATCGAGAAATGGCGGCGAGTCAGGCTTGGAGATCTTATAAAGGTCGCCCATGGTTGGCCGTTTAAGAGCGAATTTTTTACTGATGTGAGACTTGGACGGCCCATTGTCGTTAGCATCGGAAATTTTAACTATTCCGGCGGCTTTCGATTTGAATCTACGGCCGTGAAAGAGTATGCCTCGAGCTATCCCAAAGACTACGAGCTAGCGCCGGGCGATATTCTGCTTGTGATGACCTGTCAAACCTCAGGCGGGGAGATTCTTGGCATCCCCGGCAGAATTCCGGACGACGGAAATACCTATCTCCATAACCAGCGAATGGGAAAGATTGTCATAAAAGACCCCGCTCGGGTGGACCCAGATTTCATCTATTACCTCGCCCTTTGGCCGTTCTTCAATAGAGAGCTATATGTTAGCGGTACGGGCACAAAGATACTCCATACTTCGCCCGGACGGATCGAGAATTTTGAATTTGACCTTCCCTCGCTCCCTGAGCAGAGAGCCATTGGTCGAACTCTCCGTTCCCTCGACGACAAGATCGAATTGAACCGGCGGATGAACGCGACGCTGGAGGCGATGGCGCGGGCGCTGTTCCAGAGCTGGTTCGTGGATTTCGACCCCGTCCGCGCCAAACTCGACGGCCGCCAGCCCCCCGGCCTCGACCCCGCCACCGCCGCCCTCTTCCCCAACCACTTTGAGCACGTTCCCGGTAGTATCATTCCGAAGGGTTGGGAGCTCAGCCGGTGGGGGGATATTGCCACGCTTGAATATGGCAGGAGTCTGCGAGACTACGCCAATTCCGAAGGCCAGTACCGGGTCTTCGGAACGAATGGGCCGATTGGTTTTACGGATAAACCGCTGTGTCCTAGCGCCGGAATCGTGATCGGCCGCAAGGGTGCATACCGAGGCGTGCACTTCTCGGCTGAGCCTTTCTTTGTGATTGACACCGCATTCTATTTGAAGCCAAAGCAGCCGACGGATCTAAAGTGGGCCTACTACGAACTGCTGAGATTCGACATCAACAGCATGGACTCCGGCTCTGCCATACCCTCGACAAGTCGGGAAGACTTCTACGGAATCCCAGTTCTGGTTCCGCCACCAGAGTTACGCGACGCGTTTGGCCAGATCGTGGGCGGTTGGTCTGCAATGAGTATCTCGAACAACAATCAATCGCGCACCCTCGGCACCCTGCGCGACACCCTACTTCCCAAGCTGCTTAGCGGAGAACTGAGCGTGGCAAAAGCCGAAGAACTCGCCGGGGCCGCTACATGAGCCAGATCCTGAACCTCTACTGCGATGAGAGTTGCCACTTGGAGCGCGATCATCATCCCGTCATGGTTCTGGGCGTGGTGTGGTGCCCGCAGGAGAAAGCCCGCGAGATCGCCGTTCGCTTGCGCGAGATCAAAGCGGAACACGGAATCCACAAGGACTTTGAAGTGAAGTGGACCAAGGTCTCACCCGCCCAACAAGGCTTCTATCTGCACTTACTCGACTATTTCTTTGACGATGACGACCTGCACTTTCGCGGCTGGGTAGCGCACAAAGCCGGCCTGCAGCACGCGGGCTTCCGGCAAACTCATGATGACTGGTATTACAAGATGATGTTCGGCCTGCTGGAGCCGCTCCTGAGCCCAGACGCCCGCTTCCGTATCTACCTCGACAAGAAGGATACGCGCAGTGCCAGCAAAGTGAAGAAGCTGCATGATGTGTTGAGCAACAACCTCTACGACTTCAACCGTTCTATCGTCGAGCGGGTGCAGGTGGTGGAGTCCCACGCGGTGGAGCAGTTGCAACTGGCTGACCTGCTTCTGGGAGCCGTCGGCTACGTCAACCGCGGACTCAGCACCAGTTCCGCCAAGAACGCACTCGTGGCCCGCATCCGGGAGCGCAGCGGCTATTCTCTCCTCCGGCCGACCCTGCTGCGCGAGCCCAAGTTCAACACCTTCATTTGGCGCGGCCGGGCGGGAGACAACGCCGCGTGAGCGATAGCTGGTTGCCTCCCCTCGTGCTCCTCGCGGATTTCGGCGGAGACTGGGCCACCTATGAACGCGTAGTCTACGGGTGGTTCAAACAGGATTTCCTGGCTTCGTTGCCCTCCTGGCCTGGCAAGCGCGTCGGCGTCAAGCGTATCCCATTGAGCGAAGGCAAGGAGGCGACTTATTGGCATTTCATCTCCGAGGGCAAGGTGGAGGAGGAACGCATCATCGACCTACGGCGCTGCGAGCGAATTCGTTGGCCCCGCCCTACGATGGACGCCTTCGTCGAGCGCCGCCCCCTTGCCGACGACCCGATTGTCTGGTGGCGAACGAAACGCGGCAGCGAATGGCGCTATGTCTTGGCACTTCCTGACTTCAGCTACTTAGTGGTGGTGGCGGATCGTGGCGACTACGTTCTCCCGTGGACTCAATACCCAATCGACCGTCCGCACCAGCGTGAGAAGTATCGCAAAGAGTTTACGGAATATTGGGCCGCCCAAAAAGGCTAAGGCCGCCCCTTACGGAACGGCCTCGTTACTCCTTCAACACCTGGTTGATGAGCTATTGTTAAGTCTGACAGATTTTCTCGAAAAATCAAGGGGGTCCTGCCCCGCCCGCTGATGCTAAACGAATCTGTAGTTGAAGAAGCCGCTCTGAGCTGGTTCAGCGAGATCGGCTACGCCACTGCCCATGGCCCCACCCTCTCCCCCGGTGAACCGGCCAGCGAACGAGCGTCGTTTGCCGACGTCGCACTGGAGGGCCGCCTGCGTGAGGCCATCCGCCGGCTGAACCCCACCATTCCCGCCGAAGCCCAGGACGACGCGCTGCGCAAAGTCCTCCGCGTCGGCACGCCGTCGCTCACCCAAACCAATCGCACGCTTCACGCCATGCTCCGCGACGGCGTCCCCGTCGAATACCGCCGCCCCGATGGCAGCATTGCCGGTAATCATGCCCGTCTCCTGGACTTCGAGCACCCCAAAGCCAACGATTGGCTGGCCGTCAACCAGTTCACCGTCAGCGAAGGCCAACACAAGCGCAAGCCCGATATCGTCGTCTTCGTCAACGGCTTACCGCTTGCGGTCGTCGAACTCAAGAACGCTACCGACGAAAACGCCACCATCTGGACCGCCTACCAACAGCTCCAAACCTACAAGCAGGAGATTGGTAGCCTGTTCCACTACAACGAAGTGCTGGTGGTTTCGGACGGCTTGCATGCGCGCGTTGGGTCGCTGACGGCCAATCAGGAGTGGTTCAAGGTTTGGCGCACGATTGACGGCGAGGATGAAGCGGGCAAGTCCGTGCTGGAACTCGATACGCTCATCCGCGGCGTCTTTGAGCCTCAACGCTTCCTGGACCTCATCCAACATTTCATCGTCTTCGAGGAAGACCCCGATAGCGACCGGTTGCACAAGATCATCGCCGGCTACCATCAGTTCCACGCTGTGAACACGGCCGTCGAAGAGACGGTCCGCGCGAGCGGCATGGGTGCCGAAACAGCAGGCAGGGGGACAACGGGGAACGGCAAGCCGGGAGACCGCAAAGCCGGTGTCGTCTGGCACACGCAGGGCTCCGGCAAGAGCTTCTCCATGCTCTTCTACGCCTCGCGCGTCGTGCGCCACCCGGCGATGCAGAACCCCACCATCGTCGTGCTCACCGATCGCAACGACTTGGACGACCAACTCTTCGGCCAATTCCAGCGCTGCCACGAACTGCTGCGCCAGAGGCCCGTCCAGGCGCAGGACCGCGAACACCTGCGCGAACTACTGAAGGTGGCCAGCGGCGGTGTGGTCTTCACCACCATCCAAAAGTTCCTGCCCGGCAAAGGCGAGCGCATGCCCGAACTGTCCGCCCGCCAGAACATCGTCGTCATCGCTGACGAAGCCCATCGCAGCCAATATGACGTCATCGACGGCCTAGCCCGCAACATGCGCGATGCCCTGAAGAATGCTTCCTTCATAGGATTTACAGGAACGCCGATTGAAAAGGACGACGCCAACACGCGTGGCACCTTCGGCGATTACATCTCGGTCTATGACATCCAGCGCGCCGTGGCCGACGGCGCCACCGTGCCCATCTACTACGAAAGCCGGATCTCCAAGCTCTCGCTCAACCAAGCCGCGATGCCCAAGATCGACGACGACTTCGAGGAGATCACTGAAGGCGAAGAGCCGACGCGGCGCGAAAAGCTCAAAACCAAATGGGCCGCGCTCGAAGTGATGGTGGGCAACGAGAAGCGCATCGCGCAGATCGCCGCCGACCTCGTTCTCCACTACGAGCGCCGCTGCGAGTCGCTGGCGGGCAAAGCCATGGTCGTCTGCATGAGCCGCCGCATCTGCGTCGACCTCTACAACGCCCTCATCGCACTACGCCCGGACTGGGCCGGCGCGGATGATGACGACGATGAGACCGGCCGGGCCTGCGTAGTGAAGATCGTAATGACCGGTAGCGCCGACGATGGCCCCGCCTGAAGCCGCACATCCGCAGCAAAGAGCGCCGCCGTGCACTGGCGAATCGCTTCAAGGACCCGAAAGATTCCTTCCGCATCGTCATCGTCCGCGATATGTGGCTCACCGGCTTCGACGCCCCCTGTCTCCACACCATGTACGCCGACAAGCCCATGAGCGGCCACGGCCTCATGCAGGCCATCGCTCGCGTCAACCGCGTTTATCGCGACAAGCCCGGCGGCCTGATTGTTGACTACTTGGGCCTCGCCGACCAACTCAAGAAGGCCCTCGCCACCTACACCGAAAGCGGCGGCCAAGGTACGCCCAGCATTGACACGTCCAAGGCGATCGATGTGATGCGCGAAAAACACCGCGTCGCCTGCGACCTGATGCACGGCTTCCACTGGGGCAAGTGGCTCACCGGCACCCCCGTCGAGCGCCTCGCCCTGATCCCCGCCGGCCAGGAACATGTCCTCCAACAGGAGAACGGCAAGCAGCGCTTCGCCGAAACCGTCACCGCACTGTCTCGCGCCTTCGCCCTCTGCTCCTCCACCGACGAAGCGCTGGAACTTCGCGACGACATCGCCTTCTTCCAAGCCATCCGCACTCAGCTATCGAAAACGACCGGCGCCAAACGCGCCCCAGAACAACTCGACGCCGCCGTCCGCCAACTCGTCTCCGGCGCCATCATGGCCAACGAAGGCATCATCGACGTCTTCACTGCCGCCGGGCTCAAGCAGCCCAACATCAGCATCCTCTCCGATCAGTTCCTGGCTGAGGTGCGTGGCCTCAAGTACAAGAATGTCGCGGCCGAGTTGCTGGCTACGCTCCTCAAAGGGGAGATCACCACCAAGTCTCCCAATAACCTCGTCCAAAGCCGTACCTTCTCGGAGATGCTCAAGAGCACCCTGAACGCTTATCACAATCGCGCCATTTCCAGGATGGAAGTGATCGAAGAACTGATCAAACTGGCCAAGATCATGGACGCCGCCGCCAAGCGCGGCAACGAACTCGGCCTCAACAACGAAGAGATCGCCTTCTACGACGCCCTCGCCGCGAACGAAAGCGCGGTCCGCGCCATGGGCAACGACCAACTCAAGGTGATCGCCGCCGAACTCGTCACCCAGGTTCGCAAGAGCGTCACCATCGACTGGACCTTGCGCGAAAGCGCCCGCGCCACCATCAAAGTGATGGTCAAGCGGATTCTCCGCAAATACGGGTATCCGCCGGATCTGCAAGACGAAGCCGTGCAGACGGTGGCGGAGTCGCTTTGCGCGGATTGGGTGTAGCTCGAATCACCCCGAATTGCTGCCGGCCATCCAGCCCCGAACGCCGTGAACGCGGTGCGGACCAGTTGGAGGAACTCTGAGCGCAAGCCACTTACTAGCGTGCGTGGCTGGCGGGTGTGCGACAGGCGGCAATGAATATGCGCAAGAACCCGGACGAAGGGTACCTCTACGGGAGATTCAGGCGGGGAACCCTTAGTCAGGTGGCGCGGCGCAGGGCTTGGTAGACCTGGCAATTGGTCGCGGGGCCATGCTTCGCGCTCCGCTTCACCATGCCTTGCAGTTCGTCGCGCGCAGTTCCACCAGGGCGGCGATCCGGGTCTCGATCTCGCGGACCTTCTCCTCCACCTTGGCACACATTGCTTGGCGGGAGGAGTCGCTGGTGGCGGTGATGGCGTAGAGTTCGTTGATTTCGCGCAGGGAGAAGCCGAAGTCCTGGGCGCGTTTGATGGATCGGATGCGTTCTACGGTCGCTTGGGGGTATTGGCGGAAGCCCGAACGCGCTTCGGGGCGGGGAATTAGGCCGAGCCGCTCGTAGTAGCGGATCGTCTCGACATGCACCCCGCCTTGCGCGTCGCTTAGGCGATGGTTCTACTCTTCGCAGCAGGGGCAGCCACAGCCGCGCTTGCTTTGGCCTATCTACATCCAACGTCCGCTGGGCTAAAGCCTCACGGGCAGCGCCAAAGAGCGCGTGATGGCCATTCTTTTCGGCAAGACGATGTCGGAATCGCGCGAAGGCGACCGTCTCGACGAACCCGTCGTGAAAGGCGTAACGGGGGCGACGAACTAGAGAGACCAGTGCATTCAGGGGGTTCCGGTATCGCCCTTAGGCAACGGCCGGTCCGACTACCTCAATCCGCAAATCGCCTGAACCGCGCTGGTAATCGAGGCGCACGCGCGCCCCGTCCTGCACTTCGCCGGATACCAGCTTGCGTGCCAGCGGATTCTCGATCTCGCGCTGGATGGCCCGCTTGAGAGGACGCGCGCCGTACACCGGGTCATACCCCATGCTGACGACGTGTTCAATCGCCGCTTCCGACAATTCGAGTTCGATCCGCCGCTCGGCCAGCCGCTTCCGCAGCACGCCCAGTTGGATCTCCACGATCTTGCCGAGGTGCTCCTTCGACAGGCCGTGGAAGACGATTGTCTCGTCCACGCGATTCAGGAATTCGGGCCGGAAGAATTGCCGTAGCTCCTCCATCACCGAGAGCTTCATCATGTCGAACTCGCTACCGGAGAACGCGCCGCGGTATTCGAGAATCCGCTGCGAGCCCAGGTTCGAGGTCATGATGATGATCGTATTCTTGAAGTCCACGATGCGGCCCTGGCCATCGGTGAGCCGGCCGTCGTCGAGGATCTGCAGCAGCACATTGAACACGTCCGGGTGCGCCTTTTCGATTTCGTCGAAGAGCAACACCGCGTACGGGCGCCGACGCACCTGCTCGGTCAACTGGCCGCCCTCCTCATAGCCGACATAGCCGGGAGGCGCGCCGATCAGGCGCGAGACGTTGTGCTTCTCCTGATACTCGGTCATGTCGATGCGCACCAGGGCGCGTTCGTCGTCGAAGAGGCAGCCGGCCAAAGCGCGGCCGAGCTCCGTCTTGCCGACGCCCGTCGGACCCAGGAAGATGAAGCTGCCCACCGGACGCTGCGGATCTTTCAAGCCGCTGCGCGCGCGCAGCACGGCTTGTGCCACGGCCGTCACGGCGTCGTCTTGCCCGATCACGCGCTGGTGTAGCTCGTCCTCCAGGTGCAGCAGCTTGTGCATTTCGCCTTCGAGGAGCCGCGTCACCGGCACGCCGGTCCAGCGGCTCACCACGGCGGCGATGTCGTCCTCGCTTACCTCTTCCTTCAGCAGCCGATTGGTGGCCGGTCCGCTGGCGGAGCGGCTCTCTTCGGCCTGCAACTGCTTTTCGAGCTCGATCAACGTCGAGTACTTCAGTTCGGCGGCTTTATTCAGGTCATAGGCCCGTTCGGCCCGCTCGATCTCGAGCTTGGTCTGCTCGATCTTGCCGCGCAGGTCGCGCAGCTTATCGACGCCGCCCTTTTCGGCTTGCCATTGGCTGCGGAGTTCGTGCTCCTGGCCCTTGAGTTCCGCCAGTTCTTTCTCGAGCTTCTCCAGGCGATCCCGCGAGGCTTGGTCACTCTCTTTGCGCAAGGCCTCGCGCTCGATTTCGAGCTGCATTCGGCGGCGCGAGATTTCGTCCAGCTCAGAGGGCAGGGAATCGATCTCCGTCCGCAGCTTCGCCGCGGACTCGTCCACCAAATCGATCGCCTTATCCGGCAAGAACCGGTCCGCGATGTAGCGGTTCGAGAGCACCGCGGCCGCCACCAGCGCCGCGTCCTTAATGCGGACGCCGTGATGGACTTCGTAGCGCTCGCGCAAGCCGCGCAAAATCGAAATCGTGTCTTCCACGGTCGGCTGGTCCACCAGCACCGGCTGGAAGCGGCGCTCCAGCGCCGCGTCCTTCTCGATGTGCTGGCGGAACTCGTCCAGCGTCGTCGCGCCGATGCAATGCAGTTCTCCGCGCGCCAGCATCGGCTTCAGCAAGTTGCCCGCGTCCATGGAGCCCTCGGCTTTGCCCGCGCCGACCACCGTGTGCAACTCGTCGATGAAGAGCACGATCTGGCCTTCCGAACTCTGCACCTCTTTGAGCACGGCCTTCAGGCGCTCCTCGAACTCGCCCCGGAATTTGGCGCCAGCAATGAGAGCGCCCATGTCGAGCGACACCACGCGCTTCTCCTTCAGGCCTTCGGGCACGTCGCCGCGTACAATGCGCTGGGCAAGGCCCTCGACGATGGCCGTTTTGCCGACGCCGGGCTCGCCGATGAGCACCGGGTTATTCTTCGTGCGCCGCGAGAGCACTTGGATCACGCGGCGAATCTCCTCATCGCGGCCAATCACCGGATCCAATTTGCCGTCGCGCGCCGCCTGCGTCAGGTCACGGCCGTACTTCTCGAGCGACTCGTACGTCACCTCGGGATTCTGCGTCGTCACCCGCTGGGCGCCGCGCAGTTCGCTGATTGCCGTGGCGAGCCGGTCGCCGCTTTCGCGCACCAGCCGTCCGGCCAAACCTGAGTCGTCCTTCAGCGCCAGTAGCAGGTGCTCCACGGAGAGGTAATCGTCTTTCATGCGCTTGGCTTCCTGCTCGGCATCGGCGAAGAGCTTGGTCAGGCGCGTCGTGACGTAGATTTGATCGGGCGGGCCCGATGGGGAGCTTACTTTCGGCAGCTTTTCGAGTTCCTGTTCCAAGCGCCGGCGAAGCTGGTCCGGGTTTAGTCCTGCCTTGCGCAGCACGTTAGCCGCGAGCCCCTGCTCCTGCGCCAGGAGCGTCAGCAGGAGGTGCTCAACGTCGACCTGCTGATGCGAGAGTCGCAAGGCAGCGGATTGCGCGCCCCGTAGTGATTCTTGAACTTTTTCGGTGAAGCGGTTGAAGTCCATGGGTTGTCTCTGAAGGAAGTATAGCATATGAGTCAATAAAAGTGTGAAAATCTTAGCGAGATACACTCATACCGAGTAACGACACCTACGATCCCCCCAAATAACCCCTTAGTACCCCCTCATTCTTGGCCCCAAGTTCCCTAGGATCGCGCACAGTGTGGTGTCACAATATGGCTATACCGCCCGGAGAAGGTCGAGGAACCCTTCGCCTGGCTTGCTTTTGTTCGGAGGAAAAAATGGCTACGCCTGTCATGGCTCGCCCGTTGGTGAATTGCGCGATTTTCTATGAACCGTCTGTCCTGGAGGCCTTGCGCCGTTCAGCGCAGGCGGCCTTCGACGCCGACCTCACCCCCGTGCTCGGTTTGCTGTTGGGTCGCCGTGCGCCCGAAGAAATCTCCGTCACCGCTTGGCTGCCGGTGGGCAGCGGCTCGGGCAGCCGCGAGGCCAACCTCACCCGGGCCATGGAATTGGCCCGCCTCGAGTTTCCCACCGAAAAAGTCATCGGCTGGTTCCGCTCGAAACACAACGGTGAGGCGCGGTTAACGGGAGAAGAACTCGATACCCCCGGCTTCGCCACTCCCGGCGCGCCACCCCTCACGCTCGTCTTGCGACCTTCCAGCCAACGTCCGCTCCGCGTTGCCGCCTACCTCCCCCAGGCGGAAACCGGACTCATCAGTGACCGTCCGCTGCAGGAGTTCTTTATCCAGCGCCCACAGGACGCGGTGCCGGCCACGCCAGCCAGCGCTGCCGTCGTCCGCCCGCCCAATCCACGCCGCTTCCGCGCCTCCGTCGAGCGCCTGTTGTGGGCCTTCCCGATTGGCCTGCTGCTGCTGGTCGGCGTGGCAGCTTTCGGCACGTCCAGGGTGAGCGACGATGATCCTTCGCTGCCGTTGGCGGTTCTGGCCAAACACCCCGAGGCTGCTCCGGCGAAAGCTATGCCTGTGCCGCTACGGCTCACCCCCGGCGCCACGCAATGGCAGATGCGCTGGAATGCCCGGCCCGGCGTTGAACGGGCTTCGCTCACGCTGATCCGCGATGGCCAAAAACAGAACATTACCTTGACACCCAGCGAATACGCGGAAGGCCTTTACTTCTTCCCGCCGCCTACCGGCGATCTCGAGATTCTGCTCCAGACCTATGTGAAAGAACAAGCCTCCACGGACGCCACCGCCCGCGTAGTAGCTTCCGCGACGTTACCTCCCCCGGCGTCGCGGGACCTCGCCGAACTCGCCAAGGCGAAGCAAGAGTTGCAGGATGAGCGTGCCCGGCACCAGCGCCTGATGCAACTCTACGGCATCCGTCCGGCTAACTAACCAGAGGCCAACGCAGTTTGACTCCATCGTCCTGGCGGAGCATCTCGCCGCCCTGCGCTTCGACGATCCGGCGCCCCAGGGGGTCCTCCAGCGCCGCGCCACGCACCATGACGATCGCCGCCTTGCCTTCGCTCCGCAATTCCAGCCGCGGATTGGCGCTCGCTTGCAGAAGCCGGTCCAGCACATAGGCGAGGACCTCAGGTTCGGCCGCAACATACGGGTCACCTCCTTCATGCACCATCGCCGTCACCCCGGTCCGCCGCAGGCTGGCCTGAATCGCCTCGCGCAGCCGCACCGGTCTCAGCTCCGCGCCGCGCCCCCCGCGCAGCGACCGGCCCCAAACGGCCATCCCGGCCAGGGCCGCCACGACGACTGCCCAGTAAGCCGGCGGCACGCCGGACTCCTGCTGCAAGAGTCTTGCTCCCAACCAGGTTAGGGCCGTAAGCCAGAGGATCGCGCAAATGGCCCAAGCCAGGGTCCGCTGGAAACGCTGTTCACGCGAAGTCACCCTCCCAGTATCGCGCTCCACGCGTGGTTGCCAGTAAGCCAACCGGGGCTGTGTTCCCGGCGCCTATTGGCTTTTTCCGGAGTAAGTGCCGAGCTCGTGGCTCGCGAAGCCTTCCACCTACTTGCTGTGGACGCTCTCGGCGTAGACCAGGTCGCCCGTCAGCCCGTCGTAGTATTGGATGACTAAGTGCGGCTTCGGGTAAGCCACCCAACGTGGTTTTCCCGGTTCCACCGGATTGTTGAAGACGTTGTTAATTTGCGCCACCGCGTAGTAAGGCATTTTGCGCAGAGTGCCCGGAACGTCGTCCCGAATGTAAGTGGACCAGCGAATATCCACCTGCCGTCCGCGTGAATCGAACGGACCGTTGGCGGGGCGGCCGCCCTCGCTCTTCGCCGGGTGGTTTTGCGAGTTCAGTGGTCCGGAAGCGAACTCCCACACGCGATCCGTGATCTTCACGGCGAAGCTATTGTGTAAGTCGCCGGTCATGACAATCACCGGTTTCCCCAAGGACTCCCAGAATTGAATCATCTCCTCGCGTTCCGGGCCGAAAGCAGTCCAAGCGTCGTCCTTATTGCCGGGTAAGTCACTACCGGGCGTGCCGACATGAGGAATGGTCAGGTTGACCGACGAGGCCAGGAAGAAAAAGTCGGCGTCGCTCTTCGCCATGCTGCTCTTCAACCACTCGCGCTGTTTCTTGCCCATGATCGAGAGGCCGGGCTGATTGGGCTTGGTCACATCGTGCGAGTCGCGTTGGCTGCGGGTGTCGAGTAAGTAGACTTCCACGTTACCGACGCGAAAACTGGCGTAGCTCTGCCGGCCGATGGAATAAGTGGAATTGCGTGTAGCTTTGGGTGCCGGACGAATGCGCAGCCGCTGGCCGTCCAGGATTTGGACGATCTCATAAACGCCCGCATTGGGCTCGCCTTCCAGATTCGCGCCGCGCCCGACGTCCACGCCCGCCAGCTGCCCGCCCCAATGAACGTGCAGGTTATTGGTCTGCGCTAAGTCGAGCTTCGTGAAGTCGGCGCCAGCGTCCGTCAGGATATCCGATCCGGCGGTAAGCTGCGCCTGGCCG
Organism: Bryobacteraceae bacterium; assembly: GCA_019752335.1. Classification (GTDB taxonomy): domain Bacteria; phylum Acidobacteriota; class Terriglobia; order Bryobacterales; family Bryobacteraceae; genus JALHNI01. The sequence goes on from JAIEMJ010000001.1 coordinate 310,382, forward strand.
AATTGAATTGCCTGCGGCGCCACCACCGGTTGAGAGCCAGCCAGATAGTCGTACCAGGCTTGCATGCCGATATCGCGAAACACCGCCCGCCGGTCGCGTAGCCCGATGGTGGCCGTACCATAGACGTCGTTTAGAATCTCGTGGTCGTCAGGCGTATAGTAAGAGGGCATCTCGCGATGCCAGGCGGCCAAAGCAGCGCCGCGCTCCAGATAATATTTGTAGTTCTCCCAGACGCCGGTAATGGAGGGCGCCAGTTTCGCCACCAGGGGCTCCGCTCCGCCCGCCACGCCGTTCTGCTCACGCCATTGTTCCAGCGAAAAATCGCGTTTCTCTTCGTAGAGCCAGTCGCCGTTCATGATGGAAAACAACGTCTGGTCGCGCAATTTACTCAGCATGGTGCGGTAAGCGGGCAATTCCGGCCGGATCATCTGTTGCGCACAGGACCCGAATTGGAAGCGGAAATTAAACAGACCACGCGGATTGGTAACCGGATCGCGAAAGGCCGCGGCGTCCGGCAACGTGCGAAACGAACCCGCCGGACCAGCGTCGCGCTCCGTCACCGGTTGGTAGTAGTAGCGAGTGTTCGGTTCCAGGTTGGTCAGCTTCAGCCAGCCAGTCTGGTCATGGGCGAGCGTCGTCCGCACGGGTGCCGACACTTGGTCCAGCTTGTCCGGAGCAAGCCCGTAGCGGACGCGAAACTCTCCCGGCCGCGACGTCCGCGCCCAAACGGAGATCTCACGCGTGCCGACATGGCCCAGCATCGGGCCATGCGTGATCCGCAGGACGGGTTGCGCCCACAGGGCGGCGAGGGAAGAGAGGAGGAAGAGTAAGCGCATCGCGCCTATCAACATACCTCAGAATGACGGCCATATTGTGGGTCGCCGGTGTCAGATCCCGGGGGCTAAACCGGTGCGTCTCACGATGGGCCGCTAGCTTTGCTTACTCGGAATGCGAGAGATCGCTTGCAGCATGGTCTTTGTGTTCTGGTTGATCACTCTCTTGAGTTTTGCCGTGCAGACTGCCGCAATGAGTCCAACACCCATCAGCACGGGTTCCAATCTTAGTTCCCGGCCGGGGCTTCGTTCTGTCAACCAGATAACTCCCCCGAGCGCTACGACTGTCGCCACGATCTCCTTGATGCGGCCATAACGCTCCGCCTGCTCAACGCCTGCCAGCGCCTTGCGGATGAAAACGTCTTCTTCATTCTCCATGGTTGCCTCCTATGACAAACTTACGGATAGTACCGACCCCATAGGAAAGCCGGGATTTCGCGGTTCCGACAGGGATATCGAGAATCGCCGCCGTCTCTTCCAATGAGAGATGTTGTTGGTAGTGCAGCAGGAGTACGGCTCGGCTTGCTGGGGACACCCGGTCCACCAATCGTAGAAAGTCGGAATCGAACTCCTCTTGCCGATTTGCGCTGGCGCCTGCCCACGAGCGAATCAGCTCGGGATCATTTTCGAGTTCGCGCCAACGCTTCGCCTTCTTCAAATAGGCAAACGCCGTGCGCGTTGCAATACGGAACGTCCAAGCTCTGAAGACGCTCGGCTCCCTGAGATGCCGAATCTGCCGGTAGATCTTTAGCGCCACCTCTTGCAAGATATCGTCTGCCTCCGATTCACCGGCGAGCTTGACCACATACCGGCGGACAGGTCCATGCACCTTTCGCAATAACTGCTCAAAGGCGGCCAGGTCACCGCACTGAGCGCGCGCGACGAGCAGCGCTTCTCCCGCGCTATCGGCTATGGATTCCAGGGGAAGTTCGTCCTGTGTATGCCTTTCCATTTTGTTGCTGGCGACTCATCTCTCAGAGGCCTTCAGCGGCATGAACGGTTCGGAAAAGACGACACTTTATTTGTGAGCCCTCGCGCAAGGGCACTGCCAGGAGATTGGCGGCAGGGTGATCCGTCGGCGTTGGTGGACAGGGTGGTGACGTTGGCCGCGCTTGCTCCCTCGGTGTTGGCGAACGGGCACCTTGCGAACCCCTACGGCCCAAAGCCGGCGGCCAGCAAGCCCGTGGGTTCGCTGTCGCTCCCTACTGAATCTCAAGTTCTCCCGGACTTTCTTGCGGGTAGTTTGTACCCGCATCGGTGGTTGGAAAGTCAGGTAAAGGCCTGATTCTGTGTGGTCTGGCAAAAACCTCTGGCACAATCTCATGCTTGACCCTGCCCTGATGAACGTGCAACGATCAGGCCAAAGTATTGCAAGCAGTAATAGCAGCGAGGTTCGGAGGAACGATGAGACAACTGTGTTTTGCGGGGTTGCTTTGGGCGGGATCCGCGCTGGCGGCCACGATCTACGACTCTATTCCGGCGCCTCAGCCGCCCAATGTTCCGAGCTTGGGCTATCAGGCGACTCAGACGAGCGAATTCGGCGCCTTGATTCAGTTCGCGGGTTCATCGCGCGACCTGAGTACGGTTACGGTGCTGATGAGTGACTGGGCGCTCGCTTCTACTTACTCGTCGCTGAGCGCCACGTGGAATCATCCGTTGACGTTAAACCTATACAGCGTTGACAATTCCGGCCCGAATCCCGCGCCCGGAGCACTCCTCGCCACGCGAACCGCGACGTTCGCCATTCCCTGGCGTCCCGAGGCCAGCGCTGGCTGTAACGGCGGCTGGCGTGCGGCCGACAATCTTTGTTACAGCGGATTTGCTTTCACCGTTTCTTTCGACTTCACCGGAGTGACGGTGCCAAACCAGATCATTTACGGGTTCGCCTACAACACGCAGACGTACGGCGCGAACCCGCTCGGAACGGACGGACCCTACAATTCGTTGAATTTTGGACTTCCGGCCGGCCCGAGCATCGGGACGAATCCGTTTCCGGATACGGCCTACTGGAACACGTCCACGGCGAGCAACTATAGCGACGGGGGAGCGGGCGGCACCGGAACGTTCCGCCGCGACACGGACTGGAGTGGCTACACGGGCGGCGTCCGCTTTGAGGCGGTGGACGCGGTACCCGAGCCATCGGGGTTCCTCCTGCTGGGCAGCGGTCTGTTGGCTCTCGCCTGGGGTGGCCGGCGTAAGAGGTAAGGCCGAACCGCCGAAGCAGCGGGAATCCGGCGAGTTTGATAAGCTTTCCGAACCATGTCTCGCTGCCTACTGTTCGTCGCCGGCTTGCTTCTGCCTTGCGGCCTCGCCGCGCAGAACTCCTACGGCCGGTTCACCGGACGCGTCCTCGATCCTCAGAGTGCGCCGATCGCGGGCGCCAGGGTCCGCATCACGCAGACGGAAACCAACTCGCATGCGGAGACGGCCACCAACCGCGAAGGCGTTTACGACCTCGTCAATCAACTCCCCGGCTCCTATGTCCTCACCGTCGAATTCGATGGCTTCAAGAAGCACACGCGGTCAGGCCTTGCGCTGCGCGTAGGCGACATTCTGGAGCTCAATGTCCAGCTTGAGCTCGGCCAGCTTTCGGACAGCGTCTCGGTGACCGGCGAAGCGCCGATGCTCGAAACCGGCACCGCGAGCCTGGGCCAAGTGGTCGACAACCGCATGATTAGCGAGATGCCTTTGGCCGGTCGCGGCGTCAACTACCTGATGCAGCTTTCGCCGGGCGCCGTGTCCACCAACGCGCCCATGCACGGCTGGCTGCCGCAAGCCCGCGACTCGGTGTCGAATATGTCCGTCGCCGGCACGCGCACTCGCTCGAGCGAATTCACTTTGGATGGCATCCCGAATATGAGCGGCGACGGCATCATCGCCTTTCAGCCGCCGCCGGAGATGATTCAGGAGTTCCGCGTGCAGACGGCGGCCTACGACGCTTCACTGGGCCGCTTCGCCGGCGCGAGCGTCAACATGGTGCTGAAGTCCGGCGCCAATGCTTACCACGGCACGCTGTGGGGCTCTCACCTCAGCCGGCCCTTGATGACGCACCCTTTCTTCATCAACAGCAATCTATACAACACGGCGACGGACCGGCCGGGTGAGACGTTCGCGGCCAAGCGTTCCCGCCTTTGGCCCGCCTCCCGCACCAATCGCTACCGCGTGCAGATCGGCGGACCGGTAACGATTCCTAAGCTTTACCAAGGCCGCAATCGCACCTTTTTCAGCTATGGCAACGAACTGATGGAGCGCGATTTCAACAACCAGACCAACACCACCGTGCCGACCGAGGAGCAGCGGCGCGGCGACTTCTCGCGCCTGCTTCCCCTGGGCGCCACCTATCAGATTTATGACCCTGCCTCCGTCGTGCCCATCGCCGGCGGCCGCTTTCAGCGCACGCCCCTGCCCGGCAACATCGTGCCCGCCAGCCGCATCAGTTCCGTGGCGCAAAAGTTGCTGGGCTTCTACCCGCTGCCGAACGCCTCCGGTACGGCCGACTTCCGCAACAACTTCGTCACCGCCACGCCCGCGCTGATCGACTATTGGAGCCACATGCTGCGCGTCGATCAGGTCATCAATGACCGGCATCGCTTCTACGGCAGTTTCAGCACCATGCGTACGGACGGTGACCAGGGCCGCACTCTGAATAACGACGCGATCGCCGCGATCACCGTCAACCGCTACAATTCGCTCGCTCTTGACTATGTCTGGACGGTGAGCCCCGCCGCCGTCGCCAACTTCCGCTACGGCGTGACCCGGCAGTCCAACAGCGGCGGACCGCCCACGCAAGGCCTCGACCTGGCCTCGCTCGGGCTTCCGGGCTCCTTCGCCAATCGACTGGACCGCAACCTGACCGCGCTGCCGGAGGTCGACATCGCGGGCATGGTGACCATTGGCACCAATCTGCCCAGCAAGGGTGGCTTCAACGCCCAGTTTGTGAGCGGCAGCCTCTCCCAAACCAGGGGCAACCACACGCTCCGCTACGGCGGCGAGTACCGCGTCATTCTCGACAATAACTACAACTACGGCAATTACTCCGGCCAGTACTCCTTCGCGAACGCCTGGACGCGGGGCCCGTTGGACAATTCGCCCGTCGCGCCCATCGGCCAGGGCATGGCCGCGTTCCTGTTCGGCCTGCCCACCAGCGGTTTCATCGACGTCCAGGACTCCATTGCCGAGAAGTCGGCCTACTCCGGTTTCTTCGTGCAGGACGATTGGAAGGCCACGCGCAAGCTTTCGGTAAACCTGGGGCTCCGTTATGAGCTCGAACAGGGCATCACGGAGCGCTTCAATCGCGCCAATCGCGGCATCGATTTGACGACGCCCAATCCGGCCAACGCCGCCGCCCGGGCCGCCTACGCACAGAATCCGATTCCGGAAGTTGCGCTCGACCGATTTAACCTACGCGGCGGACTCCTCTTCGCCGGCGCCGGCGGGCAACCCCGCGGCCTGTGGGATCCCGACCGCAATAACTTTTCGCCCCGCATCGGCCTCGCCTATCAGGTGAACTCGCGTACCGTCGTCCGCGCTGGCTACGGCATTTTCTTCGAACCGCTCGGGGCCGACCGCGCTGACTCCACCCAGGTCGGCTTCAATCAGCGCACCAACCTGAACCCCTCCACCGACAACGGCCAGACCTTTCGCGCCACGCTCGCCAACCCATATCCCGACGGCTTCATCGCGGCGCAACGCGCCTCGGCGGGGCTGGCGACCAACCTGGGCCTGGCGCTCTCTTCGGTGTACCCTCAGCGCCGGAACGCCTACATGCAGCGCTGGAGCTTCAACCTGCAGCGCCAGCTTGCGCGCAACCTGGTGGTCGAGATCGGCTATCTCGGCAACCGCGGTACCGGCCTCGGCGTGCCGTATGACTACAACCTTACGCCCGCCGAGTACCTCAGCCGCAGCCCGGAGCGCGATGTGAATACGGTGAACTTCCTCTCGGCCAATGTGGTAAACCCATTTCGCGGGCTGCCCCAGTTTGCCCAGAGCCCGGCTTTCTTCGGCAATCAGTTCGTCAGCCGGGCCTCACTGCTGCGCCCCTACCCGCACTTCAATGGTCTGAGCATGACGGTGAACGATGGCTTCTCCTGGTACCATGCGGCAACGCTGCGCGTCGACCGCCGTTTCGCGAACGGCTTCTCGGTGGGCGGCCATTGGACCTGGTCGAAATTCATGGAGGCAGTGGAGCGCTTGAACGGGCAGGACCTGCATCCGCACCATGTCATCTCCCCGCAGGATCGTCCGCACCACATCGCGCTGAACGGCATGTGGGATCTCCCTTTCGGCAAGGGCCGCCCGTGGATGAATGCTAATTCGCGCTGGCTCGATGGGCTGGCCGGGGGCTGGAGCATTAACTTCATCTACCAATGGCAAAGCGGCCCGCCCATCGGTTTCGGCAATGTCATCTTCCGCGGCAACCTCCGGGACATCGTGATCCCCTACGCGGACCGCACGGTGGAGCGCTGGTTCAACCCGAGCGGCTTCGAGCGCGACCCCGGCCGGCAACTCGAGAGCAACTACCGCACCTTCCCACTGCGCTTCACCGGCCTCCGCGCCGACGGCTGGAACAACTGGGACCTCTCGCTGTTTAAGACGCTGTCGCTCACCGAGCGCTGGAAGCTGCAGTTGCGCGCCGAGGCCGTCGACGCGCTCAACCACGCCCACTTCGGAGCTCCGAACACCGCGCCCACGAACACCCTCTTCGGCCAGGTGAACAACACGATCTGGAGCGAGCAGCGCAAGATCACCGTTGCCGCCCGCATCACGTTCTAATTCGTCTATCCCGGTTGGGCCGGCCACTAGAAACACGCAATTAAGGTGTGCGCATCCTAACGCCGGTGGATGGTGACCGGGGTCGACTTCGAAGCGGGCGTCCGGCTTTCGCCGGCGAGGCGATCGATCGGGATGAGTACGTTGGCCTCCGGGAAATAGGTGGCGATGGAGCCGCGAGGGATGTCGTAGGGCACCAGGATGAAGTCTTCGGCCACCCGGTGTTGATGGCGGAGGTCGACCTGCTGCCCGGGCGCAAAGCCGCCGCCAGCGATGTCGTGGGCGTTCATCAAGACGATCCGCCGTCCCTGGAAGACGCCGCGGTAGCGGTCGTCCAGGCCGTAGACGGTGGTGTTGAACTGATCGTGCGACCGAATGGTCATCATGAGGTATTCGCCAGGCGCGAGTTCCACGGGCCGTAGCGAGGTGACCGAGAAGTGGGCCTTGCCGGAGGAGGTGGGAAAGATGCGGCGCTTCGGCGGAATGTCCATGCAGAAGCCACCGGGGACTTCGACGCGCTCGGCGTAATTTTCGCAGCCGGGAATCACACGCGCGATGTGCTGGCGAATGAGCCCATAGTCGGCGGCATAGGCGGACCAGTCCAGGTCCAGGGTCGCTTGCGCCAGTCCGCAAACAATCGCCACCTCGCTTTTGAGGTGCGGTGACACCGGCGGCACGACGCCGGCCGACTTGGCCACGTCGCTCAAAGAGCTTTCCGTCGTGACGAACTGGCCGTGATCCTGATCCGTCCGGCCCAGGCACGGGAGAATCAGCGCGGTGCGGCCCGTGACGAGATGACTGCGGTTGAGCTTGGTCGAGATCTGCACCGTGAGGTGGCAACGGCGCAGCGCGGCGGCGGTGTATCCGGTGTCGGGCGCGGCGGAAAGGAAGTTGCCGCCCATGGCCACGAAGACCGGCGCCACGCCGGCGTGCATCGCCTCAATCGCGGCGACCGTGTCATAGCCATGGTGGGCGGGGGGCACAAAATCGAACTCGGCGCCCAGCCGCGCCAGGAAGTGGGACGAGGGCTTCTCGTAGATGCCCATCGTGCGGTCGCCCTGCACATTGCTGTGGCCGCGGACGCAGAAGAAGCCGGCATGGGGTTTGCCTACATTGCCGCCGAGCAGCATCAGGTTGACGAGTTCCCGAATGTTGTCGACGGCGTTCTGGTGCTGGGTGAGTCCCATGGCCCAACAACAGATCACGCCTGGCGCTTCGGCGATGATGGCCGCCGCTTCCCGGATTTGTGCTTCGCTGATGCCGGCCTGTTCGCTCAGCGCCGTCAGGCTGTGTGCCGCGAGGGCGGCGGCAAACTCCTCGAATCCCGCCGTATACTGCCCGATAAAATCCCGGTCCACGCCGCGCCCGGATTCCAGGATCACCTTGGCGAGAGCCTTCAAGAGCGCTACGTCCCCGTTTACGCGCACCTGAAGGAACAGGCTGGTAAGCGCGGTGCCCGGGCCGAGGAGTCCGCGGAGTTCCTGCGGATGCTTGAAGCGCATCAGGCCGACTTCAGGGAGTGGATTGATGCTGATGACCTTGGCGCCGTTTCGCACCGCCGTCTGTAACGACGAGAGCATGCGGGGATGATTGGTGGCGGGATTCTGTCCGATGAGCAGAATGCAGCCGGCGTGCTCTAGGTCTTCCAGCGTTACCGTGCTTTTGCCGACGCCAATCGTGGATTCCAGGCCCACGCCGCTGCTCTCGTGGCACATGTTTGAGCAATCGGGCAGGTTATTCGTGCCGAAACGGCGCACGAAGAGCTGATAGAGGAAGGCCGCCTCGTTGCTGGTGCGGCCGCTGGTATAGAAAATGGCCTGGTCGGGGGAGGCGAGTTCGCGGAGCGCTTGGCCCGCCAGGGCGAAGGCCTCCTGCCAACTGAGGGGCGCGTAGTGGGTGGCCCCGGGGCGGAGCACCAGCGGCTCGGCCAAGCGTCCCTGGGCGTTCAGCCAGTGGTCGGAGCGGGCAGCCAGTTCGGCCACAGAATGGCGGGCGAAGAAGTCGCGGCCGATGGACGAACGAGTGGCTTCATCGGCAAAGGCTTTGACGCCGTTTTCGCAAAACTCGAAGGTGTGGCGTTCGCCGCGCGGGTCGGGCCAGGCACAACTCGGGCAGTCGAAACCGCTCTTCTGGTTGACGGTGGAAAAGAGCTGGAAGGCGCGCAGGGGCCCGGTGTCGCGCCAGGCGACCTCCAACGATTTCTGGATCGATGCGGCGCCGGTGGCGCTATCCGGGGGTGGAGTGATTCTGAGGTTGGGCTCGGAGGCCATCTCCCATATTGTCGTCTGGACGCAGGTCGAGCAGTAGACTCAGCCGGGGGCCGGGCGGCGGCTGCGGTGCAGCCAACAAAGCTACTTCGTGTCCGAAGCGCCTGCACCGAGGGGTAACTTCAGAACCCGTCGCGTTCCAAGTTCCGCCGCAAAACCCAGGCGGCGGCCGTCGGTAGCGGCGGCGGGGCGATCGCCAGTACATGTAAATCGGACTCAGGAGAGTGGCGGAAAGAACTAAGGCTGATGGGTAGGCGGCTCGTAGTCGGGGTGGCGGCCGAGGTTGATGTTGATGTGGCGCTGGAAGGCGCGGCGCTGGGCTTCGGCGGCTTGTTCTTCCGGGGTGGGTTGGCTGGGTTTGGGTTCGTTTGGTGTCGCTTCGGTTTCAGATTTGGGTTCGATTGGGGTGGGTTCTTCTTCTGGCTCCGGGATATGGCGTTGGGCTTGTAAGTCGCGAAGATCTTTGAGGCAATTGCGGTAGATGCGATTGAGTTGGGCGTCGTAGCGGAGGTAGAGTTTTAGGATTTGTTCGGACTTGGCGATGCCGTTGGCGAGGTGGGCGCGGGGGTCGGCGTTGGGGAGGGTTTTGCGGAATTCTTTCTCGTCTTTGGCGATGGCGACTTCGATTTGCGCGGCTTCGGCGGCCCAGAGTCGTTGCTGGCGGAACTTGGCGAAGACGGCTTCGGTGAGTAAGTCGAGTTCGTGTTGGCCTTGGGGGGAGTAAGTGGCCAGATATTGGTTGAGCATGCCTAAGTACTGGTCTTGGTCTTCCATTTGCAGGAAACACGCTGCGGCGAGCGGGTTGCGGTTGAGACTGGAGAGTCCGTGGGTGGTTGCGTTTTGCGCGGAGCGGGCTTTGCCTTCGGGGGTCCTGGGACCCGTGGAGCGTAGCGCATTGCGGCGATTGGCTTCGATTCGTTTTTTGGATGACATGTGGTTCCTTTCGGTGTGTTGGTTTTTGTCGGGCCGGGGGGCCCGACTTACAGGTTTCGGGCCGGGGGGCCCGACTTACAGGGGCATGGTGCCTGGGGGGACGTCGCGGTTTTCCAGGCCTTGGAGGGTTTTGCGGGTGTTGCGGATGGCTTCGATGGCAGCGTCGTGGGCGGCGGGGTGTTTGATGAGTACCTCGAGAATGGCTTCGTAGAAGATGGGCCAAGTTTCGAGGTCAGAGGGAATGTAGGCGGGATTATCGGCTTTTACTAGATGAATTTCGTAGGTCTGGTTGCCATGGGTTCGTTTGGGCGAATAAGCAGACGGCGGCGTGTCCGTACGGAATTGATGGCAGTAAATGATTTCAGGCATAGCTCGGTTCTCCTGATTTCACTTTATCTAAGAGAGACAAGATATTGACCGGTGTTCGCGCGTAAGTACATGAAACCAGGGGTAATCTAGTCGCAAAATTCCCGTCATCCGATTTCGCGAAAAGAGTGACAGAAAAAATGGAAAACCTCACGCCTGTGTTTGCTAGCAGATAGCCAGGAAATGGGCCGGGAAGGCTTGCGGCGGGCTGCGATACTCGGGTTGCGTATGACTTCGATTGAATATCAGCGAAACCCTATGGCCTTTGCGCGTGACTTACTGGGCTTTGTTCCCGACGACAGCCAGCGGCCGTTGCTTGAGACGGCGGAGCGCCAAGTGATCCTCAATTGCCACCGGCAGTGGGGGAAGACGACGGTGACGGCGGTACGGGCCGTGCATCGGGCGGCGACGCGGCCGAAGCAAGCGATCGTGATTGTGTCGCCGACGATGCGGCAATCGCGACTGCTGGCGAACCGTTGCCGGGAGTTCGGCAACCGGCTCGGGGTGACCTTGGGAACGGATGGGACGAACGCACGGTCGGTGGTTTTTCCCAATGGATCGACGATTCTACCGTTGCCCGCGCATCCGGACCGGGTGCGCGGGTTCACGGCGGATTTCCTGATCTTTGACGAAGCGGCGCGGGTGGCGGACGAAGTGTACGCGGCGGCGACGCCGATGCTGGCCACGACGGAGGGCGATCTATGGCTGCTCTCGACGCCGCGCGGGCGCGGCGGATTCTTCTATGAGGAGTGGATGTCGCAGGAAGCGAAGTCCAAGTGGCTGCGCCTGGAGGGAAAGATCGCGCAGAGTGGTGGGCGGCTGGACGCGGAGTTCCTCCGGCGCGAGCGCGGGAGAAAAACGGCGGAGCAATTCGCGGAAGAGTACAACTGTAGCTTCGTGACGGCGGAACGAAATATATTTCTGGACGAGTGGCTGGAACGTAGCTTCACGGCGGACTTCGGCCCGTTCGCGGAGTTATCGCGCGAAGACTTACGCTTCGAGAAATACCGGCCGGCTTACTACCTGGCTTTCGATCCCGGCAAAATGCGCGATCACTCCGCCATCGTGTTAATTGAGTTTCGCGTGATTCCGACGGGTACTCGGGATACAGTAACTTACTTGCCGCTGTACCGGCGGGAGTTACGTGTGGTGCTGGCCGAGCAATTTCGTTTGAAGACCGCTCACCGGGCCGTGATCGACCGTTTAAGTAAGTTATGCAACCACCCGCATTTGGCCCATCACACGCAGTTGTTAGTGGACGGGACGGGAAAAGGCGAGCCGGTAGAAGAGATGTGCCGCGAGGCGAAGTTGCCGGTGAGTCTGTTGCCGTTGACCATCACGCCCGGCGGTAAGGAGAGCGTCTCCAGTAACTGGCGCACGGTGCCGAAGGCCAATCTTGTCGCGAACCTCGAGTACCTGCTGGAGCGCGGCAACTTGAGAATTTCGAACGCGATCCCGCAGGGCGACTTACTCAGAAACGAACTACGCCACTTTGAACGGAAGAGCCGGCGGGGCGGCTCGGTGAAATATGAGGCGGGGTCGGGGCATGATGACTTGGTGATGGCGCTGGCGATGGCGGCCTGGTGGGCGTGGAAGCATCGGAAGGGTTGGTTGACGGGGGGAGAAGTGCGGACTTTGGCGTAGGAGAGGGTGGGAAGGAATGGTTAGAAAAGCCCGTAATCGGCGGGGGAGATGAACCACCTGGCGGCAGCACCGGCCGTTGCCAACTCGCCGAACGTTTCGCCGCTTCCCCAACTCACCGAGGTGGTAGTGTTGCTGGCCACCAGCCTGGACGAGCAGATCAAGAAGATGGGAGCGGTGTGGAGTCAACTCGGTACCCTTCTCCCCAAATGGCCCGCGACAAGCGGGACAGACCAGGAGGTCTGTCCTACAAGGATGGTTGAATCCGCCGCTTACGGGCAACTGCTGGAACAGATTTCCGAAATCTATTGGCAGGTGGGGGCGGCGCATTGTCGGGGCTCAGCAAGCGGGAGTCTGCGAGCCAGATCGCAAAACGCCAATCAACCAGTCTGGCCGCCGACGTGGTATTGCGGCGCGGCAAGGGCTTAGCCGCGGCAATCTTACACTTCATGCTGCTGTTTATCTGCTTTACCTAATCAGTGAGGCGCCGTCTTATTCATTGCGGCACTATGTCGAAACTGCTCAAGCGCGATGCTGACTTGGTGCTCTTGGGACCGGGGCACGGGCCGCAACGCGACCTGGAACGGCACCACGGTTACGCGCACTTCGTTTCAATCCCCTTCAAATCGGGGCACGGACCGCAACTACTGCGAGGTTGTCTCGCCCATCAATATCACGGTGTTTCAATCCCCTTCAAATCGGGGCACGGACCGCAACTTAGTTTCCTACAACGCTCCAATGCTGGGAGCAGTAAGTTTCAATCCCCTTCAAATCGGGGCACGGACCGCAACTACACTCCTACCGTATCTGCTGCGGCGGCGGGCGGTTTCAATCCCCTTCAAATCGGGGCACGGACCGCAACTATGGTGCGACCTGAACGATGAGGCGGATGAGCTAGTTTCAATCCCCTTCAAATCGGGGCACGGACCGCAACCGCTCCCTAAGATTAGCAAAGTAAGGGACGTCATGCGATAAAGACGATGCAAGAAGGCGACTGGCCGTCGGAGGTGACTGTCTCGCGGTTTCAGTCGCATTTCTATTCCCCTGCCAAGCGATCCGCTGTCGCCACCGGCTGCGGGCGGTCGAGGCTTGCGCTTGCAAGTTTCAACTCATCGGTAAAGTCAGCTCGGGCGGGGGTCGAAGAGCACGAGATTTCGGCAGTCCCGAGCAAAGCGCCTTTGCGCCGGTCAACTTGGCTTGCTCGGATCAGCTTTGAGTCGGCATTACTGGTACGACTTATGGGGGATTCCCCTAGTTGCGCCGCCGTTTCACACCCTTTTGTGGGAAACATCCATTTATTGAACTTCGGTAGAGGTCCGCAAAACACCTATTTTGTCTGGTACCCGCGAATTTCAGACCAGTATATCGCGATATACTAGCGAGCAATATTATGTCTGGCAACCCAAAACACCTTGTCATGCTTGACATTGCCCAGGTGCAGAGCTACGTGCTAAGTGCCGGCTCCACGCGACTGGCCTTTATTCGGGGCGCGAGTCAGAATTTGCGGATCGTCAACGAAGAGATCTGGCCCAAACTCGTGATTCGTCATGGCGGCAAAGAAGAAGATATTTTCCTCCAGGGCGGCGGCAATTTGATGGCAGCGTTGCCACCGGAGCGCGCTAGCGACTTCATACGAGACGCCCGGCGAGCACTCGAGCGCCAGACGAACATGGTGCGGGTGGTGGCTGCGTCGACGCCCTACACCCACGAGGAGAATTTCAAGGGTACGCGTCAGTTGTTGCTCGAAAAATTGGCGCTGGCGAAGGGCCAGCCGGTTGATGCGTGTTGGCCCGAAGGCGGCAGCTATTGGGAACAGTGTGGACTCTGTGGGGCAAGTCCGGTCGTGGAAGAAACTGGACCACCCCACAATTTAGCAGTCTGTTCGAATTGCCGGTTAAGAATTCGCGACGAGTATCGCGAAGCGCAGGGCTCCAAGCTTCCGAAGGATTTCGAAGAGATCGGCGCCCAAGCGAAGCCGCTGGGCTACTTGGCCTTGGTATATCTGGATTTTGATCGCATGGGCGAATATTTTGACCTTGCCGCGGAAACAGCGCCAATGTTTCAACAGCAGTCCAAGCATTTTCAAGAAGCGGTGAATCACGCGCTGCAGGTAGCCCAGGAGCAAGTGGAAACTGGTAGTGCGGTCACGTCTGAAGTATTGCTTTCTGGTGGCGACGACATTGCTATCGTTATGCCGGCCGATCGATGGATTCCCTTCCTTGAACGGTTCGAGGCAAAATTCAAGGAACTACATGGCGCGAACGCCCCATCCCCGAGAAGTCTAAAGACGCCGACCTTCTCTGCAGGTGTCGTGATCGGACATACCCATTTCCCGATCGCCGAGTACTTCCGCTTGGCCAAAATCCTTCAGCGCTCCGCCAAAACCTTGCGCGACACCAGCGCTGTAGATTTCGAATTTGTGACCAGCGGCATGGCGGGCGACCCCGTAAGCCGGCGGACACCGCGAGCCGAGCAGGGCGATGCGAACTGGAGAACCGGGAAACCCTACGAACTGCAGCGGCTATTCGATTTCACGAGCGCAGTTAAAGAACTCAAGGTGGACGGACCGGCAACGCGTGTAAATGCCCTGTATCGAATGACTTTTGCGGGGCCGGTGCAGGCGGAATTGGATTACTGCTACCTGCTGGCGCGAATGAAGAAAGCCGAACGCCTAAAACTAATTTCTGTGATGAACGGGTCCTCTCAGAACAGGGATTCGCGTGAGGACCATCGCTCAATTGGGGCGCGCTTCTGGCAGCCCAAAAGCGATGGCACCAGGTTCACTTACGGAGCGGATCTGGCGGAAATCTGGAGTTTGATGTGAACGCTCTCCGTGTGATTCTCGAGTTTTCGTCGCCTGTGCACCACGGTACTGGAGAGGGAATTGCCCATCTGGTGGATCGTGCATTTCGGCGAGACAGCGATGGCGTGCCGCATCTCTCGGGTGCGGCATTGAAAGGTAAGCTTCGGTATGGCGCCTTGCGGTGGATGCGCACCACGGGCGAGGGAAATCCGGAGTGCCGCCCAGAGGACGGCCGCAGTTGCCGCGAGGAGCCATGCCTTTTCTGCCAAGTCTTCGGCTCGCCGCGTGGCGCCGGGAGAGCGGTCTTCTCTGATTGTTATCCACGCGAAGCCGACTGGTTCCGCGACTATTCGGCATCGATCTCTTCGCCGGTGTTGCAAGCGGGCGGCGAAGTACGCACTACCACCGCAATCAACCGCAGGACCCGTACCGTGCAGCCCCAACATCTCTTCTCCACTGAAACTATACCCGCTCACGTCGTTTTCGAAGGGCGCATCTCTGGGCGTCTCAACGACGCGCAACAGCAATTGATCCGGCAGGGTGCCTGCCTGCTGAATCACTTCGGTGCCGATTCGGCGCGCGGGCTCGGTTTCTGCCGCTTTAACCTAGTGGAAACCGAGATGGGAGCGGCCGAGTGATTCTCGAAACACGCTTGACGAGCGAATCTCCCCTGGCAATTTCGGTGCGCCGAGGTGCGGGGTTCTCGCTGGATACCCTGCATCATATTCCGGGGAACGCTATTCGGGGGGCCATCGCGCAGGCCTACCTGGAGAGCGGCGGAAGCGTAACCTCAAGCGAGTTCCAACGGGTCTTCGTAGCGGAGGGCGTCAGGTTTCAGGATCATCGGAGCGATGGAGCGCGCCCTTGGCCACTTTCGGCGCGCCAATGTTCGCAAGGCCTGGAAAAGCATCCCTACCGGGATCTGCTGCTGGCGGCCGCCACCGGCCGCCGGCTGTTGGAGCCCTGCCGGTGGTGCGAAGCGAAAATGGAACGGCCGCAGGGATTCTACTTACCCCTGGGGCAAGTGGGGGAGGTACGGGCGGTAGAAATAAGCGTCGAACGCCAAATGCACTCGGCCGTAGATCCCCGACGACTGTCCGTTCTGCCGGGGCAGTTTCATTCGTCACGAACGCGCAAGGCGGCGCAAAATTTTGAAGGGCGGCTGGTCGCCAAAGACGCGGATAGCCTGGAAGCCTTGGAATCCGTGCTCGAACGAGGGAAAAGCGAACTGACTTTGGGGAGAGGACGTACCCGGGGGCTGGGGCAAGTGCGATTCCGATACGACGCCGGCGAGCCGACGCGGCCCGAGTCAGTTCGCGAGAGGCTACAGGCTCTGAATGCTGAATTTGGTCTGACCGATTGGGTGGTCTTTTCCTGCACCTTCTGTTCGGCGGCGCTCTTCTACGACGAGTGGCTCCGGTGCCAAAGCCAGTTGTCAGGCGGGGATTTGGATCCGCATCTTGCCGACTACGAGTGTCTATCCGCCTGGACCGGCCAGGTACCTTGGTCTGGCTGGCACGCTGGCGCGGGGCTACCCAGGCCCGAGCTGTGGATGATCGCGCCAGGAGCCAGCTACCTCTTCGGGAGGCGAGTGGCCCGAGACCGGGTTGATGAACGAGAACAAGAGTTGGCGCGCGTGGCCGCCGTACTCCACCGCTTAGAGCAGCAGGGAGTGGGCGAGCGTCTAGCGGAAGGGTTTGGCGAAATGATCGCGTGTAGCGAGTATCACTACGAGTTGGGTCGAGCCGGCTCCGCGGATCGGCAGGCGGGCGGCGCATGAAGAAGTTATTGATGAGTATGCCGCCGAATGTCGATCATGCCTATGAAATGGCCCGGCAATGGTACGAAGGTAACCCCGCGGCACGCAAGCTGCGGGTCGGACACTGGGATCGACTTGCCCGCGCCATCGCGGGGGCCGAATCGCTAAAGGCCCTCGAAACTGCGGCGCGCGAGCACTTGGAAGGCGCCGGATTTGACGGCAAACAGAACCGTTGGCGGAACCCCGACCTCACCAACGGCTTTCTCGCGGAGATGAAAAGAGTGTCGCTTGCCACGGAATCGGCGGAACTCAGCGATGTCGTGCAACGCGGCTTTGCCCCACTCGACGTCAATCAGCAGAAGGAAATCGTCGGTGAATGGAAGCTAGAGTTGGCCCGGAGGTTTCTACTGGCCGTGGTCCGGTGCCGGAAGGCGGAGAGCGGATTGGCGGAGGAGAGAACATGACAACATTTCTGGAGTTCCGAAATCGGTATGAGATCGAACTTATGCTGGAAAGCCACGAGAATTTGCACATCGGTTCCGGGCTGGAAGGCAAGGTTTCGGACGCCGCCATCTTGCTGCGAGATGGGAAACCGTTCATCCCAGGATCCTCGTTGCGGGGTGTGCTGCGTTCCGCCTTGGAGCGCCTGCTGCGGGCGCTCTTTGCGGAACCGGTCGGCTGCACACTCTTCGAGGAGAACGACGGCAACCTTTGTGTTGTGGCCAACGAGAAGGAACGAGAGAAAATCGAGCGGGGCGACCGCGACGCACTGCTGATGGACCAATGGAAAATCTGCCCGGTGTGTCAATTATTCGGGTCCACGCTGATGGCCGCCAGACTGAAGGTCACCGACTGCCGGTGAACGACGACTGATCCTAAGCAATTGGAGGTCGCTGTACGCGACGGAGTCGGTATCGACCGCGATACCGGGACGGCGCGAGAAGCCATTAAGTTTACTTTCGATGTCGCCGAGCCTCACCTGAAGTTCACCGGCAAGTTGATTCTGGAGAACGGCACCGAAACCGACCTCGCCCTGGTCTTTATCTTGCTGAAGGAGTTTGAACGCGGCTTCGAACTCGGCGGAATGAAGAGCCGCGGTTTGGGTTTGGTGAAATTGAGTAGCTACTCGGTTAGGAGAGTCGAGGCGGCTGGACTACGCCAGTTCTACCTTTCGGGAACTATGCCAATAGTGGAGCGAGGTCCGTTTGAGACCGAGTTACGAGCAGCGTTTACGAGCTTCTGTCAAGGGAAGAAGGACTAACCCATGCTGATGCATCCCTACAACGAACTAAGGCTGGACCTGAAGATTAAAGCGGTCTCGCCGCTGCTGATCAAGGAGTCACGATACGGCCAAGCTGATCGCGAGCGGCTGACAGCCGATACCAAAAAGCGGGAAGTGATGCCCAACGTCATTCCGATTTCACGAGCGACCCAGGCCGAAATCGACCGGGCAGTGATGAATCCGAATCCCTTCACCGCGGTCGAGGCGATGCCTTTCTACCTGCCAGCGGCTTCACTACGAGGCGTGTGCCGATCTCATCTGGAGCGCGTCCTGCGGACGTTCGACAATCCCGAAGATCCCCGCATTTGCGATCCCTTTGAAGATGCGCTCAACAATCCCACCCTCTCTTGCTCCACGGCCTTAACCGAACGCCGAAAGACGGATGCTGAGTTCCATCCCTATCGCCATTCGTGCCCTGTGTGTCGGCTGTTCGGCAGTACGCTCCAGGCGAGCCGGATCGGCTTCAGCGATGGCGAACGTGTGGGCAAAACCGGGCGACTGGTCCAACGGGAACACGTGCGCATCGATCGCCGAAAGGGCAGCGTGACCGGTGCGCCCCTCAAGTTCCTGGCGCTCGAAGATGCTGAGTTTACGTTCACGATTACGCTTAGTAACTTCGAACTTTCGCACCTCGTCTTGATGGGCGTGATGCTCGGGAATCTGAAGGGCGGTAATCTCACCTTTGGATCGGGACGCAGCAAAGGTTATGGGCGGGTTGCGCTAGCGGGATCTGCGATTCACTTGCGTTACTTTGGTCTCGAAGCACCAGCCGACCGGATACTGCGGGGAGTGGCGGAACATACCGATCCCCGGTGGAGTAAGTGGTTTCAGGAACGCTACGGGGTACAGTCGACGTCTCCGGAGAAGCTAGTGGCGCTGGAAAGAGGCGATTGGAAACAGGAGACGCCCTGGCGTTGGGAGTTACCAATCGCCTTGGCGGACTTCGAAGCCGCTTGGCCGAAGTTGAGCCTGAATCTGGCGGGGGCCAAGCCGCTCGCGGACCGGTTGGTGGCTCAAGCCCATGGCTAAGATCTCGTCACTAGCCGGGCTTCTGAACTGGCCGATTTTCCAGCTACCCGACACCGTGGATTACATGATCGTTGAATCTCCCGCAACCATCCAATTTGTGCGCGCAGCGAGCCTTCATGAGATGCAGGCGAACCCGTGGCAACGCGGTGTCGCTTTCGGCCTCGTCGCGGAACTGCGTTGGGTAAGAAGACAGGGTGGTTGGCATCTCGTGTATGTTAGCGACACCGACAGTGTACTTGAAGGATCACAGAACGCAGTGCAGATTGAGCCGGATGATCCGCCCGAGGGAACGATTCACCTGCGGGGACGGCGCGACGGCCAAGTCTATCTCGATGGACGGATCCCCGGTGACATCCACTATCCGTTCGCCGATCAATTGGCGGCCAACCACATTCCCGCCCTCCGAACCCGGCACTACCGATTTCCGGGGGAAGGCCAACGCCTCTCGCGGTTGGTTGAGCCGGTGGGCATCGTACCAAAGGAGGCTTCATGAGCGTGGTGATTCCTCATTCGACGCGGCCCCTGAGCGTGAAGTCGCTGGATCGGGAGCCAGGACTGGAGCGGCGCGGCAAAGATAGCTCCGCCATCCTGATGTGTGAACTGACTGCCGTCACCCCGATCATCATCAACTCCGCGTTTAAGTCGATGACCAACGCCGACTCGCCCTACCTACCGGCGGCGTCGATCCGGGGGATGGTCCGGAACATGATGGAGATGCTAGGCGCCAGTTGCCTCCGCTTGGTGGATGCCCCGGCGCGGAATGCTCCAGAGAGCCTCAAGGCTTGCAGCCGAGACAAGGCCTGCCTGACTTGCCGCACGCTTGGCTTTACAGAAAAAGAGAAAGAGGGCGGGTGCGCGAGCAAGGTGTTTTTCTCCGATGCCAAGCCGGTACCGCCGGCTCCGGGTAAGCCACCGGCTTGGAAATGGCAGTTTGCCGACGTTCGGCGCCAGTACGCGGGGCAACCGCCGCCCGTGGATGGCTGGGCGATCTTCGCGCACGGCGATCTGGAGGTGGACGTTTTCGATACTCCGGGCGGCCAGCGGACCCGGTGCCTCAGTGCCGGTTCCCCTCTGCGCTTTCGCGTCGAGTTCATCAACCTGGATCCAGAAGCTAAAGCATTGTTTCTCTTTGCCCTGACGCTGCGTTACCAGAGCTACGAGCTCTGCCATAAGCTTGGCTATGCGAAGGCGCTTGGGTTGGGGGCCTGCACGATCCGGATTCTGAACCCCGATGCCCCAGCCATCGGGCCCGAGGTAGAGCCTTATCTGGCGAGCCCTCCGTTTCAACATATCTATCAAGCCCGGAGGCTGGCATGAAGGTCTTGGTGATTACGGTGGGCACCAGCGCCATCACGAACGATCAGATTGGGGCGGTGGATGGCCGCAACAACACGGCATTGCGCGCGAGTGTCAAGAGGTATCTTGACCTGCGCAAGGAGAACCGGACCCTGGCCATGGGCGAGCAACTCGCCGCCGACCTGCGCGACGCCCACAAGCTGTTTTGGCGAAAGCCACAAGACTATCTAGGGTTTGCCGCCCACCAGCGCCAGACGTCGGCCGAATTGCTCAGCACCCACGACCTGCTACGGTTGCACCTCACCAGGGGTTGGTCGAAGGATCTGGACCGGCTTCTGTTGTTACACTCCGATACGGATGAAGGAAGGCTCGCGGCGAAGGTGAACGCCGAGATCCTGCGAACGACGTGGGGCTGGTCCGACGTGGTGATGGCGGAAGTACAGGCGCTCAACGAGGCCTTCGTTGATGTACATCAGCGCTTGGCCGATTGCTTTGCTCAACACGTTCCGGAGTCGCCCAAACCGGAGGTGGTGGTAAACATCACCGGCGGCTACAAGGGAACCATTCCCGCGCTCACCCTGATCGCCGCCGCAAACAAGTGGATGATGTACTGCAAACACGAGTCCGCCGCGGGGCCAGCGGCCATTGCTTTCGAACAGCAGGCGCTCGCGCAATTGGACGGAACCGGTGGGCTCAAGCGGGCGAGTAATCCTAGCCGATGACTTTAGAGCAATACGACGCGAGACTCGCCGAGGCGGAAGCGCGGCTCGAGGAAGAAGTTTGGGATGGGACGTTTGCCAGTTCCCGGCAGCAACTCGCCAACCAGGATTTCTTCTGGTTGCGGGCTTGGGCTCTGGCCAGCAGCAAGTCCGCCAGCAAACTCAGCCACAGCTATCGCAAGTTCGAGTTGAATCCGGAAGCCGACATCGCGACGGCCTGCCGCCGATACGACGAAGGCTTACCGCCTGACCCAATCGTAAGTGAAATTGCGCAAGCCATGCGCCGGCACGAATTGCGCTACTTCTGGCGCTATCTGCTGGGGCGCCATGCGCATCAGAGCGCTCGCGCGGCAGACCACGCTTTCGCGCTTCTCGGAGAGCCTTGGTATTGGCGCCTTTGGCGCCTGAAGGACTTGCTTTACCCCCGCTTGTTCCTCGGCATCTTCGGCGGCTTCCTGCTGATTTACACCAGCAGCGAATTGTGGGGGTTCCTGACGTTTCTGGAGCGCCATTGGCTGCGGGATTGGCTGCGGGGCGCCGCGTCAATCGCCACCTTTCTGCTGGCGATTGCGGAGGTTCAACGGCGCGTGGGACGGCTGGACGTAGGCCTGATCCTGCGGCGCGCCTGGACCTTAACCTGGGTGAGTTTCGTTTACGGAGCGTTGGGCGCTGTACTCCAGTTTCAAATGGGAGAGCATTTAGGCGGCTGGGGCGGCGGGAGCTACGCTCACGGCGCGGGGATTGCGGCGAACACCATGTTCCTGGCCGTGATGTTGGGTATGGTGACGCAGTTGTTTGGGAGGGAAGAGTCTTTGGGGGAGCCGCTTTAGGGATGCGATTCCGGTTTCACCGACTGCGCCTGACCCTGGTGGCCCGGAGGACGTTGTATTTCCCTCCGGGGCAGATTGCGAACCGGATTCGGGGGGGATTTGGGAAGACTCTCAAACGGTTGGCTTGTCCTGCCAGTTGCCTTCAGGCGGAGGGCTGTGCTCGGCGGGGGAGTTGCCTTTATGCCCGGGCGTTTGAGCCGGTGAGGCTGGAGGCGGGGCCTAGTGGACTCGGAGATCTGCCGCGGCCCTTTGTTTTCCGGACGCGCCATCTGGATGGGCGGCGCGTGGAGCGGGGGGAGGAGCTCTTCTTTGACGCGCATTTGTTTGATCCGGGGGCGGAGTTCCTGACCGAGTTGCTGCCGGCGTTTGCTTATTTGGCGCAGGAGGGGTTCGGGCCCGGTTTCGGAAGTGCGGAACTGCGGCGGGCGGAGTTGCTGGAGTTGGATGGCCGGCGGCGGGGGCTGGTGCTGGAGGGCGGCAAGCTGCTGCCGGTTCCGGCAGCGCTGGCGTTGGGTTTGGCGGCGGGGGGCGGGGTGGAGCGGGTCCGGGTGCGGCTGGTGACTCCCACGGAGATTAAGGGGGAGGGGTTTACGGCGGAGCGTCCGGATTTTGGTCCGCTGCTGGCGCGGATTCGGGATCGGGTCTCGAACCTGGCTTGGCTTTACGGCGGGGAGCGTTGGCAGTTGGAGCATCGGGCGCTGGGGCTGGCCGCAAAGCAGGTGGTGACGCTGCGGAGTGAGTTGCGGGAGGTGGGCGGGGAGCGGCGGTCGATGCGGAGCGGTCAGCGGCACTCCTTAGGTGGGTTGGCGGGTGAGGTGGAGTACGGGGGCGACTTGGGGCCGTTTGTCTCGTGGCTGGAGGCGGGCGGCTGGACAGGGGTCGGACGGCAGACGGTGTGGGGGAAGGGCGAACTGGAGGTACTAGTACTTGAATGATGCCTTTTGCCACGGAGGC
The DNA here is from genome assembly GCA_019752335.1 of Bryobacteraceae bacterium. Taxonomy (GTDB): domain Bacteria; phylum Acidobacteriota; class Terriglobia; order Bryobacterales; family Bryobacteraceae; genus JALHNI01. The sequence continues at coordinate 332,863 of JAIEMJ010000001.1, forward strand.
TCAGCAAAAATGTGCCGTTATCGCCAAAGCAGCCCACCGCGTGAGCGGTGGGTGACGTTGTCTGACCGGCGAGAAGTCCAGCAAAACAGGCATATTCCCCGCTGCAACCCATCGCTCACGCGATGGGCTGTGTGCCCAGCATGGGCAGAATCTCGTTGGATGAAAGGAGCCAACCGGGGCCGATGACGGCAACCGTAGCGAAGCGCAAGGCGTAGCCGCGAGGTG
>JAIEMJ010000003.1 GCA_019752335.1 Bryobacteraceae bacterium
TCATCGTCGCCGTCTTTCGGCTTGAAGCTCTTGTGCGATGCCCACGCTTCGATCAACGTGCCATCCACGGTGAAGTGTTCATCCGATAACAGCTTCAACGCCCGCGCCTGTTCCACCACGCAAGCGAACAACTCATGCGCCACATCGCCTGCCAACAGCCGCTCGCGGTTCTTCGAAAACACCGCGTGATTCCACGCCGGTTCGCTCATGTTCAGGCCCACGAACCAACGGAACAATAGGTTGTATTCCAACTGCTCCACCAGCATCCGCTCACTGCGGATCGAATACAGCGCCTGTAACAGCAGCGCTCGCAACAACCGCTCGGGCGCAATCGACGGCCGCCCCGCCTTCGCATACATCTCGTCAAACCGCCCGCTCATCGACTCCAGCGCCGCATCCACCATCACCCGAATCGGCCGCAACGGATGCTTCTCCGGCACCCGCTCTTCCAGTGATCCATACAAAAATAACTCGTTGTCTCCCCGATCATCTCCACGCATATCGTTATGACGATCCCAGAAAAGCAAACGTCACGCCCTGGGCGAGTGTTTTAACAGCCTGCTAGCGACCGTTTTGAAGGGCAGCGTGCCTTGCCATGAGAACACAGAATGCTCCGTTGGGTAGTTAAATACGTACTTACTTTCGAGGCCACCGAGAGCCCCTTGCGATCCTCGAATCGACGTGTGTCGCGCTTCGAACGTGTGTCCATGGCGTACCGTCCACGCCAGTGCGGCGTCGATTCCGCCGAAACGCAGGCGTTGGAAATTGGCGGCCCTCCAAGTGTCAGTCGGAGTTCGTCGGAAGTAGTCAATACCGTCTCTCTCTCGTCTTTGGAATACGGTAAACTCTGCCCGGAGGCTATCGAGTCGGACCCACTGAACTCCGCCTTCGAAATTCCAGGCGCTCTCTGGACGCAGTAGCGGATTCCCGACGTTGGCCGGATCCCGATAGTACAAGTCAGTGAAGGTCGGCAGGCGAAATGCCCGGCTCGCGCTTGCTTTAAGCTTCCATCCGGGCAGGAGCCAATAACCCACGGCGGCGGTGGGGCTGAACTGCCGCCCGCCTCCGGTATATAACTCTTCCCGAGTTCCCAGAGTAAATGAAAAACCATGGAATGCCCGAACGTCTATCCCCACGTAGGCGGCTCCACGGTCACGTGTTCGATTCCCCAGATTCGTGCTGTTGAGCGTGTCCCGAAGCCCCTCTACTCCATAGGACAGGCGGGTATTTGAATTCAGTGTCTCAACGCGGCGTAGCGCGGCCTGGTATGTTTCGCCGGTGTGATGGTTCGTATACACGGTCGGCCGGTCACGATAGAGCACGAACAAGTCCGTCCCACGACGAAATGCGAAGCTCGCTTGCGTTTTGGACCCGAGTTCCTGCCGTATCCCCACCCACCAAGTCTTGGTGCGCTCCCAAGAAGGAAAGTTGCCATAGAATTGCTCAGCGCCGAAGGCGCGATCCGCGGACGCCACCAGAACGCTGGTATTCCCCAAGCGGCTGCGGAATCGGAGATCATAAGAGCCGGATAGGCTGCGAAAATCACGATTCGAAGTAAAGCCTGTCGAGGAGTCCCGCGCCGCAACAAGACGTTGCGAGAAGAGTTTATTGCTCCATCCGAAATCAACGCGCTGCTGCTGTGACCCGAAACTCCCGAGTGCGGTCCGAACGCGAAGGGTACGGCGCTCCGGAACGTTGGTGATCACGTTGACGACGCCCCCGACGGCATCGGAACCGTAAAACAAACTACCGGCACCCTTCAGGACCTCAATCCGCTCCACCGCTTCGAGAGGTACCGGTAGATTCATGTTGAAGTGGCCGGTTTGCGCATCATTCAAGCGCAAGCCATTCAACAGCACAAGAGTCTGGCCGAAGGAACCGCCACGAATGGAGAGGTCTGTAAGTACACCGTTGGGAGCACGTTGTTGCAGATCGAGGGACGGCTCCAGCCGCAAAAGATCAATCCAGGCGGTGGTGAGGAGAGAAGTCTGTTCTGTCACTGGCAGCAGCGTGATAGAGCGATCCGCCTCGTTCAACGGAATCGGAGTCCAGGTCCAGTGACGACAATCTGTTGTGGACCTTGCCCGGCCACAGCATAGGTGAAGACGAGTAAACCAGCAGTGAGCTTCGAGATCATGAGTGTTCTACTTTGGCCGAAGCAGCATAGCCCCGTCGGCTACGACTCTGTCTGCTGATCGCACGCCTTTGCTGATGCCGACATAACGACCTGCGCGTCCAACAACCTCGATAGGCGTTTGTTCAAATCTTCCCGGCCCGGTTTGTCGGTATACATAGCTATGACCGCCTGCTTCTACGAGCGCAGCGGCGGGAACGGTCGGCATCAGGTTAGCCCTGCCGAGGTGGCGAACGCGGCCTAACATCTGTGGTCGGAAATCGCGTTTAGGATTTTCCATCTCGGCATAGACCTTTATGGTTCGCGCAGCCAGGTCGACGACGTCCGAAATTCGCGTCACGGTGGCCTGCAGAGGGTGGTTCGGGAAAGCGTCCAGATCCACCTGAAAGAGGTCGCCTCGGTTTATGAGCCGAAGTTCGTTTTCGGGAACGGCGAAAGCAATCCACACCGAGGTCAAATCTGCGATTGTCATCGCCGGACTGCTCAGATCATTGCGGAACTCTCCAGCCACCGCATTTACCTCTGTCACGTTGCCGGCGATCGGAGATCGAACGGCGATCCTCCGGTGCGATTCCTTTGGATCCAGGCCGAGGATGTCGAGCCGGGATTTGGCCTTGAGTGCGACGATCTCGGCTTGGGCGAGAGCGGCATCTGCTTGCCCCAATTTTGCCTCGGCGACTAGGAGATCTTTCTTCGCGGCGGCACCCCGCCGAAACAGATCGTTGTACCGTTCGTAGGCCGCTTCAGCCTCGAAATTCGCCGCTCTCGCTTGTGCCAAAGCCGCGCGCGCCTCGACCTCGGCAGCGAGTGCACCCTCCGCCTCCGAACTCTCCACGTAAAGCACCGGCTGGCCGCGCGCTACGGGACCCCCGAACCGCACGGGAATATCGACGATCCGTCCGGTATGCAGCAACATCACCGGCGAACTCCTACCCGGATCGACCTCAACTGCTGCCGGGGCGTGGGTTTCCTCTGAAGCGATGCGCTGCTCGCGGACGACATCGACGTGGATCCGCTTCAGTTGAGGGGAGTCAGGTGCCAGTTGAATCTTGCTGGGCCATGCGCCCGGGCCTACAGCTTCTGTTAATGCTTCCTGCTTGGACTTCGCGCCAGGCTTGGAGCTGCAAGAAGGGAGAATGACGAGCAATCCCACGAGGATCGCATCCGTGACCGTGCTATGGGATTTCATCGTAAAGGTCCTCCAATCTCTTGTTCGAGTTAGCGGAAGCCAGTTGATGTATCTAGCTTTGCCGCTGGGAATGTCACTCATAAAGGATCTTTTCGAACTCTCATACCTCAAGGCAGGGTTACTGACCAGTGTCAATTTTTCACTGTCAATACTCTCCTCATTTTGTTAGCGAGCCACAGCTTTCGCCTTATCGGCATCTGCCTGAATAGGTTCCTCGTTGTATGCCAGCAGCCGTAGTGCGTTAGCGATGACCACCAGCGTTGAGCCTTCATGTACGAGTACGGCCAGGCCTATTCCGGCGACGCCACTGATCGTTGTGAAGACAAGTAATACGATGACGGTGAGTGAAACGTAAAGGTTCTGGCGAATTACGGAACGGGCCTGACGCGAAAGACCAACCGCGAAGGGTAGCTTGGAAAGATCGTCACCCATCAGCGCGGCATCAGCAGTTTCAAGGGCCGCGGCGGTTCCTGCGCCGCCCATGGCGATGCCCACTGTCGCGTTGGCCAGCGCGGGTGCGTCATTCACGCCGTCGCCAACCATCGCCACTTGCTGATGGGTTGTGAGCAACTCCTGAATCGCGGTAACTTTGTTCTCCGGCAACAGATCGGCTCGAACTTCATCTACGCCGACCTCCTTTCCGATGGCCTCACCCACTCCCCGGTTGTCGCCGGTAAGCATGATAATCGGCCGAATACCCAGATTGCGCAGGCGACCGAGAATCTCCCGAACACCCTCGCGCGGCCGGTCAGCAAGCCCGATCGTGCCGAGCCAGCGCTCACCGTGGCGGACAACCATCACGCTCCGGCCCCGCCCCTGAAGTGCCATAACGGCATTCCGAACGTCGTTCGGTATGGCGATGCCATCCTGCTCCCAAAGCCTCAGGTTGCCAATCTCGACCGTCTTCCCTTCGACGGACGATCGAACACCCCGTGCGGTAATGCTTTGCAGTTCGCCTGCTTCAGGCATCGCAATCTGATCTGATTCAGCGCGGCGCGCCACCGCTTGCGCAAGAGGATGCTGCGATCGCCGTTCGACCGCGGCGGCCACGCGAAGTAACTCATCCGTCGTACTGCCCTCTGCGGCGGCCAAATCTGTAACTTCGGGCTTGCCGACGGTCAACGTTCCGGTTTTGTCGAGTGCAATCGCCCTCAGCTTACCCAGATTCTCGAGGTGCTCACCTCCCTTGATTAAGACTCCACGCCGTGCTGCCTGTGCAATGCCCGCGAGTACGGCAGAGGGCGTGCCTAGCGCCAACGCGCAGGGCGAGGATGCGACCAGGAGGGCCATCGCACGATAGAAACTATCCGCCCACGAAAGCCAGCCCATCGTAGGTGGCACGAAGATGAGCAACGCGTCGGCAATCAGGACTAGCGGAACGAAGATCCGTTCGAAGCGCTCTGTGAAGCGTTGGGTTGGCGCCTTCTGCGTTTGCGCCTCCTGCACCATTTTCACGACACGGTCGAGCGTGCGATCGCCGGCCGCCCGTGTGGTGGTCACTTCGAGGGCTCCTTCGCCGTTGATTGTTCCTGCAAATACGTCATCTTCCGGCGCCTTGTCCACAGGCACGGATTCGCCAGTTATGGGCGCCTGGTTGACGCTCGATTGCCCAGAACGCACTTTGCCGTCTGTGGGGATTCGCTCCGCTGGACGGACAACCACTACATCTCCCACGGCAACGCCGCCAACGGGGGTTTCGACTTCACGCCCGTCTCGAAGTACACGCGCCATCGGCGGAGCTAGCTCCGCGAGCGCTTCGATAGCCTTTCTGGCTCGTCCCAACGCATAGTGCTCCAGGGCATGCGCGAGCGAGAACAGGAAAATAAGGAACGCGCCCTCCGCCCACTCCCCCAACGCGGCAGCCCCGATGGCCGCCAGCAACATGAGGAGATCGATATCCAATGCGAATTTGCCGCGACGAACAGCGCCAACGCTATGGCGAACGAGATCGAATCCTCCGAAAATGTAGGACACGGCGAAAATGCCGATCGCCACCGGTTGGGGAATCGCGAACCACCGCTCACCCACCCAACCGATCAACAGCAGCACGCCAGCAACAAGGCTCCATGTCAGTTCGCGATTCGCGGCATACCATCCTGCCAGACCGGGCTTGGGCTGTACCTTGGCCGTAGGCTGCTCCTCGCTCACTTCTGGAGCCGCCTGAGGAGCATACGCCAGCTGTTCAAGCGCAGCGCTGATCTTTTCCGTCGAAGTCTTCGCCCGCTCAAATTCGACCCGCACGACCTGGGCCGGCAGATTTGCGCTCACAGCGATGACGCCATCAATCTTGCCCAACTCGCTCTCGATTCGCTGCGAGGCATCCTCGGCGTCAATGATCCGAATTGGCAACACGGCATGCCCAAACTGACCTGTCGTTTCCGCCCCAGCCGCACGCGTAAGTCGCTCCACCTGCGCCAGAGTGATTCGATTCGGATCGTAGTGTATGCAGATCTGAGGTTTCGCACCATCCTTGGTTAGTGCGTGCGTCGTCTGGATGCCCTCCTTCTTTTGAAGCAGCGTCACCAGGCGTTGAACGCAGGCGTCCTGTTCATCTGGTACCTCTGGCAGAAGTAGCGCAAGATCAATGCGAACTTTCGAGCTCATTGCCAATCCTTCTTCCCCGAATCCAACTTTCCGTACGAATCTTCAAACTTGGCACGTAGGTGAATTGCGGGATTCTCATAACATCTGTCCTTGCGTCGGCTCAGTCGGCGTTTCTATAGGTCGGCGTTGGCCGAACTCCGCGTCAAGCGGTATGTTTGAATCTGGCTCTGATTTGAGAGGCGCGAGCCACCGGAGCACGATAACGTTCAAAACGCTGAGTACGACGGCGATGTCATAGTTACCGTAAGCAACGCTCGCCCCAATTGCAGCGGTATTCCAAATGCTCGCAGCTGTCGCCGTTCCTCGAACCGATGCCTGCGTCTTGAGAATCGCACCACTGCCAATGAACCCGATTCCTGTAACGATTCCCTGCCAAAGACGGGACTCAGCGTCCGTATTCCGTCCAAAGGAAGCTCGGCCCGCCATCATGTATCCGCAAGTCGAAACAGCGACGAGTATCAGTGTCCTCAGCCCAGCGCTGCGTTCCTTCCGCTCGCGATCCAATGCGATCGGAAGCGCGAGCAAAAACGCCATTCCCAACTGAACCAAGTGTGAGACGATCTCGCCCCATCCCTTCCAATTCATCAACTCGATGTTCATAACTCTGACACTCCGCTACGGACGGACCCGACATGGCGCACGTTTCTTCGTATTCACCTTGGAGTCTTATCTTTGCTCTCCTCAGGTCTGGGTCTATCGTTTTCCCAATGCCAATGGTTGCCGTGTCTCCGAGGTCGTCCAGCCGCAAGCCACATCAGCGCGCCGCCCGCTAATGTCGCCAGGAAAACTAACAAGCCCCACACAAACGCCCGACGTGAGTTTTTTTCAACTCGCTGCTTACGGCTAAGCCTCTTGTGTCTCATTGAACGCGCACCTACAACGCCAGACCTGAGCTACATCCTGCTCGGCTCTCTCATGTGGCCAACGCCGGCGGGACGTTCGATGATTGCCGCGGTAATTCTGATCAATGCATCCTTACCACCGCGATACAACGAGCCGAGACGTTAAGGTGCTACAGGTGCTCGAATCTCGTGTTTTCGCTCTTCCCGCCGTTTGTTCTCATTCTCTGCTCGTCATCACTTCGGCCATTCGCCCCGCGGATCCGTTCTGATGTTGATCACATCCTCGACGTTCGAAACAAAAACCTTTCCGTCGCCGGGCCGTCCGGTCCGCGCATACTGACAGATCGTAGCCAGCACTAGTTCCACGATGTCGTCCGGCACCACGACTTCAAGTTTTGTTTTTGTGGCATATTCGACTCCTTCCTCGATCACCTTGTACGGGGCATCTTTCGCTCGCCCTTTTCCGAATCCCCTAACTGCGGAAACGGTAATGCCAGGTAAATCTTCAATCTCTTTGAGCGCGTCGACAACCCGCGAGAGTATGTGCGGCTGAATAATCGCCTTGATCTCTTTCATGACCACCTCACAGTTCAACGTCCGTTGAGTCTTTGTCAAACCAGGGATAGATCGCCGGAAGGACGAGGAGGGTGAGCAGTGTGGATGTCACCAATCCGCCAATCACGACGGTCGCCAGCGGTCGCTGGACCTCCGCGCCCGCACCGTGTCCCAGCGCCATTGGAATGAACCCTAGGCTCGCAACAAGCGCTGTCATAAGGACCGGCCGAAGGCGAATCTCGGCCCCGCGTATGGCTGCCTCTTGGGGGCTCATGCCATCTCGGCGGAGATCGTTGATATAGCTCACCAGAACAACCCCATTCAACACGGCAACACCGAACAACGCGATGAAGCCAATAGCGGCCGAAATACTGAAAGGAAGGCCTCTCAAGGCCAATGCGAAGATCCCCCCAGTCGCTGCCATAGGCACATTGATAAAGATCAACGTCGCCAACCGCGCTGAGTTAAACATCGTATACAGCACGACAAAGATCAGGAAGAGCGCCAGGGGGACAACGATCACGAGGCGCTGAGTCGCCTCCTGAAGATTCTGAAACTGGCCGCCCCAGGTAACTGTGTAGCCCGGCGGCAGTTTTACCTTCTGGTTCACGGCGCGCTGCGCCTCCGCCACGAAGGACGCGATGTCTCTTCCTCGAACGTTTGTCTCTACAGAGATTCGGCGTTGGATGTTTTCACGGCTGATCTGTGCCGGTCCCTGCTCCACCTTGATCATGGCCAGTTGACTCAGCGGAATGAGCCGTCCCTGGGGATCGGCCACTTTGATGTTGCGGATGCGATCAATGTCTTCTCGCTCCGACTGCTTGAACCGAACTTGCATGTCGAATCGTCGCTGCCCCTCAAGCACCTGCCCGACGGTTTTGCCGCCGAGCGACTCCACGACATCGAGCACCTGGGACGCATTGATTCCATAGCGGGCTATGGCGGAACGATCAATCCGCACGCGAAGATAAGGCAATCCCGCGATCTGCTCGGCTTTGGTATCGGCGGCGCCGTTCACCTGGCTGACAACATTCACGATCTCGTCGGCTTTACGTTTCAACGTGTCGAGATCGTCGCCGAACAGAGAGATGGCGATATCAGAGCGGACGCCAGCGATCAATTCCTGCATGCGGAGCTCAATCGGCTGAGAGTAGCTGAAAACCGTACCGGGTACATCCTTCTCAAGTTCCTTGTCCATCTTCTCGATCAGGTCCTCACGATTCGTCGCCGTCGTCCACTCTTCCTGCGGTTTCAAAATGACGTAGATGTCGCTTACTTCAATTCCCATGGGGTCCGTCGGGATCTCAGCCTGACCTGTCCGGGACACGACGGTCGTCACCTCTGGGAACTTCTTGATAGTTTTCTCAATGAGTGTGGTGCTCTTTACTGACTGGGTCAGACCGACACTCGGCAAGCGCCACGCCTGAACAGCCAACGCCCCTTCGCTCAGTCGCGGAATGAATTCCGCCCCCATTCTTGACGCAACGAAAACGCTGACCGCGAAGATCACCGCAGAAACCGCCACAACGAAACCGCGATTTGCAATCGCCCGGTTTGCGACGGGCACGTAGACCTGATGAGCTTTTTTGATCAGCCAAGTCTCTTTCTCTTTGACCCCTTTGCGGAAGAATATTGAGGCCAAAACTGGCATTAGAGTTAGGGCTAGGACAAGCGACGCAGCCAAAGCAAAGATCACCGTGAGCGCCATTGGCCGGAACATCTTGCCCTCCACACCGCGCAGGCTGAGGATCGGGAGGTAGACCAGCATGATAATCAGAACGCCGAAAAACACGGGCTTGGCAACCTCCTTGCCAGCTTCAAGAATGGTGTGACGAGGGCTCATGGTCTCCCCATCCTTTCGCTCGGCGAGTTTCCGGACAACGTTTTCGATCATCACCACCGAGCCGTCTACAATCAGACCGAAGTCGATCGCTCCCAGGCTCATTAGGTTTCCGGAAAGCCCTGCATAGAGCATTCCCGTAAAGGCCGCTAGCATGGCCAGCGGGATCGCCGAAGCCACGATCAAGCCGCCGCGGAAATTACCTAGGAGCAAGAGAAGCACGACGATGACGAGGATGCCACCCTCAATGAGATTTTGCGAAACCGTTCGGATCGTTTTTTGCACCAGGTCCGTTCGGTTATAGTAGTTGTCTATCGTGATTCCGGGAGGCAGCGATTTTTTGATCTTTTCCATTTCCTCCCCGATCCTCTGGGCCACTGCGCGGGAATTCTCGCCGATGAGCATCAGGACAACGCCCGTTACAACTTCGCCCCGTCCGTCGCGCGTCACGGCTCCTTGACGGACCCGCGGTGAGAAGCTCACGGCTCCGAGGTTGCGAATAAATACCGGCACGCCCCCTTCGCTCGTTTTCACGATGACATTGCCGATATCGCTAAGTGTCTCCACGAGCCCCTCTCCGCGGATTACCTGCTGTTCGCCATTGTGCTCAATGTAGGCCCCCCCTTTCGCCGAATTGTTGGACTCGAGAGCGGTCACGACATCCTGCAGAGATATGTTGTAACCGACCATTTTGTCGGTTTCGAGCTGAACCTCATACGTCTTCAACTCGCCGCCAAAGCTGTTGACTTCAACAACGCCTGGCAGCGAGCGTAGTTTGTAGGCGATGTCCCAGTCGAGAACGGAGCGCAACTCCATGGGAGAGGTGTTCCCTTTGACTTCAAACTGATAGATCTCGCCAAGGCCGATCGATATCGGTCCCATTTCGGGCGTACCAAAGCCGGCGGGTATCGCTTCGCGCGCCTGCGGCAAGCGCTCCAGAACGAGTCGCCTCGCAAAGTAGATATCCATCGATTCATCAAAAAAGACATAGACAACCGACAAGCCGAAACGCGACGTCGAACGGATAGTTTGGATTCCCGGGAGCCCACTCATGGCGCTTTCGACAGAGAAGGTGATGAAACGCTCCACTTCCACCGGCCCAAGCCCGGGCGCGCGCGTGATAATGAGGACTTGGTTAGGGGTAACATCAGGCACTGCATCAATCGGCAAGCGCCCCAGGCTGTAGATGCCCACTCCGACGAGCAAGAGCGTGAGAACAATCACGAGGAAACGATATTTGAGGGCGAACTCAACCAAGTTGTGCATGGATTATTCCGCCTCTCCAATTCGGCCCCGAAGGAGCAATGACTTCAGATCGAAGCTTCCCGTCGTTACAACCGTCTCCTTCGGTTTCAGTCCACTGACAATCTCGACCCACTCGCCGTCGCGTACCCCTACAACCACGTTGCGGCGTTCAAACTCGTTAGCAGACAATGCAATAAAGACCACTGGCTGATCATCGATCTGCTGAATCGCAGTGGATGGTATCATCGTCGCGGTTCGTCCTTGTGGGGTAGGAATGGCGATCGTGGCAAACATATCCACTTTGAGGCGGCCAGACGGGTTAGCCACTTCGCACCTGACTTTTGTGGTCCTGGTCTTTGGGTCAAGTACGTCGCTGATATAGGTAATGCGGCCCTGAAACACCTCTCCTGGGAAAGCATCTACGGATACCTTGACGAGTAGGTTCTTTCGTACTGCGGCAATGTCCTTTTCATAAACATCTGCCTGCACCCACACAGTAGAGAGATCAGAGATTGTAAAGATCTCTCGATCGGCCGCGACGACTTCGCCTTGGGCAAGATCATACTTTGTGATAACTCCACCGATCGGAGCACGAACCGGCGTGCGTGAGACTTCGCGGTGTTCCCGCCCCGTCTGAATGGCTTCTTTGATGTCGGCATCCGTTAGGCCATACCTGTGCATCTTCTCCTCGATCCGGGCCAACTCCGCTCGTTGCGTATTGATCGCCGCTAGGCCGCCTGCGTGCTCTGCGCTACGGCGCTCGACTTCCGCCTGGGCAACTGCGCCAAGGGCTACAAGGTTGCGTGCGCGGTCCAAGGACTTCTCCGCTGCCTCTGCATCAGCATTCGCTTTAGAGATAGCTGCAAGTCCAACGTTGTACTGACCGAGAAGCTCGCCGAGTTCGATGTTGTCGTAGACGGCGAGCACCTGATTTGTGCGGACAGTATCCCCGAGAGTGACGTTGACGTCAAGAATCCGGCCCTGCGTCAGAGGCCGAATGTGAGCCACCCTGGTCTCATTAGGACCGATACTGCCCGTCACCTGCAGCGTTTCGATCACATTCCGCAGCTCCGCCTGCTGTTTCGTCAGACCTATGTTCTTTTGAGCCTCCGGATCGAGCTTCAGCGGTTTGTTCGCGTCCTCGGCCTTCGCGTCCTCTTTGGCAGCGCCTTTATCAGTGGTCGCGGAGGCGACCTGCCGGGAGCCCATCCGCATCCAGATGTCGACACCGACCAGCCCCCCCACTATCAGGAGAGCGGCACCCAATATGCGATTTCGATTCTTATCGGTCATTCTTGTTTGGCTCCTACGGAAGTTCCACGCCAATGGCGCGTTCGAGTTCAACGACGGACAGATAGTATTCACGAAGTACGTCAGTGTAGGCTCGCTGCGTGTCAACGAGTCTCCGCTGTTCATTCAGGACGTCGAAGAGGCGCAGTTCACCGGCGGTATATGCAGCGCGGATGATTCTTACGTTGTCCTGGGACTGGTTCAATACTGTGCCCTCAAAGATCGAACGGGCTTGTTTGGCGGCCTCAAATCGGCGATACGCAGACGTCACTTCTTGCGCTACGACCTGCTCAAGATACTGGCTCCGAAGTTTCGCCGACGTAGTGCGCGCCTCCGCGGCCTGGATATTGCCTTGGTTTCGGTTGCGAAAAGGTAAGACAATGGACACACCGGCGGTCAGCATTTTGTCGAGATCCCGGATCGGCACCACGGCTCCTGCCCGATTTGTTCCGAACTGATCGAAGAGGTCGTTCGTACGCGTAAACCGGACGCTACCGACGAGGTTAGGGACTGCTTCAGCCTTAAATGCCCTAACTTCGGAATCGCGGAGGGACTGCTCTATTCTGGTGGCTGCCAGATCCGGTCGAGCCTGAGATGCTCTTGCGAGCGCTTCGGCTAACGTGATGCCTGTTTGCCAGCTAACGAGATCTCCGCGAAGCTGAAGAGTTTGGTCAAGGCTGATTCCCACCAGCGGCTTGATCGCAAGAACATTGCGAAGAACTTGGTTTTCAACGAGTGCACGATCCGACTGCAGCCGACCTACATCCACTTGCAACAAACCTTGATCCACCGCAGGCGCTTCCCCTTGCCGGACTCTTGCCTGAGTGACTCGAAGCGTTTCACTGTTTAAGCCCAACAATTCCTCGGTGAACTGAAGGTTTCGGATCGCCGCGAGAGCCTCTGCATACTTCGATTTCACGTCACTGCGTATCTGCCTCTCACGGTCCGCAATCTCAAGCTCGGCGAGCTTCACGCCCCATTCAGAAACTTCGACCCTGCGTTGCCGTTTTCCACCCAACTCGAAAATGTGGCTGTACCCAATCGAGACTTCGCGAAGATTTGGGCCGCTTCCGACCGGGGCGCCATCGCCGTAACTCATGTCGATCGCTGGATTTGTCCTAAAGGCTGACTGTCGAAGTAGCCCTTGAGCTTCGGTCAGACGCTGTCGAGTAGCCAGCAGATCGGAGTTCTGACGAAAGGCCAGATCCACCAATTGCTCGATTGCTGTTCCCCGCGCCTGATCGAGATAGGATGCCGAGGGAGTCGGAGCCTGCCCAAACGCGCTCGAAGAGACTAGCGCAGTGACGAAGAGTAGAGCGGATCGCTCAGTTCCGATTTTCATTTATGATTCCTTTAGCTAATTGCAGTAGGTGTTGACGAGCGACAAACAGATCAGCGCGGACATCCTCCTCCCCGCGACCAAGCACGTAGGCAACTTGCTCGGGCGAGAGCCCGCCAACCTCGCGCAATACGAGCAGAACCCTATCGTGCCAACACAATTTCCTGAGTATCCGGAGCGTAGCTTCGCGGCTATCGCGGCTGGGCGCCTCAAAGAACTTAAGGAGTCCGCATAGGGCCACTCGCCGGCGAAGCCGACTGCACTCCGCCAACGCTAGCTTTATTAGCTCTAGCCATGGCTGAGGACTGTTTTCGACCCGGCAGTACGCCCTCGCAAAAGCTTCGATACTTGCTTCCGTCGCCAAGGTTCCGCTGCCGAGCAATGCCGATAGAACGCTATGAACCTTGTCGGCGTAGTCTAAAACGAGCGTCCGAAACGCAGCAGATTCCCCGGCGTCACCCGGTTTGCCCCTAGCAGTACCCAATGGCGGCCCGAATGCCCCCGGCAGGGTTGTGTATGGCACATGCATATTGCCTCCAAAAGACTTTGCGGCCGAGGCGACAAAGCCCCGGTGACGCGGATTGCACAGGGAGACACACGCGCCCTTTCAGACGCGAACTAGATGCAGAGTTTTAGGCCTTGGGAGGGTGAAAGGGTACGAGGGGGTCGGTTGGAAAGACTTTGGGATCGCCTTCGTCCGTAAGGTTGATCAATTGGAACTGAACGACGACTTCCGGGGGAGCAGCGAGGACGATATGACCGCAGCAAGCGAAGCAGTCGTGGCTCGAAGTTGGGCAAGCGTCGTCCGAATTGGACTGGGCCGGTGAGAACGGAGTGCGGGCCTGGAGGTCAAAATTGACAAAATTCAACGCGGATACGAACAGCAGCAGAATCGCCGCCGCACGCCATAATTTAGATCCACGTTCCACCAGCTTCAGCTTAGCACACGAAATTTTCTACGCAAGGTGCATTCCGAAGTGCCTGGTGCCTTGCGGTCCGAGAACGCCGGAGGAAGTCACGAGTGGAAGTCCGGGCGCGCGGGGTTCCCGCAGCCTTGCTTGCGGGCAATCGAAAAACCTCTTCGAATTACGAAGACCCCTCATGGCGTCTCCGGGAACTCCTTACAGGCGTGGCTCAACAGCGCACATCTTTTTCATAGGGAGCATGCCAGCAGGGAGAGAAGTTCCTCCAAGACTTTCCAAAGCGCTGCTTCTAATTCTGTGCCGATGCGAAAGAAACGATCGACAGAAACCCCATCGTCACATGAATTTAGACGCCAATGGGCTGGTCATTCCACCGGACTCATTGGGTTCTTCCGTAATGTTCGTAACTGCCGGAGACTCAGTCGCACTCGTCTTGCGAGCTGAGGCATCGCTGTGGTGGAAGATCTTTCGCGATGGGAAACTCGCGAACCTGCCAGTCGAGGGGCGACTGATGGCGCCAGCGTATGAGATGAATCAGGCGGGCCCGCTATCGGGGATAGGGCGGAAAGGCTCTCGAGATGCAGTCTCGGTACCATCGACATACCCATGCTTCTGGAATTCTGCCACTGGTTTGCCGTGCTTCCCCCGTCACCTGGCAAAAATCCTTCAGTTCCTTTCGATATGCCTCCGCGGCACAAGCGCGCATGTCGGTCATGGCTTCAGATGCATGGCTCACGATGTTCATCAGAATCCGGCGTTCGTAAGGTAAATCCCCTTTAGGCTCCAAGCCACGGAGAACCAGGCGCCGCTCCTCCTTAATCTGGTTCAGTTGGGGCAAATCTTCGACTCGCGCGCCATACCAATCTCCGAGCCACGTTCTCAATGCGTCGCTTTCGCGGCGCTGTTTCGATACTTCCTCCTGGCAATAGGATTTGAGTTCCTCACGCACTCCACCATTACTGCACGTCGCTAGAATTTCTATGTCGAGTTCGCCGTGGGCCAATGATTCAATGAGCAAGCGGCGGTCATTGCCGGAAGAGGGAGCCTGTGGAACGCGCGCCGGAGTTGCTTTTCGGCACCCGCAAAAGGAAAGGAGCCCGAAGAACACCAGCAAGCAGCACGCCCGTACGCTGCGATGCTCCTGAAACTGCCGCAGGAGCCGGTGAGAACTCGCACCGGCTATTCGGACATCTCTTTGGCCCTTCCGATTCGATCTGGCGTAGCTCATAAGGCTAAGGGTCCTGGCGCCCGCAGCCGCGCGGCGACTCCCAGCACTATTTGTAGGACGGCTCACAAGTCGCGCGTCAAACCCTTCCAGAGTACTACGCGATGGCATTTTCGCAAGTCAAACAGAAAGGCGATCACATTCGACGTGGCCAAGTGAGAGTGCTGAGGTTGCACAAGGACTGACAATTTCGGCTGACAACACGGGGCCGCCCTTTGAACCCCGAGGTCCGTCACATTCTCGACGCTGGCGGCACAAAACTGGCGGTCTATTGACACCGCTTTGCTCTCAACTGCCTTCCAAGCAGGAAAGGGGAAAGGAACCACGCGTGCTCAGCTTTTTGGCATGGCGGATTCAATCGCAGGGGTGGGGAAAGATATACAGACGTATCTAGATCTTCTTAGTCTGCGACAGAAGTTGACCGTTTCAAACATCGCCAATGCCGACACGCCGGGTTATAAGACCCAAGACATCGAATTTCAAGAGGAATTCAGGGCGGCCCTACACGGTGAGTCGTCACCTCGGATTATCGAGGCTCGCGGCCTAGTCGTCAAGAACGACGGGAATAATGTCTCGCTGGACCGGGAGGCGCGAATGTTATCCGAAACCGCTCTACGGTTTAACATCGGAGTAGCGCTACTAAAGGGCGAGATCGAGGATATCCGAAAGGCAATCCGCTCGGATTCTTGAATGTGATAGGCGGTTCGAAAAGAGTACCAGCGCGCATGGGTGACGGCCCGCGACGCAACTGGCTGCCATTGCCGCCGCCTGTGTGAGGCCTTCGGCCGCAACTTTCCCCAGAATTGACAAGCGGAGTAGGGCACGGGCACATAATGACTTTAAAGAGATGTAGCACCAGCTTGATGTGCCGTCCGGATGTTTGCCGTTCATTAGAGATCCCATGATGGATGCGTTTCGAACTGTTCGTTGCAATACAGAACTTAGTGGCCCACTAAGGTTAGATCGGGAACCCGAGGAGACCGTCACCCCGCACACGAATACAACTCGGCGAGGAATTGCGGGAAAAAGTGGAAGCGGTCACGCGAGAAGAGCTCTTGAACATCGGCCAAGCGGCGCTAAAAAGTAGATCCCCTCGCGCGCCCGTGGCCTTCCTTGCTGCCGGAGGTCCTCCCATCCATCGGCAGGTAGCACTTGCTCGTACAGACGCAAAATATCGCCGAACTCCGAGCCGCCCATACATTGAACATAAAATGCTTTATGTTGCCGACAACGATTACTAAGTGACATTGGGCTGAAGCTGGTCGCGAGGTGCGGAGCCTGTGAACGATTCCTAACCGACCGGAGTCTGTGCGGAGGTTGATTGGTAAGTTGGGGCAGTCAGGCAAGCTGATGTGTTGCTATGAAGCCGGTCCGACGGGCTACGTATTGTATTGGCAACTGACGAACTGGGAGTGGCATGCCAAGTAATAGAGCCGTCGTTGGTGTCGGTGAAGGCGGGAGACCAGGTGAAGACGGACCGTCGCGACGCCGAGAAGCTGGCGCGTTGTTATCGTGCCGGGGAGTTGACGCCCGTGTAGGTACCGGACGCGGCGCATGAAGCGCTCCGCGATCTGGTGCGAGCGCTCGAAGCGGCTAAGAAGGATCAGCTTCGCGACCGGCACCGGCTGGGCAAGTTCCTGCTGCGTTACGGCAATCGGCCCAGGGATGCGGGCTAGGCCTGGACCAAGAAGTATCTGAACTGGATCGGGTTCACGTGCGTTTTCACGAACCGGCGCTAGATCGTGACCGCATTTGCGCGGGAATTGCTCGGCTTCCTGTGGGATATTGCCCGAAGCTCAGTTCATCCTTCTCACAGAATCCGCACTTGCGCGTCGGACTCCTCAGGTTAAGGTCAGCTTTCCTTTTCCGCCGGCCACAGATGTCGATTTCTGTACTCGGCAGCGATTGCCCGATCCTGGACCTGAATGCCTTACAAAAATAGCTATGATCCGCGAACCCAGTATCCATAGCAATTTGGCTAACCTGCTTCCTCGTGCTCATCAACTGCTCGGCGGCGCACTCCATACGGACGTCCAAGACAAACTGGTAAACGGACCGTTGAAAACTTCGCTTAAACCGATGCCGAAAGGTATCTACCTGGAGGCCCGCCAAATCCGCAAGAACCGCAGCGCACAGAGAAGACTCTGAAACGTTCGCGTAAACGAAGTCCAAGACCAACTTCATAGAAGAGACCGGGAGAGGGTCCTTATAGTCCGTCGCATGCAAAGGAACGTGCCCTGATTTTCGTAGCGTTTGTCGAACGATCTCGCGAACATACGCCGTTCCGTAGCAATCGCCTATGAGACCTCTATTAATAGAGCGGGTTTTTAAATCGCAAACGGCCTGCGCTAATTCTCGATCTCGCAGAGGATACTGTGTGGGGAAATCTAAAATGCGCAAGCCAGACAACTCGCGCATGAGGCCGGCCCAGGTGCAGCCGGTCAATCGTCAATGTTAAGACTCTCAACGTCCGATTTGCCTTAAGCCGAACTATTGTGTGGTGAGACAGAAGTAGGACATCCCCTCCTCTGACCCCCGCGCAATTAAAGTCGTCATCTACAGTGGCATCGGGTGGGCACTCTTCGATCAAGACTACCATTGCTCCGGGAGGTCTATGACAATAGGCAAAACCTTGGGAATCCAGGTTTCGCTCCATCATCTGATAGGCTTCGCGTCTATGCCCATGAGGTGATATCTCCCCTTCACTAACAGGTAGATCCAACCGGGTACGGACAGGAGCCCAGTGCATCTGTTCCATTGATGGTCCTCGAATCCCACGAAAAGGTCCTAGAGCTGAAGTGTGTAGCGGTGACCGCCCAGTGTGTCGCTTGCTTGGTAGCGGCAATCGCCGATGCGAGCGACACAGCAACTGAAAGCTACAGCGTCCTCTTATCTAAGACACACAGCATCTCCCTTTTCCCGACACTACTTGGACGATTTCTGGGATTAGCCTATTGACCGATCGCAATGGTTCGGGCCGCGTCGGAGTTACCACCGGCGTTTATGATAAGCGGCACTTCATCGCCTGTTTGCACTCCGGGTGGAACCACGACATTCACCTGATTTACTCCGGGAAACTCCGGCGAAAGACCCGCAAATATTACCGTAGCCGGCAAGTTTCCGATCCTTACCTCTGGAACTACAGTCACAGTGCGAAGAGTATCCTTCGAATCGGACCCGTCCCGCACAGCCGGGGAGACGGGGCCGAGACCGGTCGCCCACAGGGTTATTACGTCCCCCGGCTTCGCTGGACGTGCTAGTGCATTGGGAAAGGTGCCGGGGATTCCGACCAGTACGCCGTCCTGATGTGTCGCCAGCGCACCACGCTGATTGCCGAATCCGAACAATCCGGGCGACCGAAGAGCGCAACGAACCCGTCCTTCAGCGATCCCACGGGGTCCATGCACAACGATGTCGATCGAGCGCGAGGCGCTGCAAACTTGTTCCATGGCCCATGGGATCTGAACGTTGATCTGGCTGGGCGCGGCGAAGAGAATTGGTGCCGGAATTCCAGCTACCATGACCGAAACTCCTCCCAACTCGAAGGGTAGCGGAATGGAGGACGCCGTTAACGCTTCAGGGGTGAACCCTCCGCCGAAGATGGAAACGAGAGAGCCGGGTGCGACGACGGCCCGATAGCTGGCGGCGTTCACGACCCCTTGAGTAGAAATTGCCGCGTCTGCAACCTGCACCTGGACTGTAGTGGTGCTCCAGTTCCGAGCACCAAATGAGTCCTCGATCTCCGTAGACACTGCGAACGTGCCACGCTCGGTTGGAGTCCAAATCGCTGTGTAGACTCCATTGGAGCCCGCGGTCCCAGTTATTTGTGACGACCCCGAAGGGCCATCGAGTAAGAACTTGACACTTATCACCGATGCCCCAGGGTCGACTCCGCTTACCGCGAGAAGGGTAACTGCGGTTCCGAAGGCAACAGACTGATTCGTTGGAGTCACAGTGACGGTTGGGGGACGGTGAACACTTACGGCAATCGTTCTTGTTGCGATGGCGCCAGTTGTCCCAAACACCGTCGCTTTCAGTTCGTGAACCCCAGGCTGTTCAGACGATGTATCCCAGTTGACAGTGAATGATTGTGGACCCTCTTGCATCACCGGAAGGTCCAGGGGTTCGCCGTCACGGGAAAGAGCTATGGAGGAAATCGTATCTCGTTCCGCGGCGACGAGAGTTACTTTGACTTTGCCACTTACCAGCGATCCATCCAGCGGCTGGCCGAAGCTGAAGCGAGGTTCTTGCCCGTCGCTCCCCATCGTGACCTGAACCTCGAGTGCGTCAGCAGTCGCAAACAAAGCCTTGACCGAGAACCGGTTCGCCGGATCTACGAAGGTTCTTCCTGGCACGAGCGCGGGCCGTCCTCGCTGGGACGCTAACTGGGGTGTTGAAGGAAAGTTAGGATAGGGATCGGTGCTCACGTCCATCGCGATGAGTGCAGAAAAGGGGGCGCCTGACGATGACTGACTCAGGTGTATGAGGGCGCCCTTGAACATACCGCCATATTGAGCAAACTGAGGCGACAAACGGTCAAAACCGATTGGTTGACGATACTCCAAGTACACAGGTTCGCCACTGCCGGGCTTGATCTTGATCGCTTTGACGGAACTTCGGGCGAGTTCAAGCGGCTCGATGCGATAGATTCCTGATTGCCGAACCTCGAGAGGGCTAAGCCAGCCGAGCCGCTCTTTGAAGATAGCGTTGAAGTGGTGGAAACTTACTCCCATGATGTCGTAGCGATCGTCACCTTCGAAACGCTGACACCGGTTATCCATCGCGCCGAAGGACAGGGGGCCCGGAATGTAAGGTGCCGACGGGCAATACAAGAAGTCCGCGTGAGGCAGTCCGAGAGAATGGCCTAACTCGTGCGCAATGACGCGGGCATCCAAATCCGGCCGAAACAGCCAGACAAATGCACCATCAAGCCCCGCCTGCGGGGGACCACAGCCGCCTCCCATAAGGACCGTTGTGTTGTACGCGTTCAAGTTGATGTTGGCCGCTGCGGCTGCCGCGGTGGCAGACGACGTCGCTGCAAGCAACTGGACACTGCTACAAGGCGCTGCAACTGGAAGCGTAAATGGCCCCAATATCTCCCATTGAAAAGAGAATTGCCCGTACGACGCCTCCTTGTAAAAGTCGTTTGCCTCGCTGAGGTACTGTTCGGCGGTTACCCGGTCGTGGGTGGGGGCGGCTTCACCCTCAAACTGCAGGAGGAGGACCGCTAGCTTTCTTGTGCCAACTGTTGCGGTTCTTTCAACCAAGCTCGCATCGGGCCCGATCCCTCCAGTTCCTGGACCGGGGAGGCGCGCCTGCCCAAACACCGCCAGGCCTAGGTGAAGTGCGAAAGTAAGTTTCACTGCCGATCTCACCGGCGGCCACCACCTTGCCCCTTCGAGCCACCAACCGGCGCGCTGTAGTATCCAATCCGCGCATGAACCTCGGCGTCCGGGAATCGTTGTTTTGCTTCGTCTGTCAGCCGAATCTCAAGCCGGCGAAACTGCGGCTCGGCGGCACTCGCACCTCGAATCGCGAGGCTGTACTGCTCTCGAATGCGTGTCAGAAGCTCGGTGTTGATCGTATCTGCGACTCTATCCACGTCCCAAGTCCGTCCGGTGGCTTGTGGCGAATTGGCTCGCTGAGCATTCCGGTAGTTCAACAGAACAGCTTGCCCACCAGTTTTTTCAGCAAGCGAGTCCACTGAATGCAAATCCTCCAGATATTCGGGAGCCGGACGGCTTGGCGGGGATGTGCCCCGGCTAGGCACACCAAGGGATGGGTTTCCAAACATGCCGCCAAATCCTGGGCGCGAAGAAATCCACTCTTCGGGAATGATTACGGCCTCGACGCGAATGGAATGCGTGAGCAGACGATCTAACAGATTTTGCTTCTGAACCGTACCACGTGAGTTATCCCTGTTGTGGGTAACCACAAGAACCAGCGGCTCACGATCAAGTGGTGTTTCAGCGAGCGTATCTGCTGCTGTTCGAATGGCCTCTATAAGCCGCGAAGTTTTCTCCGCCCGGCCCATGGCTCCCCCTCGCTCCGAGAAGATCCGATTGACGCTGGCCGCCAGTTCCAAGCTGTTACTTGTTAGGGGCGTCCATAGCTTTGCCTTGCCGTCTGAAAAACTCAATAAGGCAAGCTGATCTTGCTCCCGCTGAATTTCGAGTAGGGCAGCTGCCGCGAACCTCACCCCTTCGTTTACCGTTCCTCCACTGACATCAAGGAGTACAGCCATGTCACGCGGACGGGCTCGAAGCTCAAACGCGAGAATGTCTTTGGGTTCGTTTTCGTCCAGAACAATGAAATCAGAACGCGTCAACCCACGTATGGGTTGACGCGTATGCCTATTTACAACCTGAACTTCGATCGGCACCAGATTGGTGTCCGCCCGAAAGTCGGGCGGCGGTTGTTGCCCTAGGGCTACGACAGCCGTGAGAAGGAGCGCCCTCATTACTGCGGAAAGAGGGACTGCGGGACTAGCGGATTGGTCGACTTTTGCGGCGCTTGTCTGTCTATCCAGGATACCTGCGTAACCGAGAAGCCATCCGGCGCTTTGAACAAGCCGGGATCTGGCGTTTTGTTTACTGCCAGATTTTGGTAGGACGTTGTCGTGTTTCCGGCAAGTGGGTCGTCGACTGTTGTGAGCAGAGGAAGCGTTAGCTGCGCAGAGAACCATTGCCTACTGACGCGGGTAATCGGCTGCGCGTTTCCTAAAGCTGAACCAGCGGGAATGACTGTCCTGTGTTCCTTTCCGGTGGCCGGATAGCCGGCGATGTCCCGCGTTCCAAGATCAACGGCGGCCCCCGACTCGTTATCCACCGACTCCGACGACCGTCGATCCTCCGGTTTGTTCTGCAAATTGGTTACGCGGGCAGTCCGCTTGGTGAGATTGAGGGCGATCATCTTCCGGCCAACCGGGTCGAAGATCGTGACGTGGTCACCAAGTTCAAGACGCGTCCGCCGCTGTTCGTCACGGTAAAAATGGCCAGTCGTCCGATGCTTCAGGACATTGCCATCTCGCAACGTGGTGATCCTTTCCACCTCAATGTCAGCGCTCATCGGCGGCATTGCCGTCGTGGGGGGAACTTGTGCGTTACCGATAAGGGCGGCGAGCGCTCCCAGTGTAAATACGTTGAGCATACGAATCATGGCTGTTCTTCTCCCTTTCCTTGGTTAGTAATCTACCCGAAAGACCGTCAGATCGGTCGCTCCAGGCCCCACGAACGGAATTCCGTTTCGGAAATCAACTCCTACCCACAGCGAAGCACCAAAGACAAATGCGGGGTGCGAGCCAAACTGTCGGCCACCGACGTCTTCCCACTCTGCTTCGCCCTCGTAGGCGGACGGGAAAGTTACGTTCGAGACTTGGAGATGTTCGCTTCCAACAGGCACACCCCATGTAACGCCGGCGATAGCACAATAAGGCGCTTCCCCCTCGCCACTCTGGTCTCCGGAGCCGAAGGTGGAGAACTGATACGTGTTAAATGTGTAATAGTCGTAGCTGAAAATGACGAGAGGGTTTGGGCTGACGTCCACCGATTCACATGGCTCAACCGCTGAGCCAAGAACCTCGAACTCCAGCGTCGGAGTTGCCGTCACACCGCCAACAGTAAGCGTCTTCACCCACGTGCCGATCTCGGCTGTGGTCATAGTTCCACTGATGGTGAAGAAGCCTGAACCGTTCGTTGTGCCGAGGGTACTTGTGCCCAGTGGAACGCCATTGGGAAGATGTCCCGAGCTTAGTTGAAGGTTAGGACGGCGGGTGGCAGCCGATTCGATAGAATCCGGTTGCTGAAGACGAATCCGAACAGGAGACCAACCGCCGTGAAGAAACCTTATCACATCGTGACCCGGGCCGACGAGAAGTCGGCCTCCATCATCCAGGAGTTCTGCCAGGCCAATGGCCAGATCCTACTGCCGCTGGTCGAGCGGATCCAAAGCGCCAGTGAAGCGGTCAATTCGGTTGTGCATGAACTCAGCCATAAGATGCTGGAGACGATTCTGCGGCTGAGCGCCGAGAACGTCGCCGGCCCACGCACTCCTGGCAAGCCGAGCGGCGATATCCGCTGGTACGGTTCGCAACCAGGGACGGTGGTATTGGCCGACCGGAAGGTGAAAGTGCAGCGGCCGCGCCTACGGCACAAGACCGGCGGCGAGGTGCCAGTGCCGGCCTACGAATCGCTCCGTGAGAACAAAGCCCTGGGCCAGCAAATGCTGGGGACCATCCTGCGCGGCGTCTCCACGCGCGAGTACGACGAAGTGCTCCCCGCCATAGCCTCCACGGTTGGGGTTTCGCGCAGCGCCGTGAGCCGGCAGGTCATCGAGGCTAGCACCGAGCAGCTCAAACAATTGCAGGAGCGGCGCTGGGACTCGGTCCAGATCCTGGTCATCTACATCGACGGCCAGCGCTTCGGCGAGCACTTGATCTTGAGCGCGGTAGGGGTAGATGGGGAAGGCAAGAAGCATGTGATGGGCATCACCGCTGGGGCGACCGAGAATGCGGCGGCCGTCAAGGAATTACTCATTCACCTGCGCGAACACGGCTTGGCTACCGACCGGAAATACTTGTTCGTGATCGACGGCGCCAAGGCTCTGCGTGCCGCCATTGAGGAAGTATTCGGAACCGATCAGCCGGTGCAACGTTGCCGCAACCATAAGCTGCGCAACGTGATCGATGAGCTGCCCCGAGAACAGCAGGGACAGACACTGAGCATGATGCGCGCGGCGTTCCGCTGCCGGACCGCCGAGGAAGGTGAGAAGCGGCTCGAGCAACTGGCCCGATTTCTCGAGCACGATCACGAATCGGCGGCGCGGAGTTTACGCGAAGGCCTGAAGGAGATGTTCACTCTGCAACGGCTCGACATCCCGCCGTCGCTCCACAAATGCCTGGCGACGACCAACATCATCGAGAGCCCGCACAGCGGTGTGGAGAATCGCACGCACAAGGTAACCCGGTGGCGCAATCAGGAAATGGTGCACCGTTGGGCCGCTTCGGCTTGGTTGCTCACCGAACAGCATTTTCGCAAAATCTCCGGTCATCAGGACCTGTGGGCATTGGCCGGGATTCTGGGCCGGCAGACCGGCTTAGAAAAATCAGTTTCCAAAGTTAGCCAAGTAGCGTAAGATGTGCTTACCCGCCGTCCTAACCTTCAACTAACTTCGGGACACCTTCCGCCATTGTGCGTTGCTGATATGTTCACGGTTTGACTAGCGCCGCCCCATACATTCAGCGTAAAAGTTTCTCCCACGTAAAAGTCGACCGAAAGTGGTCGCATGTTGTTGATCAACTGGACCGTCTGGGCGTTCAGACCCGAAGATGCCGAGAACGCGCAAACACTCAAAAACGTCGACAGCAGTAGTTGTCTTGGACTTACCATTTTGGTTCACCTCGTGATCCGATTCCGGGAGCGCGCGATCCCGAGGAGAATTATGCGCGTATCGAGCTGACAATAGCTTGTCAATTCTGGGAAATACATTTGTGAATTTCACGACATTGAATGCGGATGTGCAGCCTCTCGAATTGAGACAATCTCCGCCGCCCAGGCTCAAGGCATCCGTGACCTGGGCAATATCGCACGTTTGGCGAATCGCCGGGGACTACCGGTCGATGGCGATCGTCCTCATCGCATCAACGTTGTCTCCCATAGCGACAGACAACGCTATAGGTGACACTCGGTGGCACGACGAGGTTCAGTTGGTGTAACGGACCGCGATATTTCCCTCTCGGATTCTCAAATTGCATCCCGTCAAAGTCACTTTGACAGCCAATCCATTTTGAGCGCCCTTCGGGCGGTCTTTCGCGTTGAATGCCCAAAGGCCTCCGCTCCAGGGCTTCACCAAAGAAAACCGGCTTGGCCCAGGGAGCCTCACGACGCGCTCAGCGATCTGCGGCGAAGATTGTCACATTCGGAGCCGGCGAGATTATCGTGACCAAACCCGCCTTCGGCGGCGGTGAATAAGGTGGTCCTTTACAAGTTGGTTCACCCCACGAAATTGGTAGCAAGTCCCGCGAAGTAAATGAGAACGATCCGTAGAATGCTTCTGGGTAGAACTCGTTGGCACGGGTGAACAAGCGCTCGATGACATCGCGGTTGCATGCCGCCGCTATCTCTCACCTTCGAATTGCAATCGCAGAATTCCCAAAATGCCTCGTGCCGGATCGGGATGATCGTACCCCAGGCAAGCCGCTCTCGTAGGTCTACACGAGCCAGAGCATGCTCCGACTGCGCCGACACTACGAGCAAAATCCCTGGTCCCAGCGCAAAGATGAGTGAAAAGCGCCCGTTCATCTTTTCGTGCTTCCCGCCGGTGTCGAGTCGCTCGCTAGGCGGTGTAGTATCCTGATCGCGCATAAACCACAGCATTGGGATACCGTTTCCGCACTTAGGGAGATAGCCTCACTTCAAATCGGTGAAATTGTGGATTCGAGGATGCGCCGCAGATCGCAAAGCCGAACTGGTCGCGGATCCGGGCAAGGACTTCTTTCTCAATGACTGCGGCAACCATGGCTACATCCCAGGTGCGTCCCGTCGATTGACGCTGGGTGCCAGCCGCGCGTTAACCTTTAATATGAAAAACTTTGGCCACCTTTCGCATCAGCCATAGGCTCAACGGAATGAAGGTCCTCTAAGAACTCCGGAAGCGGGGGAGTTCGTTGTATAGGTCCGTGTCTGCTCGGAATACCCAAGCGAGGATTCCCAACAAAGAATCCGCCAGGACCGGACGAGACCCATTCCTGCGAATGGTGTCGCCTCTAACCGGAACGAGCGTATAAGGAGTGCGGCAGCGATGTCTGGCTGTTGCGTAGTTGAGTTCTTGTCACGATTATGGGTGATCAGGAAAATGATACACTCTTCTTTCTCGTCTCTTGGGACGACGTTATGGTGCACGTTTTGCCACTTCACCTTGCTCAGAGCACGTACTACCGTGTCTGCTGCCAGATGGTGAAAAGCGCCAAAGACCAGTTGATCGCGTAGAGCGTCAGGTTGTACGTGGCATGGACCATCGCAGACGCCGCCGTTGACTTACATCGCACGCGGACGATGCCGTAAAGTATGCCAGTTGCTCCAATGCACCAGAATTGCAGCCAACTACCACCGGGCTGCGCCACATGCGCGATTGAGAACACCCCAGCTGCGATCACGATAACCACGGCGTTGGCGACGGCAGATGAACGGAACCCTCGGAACGCGAACCCCAGGAGGGCACAGAGGTATCCACGAAAGAAGATTTCTTCAACAACGGGCCCTAGGCTAATTTGGAGAACGATAAGTTTCCAGTCCGTTGCGAGCCTCATGTTGCTTCCGGCAGCTACGCCTACGCAATAGATCATGCTGCCCATGGCCATACCGAAGACGACGGCCAACGGCCATGTACCGCTCGGCACCACACGCCACGCTGCGAGGCTGAATCCCATTTCGGTAAGCTTTCCGAGGTTGCGCGCGGCAAACCCAAGAAACGCAACTGTTCCCGCAAGACCGACTACGCCGTTGCGGTTTCCACCAGCACTCAAAAACTGCCAGCTACCGAGCAGTAGCAGCCAGAACAGTATTTCTTGGTGCCGCCAGTTGCTTGGGTCCCGTCCACCTGTCGTCGACCCGTCCTCATTCGCACCCATGGACGCCGGTACTGTTGACCTTTGGTCAGATTCAAATGATCCAGATGATTTCATTGCCAACGTTGCCCTTTTGCGAAAACTCGGCGGCCGTGAACACTCCAGCGCCCGCTATAGCTGGTAGAGTAAGGAGGCTCTGGCGAGGGTACGCCGGGTGCCTCCCCCGGAAACGGATTGGCATGGCCAAGAGAGATTTTCAGGAAGTCGTCTCCGCGCTTCGCCGTGACGTGAAACAGCAGGCGCGGCAGCGAGCCCTCATTGCGCCTTGGCACAGAATTGAGGAAGCATCGGCCTTGTATGTCGATGGGTTGGTTTTTTCTCTGTGGATACGAGCCGTCTGCTCCGTCTGTCCTCGCGTCCCATCGAGCATCCAGACGATGTTGGAGTCCAAGTGCGCCGGCTTCCTCGATGAAGCTCATGAAGTGTGGCAAGAAGGCCATGTAGCTGTCTGGCGGCGATTGAAGGAATGGATTGAATGCCAGCGCTTTGCGGATGCGAAGCAGGAGGGCTGGTTTGAAGCAGTTCTCTACTATGCATATCTTGACCTCCGTACGGAGCAAACCTGGCTGCATTGGGATTCCACGATGGAGCTCTGGCAAAATCAGCCGCCGGCGCGCGTGCCCACGTTCGAAACGTGGCAACGAGAAATTGTCACTCATGCAGCAGCCTTGGACCGCACGGATCTGAAGGGGGTGGCGCTGCAGCAAGAGACTCAAGTTGAGCGCAAGGTGCTGGCGGCCGCTGCCGATGCCCTGATCGAAGCTCGTGCTCGCGCTCTTTGGATCGCTTGTTGTTGCAAGCCTGGGCGTGTGCTTCCCAATTGCGTGACCGAGGAACTGGCGCAATCGATCCCGTCGTTGGCAGGTGCTCCGCTCGCTTGGTCCCGATCGCTGTTCATTCAGGTTGTTCGCCGGGCCGCGGCCCCATGGATCGTTCGAGGACGGAGTGGACGATGGAGTACGGCGCTGTGGTACGACGTTGTCAATCACCCGCGGTATCATCGGATCGTTCACTATTTCCATAAGTGTGAAGATGAGCGGTTGGCCTCCGGCAGCCAACATTCGACCTCAACTTTTGCCGATTGGCTTAGAGCCGCCGATGGATTTTGTCTCCTCACCTCCGGCCCCTCCGCCGGTAGCGGCCATTGCTGATTGCGGTGCAGGCTCGGGATAGCCCATTTCCCGAAGCCAGTTCCGCATCTCCGGCAGCAGCGTGTCGAAAGGGATCCTGGCCGGATGTTCGCTGAGGAATTTTGTCAGTGAACTTTCTGTGATCCGCCCGCCCTTGGTGAACAGAAAGTTCTCTTCCACCCAGTACTGAATTCTGCCCGGCGAGACGAGGAGCATCTCCGCTAGCTCCTTCACCTTGTATCCGCCGAGGCTTTCAGCTTTGTAGCCAAGATCCCAGAGCCGCTTTCGGACGGCGGCGACGGTACGGCCGAGCCGCCGAGCGATAAGTGAAAGCGAGGCATTACTGTCTATCGACCACAGTAGTTCGTCAATTTCTGTCTTGGTCCATCTCGGGGGTTTGGGTTTACAGAGACCCAGGGCCGACGCGTGTTTGCGAACAGCCGACCACGACCAGGAAGGTCGTTCTCGTTTGAGAGCTCGCCGTCCCGCCCGCGGACCACCTTGGGTCCACGCTGTCGTTAGGATGCAATCCAGTTCCGCGGTCCACTGACAGGTGGAACCACGTGTACGCGGGCGTCGAGACTTCTGCCCGGCCCCGAGATCCGATCGAGAGAGCGGGAGCGGCAGTTCGCAGGTCTCACCGCGCTGTGCGATGCACGACTCTGGGGAGGATGGAGTCACCGATGAGACAACGACTTTTAGCATGGGTACCGCCTGGTCAGCTTTACATCGTGTTCGTTCGTCTTCGTCGGTACGGAAATACTGGGTAGACCAGTTCGGCAGCGCTCACCAGTTCCCTACATAAACAACAATCCGGAGCAGCAAAAGGTCTGAACAGTTTTCGTGATCCAGATGCAGTTCGGTTGACAATCGTCCCCTCGGATCCGGAGGCCAGAGACCATGACCAAAAGATTTTTTCGGACATTTAGCCGTTCTCGATGCTTATGAATAATAGGGGGGATGGTATGCTCTTCGCCGCCCTTCTAGCGCGTCGACCAAGGGTCGTCATTGGGGAAGCGGTATGTCATCCATCGACCACAGCGACCATGATCGATTGGACTCAGAATCGGTTCCGCCGTTCTGGATCCATGAGGGCGCCCATGGTGACGCTCGCTACGTCGATCCTCTTGTCGTTGCCGCGTCACGGGAGAACTGGTCTTGGGCGTTCTGGTTGATCCGGAGACAGCTCAATGACGGCGGTCGATTGGGCCAGATTGTCGAGCAAGTTGCGATCGACGTGACCAAGCGCTTGATGTCCGACCCACAAGTGGGACTGAACCTTCACGGCTATTTTAGGACGGCCGTCTTACACACAGTCCAGACGATCGCGCTTCGAGAGCGTCGCATCAGCTACGAGGGAGCATCTCGAGATCTCGAGACGAACCATCACCTGACATCGCCGGATTGGACAAAGGTTTTCGATGACCGTATTACATTGGATGCGCTCGCACCCTTCATGTCTTACCAAATCCGGCAGATCATGCACTATCGTCAACTTGATTATTCCTGGAAAGATCTCGCCAAGCGACTCGGCATCAGCGAGAAACAGGCCAAATCCCGGTTCTACTACGGCGTTCGCCAGGCGCATGTTGAGTTGTGCGCCGCCCAACTTCGGCGAGTACACACAGGGCGAGTACACACAGAGGGAGATCGTCGTAATGGAAACGAATAACCCTTTGAAGAGTCTTTCCTGGCGCCAGGAAGGGAAGCTTCTGGCCGCCGCGACGGCAATGGCGCGGCAGAACTTTGAGAATCCGGATCGGAGAGGGTGCCCCTCGCGGAACACTCTGAGGCGTCTGGCGCAGCGAGATCCATCGATAGAAGATGAACCGCAGCTGGTAGACCACGTCGGAACCTGCTCGCCGTGCTTTGTTGACTACTCCGGATTTCGCGCGGGCTACACGCTTCGACAGCGACTGCGCATCGGCTGCGTCGCTGCCATAGTGCTTGTTGCGTGCCTCGCCGCTTGGTCCTTCCGCGGGAAGTTCGGCCTTGGACAGCCATCTGGTCCGGAGATTCCCCTGACAGAACGGGGGAAGGTCGTCGCCGCTGTGCTTGACCTCAGAGCGAAAAGCACTCCGCGCGGACCGGCGAAGGATGCCGAGACCAATGAGTCTCCACGTCTCAAGCGGGCGCGGTTTTTCTTAACGATCCAGTTGCCAGTAGGTAGCGAGGACGGCAGTTACGATGTCGCGCTAGTGGATGCTTCGGGAACGACCGTCCGACAAACGAGCGGAACTGCCCGGCTAGAAACATTCATAGAAGTGCTGCAGGTGTCGCTCGACCTAAGCGATTTGCGACCTGGAAGATACACGCTCCGCTACCGACGAGAGCGAGCGCCTTGGAGTGAATATGCAGTCGTATTGGACTGAAGTTGTTTGATGTGATGAGAAAGAAGTCCCAATCACACGCGAGAAAGGTGCCGGAGGAAGCAGCGAGTTCTCCGACGGCCTCGCCAACAATGTCGGGTTACGCAAGCGGGATACGCATTTCCGGCCGCAGATTGGGTGGAAGAGTCCTTCTGGCCCTCATGCTACTACTGCTGTTCACATTGCGGAGACCGCCGCTGAGAACGGTGGTGAAAGCTGGGCCTCTGGATGAAATTCGACGTCTTGTATGGCTCAACAACTGGACAGACGCCGCGAACCTCGTCGATCAGTTCCAAGCCTCCCGCGAGTTCGGTCTTTCCGAAGGGGTAAAAACCTTCATTCGAGCTGTTCAGTTGCGCGGCAACATTGAGCGCATTCCCTTGCCGGAAGCGAAGGAGGGGGTCATTGAACTGCTCGGATCGAAGGGTGCGCAGTCGGATGTGGAGCTACGGATTCTCTTACTGGCAATCAAGGCAGACATTGAGTTCCAATATGACCTTGCTGCCGCAGAAGCCAGCTGGCAAGAGGCGAGGACACTATCAACTTCCGCAGCACTCCCTGTTTGGACATCCCGAGCTGACGGAGAACTTGGAGCAATCGACTTCTTAAACGGACGCATATTCCGCGCAGTCCGGCGCGTCTCGGTGGGCCTCTTGCAGGCCGAATTTAATGGCGACGTGGCCTCTCAGATTCGATATCGAACGGCGCTTGGCGAGGGGCTGAACGAGTTTGGCCGGAAAGCGGACGCACTCCGATTCTTCGACAAGGCGCTGGGACTCGCGAACGAGACGCCAGGCGCGTATTTCCCATTTACTGCTTACCTGGGTAAGGCCAAGCTCCTTGCAACGGACGGATCCCTCGAGGGAATCCGAATGCTGAACCAGGGCCTCACCGAAGCGAGGCACCAGGGATACAAGGTTCGTGAAGCGAGAATCCTCACAGTGCTGGGAGAGATCTCCGCCGAATCGCAAAACTACGAAGAGGCTGGCGCTCGACTGACGGAAGCGGCCAATGTAGCAGGTGGCGCGGGCCTGAATCGGATTGAAGCGGATGCTAGCCGCCTCCTCGCCTCAATCCTGCTGGAACGTGGCGACGCATCCGCAGCGATTCCACATGCGAGACGAGCGGTTGCGGCTGCGCACCGAGCCAAAGACGAGTATCACGTACCGGAAGGCCTGGCGATCCTTGGGGAGAGCGAAGCTCGCGCAGGCAAACTCGAAGCCGCCGAGGCCGCATTTACGCAGGCAAGTGAGATGGTTGATGGCCTCTTGGATGATTTTCCACACCCTCGTCACAAGAATACCCTTGTTGCCACGATGGGCCGCGTTTTTCAAGGACACTTCGATCTGGCCCTTCGCCAGTTAAAAAATCCGGCAAAGGCGTTTCAGGTTCTCGAGTCAGCGAAGGCCAGAGGTCTAACAGACCTGCTCCGTGGTACCGGACGCGAGCAAAACCGCGAGTTTCCGTGGAATCAACGGCCAGCGGAAGAGGCGGCCAAACTCCAGCAGGAACTCGCCTACGAAGAGGACACACGCACGCGGACCCGTCTACTCGATCGGCTGTGGGAATTGGAAGTAAGATCGTTCCAGCTCCACTCCGAGTCGCCGGGTGGCGACGATACCCGCTCCGCTCACATCACTCTTAGAGCTTTTCAATCCTCCCTCACGAGTGAAGAAGCAGTCCTGGAGTATTTAGTCGGCGAAGATCGATCTTTCGTACTCCTCATCAGCCGAGAGCTCATCCACTATCGGCTGCTTCCCTCCCGACGAGAACTCGATGCTGCGATCGACGCCCATCTTGCCGAGGTCGCGGCCGGCCGCAGCGCTCAAGATGAGGCCCGTGCACTGTTTCGCCTCCTCTTCCAACCTGCCGGTGTACTCGGCCGCTTCGAAAGACTGGTGATCATTCCCGACGGAAGTCTCCATCGCGTGCCTTTTGCAGCGCTCGTTGACAGCGACGGGCGCTATCTGATCGAGTCGCATGTGATCTCGTACGCGCCATCGGCAACCGTATACGAGATGTTGTCCCGCCGGTCGCCGAAGATACCCCAGATTGCGCTACTCGCAATAGGCGGTGTGAACTATGGCTCCCCGCAGGTGAAGGGTGGGCCAGGACGTAGAGGATTCACGCTCTTTGATCCCTCCAGGCCGCCTCACTGGCGCGCCATTCCGCAGTCGTTTTCTGAGGTGACCGACATTGCCGCAGCGCACCGCGGCCGTAGTACCGTGTTCACTGGCAGCAGCGCAACAGAATCGAACCTCAAGCAACTGGATCTATCGACGTTCGGTGTTCTTCACTTGGCTGTTCACTCCACGCTCGACCGCGAGTTTCCAGATCGGTCAGCGCTGGTCCTAACGAATCGCCGGGGCGAGAAAGAGGATGGACTGCTCCAAACTCGGGAGATTCTCGGACTCCGACTGAACTCGGAGCTCGTGACACTGTCTGCTTGCGACGGCGGCGTCGGCCCCATTGAGGGTATAACGGGGGTCAACAGCCTGGTCGAGGCATTCTTGATGGCCGGATCGCGCAGCGTCGTAGCGACGATCTGGGATGCGGACGATGTATTCACAGGCGCCCTAATGCGCCGATTCTACGCATATCTGGACACCGGAGGCGATAAGGCGGGAGCGTTGGCACTCGCCATGCGCGAACTATTGCAGCGGCACGGTCCCGATGCTGTGCCGTTTTATTGGGCGGGATTCCGCATTGTTGGAGACGCCCGTGGAACGACAACAGGAGAATAGCGATGAGTCAACTAAGCGGAGCGCAACGAGACCAGATCGTATCTGCGGTTCTTGCCACGGTTGAGGCAAAACACTTCAACCATCTTTTCGAGAAGGAACGATGGAGAGCGGCCATTCAACGAGAACGGGCCAGATTGCTCTCCGAATCGGCGGTAAGCGACTTTGAAGGCATTCTGGACGGCCTGGTTCGATCGTTTGGCGTCCCCGATGCAGGCTTCTTCCATGAACGGGCCCGCAAGAAGATTCCGAGGGGTGTAGCCGCTCGCTTTCAGTACTGTCAGCCAACCGAATGTGCGCCTTCGATGACTCAGGCGACGGAGGGCGGCGATGTCATGATCACCAAGTTTCCTGAGAACATCGGCTGGATCAAGGTAACAAAGTTTCCGGGCGCCGTCGGGATTGATATTGCAAAACAGATCGACTCCGGTATCCAGCAGTTGCGCGAATGCAGACGGATTGTTCTCGATCTGCGCGGGAACGCGGGTGGAGGATTGGCGTTTCTTCGTGTCATGAGCTACCTGACGCCGGAGCGCTTGCCTGTCGGCTACAGCGTTACACGCACATGCGCGGAACGCGGGTATTCGAAGGAATCCCTCGCTGCCTTCAACCACATTCCGTCTCATAAATCCGCATTGATCTGGCTGGCCGTCAAGTTCGGATTCCGGGACGATTCAGTGAAGATCATCACCGAGGGTCTCGGATCCCAGCCGTTTCACGGAAAGATCGTCGTGCTGACCGATGCGACTACGACGGGGGCGGGGGAACGAATCGCCGCATTCGCCCGAGAACGGAATCTCGGCTGTATCGTCGGCACTCGGACAGCAGGCCGGCTCATCTGTTGCAGCGTGTATAAGGTGGGCCAAGGGTACTACGTCCGTGTTCCCGCCAGAGCTTGGTACACGTGGAGCGGCGACCAACTCGAGGGCAGAGGCGTGGAACCCGACTATGAAGTCACGGACGGAGATGGCACGCGCGACTTTCAACTGGACCGCGCCATCGAGATCGCTCGGGACATGTAGCCGCTCTAGTTGATTTAATGGGACCGTGAACGTCCCCAGATGGAGGCGAATAGAGAACCTCGGAGGTGAATCGTGAAGCGACAAGTCTGTGAACTTTTTGCGAGTTTACTCGTTGCCGCGGTCTGTGCGTTTAGCCAGAGCGCCGCAATCAATGGCGAACTAGCGGGTTTGGTGGTTGACTCGTCTGGAGCGGCCGTTGTCAATGCAGCGGTGCGAGCGACGAATCTCGATACGGGATATACGCAGATGGCAACGACTACCGCTGCTGGTCTCTACCGACTGGCAGTACTCCCGCTCGGAAACTATGCGCTGAGGGTCGAAGCCAGCGGATTTGCTCGCTATGAGCAGTCTGGCATTATTGTTCGCGCGGGGACAACGCGAACCGTGGATGTACGGATGCAGGTCGCAACTGTCACCGGCGAGATTGAGGTCACTGCCGACGCGGCCGTGACGGACCCGGCACGGACCGACCAGGGCAATACGTTGTCTCCGAACGCGGTATTAAACCTTCCGCTGGTGTCGCGTAATCCCTTTAACTTTATCCTGCAGCAACCGAATGTGAGCGGACACCCAAACACTGAATTTGGTGTTCCAAGGAAGGTAAATGCGAATGGCTTCAGCGGTCGCATCAACTACCAGCTCGATGGGAGCAGCAACGTCCAGACCGACCGCGCCGGCATTCGGCTCCTTCCCATTTC
The DNA here is from genome assembly GCA_019752335.1 of Bryobacteraceae bacterium. Classification (GTDB taxonomy): domain Bacteria; phylum Acidobacteriota; class Terriglobia; order Bryobacterales; family Bryobacteraceae; genus JALHNI01. Next base: position 34,770 of record JAIEMJ010000003.1, read on the forward strand.
CCAAACATGGGTGCAGGAAGTTCAGACAATTAACAACGGGTTCGCGCCGGAGTTCGGGAATACGATTGGAACCTTCTTTAACACCGTCACCCGATCCGGCACTAATGGTCTTCACGGCGAAGGCGCATACTTCTTCAGAAGAACGCCGATGAGCGCGCGGCCGGCATTGCTGCCCGCGGGGCAGCCGACACCCGAAACCAACGTCGACACCGCGTTCGCGGATGTAGGGGGCCCGCTGATCAAAGATCGTATGTTTTTATTCTCCGGTTATGAACGCGTGAACCGCGATCTGCCGGCCCCGGTCACCGTATCTCCGGCGGTACTTGCGCAGTTGGGACTGCCTCGCGACTTCGCGGATGCCATTCCTTTCTCGCAAAAGGTATCGTTCTTTATCGCAAAACTCGACTGGCTACTCACCACCAACCACCGCATCGCGATTCGATACAACGGACACCGAAACGATTCACCATTCAATAGTTCGATTATTGGGGGCCAGTATTTACGCGATCGAACGTTTGAGTTTGTCGACCGCTCACACGGCGGTGCCGTTCAACTTGTGAGTATCATCTCCCCCGGAGTCATCAATGAACTGCGCCTCCAAGTGCCCTTCCGCAGCCAAGCACAGAATCGGTTCGCCTCCACTGGCAGCGGCCCGGCCATCTCGATACCCGGAATCGCCCACTTTGGTAATTCTCTGGACGTAGGGTTCCGTTTTGAGGAAATGACTCCAGAACTGAGTGAACACTTGAGCGTGAATACGGCTCGCCACGCCTTGAAGTTCGGCGGTAGTCTTCGCCCCATTCGCGATACGCAAGTTCAACCCTCGGCCGCACTCTATACCTTTCCGACAATCGCCGCTTATCAAGCCGCTCGTCAGGGAATCAATCCTCGCGCCTACGCCAGCTTTGTCCAATCGGTTGGAGAGCCTTCCATGCGGTACAACTCTCTCTTCGGAGGAGTTTATGCTCAGGACACTTGGAAACCACGCGCGAATGTCACCGTGACGTACGGAGTTCGCTACGATATCTATCGCCCGCCAACGGCTAACGCGGCGTCACCGTTCGAGTACTCAACGAGCTTTCGAACAGATCGGAACAACATAGCCCCTCGCGTCGGCATCGCCGTTGCGCGTGGAAAAACTGTTGTGCGCGCGAGCGGCGGAATTTTCTTTGATCCCTTCCAAACCGATCTCTACCGGCGAGCACTGCTGAACAACGGGACACCGGCCTACTTCGCGATCGCAGCAACGCCGCAACTTCCGTTCGCTCCACCTTTTCCTACGGTTCTTGCGGGTGTCCCGCCCAGCTTCCCACTCGGGATTCAAGACGTCACCACCGTAAGCCCAGACTTCGCCACGCTCTACTCCATCAACTCAACACTTTCGGTCACCCGCGAGATTGCCGCGGATCTTGTGTTCAGTGCAACGTATCTATTTACCCGCGGAAACCGGCTGCCGGTTTTTCGCAATATCAATCTCGTTCCTTCGGGGCAAGTCCTTCCCGATGGCCGACCTGTATTTGGGTCCGCACGCCTCTTTCCCGGCTTTGCAAACATTCTTGCTGCGGAGTCCGTGGGGCAGTCCACCTATAACGGACTGACCTTTATGCTGACGCGGCGATTCTCATCGGGTTTCGAGCTCCTCGGCACCTATACGTGGTCGCACGCCATTGACGATGCCCCCGAGCAGAACAACATCGACAGTCCGAATTTCCTCCCTTCGGACCCCACCAACCGGCGGCGGGACCGAGGCAATTCACTGAGCGATCGACGGCATGTCTTCAACGGCAACCTGGTTTACGCGCCCACTTTCAGCTCCGGCAATCGAGCCATGCGGTATCTCCTGAATGGCAACCGGCTCGCCATCATCGCCCGGATTCAAAGCGGGGATGTGTTCAATATGGGGAGCAATCGCATTTTGAACGGTGATGCATCTACAGGAAGCACCTTCCAACGGCCGCTGTTCGTTGGCCGCAATACCTTGCGGGCGCCGCGCACCTCGGAATTCAATATCCGCTACACCCGAATCATTCCGCTTGGCGAGCGGATGCGCTTCGAACTGATCGCCGAGTCGACAAATGTGTTCAATCGGACGAATGTCGTTGGCGTGAATTCAACTGCTATCGTGGATCCCCTCGGAAACATCCTTGCCTGGCCAACATTGGACTGGACTGCCGCCCTCGATCAGCGGCTAGTGCAACTGGGCGTTAGGTTCAGCTTTTGATGCCGGCGACAGAGTCGCGAAGGCGGCGGTCCCGAGCTACCGCTCCCTCAACGTTCTCGTTTGTTTCTTGATAGTGCTGCCGATGACTAAGTTCGTGATCAGGACCTTCCCGCTGCTTGCGACGACAACATGCAACCGGTCCTTACCCACAAGCGCTTCGAACCGTTGCACCGTATCCTCGGAAGAAACCAAGTAGTGACGCCCATCGCCGAGCCAAAGATGACGAAACTCGGGATCATCAATGAACACGTCGGGTGCGCCAGATGCGTAAGAACCATACTCCGAGTTCATCACGCGTCCGTTCAGGAGCTTCGCTGGCTGATTCGAATAGAACAATCGGGATGAGACCGCGAAGTATTGATCGTCAACGATGAGTTGTCCTGGCGGGGATTCTTTCAGCGCTGCAGCCAAGGCGTGAGATCCCATGTGTGGATCGAAGGTGATCAAGGCAGTTCGAGCCGCGTGAAAGAAAACGACCATCATTGCAACGATTGCGATGGCCGCGTGATTCACACGTCGAATGAACATGCCCGCTGCTCCGACAAGGCACGCCAAAGCTGCGAGCAACAATGGCAGGCGAAGGTAGGCAAGTGCCTCGATGGTCAGATCTCGCATGTGGCCGAGTGCCATTGTGTACAGGCCGGGTTTTTGTCGAGTGCGGAGGTTAAGTCTCCCGGTGTAGCCGTATTGCGTACCGCAATGAGAATTGCGAGGATCGCGACAAGGCCAAGAGCCGCGACACCACTCACGACCCGCGTAGCTTGTTTCTGGACTCGTTCCGAAGCGGAGGCAATGGCGGAGCCCAAAAGAAGCGCCAATGCTGGATAGGCGGGGAGTGTGTAGTACTCGAGCCGGGTCGAAATACAGAAGAACAACACAACTGTGCCAGCCCAGCACGCGGCAAGCAAGCGCGTGCGAGACGCGCGATCCTGGCCCGAATAGTCAAGCTGCCTCAAGCCAACAGAGTAGACGCTCCAAGGGAAAAACCAGCAGAGAAACGATTCGACAACTGCCGTCTTAGCGATCGTACGATGTGCGATGTGCGTAGAGATTCCTCTTGATTTCGTCCGTTAATAGGAAGAGTCTTGACGTACTCGCTTTCCCTACAGGACTTCACGGTTTTCGCTCGGGGGTTCCGGACCACCAGTTCCTGGCAACCGGTGATGCTGTCGTAGCGATTGCAAGCCACGCGCGGGCCTGCCGCTCGTCTTCGCACGACGGCGGGAATGACGGCGCGCAACTTGTCTTGAAGGGCACACGGTCTTTGCGCCGACTAGATGCGGATGTTTTTCTTATGTTAGTAACGTGACAGCCTCAAGCCATTTGAGGCGCCGCCTTAATGGCCGTCTGCTATCAGAAGCGCAAGCGAAGTGTCATTTGCATGGTGCGTGGCCCACCGGATTGAAACGCCGGCGCGGCACCGCTTCCTGGGGCGCCATTGCCCAGCCGTAGATTCAACATGGATGCCGATTCGCCGAAGAGGGGATTGTTGAGAAAGCGAATTGGGTCGGAAAGAGCAGGACGATTCAGCAGGTTGAAAATCTCTGCACGAAACTCAATTGCGCCCTTGGCTGGAAGTGAGAACGCCCGGTGCAACGCCACATCGAGTTGCGACATGCCGAAGCCACGGACTGAATTCCGTCCTAAATTCCCTTGATCTGTCGTTGCGGCAAACGCTCGTGGATTCAGACGCTGCCCGCCGGGCGCAGCGGTATCGGATACCCAAATGGCAGTGCGATACACTCGATCAGGCCGGAAGACATCCGCAAAACCCGCCCCCACGGTGTTGTCGGAGTTCAACACATCAATCGGAAAACCTGTGCGGACGCGAAAAATGCCGTCAATGGACCAAGCGCCCAAAACGCGTCCGCGGCCGTGGAGACGCGAAAGACTCTGAGAGAACGCGAGAGCGGCCGAGTGCCGTACATCGAAATCGGAAGATCCCCGGCTGTTTCTGACAGAAGCGTCGGAGTGATACCAGAACTGAGCGGAGTCCGTCGAGCCGTTGTCGATGGAATGCGACCAGACGTATGATCCGAGGATTTGAGAGCCGGGGAACAACGTACCTCGGTATTGCAACTGTAACGAATTGTAGCTTGAAGCGCCATGATTCGTCGCCTCAACGATCTGAAGAGCCGAACTACTCGCGGGAGAGAGCTCTCTTCGGAGCAGCGTGGTACTTTTCGAACCGACGTAGCTTATCGACAGAACGTTTCGTTGGGCCCACGCGCGCTCCAGGCTCACATTCCATAGCCAAACGGACGGCACGCGAAGATCCGTCGAGTAGTCGGAGACGGATATCGCGGGAAACGGAACCGGGGGCTGGTTCTGATACGGAAGTCCTTGATTAGACTGCCACGCGTTATAGGGTCCGCCGTTGATCCCATCAGTGGACGCACCGAAGTCAGGAACAAAGTACCTGCCGAATGCGGAGCGCAACAAGGTTCGGCCATCTCCGGTCAGCGCAAGAACAGCCGTCAAACGTGGGGCTACGGTGGAGTACCGCATAGACCAGGCAGGTTTGAAAAGAAGGTCGCCCTCAGCAGGACCCTGGAAAACGCTTGGCCGGCTCGCCACCATCGGCGGAGGGTTCAACTCCCAGCGAAGCCCGGCAGTCAAAGCCACTCGCGCCGACGGGCGCCAGGTATCCTGCAGGAAGCTGGACGATGTGTGCAATGTAGTTGCGACAGGAACAGTGCCGATAATCGTTGCACTAAAGTCGCCGTTTAGCGCAACCTCGATATTTGGGGCGGCCAGCGCAACGTTCATCTCAGGTCCCTTCCGCTGCGGAGTGAGCTGTCGATAGTCGGCGCCGGTCCGAATCTGATGTGCTCCATAGAGGATCGTCGTGTTCGCAACGAACTGCCACTGCGTCTGGCTATTGGAGCCAGTGGTACCGACCGCCAGTTGTTCGATGCCACCGATCGCAACGCGTGCGTACGATTCGCACGGAGCGAAGGGGCCCAACACCGTGGCATTCACAAAACAGTGCGCGAGTTCCAGGCCTGTGGTATGCCGCCACACCGAGGCCGCCTGCGTCGTCGAGCGGTTGATCCGAAAGTCATTTGTGATTGACGGCCGTTGGTTCATTGTCAGGCCCAGCGTCAGAGATTGCGTTCGGAGATGAATATTGTTGATCTGGGAAGATCCAAATTGACTCGCCGACGCGGAGTCACTGTACCGCCCAAAAAGTACCAGCCCATGCCTGATGGAATGATCGATGCGTAGGCTCCCGACATTCAATCCAGAGGGACGAGTTGTCGATCCGTTCCATTCGGCAACACCCGCACCCAAATCAGTGCCGTTGGGAGCAGGAAAGGCGTCAAGCAAAGCGCGGATCGGTCCTTGAGCCGTCGCACGAGATGCGAGGGAGGGGACGGTGCTGCGCCACGTATAAGATTGATGAAGACGGAGTTGTTCGTAGGAAAGAAATAGGAATGTGCGCTCTTTGCGAATCGGGCCCCCGAAGCTAGTTGCAATGTCCAGCATGCGGAGCGGAGCTCGTGAATCCCCTTTGCGGTTTGCGAACCAGTCGTTCGCATCCAGAACTTCGTTGCGCATCGTAGTCGAGAACGTTCCATGCCACTGAGGTGAGCCCGAACGGCTGGTTAGAGCGATGTGGCCGCCTGACGATCGACCTGATTCCTGAGGCGAACTTGCCGAACGAAACTGAAAATCATTCAATCCGTCGAGCGAAGTGATACTGTGCAGTGTTCCGAACGCGGTCATAGTGGGTAGAGATCCGCCCGCGATCTGCGCCGGAATGCCTCCGCCGCTGAGCGCGAGATTGGCGCTAACGCCGTCGACTGAGAAGTAGTTCGTGTTGGGGCGCTGCCCATTTACGGAAAATTGGCCTGCTTCGCCCAAAGTTGCTGGAGTGGTCACACTGCCGGAGGCAAGGGCAAGCAGGCTTGCCACGTCTCGACCATTCAGGGGCAAATGCTCCAACCACTCCCGGCCAAGCTGCGTTTCGAGCGCTCCATCTGTAGTGTTCAGAAGAGGCGGATCATCACGCACCGTAATCACTTCTTTGAAATCCCCAACGTGCATTTCGAAGTCCAGCCGCGCGGAGTGCGACGAGTCGACCGTAACACCGAACCGCACCAAGGTTCGGAATCCGGGTTTCATCACAGTGATCTTATAGATGCCTGGCGGCAGATACGGTGCCTCATAGATCCCGTTGTCTGCAGAACGCAAGCGCTGAACGAACCCTGTTTGCTCATTAAAAATGGTGATGTTCGCGTCCAGTATGACTGCGTGCGTCTCGTCGTGGATCACACCCATGATTGCAGTTCCCTGCTGGCCGGCGGCGATCGAAATCGCCATGGTCACCAATAAGATGCGAACCACAAGATGTCTCATTGTGCATGCTGCTGGCGGGCGTGAAGGCTGGCCGTACCTGGGTGAGGTCCGATCATGAGAATATGATCACACTCTTGAACGTTCATCGGAGCGTTGGTCGCACCTCCTCCAGCTCCGCAAGCAGGTGCAGACCCATGCGCCGGAACCGAATGAGGGACGTCGAACACCTTTTCTCGGGTACAACGGGGGATTCAACGAGTCGTGAGGCGCATAACTTTCCCCAGAATGTACAAGCCACTCGACCGGACGAGGTGTAAACTTCTGGGCGGGACTAAGGCGTTTAACCCTATGAAAAGAGTTGCTTCATGGGACTGTATTCTCCCTCGGTCCTCGTCTCCCTGGCAGCCGCCGCACCTCCGACGGCCGCTGCCAGGATTATGACCTAGCGACGCAAGTCCCCCGTCATGGGAGTTCCGACAGCCGGTGTGGCTTCTGACCGCCGGTCGGTTAGATTGCGGAATTAGTCCTGCAGTTCACTTTTCCCCAGATTCCACAAGCGGCTTGGCCCGGAAGGGTGTAAGCTTCTGGTTGTAAAGCTGCAGCACCGAGGCCCCTCGTGAAAGGAATGCCCCATGGGATCTGTCTTCTTGCATGCGACCGGCCTTGGCGTGAACCTTCATCCTTCTGGCCCAACGACAACCGTTCGCACGCTCTTGGTTTATCCTGGTCAACCTCGCGGTTTTCCCATGAGCCTTCGGCACCTGAGCGTCTCGTTCAAAGAACGTCGGACCAGCAAACCCCGCCGTCAGTGAGGGCCGAGGCGCAACCAGTTGCGGATGTGTTTGCATCCATGGCCCTATAAATACGACCTTTATGCTCGTAGAGACGTCGCGAGGAATATTATGAAAGCCTCATCTACCACCAACACCCTACCGCCGGAAACTGCGATCGGATCGGAAGCTGGCGATCAGCAAAGAAGCAGAGATCCTATCGGTATTCACGAAAGTATCGCGGCTCTTGCTTACCAGTTGTGGGAAGCGCGCGGCTGCCCAGAAGGTTCCCCTGAACAGGATTGGCATCGAGCGCAGCAGATGCTAGCCGCCGGCACTCGCGACTAGCGTGACGAGCGAAACCCAGGGCTCTGACCTATCGAGAGCCAGTCCGCTGCGGCGGGGTTGCCGCACACTTGCGCCTTGCACGATGCGTGGCTTCGAGCCAACTTTCCTGTGGAGAAGCCTAGTATCACCATGGACCTTGTAAAAATGTTGGACGAACTCAAGAATGAGCGAGCGCTGATCGAGACATCTATCTTGGTTTTGGAGCGACTCGCGAGTGGTCATCCGAAGGCGAGAGGTCGGCCCCCTCGATGGTTGACCGATTTGAAGCAAAAACCTCGCGGCCGACCAAAAGGCTCCAAAAACAAACCGAAGGAAAACGCTTCTGTGGCTTGATCCCTGCCAAGGGCAGAACGAAGAGGAAAAGTCACCTCTTCCCGCGAACGACGTCAGGGCACCATCGACTCGGCCATTGGCAAAAAGAGCCCGACTCTGGACGCCGACGCGACCACTGGACATCCTGCGCCCGGTGCGAGGACTAAAGAAGCAAAGGAGCCGGTGACACCGGCAGGCAGTGCAGGATTGACGTTGGGATTAATCGCCGCTGCAGCAATGGGCGTCAGAAGGTTTTGCGTAATCGCCTGGCAGGCAATTGGATAGTCCCGGATCACTACTTGCAGAGTAGTCAGCTTGCCCTTTTGTGCTTCCGTGAGCATGTTTTGAATGGATGCAGCCGTTCTGGCCCGCTCCGCGTCGATATCACGACGAATCTGTTCGATTTCGGCATATCGTGCACCAATCGCAATTGGGTCGAGACTCGGACGACGCATTTCTTGAGCGAGTTCCACCTGAAGCTGGATTTGCCTCTGAGCCTTCGTTCCCAGGAGTTGCGTCAGTTGTTGGTTCAATGCATTGATCTGCGATGCCTGGGCGTCGGAAAGCCCTAAATATCCTTGGAGGGCGGCAGGAAGCTGCGGCCCTGCCGGGATGCTAGGGCTTGGCAAGCCAGGATTCTGGGCAGATCCTGTGGAGAACGTTAGAATCGCAAGCGCGAGCGAGAGGGCCAGCCGCACGAAAGAACTCATAGGTTTTGGGGATTCATCTTTCATCCAAAGTCTAATAAGATTAGGTGCTCGCCGCTGGTAGAATCCGGGAGAAAAGTGCGGTTTCCATGTGAGGGGTGCTGATCGGAAAACCGAACCCTGTTTCACGGTCCCGGTATCAATCCAGGGGCAGGGGCAAAAATCGCCACCCATTCTTATGCGGTCGCTGGCACCGGGGAGCGCCGACGAGGCATAACAGGGTTCTCAGTGTCAGCGCCGTTGCACGCGCAACGGAGCCACGGCGGATTGGAGCGCCCCCAGGGCACTCCCTAGTTCCGCTGATTCATCCTTAATTCCTGCAGTTGGTGCTAGCGTAGCCGCCAGGACTCGGTCAAATCGCTGCCCCGCCGCAAGAACGTTCTGCGCGGCTAACTGCCAAGACTCCGGGTTTGAAGATTGAGCAACCCTGACCGGCACGCCGAGTTTCTCGAGAACCGGAGAGAGGAAACTCTGAATTTGATCCTCCGCTCGGGAAACCTCCCTTGCGTGGTCCTGCCGGATCTGCTCTAGCAGCATCTTGTCGTCGGGGACGAACTGTCGTTCGACGTCCGCCGGGAATCGGTCGCCGAGTTGCCAAAGCGCATGGGCTCGGACCAGGAGCGTCTCGGTCAGACGCAGCAAGGAGTTCGAGAAGGCCTCCATGGCGGCGGGACCGCCGACTTGGTCCTCGATCTTTTTCCCAAACGCCAAGGGCCCGGGCCGCTCGGTGAGTGGTTCTCCCAGCTGGAGCCTGACCGACCCAGGCGGCGGTGGTTTCAAGAATTCGGCGTTGACGTGGGCGAGCCCTCCCATTGCTGCCGCGATTTCTGCCTGACGTTCCGCCTTGATGCCTATACCCGAGACAACAATCCGCGAATTCTCTCGCCTAATGTTTAGCGAGTCGTTGACGTCGGCACCGATACGGTGTAAAGCAGCCAGAACGTGGAGTTCATCGGCGGAGCCCAAGAGGACTTCGGGCTGCGATTCGGACTTAGCCTGTACCGAGGGGCGAGCCGTTTCGGCCAAACGGGGAGGCTGACGGGGGGATGCGATCTGCGCCGGGGCCGTGGTTTCAGAGATCTCTACCTCGTCTCCGTCTCGAAAATGGAACTCACATCGAATGGGATGCAAGTCAGATTTCCGGAGAACCAGAGTGACCCCACCCAATGTGCCGCCGGTTGTCGAAGTCTGCACCGCAACGAGCTCCCGCGCGTTTTCATCAATGCTCGTTGAGAGAGTGTCGTGTTTATCCGGAAGCCCCTTCCTCCAATCCGAGAAAGACGTGGCGCTTAGCGGTGTTAACCAGTTGTACCGAGCGGATTGGAATTGCGCTTCCAAGCGATTTGCCGTTGCCGCGAAAGCAGCGGGAACAACCTCGCCGGCACCTTCGGATAAATCCCCTCGCCGGCTGAACTCACCCTCGCGGCTCTTCACTCGAATCCGAGCATCTGCACCAACTGCTACCGGCATCGCCCGCTCCTGCCGCACCGCTTTTTCGATCAGCTCTGCCGCCCGGGCTGACTGAGACTGGGGAATATAGAGGAGCGCCGCGGCGCTGACAATGAGCGTTGCCGCGGCCGTCGCCGCCAATCTTGGCTTACGAAGAAGCGACATCACCCAAGTGGGCCACGAGGGCGCTACCGGGGATCGATGTTCGTTGCGGATCCGAGCAAAGTCGCTTGAGAGGTCTTGCCAATCCTTCGGTGGGGGAGGAATGCTTGGATGTAGCAGATCCCGTCGATAGTGAATGTAGCGGCCGATCACACTGGTCGTATCTTCGGCCTCCGTTCGGCATTCCCAGCAATTCTCAAGATGACGGGCGACACGGGCGGACTCACGCGCCGACAATTCGCCATTGGAGTATCGAATCAGTTCATCCGGATCGGGATGTTCGTTTTGCCAGTTACCCATGTAGTGCCTTCTTCAAGCGCGTGATCGCTCGGCGCAAGAACTCGCCCACACTGGAGTCGCTTATCTCCATAATGTCCGCAATCTCCCTATAGCGGAAGCCCTCAGCGCGGAGGTATAGACATTGCTGTTGCTGTGGCGAAAGGTTCTGGACAGCTTCTTGGAACCGAATCGTTTGCTCCCGCTCGATCGCGCCGAGTTCGGGATTGGTTTGCAGGTCGACCAGCGTTCGCTCCATCTCAGTAGCCAGGGGCTGATAAATTCTCTCCCGCGTGCTCAATCGGACAGCTATGTTGTGCGCAACTCGGAAGATCCAACCGCGCGGATTCTCGATTTCCTCACTGTTGATCCGAGCGGCGAACAATCGGAGAAACGCTTCCTGTGTAGACTCCTGCGCCTGCTCCGTGGTCAGGCCCAAAGTAACGAGGTATCGGTAGATCTCTTCGCGTACCTCGAGAAATAGCTGCGCGACCTCTTCTTCGGGGCTCTCTTTGGAGTGCGAACCAGCGAGGGAGAGCGAAGGGTCTTGGTCCATGGTCCAGGCTCGTGGCGCGCTTTCCATCAGGCGTGCATCTCGCGGATCACGCAATCGACAATGTCCGCACAACTATAAAGACACATGAACTTCCGCGTTTCCCTACAGCTGCGCAGATTCACCTTAGCTGAGTTGTAAAGTGATGTTCTCTAAGGCCCTATTCCACAAGCGGTGTCGGGAAAACTCAAGCGCCATGACTCTTTAATATCAGCGGCAGAACTTGCAACTGGTTGGTCTGCTTGTGAACCGTAAACAGACTGGACGAAGCTCGAACCTGTTGCTGCTCGGAGGTTGTGCGTGGACATCGAGGTCACCTCTCCCCACACGCGCGGAGCATCGGGAAATGTCGAGGACGATGGAGCTCCATCCAAGCGTCCCTGCGGACCGCACTCGCTCCTTCGTGACAATTTTAACCGGAATGACTGGAAGTTCTATGATCTTCAATTGAGCGCCAACGCGAGCGTACCGGTCTTGCCGGAAGGCGCGAGTACGATCGCGCTGATTGTGGACCGAAGCCCGGGAGCGGCGATCAAGGATGGCGTTGTCCAGACGGTGCCCCGCGAGAGTGATATCTCCTTGAGCATCGGCGCGCAACTTCAACGTCTTAGCGTCACAGGGCGAATTCGGCTCTACCTGCTGGCGGTCCAACGGTCACTTATGCTGCGGCTCTCCGAGGGCGAAGTCGATACGCTACCGTGCGTCTTCATCCCTACCGTTTATGTTCGCGACTCGGAGATCAAGCACTCGATGCAAGCCCTGCGAGAGCACCTTTGCGGCGGTTCAGACGGCGGTCGGATGTACCGCGACGCTTACGCGAGCTCGATCGTTATGCGCGCGCTCCGACGAGCTGGTTGTGTTCCTCTCCACTCTCCGGACTACAAGGACCCGCTGACCAGCGCAACGCTCACGACCGTTCTCGAGTACATGTATAGTCATCTCGCCGATACTACATTGCGGTCGGATACTCTGGCTCACGTAGCGGCGTTGCCCGTGGATGTATTTCGCCATCGGTTTCGAAAAAGCCTGCGGAGATCCGTCCATCAGTGTTTGATGGACATTCGGATGGAGATCGCTGAGAACCACCTTTCACGCACCTCTCGGCCCGTGAGTCAGATTGCTATGGATACGGGGTTCGCGGACCACAGTCATTTCAGCAAAGCTTTTCGGGACAGAACGGGCACAACCCCTTCGGAATTTCGAGCTCGTGCGTGGAAAAAGGAAAAGTAGCGCAACGCAACCATAGCAGATGCGGGAGTCTCGACCCATTCAGAGGCATACTGAAATCTGTTCGTCAAGCCGATCTTCCCCCGAAGGCCCGCGAAGCGCCCGTTTAGGGGCATCAGGAAGAGGCGTGATTGATGACAAAGAAGACAACCCGCGCATCTGACGAATTCCGCCGTGTGCAAGCCCTCCTTAGCGGCCTGACAGCCAGCGTTCCGATTGCGCTGATGGACCTGGACAAAATTGAGGCATTGGAATCAGCCGCTGCTACCAGCAGCGTCATGGATGCACTCTGCAGCGAACTGAGGAGATCTCTCAAAGCTATACGTCAACCTGAAGATCACGATGCGATGGCGCAGGCATATGAGGGGTATACCGAGGCCGTGGTATGCGACGAATTCTGCCGCCGAGGCGTCGTGCTCGCGCGTACGCCGGGAACCGGAGAGTATCGTCAAAAGCGGCCGGATTTCATTCACGTGGCCGCGGGGGGCGAGATTTACGTCGAGGTCAAAGCTCTGGAGATTGCCGATCGCCTGACTCGCCATGGAGGGCTCGCTCAAGAGGCGCTTGGTATCGCGGTGGACCTGGACATACGCGCGCGCACGCCGGGCGTACACTTCGGAGAACCACATGTGATCTCAGGGCATAGACCCGGCACTCACGCGGCCAGTCGAGTTGACGAAACGGTAAGGCGGATTCGCAACGTCGTGAAGCTGGACCAAATCGAGTATGGTCCGACAATTCTGGTCGTCGATCTAGGCCGGCTCGCAGGAATGCCGTACGGTCCCGCTGGGTTGCTGCCGGTCTTTTTCCACGACGAGCCTCCTGCGGAGAGTTGTGTCAGCGGGGAAATGTGGCACATCGCACTCGGCGAGCCTGGACAAAGACTCTTCGAATTGCCGGACTTCGATGGCAAAAGCAACCTCGGGGAAAAGCAAGCAGAACTGGGCGTCCTTCGGCAATTCCCCTCATTGCTGGCGATCACTTTTCTGTATCAAGGCTGGTCCAAACCGGCCGAACTCTTTACTATCCGGAACCGAGGGTGGGATCAGTGTCGTTTATCGAATGCTTGCCGGTTGGATGAGCAAACAATCGAGTCCATCCTGCGCAAATATTCTGACGGTCTGAACGACGAAAACAACGAACTCGGCTGGCCCTATCGCGTCGTACCACTGCGCAACAGAATCCCGTAGCCGTTTTGTGGGTAAAGATTCTCGTGCCTCGGTCCCTGCGTCCTGGCGATCTATTTAGCCCTGGTGTCCGATGCAAATAACGTATTCACTTTGCGGATACGTTGTCCTTAGCCCTCGGAGTCGCGAGGCGTCTGATGGCGAAGCCGGTGAGGTCCTGCTTTCTCCTGTTCCAGACAAACAGCGCAGCATCTCGCACTAGTGGGCGTGCTGAGATGCCGGCTCAATCCCGCAACGCTATCCGTGGCCAGGAATCTGTCGCCGCAACGGTCAACGCTCGACGAACCTGGTGGGATCGTTCAATTCTCGGTTGCATCTGAAGGATGCGTCGGATTGGTGACCGCTAACATCTGCGTTGCTCCTGCGCGACAATCAACCGTTGGTGGGCTAAGCGGAGTCCGTAGTAGAAACGAGATCGTGCCTGCTTTGCGGTAACGCTGAAGTGATGTCCTATCTCCTTCCATGAATACTCGAGGACGCGATAGTGCAACATGAGGCGCGTCGTTGGCGTGGCATGGCAGAGGAGCGCGTCGAGACACATTCGATCTTCAAGGACCGTGACCCAGTCCGGAGCAGACGGTTTGTAATTCGTTTCGAGGTCTTGCGGCCTGCCCTCATAGTGGATGCGCCCATTCCTATCAGCGATTGCTCGGATGCGGCGGGCGAAGGCCATCCGGTAGTACGCGGCCAAGCGTTGTCCGATCTCGGGTTGGACATGAAGACGTCTGGACACCTCGGTCGCAATAATTTCGACGATCTCCAAGGCGCACGGACCGTCATGGAGATTCTGTTCGGCCAACCGGTATGCCCACGACCAGCTTTCTTGGGCAACGACGACGACCATCGGATCGAGAAGCGAACCATCGCGCGCAATAGACCGCAACCAGAACGGCGGAATACGACTCGTTGCCGGAGTGCTGGTGTCGTTGAGTTCCCTAGTCATACTACCTGGCCAGAACGTCCGACAGCTTCCCGGTTTAGAAACCCAGCTCTATTGGGTTGTGTTCAAAACCAGGTAGGACTTGCAAGTTCAACCGCTCCTATCTGTCCCGAATGCGTTACGTCAGAGCAGAGTAATCCTCACCTCGCGCACTTCCATCGTTGAGCGAGGATCGGGGTTAATACGCCCATCCACCGATCTGTAAGGCCGATTTGGGGCTGCCTCAAAATCGCGCGTCGTGTGCTCCGAAGAGTGTCCCGATCAATGGCCTTCTTGCCCGACGAAAACCGGGGAACGGCAAGCGACTTCGCACTATCTGAGACCACCGTCTTTAACGGCCGTTGAGATCGAGCTTAATCCCGATTTATTGAGGAAACTGGTAAAAACTGGGAGATAGTTTTGGATCGCCCGGGGAGTTGCGACAGGGTCTCTGCCACCGGAGCCTCAAACCTGAGATGAAAGTAGGGCTCCCGGCCGACGCTCGCATCTGGCCGATGAGCCTGCTTCCCACTCCCTGGACAAAAAGGGTAGGAACCTGCCCCGGCGTAACCTTAAGCGCCGTTGGAAATGAGTCGCGAAGGAGTTTGTGCCAAAGCGACTCCAACCCACACAATTACGTCCGTGCAGATGAACGAGTTTAGTCGCGTACACCTCCCCATGCCTCGACACCTTGGATTGATGATCGGAACCCGCGGACCGAAGTCGGACTGCAACATCGGCACACCTCAGCCGTCTGACGTCGTAGACCCTTACTGAATAAGATTCTTGAGGCCATCGAAATTGCTGCATTCAAATTGGCCGCCAATGGCGATGCCGTGAACCCGAGATTCGCTCTTGGCTTCAACGCCGAGCGGGGGCCAAGCGTCCAGCGGCATCGAACCATTCGAGCGTTCCTAGAGAGGAGAGAGCGCTTGTTCTTTCAGCGCAGCCGAATGTGATTCCCTTTCACAAGGCTCGCTCCAGTGACGAGCTCCCCGCGAGCCAGAGCGTCAGACAGGATGCCTCGTTGAAGCTCCTTCTGCACAAACTGCCCAGTGCCTTCCTCCAAGCGTTTCCGTAAATGTGATCCCACCGGCAGGGAGTCGAGAACCTCGCGCCATTCGAGCCATGACACATCGACTCTCGCCCGATAGAAGGTATCCGGAATGTGCCTGAAATCCTGGATGAGCAGCGAGGGCGTGCTATTCGCCTGCAAATTGATCGTGTTCATGGCACCCCGAAGCTTCTTGGTGTTGCGGGAGATCATGAACCACACCAACATTTGTTTCAGACGTTTCTCGCGATTCTCAGCCGCCTTGTGGCGCGCCTGGAACCGCTCGGCTTCCCGTTCCGCAATCTCGGCCTCGGCTTTCTGGGCTTTGAGGTAGTTCGCGATGTTATCAACTTTGTATCCAAAGGCCTCGGCATAAGTCGCCAGGGCGCATTTGATTGCCTCCGATACTTCTCCGTTTTCTTCTGCCTCTTGCTCAGCCACTTCGACGAGCGCTTCGAGCGACTCGTCAATCTCGAACATGCTGAGCCCTCGGGCAACGTCTCGGGGCGATACATCGATCGATGCCACGCTCATGCGGCTTTACCTCCCTCGACCATATCTGGCGTGCCGTTACCGGGAGCGACACCCCGGAACAGCTGACGCTCAAGAGACGGTACGTACGGCGTGAATGGCTCGTCGGATTCGGCGGAATCGATCAGCCGAAACGCCTGCTCCATTCTTGCGTCCATCAGATCCAGAAGCGAAAGAGCCAGCGCCTCAGGAAACATCGGCCGCCGGAGGGCGCCTTTATCCAAGTCGCCATGATGGCTGACGATGAGATGCTGTAGGATCGTTTTGAGATCGAGGGGGAAGTCAGGAACCCACGCCACGTGCCTTTCCAGAAGTTCCAGCCCAAGCGCGACGTGCTCGATCAGCTGGCCGCGCGTGGTATAGGCAAATCGTAAACCCGCGAGTTCAAGGGTCTCCACTTTTCCGAGATCGTGAAGGATAGCTCCTGCGATGAGCCAATCCAGGTTGAGCCGAGGATAGTGGGCCGTCAGCGAGGCGGCCAGATTGCACAGCGACAGGATGTGCTCGAGCAAGCCGCCGCGGAACGCGTGGTGGATTTTTAGTGCTGCCGGTGCCGCCCTGAGCTTTTCGCCAAGTGTCGAATCCGTCATGATCGATTCCAGCAGTTTGCGGAGCGCTTCATCCCGGACCATCGCGACAAATGACTCCAATTCGCCAAACATCTCCGCGGGATCGCGGCTGGATGCCGCGTAAAAATCGGCCGGGACGTACTCGCTAGATTTACACCGCCGGATACGGCCCACAATTAATTGAGGCTTTCCGTTGTACTGTTCGATAACACCGCGAATCTTAATAACCTCATAGCAATCGAACAGTTTCGCGATGGCCTCAGGATCATCCCAAACCTTCGCATCCAGCTCACCGCTTCGATCAGCGAGCCGTATCGAAAGGAAGAATCCGCCGTTCCTCTTTGGTCGAAGTTCCTTCTCGATCACGACCGCAAGGAAGGTGACCTCTCCGGAGTGGGGGAGGTGGTTGATGTATACACTTTTGTTCTCCATAAATGCCTCTGGTGATTTCGTAAGAGCTAAGGAAAGGACACACGTACCGTGTGGGATCAGAACGCCAGCGAAAGCTGGGCATCGTTGTCCTGGCGGGGTTTGCGAGCCGCGCGGGAACGCGGAACCGCCAACTGGATGAGGGCGGATGACACCGGTGAGGAGTCCGGAATCGGAAAAGGGATCGCGGGAGACTCCTCAACGGCTTCGCTTTGCGACTCCACCGGACCCGTCAACGTGATGATGGAGCTGGTGGCCATTCGGGAGTGTTGCTGTTGGATCTCCTTCCAAACGGCGTCCGCCTTCTCACCAACGCCTTTCTGGGTCACGAGTTCGCGCGCCATCGCTGTAAGCATGTCGTCATCGTCGTCGAGGGCCTGTAGACCCTGATTAGCGAACTTGCCCTCCATAGCGAGGGACACGAGGAGTTTCTTACCCATAAGCCGGAGGCAATTCTCTTGCATCGTGCCCGCGTACGCGAGGAACTTGACCTTCACTGGATGCTTCTGCCCGATCCGCCATGAGCGCCGGCTGGCCTGCCGTAAGACGAAGATCGAATAGCCGGATTCATAGAACAGGATGGTCGGCATAGCCAACAAGTCCAGGCCCGTTGCAACGAGCTTCGGATGGGCAATACACACCTGCATGCCCACTTTGAGCTGTCGCTCGTACCAGGCTTCGCGTGCCTCCGGCGGGACGGCCGTGGTGAGGACTTCGACCCGGATTCCCTCACGGCTGAGGATCTGTTTCAGCCGCTGAGTGACGTCCCGTTTCTGCGTATAGACTGCGAAGATCTGTACTCGCCGCCCTTGCTTGAGCTCCGCCTTGACCTCGTCCACCAGGCGGCGCTCCTTGGCGTACGCGATTTCCTCCGAAAGGTCAGCCGGATCGGAGATCACGAACCGTTCCCGTTCCCCTGTTTCCGGATCGGCGGCGTAGCCGTACAGCGTTCCAAGACCAAACGGCCGGTCCGGGTAGAGCATGAGAGCATTCAGCCCTACGCTCATTACGGACTGGTTGCCGCGGTGCTCCTCGAGAGCGGCTGTGATGTCTGCTTCCAATTTTCCATACGCTGCCGAGAGAGCGGCGTCCATCTCAATGCTGAGCACTTCCTCGTCGTATGGCGGCAGAGCATCCGAGATGTCCTCCAGAGAAACGAATGCGCCAAGTTCCATCAGGAACCGGCCAAAGAGCAAAGGCGATGCGCCAGGCCGACGGCGCACTCTCGTCGTCACTTTCGGCTTGTCGGAGCATGCATTGTCCGTTTCGCTGATGGTCGTGACCTTTTCCAGAACTCCGTAGGTTTCTGAAAACGCGCGCACACCCGCGTCACCGTGAACAAACCCCTCCTCCAACATCTTTCGAGGCTGCAATCTGAAAAGGATGTTGAATAGCTCGTCGGCGTAGCCCCCGTTCAGCGTACCCGTAAGGATGATCGTGCGCTTCGCGCAGGACGCGATCGTGCCGAGCGCCGCGCCTTGGGCAGTGTCGCCCTTCAACTCGTGCACCTCATCGGCAACACCGTAGTCGAAGAAGCCCTTCATGTGACGGCCAATCAAATCGATGGGAGCGCAGCGCCTCACCTTCGTGCCATCTGCCTGCCAGAGCGGGCTAAACATGGTTCGTCGAGCCTTCGCGGCGTCCGATTGCTCATCGCCTATGATCAGTTCGCAGTGTTTGGTTTTCCGAAAGTCCGATCTTCGGAGTTGGTCGTCATCGGTGAGAACGGGCCGGCCGGTGTCGGGATTCACGACCGAGCCATTGTGAGCGCCGCTGCGCGGCACTCCATACGCGTGACGCCAGAAGTAGCTCAGCTTGCCGCCCTCCCGCGAGAGAACGAATATGGCCGGACAATCGCAGATCGACCGCCAACGGGCGCGAGCAGAGCGGAAGCCCTTCGCAAGGCGCAAGTCGCTCAGGGTGGTACGCAGTCCTTCACGGGTGACCTTCCCGTTGCGCAGCCTGACTTCGTTCACTCCGGTGTGGCCATTCGATCCGACGCCGTTGCGAACGCCATCGATCAGAAACACTCGCACCGTCGGCAGAGTCAGTAGCGCCTCGCGGCACCATTTCATCGTAAGTTGAGGTGGCGCCATGACGAGCGCCGTGAAGGGCATTCCCCTCGCGTGGACGTGCATGGCGCCGAGGGAGATCAACGTCTTCCCGGTGCCGCATTCGGCGATAGCGCCAGCCGAACTTTCGAAGCCCCACCGTTTAGCAATTCCGGCGATGGCGAGAGCCTGTGCGGGGTATGGCTTTCGACGAAGGTGCGTCAGTTCAACCGGCATCGGCTCGGAAGGCTGATGCAAGGGCGGGAATTGCTCAAGGATTCTCTCCTCGAGTTGTCCGGCAAACTGCCGCAGGTAGTCGTTGATATTGGTAGGGACACTGCTCCTCATCGTGTTTTGCTCCTGGAGGGTGCTTCAATTCGGCAGTTGGGAGGGGATCGCCTATGCCCTGAAGCTAGTTCGGTACGTGGCGGCCACGCGAACGGTCGCTGATCCCGGCAATAGACATCGGCGCGGTGCCGTGGACTGGCGCTTAACGAAAGGTTTGAGTTGGGTCTAGGTCGAGCGCGGGATCAGTCATCAGTTGGCGACCGAGCATTCTCTATTCGGGCGGCAGTTCTCACCGTAGGCGACTATACGACTAACGCGGCAAGAACAATCCGGGAGGCGCTGGGTCGGCGAAGGCTCGCTCCTGGCTCCCTCAGGATTCGAGACCAAGAATCGGTGTATCCAGCGCCTTGGCAGCACGCACCGGATCAAAATACTCCCTGAGAAACGTGATCTTGCCGTCTGCGGCGCGCAGGAAGACGACATGATCCTGCCGATACACACGACCCGTAGACTTAATAAGCCCTTCGCCCTTAACTTCGGCGACTGCGCCCTGCGGATCGGCTAAAGCATATACCTTGAGGTCGAAGAAGCGGAATTTCTCGACAGCACCGACGAACCACGTAGCGTGACGGACTACTTGCTCCCGGCCCGACAGTTGCGCCGGATGGCCGAGCGACGGCGCATAGGCGAGTTCCCACAAAATGTCGTCAGCAATCAGGGTCTGCCATCGCGCATTGTCATCGACGAGCGTCTGGATGTGCTGCTGTAGTAGGTCGGAAGCCAAAGTCATTTCATTGTCCTCGTTGCCGGACGGGTGGACAGTCCACAATACTTCTTGTCGGCCATCCGGCTGGAGCGCGCCTGAAGCTGGATTCAGATTCGAAATAGCTGCTTCATTGAAGCCCGAAGTCGCGCGGTTCGATCGGCCAGGACGGCCGTGTGATGCCCGATCCGTGCTGGTGACGGCGGCTCATTTGTCAATCGGTAGATCGGTGACTTCTCGCTCATGCGGATTGCTGATCGGGATAGGGGGAAGCCTCACAGCTCCGCCCCTCCCACACCACCGGACATGCGGGTCCGCATCCGGCGGTTCGGCGGGTTAAGCGATGGGTTTCACAGTCAATCGCGGAATCCCGAGCGAGTCGAAGTAAGCATTGGGCAATGCGATGCTGAGCGCGGGCGAGTCCGCCAGCCTCCATGGACCATGAGCGCTGGCCGCGGTTTGCGCGGCCAAGTCCGCTCTCACATCCCATCGGCGTAATTCGGCGAACCGCGCCGGGCCTCGCTTCCACTGTTTCCAGATCGCAGACCGGAGTCTGCGCCGGAGCCACTGCTCAAGACCGGCCAACACCGATGGCGTTTCACACTTACCGAAATAACCGATCCATCCCCGTAGATAGCGGGATAGTTCCTCGGCCATTCTTTCGATGCTCACGCCTCGGTTCCGGCTCGTCAGTTCCCGTATCCGCTCCTTGAACCGGTCCACCGCTTTCGGCGCGATTCGCCGTTTGGGTGTGCCTGCACTCGTGAAGCTGAATCCTAGAAACTTCCTTGCCCAGGGCCGTGCCACCGCACTCTTCTGCTGGTTCACCTGGAGTTTAAGCTTGCTCATGATGAATCGCGTCAGGCTTTCCATCACTCGTTCCCCCGCTCGCCGGCTGCGAACGTAGATATTGCTATCGTCCGCATACCGCGCAAACCGGAGGCCGCGCTGTTCCAACTCCCGGTCGAACTCGTCGAGCACGATGTTCGACAACAAGGGCGACAAAGGCCCGCCTTGCGGGGTCCCTTCGTCCACCGGATTCACCAGCCCGCCCTCCATCACTCCGGCTTGCAGAAAAACCCGGATCAGCTTCAATAACCTCTTGTCGCTCACCCGTTCTGCAATCTTTGCCATCAGTCTGTCGTGATTGACCCGGTCGAAGAACTTCTCCAGATCCAGATCTACCACCCAGCGATAGCCTGCAGCGATGTACTGCTGCGCTACCGCCACCGCCTGATGCGCCGAACGTCCAGGCCGAAACCCGTAGCTGTGATCGGAAAACGTTCGGTCCCACTTGCGTTGCAGCACCTGCATCACCGCCTGCTGGATGAACCGATCCAGCACCGTCGGGATGCCAAGCTTTCGCACCCCTCCATCCGGCTTCGGGATTTCCACCCGCTTCACCGGTTCCGGCTTATAAGTACCGCTCAACAATTGTTCCCGTATGGCTGGCCAGTGCTGTTTCAGAAACTCTGGTAACTCGTTGACGGTCATCCCGTCCACGCCAGCGCTTCCTTTATTGGCCTTGACTCGTGCCAATGCCTGCTTGCAGTTTTCCCGCTCGCAGACTTCCTCCATTAACTGTTCGCCCATAGCCAGGCTTTCTGTCCCGCGCTTCGCCACAACCGATTCGGTCCCTTCCGCGGACACCATTGGAGCTTCACTCCTACTCTCGTCCGTGAAGGCCAGCATTAGCTGGTTCTTCTGCCGCTTATCGCTCATGAGTTGCGCTGCTTACTTGCCTTTCCCATTAGCCCCTTGCGGGGACCGTTCGGGTCTTCAGCACTTGCGTGCCTAATACGCCCTCTGCTGACTTCTGCCGTCCGGTCAGGATCGATCGCTCGACCCTCAGTCCTGATTCCAGAACAAACGGCAGATCTCCCGAGGTAAGTTCGACCGCCTTCCGCACGCGACCGCCGGATCTACAACCGGTGCCTTTGATGGATATGGACTTCGTTGTTACGAGCCAACTCGTCCGGCCCCGTATGCCTCTCATCCGGTTCTTGTTCATCGGCCCGTACGTTTGCTCCACGCTTCTTTCAGACCCCGCCTCGCGACGACGCCCTTGCGCTTCGCTATCACTTCACCTCCATCAGGTTGTGAAAAGGACTTTCACCTTCGAGCTGTCGAACATGCTCGGCACACTCGCGGTAGGGACGACCATTGCTGGCCGCCCCCCGCACAGATCCGTACGTGCGCGTTTACGCATACGGCTCTTACCAAGGATGAATGGCGTCGAAGCGCTTGTCGGGATAAGGATGCAGAACACGGGGTTGTGGAATCCACCGGTCCAGCAGTGGGTTGAGACGGTCCCATCCCACCTGCGCACGTTGACTGCGACGAACCAGAACGCTCCGCCACAGTCGGCATATGCGCCGCCGGAAGACGCGCAACTGACCTGTGTTACCGGGCACAGCGTGGTACTGGTAGTAGCCCTGCGCAACCTTCCGAAGCCATTCGCCCACCTCACTCGTACGATGGTGCTTCCGGTATTGAAGCTCTGCCTTGATGGCTTTGAGCTTCGCGACCATCCGCTTTTTCGCCGTCATGCGCCAGACGTTGAAGGCTCCGCTGCTCGTGAGGTGTCCACAGAAATGTGTGAACCCCAGAAACGTGAAGGTCTCGGGCTTTCCCTCGCCACGCCGCTTTCGGTCTCGGACGGAGAACCGCCCGAACTCGATCAGTCGCGTCTTGTCCGGATGTAATTCCAGTCCGAACCGTACCAGCCGTTCCCGAAACTCCTCGAGGAACCGCTCGGCGTCGGCTCGGTTTTGAAAGCCCAACACAAGGTGAGTAGCCCCGGGGAATCTCACCCCGAGGCGCTCTCAGAACCGTACGTGAACCTCTCAGCTCATACGGCTCCCGCCATGGAACCTCGCCTCTCGCCCATCTGCCAATGCGCCCACAACTTCGAGTCGCGTCGCGAGATGCGCGCGACCCAGTGGGCCGCCCTGCGCAGATGGCCTCGCAGCTTCTTGTACTTCCGTTCGGCCCAGCGGGCCAGGGATCGATTGAGTTGCTTCATCGGCGGATAGAGCGCCGACCGGTAATAGCGTCCATAGTATTGAAGCCAGCCTCGAATGACCGGGTTGAACATTCGCGCCAGATCTTCGATTCGCTTGTCACTGCGCAGATGCAGGTTCCAGCTTCGAATTTCCTTGCGAATGGCTTTCACCGCAGTATCAGAGACAGCGGGTGTGAAGTTGACAAAGTATTTCCCCTTACGATTCTTCGATCTCCTCGGCCGAAACGTATAGCCGAGAAAGTCGAACTTCTCGTTCGAGTATGTCCCTCGCCGGTCATCATCCTTGCAGTAGACAATCTTGGTCTTCTGCGGATGCAGCTCCAGCCCACATTCCTGTAAACGCGCAGCGATTGCTGCTCGAACTTCCTGCGCTTCGCCTTCGGTTCTGCAATGCGCGATGGCATCATCAGCGTACCGCTCAAATGGAACTTGCGGATATCGCTTCGCCATCCATCGATCAAATGCATAGTGCAAAAACAGATTGGCTAACAGCGGGCTAATGACTCCGCCTCGCGGCGTGCCCTTCTCACGCTCGATCAACTGACCATCCTCTTGCACCGGCGCTTTCAGCCAGCGTTCGAGGTAGAGAACGATCCATTACTCCGTCGCATGTTTCTTTACCGCCCGTATCAGCAGAGCTTGCGGGATGTTATCGAAGAAACCCTTGATGTCCAGATCGACGACCCAGTCATAGCGCCAGCATCGCTGCCGCGCTTGCCCCACTGCATCCAGTGCCGACTTCCCCGGACGATATCCGTAGGAATCCGGATGGAACAGCGGATCCACCGCCGGCTCCAGTCTCGACTTCACCACCATTTGCGCAATCCGATCCGATACGGTTGGGATGCCCAGCTTCCTTTCCCCACCGTTTGCTTTCGGTATCTTCACCGTCCGCACCGCCGGAGGAAAGTAACTACCCGACGACATTCGATTCCAGATCTTATACAGATTCCCTTTCAGGTCCTGGTCAAAAGCCTTGATCGTTTGTTCGTCGACCCCTGCCGCTCCTTGGTTCGCTTTTACTCGTTTGTATGCCTCCCAGACTTCCCACTTGGAAATACAATACGGTTTTGCCTCACTCATCGGCTCCTCCCATTACTGGTTGGCTCATTGAATTTGGCTCCATAACACAACCCCTTCGCTCCATCCTGTCTCCAGGACTTCATTGCTACTACGGGTTGTTCCGCCCCTCGACTCCGCATCCGTACTCTTGCTCTCATGGTTCTTCCACTTGAACTTCTTCGTTTACATCGCAGCCGAGGTTCCCACGTTCCGCTCGAATCGCCTCATTAGCAAGCTCAGGCCACCTTAATGCCGGATGCCGCCACGTCCGTAAACAGGTTTCGCCGTGGCTGATCCCGCGGTAACGACTCCCCCGCGGTTTCGACATCATCCCTACGCTTTCGACACGTCATCAGTGGTTCCCTTGCGGTCCTCTTCTTGCCTGTCACCTGACCTGGTTCTTTCCAGGCCTTTTCCTTCCCTGCTCACGACCATGACTTTTGACCACAGCCGCGGGAGGTGGTTTGGAACCTGCTCCTGCAAGCCGGTTCCGAGGGGCCCGCCCTCATCGATCAAGCAGTTACACACATCGGGCCCTCCTCGGCCCTTTGCGCTCGTGGCGCACGATCGTCGGCGTACCGGACGACAATGACATCGCCGCGTGCAACTTTCTTGCGCCAGGCCTCAACCCAAAGATCGAACACATAATGCAAGTACACGTTGGCGAGCAGCGGTGAAACCACTGCCCCCTGCGGCGTACCTACATTCGTTTCCGACCATTGGCCATCTTCCGATACTCCTGCCTTCAGCCATTTCTGGATCAGGCGAAGCATACGGCGATCAGCCACCCGATGCTCGATGAACTTCATCGTCCACTCGTGACTCATGTTGTCGAAGAAGCCACGAATGTCCGCATCGAGCACCCAGTTCACCCGCTTCCGCTGGATGCCCACAGTCAGAGCGTCTAGCGCCTGATGCGGGCTGCGACCGGGCCGGAATCCGTAAGAAAAGCCTTTGAAGTCGGCCTCGTAGATCTGATTGAGGACCGTCACCACGGCCTGTTGAACGATCTTGTCCTCCAGGGCTGCGATGCCTAACGGGCGTTGCCGCCCATCGGCCTTCGGGATATAGACTCGTCTCGACGGTCGTGCCCGATACGCTCCACGGTGCACCCGGCTGTGAAGATCGCAGAGCCGACCCTCCAGCCCGGCTTCATATTCCTGCCACGTCACGCCATCTACGCCGGGCGAGGCTTGCCGCTTAAGTGCGTAAAAGCTGTCCCGCAGCAAATTCAACGTCACATGGTGGAGCAAAGCGGTGAACCGTTCCTGCTTCCTTACTGATGCTACTTGCCGCACACCGTGCAATCCCTGTGACATGCGTTTTCCGCTCTGTGTCGGAGGCATGTGTGATCGAACGATGTTCTCCCCTGTCTGCGCCCTTCCCTCCCCGACCTCCGCCGAAGGTTGCCCTTCCTTGTTCGGCTGGTTCACAGGTACTACGGCGCAGTCCGACTTCTCCTGAACGTTCACGTCCGCGTTATGGTTTATGGCCTTTACGGACCGGTCTTGCTGAAACAGGCAAGACGTACAGGAGATCTCCCGGTTCTCGTGCATGTTGTTTCTCAGCGTGCGCGGGTTCTCAGGACCGAACAACCGCTCGCGTTTAACGCGGTTGCCGTGTTGCCTTCCTCCACTCCGGAAAGGAGTCGGCATCCTGATCCATCGGCTTTTCGAAGCTCAATTTCCCGGCCCACTGGTACCTCTGTCTACGCTTCAGATCACACCTCGCGATGTACCCCGCAAGACTCGAGGCCAGGATGGATTCGCTGTTCTCTTTTCCTGTAGGGCTCTTTCATCCCCTACAACATGCCGGTTTAGCCCGGCGCACTCCGGCTTGCCGACAATCCACGCAGAGCATCGCTGGCGGACGCAATGGCGTTTGGCTCGTTAGACTGGAACGGTGCGGTTTTACACGACGGCAGATGAGGCGATGGACCTCTATGCGGAGCATCTGAAGAAGGAATACTCGGCCCATCTGACGCCATTCGACCAGCGGCGCGCGCAGGACCGGGAGGCCGCGCTCGCCGAGGCCACGGTGTTTTGGATGCTCAAGAACATGGGCCTTCGGCCTAAGATGAACGAGGTTGTGGGGACGGGAGGCGCCGATTTCATCTGCTCGCAGAATTTCGGCCCGATCTTCGCCCGGCGGGAGCCGACGCCGGAGAGCATGTTCATCGTCGAAGCGACGTCGCTCGATCCTGACGCAGTCTCCCGGAACACGTCTATCCCGAACGAGGTGCCGGAGGAGATAACCGGCGGTGCGTTCAGCCTGCTCACGCGTTCGGTCTTCGCCAAGGCGAAGGACAAAGCTACGCAACTTGCAGGGTACGACATGCCGCGCGTGCTGGCGATCGCGTCAAGCCATGAGGGCATAGGGGCGGTATTCAACTCCGGGGCCGCGGTCAATATTTTGGTTTCGGACTACCATTGGCGGCAGGAGATCGGGAGCAACAAATTCGACGCTAGCCGCTACGTGGACCTCGCAAATTCCGTCTTCATGAAGCCGGGCAAAGACGGCACCATCGAGGCGGCACGCAAGAGCATTTCGGCCATCCTCCTCATTTCCGTCCACGGCGACCAGAGCGTGGTGTACGGCATCCTTCATCCCGCGCCTGCGAAACCGCTGCCCATCGAGTTCTTCCCGAAGGTCCCGTTCCTGCGGATACCGAAGTGGCCGATACTCGACGGAAGGATATTCACGGAATGGGTCATCGCGGACCCGGATGGGCTCACTGTCCATCACCCGATAAGTGGATTCCGACTCCTGCAAGACTGAAGTTCATCGTCCATTGCGCTTCTGGAGCGGCGCCCCGCATTCCGGACTCGATGCGGTCCAATAGCGCTGGCAGGTTGAGCCCATCCGGAACCTTGGCAATTCGCTCGGAGTCAGGCTCCATCCGGCGCGCGCGGCCCAGGAGTCATCAGAGGCCTGGACAATGACTGACCATACGGGAACTGGATTGTGCCTTACCCGTTTGAACCCGGCCAGCTCTTTCATTAATGGCTCCATCCACCGGCGGCGGAACTGCGGGAGGATTTGCGGCTTATTACGTGTTCAACACCGTTAGCTCACTTTCTTCCGCGCCTTGAAACGCTATTGCCGCCTGCCAGCGAACGCCCTGGGATCGCTCGGGAATGTGAATCACGGCCCGTCTGAGAGCGTGGCCAATCCAGCCAAGGAAACGCTTTTTTGTACCCTTCACAACGACCGGGTCGCATCCGATGCCGATGAGTCGCTCGACCGAATTCTTAGACTCGATCATACGAACAAACCAGTCATTCCACTCTGGAAGGACGGGAAGTCCAAAGCGTGCGCCGAGCCGATAGAGGAGAAACGTAGGATCACTCTCGACGAGGATCGTGCGCCGGGCGCGTGGATCGCCACCGATTCGCGTTCTTGCGAGTTCTGCGGAGATCGCTATCAGATGACGAAGCGGCCGCCGTCGCCCGGGAATATTGATCGAAGCACGAAAGACTTCGGGATCTTTGCCCAGCGAAATCATCAACCGGTCGAGCGCCGGTGCCGTGGCATAAAAGCGGGCCTCATCGGCGATCGCGGCGGCGATTGCTGCGACTTCTTGATCGTTGCCGATCACCGACAGAAGGTGGCACTGCGCGCTCCCACCTTCAGCCGCTCGCTCCGCAACCAGTCGGTCGAGGTGAAGCGTGACGTCGGTCGCCGTATCGCGGAGCACCTTAATGAACTGCAGCTTACCCGTGCGGAGGTGCGCATTCTTCATGCTTCTTACTCCCGTCTTCGAGGATCGCCGTGGTACCGTCCGCGTATACCAGGGTGAGGGCCTGCGTGAAGCGCTCTCGCTCCCGAATTGTCGTTATTCCGTCTTCGTCGGTCTCCTCAAAGCGGTCGGTCACTTTGACAGACTCCCACCTCGCGACGTGAAGGCTGGGTCCATCACCGAAAATGCCATTGAGCAGACCGGCCGTCGTTAAAAGACCGATGTGGCCGCCGTGAAGAGGGGTAAGGGGCCTTCCGGTCGCGCGCGCTTCCGGCGCGAACAGAATTCGACCGGCTTGCCTGTACGCCGCGGATCCAGGGAGGAGGTCCTCGACAGTATCCAGAGGAATACCTCGATAGATGAGCTGAGCCGCCTCGCTCGGTGGAACTTCGAACTGGCGATCCGGTTCCGCCGGTAAGGGAGTCAAGTCGACGTACTCTCGTCCAAGAGCCAGCAGCTTGCCTTTTGCCCGCTGGACATCCCCATCCTTTAGCTGGTCGCGTTCGCGCCTGGTGCGGCGCACACCGAAGAGGACGACTTGCTTGTAGCGAATCGATTCAGGGTCGCTGAGGCGATAGACAGCCTTGTCACGAAAGTGGACTGCCAGAACGTCAGCGCACGTGGCCAGCCGGTCTCCCGGAACCACAAGGATGAGAACCCCGCCTGGCTTCAACCACCGATATGTGTGGTCGAGGAACAACTGCTCCATGCGGATGTTTCGTCCCTCCCCGACCTCGAAGTCGTAGGGCGGGTTCAGGAACAGCAGGGAGAACGATTCCACAGCGCAGTGGACATCGAAGCAGTTGCCCTGAACTACGTTGTC
The DNA here is from genome assembly GCA_019752335.1 of Bryobacteraceae bacterium. Lineage (GTDB taxonomy): Bacteria > Acidobacteriota > Terriglobia > Bryobacterales > Bryobacteraceae > JALHNI01. Next base: position 63,537 of record JAIEMJ010000003.1, read on the forward strand.
GACGATCGCCCGGGCTGCTTCCGCTCGGAATGCATCGAGTTCGACCGCGTAACGCCGAGCCTTGGCCTGAGATGTGACGGCCGCGAACGCGGCTCCTGTTCCGGCGCACGGATCGAGCAGGCTTGCATCAACATTCTCGCCGAAGAATAGGAACCGCCGGATGTTTTCCGCCTCACGCTGCGGTAACGGGTAATATCCGAGCTTTTGTCTCGCGATCCCTCGCACAGGTGTTTCCTCCTATTTTGGGGTTTGTTGTTGTTGTTGTTGCTGCTGTGACTTGAACCACAATGGCAATGACTGCCATTTAATGCTTCCGATCCTATGTCGTCGCTGCATTCGGAGCCCATCGCTCAACGTGCGGTGTTATGCGAAACCTTCCGAGGTGCGTTTCGGCGGGTTGGCAGAGTTAAAGACCGTTCATGGCGTTATTACCGCTGGCACGCGCACGTTCCCGGAAAGCATTTGCTGGTCGGGACGCTAAGCACTTGGCGACCAAGCACGATCTTTCCCTCAGACCCCGTGTTCGGGACGACCGGCAGGGCCAAGGTCCGAGTCGGCGTTTTCGCTCAACTGGATTACTTCCTGTTTGCCGACCATCAAACCAGAATCCAGATGAACGCATCCGCGCATACGGCTTTTCCCGTCAGGTTGCCATTCTGCCGACGCTCGGGGTCGCGCCCGACTCGCGGCGCATCACCACTTCGAGCCGCTGAGTGATCGAACCTCTGCGCTTGCGCCGGGCCAGTTCGCTCAAGCCACGCGGACGCGCGATAATGGTGTCGTGCAAGTCCCCGCCGGATACGTCAATCAAGCCCAGCTTGGAGGTATCATCACCGAAGCTGCGCAACATTTGGCGCCGGAGGTTGTACACGTCACGTACAGCCTGGGACCGGATTCGACCGGAGAACCGTCGCTATTCTTCCGCATCCTACTGGCTGATGCATATATCCGCGAAGAAACGATCGCCGACCTCACGGGCCGGATTTCAGCAGCCCTTTTCGACGCCATAAGACCCATTGAGAACTGGGGTTTGCGGCCGTATTTTAACTTCAGGAGCAAGTCTGAGCAAGACCGCCGCCGTGATCCTGGCTGGATATAGATGGCGTATCACGACGATCTGCTTCAGCAGGCACTTCAGCTTGTGCGTATTGATCCACCGAGCCAGCTGACCTTGCGGCGCGCGGTATCTGCCGCCTACTACGCTGTGTTCCATTTCCTGATTGCGGAAGCGACGTCCAATTGGAGCAATGTGTCCCTGCGTACAGCTTTGGGGCGAGCCTATGATCACGGCATCATGAAAACCGCGTCCAACCGAATCCTGAACCCCAAAGATTTTCCTTTCACCGGCGAGGACAAGGCGGTCGTGGCCAACCTTCGATTCGTCGCTCAAGCATTCAGCCAGCTTCAGGAGGACAGACACTTTGCGGACTACAACCTCACTACGGATCTTGACCCCGTGGAGGCGTTAACGCAGGTAAAGTCAGCGGAGAGAATCTTCAGCGTGTGGCCGACGATACAGGGAGAGCAGATCGCCCAGGCGTATCTGGTATCCCTTCTTGTAAAGCGAGTATAGGCTGCACTAGGGAGTTCTGCGTGCGGTAAAATCTTCAGCCCAACTGCTTTTCGCGGCGACCGATGTGCACTTCGGTCTGATTGACCACAGATGGACCCAGCCGAGGTTACATTCAGATCGAGGACCTCATGAAGCGCGAAGCGGATGTGCCGCGTGAGGAAAGGAAGTGGTATGGCTAAGCTCGTGTTCGGAATGAACCAGTCCCTGGATGGCTACGTCGACCATATGGAGTTTGCGCCAAGTCCCACGCTCTTCCGCCACTTCATCGAGGAGGCTCAGGGGCTGGCGGGCAGTGTCTACGGTCGCCAAATGTATGAGGTCATGCGTTACTGGGACGACGATCACCCTGAATGGAATGCAGAGGAACGCGCCTTAGCGGCGGCGTGGCGAAACCAACCGAAATGGGTCGTCTCGCGCTCGTTGAAGTCGGTCGGCCCCAACGCCAGGCTTGTTGAGGATGATCTTGAGGGCGCGATCCGCGAGCTGAAGGCGAGCGCGCCGGGGAGATCGAAGTTGCTGGCCCAAACTTGGCGCAAAGCCTCACCGAACTTGGGCTGATCGATGAGTATCGAATCTACTTGCACCCCGTCGTGCTTGGTCACGGCAAGCCATTATTTCGCCGGACCCCGGCCGCCGCTCCGCCTTATGACTGGTGATCGGATTGGCGAGGATGTGATCAGGTTGACCTACGTTCCTGCTTAATCTCGCGACTTGCCGGATGGAAATCGCCGCTGAAGTAGTTCGTCGTGTGCATGGTTCTCAGCGATGGCCGTCAACTTCGACCTCGCCTTTTTTCCAGCTACGCCGTTTGCATTCGAGCAGGAGCTTGAGGGCAGCCTGGGCACACGCCAAGTGCTTCTCGCTTATTTCACGAGAAATACAATGTGTGAGCACCAAGCGGCAGTCAAGTCGATTCTCATTGAGCGGCCTCCTTCCGTCGTGGCATCGTAAACTCCGGGTTCGACGTCATCGAAAGAGAACTGCCCGAGGCCGTCTGTAGTTGTTGAACGCGTTCCCTTCTCAGCACGCAAATAGACGAGGGCACCAGCGATATTCTTTCCCTCATCCAGTTTCGCCACCTGCCCAGTTACTCGCGCAGGCAAACGCTGCCCGGCGACCCATGCACGGAGAATCTGAAGGTCGTGACCGGCCTGCTCAGCTAACTTGATCCGCTGACACGTGCTGGTCATCCATTGCTGTTCGTGACCATCGTAATAAGCTTCGACGAGCCAAAGCTCACCTTCGCGAAACGCGGGAACCTGCTGCGGGATGCGGCCGACGAATACATCAGAAGTCAAGCCAACGGTGAACTCGGCTGATTCAGCACCAACGAAGTTCTCAGCCACTTCAAAGATGGCAAACGGATAATCCTTCTCAACGGCCTGTACCGGGTCTCCGACTTGCCTTCGCCCCGAAGAAACAGTGTCAGGCTGCCGCATACCAGTGGCGGCTCGTGAAACGGTAGGCGCGGGCGTCGTCACGCGCTGAAGTCTTATCCGTACGGTCTGGTAGCTTCTGGCAAAAGGACAACTTCGGAGCACACGATCCGAGCAGGGGCCATGGAGCCAAGCTGGCTAGGATGCAAACCGACCAGAGAGTCCACAGAGACATGTCAATATTCTACTTCTTCATCGTTGTAAGCCCGTGACGTCGCGGCGACTCTTGCGGGCGGGATCGCCAGCCGAAACCCGCGGTCATCGTTACTGCAGGCCACCGAAATCGGGACTCCGTTTCCCACACCGTATGTCGAGAGTAGAGGCGCCTAGTGGCGCCGTTTGGCCCAGTTCGTCTGGTGGTTGCGGGGGCAGATCTCCGGCGGGACAGATTGACAAGAATTATGGCACATGGCGTTCTCCGAGCTCCACTTGGCACGCAAACGCCCAATAATGAGATGTGGCCTGCCAACGATGATCCTCGCTCAGTCCGAGGATCGTAAGGATCCCGCCTTGTCGTCAAAGGGGGGAATGCTTCGCCGTCTTCGAGATACTGATCCGTTGAAATTGAACGGTGTCGGCACTGCTGGCTCCATTCCATCCAATATGCTCCCCCTTCAAGCGGAAGGTCGGGAACTCACTACAACCAGCTAAGTATCTGAATTAACAGCATCATGGGGAGGCCGCGCTGCATTGGCTTGGGAGACTTTTGAATTCGAGATCCGTCTCGTTTAGACTATTGGCGGAGAGGAAACCGATGCTTTGTAAGGAATGCGGAGCCGACATTGACGAATTGAACGAGTCCCAACCGGCGTGCCCAGGTTGTGGCGCATCTCCCGCGACCGGCCCCTATGATGTTGAGCTCCGTGCGCGGCTAGATGAGGCCGCAGCAATGCTCGTTGCCGAACGGACGGGCGAAGACAATAAACTGGCCGACTCCGGCATCGATCTGGACTCAAGCGATACGAGGATGCCCAGCGATTTGCAGGAGGCCCTGGATGACGCCGAGTCGCTCCTGTTGGCGACGGGCAAGGTCATGTTCGATGTTCCTGAAGGACATCGGTTGTTCACTCTGCCGACGGACCGAATCATGTGAGGGGGATTCCTCGTGCTGCCGGCCGCAACGCCGCGTTCCGAACGGTCGCCCGGGTCCCACACGGCGCGAACAGTCGTAAGACTCGAGCCCAACGGCCCCCAGGTCCGAGCGGACTTTGAGGATGAGACATCGCTAACGATCAGCCGCTTTCTTGCCGGCTTCATCCGATGTTCCGACCAGATCGAATTCGATCCGACCTCCGGCGTTTCGACTCGTGAACTACGCATCGTGCAAGTGCGGCCGCCGTCGCAGTTATACTTTGCGCCGATCGGCTATGTGACGCAACCAAAGCCGGACAAACGGGACGAGTACTTTACGCGCGCGCTCGTCTGCGATAGCCGATTAGGCATCAAGCATATTCACCTCCCGAACGCCGCAGTCCGGGACTATTTCTATTTTGGCAATCGACGACGATCCGGCTGTGCCGAGCAGACCCTTTACGACCTATTGCAAGTAGACCCTGACGCTGATTTCGGGGCGTTGAGGTTAGGACTGAAGGTCCGCCTGCTTGAGCTTGAGGGATCGTCCGCTCCCACTCAGCAGAAGCAACCAGTGGAACGCGCGTTCAACCTTTTAGCCCACCCTGAATTGCGCGCCTGCTATCACGCGCTGTTGCTCGATGCCGATGCGCCCGCGCTGTTTCCTTACGGCGGTTTCGGAACAATCCTCGTAGCGGGCGAGTTGTCGCGAGACCGTGAGACATTCTTCGCGCGGAAGATGCTGTCATTTCTGCCCGAGCGTCAAGATCGGCGCTTTCGGGCGCCCCTCCGGCGGGTCGAGTTCTTCGAAGGAAACGCGGTTTATCGCGACAGCCGGCGCAAAGTCGAGATCTTTCTAGATCCGGTGGTCCTGCCCGTCTCTCTCGGCGCCACGTGGAACCAGTGGAGGCATTTGGTCAGCACAAAGATCGGCGTGGAAGCGACATTCGTGAAAAGCGGAAAATACCAATTTCGAGGAGGAGAGTGGCGGCTGCATACCTGGGAAACAGCGCTCCCGAGCCGGATCAAAATCACAATACCGGCTGATGCGCCGAGGGTTGTGGCGAATGCCCAGCAGACGCACCATCGGTTTGGTCAGTTCTTCGACGCGCTCGAGGATATTCGTCTGCGCCTGGAACGTCAGCCCATCGAGCGCGCCGAGCTGGCTCGGATCTGTGACAATCTCCGGATCCCGCCTGATTTTGACATCGCGCAAATATCGTGGAGAGCGAACTACGACAAGTACTACTACGATCAGCTTCTCAAGCGCACCCGGCAGATGTTCCTATTTCGCGGCGAGTTCATTTTCGAGCTGGAGCGAACTGTCGTCGTCGAGGTTCCTCAACAAGGCCATGCAACGTATGTTTTCGTTCGGCCAGCAAATCTCGATCAGTGGGTCGGCGACTATGCCCGAACCACGAAAGAGGAGATTCGTCAGAACCGTGCCAACGTCGCAGAACGTCTTGGCTTCGTGGGGAGGATCGCACATGGCCGCAATCCGCGCGCCTGGCTCCGTGAGCTTCGCGTGAGAGCGGGCGAACCGGTCGAATACTCTCTCGCGGTCGAAACCTGAACAGGTGGAAGCTCCCGGACGCCGTAGCCAGGCTCGAAATGATCATCGAGCCAGCCGGCTTCCTCTGCGTCGCAAGGCCCGCCACACGGCGGGATCCGCAGCAAGCGGTTGTACCCGGCTTCCGGCGACATTAACGAAGGCGCCGTGGTAGTCGATCGAACCGCGACGGAAGAGTTGCGCGAGGAGCGCCAGGGCATGATTGGCAAGCGTCGGGTTGACGAACGGCTCTTGCCGTTCCAACGCTTCCGCAGCGCTGCAACTAGGCAAGCCGTCGTTGTCGAGTGCGGGCTCGACCATTTCCGGGAAGAGTTCGGCGATCGTTCGCAGACGAGAAGCGGAGCGCTTATTGCCCCAGTTCCAGGGCTGACCTAAGACATACTGACCGCCTGTCGCGTGGTTCCCCAAATCCAGCCAGTACGACACGTTGCTTCGCTGCCCGGTTACCTTTCGAGCAATGACCTGCCGCGCGGCCCGGGAATCGACGCATCCGATCACGATGTCCGTGCGATCCACCTTCGTCCGTTCTGACAGGTGTTCCGGAACAGCCTGCCAGCGCAGGCCCCAGAACAGATTGAGTCGAGAAATCAGCACAACGGCCTTAAAATGGCCAATCTCCGCCTGGCAATACGGCTGCCGAACACAGTTCGTAGGCGAAACGACGTCACCGTCCATGAGAACGACTTCCAATCCTCCAAGGTGACCGTGAACGACTAATGCCTGATGAAGATAGGGCAGACCGGCAGTGATAGCGCTGCCGGTTCCGCCGCATCCAACCACAAGGACCCGCACGGGACGCCGAATCAGATCGGGTGACAGATAGTGCGTCAAGATTCACCTCCGTTCAACGAACTGTTGCAACGTCTCCCGCGCGTCCGTCAGGTACTCCGCTGGAAATGGTTTGCGGCTCCCCTTCAGTTGCCGGCAGAGAGCCAAGAAGCCTCCAGGATGGCTTGTCAGACGCGCCGCTCCGTAGGCGTGCGTAAACTCGCTTTCGAAGAACCCACGCTCCCAGCCGTCGATCGTCTCTGCGCCCGACGTTTGCGGGACACGCATCGTGCCGAGGCAGATCTCCCCTGCGTCATTGCCGTTCCAGAACGGCGCCGTCCGCAGCTTGGTCTTTCCCCCCGGCCGTTCGTTCCTGTCAAGAGCTCGCAGCCACAGCCGTCCACCAGAGACCTTGAAGATCAGGCCAGGGATGGGATATCTCCGGCCGCTCAGCTCTTTTCCGGCCTCACTCTGCTCGCTGAAGAAGAGTGTCCGATGTTGGGCGGGCGTCCACCAGACCATCAACTCCGAAGTACGGACCAGCATATTCGCCGGCAGAATTTCTGGGGGGACATACGCTCCCAATCCAGCCGACAATGATCGAAGGAATTCGGTCGTGAGCGGCTCTGCTTCCGCGAGGTATGCGAGGCCTCCTTCGGACTTGGTCTTGACGGGATGCCATGCCGCGAACGCATCGCTTCCCCCCTCATAGACCAACACGGCGCCCGTCAAAACCATCCGCTGCCCGCCACCGATGCTTACATGAACTCTCACGGCGCATCACTCCTTATCCCAGGTCATGAGTTTGATGAGACGGGAAGCCAACTGCCAAACTTTACACGCGACGGCGAGGGTCCTGAAAGCCACGGCTACGCTGTCCGCATCGGCCGGTTGAAAAGGCAGGATCAGGTTTGGCTCCGGAGCGCATTCCAGCATGCCCTGAGCTTCCTCGTCAAAGCAACCCTCGATGGCATCATGCTTCTCAAAGACGGCGAGCACCGCCGGCACAGGAGGGTTCGAGTCCATCAATGCCTCTCTCACCGTCGCCGGCACTTCGGGTCGGCTCTGTGAAACAGAGGCCGCCCGGAGCTCCAGCACACACTCCATGAGGGCCTTGAGCTTTCGGTCTTTGATCGTCGTCAGCAGGCGTTCGACAGTCTTCTGGCTGAGGGAACGCTTCTTTCCACGTAAGCATCGTGGAATGGCGCCCTCGACGTCAGGCACTTCAATGGGCTCATCGCTTGGATCGCTCTCGAACCATTCCCTCATTTGTTCCACACGTTCGGCAGCATCCCGGTAGTCGTAAACGCGAATCCACCGGTTCAGGGCGTCCGTAAAGAAATGAAAGAAGGTGGCGGGCAGACATGGGTGAATGCGCTCGAGAGAACGCAGCGTCGGCCCGAGAACCACATAACCGGCGCTGTTCGGTTCAACGATCAAGAAAAGATCGGTTCCTTCGCCGTCTTCGCCCTGGCCGTGAGGGTCCAAATCGGACACTAAGCCAACATCTAGGTAGAACTCCAAGGCGGCCTCTTTACCGCCATGCTCGTCGAGCCAACCGCTCAGCGCAAACTCCACAAAGTGGAGAGGATCTCGATTGGCTTTGAACCATGCCTCTGCCGTGACGACTCCGCTCCGAATCAGCCCCTTGGCCAAAGCAGCACAGGCTTCCACTCCTCCGAAGAGGTGATATTCAAGCGGGATTCCGTCTAGTGCAGGAATTCTCCACGAACTCCCAGGGGCGATCAGACCGTGGGTGGCAGCCAGCCCGCGGGAGCTGTCAATCCGCTGCCTTGCCCTCGGCGATGGCCGTCCTTCAACGCTCGCACAAGAACGGAACTCGCCAGCTTCCAATCCGGGCATTGCTGGTACCTCCGTGTGACTGTTTGCTGTGAAATGTGTCGACCTGTTTCGAGAAGCTCCAGCTCTGCTATTGCTTCGACTTCACGGCTTTCGCTTTTCATAGGACCTACTCGTTTCCTCATGATTGATTTCGGTATTCTAATCTGGGCTCTTCCGCGATTTTGGTGCAGCTCATGGAGCGCGTTGGGGTGCTCCGATGAATGGTGCGTAGGGTAAGACCCGTGCTCGCAGGAGCATGAAGCCGGCTCGGCCATACATCTGACGCTTCAACATCTTGAGCCGATTGATTTGCCCTTCCACTTGTCCGCTGCTCCATGAAGTGTCGGCTGCCGCCCTAACGGCAGCCAAGTCCTTGGTGAGACCCCATGCAAATCGAACAAGTGGCCGGATCTCGCATCGTTTGGTCCGATCAATCCACTGAAGCAGTCTCCGCGACTCACCGCTGAAGAGTACCTCTCGAAATTCTGAACTGACGGCCCGGATTCGGACCGAATCCGGGCATTCGACAGCAAGGCGGTCGAGCAGCGCCTGTTGCGAACTCGTGAGTTGGTCCGCCGGTTTGGTGACCAGGATCGCGGCGTGCTTCGGCGCGATTCTTAGGGCGGCATCTGGACCTGAGGGCCGCCCGGACCGCCGCCAGCCGGAAACAAACTGAGCCACCATCGAGCGGCCTCCACGATAGCCAAGCTTTCGAATTTCATGAAAGAGCCGGGTGGCGTTGTGACAGCCCTCCAGCCATCGACTGCGCAGATGATCCATAAACTGTTGCACCTGGCGAGGACGGCGGGTGTGCTGCTTGCGTTCGGGGAACTGCGGAGCACGAAGATACTTGCGAACCGTTTTCCGTTCCAGCCCGAGAGCCCGGCTGATGGCTTTTCCTGAGTAGCCCTGTTGATAGAGTTCCTTCACCTTTTCATAAAGCGCGATCCGGCGTTCGCGCCGTTGCAGTTTCAATAACTGCTGGGCGGTTGGTTTGCTCGTTGTTGGTACGTTCTCTGGTGCATCCTGATGTCCACTATTCGATGGCGGGGCGGGTAGGAGAAGTTGGCGGTTCCGTTCCTCGAACGCTCGCTCCACCGCAGCGGAAAGATTGAGAAGCAAATGAAAGCGGTCGGCCACTTGGCGGGCGTGCGGAACAGCCAGCGATGCGGCCTCGGCGTAAATCCCGCACCGGTCACGCGCAATCAGGGTGACGGTAGGATGAACTTCCAGCCAGCTGCGAAAAGCATCGACATTCCGGTCGGCGAGCAAATCAGCAACTCGATGCCGGTCTAAATCCACCAGAATGGTCCCGTAGTCTTGCCCTTTTCGCCACGCCCAATCATCGACTCCTAAGTGTCGAATTTGGTCCGGTGACGGCGATTGAGCGGAGGGAGCTTTGATGCGGCGAAGGACGGTATCATCGCTGACGCAAACGGCAAGTCTCTCTAAGACGCGCTGACCAGGGAGCCCGCCGATCGCGTAACCAATCAGCCGGATGATCTCGCCAAGACGCAGGGTTTGTCGGGAGTACGATCGCGCTACGCGAGGCAATCTCTCGGTGAAAATCTTTCGCGGACAGTGACGATACCGACAACGGAAGCGGCCGACGCGAAGCTGGATTTCTACCGTCCGGCCTTGCCATGGCAGATCCTGAAGCCGACGAATGTACGAGCTGTGACGAGACTTGGAGATGCGTCCACAAGTTGGGCAAGCGGGTGCTTGACGCGTGCTGACGTACAGAATGAACCTGCCATCCGTGCGAACAATATCGTTCAGCTTGAGAGACCGTGAGTCAGGAAGAACGGCTTGCGAGTGGCTCGGGGGAGAGGCCATCGCCCTTTGATCCTAAAACATTTTAGATACATAATGTTTCAGCCAATGGCCTGCACCAAAATCGCGGAAGAGCCCTAATCTGGTCCAGTTCGGCAGTTTGTTTTGGCCCACCTGACAAACGAACGGGTACTCTGATTCGGGCGAAGCCCGATGCGGAGGGAACTCGTTGGACTGGAGAGCCAAGGTGGAGTTGTTCGAACAGATCCGTCGAGAGTACGAGTTCGGCGTAGGCACGATTGCCGGCGTGGCCCAGAAACTGGGCGTGCACCGGCGGATGGTGCGGGAAGCAATCGGAAACGCGATGCCGAAACCGCGGAAGAAGACCGAACGGCCGCGCTGGAAGTTGAAAGCAGCGGTCGAGTTTGTGGACGCGGTGCTGGAAGCTGACCGGAAGGCGCCACGCAAGCAGCGGCATACGGCCCATCGCATCTGGGAGCGGATTCAGCAGGAGTTGCCGGATTGCAAGATCGGCGAACGAACGGTTCGGCAGTACGTGCACCATCGCAAGATCGCGTTGGGAATGCTGGTGCGCGAAACCTGCGTGCCGCAGAGCTATGCGTGGGGCGTGGAAGCGCAGGTGGATTGGTACGAAGCCTATGCCGATCTGGCCGGCGAACGGGTGAAGCTGCAGGTGTTCGCGATGCGCAGCATGGCTAGCGGCGCGGCATTTCACTGCGCCTATTTGCATGCGACGCAACAGGCGTTTCTGGAAGCGCACGAGCTGGCGTTCGCGTACTTCGGCGGTGTTTTCCGAAAGCTGCGCTATGACAACCTCACTTCGGCGGTGAAGAAGATCCTGCGTGGATATCGCCGAGAGGAGACGGCGCGCTTCGTGGCCTTCCGTTCGCACTGGCGATTCGAGGCGGAGTTTTGCACCCCGGCCGAGCCTCACGAGAAGGGCGGCATCGAAGGGGAGGCCGGATACTTTCGTCGTAACCACTGGGTGCCGGTGCCGGAAGCAATCGATGTCGCCGAACGAAACCAGCAGCTTCTGATCGCCTGTCGGCAGGATGAATCGCGTTTGATCGCTGGACGACCTCAGACCGTAGGCGCAGGACTGCTCATCGAGCGGGAACAGTTATTGCCGCTTGCCGAGGATGGTTTTGACCTGGCGCAGACGAGTTTCCCAACGGTAAACGGTTTAGGTTGCGCCAAGGTGCTGACGAACACTTACTCGGTCCCGTTGCCGGCGGGCACACAGGTGCAAGCCAAAGTGTATGCCAGCATCGTCGAGCTTTGGCACGACGGCCGGTGTGTGGCTCGTCACGAACGGTGTTACAGCCGCCAGCAGCAGATCCTCGATCTCGAACACTATCTCGACGTGCTGTATCGCAAGCCAGGCGCATTGGCTGGATCAAAACCGCTGGAACAGCGACGGCAAGCAGGGCTATGGCCAGCCAGCTTTGATCGAATCTGGCAAGCGCTCATCGAACGTCATGGCAAGCAGCGCGGCACCAGGCAGATGATCGAACTACTCAAACTGTCCCCGAAGCACGGTGCCCTCAGGTTGCAAGAGGCCATCGAATCGGCGTTGACGGGAGGCTGTTCCGATGCAGCCGCGGTCCACCATCTATTGAATGCGGGAGAGCTGCGGCATCCATCCTGTGAAGCCATCGATGTCGGCGCGCTGGAACGCTACGCCCGTCCTCTTCCCATGCTGCAGGAATACGATCAACTGCTCACTGCCGGACGTGCGCGATGAGTAACCAGATGGCGAGCAACCAGATGGCGCAGTTGCAGGAGGCCACCATCAAGGCGCAGTGCAAGACTTTGCGAATGCCGATGATCGCTTCGCAGTTCGGCACCCTGGCTGAGCAGGCGATCCGGGAGAAGAAAAGTCACGTCGGGTATCTCGAAGCATTGCTGCTGGCGGAGATCGAAGAGCGGGAGCGCAACACCATCGAGCGGCGCATCCGGGAAGCCCATCTTCCACGAGTGAAAACACTGGACGAGTTCGACTACGCGCAATCGCCGCATGTGACGGCGGCCAAGATGCGAGACCTGGCCGAAGGCGGCTACATCGAGCGGGCCGAACCGGTCCTGTTCATCGGCGAATGCGGCACCGGCAAAACGCATCTGCTCACGGGCCTGTGCGTGGCGGCGTGCCGGCAAAAGCGCCGGGTTCGTTTCACCACAGCGGCCGGGTTGGTCAACGAACTGGTCGAAGCGAAGCACAAGTTAGAACTTCGGCGCGTGATGGCTCGATGGAGTCGCTACGATCTGATCGCTATTGACGAAGTGGGATACGTGCCGTTGGCCGAGGTCGGCGCGGAGTTCCTGTTCCAGGTTGTCGCCGAGCGCGCCGAAAGGGCTGCGGTGGTGTTGACCACGAAGCTGTTATGCGGTGCACCGCATAACAGGTTTAATGCGGAGTCCATTTTTATGCGGAGTCGCGACCGCAAAAGTGGTCAGGTCCCTTCTAGATCAAGCTGAAAGTACCCCCCAGCACGCGGCAACTATGCATAATCATGACGTCCTAAAAAGGAGGACTTCATGTTGGCAGAGTATTTCGAGTCGCCTTCACGTATCCAGGAAATCCGCGGCTGCGCCGCTGGCCACCTGCTTGAAGGATTTGCCCAAGCGTTATACGAGGTGGGCTATGCACAGCTCACAGCTCGCAGGCATCTGCGCTCAGCCGAGCATCTCGTTCATTGGACTGGCCGAAGAGGCGTACCAGTTACGGGTTTGGAAGAACGATTCATCGAGGAGTTTTCCCACCACCTGAATCGATGCCGATGCATCCGGTACGGCCGCAGTCATAGGCTGGAGCTGAAGAACGGCGTCCGTTTGTTTATTGAGTATCTCCGGCGTGTGGGCGTATTGACGACTCCGATCAAGGAGGAATCCATCCTGGAACCGGCCCTACTGGTCTCTTTCGGTCGCTGGATGCGGCAGCAACGCGGAACCTGCGATGCCACCCTGTACAACTACGGCCTTGATCTTCGTGATTTGTTGAAGAATGTCGGGGAAGATCCGGCCGCGTTTCATGCGCAGATGCTGCGGAACTTTGTGTTGGATAGAACTCAGCAATGCGGGTGGGCCGCGGCGAAAAGGTGCATCACCGCGGTTCGAGCGTTTCTGCGCTTCCTGATTGCTGGCGGCAGATGCGCCGCCGGGCTGGATGCGGCTATCCCCGCTCTCGCTCATTGGCGACTATCGACATTGCCGCGGTATTTGCAGTCCGAGGACGTTGAGCGAGTTATTGCATCGTGTGACGCCACCACGCCGATCGGTAAGAGGGACCGTGCGATTCTCCTCCTGCTCGCACGCATGGGTCTTCGCGCGGGCGACATTTTTCGACTTCGCCTGGGCGACATCGACTGGAAGGAGGCCGGCATCCGCGTTGCAGGGAAGGGCCGTCGTCAGGCATCGCTGCCACTGACTCAGGAGATTGGCGATGCGATCGTTGCCTATATCAAGGACGGCCGCCCACAGACCGACTCTGATGCCTTGTTCATCCGATCGCGCGCTCCTTTTTGGGCCCTCGCGAGCCACTGTGCCATCTCGATGGTCGTTATCCAAGCGATGCGCCGGGCAGGCGTCACTTGCCCGAGTCGGGGAGCAGCCCATGTGCTCCGGCATTCCGTAGCAAGCTCTATGCTCCGGCAAGGCGCGTCGCTGCAGGAGATCGCTGGTGTTCTCCGGCACCGTTCGATTGCCACCACGGAGATCTACGCCAAGATAGATGTCGTTGCCCTGCGACAGATTGCGCAGCCATGGCCTGAGGTGAAACCATGCTGACCACGGACGTGCAGTCGTATCTCGCGGTGCGCCGTGCCATGGGATTCGCCCTCCATTCCGAAGGCAACTTATTGCAGAGTTTTGCGGCGTTCTCCGAAGGCGCAGGGAAAACCCATGTCTGCCCTGAAACAGCAATCGAATGGGCTGGATTGGCGCGATCCACTACGACACGAGCGCGGCGGCTCGGGCAAGTGATTCGATTTGCGCGGTACATCCGGGCAGAAGATAACCGCCATGAAACGCCGCCGGCGGTCTTTGGCTGCGAAAAGGGGCCGCGCCCGACACCCTACATCTTTTCAAGCGATGACATCGGGCGTTTCATTCAAGCCGCGTCCGAGTTGGGGCGGCGCAATGCTTTTCGTGGCCGCACCTACTCCACGTTCTTTGCCCTTCTGGCGTGTACCGGTCTGCGGGTGTCGGAAGCGATCCGGCTCTGTTTTGACGACATCACCTCGGACGGTTTGATTATTCGCTGTTCAAAGTTCCGCAAGAGCCGTCTTGTTCCTTTGCATGAAACTGCCCAAGCAGGCCTGGAACGTTATCTCCAGGCGAGGCGCTCGTTCGCGCCGCTCGATAAGCACGTGTTCGTTTCTTTGCGCAGGCGCCGGCTACTCGTTGGCGACGCCGAGACCGCTTTCCACCAATCGATCGAAAAGATCAGCCTGCCACGGGGGCCGGGAAACGCGCGTCCCACGATCCATTCCTTGCGTCATTCGTTCGCCGTAAGGGCACTCGAAACCTGCCCCGATGGTCGTGATCGAATTACAAAGCACATGGTGGCGCTGTCAACGTACCTGGGCCATAGCAAGGTCGCCGATACGTACTGGTATCTGGAGGCGACGCCATACTTGATGAGGAACATCGCGGATTCTTGCCAGAGCTTTTTCACTGGAGGTCGCCCTTGATTCTGCTCGCCCCACACATTGCGGCTTTCCTTCAGCAGCGCTTACCCATAGAACGGCGCGCCAGCCCCAACACCTGCGATTCCTATGCGCACGCCTTCCGGCTTCTGTTTGAATACGCCAGCCATTGCACCAAACTTCCACCCTCGCAACTACAACTGGAGCAACTGGATGCCCCGCTGATCGTGAACTTCCTGAACCATCTGGAAACAACGCGCGGCAACGGCGCCGGCTCCAGAAACATCCGGCTCGCCGCCATCAAATCTTTCATGCACTATATGGAATATCGAGCGCCCTCGGCACTAGAGCAGATCCAACGCGTTCTGGCCATCCCCACGAAGAAAGCTGATACTCGGCTTGTCAGGCACCTCACTGCCCAGGAAATGCAATCGATTCTGGATGCCCCTGACCCAACTATCCGGGACGGCATCCGTGACCGGGCAATGCTTCATCTTTGTTTCGCGGGTGGACTACGAGTCTCTGAGCTGGTGGGACTTCGACTGGAGGATATGGTGCTTCAACCGCAAGCCAGTGTTCTGGTCCACGGAAAAGGCCGAAAGGAGCGTTGTCTGCCGCTGTGGAAAGAAACGGCATCCGCCGTCCGTGCCTGGCTATCCGTGCGGGGTGCAGTGCAGGTTCCAGAACTATTCCTCAATGCCCGCAATGATGTCATGACTCGTGCCGGTTTCGAATACATCCTCCGCAAGCACGTCCATACCGCTGAAACTCGCTGTCCTACACTCTCATCCAAACGAGTTTCTCCTCATGTGCTAAGACACACCTGTGCCTTGACCATTCTGCAGGCTACCAAGGATCTCCGGAAGGTGTCTCTCTGGCTCGGGCATTCCAGCATGCAAACGACAGAGATCTACACCCGCGCCGACCCGAGCGTAAAGCTCGAAGCTCTGGAATCGGTGATCGCGCCGAAGCTGCGCACCGGCCGCTTCAAGGCAACGGACAAGCTGATCGACCTGCTGAAGACTTCCGTTATTATGCGGATTGAAAAGACTGCGAAATGACAGCGAGCTGTGCCGAGGGCTTGCGGAGTTCGCATAAAAATGAACTCCGCATTAAACCTCCCGTTTTCCGAGTGGACGCAGGTCATCCCAAACGCTCGACTGTGCAAGGCCTTGTTGGATCGAATCACCGATCGCGCCCACATCCTGGAAACGGGGACGGAATCCTATCGATTCCGCCGGACTGCAGACAAGCAAAAGAAGGGAGCCAAACCGGACTAATCCCGGACAGCTGTGGAAATGACGGTCCGTGGAAAGCCTGGAAAACCAAACCCAGGTTTTCCACCCTTCCCACCGCCCTTGGAAATCGCTCCGCGATTCCCACATTCCCACAGCTTCGACGACGATTCTGTACATAAGGAGAGGCTAAACCCGCCGCCCCTCAGAATCAATGACTTAGGGTGGGCCAAAATAAACTGCCGAAGTGGACCAATTTCAGCCTCTTTCGCACATTTGGTGCATATCTGGTCTAAAACATTTATTAGCAGAAATGCTTTAGGCTACAAGGGCGATGGCACCTCCCCCATGCCGTTCGCAACCACTTCTTCCGGATTCCAATGTTTTGGTCCTTGAAGCGGTAGAACAAATTGAGGACAGAATCCTAGTATTCGCACGCGTCAACCAGTATCCAAGTTGTCCTGTTTGCCGAACGCCATCTGGTTCCTGCCATAGTCGCTATCGGCGGTGTTTACAGGATCTACCGTGGCAAGGTTTGTCAGTTCAACTTTGGCTGACTTTGCGGCGGCTTCGATGCCGGAATCCGGATTGTCCGCGCAAAATATTCTGCGAACAAGTACCTGGGACCGCTCCCCGATATGCTCGACAGACGAGTCGGTTATCCGAAGTAGTCCGCGCCGTCGGATACGCAACAGGCGGACTGCCCGGAAAGCGACTGCTCGAACGATTGGCTGTGTTCGTCGGTAAAGATGTCGTACTTCGGCACTTGAAACAAGAAGCGGCCGTAGAACGAGTGCCGATCCGAAACTTGGGCGTTGATGACTGGGCGTGGCGCAAAGGACAAAACTACGGCACCATCCTGGTTGACTTAGATCGCCACTGCGTCGCTGACCTATTGCCCGATCGGTCAGCGGAAACTGTGGCCGCCTGGCTTCGCGATCATCCCACGGTTCAGATTATCGCTCGGGACCGCGGCGGTTTGTATGCCGACGGTGGTCAAGCTGGTGCACCGCGAGCTCTGCAAGTAGCAGATCGCTTTCATCTCGTGTTGAATCTCTCCGGTGCGATCGAAAGAGTGCTCGAAGAACATCGGAGAGATCTTACATTGCTTCCGCCTGAGTCTGCCGCATCGTCAGACCCGCCGCGAGGCGATGCAAAGCCGACTCTCCATCAAGCTCACAAACAGCAGGTTCGACAGTATCGGATGGAGCGCTATCAGTGGGTGGTTGAGCTGCATCAGCAAGGATATTCGCAGGCAGCGATTCATCGCGAAACGGGCATAGAGCGGAAGACGATCCGCCGCTGGTTGCGATCCGGGCAGTTTCCCGAACGAAAGACTCCTCATCGCCGGCCATCGAAGGTTTTGGATTGGGAAGAATATCTGCGCCGGCGATGGAACGAAGGTTGTCACAATGCCACGCGACTATTTCAGGAGATCCGGCAGCAAGGCTACCCTGGTGGACGACGGATGGTGGCCATCGTTGTGTCTCGATGGCGAAAGGCTTTCACGGCGAAGCAAACCGCGAGGCCACAACGTATTTCACCGAAACACGTAGCGATCCTGATCGCACGAGCGCCCGACAAACTAACACCGGAGAATCAATATCTTCTGGATCGTCTTGAGGCGACGTGTCCGGAATTAGTTCCACTGCGAAAGCTTGCCCTTGAATTTCAAGCGGCGTTGACCAGCAAAAACGGCCTCGCGATGATTCGCTGGATCGAAATGGCGCGCCACTCCCCATTCGGACCGCTGGTCCGCTTTGCCTACGGATTAAGGAAAGACTTGTCGGCGGTTACAGCGGCAGTGGAAACACCCTGGAATTCCGGTCAAGTCGAAGGACAAATCAATCGACTCAAAACGATTAAACGCCAGATGTATGGTCGAGGGGGATTCGCGTTGCTGCGAACCCGTGTGCTCCCTTATGCAACGTCTTTAACCTTCCAGCCGGTGGCCCATGCACCCTGACGGCCTGCACCAAATGTGCGAAAGAGCCCAATTTCAGTTGCCAAACCCAATGATTGTTCCCGTATGCCGGACATCATCGGGATTAGCGAATCCCGATACGCCCGGCGGTGATCAAATCGAGGAACCACCATTTCTCGACCTTCCGCAGGTCAATTTCGTCGGGATGCGAAAGTATAAACTCGCGAACAGCTGCGTGCGTGATCCAATAGGTATCCCCGCCCTGTTGTTCCGTCCGGTCGGTCTGCCGTCGGCTCGCCTTCAGCATCTTCCGGTTGATCCAGTACGTGATCTTGTGACCGTCAACGCCGAATGCCAATGCCAGGGCGTGCGCGGAGTACCCATCGAGATTTTGCTTGATGCGAAGCCGCCGCATCTTCAGATGGACGCCATTGATCGAACGTTCGAACCCCTCCGCTTTAAGCTTGCGCTGAATCACGGCGTCGGTAAGATGACCCCATCGCTCCAGCAGAGCTACCTCGGCGTCGCTCCATACCGGCTCCTTAACGCGCGCCAAACCAAGGACCGCACCCCTACGGGTCACCATCCATTTCGGGAGCTGAAGTTTTCGGGCGCACGCACTGATCGCTCGTCGGTTGCTGAAATCGAGAAACAGATGATAGGCTCGGCGGATTTCGTCGTCCATTGTAGGAGTGAAGCTGTACTTTCGGCGCCGGCTCTGCTCCGTATGGGCATACTCCGGCCGCGCCGCCGCGATCGATGTCATGGGATATTCCTCTCAGAAAAGGCGCAGTTGGAGCGCCGACCACTTCTGTTCAAACCAACTCAAGCCATATCGCGCCTTGGTGTCGACCATAGCCGGCGCAACTGTCATGAACTCTTCCCGAGTCGGGAAGAGCGCTTCGCTTCTGCGTTCGCGCCAAAGGTAGGGGATATCGCGCAGCCTTTCGACTGGGGAATCTAGTTCCGCTGCAATCACGTGAAGGCCCTACACGGCCGACTGTGCATCGGCAAACGAAGCCATCTTCTCACTGCCCGGTCTGCTCTGCCTTTCGCCGAATAGATCCGGCGGACGCGATAGATGGCCCACTCTTCGGAATGGATACGGCGATGGTATTGGTCTACGGCAGCCGTGTTCCCCGCGACGGTCGCGATCTCTATGAGGGAATGCTTCTTGTACAAAGTGCCGCGCGGGTTGAGCGCCAGGGATACGTGCTCCAGGGCCATCGCATCGCCCACCTGAACTGGATGCAAACGATGCCGCTCTAATCCATCCGCGTGCAGGACATTGAACGGACAGTAGACGCAGGCCGACCTCTTCCAAACAATGCCCAAAACGGACGCGATGAAATCCGCGCAGGCTTGTCGATTCCAGCCCCAATCCCGCAGTGGGTAGAATGCTTGCCGCGTCTGGGTGTTGTACTCGCAGCTGCGCTCGATCCTCCCGGTCTCCTCAGAATTGAACCCAAATGCGATGCGCTCGACGGAGGCAGATTCGCTCTTTGCGATCCGACGACTCTCTTCGGCGTTGTATCCGAAGGCGTGACGTACCTGCCCGCGCAAGTTCGCTTCGAGCCATTGCTCGATCACCCAGGCCTTGAACTTCAGTGCACAGCGGTGGATCCCGCCGTACTGAGGAACGGTCCCATTCAGCCCTAACTCGTCAGAAAGCTTGTAGTCACCTTTGAGAAAGACAGTCTGCGGCTTCCGGGAGTCGTCGAGAACCGTAATTCCATCGGACTCGAGATGCCCGGCTCGAGCGACCTGGACGTAGCGGATTTCGTTGTGCCGCAGCAGAGGCAGGATATGAAGGGTCACATCCCGGCCGGTATCCTCGTATTCATCGCCCACTTGCGACGTGATTACGATCAAGTCTTTCAGTGGACAGGGTCGCGTGCCGGGCTCGCGAATCCACCGCAGCAGAATCGCAGTGGATTCGACACCCATGCCGTAAGAAAGAATTGTTTGCATTGCGTTATTGCGCCTCGCGTATTGCTCGGTGAAGGTTAGGGAGGAGCTCCGCGCCACGGGGAGCCGCTAGAACTCGAAAAGCAGCCCTTGCCCTCGGTCATCCACGCGAAACACCGGGACTGACTGATCTCGGCTGTTTTCTTCAGGCAGAGGCAGCACGCCGGGCGGCGGTGCCGGCGTTGCTGTCCCCAAAACCTCCGCACGAAACGGAAACGCGAGCCATGGCGCGTATAGAACCCCGTTGATCGCGCTCATCCGGCAACAGAGCGGATCGATGTCACATCCATACAGGCAGACGCTGTAGTTCGACGCGTGCAGTAACATACGCGCGCTGCCTACACATGGGTCGCACACTGTAGTGGTGCGCGGATCCCGGCCGTCGGGCAGCCTGGCGCCGTTCTTGAGCGACGTGATGACGTCGATCATCGTCATCTGCGTCATGCATTCGGCGACCGAATGCGGCGTCGGAAAGAATGCGTGCGGGTTCCATCTCCCTTTTCCTTCCGCGTATAGCGCACCCAGGTAGTCGTGCGGGCACATGAGCAGTGGGCCCAGATTGAAATGCTTGTAAAGTGCCTCGTTGAGGCTGGTCGAAAACCGTGGCTTCTCTGCCGAAACGGCCACACCCCATGCGATCCAGTCGATTAGGGCGGGAAATGCGTTCCAGGAACCAATCTCGGTATAAACCAGCTCGATGGCTTTTCGCAGCATCCCGAAGCCCTCTTGGTCGCCACTGTCACAGAACTTGATTTCCGGAATGCCTTCATCGAGCAGGCAGCCAGCTTCGAGGGTCCGTTGGTAGTAGCTCCACCTGTCAACGACCCCAGGGTAACCGTGCGCCAACTGGCAATACCAAAGCAGCCAGCCCCGGTACTCCCACGGTGGATTCTCGTCGCCAAGCCGTGGAAGTCTTTGGTTGTCGAGTACGAATTGATGGATGTCGAGAAGGCCACGTAGGAAGCGGCCTCAGAAATCTCAAGGGTCATGTCGGCGCTCCCGGATTGTTGGGGACGGTTGGCGGAAAGAGGGTGGTCGTGAGGAATACCCGGAGGAGATCGCACCCGTGTATGGATCGCTAGGGTGTGTCCAGGTCGGTGGACGGGACCAAACTGCAGAACTGCTCGAGTTCGGCTATCGCGAATCGATCAGCTTCGGTCTCTGTGTTTCGCCCGGATATTTGGCGGGAGTGGCGCAGAAAGTGGGAGTTCTCATGGGCGGTGACGTGAACGACAGCTTCGACGGGTAGGCCGACAGCGGCGAGATATGGAATGTCCGCCACCGCCCCAATGAACAGTGCCCATGGCTGAACCTAACCTCGCCCCTCCGCAAGCTCAGTCAAAAGAAGAGAGCAGCAAGTACTTTCCCGTCACGGTCGCGGCCCCAGCAGAATGATGGCTGATCCGATCAGACACGCCGAAGCGCCGAGAACATCCCAGCGATCGGGACGGACGCCTTCGATTCCCCAGAGCCATAGTAGCGACGACAGAATATAGATTCCGCCGTAGGCTGCGTACACACGGCCGGCTGCGGCGGCGTCAACGCGCGTGAGAGCACAAGCAAAAAGAATCAGGGAGATCACGCCCGGGATGGTCCACAAGGGCGTTTTGTGTAGACGCAGCCAAGCCCAGAACGCAAAACACCCCGCGATTTCGCCAATCGCCGCAACGACGTACCAGCCGACAAAACTCATGCTGTTAGCGGGTGATCCCGAACTCGCTCACCAGAAAGGCCTTGACTCCTTCTGGGCCCAAAAGCTTCACGACATAACGTTTTGAGTTGCCAGCAGCCTCCATTTGCAAAGTCAGAAAGGGGCAACATCTGCGCTCCATTTCGATCCACTCCGCTACCTCAGGCATGCGAACCCCTTCTCGTCGAGTTGCCAGGCATAGCCGTCGCTTAACTCGGCTTGATCGCGTACCGATGCGTTGATTTTCTTAAGGATGGCGTTGTAGCGCACCCGCTCACCGGAGGAGATCGCCTTCATGTTGCACGCCAGAGCCGCTGCCGGTTTATTGGATTGGGCCATTGCACATCCACACAGAAATGTTGCCAGGAAAAAGCTTCGCACCGTCATGGATCTACAATAAGACTTGAAGTTAACTTCAAGTCAAGCGTAAAATGCTCATGACGATCGGCGAGTTTTCCGCCCAAAGCGGCGTTCCCGCTTCTACAATCCGCTATTACGAACGGATCGGCGTTCTGCCCGAGCCTGCGAGGATGAGTGGTCAGCGCCGTTATGGGGATGAGGCGATCAATCGGCTCACTGTTGTTCAACTCGCCCAGGCCTGCGGCTTCGATCTTGACGAGATCAAGATGCTCGTCCAAGGCTTCACAGGAGGCTCACCCTCGGAACGCTGGCGGAATCTCGCCACAAGAAAACTGACGGAACTTGATCGGCAAATGGAAAAGATCACTCTGATGCGAAGGCTGCTCCATCAAGTGGCCAAATGCGAATGTATCGATCTCGCCGAATGCGGACGAACTCTTTGTGGAACAAAGAGGCTCCATGATCTGGTCCTGTTGTCAAGACCCGGCGTCTAAGGGCGCCTTGCGTGCTCTCAAGCGTCCTGCTTCAGAGCGACTGCGCCCGTGCTGGCCCATCGCAACTCTACGCGAAAGTCGGTTGGCTCTAGCAGGCGAAGAGGGGGGCTTCAAGGTTGTCACGTGAAGATGTCGAACAGCGGTGCTCTCGATGGACGGACAACGTGCTCGGGTCTGAAGCGTGCGCGGCTGTACTCTTCCCAAGACATGCAGAGATCGGCTCGTCGCACGACCCAACGCTGGAATCCCACCAGTTCGGGTGTGCGCACATACGGCATCGGGTAGGGCAAGCAGCCGAATTCCCGTAGCTTCCGCCGCCGGTAGTCGCGGTCTTGGTGAGTCTCGCCAGGCCAGTAGCCGATGAGCATGTAAACCAGGATTTCCCGCGCTTTCACGCCATGCCGGACCAGCGAATCGAGTCCAGTGAGCAGCGATCTTTCGTCTTTGCGGTTGTCCCAGGCCGTGTAGATGCGGCGGCATCGGAAGTCGTCATCGGAGTAGCGCACGGATGCGACCGCCGCGGCTGATTCGTCATTCAGGAGCCTTGCGTTGATCCCCTGGCTGAAGCAGACCCGGAAATCGCCGGCCCGTAGTTCCTCAATGCGGCTGCGCCAACCCGGCGCGCCGAAGAAGTCATTGTCCAGCAGAAGAATGTTCCTCGGGTGAGGGTCGCCACGCCAGATCTCTCCGATCGGACGCTCCTCTGCGATCCGCCCCTCTTTCTCGGGAACCACGCAAAAGGGACACCGCAATCGGCATCCTCGCTGGCTGAACCCAATTGAATGTGGGTACTTTGGATAGAGGGAGTAGTCGAGATCGAGAGTCGTAACGCCGATGTCTTCCAGCCGAACGCGACGATCCCAGCCCGTCCCGCCAAGAATCACATCGGGATAGATCTGTCTCAGGCGCTCGGCAACGGGTTTGGTTCGTTCGAAGATCAAGCTGGCGTACACGGACGCCCACTCATGGTCGAATAGCCCATGCTCCAACATCAGGGGCGAACTGATTCGCCGGAACTCGACGGTTTCGCCTTTGTGCTTTAGGAATGCGCTCAAGCGCATTAGTGCAAGGTTGGGCAGTTTGCCATCCAGTTGAAGCAGCAGGTTAGGTTTAGAATCGACAAACATCTCGACCCCTTCCGAACGGGAGCCAATGCCGTCGGCTCATGCCGCTGCAATCCAGTTCGCTGTCGTTAAAAGAACGAGTCCAATTCTCGTTGCCAAAGTGGGAGCCACTTCGGATAAGGCAGACCGTGCGGCATCGTCCGCGCCGTCGCCTTGGACAGGCTCCATGCGTAGCGGTGGTTGCCGGGATGCTTTAGGGGACGAGTTCTCGTGCGCAGAACCGCGGTCAATTCGTCTCGGTTCAACTCAGTTCCCGTGAGCCCAAGACTCTCTCGGATGGCCCGGGTTCCAGGCTCCCCGGTCCGCAGTTTCTGAAGGGTGCGATCACTGAGAAGTGAGCCATCAGGCAATAGGCGTAGGGTTCGGGCGGCCGAACGCCCGAGATAGACTGCGTTGAGGGCCTGATAAACCGTGCCGATGTGGCCAGGAGTTACCATGACGCCGGACAAAGAGGATCGCGGAACGGGATCGGAGAAGCTCACAACGCCCGCCAACCCGATCCGGCGCAGTCTCCTGAGGCATTCCGCTACGAACCAACTTTCTCCGTTGCCGGGAACGTCGTCCAACAGCAGGAGCCGGCCCAGCTCAGCACCCTCGATTGCGGGACAGCCGAATACGTTGGTGATGGTGCGATCGTTCGTCGGATATGTAAAGACTGCCGCTCCGACAAGCTCATCGCCGCGGAATAGTCCAAATCGAAACCTTGACGGTGGGAGACTCCGCAAGTAGTGATGCGCCGTCACCAAAGCCCTGACTTCGCGTTCCGTCGCCATCGTGACGATCTCGTAGTCGCGGGTCTGTATTACTTCATCAGGAATCCGATAGGAGCTCCGCCCGTTGCGCCATCGCTGGTTCATCGGTGTGCCCTCCCTGTGTAGGTTTCCGGCGCATTAGTTCCGCATAGCGCGCGCAAATCGAGTCGGCACATTGGTACTGGATGCTTAATCCGACGGCGGCGGCAACGTCGCGCCGGACTTCAGCGAGCAAGCTCGCTTCTTCCTTCGTCGGGATCCTAGTCGGCCAGCCCTGCTGATATAACAGGTGCTTCGGGATGCGCCTTTCCGCAGCCTCTCGCTGAGCGGCGCGCGCTTTCGCTTCCTGGGCGCGCGAGCGCGTGCTTAGATCCAGCAAGCCGGGAGCGATGTCGCTGAGCCACTGGCGATCCTGAAAGGAGAAGGTCGATTCGATCTCCAGCGCAACCAGTTGCCGGTACACATCATGGTTGTCCACACATCGCGCCGCAGCCTTCAGGTCCCCCTGGGCCGCGAGAATGCAGAACGCGCAGGAAACCCTCGACGATCCGAAGAGCCGGTAGGCCTCGTGCAGTTCGAAATTCCGGCAAGCGAGATATTCAAATACGTCGCTCCGGTTCCAGTCGAGAATGGGATGCCAGTCCAAGCCCGCTGTGCGGTGCGTCCGACTCGTCAGCAGCGGCTGGCCAACAACGATCGCTGTCTTAGCCCGCCGAGCACTTTCCTCGCGCCGGATTCCGGTCACCGACAAGATCGTGCGATCAGGGAAGCGCTTCACGAGTTCTCGGCAGATTACGGTGGTCTTCAGTTCCGACGTACAGAATCTCATCGACGCGGTGGACCACGGTAGGATGAGCTTCACGCATTCCAGTGCCCCGTAGCGGCGCACACAGCTCGCCCAACGCTGGCGCCAACGCGAGAGCAAGTCTCCCGCGGCCCGCCGCACCACGATCAATTCCAAGTCCAACTGCTGCGCCAATCGCTCGCATGCGGGAAGGGATTGTCTCCATTCGACCCGGCCCAGGTCCGCATGAATCAGGATGCAAGGCCCGCGGAAACCGGTTTCCTTGAGATAAGAGTTCACGGCGAACGCGACAGCCGCCGAGTCCTTACCCCCAGATACTCCGATTGCTACGGCCGCCTGTTCACTCAGAACGCGCTCCACGTCCGGAGTCACGGCCAGAGTGGTCGTGTTCTGCCAAGGGAACTGTAAAGGCCAGACCAGAGAATCGCTGGACACAGTGCGACTCCTTTCGCGCAGACGCCACGGCTTGTTGCTGGAGTTGACAAGAGACCGGTGAACCGTCAGCGGTACTCGGGACGGTTCGCCGGCGCGATGGCTCCGGATGATCGGAGTTGTTCAGATCGTGAGCCTACAGGTCAGCCCTCTCAAGTCCATCGACTTCTCCGCCATCCGCATCGAAGCGGACGTAACGAATCTTCGCGTCGCGCAAGCGTCTCATGATGAGCCGGAAGCGCTCACTCAAACCAAACGTCTGCGCGCGTTGCATTTCTTCGTCAAATGCCTGCTCATGCTCGGTCACCCAATGAAACGTTCCCGCCAGGTCATCGGTGACCGCGAGCCGTGTAGGACATTCCGCCTGCTCCAAGAGGACACAATCGGACTCTTCGAGGTAGCCGGTACTCACGTCCGCGACCGCGTAGGACTCGAATCCGCCCGGCCGGGAAGTTGGCTGGTCGATCTCGACATCCCACTGTCCTCGGGACTCCCCTCTCTTGAGGCGGATCTCGTTGATCGCAAGCTCATCAAGATAGGTGTGCGCCTCCCAAGGTATCGCCTGCCGAAGTAGGAAAAGAAGGGCGACGCGAGGGCCGCGAAAGTACTCATTGACGACTCTTTCGATTGCTTCCTGGTACTCGTCGCGCTGGGTCTCCCAACTGTCGCACTCTCCGAAGGCATCCGACGAAGAGAACGTGGCCCACATTAGGAAATCCGTCATCGAGAAGGGCTCGGACAGATCGTTGTTGTCCCACGGACTATTGGTGATCGCCGTGAATACAGGTTCGTTGATGGATTCGGAATCCACGTGGATCTGTGCAGGCAACACCAGTCTTCGTTCTGCCAGGCCGCTCTGGTGAACCACGATTTCGATGTCCAGCCGTGTTGGCCGCGCCTGAGCGATCTTTATCCACTCCTGGTACGGCTGCGCATCAACGAAGATGGCGGTATCGGAAACACGAGGCAGCTTGTCGTACCAAGCGTACCCAGCGAAGGCCGGGTGTTCCTCATACAACTCGGCTGCGACGGAACCTCCGGTCTCGAGTGCGGCCTCCAACGTGTGGGAATTGGCGAGGTCTGCCTCTACGAGAGCAACGATCGATGTACCGTCCACAACTCTCGTTTCGGGCGCCCCGAACAGAGGCTCGAAGAACTCATCCTGCGGGTTTGCGTGCCATGTCGTGAGCAGGCAGCTTGCCTCGGGTAGAGAAATCCCAAGCTCCTGCGCTTCTTGCCAGTTCCGGAACGGCAATGCGTGCCGTTCCTGCGATTGAAAGAACCGATATACGGCCGCCAAAGCCTTCCGCTGGAATGTTCGAAGGTAATCGTCTTCGACAATCGCCCGGCGGTCTGGAAGCTGCAGCTTCACGGCACCCGTTTCACGGACATCGAAGCGGACGTGGAGCGTAGCGCGCGGCCACTCGTCTCGGTTGTTGCGAGTCAACCAACCGTCGGGACAGGGGAAGGGGTGCCGAATCCTCGCGCCATAAAAGTTCCAGTTATCGTCGCCGTGGCTCCAACTCCATTGAAACCCTGGAGCAATCCCGATCTCGATGCCATCAATCCACTCGCGGTACTCGGCGCCGTCCAGGAAGTCGTGTTGGGCAAGAACCCCTTCGTCAACTGCCACCTTCAACGGGCAGAACTCCGCAACGCGCTCTAGAGCCGCCAAAAGTCGCGCTTTCGTCGATTGTCGCGTGAAACGGATCCGTGTACCGTGTACCAGTTCTCCCTCTTCGGTGACGGCGGCTTCGCCCCTACCGAGGAAAACCTCCGGACTCAGAATTGTGCGCCTATGGCCGCTATGGATCTCAACCTCTGAATGGCACAACGAGAAGAATCCCATGCCAGCCGGATCTTCCAAGGCGTGCACGTCGGCGTTCCAGTCTGAGGCCCCGAGCGTCAGCAAGTTCTGGAAGTTCTCAATGCCCGAACCGTCGTCTTCAACGGTAATCCGGCACATCGATTCCATCTCCTTGATGTGCACTTGCACGAGGTTCGCTCCGGCGCGTCGGGCGTTCTGGAGAACTTCCACGAAGACGCCAGCGTCATCATTGCGAAAGAGGCGATTTACCTTGTCCAGAATTGCGGGACTCACGCGCCCGCGGATTCGCTCTGCTACCTGTCCCATCTGTATCTCTCCCTTCAATTCAGCCAAACAATCTTTGCGTCGTCCTCGGCTGAGTTTCCATCGCTGACGCGCACGACCACGGACCCGCGGTCTCGGTTTCCAGGACGAATGAAATATCCGGCCACTCGTGTTGAAACGCCTCGCCAGAGGGGGTGAATAGAGGTTATGAGTCCGTGAGAGGCGCACTCAGGAAGTGCGCATTGCAATGCGCTCCACATCAAGGCCCGACGAGCGGATCCCATCTGGCTGGGCAATGAAACATGGGTGGACGATCGTTATCCTCAATGGAGGTGCTGAAGCCGCCTCCGGTCCGCGGGAAGAACAGAGTCCACTTGGGGTGTCAGAATATTGCTTGACGCGAACATTCTTTCGGCCTGCCGATGCGGACATTGGGCGCAACCGAAAGCGCGTTCGTCATGAGACGCCTCCCTTGGCGTCAGGCTGGCCCGGGCGGATGCGGCCTGACTTGGAGGGAAGGGCTGTCCAGGTTCTCCGCATTCAACCCTTCGAGCCGATCGCACGTTCGAAGCTGTACTTCATCGTGTCGCCCACAGCCTCCGGACCGGTGATCGCCGCGGTAGCGATTTCGGGATACTGCATGGCGAGGATTCCACGAACATCTTCGACGCTCATCTTGGGATCCGGATCGGGCAGCTTAAGGCCCATGAACGAGAATTCACGCCGCATTGCTTTGGTTTGCATCGTCCACCTCCATTCTTCTTCTTCTTCTTGTCGGTTGTCAGAATTGTTGAAACGTTTTGCCACAGTGCTTGAAAGAACTCCACACCATTTGATGAAAGGATCCTACTTGGCCGCTGCCAAGATACGGCCTAGGCGCTGATCGGCCTCCCTTTTCAATGTCGTCTGGCAGGAACCATAAACGGTGTCGCTGTTTTGCAGGGATATTGCGAGGGAAGATAGGTTACGGCTCGTTTTGTGGAGCGCACAGTTCTCGTACGGCGGTCACAATCGCGTCTGGGCGGTCGGAAGGCATGTCGTGGCCACTGTCGGGACCAGCACGCGTCTGCCCGCTTGGACAGGTGTGCCAGCGGAGCTGTAGGTCATTGACCCAGGTCTGCTCGTAGGCCATCTGATCCTCTTCGCTGAGTGCGGCCTTCAAACCGGCATCAATGACTCGGCTGGCAGTTAGCACCACAAGCGGCTTATTACCGATATGTTCCGCCCTCCGGGCTTGCTCGGCGCTCAGTTCGATGTTCTTGAACTCGCTGGTCCTTGCCTTGAGGTACTTCGACTAGTAACCTCGATTTCGCCAAGCCAGTATCGGGCGCCTTGAACAAATACGACTCCCCGAATCTCGTCGCCGACGGAAAGGCTCGCAATGTCCACAGCCTCGTCGATTGGGTATTCCATGTTGGTTGCAGCGCTCCACCCCTCAACGGCCTCGTGTCGTACGACGATCCGATTCATTGTGGGTATTAGCAGCGTTACTTCCCCACGAAGAGCAAACCGCTTGGCTGCTACGGGTTCGTCGCTGGGGGGGCCCGACACGACGCGCACAGCAGAAGTGAAGCTATGAGAACGATTGAGGCAGGTCGGTGCATCTCCATGGCTTGCCTCTCAATCGTGCATGCTCATGCTCTAGCTCTGGTAGCGCGCCCGGGTCGGGGCCACAAGATTAGGTGACGGCCTAGGTAAGCGAAGTTGCTCCCACATCCCCGAAAAGGCGCCCGCTAGCTTTCGCAACTTCATCGTCGGTCGTCAGCTTTCTTGAGAGCGAGGCAGAAGTCCATGCGCTGAGAAAGGACCTCCCTAATGTCCGAACCTGGGCATTCAACATCGTATTGCCACGCGGTCAAATAGCTCGTATTGTTCGATGCGGCCTTCAGACTCTCGGCGTCCGCCGGTATTCTATTGGCAACGGCCAACTCGGTCCTATAGCCTCCCAGCCTCCTGTTTCCGCGTTCCGTGCGATAAGCTGGCACTCGCGCGCCGTTACCCTGACGCCGAGCAGACTAAGACGGTAGTCGATATATCTACCGTCCGGATCAATGTGTCGCCTTCGCCTCATGGATCATTCCTCCGATCCGATTCGGGCCTTCGTTACCCGCTGTCTTCAGCTACCACCTGTTTCGGCCATTCGCGCTGAACTGGTTCATTCTCAAGTCGGCACGGACACGTCAGCGAGCCCGAAGATCAGCGATCTGGCCGGCACGGCCGCTCGGAAGGACCGCGCGCAATTTCACCTCAAACGAGGTTGAGCCATTGCAAATGCTTGTCAGCGGTGAATTCTAGAGAGGCGGGGCTCGGTCAGTCGGGATCTGGAAAGGAGGCGATTTCCGTTCGCAGGAATGATGTACTCCGACGAGGCAGCGCACGCCACCGCGTGGAACACCGATGTTCCCCGAGACGGGCACCAACAGCGTGTACTCTACGCGCCGAGCTTCCCGGAGTTCGAGTTGAAGTCGCTCCCTGCTAACAATCGGACCGGATCCATGCTTCGTCGGAGCAGCAAAAGCATTGGCGCCACGGGACTCTGCTGGCGCATGCGAGCTTGCAGCCACGGCGTGCAGAGACTGGAGTAGAACAACGCAGACGAGAACGGCGACACGATACAACGCAGTTCGTTGTGCTGCAAGATCCACGTCGTAAGGTATCAAGAACGTGCTTTATCTGGCTCCGCCGTGGGTCCCTGGATCCAATCCCTCGGCCTGGCGCGTTTGGAAAAAGTGCGATGCTGCCGGCGGCTATCGACAGCTCACACTACGCGATTGGGCGGAGCGCCTTTCACTTTCGATGCTCCTTGCAACGCCCTTGCTCAGACGGATGTCCCGAAACGGCGTGCGCATCCGAGATCGCCCGTTTCAGCGGTCATCGCTCGTAGTTCTACGACTGGAGGTACTCCGGGCGTTTTTCCCTTCAACGGCCGGGATTAGGAAGTTGCGGACGTCTCATCCGCCGCGGGCGCGTCAAAGAGACTCATCATCGGCGGAGGCTCTGGGGCCTTCGCTTCCGGTTTTGGACGTGCTTCCGAATCTTTGTTCTTTGCTCCGCCGTTCCCCGCGGTCTTGTTCTTCTTTTTGAGTTCCTCGCGCGCCGCTTGCTCTGCGTCCTCTCGCTCCCGTTGGATTTCTGCGAGGTTCGCGCTGAGCTTGACATATCCGCCGACGAAGTCGCGGACTTGCGTAGGTAGCTCGCGATCCAGCTCTTCGGGTGTGCCGGTGCAACAGAATGGCGTCGTCAGCGCGGCGTTCTCGCCGTCCTTCGAGCGCTTCGGAACCACCGAAACGGTCAAATGTTGGTCATCGGCTTTTGCGATGATCATCATAACCGTCCGCTCGCTCAGCATCGGAAGGAGCTGGGCGAAGAAGCCTCCTGCATTGGGTGTAGTCATGTTTGTTCTCCTTTGCGTTTCGACGGAAGGCAGGCCCTACGGCCGCCTTCCGCGCATGTGAGGGTCCCTCTAGAACGGGACATCATCGTCTGCTCCAGACTGATCGAAAGTGCTCGGTTGAGATGTCTGCTGCGCCGTTCTCGTGCGCGGCTGGCCTGGAGCCGGACGCCGTTCGTCACCGTTGCCGTTGTTGCCCCGTCCGAGAAACCGCACGCGCGAAGCGACAACCTCCACGGATGTGCGCTCGTTGCCATCCTTGTCCTCGTACTCGCGGACCTGAAGCCTTCCCTCGACGTACACGCCGTCTCCCTTCGTCAAGTGCTCGGCGCAAGTTTGCCCGAGACCGTTGAAGGCCACAACGCGTAGCCATGTCGTCCGCTCCTGCGGCTCATCGTTCCGGTTCTTCCAGCGTTCGTTGACGGCAACCGAGAAGTTGACGACGTGCATTCGGCCCCCATCAAGGAATTTCATGTCAGGCGCGCCGCCTAAATTGCCAATGATCTGGATGTTATTCAAACCCAGCATTCTCTACTCCTATGATGTTCTTGTAATGAACGCACGGCTACCGCAGGCACACGAGTGCGCTGCTATTCGTGCGGCTAGATTGTTGAGGTTACGCCCAGGTCAGAACGTCCTCGGGCAAATGAGGCGACCGTTATACCGTGGCCACGGGAACGGATTCTTCTGTGCTTTCCAACTCGCGGGCGGGCGGGTCAAGAGACACGCGAAGTGCCGTAACCCGGGACTGCAGCACGTCCAGACTGGCCCTGAGTTCTGCGCTGTCGACGCGCTCGATGACTTCATCAAGCGTGCCTTCAATGCCTTCCAAGACTCCAGCGACAAAACCACTGTCGAGCGCCATCGGGATTCTCCTTTCTCTAGACCGGTCTATTCTTCCTGGAATCGGAACTTCCGGCCCGGCTTCTTCACGATCATGGTGTCCAACTCGGCGGCGAGATCCGCCATACCGTTCTGAACTTTCGCACGAACACCAGCAGTCGTGCGAAGATCCTCGGCGCTGACTCCAGTGAGCATGTCGCGCGCCTTATCCACCAGTTCTTTCAGTTCCGCGTCATCCGCGACGTTCCGGAAGTCGAATGTGCCCAGAAACTCGACGAGGTTCGAAACCGTCGATTCTTTGAACCGAAGGGGTTTTCCATCGGGCCCGTCTTTGAGGCGATCGCGCATGTGCTTGACCAACTCCGCCATCGCCGCGCGCAGAACCTGTTGAATCTCCCGGCCGGCCTCGGCCATCATGACGGCGGCTTTTTCGCGTTCGTCATGCCAGATCTTGGTTGAGATCTCGCGAAGCTGCTCGGGCACGCCGAAGCTGATGTACTGCCAAGTGAATGTGAACTGTTGCTGCACATACTGGCAGGGCGGATAGTCCGCCGGATTATAGAGCGACCGCAGCCGTGCGGCCGCGCTCTGGCAGAGTGCCGGATATGCGCCGAGGAACGTCTGGACCAGCGCATCACGGCGCCCTGAAAACTCCCGAAGCTTAGCCTCCATCGGCTCCAGCAATGGCAAGGGGCAAAGATGGATGCCAGCCTCGAATGGAAGACACGTATCGTAGAGGTATCGGCGTATCTCCCCATCGAAATTGCCGAGGGTGCGGAGTTCCGTCGAATCCAACAGATGCTTTGAGACCCGGATAAGGCTCTTGTCCGTGTCGACCTCCACCTGCGAGTTGCTGACCTTTCGCGTGTTGCCTAGACGGCCAAGCCGGACCTTGACACACACTGTTCTCTGGGCCAGGTCGGGGCCGGTTCTATGCACTTCAATCAAAGACATGGGCATCGCTGCCATTTCGTTTTCTCCTTTTCGTGGTTGTGGTATTCGAGCGGGCTTGAGGTACCGTCCTGAATCTTGAAAATGCGGCGCTCAAAAGAACGCGCGATGTGGACTAGGGATCTTGGCGATTGGGTGTACTTCTAGACCGGGACGCCAAGCACGGGAAAACCAGTGAGCACGGAAGCGCCATCCCCTGCGATGGTGATTTCGACGAGTTGAGGCCCGAAGTCGCGTTCCGTGTAGCGACCTGTAAAGAGCATCAGCCGCTGATTCTGGCTCGTCTTCAAAGGTTCGGCCGCCGGCTGGGTCGCATCATAGCGCCCCATCACCGCGAAATCGAGGTGTCCGAGAATGCCCTGCCACAACGTTCGCTTCCGATGGACGGAGGCCTTCATGCGCGTAAGGTATCGACCTGTCCTCAGTTCATCCTCCGTATAGCCTGTAAACATCCCCAGACTTGTAGAGGGCGCCACTTTACGAATCTCCGCCATCAGCTCCAGCAAGGCTTCGGCTTGCTGCATTGGCTCGCCACCAGAGAACGTGACTCCGTCCAGGCACTCCAATCGCCGCGCTTCGTTGATTCGCTCGACCATGTCGACTGTGGCGGCTATCTCTACTCCGCGGAACTTGTGTGTCGCAGGATTCCAACAACCAGGGCAGTGCAAAGAGCAACCTTGGAAGTACACTACGCATCGTCGTCCGGGCCCGTTTGCACCGCTTGCTGCCAGAAAGGAATGGATAAGCATACTGACCCTCCAAAGAACTCGAAAGCACAAGCGACTTCGTCTACACACTCACCTCGATGTTCATGCACTCCGTTCGGAATTCGGCCAGGATTCAACGGCTCATCGTCGAGACGTCACCCGGCTGC
The DNA here is from genome assembly GCA_019752335.1 of Bryobacteraceae bacterium. Lineage (GTDB taxonomy): Bacteria > Acidobacteriota > Terriglobia > Bryobacterales > Bryobacteraceae > JALHNI01. The sequence continues at coordinate 97,169 of JAIEMJ010000003.1, forward strand.
AAAGGCCAACTTGAGCCTGTAAGGTGGAAAGTGGACATTAGGCAACTAAGCCCACAAACGTCAATACGCATGTCAGGGGAGGATTCCGGCAGCGTCTTCAACATCCCGCAAGAGGAGGACGAAAAGTGCATGCCGGGCTAAATAACTCTATGGACGTAATCAAGATGATTCGAGCGTTGCATGCTGAGCGGGAGACGTTGCAAGAAGCAATACTTGTGCTGGAGAGACTGGTTAGCGGCCAAGGGAGACGGAGGGGAAGACCGCCGCGGTGGATGTCCGCATCGAATGCTCCGGCGACATCCCCGCCCAACGCTGCTCCTAAGAAGCGGGTACTCAGCGCTGAGGCGCGAGCGCGGATAGCTGCCGGACAAAAGAGACGATGGGAGGCCGTTCGCCGGGTTTCGGCGCAAGGCTCCGCATGAAGTCTAGGAAACGCCTCGACCAGCTACGAGAAGCGGGATTCTCCCCTGCGCGATCAAGACTACGCGGCGGTGCTTGCTGCTTGCGGAGAGGGTTCGGAGTTATGAATCGCCAGGGCCATTTCCTGAAGGAATGTTGCGATGGGGATCATGGTTCTTCGATCGACAGAAGGTCTAAATCGACCTCGGCACTGATCGGCACTTCCGTCCTAAAATCTACTTTCGACTGCAAGTAGAAACCTGAACCCTCACGTGGTTCAGGCCGCGTTTCACCATCGCGGCCGCACAGCCGTCGCAAGACCTCGCGTTGCCCGATGCTTGTGTATGTCTCCTTGACGCCAATCGCCTTTATGACCAGCCGGTCTCCAAAATGTTCGGTGAGCCGGCCGATGATCCGCAGAACCTCGCGATATTCGAAAGGCGGATCGTGGGGACGGGGCGAAAACCCTTGGCATAGGCGGCCGGCCAGATCGGGAGCGTTTGGGCAGACCCATCGGCGCTTGGTTCGCTCCGACAAGCGGCAGGTCTTCCCGTCGATCAGGACTCGCAGATGCATTTCTCCTCTCCCGTTCGCACCAGCAGTGAGATCATCACATGGACCATCTCCACTCTAATAGAGAGGCTTTATTAAGGCAAAGCTCCAAGGACTATTCGGAGCGCGCACTCGTTGCGTGTATCTCCGCTCAGGAGCGGCTCTTAACCCGCTGATCCTGCAACTCTTTGGCATCGCCATAGAAGGCCGGCTTCCTGCGCTGTAGTTTCGGCCGGTCCGCGCCCTGAAAATCCTTCAGGACCTTCTCGCATCCTTGGCCCCCAAAGCCGTCCAAATCGACGGAACTGTCTCCGCCCTGGTCGATGACCACCGTGATCGTCTTCTGTTGCATGACTGCATCTCCTATCGCACGACAAACTGCAAGCGGATCTGTGGGCCGTTCGGCGTCTGAACGACCTCTTTGCCACGGAAGACATAGCCCTTCGCCTTGGCGACCGCCATGGTCTGGCTCTCTTTGTAATGCTGATTCACCGCTCCAAGCCACTGGTCACCGTAACCGATGCTTCGATCGTACTCGCTCAGAAGCGCGCGAAAGCGCCCGTCTGCGCCCCGTACAAAGCCGATATCGTTGGATGCGCTGTCAAGGTGTGCCCGCCGGATAATCAGGTGTGCTCGCTCCGGCCGCTCATCCCCCTGATAGCCCACTAGTGCAGCGCCCTGCGCGTTTACTTCCACTTGATATCCCATGTTTGACAGTCCCTCAACGAGGAACCGTTCTTCACACATGATCGTCTCAAATTCGCCGTATGCCGACATTGCCTGGTCTCCTTTCCAGTGCCATGAGTCTCTGGTTTCGGCGTCAAAGCGCCACGACTGACTCGCAGATCGTTGTCTCGGTTCCGGGTCTTGGCCGGTTGAGCATCGCTTCGACATCGAAGCGTTCAAACCTCAGGTGTATTCGGATTTCAGCGTGGAAGTCTCTGCGCGGTCGGGGTGCGGATGACTTGGCTCCAGCCCAAGTTGCATATTCACCATCCTCAAAATGCCAATTGGCGTGACCCGTAAGGGCGAGGTTCGTGAAAGTGTCGTGATGCCTTCTCAGACAAAACCATCCGTGCAACCGTACCAGCCCAGCCGAGGCTGGACTGTTTGTCGGACTTCCACGCTGAAATCCGAATACCCATTGCGCCTGCTGGCGTAGAATCAGAACATGCCGGGCGACTTCACAGAGCAATGGACCACTGCGGCAGCCGGTCAGATTGGAAACTTCCTGGCTAATGCGCTGTCCGCCGAACGAGAGGCATGTGCCGCAATCGTGGAGCAAGAAGCTGAAGCAGGCGCCAGCCCGGCGGAGATCGCCGCTAAGATCAGGAAAAGGACGCTCGGCGATAACGAGTTCATTCGCAAGTGCCCGTAACCGGCAACTGGGAGATCCTCATCCTTCCATGTCGCGAAACGTCCGGCCCGGACGTGCAGCCACGGCGGACTCCTGGAACCTGTAAACGCCCGGTTGAGAGGCGCTGATGAACTTCCCGGATGCCTGCTGGCGGAGCGTTTTGATCTGGTCGGCTGCGGAGCGAGATACCGGTACAATGTACTCGGCCGACTCCTTGAGAGCGAGCTTCAGCCGGTACGACTTTCGGCAACACTCCTTGATCTCCGCACCGGTCCAACCGTCGTCGTCCGGTAGTTCATCGCTCAAGCCGTACTTGTCCAGATAGATCTTCCAAATCGCCGCCCGTTCGTCCTGCGTCGGCAAATCAAAGAAGAACGTTCCAAGCGTGAACCGTCTTCGTAACTCCGGCGGCAGCGTGCCGATTGAGTTGCACGTCGCCATCCACAGACTCCGGCCGTTGGTTACGGCATCCACGACCTTGAGCGCCGCGCGGAGGCGCTCTCCCGAGGCCCCGACCATAGCATTCTGCATGGCGCACAGATCGAAGGCGATCGTCGGTATCTTGGCTGTGTTGCCAGTCGCCTTAGCGATCAGACTCTTGGCGGCGCCAGGAGGTCCGATCAGTAGCGTGCCGTCTGCGGAGCGGTCCTGCATCCAACTGAGAATCGTCCCCGTCATCTCGGTCTTCACCCCTGACGAGTCCGATCCTGTCCCTGCGAATGCCTTTTCGATCTCGTCGAGAAAGACAATACCCCGAGGGGCTTCTTCGCCTTCGATCACGGCTCTGAGGAAATGCTTGATGTTGTCGCATCCGCCAACGTCATCAAAAGTCTCGCCACCGCGCCAGACTGTGAGACCCGGTGTTTGCTCGATGACCTGACGTTTTCGTTCCCAGACCTGTTCAAGGTCCAGTCCCTTCTTCGAGAGCGACATCGCGAGAACCTGTTCCGCGGGGAACGCTGCCAAACCCAGCAGCGCATCCACCGCATGCCCACCGGAAGCTGGATCGAGGCACGGGACTTCCGCCGCCTGGACTGTTTCGTCAACAATGCCGATCAGATCTTCGGCGCCCGGCAGAGGTTCATCCAGTACAAACACGTCTTGGATCAGCTCATCTGGAACAACGGCTCCGGGCGTCGTTAGCAGGGCCAGCATTTTCCCGCTTGCCTTAAAGGGGTCACGAAGGTTCCAGATCGCCTGGACAACCTGTGTGTCGCTCCAGAAGCGTTGGGCGTTCGCGAAGACCAATACCGCGTCATCGGCCATTTGGTTGGCGGCGACAAGAGCGTCCACCGGTCCGAACGTCGCCGGATCCCGTTCACCGGCCATCTTCCCGATCTCCTTAGCACCCGCCGGATTGCCCTCCGAGAACCCCCGGACGATGTCCCAATGGACAATCGCAGGCTTCTGCCCGACCGATTCTTGGACGCGGATCACGGTCCGGGCAGGATCGGATGTGCGTATCGTGACCAGCGGCGTCGAGACGCGCCGTGCTGCCAACAGGGTTTTCTGGAAGTGTTCTATGGGCCGAAGTGTTGACGGCATCTCATTTCTCCTTGGGTCTTCAAATCGCTAGGCAGGAACTGAAATTGGTTGTGCCGGCCCGCGACGGTGGACAAAGAACTCCTGGTGAAGGTCACTCAAGCTTTCCAGCAGAACCCGAGAGGCTTGAGAAGCTTCCGGGTACTTGACGATCAACTCGTCCAAGGATCGCTGGGCGAGGCCGGCATGATCGTTGGTTTCGATCAGTGTGTGGCAGATTTCGCACGCCGCCCAATCACCAACACTCTCGCCTGCCACATCCGGGGCACAATAGGCGACAAAGGTCAAAGCGGGATAGCGCCAACTGGGATGCGGCGCCGAGCAGAAATCACATTTCAGATCAGACATAGGCTAAGCTCCTTACCGGGAACGTTATGGCAGGCTGGTTAGCGGGCATCCTTTGCGATAGACACTGGTTGCCCACCTAACGAAAAGCCGCGAGAAAGCCTTGCGCCTGTAAATTCGCGTCCCACATTTGCGCGAACTCCTCGAACTCAGGTGTCAAGCTCGGGCGGCAGTCCATGTGGCCAACGGCGTCCTGTCGCCGGCTCCATTGCTCGACGCCTACGTAGTCGTTTCGGAAGTGAAGGGCCACAGGATAGTGCCTCCGCCCTCCTGGACGATCTCGAAGAGCATCTCGGATCGCGCATCGGGTCACCATTTTGGACGCCGTAGTGCGCCACAGAGATCGCGGTCTGACCGGATGGCCCTGACTCCGCGAGTACCTCAATGACAAGCCGCATCCACGGCGAATTCTCAATCGAGATGTATTTCTCGCTCACCAACTCGCCGGCTTCTTCGATAATTTGCAAGATCGTTTTCATTGCTGGGCTCCTCTGTCGCGCTATCCCGCAGCCAACTCTCAGCGGTGAATACGAGGCGCGCTTTACGGGTCCTGACCAACTAAGCCAAGCTGTTGCTTCGCTCGCGCCACGGTACGCCAGTACTGTCTAACGGCTCGCAACTGCTTCTTGTCAATCGAGCCATCGGAGTTGATCGGGACACAAGGTCGTTGCTCATGAACCATTGCGTCGACTTCGGAGTATGCCTTGCCATCGCTCGCGATCCGGCATGCGTCATAGTCACCTCCCGCGTCGTGCTGGGCGATAAAGACGTGCCCTTTGGCAGCAAGGTCTCTTAAGCCGGACGCGTTGCCGTAGTTGGCCTCCGAATCGACGAGGAACGAGGTTCCTTCCGGCAGAGCGCGCCCGTATTCCTCTTCGCCAAAGCCCAGTTCTTCAAAAACGGCTAAAGCGGCCGTATGACACAAGACGTGTGCGTACGCTCGATCTCCCATTTCTCCTCCCAAACAACAGACAGCCGCCAGTGGGCTCGCCACCGCCGCTGTTTCAGCTTGTCGACTGTAAAGAATCTTTGCCGGGAACCCAGCGAGTGAACCGGCCGGGATCTGCATGCCGCGCGACCATATCCAGCGCAACGCTTGAAACGGCAGGTGGGAAGTAGGGTTACGCATCGGCCTAGCGGCCGAGCCTTCGCAGGACGCTCGAACGATGTGCAACAGACTATTGCATGCGGTTGGTGTTGCGGAGGGCTTCCTGACTGCCGGTGGCGACACTCCACGTATTCGCTTGCCGCGGAAGCCCCTCAAGGCCTTCCATGATTTCGGCTGCGGTGAGCCAGGTCGTACATCGCGGCAGCTTCGCGATGACGCCTTCCTTGAAGGCGTCACACAACGAAGCGGCCAGGCTGTCGTCTTCAAAGAAGTCGCGAAGCAAGCAAATCGCAGTCACTTCCGGACCGGAGCCGCCGTATCCCCACTCGAAGTGACTGGCTCCCAAGCCCGTCAGTTCGGGCCGGAACGGCAGCGGATCAAATCCGTCGCGCAGGATCTGCGTGATGGAGGGCCCGAGCCGCCGCAAGTGATAGACCGTGGTCATCGGCTTTGCGGGCGACAGTCTCCTCGTTTCGCAAGGGATGGGATCAACCAGCGCCGTTTGGCAACGCGGCCGCAGCACCAGGAAGTCGTCATCGATATCGCGATGTTTCAGCACCCAGCGATGGGTATAGCTCTGCACGCCTTTAAGCCAGGCTCGCGGGTCTCCTGAATTGATCTGGGACCATTCTTCCGAAGTGAAGTATTCGCTTCCTGCCTGTCGGTCCTTCGACCGCTCCACGTATTCCCAGAGCTCGCCGCTTGCGCGCGCCATTGGCAAGTACAGCCAAGCCGGAGTCAGTGCAAAGGCAAGCTTGTCCGCAACGCAAAGCCGCGAGATTCGGAGACCGTGTGTGCGCGCATAGTATCGGGAATGGCGGCGACAGAAATTGCCCCATTTTGTGCCGAAACAGATGCCCATAATCCGCGCGCCCAGTTCAACGTGGGTTTCCCCTTCCGGCCCCTCCATCGAGTTCTTCGCAAAGTAGCCGAGATCGTGAACCGCGAAAGCGCACCACAGCCTGGGATCACGCGGGAAGCCGTAGAGCCTCCACCACGAGATAGCCACGGACAGCGGGTGCAGAAACATATTGTGAACGCCAAATAGGATGCTTTTGGTGCCTACGCGCATAACTGTCCTCCTCGTTGCGTGGTCCCGTGGGGTCGCATCGCTGCTAGTCGCGCAGCAGTGCCTGAATTCCAAGCGCTGTTCCTTTCAACCCGACCAACACCAATGTCGTCAAAAGGAACCGCGCGCAATTGCCACCGATGACAAGCTCCCACAAGGCGATTCCGCAGGATGTTGTTGCCGCGATGGCCGGAAGCCACCTGGATACGACCGGATCGAACCCCGAAACGGGCATCTCAACGCGGCGTTGCGGAGAAGAGCCTCCAGCCGTATCTACGCGAATCATTTCGACCCACGTCGCGTACCAACACCACCACACCGCAATTGCCGTCGCGATCCAAATCAGCGAGAGTATCCAGGGAGATAGGGCACGTTCGCCTTCGCCGAGCGCCACCTGGCCTTTAGCGCCGACCATTGGGACGCTCTAGCCGGAGTACAAAGACCTGCTCTGAATGCTGCACCGGTAACTCGGTACTCGGCGGGCTTTCCGGCCTGACAGTTGGCCCCTGCTCAGGGCTTGTTCGCCGCGGAGCGATCCGGTTGAACACGTGGATCAGAACCGGAGTTCCACTCAGCGCGCCGCAAAGCGCACCGAGCTCATTGGCACGCAGGAAGCTGCTGAAGATCACGAGCAATACTACGAAAACGCAGAACACCAAACCGACGTTCTTGATTCGCTTCATCACATGCTCCCTTGCTAAGAATCTGCCCAGCTTTTACGCCGCCCGTCTGAGGCAACCAGCCGCTAGGTTGCAGCCCCTTGCACTGCCTCATCGTGGACGGCAGCCGGTGTCGCCGCCACGACCACGGTTTTGGGTGCCACTAAGTAGTGCTGGTGTGTACACCCCACGCAGTTTGCCCCCTGGATTGCCGCCTTTAGTACACCGACCAAATCGGCCCGAATCTCAAGTCGCTCCCCGGCTTTGTTAAAAAACTCAGGGAGGATTTCGCAGGCTGCATTTCCCCTGCTGGTCAGGTCGAGCGGTAGATATCCCTGTCGGCCACGGAACATGACGCTCGACTCAATACGGCCGCGGCGGCCGTTCGTAGTTGGCGCGGCAGCGTACTTCACGACTAAGATGTCATAGGTATTTTTGACGCGGAAAACCTCCACGCTCAACAGTAGCGGCGCGATCACAAGTCCATGTCGGCCGTTGGCGCCGACGGAATCGATCGGTTGGAGCCAGGGTAATTGCTCGCCGTTTTCGCCGCAGAACGTTACGTATCTCCCGATGTCTTTTGCCGCACCGCCTGATTCCACACCTCGCAGCACGGACCGCTTCGCGCCCGTTTGGTACTGAAGCGAGACTTCCGGCTGGCACAAGACGCCCACCTCTTGCAGACGTCTTTCGATCCGTCGCCTTTCGCCGGGCGCTACTATGCTCGGAGGTCTGAGGCTTTTTTCGTGATTGGCTTCCGCCTCTTCGAACGTCGGCATCGTTAATTCTCCTTTCGTTTTGAGACCCAGAGATCGGCGACGACGGCGCTCGTCAGGATCCCCGCTACTTGCGAAGACAAGCAGCCGAGCGACCATGCGCCAAAGATTACGCCCATCAGGACATTACCGGCGATGGCCAACACCAAGGCGGAAATGACGGTCCAGTCTGAAGTCGCGGACCGAAGGCTCGATTTGACCGACCAACGTTCGGCAGTCACCGTAGCCTCCCGTTCGCGACCGGCCTGCCGAGTGCGGCACGAATCATGTCTCTCGTGCAGCCTGCCCAGCAACAGTATTTCCGCGGCTCCTCGACGGAGATCGCCAGATTATCCCCGCTCTTGTCGTGGCCCATGGCGGCACACGAGGGGCAGCGAGTTACCCAGTTCCTCCCTGCTTGCCGTTTCACCTGGACATAGTCCAGAATTCGGAACTCGCCTTGCTTTGGTTCGAAATACCTCGGGCTTTCTGGCCGCTCGGCCTGTTGTGCGAATTCCTGCGGGATAGACTTGCCGGCGATCATCGCCCGCAGGTGCGTTTCCTTCACTTTCGGCAGCCCGTTCAAATAGGCCAGTTGATGCTCGAGACTGTAGTCAGCTCCGTAGTACCAATACCGCCAGCCCCGGCTTTCCCTGGCGCCCCAATGGACTCCGAGGGGCGCGCGGATTGCGTTGCCAAACTGGCCGCGCCGCACCTGGTCCTGCTTCGGAAAGATCTCGACTCCTTCCGCCAAGCCAGAGCCCTTGACCTGAACAGCAAGTTTCCCCGCGACATGATAAATGTAGACCCGCGCGTCGTACGCGAGTACGGGTTGCTCAAAGAGCATCCATAGATGACCGCCACGCTTAGACTTTTCGAGCGCCGCGGCGATCCCGTCGGTCTGTAGTTGGCGTTGCAGCTTAATGAGGTCATCGAGCGCCGTCTTGTAGTCGGCATCGATTGCCATCCACTTGCAACGTTGCGTTGCTGGATTGATGGCATAGAGTCCGATCGTCATCTCACCAGCAAGGTGCTTCCGCACCGTCTCGCCGGTGAGTTCGACAGGCTCGTCTTCCCGTGATTTCGGGCGGTAGTAGTAGTGGCGGCCACTTTCGGGATGTGGTCGCTGGGATTGAACCGTGTATGCTCTCCGGTTCACGAACAGCCTGCTGAATTCTCGGGCCATTTGTAGAGTCGCGGGTAGCCGGTGGTCCATGGCTGCATCCGTTCCTAGTCGTCTATACACCGAAACGTCCGGAGATTTCAAAAGTCTCCCGAACGCGTTGATGTGAGCCTTCGCGGGTCTTGCGCAAGAGCCTTTAGGCCATAGACTTGCGCCATTTGTTCGAACTCGTCCTCCCGGTAGCCGCCATAGCGGGCGAGATTGGCCGGATCGAGCATGAAGAACGCCTGCCGGGCACGGTCGTAGATGTAGAACATCCCCGATTCCGGCTGATCGGGGACCATCAAGAAGAGCAAGGCGCCTTTGGCGTAGTCAAGCCACTTCTTCAGCCGGCACTCCGCCCATCGCGCGAACTCCAAGATGAGGGAGTCCTCATCGAGCCGATCAAGTCCCAGCCGTTTGGCGTCGACGTCCTGCACGCGCAGGACTTCACTCACAATCAGGTCATTCATTTTCATCGCAATTCTCCTTCAGTTCGTTGAAAAGGTTGGGAAATTAGGACACCGGACTTAGCGCGGCGGAAGCCGCGCTTCCGCCGTTCGTCTGACCGGTTAAATACGGAGAGAACGTAAGCAACAACTCAGGCGTTTCGAGTTGGGGTTTGCGCCGGGCGGTACCGACGCGCAGACATGACGCGCATAAATAAGGATGGGAGTCGGTCGAGTGGGGCCGAATCGTTCTGGACTCTTGTTTCGCCACTCCGCTGGAGGCCGCTCAGTTGAGTTGGTAGGGCGGGACCCTCTAGCAGCCATCGCGAACGGACGGCTTCAGGCAGGGGCACCCGCCAGATCCGCTGGGGCGGGCTCGCGCGTTATGCCGTCGTTCTCATTGCCTTGAGAGTATTGAGGGCAGCCCGCAGATTCGCCGCGTCGGCATCACTCAGTGTCCTCAATGTGGAGAACGTGAAGGTGCCCTTGGCGGCCTCATTGATCACATCCGCGAGGGACCGTCGGGACTCGCCTGAGACACGGTTTGCCTCTTGAAGGACTGCACCGCGCAGTTCGCTTACGCCCGACGTCCCGCTCTCAGTACGCGCTCCCTTGCCGTTGGCATCGGTCGCGACTTCTGAAGGCCCACTTCCGCGTTCGAGAGCTTCCACTAATCGCCGCAGTACGGCTCTGTCAGGGATATCGTCGACGGACTCGCTAGCCAGACCTAGCTCCCGGCACAGAACTGAGTACCGTTGTTCTCCGGCCTTTGAGATTGCTGCGCGGAGGCGCTCGATTCCACGTGCCGTGTCTTGCAGTTTCTCAAATACACCAGTGAGCTTGGCCATGTTGCGAATCTTGCTTGGATCGTTCACCTTCGCAATCGCTCGCAGTATGCCTTGGGATAGGCTAAACCCGACCGTGGCGCACAGAGCGTTCACCTGCCCAAGTACTTCATCTCGGTAGAAACCATTTCGGCCACCTGCCTGGGATTGACCATTGTGCCCCCGCTGGCCATTCAGGTGCCGTGGAGTGCCGTTTGCAATTTCCTTTTCGGCCACCCTGCCTCTGTTTGGCAGTGCCCAGTCAGGCAACCTTGGGGTTTCCAATGGGCGCTTCTTCTCGTCGAGGTCTACCCATTGGCCCTCCAAGTCATAGAGGTAGCGGCCAAGGCCGAAGCACGAGCATGCGCGCTTAAATGATTGTGCTTCGGCCGCGGTGCCGGCGTTTTCGTTGTCGGCCCACTCCTCTCCCAAACCTGAGTGTGCGCCGAATCCGTGGATTGTCAGTCTACACGTCACTATGATCTTCGCCGTGATCGTCCGCTCGGACGTTCCACGTTCCTTCCGTTCGAAGTTCTGGACCATTTGAACGGCGTAGTCCCTCGTCCAACCCGATGGTCCAAGGACTGTGTTTAGCCGGTCCGCATACGCCCGAGGGTCAGCATAGGCGAGCATCTGGCCGCGATCTCGAGGCCCATTGCGCCCGCCCACTTTGCAAGTATTCGTCACCCGCCACTTAATCTCGCTCGGCTCGAAGGGCTCTTCGAGGGCGGCGACAATTTCCCGGATCCGTCCGGGCGCGAATGCAGTCGCGTGAGCGAATACGTTCCCTTGCCCGTTGACCGTTCCCGCCGGAACGGGCGGGGCTCCGTTGCTAGTCGTGTCTTGCATATTTCTCTCCTTTCGTAAAATGTGTCGATCGTTAATCCAGCTCGAACAAACCCGTGGGGCACACTCCGTTCTTCGGGGTATACTCCGCCTTCGGAACACCGCATTCCTCGCGAGCCTCCAAGTTCAAGGCCAGCCCGGAGGCGGCTCGCTGTCCCAGCTATCCAACCTGGGCCAGCGTGCAATTCTCGTCATCAGCTTTTTTGCGTCGCGAGTCTTCCGGGGAAACGCCTGGCGTCCCGCGATGCGGCCAGGGCTGTAACCGGCGTGAGCGCCCTGGTATGGAGGCTTTCAGCGCCTACGGGCTGCGAGTGGTGTAGTAGGCGTGATCAGTGTGACTAGCTTGCCGCCGCCCCTGTGCTTGATATTCGGGAACGCTTGGGTGTCGCGGCATTTCCAGTTCTCGGTTGCCTGTTGCCCGGGATGCCACTTCCCGGGTGCGTACGGCAAGCTTCTGCGGAAGGCGACTGCGGACCCTCTCGTCACGTGGCACTAAAGGGCAGTTCCGCGTCGTTGAGGTCTACATTTTCAGGATCGGTCAGTTCAACTGCGGAGTTGTTGGGCGGGACGGTGGCATACGCATGAGAATCACGGAACCGACAATTCCGGCGCAAATGGAGGCAAGGAGGATGCCGACTTTCGCCGCCGTTAGTTGCCCGTCAGCCGCGAAAGCCAATCCCGTCATGAAGAGCGACATCGTGAATCCGATCCCCGCCAGCCAGCCGGCGCCGTGAATATGCCTCCATGAAACGTTCGCGGGGAGGGACGCCAGGCCGAATCGTACCGCTAGCCATGAAGCCAGTGTGACGCCGATGGGTTTCCCCGCCACTAGCCCGAACACGACACCGAGCGTGATGGGTTCGGTCACCATTTTGCCCAGATCACCGGCAAGCGACACTCCTGCGTTAGCCAAGGCAAATAGAGGCATGATCAGAAACGTGACCCATGGATGAAGGGCATATTCCAGCCTGTGAAGCGGTGGTTGCACTTTCTCGCAAGCGTCCTCAAGCGCTTCCACAGCGGTTTGATGTTCAATGTCACTCAAAATATCGAGTGGCTCTGTTTCCGAGGCCCTCTGAAAATGATCCAGCACGCCGCGCGCATGTGCAAGAAATTCGCGCGGATTGATCGCGGTGCGGCTCGGAATCGTGAAGGCGAGGAGTACACCAGCAAGAGTCGCGTGAATGCCAGACTGCAACACCGTTACCCACAGTACGGTGCCAATCAATGCGTACGGGAGCGGGTGCCGGACCCCGAGACGATTTGCGGCCAATGCCAGTAGGAGGCAGAGAGCCGCGGCCGCGAGCGCTCCCCATGCAAGATTCGCCGTGTAGAATACCGCGATCACCAGCACGGCGGCGATGTCATCGACAATCGCCAGGGCCGTCAAAAACACCTTTAGTCCAAGCGGTACGCGCTCACCAAGCAGAGCCATGACTCCAATGGCGAACGCAATATCGGTAGCCATCGGGATTCCCCAGCCACGCGCGCCAGGCCCGCCTACGTTCAGGAGGGTGTACAGAAGCGCCGGGACGACCACGCCGCCCAACGCCGCCAAGATGGGTAGCGCCGCCTGACGCGCCGAAGCCAGTTCCCCGGCCAGCAACTCCCGCTTTATTTCCAAGCCGACAACGAAGAAGAACACAGCCATGAGGGCGTCGTTCACCCAGAAATGAAGCTCGTGGCTCAACTGGAAGTTGCCCAAGCCCACTGTGAACTGCGTGTGCCATAGCGCGGTGTAGTAAGGCGCCAAAGGTGAGTTAGCCCAGATCAGAGCCACCACGGTGCACGCCAGCAGCAGCATACCGCCGGAGGTTTCCCTACTGCAAACTCCTGAAAGGGCCGCACGAGTGTCACGATTGGCGATTTCTCCGGCGCGATGCGTTGGGGGTTAATCACTGGAACTATTGTCCCAAGAGCCATCACTTTTCCACGCCGGGCGACGTTGCGGATTCTATCCGCGAAACCAACTCATTGGACAGCGTAACGCCATCAATGGAGGAGAAAGAGGGCATCCTGATCGGCCAAACAGTAGTCGTCCGGCCGCGTAAGGACGAGTGTGTGCGCATCGATATCGCATTGCAATCGGCAGGGCCGTCATCGGTTTACATTCCCGCTCGCTCGTGAATGCCGCGAATCTACTATTCGTTCCGGAGCGCAACGGTGGGATCCACGCTACCAGCTCGAAGGGCAGGCACTGCGGATGCCAACACTGTGACCATCGCCAAAGCAGCAGTGACTGCGGCAAGCGTAAAAGGATCAGTCGGCGCCATGCCATAGAGTGATGCCGACAATGTCCGCCCGAAAACGACAGCCCCGGCGATACCAATCGCGATCCCGCCGGCTCCCCACGCGGCGCCTTGTTTGAGAACAAGAAGAGCAACACCGGCTCTTGTCGACCCAAGGGCCACGCGAATACCAATTTCTTTCGTTCGCTGTTCCACCGAATAGGCCATCAATCCATACAGGCCCGTGGCCGCAAGCACGACGGCGAGGCCCGCGAAAATCCCGATTAACCCCGTTTGGAAGATTCGCGGCTTGTCCTGTTCGGCGAGTTGATTCTCAACGGTCGCGATGGCAACTCGCGGCAATGTGCGGTCGATGGACTGCACAACATTACGCACGGCTCCGGTCAGCGCATTCGGATCGGATGTTGTTCGCAGGACCAGTTGACGGTCTGTCGTGTACCACTGCCGGGCCGAAGGATAGAACACGTGGATGACGATTCCGTCGCGGCTGTAGACGACGTCCTTGACGACCCCAATCACAGTGGTCCACACGCCCTCGGTACCTGGAAGGACTTCCTTGAACCTCTTGCCTACCGCGCGTTGAGACGGCCAATAGTGACGGGCCATCTTCTGGTTAATCACCGCCACTATTGGTGTGTTCTCCGTGTCCTGGCTCGAAAATAATCTCCCCTCCAGGAGGGGGATGCCTAGCAAGCGGAAATACTCTTCGCTCACCACGTTCCTCGCGTGGAGTGTAGTGTCTTGGTCGGAAGGTTGTCCCTCTACCACGATGTTCTGGTTCGGAGCGTTTCCCTGAAAGCCGCGAAATACCGCGGAGCCGGTTGCGGCTTCACGAACGCCAGGGAGCCCCTTCAGCCGCTCGATCGCTTCATCGAAGAACGCCTGTCCGCGCGCTCGTTCCTTGTACTTCTCATACGGAAGTGGCACTGACACTGTGAGCAGATGCGTGGCATCGAATCCCCGATCCACTGAATTCAGAAGCAGGAAGCTGCGGACCAGCAGACCCGCACCAGTCAACAGAATGATTGCGAGCGCGTACTGTGCCGCCACCAAAACGCCCCGGAGTCTCTGCACACCCGGACCGGACGACGCTCCGCGCCCACCTTCGTGCAGGCCCGTTTGGGCCCCCGTTCTGGCGAGCTGCCACGCGGGAAGGAGCCCACAGGCAAGTCCGGTGAGCAGGCACAAGCCGAAGCTAAATCCCAGAACAGCGCCGTTCATTGCAATTCCTTCGGCCCGAGGCAGATCGGAAGGAGCCAGTGCCAGGAGGAAATGCAGGCCTGTGTGTGCGAGCAAGATGCCGCCAACTCCGCCAGCCAGCGCTAACAGTATGCTCTCGGTCGCGAGTTGCGCCGCTAATCTTGCCCGCCCCGCGCCCAGAGCCGCCCGAAGAGCAAGTTCCCGTCGGCGTGCGGCGCCTCGTGCCACGAGCAGACTGGTGAGATTCGAACACGCGATCAACAATACACAGAGCACCGCGGCCCCCAGCGTCCACAAGATACCGTGCACTCGCGGTCCGGCGATTTGATCGAACAGGGGAACAACGCGCACCCCCAAGCCCTGGTCCGTTGCGGGATATTGCTGGGCAAGTCTGGCAGCGACGGTGGTCATTTCTGCTCGCGCCTGCGCCACCGATCTACCAGGTTTCAATCTTCCGAGCCCGCAGAACGCATCGGCAATCCGGAAGCGCGGCATCTGGAATGTGGGCCATCTGGGATCTGCCGTCAGGAGCAGCCACAGTTGAGCGTCCTTGTCTGGAAACTCAAACGATGGCGGCATGACGCCGATGATCGCGGCGCTCCGATCATCAATGCGGACCGTTCGGCCGAGAACCGCATTGTCCGCTCCAAACCGTTGCTGCCACAAACCGTGACTGAGAACGATCACGTTGTCGCCCCGCTCCGCTTCAAGGGCAGAGAAGGTTCGCCCCAGTAGCGGCCGCACGCCGAGCACCTCGAAGAAATTTCCCGAGACAATCGATCCTTGCACCTTCTCTAGTCCGGAATCACCCGGCATCGTGACTTTGGATCCCTCCGGGCGCAGGACCAGGGCCACATCTTCGAATACCTTGCTCTGATCCCGCCAGTCTCGAACGGTGAGAGCTGACGTCCAGTCCCATTCGATATTTCGCTGCGGAATCGATTTCCACAAGACGCACAGCCGGTCCGCATCCTTGTATGGCAAGGGGCGCAGGAGCACGCCCTCGATGACGCTAAACATGGCGGTGTTCGCTCCAATGGCCAGCGAAAGCACCAGGATCGCCGCAACCGAAAAGCCGGGAGACCGCCTTAGGACTCTCGCGCCATAGTTTATGTCCTGGCAGAACTGCTGGAAGCGAATTCCGATCCGCACATCCCTGACCGATTCCGCGACCTGGTCGATACCGCCGAACTCCGCTCGTGCCGCGCGACGCGCCTCTTTTTCGTCCATACCTGCCGCCATCTTTTGCTCCACCAAGAGCTCAAGTTGCGACCGGAGTTCGCTGCTGAGATCGGAGTCCACTCGGTTGCTGAACAGAATGTTTCGCAGAAAACTTGAAATCCGCTTCATCGATCACTTCCTAGGACGTAGCGGTTATGGCCCAATTGATCGCAGTCGAGACCCGCTCCCACTCTGCCATTTGGTTCTCGATCTCTTTCCGCCCGCGTTGAGTCAGCCGATAATACTTCGCACGGCGATTGTTCTCAGACTGCCCCCATTCGGCAGCAAGCCAACCTCTCTCCTCTAAACGGTGCAGGGCCGGAAAAAGGGAGCCGGCTTTCACGTCGAAAGTGCCTTTGGTGAGCTGGTGCACCCGACGAGCGATGCCCAGTCCATGGTCGGGCTGAAGGATCAGCGCTCTCAGGAGCAGCAGGTCCAATGTGCCCTTGAGGAGTTCCGTTGTTGCCAAACGCATGATCTCCTATCGAATTTCTATAGGGAGTCTAGCGCGCACAAAAACCCGGCGTCAAGATGGCAAGGCTTCTACCAAATGCCTGCATGATCCGACACAATCAACATGCGTCCTCTCCAGCCGTTCGTACCTCCTCGTCAACGATGTCGAATCTCGCGTGGTCGCGGCGTGCACAATGCCCACTTCCATCCATCCTCCAGACCTCCCATCTCACCCTCATGCCTCCGTTGACCACCGCCAATCGCCTCTCGGATACTCCAAACACCACGAACTGTTCGGTACCGCAGGTAGTCAACTCGTAACTCGCGTTGTTGCAGAGACTTGAGAGGAGCGCGAGGAAGCCGTGAGGAGGTCGTGGGGAAGCCGTCGGGAAGCCGTCCCAATTGGGTCAAGCGCCATTCGCGCGGAATGCCGCGCGCAGAGGGAAGGACACTGTGCGCCTGCTGTCAAGCACCTTCGCGTCAAGACCGTGCTGCCGGAACTCGTCGAGCACTCCAAAGCAAACGTTCTTGGAGCAGCGGTCAAAGAACCCCGCGACGTAGCTGAGCAACTCGTAGGACGGTACGAGATATAGAAAGCAGCCGATCTGACGTTCCTTTTCGAGAGCCTGTCGAATCTGCCCATAGCGGATGGCCGCCTTCGGATGCCGCTCATACTCGAGCGCAAATGTGGAGTCCTCACCGCCGGAATGGATCGTGACGACCGCGTCATAGTCCTTCGCATAGCCGAACCCAGTCAGTTCGTTGAGGCAAAGAATCTCCAACTCCGAGCGCCAGCGGACCAACTCGCCGCTGCGGAGCAACGTCAGGTGTACGTCATTGATGTCCAGGGAATGCAAGACAGCCGGATCGTCGAGGTGCTTAAAGGCCTTCGAGGCTACCAGGGCAGCGCCGTCACCTTTGCCTGCCAAGTACGTTGCGCCAGCGTGGCTGATCGCGTAGATCCACTCGCGCCGGTCGTGCTTGATGTCCAGCCTGGTAATCAGCCCGTGACGGACAAGCCGCAACATGCGCCAGTTGAAAATGCGACGGCGATGTTCTCGCGTCTTCATCTGCAAGAATTCCCACAGTTGACCGTGGCTGGCATGCCGGGACCGCAGTACCTGTTCCAGCAGGATCGCATCCTGGGAGGAACTGAGGTCGATCGATCCCTTGATATATCCCATTTCACGCAACCGTAGAGACCGCCCAGTGTGCCTGCCACGGCCGGCCAGCCGCGGGTTCGAGAAACAGAGTTCCAACACCGCCGCGTAGCCAACCAAAGGGCGGCATGAGCACCATAACTTCCTGGTCCGAGCCACATTCGCTGAACGAGATCACGCTCGCTTCGGCGGCGAGCCAGGTACCGTCGTTGGTGATGCCTCCGATCAGTCCGGATTTCACGACGACAAGGTACGCATCAGGTCGCTCGGGTCTCTCCAGAAGCCTGTTGAAAAGGATCTTCGGATGGCCGTTCCAGATGCAGGGAGGCTCGCAGTCGAACACTTTGTTGAGCATTTTGTCGGGGGAGTCGGGCCGACATCCTGTGACGCCGTTGAACCGGGCAACGCCGTAGAGACGTGGACGGCTGCGGATCCTCCCTCCAACCGCGACGCCAGTCGTGTTGTAGTAAGCGAGTTGGCGCGGACTAAATTCATCGTCGGCTCCGGCGTCTTTCCGCGAGCGCCGCGTCCAAATGCTTCCGAATCCCAAAGCCGAAACAAGCATTCGTGTATCCTAAACACCCTTGAGGCGGTCGTTCTCCGCCCGAACTGTTCGCAAGGTTTCTTCCAAGCGGTTGATCCGGTCGACCAGCGTGGCGACCTGAACGGAGTTCTCGCCGCCATTCCCAGCCCCACTGCCGCCGGTGATCTTGCGGGTAGCATCGTCCACGCGGGCAGACAAGTCCGCAACCATCGTCGACTTCTGTTCCAGATCGTGCCGCAGCCGCTTGTTCTCCGACGTGAGATTGAGAACTTCGACGCGCATTCCCTCGATCTGATGGCGCAGTTCGCCCACCTCGGATGGGCCGCCGTTCGGTGATTCGCCATCGCCGGACTCGATCACCCGGTTGCACTTTTCGATGTGAGCATTGTGCTTCGCTGTTGCAATAGTGGCGTGCTGCCTCCAGTACGTTGAGTAGTTCAATGCGTCGGCGGTCCTCTGGGCCAACTGCCCCAGTCTTTCCGCGTGATTCCAACGCTGCCACACAATCACTACAAGCGAATAGATCAAGAGAAGGGAGAGCGCAGCCGTGTACACGAAGTACTTGTTGGCAACTGAGCTTTCGAGAAAAAGCGTGCGGCGCTGTTCCCACTTCATCCCCCAATCGACATTCCTAGGGTTGAGAGAACGGAACAACGCCTCGTACCAAGTCCCTTGCTGGCCGCGGTAGCCGCCTTGGGCAGCCAACGGAGAATACCGAGCCGCCGGAACGGGGCGGGGCGAAAGCGCCGGGGCCTTGCCGGGAGCTGGGCTCTGTTGTTGCGGCGCGATGCCCGCTTGTCCCGTCGCGGAACTCTGTGGAGTGGCGCCTGTCGATTCGGGTGGCGGCTGCTGAGCGTGGCCAACAGCGAATCCAATCAGACCGGATAGGATGCCCACACGCAGGAGGCGTTTGAATCGTCGATGCATCGTCTACCTCCTTCCGTGCATCCGCCGCCCAAAAGAAGCGGCCAAACCTGGATCCTTGAATCGCAGGTTTGCTCCAGGAACGTCCAGTCTCGACTGGCGCACTCGGGGCGCCAGTTCCAGATCAAAGCCCGGCAGCTCTACGTCCGGGGGCGTTCGCACATGCAGGTGGCGGTGCAGCGTTCCCTCGGTGTCATCGGTCATGAGGATCTCCATCTGCCCTTTGGGTAGATTCTTGATCCTTTCGTCCTGCGCACGATACTCACGTTCCTCACGTTCGGAGCCGCTTACTCCTCGCTCGAATCGCTCCCAGCCGAACACTTGGTCGCGCACGAGCGAAACCGTCCGCTTCGTCACGGTGTGCTCGGCCGAGGCTCTGATAAAGAATCGGGATGTCTCCTCGTCTTGAGTGCGCATCGCGATCTTTGTGTTGGGCGCGCTGGTGACATCGTCCTTGAACCCTTTACCCACTTGCAGAAGTTGGGGCAAGCTCTGCATGGAAAACAGAAAGGCGGTGTTCGTACCGCGAGCTGTCTGCAGAATCTGCGCAAAGTTCCGATACCCGAACGGTGCAAACTCGTCGAGCACGACGCTCAGGATCGGACGATTCTTCCGTTTGCGCTCCTGCTCACTCTCGTAGCGTTTACCAACTACGAGTTGGAGGTTTTGGAGCAACATCTTTCCAAGCGCGCGTACCGGCTCCGTATTCTTGTTGATATTGAGCGTCACGAACAGGATGAGTTCCTGATCGATCACGTCGTCGATCGACAGCAGATCCTCGTAGGGCCCGGTAATGACGGACAGTTCGTCGTCCAAAAACGTCATGCACTCATTGAGAAGGCCCTGAATCTTCGGCACTCTCTCGCGGTCGTTGAAGGACTCGACCAGGTTTCGGACAGACATCTCGAAATTCAGGCCGCGCTGCATCGAAACACCGGTCCCAGCCCGCATATGCGCGCGCGCTTTCTCGATCTGCTCGCGCAGCACGTCCTGGTCGAGCGCCATCACGATTACGTCGTAGAAATTGAATGCCATTCCCGTGTAGTGGAGGATGCGCACGATGTCGGCGAGGTAGTTCAGTTGGTGTTTGGCGAAGAATTCGTCGTGCAGGTTGAACGAACCGAAGACCATGTTGACCTGCGCCATGTAGTTTTCGTCGGTCGAATGAAATGGGTTATACAAACACGAAGTGTCCGGACGCGCCGGATTGATCAGCCGTAGGTCTCCGAGCCTTCCAGCCCGGTTGATGTGCGGCAGCAATTCGTAAAAGAAATCCAAGTCACCCTTTCCGTCGAAAATCACCATCGGAATCTTATGACGATCGTCAACGGGACCAATCCCCCGCGCCAGATCTTGCGTGATGATGTTTTTGAGCAGAGTCGTCTTGCCGCTGCCGGTCATGCCCACCACGATGCCTTGCATGACGCGCACTTTGTCCGGCCACAACCAGGGAGCCCCATGGAGGTCATAACCGAGCACTACTGCGTTCTGCTCCCACGCCTTCTCTACGTGCTTCGCGTCCACAGCCGGACTCATCACCAGTGGCGGATATCGGCGCTGGCTCTCCTTCCATGCCCGGCGCTTTATCAGAACCCAAACTGTGATGCCCGGAACGCCGATGCCGAGGAGCGCATAGGAGAAGAATTCGGTCATCTGAAGGTCAGAGAAGTGATACGCCTTTGAGCCCAAGAACCACGCGGAGAACAGAATCAGCCCGGCGAACAGGATGCACACGAACACGGGAGAGGCCGAAAGCGCCTGGCGATCGCGTTGAGGAGTATCTCCGTAGGAATCTCGAATCATAAGTTGGCACCTCGAGGGAATTGATATAAGGAACGGGAAGGAAGAACGTCAGGACCGCAGCCAGGTGACGAGCGCTAGTTCGCATCCCGCCAGCGCCACCACGGAAACCGCCGTTCTCACTCGCTGTTTGGCGAACTGCATGACCTGCTCCAACGATTCGACATTGGTTCGTTTCCAACGTAGATCCCAGAGTGCCCGGCAGATCGTAAAGAGCAAGCCCGCCACGATGGTGAGCAGCAGCGTCACCTCAAAGCGTGGGCGTTGATACCACAGGGGCATTGCGATGAATGCGGGAGGTGTGTCAGCGGCGTCTTGCCTTGGAATCCTGTGCAGCCAGTAGACAAAGCAGAACTCCACAACGATGAGCAGGACGGTGGTCGCGTAGAGCCCGGCAATCTCCCCGCAGCGCAATGTGCGCTCGATGCGGATTCTCCAGATAGTGCTCATGGGTAGACCCGCGGCGCCGACAGATTGAAGAATAGGACGGCGGCAAGAACAAGGAGGAGCAGCGTCCCGAAGATCACGGTTTCCATCTTTGGCCGGCGCGTTTTCTGTGGCTCAAACGGGTTTCGCGGGTCGAGAAAGAGGTTCAGGAGCCGGTTTGTGACTCCGAGGTCCGAGCGCTGTTTCATTTTTGCGTCGAACGCTGTGAGAACCTTAGCAGCCGTTTCCGCGTCGCTGATCTCGACTTCGTCGCAGATCCGTCCATGCTGCCGCACAGCGGCCAAGACGTCCTCGGCTGTTGTCAGCTTCTGTTCCGCCATGATCAGAGCACCAATACGGCGCTCACGACACCCATTGCGTCTGCCGGGAACACCAGTCTCACCACAATTCGTAGCCCGGGTTGCCGGACCGCCGATAGTTCGAATGAAGTCACGCCGTGCGCCGTCTGCCCGGGAGCAAGGGCGGGCGTTTGAAATTCGGTATGGATGACGGGGACACGAGTCTCGTCCGTCCAGTTGAGGCCATAGTCCCTTACGAGCTGGCTGTTCGTCAGCGGAATCAGCGACTGGGCAGTGCGAGGTGATCTTAGAGTCGAGACCTCGGGCGCACCCGGAACGTAGACGGTCTTGCTGCCGTTCACAATCGCGTAGCGGAGGTAGACGCGTTCGTCCTTCCGATAGACGTCCTGTAGAATGATCTCTACCTTGGGCCGGTCTTTGGCTGCGCCGAGTACCTTGATCGGCGTGCTCTCCATGAGCATCTCCGGAGGTATCAGCGGCGGCGCCTCCCGCTGTGGTTGGACGAGTACGGTCTTTGCTTGGGTTGGTGGGGGCGGCTGATCGATGGCGAAATGCATCTGTTCCACCGAGCCGGCCGGTACCAATTCATAGCTGAGGCGTCCCGAAGCAGTCCAAATGAACAGATTCGTCACGGCGTCGGGCTCAAGGGGTTGTATGAAAACCTTGTTCTCCCTCCACTCGACCTTGAACGATGAACTGCCAGCGGCAACCTGAGTGACGGGTTCGCTGAGTTCGATTACGCTGAGGTGGTTCTGCGTTGTACCCAGCCGCGTAATATGGTTGCGGTCTGGCTTCTGTGTCTCGATCCGCTGGCTAAACACCGGCAGAATCGAGACCGTAATAAGCAGCAACATGCGAGTCATCGGCTACTCCTTCGGTTTTCTGAGCGATCCCCAAGGAGAGGCCTAGTTTCCTAGACCTCTCTCCCGAGGGGCACTACTCGTCATCCAACTTCGGCTTCGGAACCTTGGGCTTCTGCTTGGACGAGGGAAGTTCTAATTTCCCGTCCCGAACTTCCACCCGGCCGGACTCGAACTCAACGGGGAAGATCCGTTGAGCGCGGCCGTGATCGTAGATCAAGTCGCCTTGCCTCGTCACTTGCATGAGGAAGGTTTCTCTTTCGATAATCTGTCCCTGGCCGTCGTCAATTTGATCGATGAGGTAAACGTTGCCGTCCTCGTCGATGTACACATCCCCGTCGACCAGATCGGGAATCGCAACGGTAACCGGACGGCCTCCCGTGCGCTCCGCGATCATGTTGACGAGTTCCTGCGGAAAGGCGTAGAACACGATGCTCCCGGTACTCTTGCTCCCCTTGCAGGTGATTGCGTAGAGAGCCGCCAACCAGTCGTAGGCATTCTTCGACTTCCGTTCGGCCCACTTTCGTACCAGGTGGATCATGTTACGCATCTCCTGGCGGGACCGTTCGTCATACCAATGCAGGGCTGCTTTGGCCGTGTTGCGCCGTTTGAACGCCTTCCGCCTCGCCGCCGCGTCTTCCATGTCGCACGCGTTCACCTCGGCCTGGGCGTCGTTCAACTCCTGCTGGTACTTCTCGCGCTTCTTCATAATGAGGGAGATGTTCACTCCGTACACCGTGGCGATCTGCCCCGCCTCTTTGTACATTTCCCGATCAAAGCGTCCGTTGACGATCAGACCGCGGAAGTCTCCTAGAGGCCGGACATCGCTGAAGAAGTCGTCGATTTCTTTGCGAAGGACGTTGTACAACCGACCGATCGTGTCCGTGGGGCTCACGGTCAAGTGAAGCGGCAGGTTGCCAGCGCGTTTTTCGTCTTTCAACCGCAACCAGGGCGCGGTTGTGACTTGCTTGCGGACACCAATGATTACGTCTTGGTTCGGCATCGTCCCATGTTTCAGTTGATCGAGTGCCGCCTGGAGTTCTTTTGCCAGGATTTCCGCAAGATCTGGCCGGCCTTCCGCTAAGCAGGACGTCATCAGGTCGGTGATGACACCGATGCCGTTCCCTTTTGCGGAGACTGCGACCTGAGGTAGGTTCCACCAGGCGGATCGAGCTTTCTTCCGTTTGTCCTTTTCGTTCGAAAAGGTCTCCCGGTGATGGAAACGATCCTCAACCCAGCGTGGAAAGCGCCGTTCCTCCACCACGCAGACAACGTCGAAGTCGTAGTCGCCTCCGTTCTTCGCCGCAGTCTTGGAGTGAATGGTGATCGTGTGCTGAAGGTGGAGCTGAGATGAAATGATCTGCTGCGCGGCGTCGGTCTCAGACATCGAGCATCCTTGCCGCGTCAGATCGTCCATCAATCTCCGCGCCGTCTCGGGAGCAGTAAGGCTCCTGAGTGGAAGTAGATCGTCCTTGGCTCGTATCGGATACCTGACTTCGAGGAGACGCGAGGAGTCGAGACTCGTGATCGCGTATCCCTCTGTCATCCAATCTGAACCGGAGTAGATCCTTCCGTTGTGAGCGACCAGGTAGCCGTCGTCAGCCAGTGCAAACGCGGGCAGCCGGAAGCCACCAGCGGTGCACAACTTATACGCCCACCGGCATAGAATCCGCTGGAGCTGGTTGTTGATGAAGGGGAATTTGATGAGCTGACCGCTACCGTCAGCTTTCAATGCCGCCTCGACTACTGTTCTCTCCGCGGAGGTGTATTCGCCGTCTTCCGAACCCACCTCGTCTCCGTGCACGGGTCGTGACGTATTCGAGGTGCCCAATAAGCGGAACAGTTCCTCGAAGTTGTTCTCATCGACGGTGGTTTTGAGCTTCCGCACTTGCTCAAGCGCCTGCGGTAGCACTTCCAGATCGATGGTTTCTTCGGGAGCGTGGGTCAAAAGGGTGTAGCTTGACTCGTATTCCAGTTCGCGCGAGATTTCCCGGATTCCCAAGACAACAGGCCCCCGGTACATCTGCGCATCGCTGGAAAACAGTTTCACTAGCGCCGACTTCTCGGGTGACGCTGGTTTCAGCGAGCTCTTGGGCAGGATGATGTTGGCGCCGATTTGTTCCGCGGCGTCATTCTCCATCACCTTGAAGCTTCCTTTCGCCTGGGTCCGAGCGAAGGCTAGCCGGAACTGATAGAAGTGCCGAGCGGGAAGGCCTAGCTTCTCAAACAACGAGCGCTGGATCCACCCGCGGCAGTCATTCGTACCAAGGACGTGATCTTCAACGACAAGCACTCGAATATCCGGTTCCTCAAGCCGCACTTGACAGGGCGAGATCAGGATGCCGAAGTAGGTGATCGCCGCTTCTGGCCACTGCTGGAAACGTTCGGCGATCGGCTTCTCGAACTCTTTGTTGACGGCATAATACTTGCCGTTCTTCGCAGAGCCCGAAGCGCCAATGAGACGATACTCGACCCCACCGACCCGAAACTGCGCCAAAGCCTGTTCGACCTTGGCACGTCCGTAATCGTCGAGGTCGATACCTGGGATCGCGACAGACGCCACACGGATTCCTGGATACAGCGCGTCCAGAAGCGTGTTATCGAGCTGTCCTTGCCGGGTCATCTGCATCGACTTCTGTGCCACGGTTCCTTCTTCATCGATCTCCAACGCCAACACAGGCAATTGGGACTTAACGATCGTTTTCATTTGGCCTTCTCCTTATGTGTTTGTTGAATGAACAACAGACACCTGAGGAGCGCCGTCTCCGGTGTTCCCCCGCTGCCTGTTGCCGTGAACTTGAATCAAGTTCTCGGTGCCAGGCTCGGAAGAGCCGTCACCGGGTTGTGCTACTGTTACGCCGCCTTAGCCTTGCTGGTGAACTGCCGGAGACGCCGCCATTCGACAGCGCGTTCCTTCCAATCCTCAACAAGACCCGGGAGCGCTTCCACTACTAACCCGAACCCAATTCCGCCAATGAACAACATGCGTTGTTGCCAACTCATGCAGGCGCTGACGAGCATTGCGGTAACGATGATGAGTAGTGTTGCCATCTTGTTCTTCACCAAGGGTCCATCCTCCTTTTCCGTCTGCCAACCAGAACGGCAAGGAGCCCGCCGATGCAGGTCTCTCTACTGTCCTGGCCTGGGTTGCGAGCAACTCCGGCCAGGATTCGCAAGGAAACCCGACCAGCACTTTCCCGTATCAGAGCTACGGGTCGCTTCGACACTTACGTGCATGAAGCCGTACTGCCGTTATGAATGCGAAGTCTTCTTCTGCGAGACGATAGCCTCCTTCTTGATGACTGGCGCGCCGGTGGAAAGGTCGACTTGGGCCTTCCACTCAGTGACTGCTGCGAAACTGCCGCCCGCGCGAAACGATTCAACGATCGCCTCGTTCTCCGAAGCGACCTCCTGTGCCAACTCGAGGGATCCGTTGCTCGATGTCTTAACGAGAAAGAATCGAGCTGCCCCAGAGTCGCCGGCGCGGGCGCCGCGGCGCTTCCGGGCCGTCGGGCTCTTTCGGGGTACCGACGTTGTTTTGGCAGGCGGAACACCCACCGTTGCCTCCGAAACTCCAGTTGCCATCGGCTACGCTCCTTTCAAAACAAAATCGCGGCCCGCGCGCCAAGAAATGGCTGCGGGCCCCGCCGCGTCATGCTTCAACGCGATTGCCGCCAGATTGGCGCTGGCACGCCTTCACCCAATGCCGTCCCGGAGAAGGCCAATTCTGAGGAACAGCATCGTCCGAAGCTCTTTATCGGTTTTCGAGCAAAGTGGATTCCTGCAAGAGACCGATATCTCTATCCCCGACCATTTGCTCTTCGCGGTATTCCGCGACGAGCAGACCGCTCGGCACGCGCTCGCTTCGCCGCTCCTGGATGAGTCGAACCTGATACTTGCCCACAAGGCGGTCGGTAAACTCACTCTTGTTGCGAATCCGGTGAACTTCCTTCACGCCGAACGCCTGGTAGGTCCATGGTTGGCCCGGTAGCGGTTCAATCGAACGGATCTTGAATGACGACGTGATCTGTTCCTCGCGGATCTTGCCGACCAAGTCCTGGTCACGCAGTAGATTCAGGCTGTACATCCGCAGGTTTGCCGTCATGAGGTTGAGAGCATCCGCAAGATTCTTGTCCACCGACGTGGGGGTGTACCGCATGTAGCTCTCCAGAAATTTGCGGACAACGGCGCGCCCTTCGATGTCGGTTGGCGCTGTTCCTACGCTCGATGCCGCTTGAACCCCGAGCAAACCGGTCGTTACAGTGGTTTGCGACGCCGGCTGACCTCCGCCTACGACGGTCGCTTCGCCGTCGGCCGACACGCGGATAACGGTGGCGGGCTGCAACCTGACGTAGATGGCAAATCCCAGCGACATGAATGCGATCACCCCAAACAGTCCGGCCATAACCATGGAGCGATTGGCATAGGCGCGCAATTGGCCGTCGTGCTCGTAGTATTTCGTGTACCGAGTCTTCTCCGGCAGCACTTCGCTCGATTCCTTTGTCCTCACACGGTGAAACATCTGGCTAGCTCCTAATAATGTGTGATGTCAAATGCCATCAGTAACTGCTTTGGCGTCGTCTGCAGTTCCCGCAGACTCGCATTTACGGTTCCCGTCCCTTGAATTTGAAAGATCCCATTGCCGCGCTCACGGTATGGACGACAGTCATCATTGAACTTCCGATTTCTCCGGTCACGATGCGGCGCGCCAGAAATGGGATCAGGGCGACCATCACGGCGAAGAGAATGCTTGCGAGCGACATCAAGAGCGCTCCGGTTGCACCTTGAAACCACCCTCCCAAACTGTTGGCGGCCAGCATCGCGCCAAGGCTCTGAGCGTTGATCGCCGTCAGGAGCACACTGAATAGCGCGTACACAATGCCCCAGGCGTGAAAGACGAAGACATTGACGAGATAGCTCCGTGCAAGCTGGCCGACGCCAAAGGCCGGGTAGAGCGCCAGGACCATTGGACCAACCGTGTACAGGACCGCGCCATACAGGCAGTAAAGAATCGTGAAAATCAGGAGCGCGATGGGGAAGATGATGGCTGCAATCAATTGCACCAACACGCTGACCAGAGCGACGATGCTGCTCACCACCAGGTTGAACCAGTTCGCGTTGCCAAGGCCGTTGAAGTATTGATTCACCTGAAGCATCCAGTTTTCGGCCCAATCGTTGGGTGAAATCGTCGCGGCAACCTGGTTGAAAGCGCCATTAACGTTGCGGAAGATTGCTCCGTAGTTCGACACGATGAGCCCCAGCAGCAGGAATTTCCCGGCGGCGATGCCAATCATCCGGGCGTCGCCACCGCGGGAGTATGCTTCATAGACCGCGAACAGGGCGCAGAGCAGTAGAATCGCATTCGCGATATTCGTAATGGCTCCCATCGGACCGCCAGGTCCGTCAATGCCATTCAATACCGTTTGAAAGGTCTGCTCGAAGAAAAACATCGTTACCTCTATTTCTTGAACATGTTCGTCAGGTCGCGCCGCGTGTCGCTCGCGTGATCCGCATTGAACTTCAGACTGGCTCCTGTGTTTGCCATGTCGATCGCTCGAATGCGGAATAACTCCGCCGTCGCGGACTGAGTGAGCGCATGGGCCTTCACCAGCATGGCCGCCGATTGAGCCTCAATCATCGGCGCGGTTCCCGGTGCTGCAAGCGCGAGTTCCGCCGCTAGTTGATCCGATGCATCCATCAACTGGTCGGCTGCGGCGTCGATGGCGATCGCCTTCTTTAACGCGGCTTGCGCGGTAGCGTCAGTCATATCGATCAGGTCGCGCACGGCGGGCGGAGCGTCCGTGGGGGGAGGAACCGGTTGATAGACGGTGGTGAAACGACCAGCCACCTGACTGATGTTGCCCGCATTCCGCGACAAGAGGAGCGCCTCCAGTTGCCGGGGATTTGCGAGAGTCGCGCTGGCCACATTGAGATTGACCAATCCCCGAATGGAGTCGTAGAAACTTTGAACCGTGCTCACGATGCCGCGGGCACGATTGATCGCGTCGAGAGGGTATATCGTGTTTTGGAAATAGTTTTGGATCGCCGTGATGACGCTGCTGACTGCATTCAAGGCCGTGCTGATGTTCCGCAGGCCCGCACCGATCACGTTGGTGATCGCTGTGTTAATGGCGCCTATGGCGCTCACGATCGCCGCCATGTCGATGGGGAAAAACTGCGCCTCGACGGGTTGAGGTGTCAGCATGCTTGCCACAAGGAGGAGCGCCAGAATCTTGGTTCGCTGCGCCCATACGCGACTGCAAAGGGCCCGTACTGTGTCACAGAAATCGGTCATTATGCATTTCCTCTACTTCTTGAAGATGGTCCGGACGTCGTCGCGAAGCTGTGCACCGAACATTGCGTTCCGTTTCCGCACCGTGTTGTCGTGCGCCAATCGCGCCGCCTCCTGGCGGATTGCGGCCGCGATCATCCGCTGCATCATGGCCTGACTCTTTACCGATGCGGTCATACCCGCCGCTGCGAGAAACGGGGCGGAGCCAGGGGCCATATTCATCCCTTCGTTCTCGATCGCATCCGCAGCGGCCATCATCTGGTCCACAACGGCGTCGGAGGCTTTCAAAGTCTTCAGGTTTCCTAGAGCCATTGCGTCGTCAATATCCGCCAGATCGCGCTCAATGGGATGCGCATTGGCAGGTTGCGGTATGGCCCGGTATGTCTGGATGAAAGCGCTCGTCAGTTGAGCGAAGTCGCCAGTGCCGCGATTGCGGATGATACTTTCCAGCCCAACAGGATTCGGCAGCTGAGCACTCGAGACGTTCACCCGCATCAGAGCGGTGAGTATGCCGCGGAACTGGGCGATCATTGAGGTCACCAGCGCCTTCGCCCGATTGATCGACTGAAGAGGATAGACGACTTGTTCCCAGAGATTGCGAAACTGCGTGAGCACTCCGTTGATGGCTCCAATGGTGCCTTGAATCGCACTCAGCAGGGGTCCGATAACGTTGTTGATCGTCGCGACCACCTGCGAGGCAGCGGCGATTACCGCTGGAATGCCGAGTTGGGCCCTCGCCGGAGGCGTGACCACGGTGAAAGCCAAAGTACACACGACACCCACGGCCACGACACGGCGAACGCGACGGATCAGGAAGAACGCCAATATGTTTGTGAATAGAAGGAGCAGGAGTTTCATGACGCTCGCGCCTCCTGGGCCGCGACCGCGGCCGTTACCGCTCCGGACAACTCCTCGGGGAGAGGCGCTACATCGGCGAGTCCACTGGGGAATCGCTTCGCAAGCTCCTCATACACTTCCAGAGCTGCCTTCCGAGGGTGCTGCAGAAAGCAATATCGCCGGTAGGCCCGCTCTCTCGGAAACGTCGTGCATACCCAGTACTCAACCGGCGTGGGGACCAGCCGGATGGTCTGCGTAGTCTCTGCCTTTTCACCAATCACCAACAGCACCTCGGCACTACGCCCTTTCCGCGGCGCGCCGAAATGTTTGATCTCGTCCAAAGCAACTTGATTCAGCGCCAGATGAGTAGCAAGCGGGCTCACATCACCAGGCTGTCGGCCAATGATCTTCGTCGACACGTTACGCACGATGCCGGGCCCATGAATGCGAGGTTGCGTGTCGGTGCCGACGAAATCTTCGAGCGTCTGCGAAATGCCCCACACGCTACCGCCACGTTTGCGGGCGGTGCGGAACAGTTGCACTACCTCGGGCGCCAGAACATTGGAGTCAAGCAGGGACCAGCACTCATCGAGCACGGTGATGCTGTGTTGCCCGGTTCTGCCAGACGCACGCTCCTGCATCGCATGGGCGATCATCATACTCATCGCGGTTTCAAGCTTCGGATCGTCGCTGAGTCGTTCAACGTTGAAGAACAACCAATCGGTGTCGGTCTTCAAGGTCGTGTGCTGATCGAACAATTTGGAGTAGACGCCCTTCTCACCGGTCCACTCCCGGAGTTTAAGAGCGGCCAGTTTTGCTTCCTCCACGGTTCGTTCGATCCGTTCCTCGTCACGCCATTGCTGGAGCTCTTCGCGGAGGTCGTTAAAGGTTGGCGTCGGGTTGCTGTGCCGTATTGCGCACCGCTTGTAGGTGCGGCTTATGGCTTCGCTGAGCAAGTTGTCGAGCAGCGCGGTATCTGAGTTGGGGCTGTCCCCAATCATGTGCCGCGTGAGGTTCTTGAGGAATGCAATCTTGTCCTTTCCTGGAGTATTAGTCCCAGGAGCCAGATCCCATGGGTTCAGAGTTATGCTGCCTTCCAGATCCACGTCGATCGAGCGGCCGCCCATCAATTCGACCAGCGGGCGGTAAGAATCGCCACGTTCCAGAATCGAAATCAACGGCTTCAATCGGGCCATCATCAGCAGGAACAGCATCGCCATGAACGTCTTGCCGCCACCTGAGGCGGCCATGATCAACATGTTGGCGTCCGCGAGGGAGGAATCCCAAGGAGAGAACGGGATCAGCTCACGGCCAGGCGTTTCGAGTAGAAGGAGCGGTGACCGGGGTGTTCCTTGCCAGGAGGTCTCCACCGGCAACAGGTCGGCGGCATGCACCGTAAGGCAGTCATTCTCCCGCTGATTCTCTTCGCTCATTCCGGGCAGACCGGCAATAAACAACCGCCGCTTGGCTAAGTCTTCCGGAAGACCACGGCTCCCATTCATCTGCATAACCGTATAGAGAACCTTCTGCCGCCTATCCGAGAGCACGCGTTCCTGCTCGGCAAGATCGCGATGGCTCTGCACGGGTTGGGACGTCCGGACCCCGACGATCATGCTTGTGCGGCATGTCTTGAGGGAACTGGAGATGAGGTTCTCAAGCGTTTCGATCAACTGCCGCTGCGCGACCTGCGCGTCAACGTCGATGCGGTACCCGCCCTGTGAATCCCGTTGCGCGGCCTGCATCTTTTTTAGACGGCCTTTGTAGTGGCGGATCATTGCTGCCTGATCCGGGATCATCACGTCGGTGTTCACTGTCATCGGGAAATCGAGGCCGATGAGATCCCGAAGAATCCCAGGGAACGTGGCGTCGGGCAAGTCTTTCAGAGTGATGAAGGAGTATAAGAGGCCACCCACCCGAATGTAAGTCTCCTCCTCGTGTTCGATGTTTGTATTGACGATCTGCTCCCGCGCGCTTCGATGCTGGAGAGACGATTCGGGGCGCCGGAGCGGAATGCGGTCGGCGATCAAGGGATTCAACGATCGCTTCATCTCGATGAAGATCTCCGGATCCGTCAGCCGCCGCACTCCCATTCCCGTTGCTCGAAGCGTCTGTTCGACGCCAGAAAGAATCGAACCGAACTCGGCCAACAAGTCCTCGTGCTCCCGCCGGGTGCGCTGAATACATCGGTTGGCCGAAAGACTCAAACCATCGAGGCTGAAGCGCTTGCTTACCGCCTTGCCGAACGTCGCGCCCGGTAGTTCGTGATGGATCGCGGGATTCCAATGGAAGTAGACATGGAGGAGGGGCCGCAGGTAAAAGCCCGCGTGTTCTTTCGCACGCCACGCTTCCATGCGGAGGCGATCGAGGGCTAATAGGGTCGGGTTCTGATTCCGTAGCTGCTGTTGATATCGTTGCCTCAGGTCACCCAGTCCCTCTGCGATCTCGAACCGCACCTGCATTCGCATCGAGCGTTCCGGTAAAGAGCGAATCAGGGCCTCGAGCGACATCTTGGTCCGGTTGCGGCCATCGTCGTTGTGGTAGTACGAGTTGATGCCGGTGAGCTCATAGCCGGCGACCAACGCGCCAGTCGTGCGGACGATGACGTCATGTAGGATGTCCCGGACCGGCAGGAGTTCTGAAAAAGCCGGCTGATGTAGGGACGCTCTATGCTGTTCGATAGTCGTGGGCACCGGGTTCCTCCTCTTTGAAGTAATCGAGCTTCATCTGCGAATCGGGCTCCAGGCCGCAATAGATCTTGGGTTTGGTGTGCCAGGCCAGAAAATCCTTGAGGTAGGCTCGTGGCTTGCCATATTTAAAAAGCATCAGGAACGGAATACTCAGGACCGGCACGATGTACTGCAGGAAGACGTTCATCGGGATGCCGAACACCTGGCGATCGACCCAGCGGCCGAAGATGTTGGTGAGAGCGGCCAGACCGATCACGACAAACCAGTCTTCGAACTCCAAGAACAGAAAGCTCACGCGCGTGTGAAGGTTGCGGTGGACGGGACTGATGTTGAGTGCCATTGAGTTCGATTCTCCTTAGCTCACGCCACCGGTTCCCTGCGCAATGAACCATTCCGCGAGCCGTAGCAAGCCCGAAAGTGCCAAGCACAGCGCGGCGGCGCTGAAATGACGCATCCAGGCGCCGCCCGCATAGATGCGATGACCAACGCCCGAATACAACATGAACCCGTGGAGAAGTTGCAGGACGGCATAGACAGGCAGGAAAACGTTGCACGTCCAATTCACTAGCCCGCGCAAGGTGATCCAGACCAAGTCGGGATTGTTCCAAGCTGACTGGGTGGCAAAGGTCTCCATCCCGCGCAGAACGCCGGACACCATTAAGCAAAGAAATCCGGCCCAAGGGGCATAGGTATGCGCCTGGCCATGCGAGTACCGCAGAACGGCTAGCGCGAAGAACAGGGCGCCGAACGTTGGCATGATCACGTTTCCCATCCAACTCGTCAGGTTCGTAATGCCAGTCAGAAAATTCATAATTCCTCGCGCGTCACATCATCGAGACAACCAGACGCCAAAGCGCCGACACTGTTAGAAACGCGGCCGCGGCGCCGATGAGCCGGATGGCCGGACGTCCAAAAGCGAAATTCACTACGGCGCCAATGACCGCCAAGCCCGCGGCGATTGGCATGATCCGGCTCGCGGTGTATGTCCATGCCCCCTCGAGGACAGCAGCCGTCCCGAATCGGGTTGCGTCGTTCCACCCCTGGAGCAGGGCCGCACTCGCCGGGATGGACAACAAGAACATGGCTCCGAGGATCGAGGCCAAGGGCGTGTGTCCTTCGCTCCAATCGATCGCCGAACGAAGGACCATCCAGGCGGCCAGCACCGGGACCAACCGGCCGATCACAAGGGTATTGACAAAAATGACAGCGTCGTTGGCAAAGGCGGACATCCACCCGCTGCCGATGCCGCCGCTGGGGAGAGGTGCGCCGACACCCCAAAACGAGAACCATCCGAACACTTGCGGAAGAGTAATCATCACGATGGCCCAGAACATCCATTTCGAAAAGCCGCCTCCACCTACGGAAAATGAAGTCGTTCCTTCGCGACGCAATGCGATGCCCGCAAGAACGAGCGCTACCAGAGATGCGGGTGCGGCCAGAGCCAGCATCAGCCGGATTCCATCGAGAACAAGCTGCGGAACCCCCATTCGGTTACCCTGCTTTCCGGAAGGCCGGCTTCCTTCGAGGCCGGCCTAGCCCGGTTGTTTGCTCGCTGCGTTTCCGGGAGAGGCTAGGAAACCCCGCCGCCACCCTGGGAGATCCAGAATTCCAACAGGCGAGTGACGCCGGAGATCGCGAGTAGCCCGGCCGCCGTGACGAGCCACCGGAACACTCCTCTCCCCGTCGCATAGCTGCCGACGGCCCCCAACACAGCGACGCCCGCGCCCACGGGAGCGATGACGTTGCCGATCCAGTTGACAAAGTTCAGGAACGCTCCTTCTGGTTGGGCTCCTGTTTGACCTTGCACCGCGACGTTGACTTGCGGGGCAGCGCCAAGATTCTGGGCTATCGCCACGCTTTGCACGATGATCAGGCAAAGGGCGAGCGCAACGACGACCCGTTTCGCGTTTTGACTCATGTTTAAAACCTCCATGCGTTCTTGCATCCGCTTCGGTGTGTGCAGTCGGGAGCCGTTAAATGACGCCTTGAATGCCGCTACCGGGCGTGGAGACAGAATGAGGCAATACGCTCGTGCAATGCAAAAGTCTCTAGAAGGTGCTCTGGAACCGCAAGAAGGGTCGAAGACGGATCGTCTTAGAAGCGCGGAATGCGGACGAGGAGAAGGTCAGAACTGAACTTGGACACGCTTCATGGCCTCTGTGAAATCGTTCCAAATGAGCGGCGGCAACTGGTTCGCGTTATCGGCCATCCGTCTCATCGCCATTCTCTTCGCGCTCGTGCAGATGGCTTCTAGATCGGCCGGGGAAACTCCCTTGAGCCGCCCGGCTACAAGATCGACGGAGAGTTCCTCACTGAGTTGAATGTCGCCCAGTTGCTTCGAGACCAAACGGCGATAGCCTTCATCATGGGGAATACCGATCTCGATCTTTTCCGAGAATCTTCCTCCACGCAGAATAGCGGCGTCGACGTTGTTGAGATGGTTCGTGGTTCCAATCAGAAAGACGTTGTGGTTCGGCTCGAGCTCGCTGATCAGACTTCGTGCCTGCTCCACAACTTGAATGTCGTGCTGCGATTGAAGGCCATTGTTACGTGGCAACAACCCGTCCATCTCGTCGATGAAAATGATTGACGGACTGTTTTCCTTCGCCCGGGCGAAAAGTTCGGTGAGCTTCTTCAAGGATGCGCCGACGGCGCCTGCCAGAACATCGGCAGCGGTAATCGGATAAAAGCTCCGCTTCGTTTGCGTGGCAATCAGCCGCGCAATCATGGTCTTGCCAGTTCCGGGAGGCCCGATCAGCAGCAGGCCCGCGGGCATGGCCAAATTCAGCTGGTCGGCGTAGGCGGGATCCATCAAGCGAATCAGGTTGCGGAGATCGAGTTCGGTGTCTGGCGAAAGGACCACATCGGCCCAGTCCACCTCTTTGAATGCCGCCCGGTCCCGCCCGCCCGTCTCCGCCAACGCGCGAGCCAAGTCGGACCCTTCAATTTGCCTGTGTTCTTCCGCTGCGAAGGACGCCGCCTTATCGACCAAGGCGCCAATCTTGGCAGCGCTCCATCCAGGTGTTCGCTTAGCGAAATGCTCCAATTCAAAACGCCTGGCCGGCCTCTTCGCAAGTTGAGCGGCAAAGATTTGAATTCGCTCTTGCTCATTCGGCAGATCTAACCGAATATGCAGATCGAACCGCCCTTCTCGAATCAACGCTCGATCTAATCCGTCGTAAAAGTTTGTTGCGGCCACTAGGATGAGCTCGGGATACTTGCGCGCATCGTCAACGCATGACATCAGTCGACCTGTTTTTAGGTTGAACGAGCGTGCTGCACCACCAGTGTCGTCGGAATCGCCAATCTGACGTTTGGTCCCGAGCGCATCCAGTTCATCGATGAACAGCACTACGGGCCGGTTGCCCCCTGCCAACCTGAAAATTGATTCCAGGTTTTCCTCCGTCTCGCCAATGTACTTGTTGACAAGGCTCGCGGCCGGCACATATAGAAAGTTCAATCCGAACTCCCCTGCCACCGCTTCGGCTAGCAGTGTCTTGCCCGTACCACGAGGACCATGGAGTAGAATTCCGTTCCGCCGAACACCGTA
This sequence comes from Bryobacteraceae bacterium, assembly GCA_019752335.1. Taxonomy (GTDB): domain Bacteria; phylum Acidobacteriota; class Terriglobia; order Bryobacterales; family Bryobacteraceae; genus JALHNI01. The sequence continues at coordinate 132,759 of JAIEMJ010000003.1, forward strand.
CTTGCCGAGCTTCTTCTCGTTAAGGTTTGCACTCACGAGTTCTCGAATCTGCCTTTTCGGTTCCTCTAGCCCGCCCACAGCGGCGAACGTAACGGAGGTCTTCTGAGGATGCATGTCCGGAGAACCGACGCTACCACTGCCCGCGACAACTCGCTGGCCCGGCCTCATTGAGAGCAGCGCAGGAATGATCAAACAAAGGACTACAAACAACGCCACAGCTAAAGCTTTGGCGAGCAGGGGATACGACTTCTCGAGCGGGACGATCGTGATAAGTCCTGCGCCAATGAAAATCACAAACCCGCAGAAGAAGTACCCGGTAAAGAGGGCCAGTCTTCGGAACAGAGTTCTGCCATAGGCGATCAGCAAGACGCAAATCACAGCGAAGATAACCACGGCCGGGTGCAACTGCGAGGCGATTACAATCACCGCGAGGAGTGCGAGAGTAAGCGCGGCCAAGCCTCCAGTAAACGCTCTCTTCAGGCTGTCAGGAGTGTTGGAGGAAAGAAGCCCGCGGAGCTCTCGATAGCCATCGCTCAGAAAGCGCCCGAGTTGAGTGGCAATCCAGAGGACCGGACTCATGGCTGGGTATTCAGAACGCAAATCCCGGCTCCTTGGGCTAAATCTACCGCATCCGGGATGGATCCGCCACTGTTTGCCGCCCTAATCAGCCGCCTCCTCGGGAACAACCTGAATACGCAATAGACCAATACCCAACGCCTCCAACGCGGCCGTCTTCCTCTCGATGTACGCATCGTCGTAGGCGGTTTCAAGCGTGGCGCCCACTTCGCGCAATGAAGTCTCCACCGGCGCGAGGGCTTCCTCAAAAGCGATCTCGCGAAACTCGTTGCGCGCCGCGACCTCGTACGCCCGGCCGTCATCGTCAAGAAACAGGTATTGCCGGCTGATCCCATGCTTGTACTGGTTGATGCCATTCAGCCGACCCATAAACATAAACCCAACGCAACGCGCCGGTCCCAGTTTGGTTTCGAGTGGTTTCCAATTCGGGTCCATTGCTTCTTTCACTGTTCGGGAACTGGCACCTCGGAAGATCGCGTAGCGGCGACTTCGCGGTACATCCTGTTCAGCTCGTTTTTCAAGGCCACCAATTCCCGAAGTTCGGCAGCCGTGGGCAGCGCCTGCGCATCCGCACCCGCAAGATTCGACCGCGAATTGCGAACTGAGGCCGGCAACGTATCGGAGGCAGCCGCCGTAGTCGCTGCCTCCTGAAGAACGATGTAGAACCGTGTGTTTCCCGGAAGGGTAATGACGATGTTCTGCGTGTACGCCATCCTCATCAACTCCTGTTCGCCGGCAAGGCCGACGTTCGAAGCGATCCGCTCCCGTAGAAGAATACTCTGATCGATCGGTCCTGAAAGACCACCGTAACTGCGGCCTCCCACCAGATAGGCCGCCATGGAGCCGATGCCCGTCAGGGAGCGAACCAGAGCTCGTTTGGCCCCACCCCTCCCGTTCACCGTTCCTTTCAGCGGACCGTAATTCAGGCTGACGCCGCTGCCTTCGATCGTCTCGGGGCTCCCGTCCGGCATTTCCAGCGCAGTGAAGCGCAGGCCGATGTCGCCGTTCTGGTTCGTTTGGGCGAGTTCCCCAATGGCCTTTGTGCCTGCGGGGATGACGACCTCACCATCGCGTTCGTAGTTGTACTCGATCACCGCGATAACCGGCGTCTTCACAGCGCTGCTGATGGCGCTCTGCAGGCGTGCGACCAAGCGTGTTCCGGTCGGAAGTAGCGTGGAGGTGCGATTACGCTCCGTACGAATCGCCTGAGCGGCAGTTCTGGTTGCGTTTATCGGCGCGGTCGAGGTGATGTTCCGGACAAAAACCAGGGAGGGCTTATTCAAGGCATCGGATACGTTGACGGGTTGGACAGGTGGTGGTGCGACCGGCGGCGCAGGCGGGGGAATAGGTTGCGGTGGAATATGCCGACTCATCTGTTGCCGATAGGCGTCGAGGGCAGGATCATTGACCGGGGGCACTTGGCTGAGGGCGTATTGGCCGGGCGGTTGCTCAGCCGGCGGTTGATTCGCTGCTTGGGTACGGCGCGAAGTCGCATTGATGTCGTCTGGACTTAGTTGGTCGCCATTCTGGTCTACGTTGCCTTGGTCTGCGCTGAGAAGGGGTATTGTCGATCCCGACGCGCCCCCTTGCTGCCCGCCATTTGCTGGACGCCCCAGATTGGGCGTCGTGCGCCGGTCCTGCCCACGCTTCTCGGTGTTGGAAGTCGAGAACAGAGCGAGGAAGGCGAAACCGCACAACACCACGGCGGTCGCTAGTACCAGGAACGCCTTGCTGCGGTCCATGTTTTTCTCGCCGCGAGCGTTGGTGTCAGCGCCCTTGGGGCGGTTCCTTTCCTCTTTGAATCGCTGCCAGAACTGCTGTACGATTCCGGATGGCGCCGGGCTAGATTCCGGTTCTTCGGCTTGCGCGGAAACCGTTTCCACTCTGGAATCGCGACTTTCGTCCTCGCGAGCGAGCCGGGCCGCATCGGCCTGGTCCCCGAACTCTCGTTCGATTCGTTCATTGTCGAGTCTGTTATCTGGCGTCATAACTCACCTCGCGAAAACTGCTGATGCCAAAGCCTATCGGGGCCAGTGCCGGGCGATCTACCGCGCCGGACTCAGCCATTTGAAGAAACAGCATTTCGGTTGACTGCTTGAAAGAAGGCCGTTTGAAGACCACCACGCCGTCGGCGCGCTCATCTGGACCCAACCTGCGCCGGCTCATTCGAAAGTCCGTGACCGGCAGTTGTTCGGATGTTGACCAGCGAGAGCGGCGGATGATTTTGCCGGTCTTATTCCTACCGCCCAATTGGATCTGCGGCGGCATCAGCTCGACAGCATGATCCTGCACATTCATTACCGAGAACAGAACCACAACCTCGCTCCCCTGATCGATGACCTCGCTGATTCCGGTCTTGACTAGTTCCTTGCCAGGCTCGGTGATGCCGGGCTTCTGTCCGTACAGGAGGGGGAGAGGTGCGCGCCGCTGACGTTCCAGGAGTTCGTTCAGCGCCTCCTCTTCCGGTTTCTTCGACATTCCGGCCTCCGGAAGCGAGCTTTGAGGCGACCCGGGCGATGCCCAATTAGTCGCGAGCGATTCCGTCCGTACGGTCACAGGTGCGTTTGCGACGCTCGCGATGGGCAACGTCTGAGGGATCATCGCCGATGGTGACTCGGTTGGTTGGATGATGAATTGGCCCGCCGGTCTATATCGCAGCAGGAAATCCACGGAGGGCTGGGACGGATCCTTCGGATCGCCTGCGCTGATCAGGAGCAAGCTGGTTTGGAGCCCTCGTGTCGATGAGACCAGCAAGTTGCTTTGAGCCGCACGTGACGTAATGGGCTTGATGAAGACGAGATTCGGCTCCCGCTCGGAATGTTCCGCAGAGAAGGACACGGGGTCGCCGAGCACGACGGAGTTGATAGGCTCGGGCATCCGGATAGCGGTCACATAGCGCGGGGCTAAGTAGACGGTAGTCACCTGGCCGTCCCGTATCGGTCGCCCGACCACCTGCGCCTGGACCTGAGTCGCCGATGTATTGGGGCCATTAGTCTGGCCCAGAATCTCGGTCACCGGAACAATCAACAATATCCACTTCAGACGAATCATGGTGGGTTTCTCCCTTTCACTGGTCTCGCAGAGTTTGTTCTGCTTCGAAGCGCTTCTGCCAATACAATCGTGTGAGCCTTCTCACGTACCGGTAGACTTCGGCGTTTGAGTAGCCTAGGCCGGCCTTTTGGATCCGGCCTTCTCCAGCAAAATAGGCCGCGCCTGCAAGCCGGACATCACCGTCAAACAACTTCAGAAGCCGGGCCAAATAGGCTACGCCGCCGCGGACGTTCTGCTCAATGTCGAACCGGTTGGTGACACCAAACGTTGCGGCCGTCGCAGGTATGAGTTGCATCAGTCCCACAGCGCCCTTGTCTGAAACCACATGCGGCTTCCAGTTGGATTCCATCTCGACAATCGAATAGACCAGTTCGCGGGGAACCTGATAGAGATCGGAGTAATGATCCGCCACCTGGACCGCCCTGGTCTTCTCGGGCTGCGCGGCGCATAGAATTCCTGCGCTCGCGAGCGCATACACGACCCGTGCCGATCTCCACCTTGAAAGGGACTCCTCACGCATCGGTTGGTATTAGCTCCCGCTGTTTTTTCTCGAGCTGTTGCTCTCGATCCGCGGCGGCATACTGGTGGGCATCGTGGACGAGCGAGGCGAACCCATCCCGCAACAGGAGGCGCTTCCGGTCCGATTCTGTTTTTGCGATCAGAGGCAAGAGCGAATCCCTCATCTCGGTCGTAATGTCGGTAAGACCGAGAATCTCCAGAGCCTGGGCCAATTCGAGCATTTCAGCGATCGAAACCGGCTTTTCCATTTGCCAGCCGCGCAAGGCGTGAGCCAACCCCGCAATGATTCGTTGGAGGCGTGAGTCCTTCGTCGTGCTACGTACGCGCAGGATCTCGGATTCTCGATCGACAGAAGGAAATTCGACTCGCAGATAGAAGCTACGGCGGCGTAGAGGATCACCCAACCTCCTGACTTCGTTCGAAGTCAGAATCACAAATGGAATGGAGCGCTGCTTGATCGTTCCCAACTTTGGCACTGAGATCTGCCATTCGGAGAGGATTTCAAGCAACAACGCTTCGAAGCCCTCATCGACCTTGTCGACTTCGTCGATCAACAGGATGCACGGCTTCTCGTAGAGTAGGGATCGCAACAAGGGACCCTGGACGAAGAAATCGAGGGTGTGGAGGTTGCCACGGATTGCGTCCCAATCTTTTTGGAGGCGATCCCCTTGCGTTTCCAGGAATAGCTTTTGAAGCGCGCTATCGAATTTTCCGATCGCCTTCTCTTCGTTGATACCTTCGTAGCATTGGAGCCGCTCGATCACAGTATTGCCCGCGGCGGCGAGCGCCTGGGCCAATGCTGTCTTCCCGCAGCCTGGCGGACCTTCGACGATCACGGGTTTCTGCATTCGAGCTGCCAGGTAAACAACCTGAAGCGTTACCGGATCGATCACGTATTTTGCTGCAAGCAGCCGCCGTCCGAGATCCTCGAGAGAAAAAAACACGGCATCCTCTGATCCGATCCTATGGGAATGCAGGTTGGTGATCGAATCTCTCCGGTCGTTCCAGCGCGTGCGGATGTTGATGCCAAGTTGCGCTCAAAACGCGTTCCGCCTCACCGACAAAATATTCTTGAACCTATTCGACCTCGCGTTGCGCCCTCGTGTCCTGAGAAATGTTCGTTGAGTATTTGGGATGCTGGGTCCAATGTCTCCGCAAAAATATTCCTAGATCCATTTGCGCGCGGATCGCTCTCGCCTAGCCGGAAGAATGTTCATTGGTCCATCGAATCGTCATTCGAGGCAACGTTCCACACGCAACCAACAAAATGTTCTTTGAGCCATCTGCGTTGAGGTCAACCGATCTTCCGGATGTTCAACCTGAATAATGTTCTCCAACCTATCCGGCGCGGAGGAGACACCCGGCACTTTCTGGCTCTATTGCCTGGCAGCAGAATTCAAAGAGGGTTTCGAAGGTGTGCGAACTGCGGTAGTACATCGAAGGGAATCGGAGTCGCGGGCAGGCCCTCGCCGATCAGTTCAATCCGTCCGGGCGATCCATTTCCGAGGAAATGGGCGGCGCGATCCAGATGCCAGACGCGATGCGGTTCGAGGCCCATCAAGCGGGCGGAGACAAAGTCTGCGGCCACCGGATCATCCGAGAGCACTAACTTGCCAAGATGCCGGCGGGTTCCGTGAAGTGGCCCATTTCCTTCCATAGCTACGATGCCGTCAGCGATAACAAAGTGCGGACGAACGGTAGCGGCGATATCGAGAATGCTCCGATGGATCCCTTTCCAGTGCAAAATATTCTTGGGCCAGCCGTACTTCGCTCCAGGTATCACACCGAACATGTTCTTCAGGCTGAGCGTGACGCCTGTCCAGTGGTGGGTCTTGATTTTTGGCATCGAAACGACAAAGTCGGAGACGAGAACCGTCCGCGGCAACCACCAGTGATCGAGACCGGTGTACGTCGCTTGAGTGGGCATCCTGACGAGTTCGTCGCGGTTGAGGTCGACAAAGCTCAACTTCTGGCTGCGAAGTTGCGTTCCGAGACCGCTCTCCGCGAGCACCAAGTAAGTGTCTCGTTGGTGTCCTGGGCCTTCTCCTACGACGACGGTCTTCGCGCCGAGGCGAAGCAGTGCTTCGGCCGCGGCTCCTACTAGGAGAGGATTAGTATTTACCTCTACGCCGGCGATGTACTCCACGAGGTTCGGCTTGAGGAGCACTGACTTTCCACGTAGATTGAGCCGAAACTCTCGAAGGCTGGACAACAGCAAGTCGTTCAGGAGGTGTCCGTACGCATCGACCGAAACGACCGCCACCCGCGAGCGCGCCGGTCGCCGATCGCGAAGGAGCATCTCTTCTGGAAGGAACCGCGCTGTGGCCAGGCCTCCCGCTGCCAGACCTGCAGTGCTGACTACCATTCTTCGGCGATCCAGTTTCATGCTGGAGCTACCTCAAAGGCGTTGTCGCCGGCGATTGATTCGAGTGCGAGTGCGCTGATCGCCAGCGTGGCGGTGTCCGCGCTTGTAGGGTCGTCCAAGAGGCTCATCAGTTCCGTCGCGCTTCGCGCAAGGGTCTGTGCGGTCAAACCGGCTTGCCCTCGGTATGCAGCCAGTGCGACCATACCCCAGGACAGGCTGTATGCGGAGGAGCACCCGGGAAGTTGCGTCAGCAACCAGTCAAGAGATCGCTGAATACCCCTATCACCTCTTGCTTGGTCGGTGAGAGCTAGAAGGGCAATGGCAGTAGCGTCGATATGGGGAGTTAGCGGTATGCCAAATGCGATTCCGTTTCCTGAGTTCCAACCGCCGCCCGGACACATCCGGTCAAGAAGCATGCTCGTGCCAATTGCAAGGCGCTCGTCAAGTTCGGCGCTTCTGTGAAGGTTGCGAGTCCGAGCCTGCCGCAGTGCGATGAGTGTGAACGCGGTCGGAATCACCCAACTGGTCGTGCCGGCTGTCCACGACCAGCCGAACTTGCCGGGATCGAACTGAGCGTTAGTGTCCATCGTGCGGAACTTCCATCGCCAGAGCCAGTTGGCCTCGCGGCCTCGGGCCTGCAACAGCCACCGTATTCCCCGATGAATTCGGGCGGCCTCATGGCCGGCTGCCATAAAGCTCAGAATCGCAGGTGCGGTGGTCCAACACCCTTCGATATCGTCGCCCGCGAAAGCTGGCCAGCTGCCATCCTCGTTTTGGAGACTCGCCAGTTCCTGCAGTGCTCTTTCGAGGAAGATATTTGACGGGCGGCGCAATGCCAGTGTCGCGAGGCAAGTGGGTTCCACCGCGTCCTGATCGGTAACGAATCCCCATCCACCCCGGCGGCTTTGACGGGATTGTAGGATCTGTCGAGAAGCTTGAATTAGTGAGGCAATGTCCATGACTACATCTAGGCGGCCCCGGGGACCCTTTCCGTCCTCGAAGTAACAAGTCGGCCCGAATGCTGGTGGAGCCAGTCGGCAACCTCGCGAGCCCGAAAACGCACGTTCGACTCGATTTTGAAGTATGGAATCATTCCGCGAGTGACGTAGTTGTACAGGGTTTTGGGGCTGATGGCCAGAATGTCGGCCAATTCTTTCGCGGTTAAGAGGCGATCGCAATGGGCCAAACGCTCAAACACATCGTCAGTTTGGCCGACGGCAGATATTCGGTGAGCGGGGGAGGCTGGCATACATCTCATCTCCGGAGTTCAATCTGGGGCTGATCATGGCCGCGCAGCGAGGCGAGAGCTAGACCATTTCGGCCCATGAGTCCGTTGTAAGGGGAATCGGATCGTCCTGGCAAAAGTCTGTTCGGAGAATGTTTGCGGCTTAGGGTTCTAAAGGGGATGGTCCCGGTTAGTGTTCATTATTGTGAAATGTTCACGGAACGTGTACAGTAGTTATTGAGTGAACACGAGCTGGGGCGCTAAAGTCTGCGTACAAATACGGCCATGACGACTCAAGAACGCGAGATCATCAATGCGGCGATCACTGCTCTCCAGCAGATCGTGGGCCTTCCCGCGCGTTTAGCCCCAGTTCGCGCCGATCTTGAGCGCGACCTGGAAGACGCGACCATTGAAATCGAGGCCAATCGCCGGAAATACCGGTTCGCGGCAGAGGTGAAGACCGTCGATCGGTTCGAGACACCTGCCATGGTGAAAGCCGGCGTGACGGACACACGCAGGCCGCCCCTGTTGATTGCGCCCTACATCACCCGCGAAGTTGCCGGCCGCTGCCGTGAACTTCACCTGCCCTTCATCGACACGGCTGGGAATGCCTATCTTGAAGGCCCGGGTCTTTTCATTTATGTAGTGGGCCAACCGCGGCCAGATCAGCTCAAACAGGATCGGTTTCGAGCGCTCAATCCTGCCGGACTACAGGTTGTCTTCGCCTTGCTTTGCCAGCCAGAACTGATGCGAGCGAACTATCGGAAGATTGCAGCGGCCGCGAAAGTAGCGCTGGGAACGTTGGGTCCTGTGATGAAAGATCTTGAGGGACGAGGCCTCATTCGCCTTAACCCAGCAACAAATCGACAACTCCTCGACCCACCTCGAATGCTTCAGGAGTGGGTTACGTACTATCCGACCACCCTGCGCCCAAAACTCAATCCGCGGCGATTTCACGCTGACCCTGAGCGGCTCCAGCTGGCTACGATCAAGAAGTGCGGCGCTTACTGGGGCGGTGAAGGCGCCGCCGAAAGGCTGACTCAGTTTTTGAAGCCGGAACATTTCACGATCTACGCACGTGGGCCTATTGCCGAGCTTGTTGCCGCGAACCGCATGCGGGCAGACCGAAATGGCAATGTAGAAGTTCTCGAAGCTTTTTGGGACTTCGAGACGAGAGCGGATGATCTAGTCCCTCCCGTGCTCGTGTATGCTGATCTTCTTGCGACGAACGACGGCCGAAATGCCGAGGCTGCAAGAATGATCTATGAGCAGCGGATCGAGCCCACATTCCGTCAGAACAAGTAGCCCGGTCGACCCCTCCATTGTCCGCGTTCTTCGCCCTGTTGACAGGATCGCTTCGGAGCTTAGGTGTCCCTTCTTCGTCGCCGGCGCAACCGCGCGCGATCTCATGCTGGTGAACGTCTATGGCCTCCGCCCGGGGCGGGCCACTCGTGATATCGACTTTGGAATTGCGGTTCAGAGCTGGGACCAGTTTCAAGGCCTGAAGGAGCAGATGATTGCGACGGGTGAATTTTCCTTAGACTTGAAGGCTCAGCAACGGCTTCTCTACACCGACCACAGCGCGGGATTCTCAGTTCCCGTCGATCTCATTCCTTTTCGGGGTGTAGCCTCCGCGGACAACTTGATCGCCTGGCCTCCCGGGCGAGATGTGGTTCTCAACGTTGCGGGGTTCGAGGAGGCTTGGGTATCGTCCATACCAGTCGAAGTTGAGGAGGGCCTTACCGTACGCGTGGCATCCGTGCCAGGACTGACATTGCTCAAGCTGGTCGCATGGGCGGACCGTCGCCTCGAAAGTAACAAAGATGCCGCTGACCTCCACCGCTTGATCACAACCTATTCCGACGCGGGAAATTTTGATCGGCTCTACGACCAGGAGTTGCCATTGCTCGAAGCTGTTGAGTTCGATCTGGAACTCGCAGGCGCAGAACTGTTGGGACGCGATGTCGCGCGTGTTTGCGCTGCGGCGACATTGGAGCAGGTCCGAACCTGGCTGTCCTCACCAAAATTCCTCGATCAATTGGTCAGCCACATGGTGCGGACGTCAACCCACTCTGAAGGGACAACGAATGTGAGCCGGATTGCCGAAGCTTTTAGCCGCGGCGTTCTCCGCTAGCACGGGGACCGATCTGCAGGCGTCATCTCTTCACGAGAATCACCTGAGGCTTTATCTCATCCGCTCTTGAATCCACCTTCTCCAGGATTTCCTTTTCAACCTGATCGAAGTGCGCGTCGAGAATCGCAACGACCGAGGCAGGAAGCTCCTCGAACTCGTACAGGTAGGTCCCCTGGGCACGGAATGCCCGGGCGCTCATTTGCGGCACTCCCAGCGCACACGTCATTGCAAGCCGGTCGTTGTTCAAGTGGAAGATTTCGATGAGCATCAACGGCCACTCTGCCGGCACACTCATTTTGCGGCCTACGCGCTCCACCCAAGGCTGGGTTGGCGTGAGAAACCGGAGCATGCCTGATCCGTTGGTCAAGACCTGTGATGGCATCAAATCCCTCTTCGGATGTGATGATAGCCCACCAGAACGGAGCGGCGCTCACGGCGGGGGCACTACATCTTCACCGATTCTTGTGACGCGATCCGTCCCGCCTCTGGCCGCTTCTCGCTCGCCGGCGGCTTCGCTTGGACTCGCCGCGGTCTCCCCCGGCGGCGAACCTCTCGCTCTGGACGCTGCTCACGAGGCTCGGTATCGTCGAGACCCGGCACCGTAGCTTGATCGAGACGAGCATGCACCTCTTTCGAAGGGACCAGATAACGCATGGTGGTTTCAAGCGACTTGTGCCCCATCCAGCTCTGAACCGTCCGAATATCGAAGCCATTCCGCAGCGAACGCGTCGCAAACGACGATCGAAATGTCTTCAGATCGAACTTCTCCGGATCGAGACCCGCACGCGCGGCGACCGCCTTACACCGATCGAGCATATGGTATTCCCGATTGCCGGCCGGCGACGGGAAAACGTAGTTACATCCGGGACGGCGCGTATGACGATTGAGACGCTCCACGAGTTGGATCGGGATCGGAACCTCGCGCTCTTCCCACCGCTTGGGATAGAACCCCAACTGCGGCTTGGCCGTGACGCGGATGGTCAGCCGTTCGAAGTTGATGTCCGTCCAGAAAAGGTGGACCGCCTCCATTTCGCGCAGGCCCGTCTGCAGAAACGTCGAAAATAACGCCCGTTCGGCGTCATAGGCAGCCTTGAAGAACTTGGCCAAATCGGCCGAGGAGTACTCGCGCGGCAAGGGATCGATTCGGTCAGGTAGTTGTAGCCCTCGCGTGATGTTCTCCCGGCCCTGGCGTTTGAAGAACTGCGCCACGATGATTGCATTGTGACGGATGGTATTAGCGCCGAGGTCGTGGTGCTTCTTGAGCCAGATCACATATCGGGTTAAGTCTTCCTGACCAATCTTGTCGATGGTCGGACAGTTTTGAAAGTATTCCAGAAAGCGCTCGAGGACGGCCTCGTACTTACGGTGGGTGTTTGGCTTCTTGAGCGTCTCCACCTCGTCCAGGTACTTGTGAACCGCCACGTGAAGAGGGGAGTGTTTCGGGTTCTCGCCGGCGTGCTCGAATCCGGGTACCTTTAGCGCGCGACCTTCCAACTCGTGTTTTTTTCGTCGCTGAGCCTCGAGAGCCTGGGAGGCGGTGATCCCGGCCGATTCGCGGCGCCTCTTGCCGCCCGCTCTCCATTCGAGCAGATAGACGCCCTCCGGCAAGGCAGTCCAGTCATAGTTGCCCTTGCTGTTCCGCGGAATCGCTAACAGCTTCCAGTCGCCATCGACTTTGACTTTCTTCACGATGTTGACGCGATGCATAGACGTTTGTCTCCGGCACAGTATGGGGCGTACCGTGGACACAGCGCCAATGTCTCAAAACGCGCGTCAGAAATTGGAGGAAGGAACGAACTCGCTTGAGAAGCTAAATCTCAGTTTGCGGCCGGTTAGAGGGCGGCCACCAAACAGGACACCAAAGCCTCTAAGCTATTGAGAAAAAATGGGGTGAGCCGGAAGCTGACATTCTACCACTGAATTACTCCCGCTCTGGGTGCAATCAACCTTACGGTACCACAGCCGTCCGCGGTCGGGCGAGGGGCAATTCTCTCCAGCACGGGAGACACCGGACCTTAGCTCGCTAAGCTAGCGCCCCTCGAAGTACTTCTTGACGATCCAGTCGGGTTGCCATTGGTCGGGCTTGCGCTCGTGGCCCGTCAGATCCAGGGGCTTCAGAGGGCGATTCTCCGTGGGGATATCGACCCGGTCGCCCACTTTACGCTGCCACTCGTTCATCACTCCGCGCAGCCGCGCGATGTGCGGCGCGGACTCCGGTACACCGTAGAGATCCTTCGTTTCATGCGGATCATTCTGCAAGTCAAATAGCTGAAGGTGGCTGATCTTCGGATAGGCGATCAGCTTCCAACGCTCATCGCGCACCGCGCGCTGGATGTCCAGAAAGGGGAGAAACACCGTGTCCCTCACTTTGGCTTGCGTCCCTTGCCACAGGGGCCGCAGGCTGTGCCCCTCCATGCCACCAGGCACCGGGACTCCGGCTACTTCGCACAGCGTCGGGAAGAGGTCCAGCAGGTAGGTGAATGCCGTCACCGTCTTGCGCTTCGGCACTCCCGGACCCGACACCAGCAGCGGCGTGCGCATGCTGTGCTCAAAGACGTTCTGCTTGCCTAGCAAGCCGTGGCTGCCCAGCGCCAGCCCGTTGTCGGCGCTGTAGACGATGATCGTGTTGTCGGCTTGCCCCGTCTTGCGCAGCGCGGCCAACACGCGGCCGAGTTGCTCGTCGAGGTGCGTGATCATGCCGTAATATTCGGCCAGTTGATCGCGAATCATCGGCTCGGTGCGCGGCCAGGCGCCGAGGTTCTCGTCGCGGCCGCCGGTGAAGCCGTTGTCGAAGTTGAGTTGACCCTGGAAGTTCTTGGGCAAGGGCGGCAACTGGCGGTAGTAGGCTTCGCGCTGCGGCAGCGGGGGCATGCGTGGATCGTGCGGCGCGGTGAAGGCGGCGTAGGCGAAGAAGGGTTTCGCCGGGTCACGCGTTTCGAGAAACTCGATCAGCGAATCGGCGAACATCTCGCTCGAAAACTTCGGACCGACCCGTTCGGGGGTGAGCTGGCCATCCGGGCCCAGGTCCCGCACCGGCACCTTCGTATGGTCCGACATGCCGCCGAACATGATCGTCTTGCCGCGCTGGAAAGCCCGTTTCCAGGACGTTTGGCCGTTGTGCCACTTGCCGGTGCCGAACGTCGCGTAGCCATTCTCGCCGAGCAATTCGGGCAGGAGCTTTTCGCCGTTCAAGGTGGCGGCATCGAGGTGGAACCACGTTTTGCCGGTCATCAACATGGCGCGGCTGGGCATGCAGACGGCGCCGCTATTGCCGCCGAAGATGTAGTTATTGCGGAAGCTGACGCCGTTCGCTACCAGTTGATCCAGGTTCGGCGTGCGGATGTGCGGATTGCCGTGGGCGCGAATCGTGTCGGCGCGCTGGTCGTCGGCGAAAAGGAATAGGATGTTCGGCCGGGGCTTAGTTTGCGCCCCCAGGACCAGTGCCCCCAAAGCCGCCCGGCGCGTGATCACTTCAGGATCTCCTTGACGACGGTGGCCGGCTCGACGCCCGTCAGGCGTACGTTCAGCCCCTGGTAGTTGTGCGAGAAGCGCTCATGGTCAATGCCGAACTGATGCAAAATCGTCGCCTGGAAGTCGCGCACGTGGACCGGATCGCGCACGATGTTGTAGCTGAACTCGTCGGTCTCGCCATGCACTACGCCACCCTTGATGCCGCCGCCGGCCATCCACAGGCTGAAGCAGCGCGGATGATGGTCGCGGCCATAGTCGGTGGCGGTGAGCTTGCCTTGCGAGTAAATCGTGCGGCCGAACTCGCCGGCCAGCACCACGAGCGTGTCGTCGAGCATGCCGCGCTGTTTGAGGTCCTGGATGAGAGCGTACACGGGCTGGTCAATCTCCTTGCACTGCGCGGGCAGCACTTCGGGCAGACTATTGTGGACGTCCCAACCGCGATGGTAAACCTGCACGAAGCGCACGCCGCGTTCAGCGAGGCGGCGCGCCATTACGCAGGTATTGGCGAAAGAGCCCGGCTTCTCTTTGGCGTCAGCGCCGTAGGACTCCCAGGTGCTGGCGGGCTCCTTCGACAGGTCAGTCAGTTCGGGCACCGAGGACTGCATACGGAACGCCATCTCATACTGTGCGATGCGCGTGCGCGTTTCAGGGTCGCCCAACGTGGCGTAGTTGAGCTGGTTCATCTCGCCCAGCCCGTCCAGCATCGCGCGACGGACCTCGGTCGACACGCCGTCCGGGTTGCTGATGAAGAGCACCGGATCGCCCGCGCTGCGCAAGCCGACGCCCGCATAGCGGCCCGACAGAAAGCCCGCGCTCCACAGCCGCGACGAGATCGCCTGCACGCCGGCCTTCGGATGATAGTGCTTCGCTTGCAGCACGACGAACGAAGGCAGATTCTGGTTCATACTGCCCAGGCCATAGCTGAGCCAGGAGCCGATGCACGGCCGGCCCGCGATCATAAAGCCGGTCTGAAAGAATGTGATGGCCGGCTCATGATTGATGGCCTCGGTATTCATTGACCGGATGATGGCAATGTCGTCGGCCATCTTCGCCGTGTAGGGCAGCAGTTCGGAGATCCACGCGCCGCTTTGGCCATACTGCGCGAACTTGAAGATGGAAGGCGCAATCGGAAAGCGGGCCTGCCCGCTGGTCATCGTGGTGAGTCGCTGGCCCTGGCGGATCGAAGCCGGCAAGTCCTGGTCAAACATGGCTTGCATCTTCGGCTTGTAGTCGAAGGTGTCCATCTGCGGCGGCGCGCCGACGAGATGCAGGTAGATGCAGCGCTTCGCCTTGGGGGCAAAGTGCGGAAAGCCCGGCAACGCTTCGAAGCTCTTGGCTGGCGCGGCGCCCGAGGCCTGGGCGCGTTCGCCCAACAAGGACGCCAAAGCCAACGTGCCGATTCCTTGCGCGCCGAGCCCTAGGAAGCGCCGGCGCGTTTCGGCCAAAGCCATTTCGCGCGCGACGGCGTCAATCGGATGGCGGCCCAGCGCGATGCGCCGGTGCGAGAGGCGATCCAGTGCTTCGGCCGCGGGCGAGTAATGGCCTTCGTGATCCGGCTGCAGGGGGTTCATTTGCTTAGCACCTCGTCGAGATTCAGGAACTGGTTCGTCAGCATAGCGAGAGCCGCATAGCGGGCCGCATTCAGCGCGGGGTCCGGCTTGCGCTCGCCCTGGTTGAGCAGCTTGCGCGCGTCATCGGGATGCGCGGTGTAGTAGCTTTCAAAACGGGTGAAGCTTTTGCGCGCGATGGCGCGCTCGGCCGGGCTCAACGGGCGCGCCAACAGCCGCAAGGCGATGAAATCCGTCTGCGCCTCCCAGGTCGCGGTGCTCTGCATGGCGCGCTCGGCGAGTTCGCGGGCGGCTTCCACGAATTGGACGTCGTTCATGGTGACTAGAGCTTGCAGCGGCGTATTCGTGCGCTCGCGCCGCACCGTGCAGTTCTCGCGCGTCGGCGAGTTGAAGATCTCCATGTTGGCGGGCGGCGCGCTGCGCTTCCAGAACGTGTACAAAGACCGCCGATAGAGGCTATCGCCCTGGTCCGGCTTGTAGAAACGCGTGTTAGACCCAATCATCGCCACCGCCTCCCACACGCCTTCCGGTTGATAGGGCTTCACGCTCGGCCCGCCGATTTGGGGCGAGAGCAAACCGCTCGCGGCGAGCGCGTAGTCGCGCACGATTTCGCCATCCAGACGGAAGCGCGGCGCGCGGCTGAATAGGCGATTCTCCGGGTCCTGCTGAAGCTTCGCCGGCGTCACCACCGCGGACTGCTGGTAAGTGGCCGACAGCAGAATCTGCTTGTAGAAGCGCTTCAGATCCCAGTTGTGCTCCCTTAGATCGACAGCGAGCCAATCGAGCAACTCCTGGTGGGTGGGCGGCTCGCCTTGGCTGCCGAAATCCTCGGCGGTTTTGGTGATGCCGGTGCCGAAGAGCTCCTGCCACATGCGGTTCACGGCGACGCGCGCGGTGAGCGGCTGGGATTCGGTGAAGAGCCACTGCGCCAGTCCGAGCCGGTTGCGCGCCAGGTCCGAAGTCATGGGCGGCAGCACGGCGGGCGTGTTCGCGCCCACTTCCTCGCGCCGTTGGTCATAAGCGCCGCGGCTCAAAACCCAGGCCTTGGGCTTCGCGTCCGTGCGCTCTTCCATCACCAACGACACCGACCCGCGCCGCGCGATCGCGCGGGCTTCGCGTTCGAGCTCATTCTGCCTGTTCGCCACGGCCTGGAAAGGCGGATACTGCCGCAGCAGGAAGTAGCGCTTGAGCGCTTCCGGGTCATGGCCCGTGGTGATCACCGGCCAATCATTCAGCAGCCGCGCCTCGAGCTCGGAGATGGTGCGATTGAAGATGCGGAAGTCGCGAATGGCGCCGCCTTCAAACGCGCGGCCCAGGGTGAGCGGCGTTTCGACGGCGATGTCGCCGGTGAAGTCAACGTTGACGTTGCCGCGGCCCTGCGTGGGCACGGTGCGGCCGTTCAGATAGAAGCCCAGTCCGCGCTGCTGCCGGGTGCCATCGTAAGTGACGGCGATGTGGTTCCACGTCCCCGGCTGCAATTGCTCCAAGTGCCCGGCGCGGATTTCGATCTGGCGCCCGCCATCACCGGTGAGCCGGAAGCCCGCCACGCGCGCGCCGACATCGATCACCCAGCCGCGGTTGCGCTCCTTCGGATTGCTGTGCGCGGCGATGGTGAAGCCCTGCTCGCCCTTCGGATAGTAAAAGCTGACGCTTAAGGAGAAGGGCTTGTCCGCTTCCAGGCGCGGCGCGCCCTCCACCGGCACGCCCTCATTCTTCGTGAAGCGCGTCTCGCCCTTTACCGAGAAGATTTGGCTGGCCGCGTCGAGCGGCATTTCGGGGGTTTTACGGGCCTTTTGCCATTCGGTGAAGGCCGCGCCGGACTGGGCCGCCACCTCGTTCAGCGTCTTTCGCGCCTGGGCGAGTTGCTCCGTCAGGCGGGTCCAAGCGTCGCGATCTTCGGGCCGGGGCACCACCACCACAGGCGGCGAATCCGGTACGTTGTCGTCCATCACCTTTTGCGTCGTGTTGCGGAAGAAGGCGCCGAGGGAGTAGAAGTCCTTCTGCGTAATCGGATCGAACTTATGGTCATGGCAAGTCGCGCAGCCGACGGTGAGGCCCAGATACACGGCGCCCACGGTCTCCGCGCGATCCTTGGCGTAGATCTCGGCGTACTCGTCTTCAATGATGCCCGCCTCATTGGTGGAGACGCCGCAGCGCACAAAGCCGGTGGCGATGCGCTGATCGAGCGTCGCATTCGGTAGGAGGTCGCCCGCGAGTTGCTCCAAGCCGAACTGCTGGTAGGAGAGGTTGCGGTTGAAGGCCTGAATCACCCAGTCGCGATAGGGCCAGATCTCGCGGTAGTTATCGACGTGGATGCCATGCGTATCGCCGTAGCGCGCGGCATCGAGCCAATAGCGCGCGCGGTGCTCGCCGTAGTGGGGGCTGACCAGGTAGCGATCCACCATACGCTCATAAGCGAGCGGCGTGTTGTCGCTCAGGTAGGCGTCGATTTCGGCCGGGGTCGGCGGCAGGCCGGTGAGGTCCAGCGCGACGCGACGCAGCAGGGTCCGGCGGTCCGCCATCGGCGCGGGGGCGAGCCCCTTGGCTTCCAGTTTCGCCAGCACAAAGCGATCCATCGGCTGCCGCGCCCAAGCTGCGTTGCGGACCACGGGCAGCGCCGCCTTCACGGGAGCGCGATACGCCCAGAACTCCTGCCAAGGCGCACCCTGCTCAATCCAAAGCTTGATCTTGGCGATCTGCGGCGGAGTCAGGTTCTTGTGCGAACTCGCCGGTGGCATGCGCCGCGCGGCGTTGGAGTCGCTGATGCGGCGATAGAGCAGACTCTCCGCGGGATTGCCCGGCGCGACCACGGCCCCGGTCTTGCGCGGGGCAAAGACGGTCTCCCGCAAGTCGAGCCGCAGGTTGGCCGCGCGCGTCCCGGCGTCGGGCCCGTGGCATTGGAAGCAGTTCTCGGAGAGCAGCGGCCGGATCTCTCGTTGGAAGTCGAGCTTGGCGGTTCCTGTTGTGGCTGTGGGGGCCGGCGCCTGCGCCAGCAGCAACGCGAGCAAGGGGGCAAGTGGCATGGTTAACGATACTTTATCGCAGTTGCCGGACGTCTACCCCGGGCCCGGTTGCGGCTCGATCATGACGGTGAATGCCAGCGACAAGAGCTCCTTCCACTGCTTTCGCTGCAGCGAACCCGGTTTCTTCTTCTCCGAAAACAGGCCGTCTTTGTGTAAGCGTAACTCCGAGTGGGCTGCGTTTCCGTTCTCTGGTGCATGCACGGGGATGATCGCCCAAATGCCTTGGTCTTCCGACGCCATGGGCGGAGGCAAGTTGCCTACCGTTGTTTCGGCAAATCCATGGCCCGCTGGTAGAACACTCAACATGCCGTTCGCCAGGAACTTCTCACGGTCAACTGAGCAGGCAGGCAGATCCCAAGTATTCGGATTGATTCGGCCTGCCAAGACTCCGTCAGGCTTGATGCGCCGGAAGAGTTTCTCTGATGGCTCAAAGACCGGATCAATAACTTCCATGAATATAAGCGCGCAACCGGTCCAGAGTTACTGACAATTCCTTAGGCTCCGTTCCAGCCAAGGCCCAAACTTCCGGCGCAACACCAGGCCGGGAGCAAGAGGCCAGAACTACGCCTTCATTCAGGAGCTCGATATCCGCGTACGTCTTGCCATTGACGAATTGCACAATAGCCCCGCCCTCAATGGAGACGTCGACTCGCGCGGGAGTGAAGTCCATCAGGACACAGCGCAACAAAACTTGGAGGAGGAGGCGTTCCACGTCCCGGGTCGGAGCATTGGCGTTTTCCGGATCCAAGGCTTCCACTAGGCGCCGGTATCGGAATAGTAGACCTTCAATGGGAGCCGGCTCACGCCGCATAGCTGCCCATGATTGCATGACGTTTTGGCGCTCTTGGCTTGCGTCTCTGTTCGGAAGCAAGAACGGCGAAGGGGTACGATTTTGGTTCCTGCTAAGCTCGTCATGTCTCAGAGGCACGCCGCTGCTGTCGAGACTGACAGAACTCGCGAAGCTTCTCTGGTTTCCCTGAAGCGTCGCCACACTTGGATGCTTTCGCTTTGGGGGATGATGCGGACCATCTGCGGCCCGGCGAGCGCTGCGAATCCCAGTCGCAAATGCGAATGACGGCGTGCTCATCTTCTCGATCCCTTGAAGTCAAGCCCAAGTAGCTCAAGCCTAGCGGCGTAGTCCGCACGTGCCGTCGCCAAGAAGTCCGCCGGAACGAAGGAACCCTCGAACTCGTACGTGGCGGCGAAATCCAAAAATAGAGCTTGTTCGAAACGAAGTGATCGGGCAACAACAACGCGACAGGCTTTCACCGAACTACCTTCAAGCGCGTCGATTTCGACGGCAAAGGCGTCAGGCACTAATTTCGTATTTCCAGTGCGAATCTGTTCAGCCAAATAGATTCGGGCATCGTCGTCTTCGATTTTCAAATGAGCCATTGATTGGATGGTGACCGAACTTACTGCGGTCTCCTGACTCTGAGCCATGGTTGACAAAAACGCTTCCGCGATCCCAACCGCTGCTTCTGGGGTTGTTACCTCATTGACTGGAACCACAATTTCTAAGTTGTCATAGGCAACGCGAACGATCACCTTGTCGCTCATCAACGAGAAATTGACCCGGACTTCGGACAGCTTGGTGTTCTGTGTATTGGGTCCCTGCTCCACACTGCACTTGTCAGATCGCAGCCCAAACGGCTTCAAAAGGAGCCTAAGGTCATCGAAATCGTCAGTGCCCGGAACAGGCAAGTGGGAAAGGAGGTCACGAAACCCAACTTTGACGTTGAACGACGATTCTTTCACCTGATACTTACGCACGATTCCAGTTTATGTCAAAAACCGGGCGGGAGAACATCATTAACATCCAGGCGCCGTGATCGACGCTGGTTTATCGCAGTTACCGGACGCGGCCGTTCGCTATTGGACTTACGTCCATAGGCCGTTCAGCCGCTTCGTGGCGTCGCCGAAGTGGTCTAGCGTGACGCCCATGTGATCCATCAGCGACAGGTAGAGGCTGCACGCCTTGCGGTTCTCGTCGCCCTTGTCGAGGTAGTTGAGCACCCGGCCGCCCTGCAGCCCCGCTGACTTCCCGCCCGCCAACAGCACCGGAATCTCGTCCGCGCTGTGCGTGTTGCCATCGAGCAGGTTCGAGCTCATCATCAGGATCGAGTTGTCGAGCAGCGTGGTGCCGCCGCCCTCGTCGATCGACTTCATCTTCTCCACCAGATACGTGTATTGGCGCATGTGGTATTGATTCGTCTTCAAGTACATCGCCTCAATGTCGGGGGCGTTGCCGTTGTGCGTCAGGTCAAGATGCAGTGCGCCGCGCACGCCGGGCAGGAACTTGAAGTTCATCTGCGAAAGGTCGTTGTTGAGCATCAGGCTCACCACGCGCGTCTTGTCCATCTGGAACGCGAGTACGATCAGATCCAGCATCAGCTTCATGTGCGCGGGGACGTCCTGCGGCAGTTCGTCGGCGGGGCGCGGCAGGTTCGGCTGCTTCAGCGTCGGGCGCCAACCCTCGAGGCGCTCCTCCTGCGAGGCGCGCTCCAGGCGCTTTTCAATGTCGCGGACGCTCTCCAGATACTCGTCGAGCTTCTTCTGGTCACCCCGCGAGATGCGGGGCTTCAGGCTGGTGCTCTGCTGCAGGACGGCGTCGAGAATGCTGCGGTCCAACTGGCGGCCCTTGCCGTCGCCGACCAGTTGATCGAGGGCGCGCGCCGGGTAGATCTCCTTCGTCGCCGGCTTGGTGGGCGAGGTCCACGAGATGGCCGAGCCGTAGAGCATCGACAATCCGTCTTCCAGGCGCAGCTCATTGGGCTCGATGCCGAGCACCAGACTGGGCAGGGGTGTGTTGCCGCCGATCTGCTTGGCGAGGATCTGGTCAAACGACGTGCCGACCCGAATGTCGTTGGGGTCGAGGCTCACCGGCGCGCCGGAGAGCAGATTCATGCGGCCCAAATGCGGACTCTTCGAAACAAACGCCGACTGGTGATAGAGCCCCCGCAAGAAAACCAGGTCCTCGCGGATGGGGGCCAGCGGCTCAGCGGCGGGGCCAAAAGTCATCGCGGCGCCTTCGCCCTTGGCCCACCAATGCGCGGGCTCCACGCCGTTCGAGAAGTAGATCGTCGCCAGACGCAGCGGCGGACGGTTATTGGCCGGGGCGGCGAGCGCCGGCATCGATTCGAGCCAGGGCAACGCCAGCGCGACGCCCGTACCCTTGAGAAAATGACGGCGGGAATTCATTGTCCACCTCCAGAAGTTGACGTTGGTTTTGTTTCGGCGAGCATGGTGCTCACGGCGCGCTGCCGGAACTGGCGGCTGCCGGCGATGGCCGTCGCGAGGTCCGCGATGGTAGCGGAATCGCCCAGTTGCGACATGCGCTCAATCAGCACTTCGTCTGAAGGCTGCACGGTGCGGCCCAGCGCGTAGCCCACCATCTTGAAGGCCACCGTCCGCAGTACCTGCTGGTTCTGCTTTTGCAGATAATTCAAAAGGCCATCGACGCCCGCGATCTGCGTCTGATCCGTCAGCACGCCTTCGTCGTCGACGGCATTGCCGTCAGCGTATTTGGTGCGATAGCGGCCCACCGAATCATAGCGTTCGAGGGGGAAACCCAAAGGGTCAATGCGCGAATGGCAACTGGCGCAGGTGGCGTTGCGCTTGTGCGCTTCAAGCTTCTTGCGCAGCGTGAGTCCGCCGAAGTTCTTGTCGTCAGCCGGCAAAATGCCCGCGTTGGCCGGGGGCGGGGGTACTTCGGTGCCCAGGATCCGGCGCAGCACCCAGTCGCCGCGCTTGACGGGGCTGGTGCGCAGCGGCGCCGACGTCGCCGTGAGCACGGCGCCTAAGCGCAACAGTCCGCCGCGCTGGAAGGCGTTGGCGCCTTCCACGAGTTCCACGCGGTCCTTCGCGGCCACCGGCTTCGTCACGCCGTAGTGCTTGGCCAGGGCTTGATTGAGGAAAGCGTAGTCGGCGTTGAGCAGTTCTTTCACCGGGCGATTCTTGCGGATGATGTGCTCGAAGAAGCTGACGGCTTCGTCGTACATGCTCTCTTTCACTTCGTTGGTGAACTCCGGAAAGCGGCTGGTATCGACGCCACGGTGTTCGTCGAAGTGATAAAAGCCGAGCCATTGGCCGAAGAACTCGGTGGAGAGCCTACGCGCCTTCGCGTCCGCCAGCATGCGGTCCACCTGGCGGCGCAGGGGCACGGACTGGTTGAGTTCGCCGGCGCTGGCCGCGCGCAGCAGTTCGTCATCCGGAATCGACGCCCAGAGGAAGTAACTTAAGCGGCTGGCGAGTTCGTGCGGCGCGAGGGGCGCGGCGTTCGCTTGCTCCACGCGATAGAGGAAAGCCGGCGCCACCAGAATGCGGGCCAGCAAAGCGCGCACGGCTTCGCGATGATCTTTGCGCGAGGCATACACGCGTGTGTAGAAGGCGCGCAGATCCTGCTGTTCCACGGCGCTCAGCGGACGCCGCCAAGCGCGCGCCGCCAGCCGCACACAGTCCTCCACGTGGCCGGAGCGCGCCGCGCCGATGGCCGCCTGCGCCTCCTGATACTCCGAAAGCAGCGGCGGCAGATAGGGGCGCATTTCGGCCGGGAAATTGGCGATCCCCGCGCGGGTGAGCGTCGCCAGGCGTTGGCCGCGCAGATCGTATTGGTAGTGCTGCGCCAACATGCGCAGGTAGTTCTCGTGATAGTCGAACGACGTGTAAAGGTCCGCCCAGGCCTGGTTCAGGCGCGTGCGGGTGGCGTCGTCCAGCAGGTTTTCGGTGACGAAACGGTCATCGCGGATGTACTTCACCTTCAGAAGGAACTCGTCGTGTTCGGGGACGTTGAATGTGCTGTCGAAGGGCAGCGGCACGGGGTCCTTGTCGGCCGGCGACGCCTCGCCGTGCGAGTTGGGCGGCATCAGATGCGCGAGCTCCATCACGCCGGCGCGGAAGCGCTGCCCGCCAGGGCTGGCCGGGTCGCCAATCAGGGCGCGCACCGGAATGCCGCGTGAGCCACCGTCTTCCCGGTCCGAAAGCAGGATGCGGAAGACCTGATCGCGGTCCTTGCCGACCTGCGCGTCGACGCGGAATTCCAGGCCAAATGCACCCTCCGGGATCGGGACTTCGAAGAAGGCGGTCGACGTAGAGGCAAAGTCATTCAGGCCGATCGGTGTGCCATCCGGGCTACTACCGAACTTCAACCGGGCCACGGCTTCGGGGCTCAGCAGGCTGCGCAACGGCTGTGCCGGCTCCGGCGGCGGCGCGCCCTTGAGCGACGCATTCAGGGTCGTGGTAGCGGCCCCGCGCGGACCACCGCCCTTGCGCACAGAAATCGTCGGATTGCGCCAAATCACCACCGGCTGCGAGCCCGGGGCCGGATTCACCGGCGCCACGTGCAGGTAGAACTTCTTGGGCCCGGTGGACGGCGGCGCGCCGCGTTGCGAGAAGCGGCTGGCGTTGAAGACGAAGGTGTGCGAGGGGTCCAGCTTCAGGGAACGGTCGTTAAACTGCAGCGGACTCTCGTCGCCCGCGCCCCCCGCCGCCACGTCGCCGCGCGCAAACAGCCAACTCGGCCACGTCACCAGGAACTTCTGCAGCTCATCGCACTTGGCCCGCGCAGCCTTGGCATCGGTGGCTGGCAAAGCGCGCCACCGGGCAGCGACCTCCGACAGCGGATAGCCCAGCGTCTTTTGGTGCATCACCGCACTCACGTGCTCCGCGAAGCGCGGCGTGATGCCTTCTTTCACGGCGAGTTCCCGCAAGGTAATCTTGGGTTGCCCCAACGCGGCGCGCTGCTCATAGGCCCAAGCCGCATAGAAGGCCTTGCCGTATTTGTCGAGGCCAAACGGAATGCCGCCCTCGCCCGACACCGTCCGGAAGCCATAGCGCGTGTGGATGTCGCGAATGCGGTTGATGGCCGACATTTCGAAGCCGGTCTTGCCCGGGTCCGTATAAAAACTTAAGGGGCCCGCGCCGATGACGGCGTGGTCCGCGACACGTTTGGCGGCGGCCAAATACTGCTCGATGTTGGCGTCCTGCATGAACTGGACGTCGCCGAAGTTGGTGAAGCCTTCTCCGCCGGCGGAATCCGAGGATGCGCCAATGCCGGTATCAATGGCGATCCCGGTAAGGTCCTGAATCGTGTAGGCGTATTCGCCGCTCGTCAGCCGGCGCATCGTCACCCGGCCAGGTTCGCCGTCGTGCAGTTTGGCGTAAACGGACAGCGGTTCGCGGATCCCTCGAATGGCCTGTGCACGGTCAGCCTCCGAGGGCTGCGGCATCTTCGGCGGCGGCATGCGCTTCTCGGCCAGCGCGGTGGCGGCTTTCTGCCAAACCCGGAATCCGGAGCCCACGCTGGGCTCCGCCAGAAGTTTTTCGAGGTTGACGCCGCCCATCGCGGCCTGGCCATGGCACTGTACGCAGTACTGTTTGACGGTGGCCGCCGCTGCGGGGGCTACGGGGGCGGCAAAGGCCGTCGGGGCCGCGAAAGTGAGCAAAAGCAAGGCGCGCATGGGGGGAACTCCGAATCCGACTACTGTATCAAAGAGCCGGGATTGCGCGACGGGGCGTGAGTCCATACAGAAGACTGACGAATCTTCATCCATGCAGGTGACACCCTTCGCGAAGAAATTTCTCGTGGTGACTGCCACAACGCCGTGCAACTGCAAGAAGGAACCTTGAGCTTGCTGCTTTCGGCGGGGCCCCTTCAGCCGGGACGACGCTCAGCCCGGCGCACGAGAAACGCCTGCTTGGCCTCCCAGGAGACTGCGTTGACGTGTGGCTCGGATCCCGATGGCCTCCTCTCTGACGGCACAATCCTCGGCGTGTCGGGAGGCCCACCGACCAAGCCCGCCCAACATTGACTTTAACCCACCTGCTCCGGCACGGACCGCGACTCCTGCAGAAACTCCGGAAACCGTCCCTCCACAATCGCCGCCCGCATGCCGCGCATGCGGTCCAAGTAGTAGCGCAGGTTGTGCAGCGTCGCCAGCGTGCCGAACAGCATTTCGCTCGCGACGTAGAGATGGCGCAAATACGCTCGAGAAAAGGTCCGGCAAGTGTAACACCGGCATTGCGGATCGAGCGGCCCGAAGTCCTCTCGAAACCGCGACTGCTTGATCAAGACTTTGCCCTGGCTCGTAAACAGGCAGCCGTTACGCGCATTGCGCGACGGCATCACGCAATCCATCATATCGACGCCCCGGGCGACGTACTCCGTCAGTTCCTCCGGCAACCCCACCCCCATCACGTAGCGCGGCTTTTCGTAGGGCAGCAAAGGTGCGGTCACCTCCGTCATCGCCAGGCTGAGTTCGCGCGGCTCGCCCACGCTCAGCCCGCCAATCGCGTAACCCTCGGCGTTGAGCTCCACCAGTTGGCCGGCGCAGGCGGCGCGCAGCACCGGGTCCATGCCGCCTTGCACGATCGGGAAGAGCGTATTCGTCGCGACGCGCGCTTCGTGCGGCCCGCGATAGTGGGCAAACTGGCGCCGGGCCCAGGCGACACTCCGCTCCATAGCGGCCCGAACCTCCCGGGCCTCCGCTGGGTAGCCGACGCACTCGTCCAGCACCATCAGAATGTCCGAGTTAAACGCCATCTGCACGTCCACCGTGCCCTCGGGAGTAAACAAATGGCGGTCGCCATTCAGGTGGCTCTGGAAGACGACCCCTTCATCCGAAATCCTGCGCAACCCCGACAGGCTGAAGACCTGAAAGCCACCCGAGTCCGTCAGAATCGCCCGCGGCCACTGCATAAAGCCGTGCAGCCCCCCGTGGCGATGCATCAGCTCCGGGCCGGGCCGTAGAAAGAGGTGGTAGGTGTTCCCCAGAATGATGGGGGCGTCCACTTCCTCGATCAACTGTTGCGGAGTAAGACCCTTCACCGTCCCCTGCGTGCCCACCGGCATAAAGATGGGGGTGGGAATCACCCCATGCGCGGTATAGAGATGACCCGCGCGCGCGCCGGTCTCCGGGCAAACCGCCTCGATCTCAAAGCGCATGTTGGCGCAACTTCTGGTATTGAGCTTCGTCGAAGGCGCCTTGGTGAGACCAGGTGATGCGCCCTTCGGCATCGAGCGTCACCAGGACGGGCAAGGCGTCATTGGTGACGCCAACGGTCTTGCGCCAAGCGGCTTCGCCCTGAAATAGCAACAACATGCGAGCCTGCAAGGCAGGCGGCATGTCGCCGCGCATCCCTCGCTTAATCAGGCCCCGAACCAGCCGCGGCGCCTTTTCGAGCATCGCAATCTGGTAAAGCTGCCCGTTGTCCTTCACAAACCGCGTACACCAGGCCTTCGAAGCATCGCCAGCCTCTTTGCTGAACGTGATCACGACGAGCGCGGGCTTGCCCTTAGCGGCATCCGGCAGACGCAGTTTAGCCCCAGCCAGCGTTTCGGCCTCCACGGCCGGAAAGGGGGTACCCGGAGTGAGAGCGGCGGGGGCCAGCAGAGCGACCAAGCCAAACAGAAGGAAGCGCATCATCTACCAGAATGCCAAGAAAAAGGAGGGCATGCGCAAGCAGGCCCCCCAAAAATGCCCTGGCCAGGCACACTCTCTGAGCCGGTCAGGAACCACACGTAATGAACTGAAGCCTGTATATCGGCCGTGATCGCTTTGTACTTTAGAGGAAGATAACGGAGGAAAATCAAGTGCCAGGGATGTCGACGGTTCCCAGTCTGCGGGCGGCTGAGGACAATGTGGACCGGTGCTGGAAGACGCGTCCTGCTGTTTCGGCGGCTTGTGGCTCGGGGGTGGGATTGGTGCGCTAAGCCGCGAAATCTTGCGCCCGGACCATGGCTGCGGGTGCCGCTAAAGGCGCTACGGCTTCATCGGCGCCGTACGACACAATCGACCGGTAGCCATCCGCCGACGGCTCGCGATGGACCACGAAACGCGGCTCACGTAAGTCCAAAACCCAAGACTCCCGAATGCCGCCAGCGGCATAGAGTGCCGCCTTGGCGCCGAGGTCGTAGTCCTGCGTGGTGGCCGAAACCTCCACGGCCAGTAGAACATCTTCCGGGCCAAGATTGGCCACCGGGTAAGCTTCGCTCGCGTGGCGCAAGACTATGGCGTCGGGTTCTGGTTCGTTCGTCGCGTTGAGTGGCTCGCTGAGGTCGATCGGCACCTCCTGATCCACTCTTTCGGCGCCAAAAACGACATGGAGCCAAGCTACCAAGCGCCGCAAGGCGAGCGTGTGCAAACGCGACTTCCCCATCCGCTGTACCAACTCTCCGTCGATGAGTTCGAAGCTCTCTCGCTCTAACCGGCCGGCCTGCTCCAGCGCGTGACAATCCTCACGTGTCAGTTTCCGGCGAGCGCCGGACGGGAGGTGCGCCGAATGAAACTCGACCGCGACGGGCATGACCTCATCCTACCTCAGATAACCTGCCGTCCCTTCACTTCGAGCATCGGCTTCACTTGCCGGAGAAGCTATCGGCGGCGATTGCCGCATTGGGATCCTCCGGGGAAGGCGCTGTTTCTCACGTGGCGGTTGCACGGGAGTTTGCCCGCCGGCCGAGCCTTTCCGCGCGGCGAGGAGTTTGAGGCTTTTGACCGTCTTTTGGATGGGATGAGTTCCGGCCCGCTGTATCTGCGGATGCCGGAAATTGCGGAGATTGTGGCGGAGGAGGTTTTGCGCGTGGAGGGAATCCGGGTCTCGGCTTGGGTGAATTTGCCGAGTCATGTGCACTTATTGGCAGAGGCGGTGAGTGAAGCGGATGCGGATTGGGCGCGGCATTTGAAAATGATCAAAGGGCGAATCGGCCCGGCAAGCGAATTTGGTTCTGGGGAGGACGGGACAGCCGTTCTGGCAGGAGGAGTGTCAGTTCCGTATAGCGCCTGTTGGTTCCCCGGGCTGTTCTAGCGGCCGATTTTACCGGCCCCGGGGAATACCATGAAACGGGGGAGACGGCAAAAACCCCGTACCAGCACTGAACTAAATCCACAGGCGGATGTAGATGGATTCGTCGCGTTCCTGCCGCCGTCCTCCTTCGGTTCGCGATTCGGAAGGAAAAACAGTAAAACTCCTTCCTCGGTCCCAATTCTTTGTGCACTTCAAGGGCCACGACGTTGCTACGGTTATCGGCCTCGGCGAGCCTCGCCATCCGGCTGTCGTGACTCAACCGGCCGAAGAAGCGCGGCAGATTACCGATGAGCGGGAAGTTTCTCTTTCAGGTATTCCGAAGCCCACCAAGCGCAAAAAAACCGCCGACTGGAAGGTCGGCGGTGTTGACTTTGGGGAAGGAACGTTCTTTAGAACAGCAAACGACCCCCTAACTGAAACTGACGGCCAAAGTTGTTATTCACCGTACGCACCGAGCTTCCCCCGCTGAAGCTGCCGATCAGCCCAAAAGGATTCGCAAGGTTTGTAGAATTTGTTACGTTGTAAGCCTCCGCTCTCAGCTCAAAATTGATGCTTTCGCGCACGGGAAAACTTCGGAACACGGAAATATCGTAGTTGAAGTAGTCCGGTCCACGAAACAGATTACGGCCGGCATTTCCGAATGTCGCGGGAGTGACACTGGAAAACGCGGCGGGATCGAACGATGACTGCCCATTGATCATTAAGTCTTGAGCGCCAACCGCACGTACGGCGGTAACGCCGGGACAATTGCAACTCAGGGGGTCGGCAAAAACAGAGTACGGAGTTCCGGTCGCCCACCTTAGAATCCCGTTCAATTGCCAGCTGCCGAGCACCTGGGCCGCCCAGCCCTCGCGAAAGTAGGCGGAACCAGGGCCAAACGGTAACTGCCAGAGATGGCTGATCGCAAGTATATGCTTACGGTCCCAATCGGCCGGGCCGCGATTGTTGCTTCTGCTGAACGGGTTGATCTGATCGAAACCATTGTCCAGGCTTTTCCCGAATGTGTAAGCGCCCGCAATGGCTAAGCCCGCCCCGAACCGTTTCGTGAGATTGACCTGCAGAGCATTATAGGAGCTGTTGAGCCCGTTCCCCCGACCCGTGAGTGCGGCAGTCCGAGCAAGCGAAGCAAACGGTAAGCCGGCGGTACCGGTGCCTGGCAGAGCTGCGTTCAGCTCCGCACTATAGGGCAATTGGCGTACTCCATTGCCTACATATCCGATATCAAGCAGAAAACCATTCCCGAGGTCCCCTTGAACCATGAAGCTATAGGTTTGAACGTAGGGCGTACGCGAACCGCTATTCACATCGACGGATAGAGGCTGATTCGCATTCAATCCCGGCGTCGAGCCAGCACCAGCCTGAGTTCCAGGCAGCGTAAAGCCTGTAGTGCCGAAACTACCGATCAATCCCACCTGCGATCCGGTCGAAGCTTGATTAATTCCGCTTAGGCTGAATGGTTGCGGGAAAAACTGGATCGCATAAGCCGTGCGGATCGCAATGCGTTCAATCGGACGAATTACCAGGCCGATGCGAGGTGAGAAGTTGTTCAGGTCGTAATCCCTGGTTGCACCATTATTCGACGAGAGCTGATTGGTAGTAGAATTAAACGTTACAGCGCCGTTGTCAAAACGCGTACGCAGTGGACTAAACACATCGTAGCGGACTCCTAGCTCGACATGTATGTTCTTGCGCCAGTTTATGGTATCTGTCACGTACCCTGAAGTAAGCGTTTGACGATAAGTCGGCGTGGATTGGAACATCGAGAGCCCCGAACTCGTGGGAGAGCCTATAAGAAACGAAGCGAAAGCGTTGTACGCCGAATTCATCGAACCAGCAGGCGCGGTGGGAGAGGACGTGCCGCCGGAGCCAAAGACAAATGAACCGCGCGGTGAAAACGGGCCGCTATCGAAACCGGACGCACGCGAAGTGATGACCTGAGCGCCGGCTTTCAAGTAATGAATACCGTTGTGAAAGCCGCCATTAAACGCCGCATCCCAGTTATCGTTTACGGCCTTGGATGGATAGTTGCCGGGCAATCCATAGTTGCCTAAGCCGGCAATCGTAATTTGCGGAAGTCCATTCGTAAAGCCGAAACGGTTCAGGTCGCCGTCAAGGGAGGTAATGCCTTTCCCTGGCGAGATCGCATTGCGATAGCGTGAGTAGCCCACGCGCGCTTCTACAAGTCCCGTCTGGCCAATACCCTTCGTCAAGCTGGCTACGGCGTTGTGGTTTCGCATTTCCGCATCAGCGCTGTTGCCCAGAGCTCCTAGTTGCGATACGCGATTGACGCTGTCGGTTGTATAGCCATAACGAAAGAAGCCGGTGGACTTCTCCGAGAAACGATGGTCAATTTTGCCATCCATCCGATGCTGGTCGTCACGAAGCGCACCCGTACCGAACAGGTTATTAGCGAAACCTGGTTGGTTGGGCAGCGGGAGACTATTTAATAGACTTTGCGACAGTGGATTGAGGGAAGCTTGCGGAATCCGGTTGTTTGGAAAGGGAGAACGATTTGCGCCACTGGCTAGGCCGGTGGTTGGGTTGTAGAGGGTGAGGCCCGAAACCTGGTTGAAGTTCCCCCCGCGAAGATCGACGGTCGGTACAGTGTCGATCTGCAAGGTCGAGCCACGACGAAGGTAGGCTTCGTAGCCCAAAAACCAAAACGTCTTGTTCTTGATGATGGGGCCACCGGCGGATCCACCGAATTGATTGGTGTTGAAGACCGGGTTGGCGGTGCTTAAATTCACTGGGCTACGGGTCGTGAGAAAGCTATTCGAATGCAAAAAGAAACCGCTGCCGTGGACGGCATTGGTCCCCGGCCGACTGGTGGTATTCACGTGCGCTCCGCCCGCTAGCCCTTGTTCCGCATTGTAGTTGCTGGTGCGAACATCGAGTTGTTGAACGGAGGCGTTGGGTTGAATGCGCGACTGGCGCCCAGAGTAGCGTTCGACGTTGTACGAGCCATCCTGGTAATAGGTGTTCGCATAGTCAGGGAGGCCGTTTACGTTGTAGATCCGCGAACGCTGTGGGTCCGAGATACGATCTTCTGTGATAACCGGTGGGGTCACGCCGGGCATTAGACTGATCAGGTCCTGGTACTGCCGATCAATCAGCGGCAAAGAACGAACGATCCGGGTTTCGTAAGATCGGGATACTTCTGCCGAGTCAGCTTGAATCGTGGGGCTACTGGCTGGCAGAACGGCTGGCCCGAGTGGGGTAACCGTCGCGGTGGTCGTTACGGAACTTTGATCGGTGAAAGACAAATCGATGTTGACTGGAGACGTACCGATTTCCACATTCTGTGGGGAGGTCCGGCTCCTTCCGCTTGACTCAATTTCAACCGAGTAAGATTCCGGAGGAAGTTGTTCGAACGTAAACGTTCCATCCGCGGCGGTGGTGGTGCGTTTCAAGACCGTGGTACCTTTTTTCAGCCGTACTTCCGCTTGGCCGATACCTTGGCCTTCCGCATTGAGAACTTTTCCGGATAACCGGCCCCCCGTTTGGCCTGGCGCTAAGTTGGGAGAGAGCAGCAGCAAGAGAAGCAAACTGATGGACGCGATAAATAACTTATTCATAATTGTTTCCTCATGATCGTGGTTTGGGATGCTGGAGGTTCCAGCCAAAGTAGAGCGGGTGAGAGCGTTTCGGTCATTGTTAGAAGCGAGATCTGAGGGCCCCCGCGATGAGCAGCATTCCCAGGCCCGCGGCAAAGAGAGTCGGAATGCTCGATGCAGTGTTCGGCAGAGTGGCATCCGCGCCAGCGGTGGCCGTTTGCGAAGCGGGGGGTGGGTCAGCAACTGGCGGGGCCGTTTCGGCAACTCGGACAGGAGCTGGCTCGGGCGACGCGCTTGGAACGGGGGTGGCGTTTGGTGTCGCGGGAACAGGCTGAGCGGCCGGCTCAGGCGCCGGGATCTGGGGTGTGTTTTCCGCCACCTGAGGTGCCACCGTAGCAACCTCGACGGCGGGCGTGTAAGTAGCCGTCAAGCGCACTTGGCCGGCAGAAGATGTAGCGGTTGACGGACTCGTTATCTGCGAGGCGACTACCGGGAATTCGTATCCGTAGCTCTTGCCTTTCAACCAGATACGGTATAAATGCTGCATTCCTCCCTGAGTTTCCAGCTCAACAGAAGTATCTCTACGATTATTGTTGTCCAGGGCTGCGATGGCTGTGGCGGTAGCCTGGATCGCAGTTCCCTTGGCAGTGGTGAACTCCAGAATCCTTGGATTACTTGAGGTAGTGAGTTGACGGATCGTGTAGTCGCCGGCCGCTAGAACTCGGCTACCCAACTGAACATCGGTCGGGAAAGTCACCGTGACTACATCGTTGACAGGCCCTTGGGCCCAGAGCAAGGCTCCGGCTAGGATGGGGAAAAGCAGGTGTTTCGATCTTGTGATTTTCATTAAGATACCCTTCGTGTCTTATGAGGCTTTTAACGAGCCGACTGTTTCGCAAACCGCACGGAAAAACGCTTTCGACCAATAGGTGACAGGCCAGGTCGAGACGCTCCGTGACAAAAGTTCTGAAATCTGTTAACCGAAAGGCACTTTTGGCATTGCGCCCATGTCAAGGTGGTCGGACACCGCGCCTCCTCCGTTGAGCGGATGAGAATGTGAGGGAAGATGCTACGATCGTTCCCGTTTTGGCAAGAGCACATACCTCAGGGCTGAACGGCCCGACAATTGCAATGACGCTGGTGGATTGAGAGACATTTTTTGACCAGCAGCGATTTTGCGAAGGCTTATCAAGCCGGATTCCCTAAGACGTTACGGTTCCTGATTGGCAAGGGTATCCGCCAACATCTAGCGGAAGAGTATGCCCAGGAGGCCTGGGCCATCGGGTGGGAACGTTTGCCGCAACTCCGAGACGACCGGCTCGTTTATTCCTGGGTGACACAAATCGCGTGGAACGAAACCTGCCGGCATTTCGAATTTGCTAACCGCGTTGTGCCGTTGCGAGAGTGTCCCGCCCGTGAAGTCTCTCCTACGCTCGCCATCACGCTCCGTCAGGTTCTCAGCGCGTGCAGTCCGGACGAGCAGACCTTGTTGTGCCAAGTGATGGAAGGCCTCACTCCGGCCGAGATCGGCACACTCGCGGGTTGTACCGCCGGAGCGGTGCGTATTCGGTTGATGCGCGCCCGGCGCGCCGCGGCTCGCTATTTCTACGACGGCCGCAGTAGCCATGCGGAATTGGTCCACCAAGCTGCTTAACTCTTTTACTTAGGACTGACAAAATGCAGTTATCCTCCAAAAGCCGGCACTTCGACTACCTCGTTGTCGGCGCCGGTTTCGCTGGTGCAACTTTTGCCGCCCAAATGGCCCGGCTTGGTAAAAGTGTGGTCGTGGTGGAACGCCGCTCACATATCGGAGGCAACGCCTACGATTACTACGACGGCGCGGGGGTTCTCGTTCATCGATACGGCCCTCACATCTTTCACACCAACTCGGAAGATGTCTTTGACTTCCTTTCACAGTTCACCGAGTGGCGAGACTACGAACACCGTGTCCTAGCTTCAGTTGGGGGCCATCTGGTGCCAATTCCCATCAATTTGGATACCGTCAATACCCTACATGGCCTTTCGCTGGCCGAGGGTGAACTGGAGGGATATCTGGCGTCAATCTCCGAGCCGCGGCCATCGATCCGGACTTCAGAAGACGTCATTGTGAGCCGGGTCGGGCGGGATCTGTACGAGAAGATGTTCCAAACGTATACCCGCAAACAATGGGGGTTAGATCCTTCGCAGTTGGATGCTTCCGTTGCGGCGAGGATTCCCGTACGGTTCAATCGAGACGATCGCTACTTCTCCGACGCTTATCAGAAAATGCCTTTACATGGCTACACGCACATGTTCGAGAACATGTTGGACCATCCGCTCATCACATTAATCCTGAGTACCGATTACCGCGACGTTATAAGAGAGCTCGCATACGCCGATTTGATCTATAGCGGTCCCGTGGATGAATACTTCAATTGCAGATACGGAAAACTGCCGTACCGTTCGTTGCGATTCAAGCACGAAAGCGTTGCTCAGGAGCAGTTTCAAAGTGCTCCCGTGATCAACTACCCGAATGAGCACAATTATACAAGGATCACTGAGTTTAAATATCTCACTGGTCAGATCCACCCAAAAACCAGTATCGTCTACGAATATCCCTGCGACGACGGGGATCCCTATTATCCGGTTCCCCGCACCGAGAATGCTCTGCTGTATAAACAGTACGAAGCGCTCGCGGACGTCACTCCCCAGGTACACTTCATTGGACGCCTAGCTACGTATCGATACTACAATATGGATCAAGTAGTTGCCCAAGCTTTGCAGTTATGCGCGAAGTTGACGGGCCAATCCCGTAGTTACCTGATTAGACCGCGAAGCGCGGCAGGCGTCGCGGCGGTTGCCGGTTAAGGCAGGCCGGTCCTAAGGCGCGCGTCCCAACAAGACTTCGCGAAAAATCTCACCCACCTTCATGAAGCCCTCCAGATTGGGGGGCTTCGTAAGGTAACGCGCCACTCCCAAACCCGTAATCATTGCCCGTTCCTGTGGTGAAGAGGACGAGGACATCACGACGACCGGAACTCCCGCAAGCACCGGGTTACTTTTCATGGCGCGCAGCACTTCGGCGCCGCTGGTTTTGGGCAGGTTCAGATCAAGCACCAGGAGATCCGGCCGGGGATCAGATTCCCGCTGGCCATTCGCAAAGGCCAAACCTTCCGCACCATCGTTCAGGACGGTGAACTCGATCGACAAATCCGCTAGCTTCACGGCGCGCCGCAGCAGATAGATATCGGCGGGGTTGTCCTCCATGAGCAAGATCCGGAACGTCTGGCGGCCGGGTGCGGGCGTCATCGGATTGTTCTGTTTTCGAGCGGCAGCGTGAAGCAAAACTTTGCCCCGCGGCCAGCTTCGCTTTCCACCCAGATGCGGCCCCCGAGGCGCTCCACCACGCGCTGGCAGATCGCGAGGCCGATTCCCGTACCCGCAATGTCCTTGCCATGCAAGCGCTTGAATACCCCAAAGACCTGTTCGTGATATTCGGCCGCGATGCCCCGGCCGTTGTCGGCGACGGTAAACAGGCACTCCTCTTCGCGTGGCTCGGCGGAGATATGCACAACCGGCGGACGGTCGCTGCGGTACTTGATCGAATTGCTTACCAGATTCTGCAAGAGCTGCACCAAATGCGCCTGATGTCCCGCCACCGTGGGCAGCGGTGTGTGGGTGAGCAGGGCGCCGCTCCCCCGGATGGCCGGCTGCAGATTTTGCTGCACTGTGCGCAGTACAAGCTCCAGGTCGACCGCCTCCGATGTCCCTTCGCCCCCGCCCACTTCCGTAAAGGAGAGCAGGTCCGCGAGCAATTCGCTCATTCGCTGTGTGCCTTGCGAAATGTACTTCACACAAGCGGCAGCCTCTTCGCCCACGTGATCTCCACAGGTGGCCAGCAACAATTCGGAATAGCTGGTGATCATGCGCAAGGGCTCCTGCAGATCGTGGCTGGCGGCGAAGGCGAACTGATTCAAATCTTCATTCAAACGGCGCAGTTCCTCTTCGGTCCTTTTCTCGTCCTGGATGTCGGTGCTGGACCCCACCCAAATCGAGATCTCGCCCTCGAGATTCCGCATGGCGCAGGCTCGGGTAAGATGCCACCGATAGGTTCCATCGAAGCGCCGGAAGCGATGGGTGTACTCCCATGCTTCTCCCGAAGCGAGGGCGCATTTCCAACTGCGGACGTTTTCCGGGAGATCAGCGGGATGAATAAAGTTCTGCCATGCCCAGCCCAGCATGTCGTCGGGAGGCAGCCCCGTGGTCTTGGTCCATTGGGCGTTCATATAGTTCACTGCGCCATCGGGCAGCGTAGTAAAGATCTTCTGCGGCATTGATTCAGCCATAAAGCTCAGGCGCTGCTCGCTCTGCTGCAGAGCCTCGTTTACCTGTTCCCTCGACGTCACGTCCTCGATGGTTAGAACAATGAGGGGAGCGTCGTTGTCCTGCAACCGAAGCGGGCGGGCGCTCACCATCATGGTCATCTGCCCGGCGTCCCGAAACTGGTGCCTTACCCGGAAGTCATGCACGGCTCGCTTTTCGGGCAACACTTCCGTCAGCAGCTGCCGCAGTTCCAGGATGTCCCACTGCCGGTCGCCGAGATCGAAGAATACCTTGTTCAGGGTTTCCCGAGGCGATAGGTGAAACACTTCGTAGAAGTTTTGGCTCGCGGCCTCCACGCGCAGATCGGCGTTCAGCACCAGCAGTGGATCACGTACCGTGCGGATGATGTTTTCGGCAAACGTCTTGGCGCGTTCCGCCTCTTTCTGGGCGTGCCGGAGCCCGGTTACGTCGGTAAAGGTAAGCACCACACCGTCAATCACGTTATGCATGGTCCGGTAGGGCAAAATGCGCATCTGGTGATGCTGCCCATCGGCTAACGACAGCTGCCGCTCACAGGGGATGAGGGTCTTGAGGACTTCCTGAATGTCGTCAGCCAGACCGGTGTAAGAAAACCGGGCCGCCAAATCGGTGAGCGGCCGCCCGGCATCGCCAGCGATGAGCCGGAAGACACTCCCCGCCGCAGGAGTAAAATTCCTGATCCGCATCTCCGGATCCAGGAATATGGTGGCAATCTGAGTGCTGGACAAGAAGTTCTGGAGGTCACCGTTGATTCGGTCGAGTTCGTGGATTCGGCGGCTCAGTTCCGCGTTGACGGTTTCCAACTCTTCGTGGGGGGACTGCATCTCCTCCTTCGAGGTTTCTAATTCCTCGTTCGTGGACTGAAACTCTTCATTGGCCGATTGCAGTTCCTCGTTGGCCGTCTCCAGTTCCTCAAACGCCGATTGCGTGTTTTCCTGGGCGCTTCGAAGTTCATGTTCGAGATGGCGGATGACCTCCTCAAAACCAATGTCCGGCCGTGTCGATTCGCCAGTCAGGCTGGGCGGTAACACCGGATCCACTTCTTCCAGCAAGATCAGATAAAGGCGTGAGCCCGCGAATGCCATGATCGGGTCCACCGTCAAATTGACGTGGCTCAAGTGGCCGTTCGTCTGCACCGGCACCTGCTTTTGCGTCGCGCTCCCGCCCCGTCACCGCTCGATGGAACGTGGTGCGCAAAGGGATCTGCAACCCCTCGCGCGCCATCTGGATTACGTTGGCTTCCGGGCTGCCGGCCGGGTGTCGCAGGTACCGGCTGATTTTGCCGGCGAAGTAGACGGCTTCGCCGGTTTCTTTCACGATCACGCAGGCTGGTCCATACTGCTCCAAAATCAAGCGCTGCAACTGCTTCGGCAACTCCGACGCGTCTGCTTCCTGGTCCTTCTTCGCCACCTGCGATAGGCGGCCGGCGCTACCGAAGGCGAACTTCATATCCTGGTTTGACCGGCCATCCTGACGCTGAAAGATCCGGTACTTTTTGTCGATCACGCGGAACAGATCCGGAGG
Source organism: Bryobacteraceae bacterium (assembly GCA_019752335.1). GTDB lineage: Bacteria > Acidobacteriota > Terriglobia > Bryobacterales > Bryobacteraceae > JALHNI01. The sequence continues at coordinate 169,914 of JAIEMJ010000003.1, forward strand.
GGAAGAAATGTTCTCCGACGGGCCCAAAAACAAATAGCCATCCGAACGCAGCGCGTAGTGAAAGAGAGGCACCACTTTCTGTTGCAATTCCGCCCCTAGATAGATCAACACGTTGCGGCACGAGATCAAATCGAGCCGCGAAAACGGCGGGTCCTTAATGAAACTGTGGTTCGAAAAAAGCACCAACTCCCGCAAACTGCGCGTCACCTGGTAACCATCCGGCACCGGAACGAAGAAGCGCTTCAGCCGTGCCTCACTCATCGCCTGCAGATTTTTGAGCGAGTAGATACCTTTCCGGGCCGTCTCCAAACTCTGATCATCAATGTCCGTAGCGAAGATCTGTATCTTCGGAGGGTGCTTGAGTTTGTCCACCTGTTCACTCACCAGGATTCCGAGCGTATAGGCCTCTTCCCCCGACGAGCACCCCACCACGCACACGCGAACCTGATCGTCGGCGTCCTTACCCTCAAACAACTTCGGAAGGATGTCCCGCGCCAGCGCTTCGAACGCCAGGGGATCTCGGAAGAACTGCGTGACCCCGATCAACAGGTCCTTAAACAGACGATCACACTCTTCCGGTTGATCCTCCAGCACCTGCACGTAGTGCTCGACCGTATCGATTTGCAGAGCTTTCATGCGCCGCTCGACGCGCCGGGAGATGGTGGACTCTTTGTACTGGCTAAAATCGTGCCCGCAACGCTTGCGCAGCCAGCCATGGATTTTGGCCAGGTGGTTGCCGATCTTCTCGCGGACCGCTTGGAGGCTGCCGTTGAAGGTGCGGAGATGCGCGGCATACTCCACGAGTTTGGCGGGCATGGCTTCCACGGGCAGAATATGGTCCACCAGGCCCGTGGCGATGGCGCTGCGGAGGATGGCGTCGTACTTGGCGGAATCGAGGGTCTGAGCCATGGCCATTCCGCCATGTTCCTTCACCGTAGTGAGGCCCAGCGTGCCGTCGGTCCCTGTCCCGGAAAGCATAATGCAGACTGCATTTTCACCGAAGTCTTCGGCCAGCGAAGAGAAGAGGCTGTCGATCGGCGTGCGTTGGCCACGTGGTTCGTCCGGCGGCTCTACCACCAGGATGCCGTCCTTGATGGTCAAGGTGGCGTTGGGTGGAATGATGTACACATGGTTCGGGAGGATGCGGGTGTTGTCCTGGGCTTGCTCCACCTTCATGCGGGTGCGCCGGCCCAGAATCTCGGCCAGGGCGCTCGACCGGTCCGGGGCCAGGTGCATCACCAGGACAAAGCCCATGCCGGTGTCTTCCGGCAGGTGCTGAAAGAATGCTTCGCACGCTTCCAGTCCTCCGGCGGAGGCTCCCAGCGCCACCATCAGAAGGGGTTTCGAAGATTCCTGGGGATCCATCATTGTGTGCCGCACCTGCAGGCCCGGATCGCGTTTCACTTTCCCGCGTGCCATCGGCCACACGCCATGATGTCTTTGCTCCAGTTATACCACTGTCCCTCGAGACTCAGACCCGAAGCATCCGTGGTTATGCAGGCCGGGGGCAATTTTCAAGTTACCGTCTACAGCTCCGGCTCTTCCTCGGTCCAGACGATGAAGCTTTCGAGGATGCTGGGGCCGAAGGTGGTGGCGATGGCGACATCGGAGGCGTCACGTCCGCGGGCCATCAGAATTCGGCCGCGCCGGGGGACGTTGTTGCGCGGGTCGAAAGTATGCCAGTCGCCGTCCAGATAGACCTCGATCCAGGCGGCGAAGTCCGGAATGCCCCAGGGAGGCTCCGTGCCCAGGTCGCTCAAGTAACCCGTGCAATAGCGGGCCGGGATATTCATGCAACGGCAAAAGGCGATGGCCAAATGGGCGTAGTCGCGGCAGACACCAGTTTGCTCCTCGAAAGCCATGAAGGCCGTACGGGTGGCATCGGCGTTCTGATAATTGAAAGTCAGGCGGCGGTGGACGAAGTCGCAGATCTGCTGGACGCGCGGCCAGCCCGGTGAGGTGTGGCCAAAGAGTTGCCAGGCCATTGCGGAGAGGCGGTCAGTCTCGCAATATCTGCTGCCGAGTAAGAAAACGAGGGTCTCTTGCGGCAAATCTTGCACAGGGTGCTGCAGAGCGTTCGGGTGGCAAGGGTCGGGCTCCGCGGAGACGCGCACCAGCGCACCACCACGAACCAGGAAACGTCCGGCCGGGGCCGTGAGCCGGTGGCAGCGGTTTCCGAAGCCGTCGCGATAGGCCATGGTGGGAACGGCGGGAAAAGTCTCGGGAAAGTCGGGAGTTATCAAACGGCAGTGACTCGACTCGTGGATGCTCACCACCACAATCATGGGGGTGTCCTGCCAGCACTGATGCCCAATCTCGTAGCCCACGCGGAGCGTCACGCTGGATTCGTGGGAGGTGATGAGCGACGGACGAAAGGTGGCCAATTGGGAGGGCATCCCAAGGGATTAGCAATCCAAGGTCCATTTCGCTTAAGTCTCCGCCAATAACGGTCGGCCTAACCGCCTCGCGTTCCCAGAGATTCGCTAAGCGCTCGCCGCGTTTGCTGGCCTGCCCGCCTGATTGTCGGGATCTCATGCCTTGGAATGGCCATCGACATGCTCTTGCATTTGGGCACCGTCAGCGACAGTGAGAGCCAAAAGCCTTTCGGCCAGCGCTAAACGGACATCTTTAGGAGAAAACGATGACTGAAAATACATTGATTCGGGATATGATCGCCGCCTCACCAGACCGGCGTAAGTTCGTCCGCAGCATTGGGTTGGCAGGAGCAATGGCTGCGGCCGCCGCAACGGGAAAAACGGCCTACGCCCAAGCCGCCATCACCGACCTGGATATTCTCCAGTTTGCCTTGAATCTCGAATATCTGGAGGCGGAGTTCTATACGGCGGCCACGACGGGTCAGGCGATCGCTCAGTTCGGCTCGAACATCACGGGCTCCGGCACTGCCGGCGCAACAACCGGCGGCTCGCAAGTTACTTTCTCTGACGCCGCCATCAGTAACATTGCCAAAGAGCTTGCCTCGAACGAACAAGTCCACGTCAAGTTACTGCGGGATACGATCACCGGTCTGGGAGGCACCCCCATCGCAAAACCCGCCATCAACCTCGCCGCGCTTGGTATCGGATTCGGTAGCCAGGCGGACTTCCTCGTAGTGGCCCGCGCCCTCGAAGATATCGGCGTTACCGCCTATGGCGGTGCGGCTCCCCTGATCCAGGACAAAACCATTCTGGGCGCCGCGGCCCGCATTCTGGCCGTGGAGGCGATGCACGCCGGCGCGATCCGCGTGCAGATTGCCCGCTTGAACTTGCCCACCACTGCGCTTGACGCTTTGGATCACATTCCCCCGCCCTCCGGCACCTTATATTTCAATACCGACAGCAATGCGCTTTCGGAAGTGCGCACGCCTGGCGAAGTTTTGAAACTGGCTTACGGCGGCGCAGCCAACGCGACGTCTGGAGGCTTCTTCCCCACTGGCGTCAACGGTAACCTCAGAGCCGCCTCCGGAACTGCGCCAACCCCCACCGGCAACTCCATTACGGCCAGTCCCAACCCCGTTCCGGTGCAGGGTGGCAATCTGGGCCAGACTACGATTTCCTGGAACGCGCCCAACGCTTCGGTCGTCGAGATCCGCCTCGGTGGACCGACCGGGCAGTTGTTCGCGATGCAGGGTAAGTCCGGTTCGATGATGACCGGCCGATGGATTCAGGACGGACTCACCTTCTTCCTGGTCGATGTATCGGACGGCAAGACGGCTAGCGCCGCGAATGTGCTGAGCTCGGTCGTCATTCGTCTCCAGCGCAGCTAAACCCTTAGCTTCCTGCCTGTTGGGGGGCGGGCGCCGCGCCGGCCCCCCTTTGTCGCTCAGAAACCCCTATCGTTAATGAGATGTACAACCCGACCGACTACTCAAGCGCACTGGCGAAAGAACGGCAGATCTACGCCAACTGTTTGGATGTGCACGACCTTCCCGCCTCCTTTCACTATTGGTCTAATCGATACTTGGTCCCCAAGCTTTTGCCCCACGGCTTCCATTCACCTGACGGCCTATTTCTCAAGGTGCTGCAGGAAAAATGCGAACAAATCGTTGCGCCTCGCTTTTTAAGCCTGGGCGCTGGAAATGGGGATCTTGAATGTAAGCTAGCCCTGGAGCTGAAGGCTTTGGGCCACCATACCTTCTGTATTGAATGCCTGGACGTGAATGTCGAAATGCTGGCGCGCGGCCAGCGTGCGGCGCGAGCCCACCAACTCGACCACCACTTACTCTTCGTTCTGGCTGATTTCAATACCTGGATCGCCAGCGGCAGCTACGATGCCATAATCGCCAACCAGTCTCTACATCACGTATCGAATCTTGAAGGACTGTTTTTGCAGATTCGTCAAGCGCTCACTCCCACCGGTTCGTTCGCCATTTCCGACATGATTGGGCGCAATGGCCATCAGCGCTGGCCCGAAGCGCTGAAAATGGTGCAGGAGTTTTGGCGGAAATTGCCCCCTTCCTATCGTGTGAACCGTAGACTGGGCGGCTATGAGGCACTTTTTTCTGACTGGGACTGCTCCCTAGAAGGCTTCGAAGGAATTCGTTCGCAGGATATTCTTCCTCTCCTGATAGAAAATTTTCACTTTCATTTATTCGTGCCCTTCGGCAACCTCATTGATCCGTTTGTTGACCGGGCTTTCGGGGGCCATTTCGACATGACTGCCGAATGGGATCGGCAGTTCATCGATCAGGTACATGCCCGCGATGAAGAAGAGATGGCGTCCGGAAATCTAACGCCCACTCATTTGCTCGCGGTCGTCAGCCAAAACTCCGGTTCCACCCCCACGGATGGCGAACCGCCGCGGGCAGAACTGCTACGCGCGGTGCGGCAGCAACGCGCCAGCGATGCTGCCGTACTGGCGCCAGGCGGCGAGCTTTACGATTGGTCGACTTGGCCGCACCCGGCCCAGAAAGAGCTGGCCGTGGTGTGTGATCTCCTGGCTGACTCAGAGTCCGGACGCTTGCTGCGCGAACGCACCGCCTGGGCATTGAGTCTCCAGCAGGAACTGGAACGGGTGACGAAGCAGGCGCTTGAATGGCAAGGGGAGTTGGAACGGCGAACCGATTGGGCCCGCAGTCTGGAGCGCGATCTGACGGGGTGCACCGCCTGGGCGGAGGATCTCGAGAGCCAGTTAACGGCGCGGACCGCATGGACTCTTGCCATGACGCAGGACTTGCGCGAGCATGCCGAGGCACTGCGGCAACTGCGGTTGGAGTTTGAGGAGCGAAGCACATGGGCCCAGCAGTTGGATATGGAGCTCGCCTCGCGCACCACGGCGTTGGAGGCGCTGCAAAGGGAGCTAGATGTACGGGCTCTGCAGACTCAGGACTTAGAGCGACAACTGCGCCGGCCATGGGTTCGGCTGGCGCGACGGGCTACCGATTTTGCCGAAAGCTGTAACTCGATCATCCGAAAATCGCTACGGCGCTTCATCAGCCCGCTCCCGTAACTCTGCGCTTATTCGACGGAACTCCCCACCCCGGTACAAATCGATCACTAATATCGAAACAGAACGGTGTACATCGATCTCTTACTACCGAGATGACACTTTCTACCTTACAGTTTATGAATGGATCCCTAAAACGGCCACAACGAATCGCGATCCTCGGTATCCTCAGCGTGATCTTTGCTCATGCGGCAATCACCATTGGGACCACCGTGCCTTCGGGAACCGTTGGCCAAGCCTATCAAATCACTCTAGTCCCCTCTGGAGGCAACGCCCCTTACAATAACCTGGTCACCGCCGGCATTATCCCCGCAGGACTCACGCTTAGCAGCGCGGGAGTGCTTTCTGGAACGCCCCAATCGCCTGGGCTGTATAGCTTCAGCGTGCAAAGCACCGACGCGACGAGCGTCACGGGACTCACGAATCTAACGCTACGGGTCGCCGGACCCACCGGGCTCCAGATTTCAATGACCAGCCTCCCGGATGGTAAGCCGGCAACCTTTTACGACAACACGCTTACCGCACAGGGTGGCACTTCGCCGTACTCCTTCGACTTGGTCTCCGGCGGCGGTACGCTGCCGGCCGGATTGTGGATCACCTCCGTGGGCCGCATTTACGGTACCCCGGTCGCGGCCGGCGTTTTCCCACTGAACCTCCGAGTGACGGACTCCCTCGGCAACTCGTATCAAGCCTCCATGACGCTACGGATTACCGGCACCGGGCTCGGGCTTACCACCGTCTCGCTGGCCGGTGCTTCGGCCGGCCTTCCTTATAGCCAAACCATCGCCGCGGTGGGCGGTACCGGCCCCTATACGTTCGCCATAGGTACCGGCGCTCTGCCTGCCGGCCTCACCCTCGCCAATACCGGCCTCATCTCCGGCACCGCCAATTCGGCGGGGACCTCGAACTTCTCCGTGCAGGTGACCGACTCTACCGGCACCGTAATGGAGTCGAATTATTCCCTGGTAGTAGGCAATACCATTCCTCAGACCGCCACCGCCTCCATTCCCAACGGCGTAGTGAACACCGGATTCTCGAATACCTTTCGCACTCAGGGCGGAACTGGACCTTACACTTACGCGATCGTAAACGGCAACTTGCCCGCGGGACTAACCCTGGTGAACGGCACGGTCAGCGGCATTCCCACCGCTTCGGGGGCCTTCCCGGTTACCGTTCGCGTAACCGATGCCGCCGGTCAAAGCAACACGTTCGATGTTTTGTATAACGTCAATTCCAGCGGCTTCAGCATTGTGCCCTCTCCGCTCCCCGATGCGTTTGTGAATACCAAATTCATCGGCACCCTGCGCACCACCGGCGGCTTTGCCCCTTATGTTTTCCTGATGTCCTCTACCGGCGCTCTGCCGCCCGGAGTTACGCTGAACATGGATGGCAACCTTATCGGGACCCCCACAATCGCCGGTAGGTACACCTTCCTCGTTCGCGCTTTCGACGCTGGAGGCCAGGCAGCGCAGTTGCCTGTCACCATCACCGTCCAACCTGCCGGCCAATCCTGGTCCCGGAGTGGACTTGTCAACGGCTTCGTGAACCAACCCTACACCTCAACGCTTAGCGTGACGAATGGGATGGCTCCATATGTCTTCACCCTCATTTCGGGTACTCTGCCGTCCGGGCTCACGCTCGCTCAGAACGGCAATGTCTATGGCATCGCCACTACCAGCGGGCTCTTCCTCCCCACTATAAGAGTCAGCGATGCCAACGGCTCCACTTCGCAAATCACGGTGGCGATTTTTGTGTCCGGAGGTGGCGCCGCATTCTCCACCTTTACGCTTCCCTCGGCGCGCCAAAACCAGAGCTATACCACCACTCTACAAGCAACTGGCGGTACGGGCCCCTATACGTTCGAACTGGCTGCTGGTACTCTGCCACAGGGCCTTACGCTCACCCCCGCGGGTGTGCTCTCCGGTGTCCCCGGCGGCATCAGCGCCACGCCTTTCACCATTCGCCTGACCGATGGCACGGGCGCCACCTCCCTGGTGACATATTTCTTCGATATCAACGGTTCCAGTCTGGCCCTCACGGGCGCCTTGCCTGGCTCGGGTCAGGTGGGCCAGCCTTACCGCTATAGCTTCGCCGCCACTGGCGGCACCGGCCCCACCACGTTCGTCCTCGACAGCGGCGCCCTGCCTCCGGGGCTGACCCTCAACGAAAACGGCACCCTCTCCGGCACGCCCACCGCGGCCGGCACGTACCTCGTGAAACTGAAGACCACCGATGCCAACGGTGCCAGTTCTCAGTTCACGCAGGTCATTGTGATTGGTAGCACTGGGCTCGCGTTTGCGTCGAATGCTGTCTCCGACGGTACCGTCGGTAGTTCGTATTCGGCTAACCTTAGTGGCATCGGCGGTGCCGGGCCTTATACCTACGCGCTCGTCAGCGGAACGTTGCCCGCAGGCATCACTCTGGGTTCGAATGGCGCGTTCAGCGGCACGCCCACGGCTTCGGGTACCTTCCCTGTCACGTTGCGCATCACCGACTCCGCCGGCGCCACCGCGACGATGGCCTTGACGCTGGTGGTACGGGCCACCGCGGCCCTCACCGTCGGATCCACCCTTCCCTCGGCCGCTCCGGGAAGGGCTTATAGCTTCCAGCTTATCGCTGGCGGCGGCCAAGCCCCTTACACGTTCATGTTAGCTTCGGGCTCCGCCCTTCCGGCGGGACTCATGTTATCCTCGCCGGGCATCCTTTCCGGGCTGCCCACCACGGCCGGAATGGGTACGTTCACGGTCATCGTGCAAGATGCTTCGGGAGCCACGGCTACCCAGGTGATCACGTTGAATGTCGCCTCCAGCACCATCACCATTCCGAACGCCACCCTCCCCAATGGCACGGTAGGCGGAGCGTATAGCTTGACGCTCTCTCCCGCGGGCGGCATGGCCCCCTACACGGTCGCGGTCGTCAGCGGCACCTTACCGGCTGGTGTTGTCCTCTCTGGCGCGGGCGTCTTCTCCGGCATGCCAACCACGCCAGGCATTTATCCCGTCATCATCCGGGTGACTGACGCCAATGGTGCGCAGGTACAGCAACCCTACGTGATCGTCGTCGCGCCTCTGGGCGGCCTCATCATCACCACCGCCACCTTGCCCATCGCGACCATGGGTCAAATCTACAGCGGCTCGCTGCAGGCCACGGGAGGCACCGGTCCCTACACCTTTGCGATCGCCACCGGCACGTTGCCGGCTGGCCTTATCTTGTCATCCACTGGTGCCATCACGGGCCTAGCGACAGCGACCGGTCAATTCTTGATCACCTTCCGCGTCATCGACGTGAACGGCACGATGGCCACAGCGACCTTATCGCTAGTGGCGAAATAACTTTACTCTTTTCGGCTGGGTGCATTGGCTGATGCTGGCCTCGATTCCGCTGCTGGCCTGGGCCGCGACGGAGGCAACGCGCCGGTTTCCGACTCAGGCGGTAGCCCATCGCTGGACGCTGGGCGGGTTGTTGCTGTTGAATGAGCTGATCTACTACGGCTACAAATTCTCCAAGCATTGGTTCCAGTTTCCCGCCGGCTTGCCTTTGCAGCTTTGCGACCTGATCGTCTGGCTGACGGTAATTGCGGCGTTCACGCTGCAGCAGTCGCCATTCGAATTCGCCTTCTTCACGGGACTGGTGGGAACCAGCATGGCCGTGATCACGCCCGACCTGTGGGATCCGTTTCCCAGCTATCCCACCATTTACTTCTTCCTGGCCCACGGTGGCATTGTGATGTTGCTGCTGTACCTGTGGTGGAGCGGGCAAGCCAAGCCGAAGCCCGGCTGCGTGTGGCGTGTGATGTTGATGCTGAATGCCTACGCGCTGACGATCGGCCTCTTCAACTGGCTATTCAGGACGAACTATATGTATCTATGCCAGAAGCCGCCCGGAGGCTCGCTGCTGGATTTTCTGGGTCCGTGGCCGGTGTACTTATTGGGCGGCGAGTTGGTGGCGCTAGCGTTCTTTAGTGTGCTGGCGTGGCCATTCCGGCGCCAGACTTAGTGGCCTTCGGCTTCGAGGAAGCGCTCGGCTTCGATGGCGGCCATGCAGCCGGCGCCGGAGGCGGTGATGGCCTGGCGGTAAACGCGATCCTGCACGTCGCCGGCATGGAAGACGCCGCGGATATTGGTGCGAGCCCCACCGTGCGAAATGATGTAGCCGTCCTCGTCCAAATCCAACTGGCCCACGAAGGGCTTGGTGTTGGGGATGTGGCCAATGGCGACGAAGAAGCCGTCGACCGGCTGCTGCCAGGTTTCGCCGCTGACGAGGTTGCGTAGCTTGACGCCGGTGACGCTCTTCTCGCTGACTTCGAGCACTTCGTCGACTACGGTATTGAGCAGAATCTTGATCTTGGGATTGGCCTGCACGCGCTCAATCATGATCTTCGAGGCGCGGAAGGAGTCGCGGCGATGCACCAGGGTCACCTGACGTCCGAAGCGCGTGAGGAAGTTGGCCTCCTCCATGGCGGAGTCACCACCGCCGACGACCATGATCTCCTTGTCGCGATAGAAGAAGCCGTCGCAGGTAGCGCAGGAACTCACGCCGTGGCCGATGAGCTTTTGCTCGCTTTCGAGGCCTAGCCACCGGGCGGAGGCCCCGGTGGCGACGATGAGCGTGCGTGTCTCCACCCATTCGCCGTCGATGGAGAGACGAAAGGGCCGCTTGGAAAGGTCCGCTTCGACGACCGTGCCGTAGCGGAACTCGGCGCCGAAGCGTTCGGCCTGCTTCTTCATGTTTTCCACCAGCACGGGGCCCATTTCGCCCGTGGGAAAGCCGGGGAAGTTCTCCACCTCGGTGGTGATAGAGAGCTGGCCGCCGGGTTCATGGCCCATCACCACCAGCGGCTTCAGGTTCGCGCGTCCCGCGTAAATGGCGGCGGTGTTGCCCGCGCAGCCGGATCCAAGAATAATGACGTCGTGCATGTGAATTTGTCTGTTCCGATGCTAGCACCAGTGCCCCCTTTTCCAGTAGCCATGAGAAACTGTGGACGTGAGACAGTTAGGCCTTCTCCTTATCGCCGCCACCGATTTGCTGGCGCAACCGGCCGGTTTGCCGCCAGAGTGGGAAGTGCGCAAGCAACTGGCGGACTTAGTCAGCCAGACGGCGCGGCTGCAACCACTGGTGAAGCAGATTGACCCGGCGGCGTGGTCGAATGCGCCCGAGGCCTACGTGGCGCAGCAGAAGTCCATCCTGAGCCAGATTGAGGACGCGGCGCTGGTGGTGGGTTCACTGTCGCGGCAGCCGGAGCGCATGACGGTGGCGCTGGACGTCTACTTTCGCCTGCAGACGCTCGAGAGCCAGGTGCTGTCTTTTTCAGATGGCATCCGGCGCTATCAGAATCCGGCGGTGGCGGATTTGCTCACCAGCCTGACCAATGAGACTGCCGCGTCGCGCGAACGTCTGCGAGAATATGTAAAGGAACTGGTGGCCATGCGCGAACAGGAACGCGATCTTCTGGAGAAGGAAGCGCAGCGTTGCCGGAGTCTGCCGCCGCGCGTGACTCCGGTGCCGAAGCCCAAGCCCCTGAAATGAACAGCGAGAAACCTGCTATGACGATTCCCTTGCCTTCCCCCGAGAAGGGCCCCGAGAAGGCGGAATTGCGCTTTGCGTGCTCGATTTGCAGCGAGCCCTCGGCGCGAATTTGCGTTTACTGTACGAAGGACTGTTGCGATTTGCACCAGTGCGAGCACTGCCGCCGTTGTTCGGATTGCTGCGTCTGCCCTAGTACCAAGAGCCGGGCTTAGGCCGGGCAGATAGGCCTTTGGCTCCAGCGGTACTGGGCTTCAGGCTATGATATGAAGAGACTTTTTATTCGGAGAACTCCATGATGATCGCGAAGCGCGCCTGGAAGATGGCGTCCGTTGGCTTGATTTTAGCCCTGATTTCCGCCTGCTCGAACGATGCGGCCTCCCTGCGGAAGAAGTACCTCGAGAGCGGCAATAAGTACTTTGGCAACGGCAAGTACAAGGAAGCGTCCATCATGTACCGGCGCGCGCTCCAGAAGGACATGCGCTTTGGCGAGGGCTATTACCGGCTCGGGCTCTCCGAACTGAAGCTCGGCCGTCCGGTGGACGCCATGCGCGCGTTGCAGCGCGCCGTGGAACTGGATCCGAAGAACCTCGACGCCCCGGCGCGCCTGGCCGAGATCTATCTCACTTTCTACGCGGTGAACCCGGCGAAGCCGAAGGAGTTCATCAAAGAGATTGAGGACCTGGCCAAGAAGCTCACCGACAACAATCCGAATTCCTACGACGGTTTGCGGCTGAATGGCTATATCGCGTTGACCAAGCAGGACGCCAAGGGCGCCCTGGCCGCGTTTGAAAAGGCCAACGCCGTCAAGCCCAACCAACCGGAACTCGTCCTGGTGCTGGTGCAGACGCTCGGCGCCAACGACCGTTGGGACGAAGCCGAAAAGCTGGCGCGCGATCTGATCGCGAAGAACAAGAGCTATAACCCGATCTACAACGTGCTCTACACGCGCCTGAGCCAGCAGAAGCGGCTCGACGAGGCAGAGGCGCTTTTGAAACTGCAGGTGGCCAACGAGCCGAAGAACGTCTCGCACTATCTGCAATTGGCCGCGCACTACTTCGTCATCAACCGGCGCGACGAGATGCAAAACACGCTGAACCAGATCATTAACGACCCGAAGACGTTTCCCAATCGCCACCTGGCGGTGGGCGAGTTCTTCTTCCGCATTAAGGATCTCGATAACGCCATCCGCCAGTTCGAATTGGGGGCGAAGGATCAGCCGAAGGACAAGCACGGCTATCAGAAGAAGATTGTGGAAACGATGGTGTTGCAGGGCAAGAAGACGGAAGCGACGCAACTGGTGGAAACGATCCTGAAGGAAGATGCGAGCGACACGGAAGCGCTGGCGATGCGCGCTTCGCTGAAGCTGCAGGCGGGTACGCGGGAAGAGGTGCAGTCGGCGATTAACGACTTGCAGTCGGTGGTGGCGAAGTCCCCGGAGAATCATGTCTTGCGCTTCAATTTGGCGCGTGCCCTGATCGCCAAGGGCGACCTGGACGCCGCGCGCGTGCAGTTGCTGGAAGCCATCAAGTACCGGCCGGACTACCAACTGGCGAAGCTGGCGCTGGCTCAGGTCTACATTTCGAAGCAGGATTATCAGAATGCCGTCCAGAGCGCCAACCAAGTGCTGCAGTTCGATCCGACGAACCTCGCCGCGCGGCTCCTGAAGACGTCGGCGCTGATTGGAATGCGTGAATTCGGCCAAGCCCGGACGGACCTGGAAGGGCTTTTGAAACAGAGCCCGGCCTTGCCGGACGCGCAGTTTCAGTTGGGCATGCTGAATCTCGCCGAGAAGAGCTACCCGCAGGCGGAGTCGATCTTCAAGAGCTTCTATGCGAACTCCCCGACTGACCCGCGCAGCCTCGCCGGGCTCATCGAAGTCTTAACCTCGCAGCAACAGTTCGACCAGGCGATGAACCTCCTCAAGACCGAGATCGGCAAGGCGCCGGACCGCAATGACCTGCGGGTGGTCTACGCCAACACGGCGGCGCGCGCGAACAAGTTGGACATCGCCGAAAGCGAATTCCGCCAGTTGTTAGCGAAGAGCCCGAAGTCGGCGGACTTGCACCTCCGCCTGGGCGACGTGCTGCGGTTGCGCGGAGATTTGAAGGGGGCGATGGACGCCTTCGCCAAGGCCAAGGAGATCATGCCTAACGACGTGAACGCGTACGTGCGGCAGGCCATGATTCTGGAGTCGCAAGGCAATCTGAAGGATGCCCGCCCGATTTACGAGAAGATCATGACGATTGACCCGGATAATCCGGTGGCCTTGAACAACGTCGCCTACCTGATGGCCGAGGAAGGCTCGAACCTCGATCAAGCTCTCTCATTCGCCAATCGCGCGAAGCAGCGCATGCCAAATCACCCCGACGTGAACGACACGCTCGGCTGGATTTATATCAAGAAAAACCTCAGCGATAATGCGGTGAACATTTTCCGCGATCTGACGGGCCGTTTCCCGGAGAAGTCCACGTACCACTACCACCTCGGCATGGCGCTCTTTCAGAAGGGCGACAAGCCGAACGCCAGGAAGTCCTTGGAGTTGGCGTTGACGAAGAATCCGGATGCCGCCGAGCAGGGCAAAATCCGCGAGTTGATGGCGAAGCTGTAGCCACCCTGGCGATTCTCTCCGGGGCCACCGCCTGATATCATCGCGCCTATGCGCGTCATCTTCATTCTGCTCGCGTCTCTTGCGGCCGCCCAAACGAAGCCAGTGATCGGCGTGGGCGGTATCGTCCATGAGACCAATACCTTTAACCCTAAGAAGACTACGCTCGCCGACTTCGAGGCCGGCATTGGCGGCGCGAGCGGCATCCTGCGTGGCGACGACCTGCTGAAGCTCTCCGTCAACGCCAACAACACGACGGCGGGCTTCATCGAAGGTGCCGCGCAAAGCGGACTCACCCTCTACCCCACGCTCGTCGCCGGGCCGCAGACCATCGGCATCGTGCTCGATAGCGTCTTTGAGTCGCTCACGCAGGAGCTGATTAGCCGCTTGAAACAGGCCCCCAAGCTCGACGGGATTCTGCTCTTTCTGCACGGCACCATGGTGGCCGAAAGCTATCCGCACGCCGACGCCGAAATCGTGCGCCGCGTCCGCCAGGCCTTTGGGGAGCGCATTCCCCTCATCGTCGTGCATGACTTTCACGCCAATGTCTCCGAAGAGATCGTGCGCATGACCACCGCGCTGATCACCTACAAGGAGTGTCCGCATCTGGACGCCAAGGACCGGGGCGTGCAGGCCGCGAAGCTGATGGCGCAGGTGGTGGCCGGCAAAGTGAAGCCCACGCAGGCCATCGTCAAGCCGCCGATGCTCTTCAATATTCTCTTCCACAACACCTACGCGGCGCCGCTGAAGCCCATCACCGACGAGAGCAAACGCCTGGAAACGCGGCCCGGGATTCTGGCGGCCAGCGTCGCCGGCGGCTACCAGTACGCCGACATTCTGGCCATGGGGCCCAGCGCCGTCGTGGTGACCGACAATGATCCGGCGCTGGCCAAACGCGAAGCGGAGCGCCTGGCCGGGATGCTGTGGAACCTGCGCGATCAACTTACGCTGAAGGCGCCCAATGCCGCCGAGGCGGTGAAGTTGGCCATGGAGAACGGCAAGTACCCGGTGGCGCTGATGGACGCCGGCGACAATATCGGCGGGGGTTCCGCTGGGGACAGCACCTACATTCTGGCGGAGCTTTTAAAGCAGAAAGCGGTCGGTTGGGTGGTGGTGCTCGCCGACCCTGGTGCAGCGGCCCAGGCGATCCAGCTTGGGGTGGGTAGCCCCTTCGATGGGGCGGTTGGCGGCAAAACCGACAACCTGCACGGCGACTCCATCCGCCTGAAGGGGCGCGTGAAGGGCATTCACGACGGCCGGTTTGTAGAGACGGCCGTACGCCACGGGGGCGGCCGCTACTGGGATATGGGGACCACAGCGGTGATCGAAGTGGAGGGCTCAACGCCCGATCTGCCGAACCTGGTGGTGCTAACGCCGAAGCGCGTCATCCCATTTAGCTTGAATCAGTTACAGAGCGTCGGCGTGCTTCCGGCACAGATGCGCATCCTGGTGGCGAAGGGCACCATTGCGCCGCGCGCGGCCTATGAGCCGGTGGCGGCGCGGATCATCGAGGTGGATTCCGGGGGCGTAACGGGCGTCAATCCGGCGCGATTTACGTACCGGAACATTCGTCCGAATTTATTTGGCGTGAAATAGAATTGGGGTGATTCACCCCACGCATTCTTTCAATTTTGTTAAACTGCCTTTATGTTTCGCCTTGGTCTTGCGGTTTTGTGCGCGTTCGCGCTCCCTCTTTTGGGTCAGGTTAACGGCAGGTTGACTGGCTCCGTTCAGGATCCAACCGGCGCTCCCGTCGCGGGCGCCACGGTGGAAGTCTTTATCAGCGGCGGCGCTTCGGCGCTCCTGCAGAGTAAGACGAATGCCGAAGGTCTGTTCTCCTTTGTCGCGTTGCGGCCGGAGAGCTACGACGTCGCGGTGACGCAGCCGGGTTTTGCCAAAGTCTCCCTACGCAAAGTAAAGGTCGACTCGCTCAAGGAGACTTCGCTTGGCGTCTTGAAGCTCGAAGTCGCTTCGTCGTCGCAGGTGGTGGAAGTCAGCGCCGAGATCGAAGGCGTGCAACTGGGGAACAGCGAATTGGTGAGCGTCATCGCGCGCGAGCAGTTGGAGCAGCTACCCACGGCCTCACGCCAGATCAGCACTTTGTTTACGACGCAGGCCGGAGTCAGCGACGGACGTGGCGCCACCGTGATTAATGGTATGCGCACCTCCGCGGCGAACGTGACCTTGGACGGCGTGAACATTCAGGACAATTTCATTCGCACCAACTCGCTGGACTTTATCCCGATTCGTCCGACGATTGACCAGGTCTCCGAGATGTCGCTAGCGGTGGGCAACGCCGGTTCGACGGTGGGCGGCGGCTCCGCCCAGGTGACGTTGACCACGCGGTCGGGTTCCAACCAACTGCACGGCTCGGCCTATTGGTTCAATCAGAACGAAGCCTATAATGCCAATGAGTTCTTCAGCAATCGCGCCGGGCTGAAGAAGCCGAAACTGAATCAGAATCAATTGGGTGTGTCACTCGGTGGCCGGGTCATCAAGGACAAGCTCTTTTACTATGGCAACTTCGAATCCTTGCGTTTAAAGCAGCAGAACCTGCAGTTGCGCACGGTGCTGGTACCTGACGCGCGGGCGGGTAACTTTCTCTACCGGCCAACCGGTGGCGGGGCCATCCAGTCTGTAAATGTGCTGGCCGCGCGCAACCTGACGGCCGATCCCACCATCCGCGCGATGATCGCCTCGCTGCCGAACCCCAATAGCACCGACGCCGGCGACGGCATTCTCACCAGCGGGTATCGATTCAACGCGCGCGCGAATACGGTACGCGACCAGTTTGTGAATCGCTGGGATTACTACCTGAATTCGTCGAATAGCTTCACGGTGAGTTACAACCGCACCTCGGAATATAATGACCGGCCAGATATCAATACCCGCTTCTACGACGCCGTGCCGCCGAACTTTACCGACACCACTCGTAACTTCATGAGCGTTGGCTGGCGCTCCACCATCTCGCCCACGCTCACCAACGAATTGCGTGGTGGTTTTCTGCGCAGCCCGAGCGTCTTTAATCGGGTGGACGCCGTACCTGCCTTGTTGGTCACTGGCACGGGTACGAATATCTTCAACCTGCCGCAGAATAACTTTCTCTCCCAGGGGCGCTTCACGAATACTTACTCGCTGCAGGACAATGCGAGTTGGCTTAAGGGGAAGCACACGGTCTCCTTCGGCATGCAGACCCAGTGGATTCGCACGGCTCCCTACAACGACGCCGGTGCCATTCCCACGGCCACGTTGGGCTTGAGCGCCCAGAATAACAATGGCCTGAGCAACGCGCAGCTGCCCGGCGTTTCCCCACAAGACCTGACGCGCGCCAATGACTATCTGGCGACGCTCGCCGGTTTTACCACGAACGTAACACAAACCTTCTTCGTCAACAATCCGTCCGAGGGCTTTGCGAAAGGGATTGGCGAACGGCGTAACTTCGCTTACGATACTTGGGCACTCTACCTGCAGGACCAATGGCGCGTTCTCCCTCGCCTGACGCTGACGATGGGTCTGCGCTACGAATATTGGACGGTTTTGAAAGAGAAGAACAACCTCTTCCTGTTGCCCAATGCGGTGGATAACAATATCATCTCCACCGTGCTGAATCCGAACGCCTCTTTCGACTTCGTCAACAAGAACGGGCGGCCTCTTTACAACTCCGACCGGAATAACTTCGCCCCGACCATCGGCTTCGCTTACGATCTATTTGGCAAGGGCAAAACCGCCCTGCGCGGCTCCTATGGTATTGCCTTCATCAATGACGACACGTTGACCGCGGTCCGCAATAACGCGAATACCAATGGCGGCTTGAGCACTTCGGCCACGCAGGTAAATCTGGTCAACACGCTGGCTAATGTGCCGTCGCTCTCGGTGTCGCCATTTGTGACGCCGATTGGCTTGCCCGCGCTCTACCGGGCGAATCCGCAAGTGGCCTTGGGTTCACCAGAATTCAGTCTGGCGACGCCCTACACCCAGATGTACACGCTGGGCATTCAGCACGAAATCAAGGGCACGATTATCGAAGCCCGGTACGTCGGTAACCACGGCACGAAGTTGCTGCGCGCCTTCGACTATAACCAGGTCGATATCCGCCGCAACGGCTTTTTGGATGACTTCCGCCGCATCCAGGCCAACGGCAATAACCCCAATACCCCGGGGTTGACTGTGGTGCCGAATCTCGTGAATCCGAACCTGGGTTCGGCGCTTAATCAACAGTTGCTCCGCCAGGGCGAGGCCGGCACGCTTGGTTCCAACTTACAGGTGAATGGGCAACAGGGCACAGTCCGCTTCTTCCAGAATCAGAATGCGTTGGGCGCCAACGTCATCGCCAATGGTGCGAATAGCACCTACAACGCTTTGCAACTCGAAGTCCGCCGCCGCGCGAAGGGTGTCTTTTTCCAGGCCAATTACACCTGGTCGAAGGTCCTGAGCGACACGGCGGGTGACGACCAGAACCGCTTCGAACCCTTCCTCGACAACGGCAATAACTCGCTCGAACGCGCCCGCGCGCCGTTCGACTTGCGGCAGGCCTTCAAGTTCAACGTCACCTATCAACTACCTTTCGGTGCGGGCCAACGCTTCTCCTCCAATCGCGCGGTGAATCACGTGATTGGCGGCTGGACAGTGTCGGCGGTGCAGAGCTTCCTGTCCGGGTTCCCGTTTTCCGTCGTCTCGAATCGCGGCACGCTGAACCGGGCTGCGCGTTCCAATGCCGGCCGCAACACGGCCACGACGAACCTTACTTACGGCGACATCACCAACAAGGTCTTCGCATTAAACAAGACCGAGGGCGTGCTCTTCGTCAACCCGGGCTACACACTCGCCGGCCGCGGCGTGAACCCCGATGACAATCTCTCGTTCCCCAATCAGGCCTTCTTCAATCCGAAGGCCGGCTTCGTGGGCAACCTGCAACGGCGCATGTTTAGCGGCCCCACGTCGTTCTCGCTCGACATGGCCCTGCTGAAGCGCATCAACTTCAACGAGCGCCATTCGCTCGAATTCGGCGCCCAGGCCTTCAACCTGCCGAATCGTCCGTCGTTCACCATCGGCGTGGAGCAGGACATCAACAGCGTAAACTTCAACCGCATCACCGGCGTCAACGTCGGCGCGCGGAATCTGCAGTTCAGCCTGTACTACCGCTTCTAACCTCGCTAGAGAGCAGGTGGAGGTCACCTGGCAGCGACGGTCTCCATCTGATGCGACAACCCGGCTTCTAACATCTCCAAAAATGCACTTACTTTCGGGGGAGTGACGTGCCGGGCCGGATAAACAGCAAAAAATTCCACGCACGGCGGCCTCCAATCCGGGAGCACGGGTGCGAGGGCTCCGACATCCCGCGCAAGGAAATGAGGGATGCTGGCAATGCCCAGGTCAGCGGCGGCGAGTTGAGCTGCTACCACCGGATCAGCAACCGCCAGGCGAGGCTCGAATGAGACTTCTTGCTTCTTGCCGTTGCCGTCGGTTAGCTGCCATTTCGCTCCCTCTGGCTGTCTACTGATGGAAATCAAGCTGTGACCGGGAAGGTCTCGAAGGCTCTTCGGCGCGCCGCGTTCCCCCAAATATGATCTTGAGGCGAATAAGCCCTGGGATACTTCACCGAGCTTTTTCACCACATAAGAGGAGTCGTCCATCCTTGCAGTTCTGATTACGATGTCGAGGAGATGCGCCACCGGGTCAATCCTTCCGGGAATGGCCAGTTCGACTTGAACTTCCGGATAGCGGCGGCAGAAGGAGGGCAGCAGCGGGGAAAGGAAACTCCGCGCGAAGGTCACCGGTACGCCGACTCGCAGGAGGCCCCGCGGCTCGCTCCGGTACTGAGTGACGGCGCGCTCAGCGTCCTCGATCTCGCTCAGAGCCCTTTGGCAATACGTGAGGAAAAGGGCTCCCGCTTCCGTTAGCGCCAGCCGCCGGGTCGTACGCTGAATCAGAGTCGTGCCCAGGCGCGTTTCGAGCATCCTGAGATGCTGGCTCAGGGTGGATTTCGGTATGCCCAAGGCCTTTGCCGCATGGGTAAAGCTTCCTGAACGCGCGACCCAAAAGAACGACTTCAGGTGGTTTAGATCCGCTTGCCTTGATTGTTCCATTATCTGAACAGTTTATCCAGAAAGCGCATATTGTGCGGGCTGCCGTAATTTACTATTATGCAAACTTAGCCTCCCGGCAAGCCACAACGCGATCCGTGAGGCGCGAACTGATGTTTGGTGAGGACACAGAATGAAAGCTGTTGTTTATAACGCCTACGGCGGCCGCGAAGTTCTCGCTCTCGAAGACTTACCGGAGCCCGGAGAGCCCGGAGCGGGCGAGTTGAGAATTCGAGTCTTGGCTGCTTCGGTGAATCCGGTGGATCGCAAGGTCCGCGAGGGACAATTGAAGTTGATCGCCGGTAGGCATTTTCCGAAGCGGCCGGGGCTCGATTTTTGTGGAATCGTAGAAGCGGTTGGCGAAGGTGTTTCCGGCTACCACCCCGGCGATGTCGTTTTTGGCGGGGCGGGTAGTATGAGCGAAGGTGCGTTTGCCGAATATGTTCTCGTCAAGACCACTAGCGTTGCTCAGAAGCCCGCCTCCCTCGACGATGCGACTGCCGCGGGTGTTCCGGTGGTTGCGATCGCTGCGCTCCAGGCGTTGCGGGATTTGGCTAAAGTCAGGCCGGGAAACCGCGTGCTGGTCAATGGTTGCACGGGTGGAGTGGGCCTGTTCGCGCTGCAGTTAGCCAAGCAGTTCGGCGCAATCGTGACAGGTGTCTGCGGAACGGACGGTGTTTCGCTTGCCCGCCAATTCGGCGCAACCGAAGTGATCGACTACAAGAAGACTCCAGTAAGCGAACTTCCATCGAAATTCCAGGCGATCCTCGAACTGAGCGGAAAGTTGGCGTTCAACGACGCGGAAAACCTGCTCGAGGAAGGTGGCTTGTATGTGGATTTCTCGCCCAGCCCAGCTGCGCTGATTGGAAACATGATCGCGAATCCGTTTCGCCATCACAAGCATGTATTTGCCATGACCGCAGCCAAGACTCCTGACTTGAATTGGCTCAGTGAACAGATTGACGCGGGAGAGTTACGCCCCGCGCCCACGGTGGTGTACCCCTTGGAACGCTTCCTGGAAGCTTTCACGCATGCGGAAAGCGGCGGCGCGATTGGCAAGACAGTAGTCGAGTTGGCCAAGCGGTAGGATTACAGGCGCAAGATGATCGAACAGACTTTTCATCTCATAGGATATTGCTTCGGGCTGATGGCGTTCATCGCCATTTACCTGATGATTCGCCGCCCGTTACAAGCGGCTGGCCGGGAGAAGCACCTGCAAGCTCTGCTCGCGATCCATTTTTTCCGGTACTTCGGTTTGACGGCCCTTCTGCCGGGCGTTTTCAATCTGGCTCCGGCGGGCTTCTCCTCGTCCTACCTGACTCAAATTGCCCTCGGCGATGTGCTTGCTGCTTTCTTGGCGTTGCTCGCTTTTCTGCTTCTTGAGGTGGGGTCGAAAGCTAAATTCACGGCGGTTTGGATATTCAACATCTTCGGGACTTTGGACTATCTGAATGCCGGCGCCCAGGTCACGCCAAGTATTCGGGACGCCAATGTCCTGGGTCCGTTTGGCTGGATCGTCATGACCGTCTTCTTGCCAGCTTGGCTCGTTAGTCACCTTTCGATCTTTCTCGTCTTGCGTCAGAGGCCAGGTTCCTAGCCTGCCTAAGCCCCCGGCTGACCCGCCATATGGCACTCAGCATGGACGGCCTGCACCGCGCGCTCCAGACCGTCGCGGCGGACGACGATGGCGATGGTAAGCTCGCTGGAGCCTTGGGCGATGGCGATGATGTTCACCTCGTGGCGCGAGATCGCCGTGAAGATCCGCCCCGCGAGCCCCTTGCTGCCCTGCATCCCTTCGCCCACCACCGCCAACAGCCCCACGTTCTCGTCGACGTCGATGGGGCGCAGGTAGCCGTGGGCGAGTTCCAGGGCGAAGCTCGACTCGATCGCCGTCATCGCCATGCCGAGCTCTTCCTTGCGCACCAGGAAGCAGAAATTCTGCCGGTAACTGGAGCTCGATAGCGCCAGCACCTCGGCGTTGACGCGCGAAAGGGCGTCGAGCGCGCGGGCCATGATGGCCGCGCCGTTCACTTCGGCGCTGGCCGGTTCAATCGACACCAGCGCGACGTTGGCCATCGAGGTGACCGCGCGAGCGCCACCCGGGGCGGCGATGGTGGGAACGATGCGCGTACCCGGTACATCGACGTTGAAGCTGTTTTTGCTCCACACCGGAATATTCTTTTCGACCAGCGGCGCGAGCGTCCGCGGATGCAGCACCTTGGCGCCGTTGTAGGCGAGTTCCGCCGCTTCGCGATAGCTGACTTCGGGCAGCACGACCGCGTCTTTCACCAAGCGAGGGTCGGCGCTCATGATGCCGTCAACGTCGGTCCAGATCCAGAGTTCGGCGGCGTCGAGCGCGCCGGCCAGAATCGATGCCGAGAAGTCCGAGCCGCCGCGGCCCAGGGTGGTGGGGCGGCCGTCCAGGGTCGCGCCGTTGAAGCCCGTTACGACGGGCAGTACGCCGCGATCGAGCAGCGGACCCAACGTGCTGGCGCACTTGTCGCGCGTCGGCTCCAGCAGGGGGGTCGCGTTGCCGAAGCAGGTGTCGGTGACGATGACGCCGCGGGCGTTCACGGCTTGCGACGGGGTGCCGGTGGCTTCGAGATACGAGGCCAGCAGCATGGCGCTCAAGCGTTCGCCGATAGCGACGGCTTCGTCGACCGAGCGTGGCGGGCGCTCGCCCAGCAGGAGGATGCCGCCGGAGATGCGGTCGAACTCCTTCATCAGTCCGTCGATCCGTTCGAGCGCGCCTTCGAGCGCCGCGGCCGGCAATAGCTCACGCGCCGTCTTCTCGTGGCGCTCGCGCAGATTCGACGCATGGCGCTCGACGCCTTCGCTATCGCCGGACTCGGCGCAGCGCAACGTCTCCAGCAACAGGTCCGTCACCTTAGACATCGCCGACACCACCACCACCGTGGGGCGCAAGGCCTTCTGCTCCACGCAAATGCGCGCGGCCACTTGCATGCGTTCGGCGCTGCCCATGCTGCTGCCCCCGAACTTCATCACCAAAATGCTATTCGACATGCTGACGGGTAAGACTCTTTCCATTCGAAGTACGCGCCCGCACGACGCGCAGAATTTCGTCCTCCACCTCAACGGGCGACAGACTACTGGTATCCAGATAAACGGCGTCCTCGGCTTGGCGCAAGGGCGAGTGGGCCCGGGCGCGATCCCGGCGGTCGCGGTCCTCGATTTCACGCACCAGGTCGTCCACGGAGACTTCCTGGCCGCGATCGGCTAGCTCCTGCGCGCGGCGGTCGGCGCGAATATTCGCGCTGGCGTCGAGGTAGAACTTCACCTGCGCCTCGGGAAAGACGACCGTGCCGATGTCACGGCCTTCCATCACCACGCTGGTGCTTTCACCGAGCAACTGCTGCTTCTCGACCAGCGCGCGGCGGACGCCGGCGATGGCCGCCACTTTCGACGCCGCTTCGGAGATGGCGGGCTCGCGGATGGCGTCGCTGATGTCCTCGCCGTTCAAGCTGATCTTCCCCGGTCCATCGAGTTGTAGATCGGCGGAAACGGCGAGCGCCTCCAGACGGTGCATGTCCTCCAGTGAAGTTCCGGTGCGCAGCGCCCACAGCGCGATTGCCCGGTACATGGCGCCCGTGTCGATGTAGAGGAAGCCGAGGCGCGCGGCCACGGATCGGGCGATGGTGGACTTCCCGGCCCCGGCCGGTCCGTCGATGGCAACGATAATGATTTTGTCCATGAATGAAGGAGCTAAGTCACCATTATCCGCTAGAATTAGAGCATGATCCGTCAGTTCGTTCTGCTTACCGCTCTGGCCGCCTCTTTTCAGGCCACCTCACTGCTGGCCCTTGAACCCAAGGTGGTTACCGAAGCCGCCGCCATGACCAAGGCCGGCAAACACGCCGAAGCCATCGCCGCGCTGGAAGGCGCGTTGAAGACGTCGCCCAAGGACGCCGTCGCCCTCAAGACGGCGCTAGCGGACTCCTACACGGCGCAAGGCGAATCCATCATGTTTAACGAGCAATTGCCGCCCCGGCAGAAGTATGCGCCGGCGTTACGCTCCTTCCGCAAGGCGCTCGAATACGACAAGACCAACGCCAAGGCCAAGGCCAACATCAAGACGATCGAAGACATCTACACGTCGATGGGCCGTCCGATTCCGCAGTAAATGCACGTCGCCATTCTGGGCACGCGCGGCATTCCGGGCCGCTACGGTGGCTTTGAAACCTTCGCCGACGAGCTCGCCCGGCGACTCGTCGAACGTGGCCATCGCGTGACGGTGTATTGCCGCGAACGCCACTCCGAGCCCAGCTACCGCGGCGCCGAACTGCGCTACCTGCCAACCATCCGGCATAAGTATCTCGACACCCTTGCGCATACGGCGTTGTCCACGGGCCACCTGCTGCTAAATCGCGCCGACGTCGCGCTCTATTGCAACGCGGCCAACGCCATCTTCTGTTGGCTGCCGCGCTGCGTGGGGGTGCCGGTCGCGCTGAATGTGGATGGCCTGGAGCGTCACCGCAAGAAGTGGAACGCGGCGGCGAAGGCCTGGTACCGGCTCTCCGAATGGCTCGCCACCTTCTGCCCGACGGCCATCGTCACCGACGCGGCGGCGATTGAGCAGTATTACCGCGACGCCTACCAATGCCCCTCGACGATGATCCCCTACGGCGCCGAGCCGCGTCGCGTGGAGACCGCGGCCACGCTGGCGGCGCTGGGGCTGGAGCGAGATCGCTACTTTCTCTACGTAACGCGCTTTGAGCCGGAGAATAACCCCCTGCTGGTGCGCGAGGCCTTTGAGACTTTAGAGACTTCGCTGAAGCTGGCGCTGGTGGGCGACGCGCCTTACGCGGCGGACTACATTGCGCGCGTCCGGGCGACGAAGGATCCGCGGGTGGTGTTGCCGGGATATGTATTTGGTGAGGGATACGCGGAGTTGCAGTCGCACTGCTATGCCTACGTCCACGCGACCGAAGTGGGCGGTACGCATCCAGCGTTGATTGAGGCGATGGGTCGCGGGGCGCTGATCCTGTATTTGGAGACGCCAGAGAACAGCGAAGTGGCAGGCGGGATCGGCTTGCCGTTTACGGCGTCGACGCTGCCGGCGGTGATGCAGCGCGCGCTCGAAATGCCAGCGGAGGAGCGCGCCCGCTGGCAGCAGTTGGCGACGGAACGGGTCCGCCAGCGGTACTCGTGGGAGGCCGTGACGGACCAGTATGAAGCGCTATTGGGCCGGCTAGTTTGAAGCGAGCCGGATGCACTCTTCGAGCGTGTCGAGCGCGAAGTCGGCCTGGTCCGCGGTGATGATGAGGGGCGGGCAGAGGCGGATCGAATTCTGGCCCGCGCCCAGCACCAGCAAGCCGCGTTCAAAGGCGAGTTCCTCAATGCGGTCCCGGACTTCGGGGGCTCGCTCGCGCGTCGCCTGATCGCGCACCAGCTCAAAGCCCAACATCAGGCCGCGGCCACGGATGTCGCCGACCTTGGGGAAGCGGCTGGGCCAGTCCCGCATCCGGGCCAGCATCCGCTCGCCGATGCGGGCCGCATTTTCGATGAGTTCCAGCTCCAGTAATTCGATCGTCGCCAGTGATGCGGCGATGCTCACCGGGTTGCCCCCAAAGGTAGACGCGTGCGCGCCAGGCTTCCACTGCATCACGCTCTCCCGCGCCACCATCGCCGAAAGCGGCATGCCGCTGGCGATGCCCTTGGCGATGGTCATGATGTCCGGCACGGCGCCAAAGTGGTTTGCGGCCCACATCTTGCCGGTGCGGCCCATGCCACTCTGCACTTCGTCGAAGATGAGCAAGACGCCCAGGCGCTTGGCGATGGCCTGGATCTCGTCGAAGAACTTCTGCGGCGGCACTACGTAGCCGCCTTCGCCTTGAATCGGTTCCACGATAATGGCGGCGATCTCCTCGGCGGGCAGGATGGTCTTGATCAGTTGCTGCTCGATCACCTGCAGACACTCGACGTTGCAGGTGTCGGGCTGCTTGCCGTAGGCGCAACGATAGCAGTAAGCGTAGGGAATGTGACTGACGCCGGGGACCAGCGGGCCGAAGCCTTTCTTCTGGATGCTCTTGCTGCCGGTGGCCGAAAGCGCGCCCATGGTGCGGCCGTGGAAGGCGCCCAGGAAGGCGATGAACTTGTCGCGGCCGGTGTGATAGCGAGCCAGCTTGAGGGCCGCTTCCACGGCCTCGGCGCCGGAGTTGCCGAAGTACACGCGCTGGCGCTCCTGCGCGGCGCCGGGCACCAGGCGGGCCAGCGTCTCGGCGAGTTGCACCATGTTTTCGTAATAGAAGTCCGTGCCGGACATGTGAATCAGCCGCTCGGCCTGCGCCTGAATCGCGGCTTGAACGCGCGGATGGCAGTGGCCCGTCGCGACGACGGCGATGCCGGCGTTGAAGTCCAGGAAGCGGTTGCCGTCGGGGTCCTCAATCATAGCGCCGGAGGCGCGCTCGACGACGAGCGGATAGCCGCGCGTATAGGAAGGCGACAGCACGGCGTGGTCGCGTTCGATGAGGGCTTGCGCCTTGGGGCCGGGCAGCGCGGTCACCAGGTGCGGAAGGTCAGCACGAAGGGTCATAGTCGACATAGGTATATCTCCAGGGGATTCGCGGAAGAACAGAGATAGTCGCCACGCGGGAAGGCGCCCGCGCGATGTCGAGCGCGGCTAGTCGCCGCCGAAAAGTGAAGGACGCGCGGTGGATGGGATCCGCATTCTTCTATTGTACGCGTATGATAATGAAGCCGTGATGAAGCTCTTGTTCCTAACTTTGCCGCTTTTGGCCCAGAACTTTCGTCCTCAGGAGATCGACAAGGAGTATGGCGTGATCTACGCGATCCACGTCGCCGACGTCAACGGGGACAAGCTGCCCGACATTGTCGCGGTCCACAATTCGCAGGTCGCGTGGTATCAGAATCCGACGTGGCAGAAGCACGTCATCGCCGACAAGACCACCCCCAAGGACAACGTCTCGATCGCCATCGCCGACATCGACGGCGATGGCCGCCTCGACATCGCCCTGGCCGGCGACTGGGAACCAAACAATACCGAAAGCGGCGGTACGCTGCACTGGCTGCGCAATACCGGTGCGGATGGTCTGTGGCCCGCCACGCGCATCGGCGCCGAGCCGACCCTGCATCGCTTGCGCTTCGTGGACGTCGATGGAGACCAGCGCCCCGAACTCATCGCCCTGCCCCTGCACGGCCGTCTCACCAAGGCCCCCAAGTGGGACCAGGCGCCGGTGCGCGTGCTGGCTTACCGCATTCCGGCCAACCCGTCGAAGGACCCCTGGCCCGTCGAAGTCGCCGACGACACCCTGCATGAGACGCACAACTTCCTGGGCGTCGACGGCAAGCTCATCATCGGCAGCAAAGAGGGCTTCTACGCGTTGACGCGCGGCGCGCAAGGCCAATGGCGTCGTGAGCGCTTTGGCGACGGCCAACCGGGCGAGGCCAAGCTGGGCCGCGTGAACGTGGGCCGCGTGCTGGCCAGCGTCGAGCCCTATCACGGCAACACCATCGCCATCTACGAAGAGCCCGCGCCCAAGGTAGATCCGCAGGCCGCGATCCCGGAGTTCCCCGCCGCGTTCCCCTCGGGCCAGCCGTGGACGCGCAAGGTGATCGAGAGCCAGATCTTTGAAGGCCATGCGCTAGGCTGGGGCGACTTTGACGGCGATGGCAGCGACGAACTCGTCGCCGGCTGGCGCGGCCGCCCCACCGTCGGCGTCGCGCTCTTTAAGCGTCAGCCCGATGGCCAATGGAAGCAGACCGAACTCCTGGACTCTGGCGGCATGGCCTGCGAAGACCTCGTCGTCGCCGACCTCAACCAGGACGGCTTCCCCGAAGTGATCGCCGGCGGCCGCGCCACGCGCAACGTCAAGATCTATTGGAACCAGACCAAGCCCGCCTGGAAACGCCACGTGATCACCCAAGGCTTCAAAAACTGGACCGCCAACGCCGGCGACTTCACCGGCGACCGTCGCCTGGACGTGATCACCAACGAGATGGCGACCACGACCTATCGCACCATGCTCTACGCAGCGCCGGACTGGAAACCAACGCTCTTGCTCGAAGGCATCCAGGTGATTCACTCTGCCGTGATGGACGTCGATGGCGACGGCGACCTCGATTTCATCGGCTGCCGCTACTCGCCCGGCCTCATCTTCTGGCTGGAGCGGCCGAAGAATCCACTGGTCGATAAGTGGCCTTATCACGTGATTGACGACGCCGTTGATGGTGTACACGGGTTGATCCTGGGCGACGTCGACCGCGACGGCAAGCTCGACGTCATCGGCAACAGCGCGCAGCCGAAGGGCGCGTTTCCGGAGTCGTTGGCGTGGTTCAAGGCGCCGAAGAATGTCCGCGCGGCGGCGCGTTGGGAGCGCCATGTCTTCGCCGATCGCGACGCGCCCGGGCTCTCGCACTACCATGGCTTCGGCGACCTGAACGGCGATGGCCGGCCGGACATCGCCAGCGGTGCGAAGATCGGCAACTGGTTTGCGTGGTGGGAGCAGCCGAAGTCCGGCGAAAGGTGGACGAAGCACGTGGTGGCGACCGGGCAGGCCGGCGCGACGAACATTCACGTCGCCGACGTGAACGGCGACGGCAAGCCGGATTTGCTGGCGTCGCGCGGCCATGGCTATGGTCTGGTTTGGTATGAGTCCCCGGCGTGGACGCCGCACGAGATCAACGCGACGCTCGCCGGTCCGCACTCACTGGCCGTGGGCGACATCGACGGCGACGGCGACATCGACGCGGTCACCTGCGCGAAGGATAGCCGCATCGTGGCTTGGTTTGAGAATGACGGCCGGGGAAACTTCACCCAGCACAATATCTTTGAGGATCAGGGCGCCTACGACATCCGGCTGGTGGACATGGACCGCGACGGTGACTTGGATGTCCTGGTGGCGGGCCAGGAAAGCGCCAATGTCGTCTGGTACGAAAACCGGCGCCGGTAAGTTAGTTGATCCGGCGGCGGAACCAGAGCGCTCCCACCAAACCGGCGCCGACAATGGCCATCGTGCCTGGCTCCGGCACGGAGTTCAGTTGCACAAAGAGACTACTCGGCAGGTCGATCTTCGCGCCGTCGGCCAAGCCGTTCTCGAGGATCAGCGCCATGTCGAAGGCCAGCGAATTGCTTCCGTTGAAAGGCGCGAAAAACGAAGGAGGTAAGAGGACCGCTTGATTGAAACTGCCTTGCGAGGAGACGTTGGAGATCGACGTGCTGTTTGCACCGGACGAAAGAACCGCTGTCAGGAAGCCACCTGCCGGGCCGGAGCCGTCCAGGCCGAATTGGTTGGTCCAGTCCGTCGGCGGCGCGCCCGTGAAATTCACCACGGCGCCGAAAGTGAGAACGAGCGGCCCGCAGTTGGCGATGCAGGCGATGGTGGCGCGGGTGAAGCGGAAGGAGAAGCCGGTAAGCTCACCGCCAGTCACCGGCAGTAACGTGACGTTGTCGTAGAGGTCCAAATCGCCGGTAATCTGATAACCAGGTTGGCCATTGTCGATCAGGCCGCCGGCCGCTACCGAGTTACCGTTGTAAGTGAGCGTGTAGCTGGAAATGCGGGCGCCAAAGAGCGGCAGGGTGAGAGCGGAGAGCAAGAGCAGACGGGGAAATGATGACACCAGAAATCCTCCAAGACTGTAAGACAGTACGTTTACCCCAATTGTAGGCGAAAAATACCATTTTTGAGCCAGCTAAGTTCTGGTACCCGCAAGTTTCCTCGATAATGGGGCATATGTGCCTCCGTCTTGTCGCATTCGCGCTTGCCGCTACCCTCATTCTTGCCCAGCCTTCCCCCTACGAGAGTCAAGTACTTCCGTACGTCAAGAACGGCCAGTTCATGGGCGTGGTCCTCGTGGCAAAGGACGGAAAAGTGCTTTATCAGCAAGCATTTGGCCAGGCAGTGGCCGAATGGGAAGTGCCCCATACGCTCGATTCGAAGTTCCGGATCGGCTCCATCACCAAACAATTCACCGCCGTGGCGATCCTCCGCCTCGCCGAACAAAGTAAAATCTCGCTGCAGGACCCGGTGAAGAAGTACTACCCCGCCGCCCCGGCGGCCTGGGACGGCATCACCGTCCACCATTTGTTAAATCACACGTCCGGCATTCCCAGTTATACGAACCAGCCAGGCTTTTTGGACAAGTCCGCCCTCACGGCGGCGCCGGCGGAGATCCTGAAGCCGATTCTGGCGCTGCCCCTCGAATTCGCGCCGGGCCAGGAGTTCAAGTACGACAACTCGGGCTATCTGCTGCTGGGGCTCATCATCGAGTCGCTCACCGGGGCCAAGTATGCTGACCATCTGCGCACCACGATCTTCGAGCCGCTGGGCATGAAGGACACGGGCTACGATGTATCGGCCACGATGTTGAAGCACCGTTCCGCCGGCTACGTTCGCGCGGGCGCCGAACTGCGCAACGCGCCCTACACCGACATGCAGTGGCCCTTCGCCGCCGGTGGACTCTATTCCACCGCCGCTGACCTCCTCAAGTGGGACCAGGCCCTCAACACCGATCGCCTCCTCAGCGCCGCCTCCAAGGAAAAGATGTACCAGCCGGGTCTAAGCAGCTACGGCTACGGCTGGTTCACCCGCAAAATCGGCACGCATCCCGTCGCCGACCACGGCGGCGGCATCCAGGGCTTCAACACGCACATCACCCGCGTCCTCGACGAGCGCGTCGTCACCATCGTACTGGCGAACCTGAATACACCCGCAGCGTCCGCTTTGTCCCTCGAACTGGCCCGCGCAGCCGTCGGCCTGCCGGCGAAAGAAGCCTTCGAGGAGATATCCGTTTCGGTGGACAAGCTGAAGGATTACGAAGGCGTGTATCCACTGGCGGCAACCTTCTCCCTCGTCGTCCGGCCGGGCACGCCGATGACGATTCAAGGAACCGGCCAACCGCGGCTGCCCGTATTCAGCTACGCGGCCGATAAGTTCTTCGCCAAAGCCATCGACGCCCAGGTGGAATTCACCCGCGACGCCGCGGGCAAGGTCGACGGCCTGATCGTGCATCAGAACGGGATGGATCTGAAAGGCAAGCGCCAATCGGCCCAAGCTCCGGCGGAACGTGTCGAGTTGCCGCTGGACATGGTCAAGGCGGCGGAGTATCCGGGGACTTACACGATCGAAGGAGCGCCGGTGACGATGACTGTCGCGCTAACGGACGGGAAGTTAACTGCCCAACTCACCGGGCAGTCCGCGTTCCCGCTATACCGCTCCGGCCCCGAAGAGTTTTTCCTGAAAGTGGTGGACGCGCAGATCAAATTCCTGCGCGACATGGGCGGTAAAGTGGAGGCCGTGCAGTTAAACCAAAACGGCCAGGAGATTCGCTGGATGCGGCAGAAGCCCTAAGCCGTCACAGGATGCAAGCCCCCCAAGCGAATCTTGGCTCAACATACTCCTAGAGTCTCTTCCCATCCCGGCGGATCCCCTCGGCAATCCACATGCGGAGTTGCGTCTGATAGCCTACTGACTTCGCGGAGGCGATCCTTTTTGCCGCGGCGATCTGCTCGGGACCCAATCGGATCGAGATCGGCGACTTTTTGGCCGAGTGCCGCTCCTGGATGGAACTCGTCAAGGTCCTTGCGAGTTTGGCGGGTTTGGCGACGGGCAATTGGTCCCATGCCTCAGCCACGGAGTGAGCAGCCAAGTACTCGGCGGCAGCTTCGTCAGAGGCGAATTTGGGGAACGGAACGTTAGCCAACGGGAGTGTCTTTTTCATAAATTACCTACTTACGGCGAAACAAACGGCGCTCACGATCTTCCATATCGCGGGCCGTAACCGCACGGATCAAGCCTTTTGGCAAGCGGCGGAAGACCACAAACGCCAGCCGCCCATCGAGCGTTTCGCCGAGAGCAATGTACAGCCCTTGGCGCGCTTTTCTCACCTTATGCTCGCCCGCAAATACCTCTTCGACTTCTTCAGGCGTGAACTGGTGGCGCTCAATGTGCAGAACATTGCCTTCGTCCCATTCAAACCCGGAAATGATCACGACCCTAGCGTAGCAGAACGTATATACGATCCGCTACGCAAAGCGGCAGGGATAGGGAGCACGACACAAGCGGACAGGGTTCGAAGCAAGGTACTGCGGAGTCGAAGCGCTGCCCTACGTTGATCGGGCGAACAGGCCCGGGGTTTGTGAGGTTCCGGGCATTTTGCGACATGAGAATGAGAAGTAAGGAATCAATCGCACTCCACGGAGACATCAGTAAAGCCCGCTTCCCCGTGGTCGCGAAAAAGCGGGGAAGTGGGGACTCTTCTCGGAACGTAAGGCTTTGCCAAATGGCATGATAGTGGCTTGGACACTCACCTGCTTGACCCCCAGTTCCCTCGTGCAAACGAGTATCATCCCCAGTGGCTAATCGCCAACGCCAGTGGCGGCGCGAACTCTCTCTGGCTCGCGGAGTGGCTTTCCCAGGCCCTCGAACTGCGCCCCGGCCTCCGCATCCTCGACTTAGGTTGCGGACGAGCCGCGTCCTCGGTTTTCCTCCACCGGGAATTCGGTGTCCAGGTCTGGGCCGCCGACCTCTGGTTTAGCGCGGCGGAGAATCTTGAGAGAATCCGCGACGCCGGCGCGGACGACGGCGTCTACCCCATCCAAACCGATGCTCGCGCCCTCCCGTTTGCTACCGGCTTCTTCGACGCCATCGTGTCGATCGATTCGTACCCGTACTACGGAACCGACGAGCTTTACCTCGGCTATCTCGCCCGCTTCGTCAAACCGGACGGCGTCATTGGCATCGCCGGCTCCGGGCTCATGCAGGAATTTGCGGACCACGTACCCACCCACCTCCAGCCCTGGTGGGAGCCAGGCCTGTCCTGTCTGCATTCTGCCGGCTGGTGGCGTCGGCACTGGGAGCGCAGCGGAGTGCTCGCGGTCGATCTCGCCGACTCCCTCCCCGGTGGTTGGCAGCGCTGGCTGCAATGGCTGGAAGCTGTCGCGCCCCACAATCACCTCGAAATGGATGCCCTCAAAGCAGATCAGGGCCGCTATCTCGGCTACATCCGGGCCATCGGACGCCGTCGCCCGGAAGTGCCATTGCCGGACCCGCTGGCGTCCGGTGCCGTGCCTGCAAACTACGTGTCCCAGCCGCTCCTGCGCAGCCCTCGCCAGTCCCCCGGAACGTCAGCCTAAACTAGAAATCGGGAGCCCCTCCATGTCTGAATTGCGTGCGCTGGCCGAGCGTCAACGGCGAACCGATCCGTCGAAAGCCGTGGAGACGTACCAGAGAGCAGTACTGGAAGCCAGATGGAAGCTCGCGCATACCATCCGCCACCAGGGCGATGTCTACGCCGAGCAGAATCAAAAACCACAGGCGTTACCTTGCTACGAAGAGGCGTTGACGATCTACCAGAGCTATCCGGGTGCGCCGCCTTTGGATGTCGCGAACGCGATCCGCGCCATGGCGGCGGCGACGGATCGGGTCGAGTTGTGGGCCGAGGCCCGGTCTTTGTACGAGCAGTGTGGCATCGTGGAGGGGGTCGAGGGGTGTGATTTGCGACTGCGAGAGTTGCGGGACAAACCGTAACCGGGCCACCACCGCCCACCTGACTCCCCGGCCGCCCTCTGGCCAGAATCGCGCCAAAGCCTGATAATGGAGAGGTGCTCGCCCTTCTTCTGCTGCTCGCCCAAGACCTGTCGCCCGGAACCCCCGCGCCGCGGGCGGCGGAGACCGTGCTCGCCGTGCCCCGGATCGGCGCCATCGACTTCTATGGCCTGAAGCGCTTCTCCCCCGAACGCCTCCTGCGCGACTTGAAGCTCAAAGAGGGTGATCCGCTGCCGGCTTCTCGCGTTGACCTTGAGGAGAAGCTCGAGGAGATCGAGGGCGTGGTGGCGGCTCGCGTGGAGGCCGTCTGTTGCTCGACGCCGGGCCGGCCCGTGCTCTATGTCGGCATCGAGGAAAAAGGCGCAGTCCACTTCGACGTCCGGCCGCCATTCGAAGGCTCGGGAGTGCCCCTGCTGCCCGCGGACATCACCAGCGCCTACCGCGAGCTCATTGAGGCCATGGCCGGTGCGGTGCGCAAAGGCGAAGCCGCCGAGGACTGGAGCCGCGGCCATTCCCTCCTGGTAGACGAAACCAGCCGCGGCTGGCAGTTGCGCCTACTGCAACTCGCCGACGATAACCTGCCCGCCTTGCGCCAAGCCTTGAAAGAAGGCGACGAGGAGGAGCGCGCGATCGCCGCTTACACCATCGGCTACGTGAAGAACAAAAGCGCCGTCGTGAACGACCTGCAACTGGCCATCCGCGATCCCGGCGCCAAGGTCCGCGAGAACGCCTTGCGCTCGCTCGCGGCCTTTAGCGTCCTGGCCCGCAAGGACCCGAGCGCCGAGATGCAGGTGCTGCCAACGTGGATCGTCGAGATGCTGCACTCGCTCGACTGGAGTGACCGGCGCGAAGCCCTGGCCGTCCTGCTGACGCTCTCCGAAGTCCGCGACCCCAAGATGATGACCCTGCTGCGCGAACGCTCCCGCGACACTCTTGTCGAGATGGCGCGTTGGAAGCATCTGCCGCATGCCCTGCCCGCTTACGTCCTGCTGGGCCGTGCCTTCGGTATGGCCGAAACGGAGATCGAGCGCACCTGGGCCGCGGATGAGAAAGAGAAGACCATCGCCTTCATCCTCAAGGTGAAACGCCCGTAATTTCCCTGTTTTTCTGGGTTTTCGCCGTAATTGATGCCGATGCCCATTGGGTGCATTTCGCCAACCGTTGAGCCCGCCGCGTAAGCGGCGGGGCCACTTACGCAGAATATGGCTGTTTTGCGGGCGTTTTCGCCGAAAAACGCGGAGACGCGCCCCGCCGCTTACGCGGCGGGCTCTCTGGATTTCGCGCGGCTGGAGGGTGCTCGTAGAAGAGGAAGCGCTACTTCTGGCGCAATTGCTCCCGCAAACCCGGCACCCGCGCCAGGCTGGCGAGTTGCGTCAGATACTGGCGCAGCGGACGCGCGGGCGTCCCCCACACCGGCTCCCCGGCGCGCACGATCTTCGCGCTCAAGATGCCCGCGCCCGAGCCGATCACCGCGCGCGACTCGATCCTGGCCCGCTCGCCCACGCCGACCTGGCCGCCGATCACCGCATAATCTCCCACCGTCACGCCGCCCGCGAAGCCGGTTTGCGCGGCGATCACCACGTGCTTGCCGATCTGGCAGTTGTGTGCGATATGCACGAGGTTAT
The DNA here is from genome assembly GCA_019752335.1 of Bryobacteraceae bacterium. Lineage (GTDB taxonomy): Bacteria > Acidobacteriota > Terriglobia > Bryobacterales > Bryobacteraceae > JALHNI01. The sequence goes on from JAIEMJ010000003.1 coordinate 204,718, forward strand.
CGAGCTTGCTGCCGTCGCCGATGCGCGTGACGCCCAGCGCGGCGCGGTCGACGCAACTGTTGGCGCCGATCTCGACGTCGTCGCCCAGTTCCACTGTGCCCACCTGCGGGAACTTCTCGTAGTGGCCCGCCGTGAAGACGAAGCCGAAGCCATCGGCGCCCAGCACCACGCCGGCATGCAGCACGGCGCGCGCCCCCACACGGACGCCGTGATAGAGCGTGACGCGCCCGTGCAGCAGGCTCTGCGCGCCAATGAGGCAAGCGGCGCCGATGCGGCAGGCTGGCCCAATCACGCAGCCGGGCCCGATGACGGCGCCCTCTTCCACGATGCTCTGCGCGCCCACGCTGACGCCCGCGCCCAGTTTGGCGCTCGCAGAAATCAACGCTGTGGGATGAATGCCCGGCGTCGCCGCTGGCGGCGGATAGAGCCAGGTGAGCACTTGTGCAAAGGCCGCGCGCGGCTGCGCGACGCGGATGACGGTACGGCCAGGCAAAGGGAGACAATCGAGGGGCGCGATCACCGCACCAGCTCTGGCTGCCAGAGCTTGCGCCGCGGTCTTCGCGAAAGCGATTTCGCGCTCGCCGGCCTCTTCGAGCGTCGCCGCTCCGGTGGGTACCCAGTCCGCTGGACCTTCGCTAGTGGCGCCCAATCGCGCCGCGATCTCTTCTATGCGCATGCTCTACTTATCATAGAGGCATGGCAATTGACCCTTCCGCCCAAGTGGCCAGTTCGGCGCGCATTCACCCGGACGCGGAAATCGGGCCGCGGTGCGTCATCGGCGAGTACTGCGTCATCGAAAGCGATGTCCGCCTGGGCCAGGGCAATCGCCTGGAGCCCTATGTCTATCTGAAGCGTTTCACCAGGCTAGGCGACGAAAACGAACTCTCCGCCGGCGTCGTGCTCGGCACCGATCCCTTCGACAAAGCTTTCACCGGCGCGCCGAGCGCGCTCGAGATCGGCCACCGCAACCGCATTCGCGAGCATTGGACCATCTCGCGTGGCACCAAGCCCGGCAGCGTCACGCGCGTGGGCGACGACAACTACATCATGGGCTCCGGCCACATCGCCCACGATTGCCAGATCGGCAATGGCATCACCATCGCCAGCAACACGCTGGTGGCGGGCTACGTCCACATTGGCGACCAGGCATTTCTCTCCGGCGGCGTGGTAGTCCATCAGCATTCGCGGATCGGCCGCAATACGATGGTGGCGGGCAACTGCCGCGTGAATCTGGATCTGCCGCCCTTCTTCCTCTACGCCGGCCACGACGCCCGCCCCACCGGCCTTAACCTCGTCGGACTTCGCCGGGCCGGTTTTACCACCGAACAAGTTCGCGGCCTGAAGCTCGCCTACAGCCTGCTCTACCAAAGTGGACTGACGCGCGAGGCGTCACTGGCGCGCCTGGATGAGCTGCCCCTGGGTACCGAGTTGGCGGCGTTCATTCGGGCGAGCCAACGGGGTATCGCCCGTCCGGCGTTGTAGTTTACGGAAAAGACCTCAGTTTCGTCTAAGGGAAAGGCCTCACTCCGGGACGCGAATCGCCTGGGTCACGCGCAATTCGGAAAACACCCTATTTACTAAGAGGCTAGCGGTCGAAATAGCCTGCATGCCAGCCAAGTTAATCGTAGGAATCCTGAATATTCGTAGTAGCTACATCCAGAACTCAGATGCCCCCGCGGAAAACGGTGCCCATGATACGGTGCAGTGGTGGCTGGAGCCGGGGCAGGCGTGGCGCATCCGCACATTTGCCACCGACCATGACATTCACGTCGACTGGGTGGGCGAAGGTACCCCAAGCGATCTGATTCATTACATTGAGGACAACTACGACGGCCTGCTGGAGCGCCTGGAGGTGGTCGACATTCCGAATATGCACGATGAGGCCCAGTCCGCGCGCATCTTGCGGCGCGCCGGTCTGGAGCCGAATCTCGAAGTCGCGCCCGACGGCTTCGCTTACTGGAATCCCGACGGCGGCGCGTACCATACCCTCACTTAGCCGCGTGCGCGGCGTATACTGACGTTGATGGATACGCCGGTACTCGCTTCGGTCGAGCACAGCCTCACCCAGGCCGCTCTGATCGCCTACCTCTGGCCCCGGCGCGAACGCTGGGACGTTCTCGTGCTGCCCAACATGACGCTCGCCGAAGGACGCTTACCTTCGCCCGACATCGGCGTGGCCAAAGCCGGTGCCAGCTTGGATCAGGCGCCGTTTCTCTGCATCGAAATCGTCTCGCCGGGCGACGACGCCAAAACGCTGGAACGCCGGATTGACGCCTATCTCGAGTCCGGCGCGTCGTTCGTCTGGGTGCTGGATCCCGAAGCCCAGGTGGCCTCGATTCACTCCGCCGAGGCGAGCGTCCTGGTGCCCGACGGCTGGCTGCGCGCCGAAGAGATTGAAGTGCCACTCGACGAGATCTTCGCATGAAGCGTCTGGAACCGGATTCACCCGCGGCCGTGGCCGAAGCCCTGTCGCAAGCGTCCCGCGACCGGCACGTCATCGAGACGGGCGGCGCCTTCACCAAGACTCGGGCGGGCGGCCCGCGCGCGGAGGCGGGTGTGGCGCTCTCCACGGCGAAGCTGGATCGTGTGCTTACCTACGAACCCCGCGACCTGACCATCAGCGTCGAGGCCGGAATGCCCTTCGCGAAGCTTTCGGCCCTGCTGGCCGAGCATGGCCAAATGATTCCGCTGGACCCGCCTTTTGCGGCGCAAGCCACCATTGGCGGCGTGATCGCCGCTAACAGCTCCGGCCCCCGGCGGCGCTGGTTCGGCACGGCGCGCGACCTGGTGATTGGCATGCAGTACGCCACGATGGAAGGCAAGCTGGTGCAGAGCGGCGGGATGGTGGTGAAGAACGTCGCCGGCCTCGACACCGGCAAGCTGCATATCGGCGCCCTGGGGACGCTCGGCGTGATCACCGTACTCAATTTCAAGCTGCTGCCGATGCCCGTCGGCACGCGGACCTTTGCCCGCGCCTTCCCTACGGCCGCCGCCGCGCTCGCCGAGCGCGATCGTATTCTACGGAGCCAGTTGCAGCCGCTGGCGCTCGATTTTCTGAATCCTGCCGCCGCGCGCACGCTCGGGCTAACGGACTTCGTCCTCCTGCTCGAAGCCGGCGGCGAGCCGCCCGTGCTCGATCGCTACGCCCGCGAGCTACCGGGCTTCGACGTGCTGGATGGCCAGATCTGGGCGCGGGTGAACTCGTTCACCGAAAGCTTCCTGGCCGCGCACCCGGGTGGGGGCGTCCTGCGCGTCTCGACGAAGCTCACCGAGTCGCCGGCCTTCGACGAACCCATGATCCTGCGGGCCGGCAACGGCGTGGCCTACGTCTACTTCGCGACGCTCCCCACGGCGTTGCCGCCGCTCAAATGCGTCGTCGAGTATGGCCCCGAAACGCGCCCCGCCGGAGCGACGCTCTGGCCCGGCCCGGTGCCCGGCTTCGACCTGATGCGCCGCGTGAAGGAGATGATGGATCCGCTTCGCCTGCTGAACCCAGGCCGCTTGTACGGAAGGCTCTAAATCAACATGTCCACGGAAACCGAAACCACAGCCCAGTACGTAAAGCCAGGCCGCCACGCCGACGCGCCCACGCAGAAGGACCTTGACCGCTGCGTCCACTGCGGCCTGTGCCTCAATGCCTGCCCCACGTACCGCGAACTCGGCGTCGAGATGGATTCGCCCCGCGGCCGCATCTACCAGATGGTGCAGGTGGCCACTGGACAGGTGCCGCTCAACCCCGTCTATACCGAGCACATGGACCTCTGCCTGGGCTGCCGCGCCTGCGAGACGGCCTGCCCCTCGGGCGTCGAATACGGCAAGCTGATTGAAGCGGCGCGCACCGAACTGAACGCGACGCGCCCCAAGAGCTTTTTCCGCCGCACGCTGGAAGGCGTCGTCTTCGGGCATCTGTTGGGTTCGCGCTGGATGCTGTCGATGGTGGGCTCTTCGCTCTGGCTCTATCAGGCGACTGGTTTGCAGTCGCTAGTGCGGGCCACGGGCATCCTGAAGTTGCTGGGCTTGGCCGAGATCGAAAAACTGACGCCCGTCTCCGAACGCCCAACCTTCTTTGGCCAACTCGGCAAGGTCTTTCCGGCGGAAGGCGCGCCAAAGAAGAAGGTCGCGCTGCTGGCCGGGTGCATGCAGAACGTCTTCTTCGCGCGGCTGAACGAAGCGACGGTACGCGTGCTCCAGAAGAATGGCTGCGAGGTCCACGTGGTCGCCGAGCAGACTTGCTGTGGGGCTTTGCATGCCCACTCCGGCTTCCGCGACGAGGCGCGCGCCCTGGCCCGCCAGAACATCGATGCCATGGTGGACGGCGGCTTCGACGCCATCATCTCCAATACCGGCGGTTGTGGCGCCACGCTGAAGGAGTACGACCATCTCCTCGAACACGACGCCGCCTACGCCCCCCGCGCCCAACGCTTCGTCGGCCTGATGCGCGACGTAAACGAGTTCCTCGCCAGCCTCGACCTCAACCTCAACATGAAGCCGATCCAGGCGCGCGTCACCTACCAGGACTCCTGCCATCTCGCTCACGGCCAGAAAGTGACCAAAGCCCCGCGTCAACTCATTGCCCGCATTCCGGGCATCACCCTCGTCGAGATGCCCAACGCCAGCATCTGCTGCGGCAGCGCCGGGATCTATAACGTGGTGCAAAACGAGCTGGCGATGGAAATTCTCTCGTCCAAAATGGGCAACGTCAACCTCACCAAAGCCGACCGCGTCATCTCGTCGAACCCCGGCTGCATGCTGCAACTGCGCGCCGGTGAGAAGCTACACGGCCAGAACCGGCCCGTGCAGCACGTCGTCGAGTTGCTCGACGAGGCCTATCGGGCTTAATACCCGCAAAATAGGGCTCAATAAGTTAACTCCTGAGCCATTGCAATTCAGTGAAATATCCGTTAGTCTTCCCTTCGGGCCGCAAAACGGGAGCGGTTCGGTTGGGGAGGATCTATGATTGTCTTGCTCTTCGGCCCGCCGGGTTGCGGGAAGGGGACCCAGTCACCGCGCATTCAGGATTGGTTGAACATACCCCTGATTGCCACGGGCGACATGTTGCGCCAGGAGATCCGTGCGCGGACGCGCCTGGGCCGCGGCATCGACGAGGTACTCGCTACCGGCGGCTACGTCGGGGACTCGCAAATGAACCGGCTGCTGCTGCGCCGCACTTCCCAACCGGATTGCTCCTCCGGTTACCTCATCGACGGCTATCCCCGCACCGTCGCGCAAGCGATTTTTCTCGAACGCCTCCGCGAAAAGCGCGGGCTGCCCTCCCCCATCGTGATCCATCTGCGGGTGGCCGAGGACATGCTCCTTACGCGGCTCAGCGGCCGCCGGCAGTGCGCCGAGTGTAAGCGCGTCCACAATATCTACACGAATCCGCCCCGGCGCGAAGGGCTGTGTGACTGCGGCGTCCCGCTCGAAGAACGCAACGACGACCGGCCCGAAGTGGTACGCGCCCGCTTGCAGCTCTATGCCGAACAGACGAATCCGGTGCTCGACTACTACGGTAGCCGGCACTGCCATACGCTCGATGGCATGCGGCACCCGGATGATGTATTTGGCGAAATCCAGTCGGTGCTGGAGCCGCATCTCGTGCGGGTACGAGCGCGCCACAATAGGGTGAATCGTTAGCTACTTTGCGGGTTTCGTTTCATTGTGAAACACCTTTGGTAAATTCACCCAAGGAACGCTTGGTGTCGCTCTGAGCAGCGTGGTACTTCTGTACTAAGTATTTCTGTTCGGAGGACCCCTTGATTTTTTCACGTTTCGCGAAAGCGTGCTTACTGCCCGCGCTACTTGGGCTAGGCGCATTGACGGCAGTTCAGCCGCTCCAGGCTGTATCCATCACCAATTATTACTTCACCGGCACCTGCAGCGATTGCGAGGGCACCGTAACTGGCACCTTAGTCCTGCAGGGCTACACTCCGGGCAACACCCTTGACTTTACTAACTTCGTCTCGTTCACTTACGACGGCAGCAATCTGCTGGGGTCATACGTCATTGTTCCGTCGATGGTCACCCTGTTCGTCGGCAACATCCCCGCCAACCTGCCCGGCCCAGGATCACTGGTCATCAATACCAATGTCCTCAATCTCACGCCTACCTCGAAGAGTTTGCTGGTGCTGCCCGTAACGGTTCCGACGAATCCCTACTTCGTCGCCTTCCCAGACGGCAGTTGGGAGACCGGTACCGGAGGGGCCCCTGCCGACCAGGGCACCGGCGGTAGTTTCTCCCTCACCGCGACGCCGGAGCCGTCGTCTGTACTTCTTCTCGGCGCCGGTTTAGCCGCCTTGGGTCTACGCCGGCGTAGAGGTTAACCGGACCGGTTCCAGCCGCAATACGCTTACCTCGGGCCGCGAGTTCAAGCGAATCCCCGACAGGCCGCCGATCCCGCGGTTAATGTACATTTGCCGGCCCTCCCACTGGTAGTGGCCGGCGATGAAGCGCGGGTCCTGCACCACGGCCCACGGGTGGCGGCCCAGAAACGGCACGCGAATCTGGTTGCCGTGAGTGTGGCCGGAGAGCATCAATTGCCAGGGATACGGCAGCAGGGCATCCTTCGCGTCGGGGTTGTGGTTCATCAGGATGGTGGGCAGTCCGCTGGCGGTATTGTGGAAGGCGCGCTCTGGATCCACTTCCCAGGACCACAAGTCGCCCACGCCTACCAGATTCAGGCCTACCTGCTGCGCGGCGTCGTTGTGCAACAAATGGACGCCGCCCGCCGACAAACGCGCGCGGATCACGGTATGGTCAATCTCGCCTGGCCGGGGATGGTGGTGCGAGCCATCGTGGTTGCCGAGCGTCGCGAAGGTGGGCGCGGCCTGCGACAAACGCCGGAAGACGGCCCGGTAAGCGACGTCGTAACCCACGTCGGGGTAATCGACGTAATCGCCGGTGAGACAGAAGAGGTCCGGCTTCGTGGCGAGCGCCAGGGTCGCCACATGGTGTAGATGATCGAGCGAAATGGCGCGGCCGAGGTGGAGGTCAGATAGCTGGGTGAGGCGGACCGGCTTGGCCAAGCCAGGTAAGGGAATCCGCGTCTCCGTCACTTCCACACGCCACTTCTCCACGAAGCCGGCGTAGGCGCAAAGGACGGAGCCCGCCGCCCCGCCGGACATGTAAAACTGCCTCCGTGTCACCCATTCAGGATATCACTTTGCAATGACAAGTACATTGCGCTTCTAAGCATGGAGATCCTCGCCGAAGGGGATATAATTACGACACCTTCATATGCGACTTCCCCTCTTGTGGGCGCTCCCGTACTTCGCCCCATGCTTAGCTGCGGCGGAGCCCAGCTTTTACCGCGACGTCCGGCCCATCCTGCAGCAGCAGTGCGCGAGTTGCCACCGTCCTGGTGGGGCCAGTAGCGGGCTTGACGTCACTACCTACTCGGCCTTAGCCGCCGGCGGCAAGCGCGGCGCGGCCTTCGTGGCCGGCCAGGCCGACGAGAGCCTCACCGTGAAGTACCTGCTGGCCGTCGCGCAGCCGCGCATGCCCCTGGGTGGCGCCGCCTTGCCGAACGACCAGGTGGAACTGATCCGCGCCTGGATCAATGCCGGCGCCAAAGACGATTCGCCGGCCGTTGAAACCTCCACCGCGAAACCCGCTCTCTACTCGCAAGCGCCCGTCATTACCGCCGTGCGCTACTCGCCCGACGGACAACTCCTCGCCGTCGCCGGTAACGGCGAGATCCTCCTGCATCGCGCCGATGGCAGCGGCTTAGTGTCGCGCCTGCCGGGGCAAGCGGAGCGGCTTCTTTCGTTAGCCTTCTCGCGCGACGGCAAGATTCTGGTGGCGGGCGGCGGAACGCCCGCGCGCTTCGGCGAGGTGCAGGTGTGGGACGTCGCCGCGGCCAAGCCGCTGCGGGCGATGAAGCTCACCACCGACACCGTTTTCGGCGCTTCCTTGGCGCCCGACGGCTCGCGCATTGCCGTCGGTTGCGCGGACAATACGGTGCATGTTTTCGACGCCAAATCCGGCGAAGAGGCTTACAAGATTGGCAATCACGAGAACTGGGTTCTGTCGACGGTCTTCGGCGTCAACTCCCAACGGCTGGTGAGCGTGGGGCGGGATCGCGCGGCGAAGTTAGTCGACGCGGCCACCGGAAGGTTTCTCGAAAACGTCAACTTACTCCGCGGCGAACTTACCGCCGTGGCCCGGCATCCCGCGAAAGATATCGTCGTTCTAGGTGGCGAGGAACGCGTCCCTTACGTTTATTTGATGGACCGGCCGAAAAACATGAAAATCGCCGACGACACCACGCTGGTGCGTAAGTTGGGCCGGCAGAATGGTCCCATCATGACGCTCGATTGGTCGCCGGACGCCCAACTGATCGCCGTCGCCGGCGCGGCGCCTGAAGTGAATCTTTACGACGCTGGCACGGGCGAACTGCGATGGGCGCTGAAAGGTCACGCCGCCGGGATTTACTCGGTTACCTTCTCGCCGGACAGCAAGCGCCTCGCCGCGGCCGGCTTCGACGGCCAGGTACGGCTCTACGATACCTCTACCGGCCAATTAGTAAAGGCCTTTATTCCGGTGCCGATGGCGGCCATGGGTGGTGCGCAATGAAATGGTTCGTGAGCTTTCTCCCGTTGCTATTGTGGGCGGGCCCGCCTTCGATTCTGGACTTACAACCGCGCGGCGCGCAAAAGGGCCGTCCCTTTAAGTTAGTGGTTACGGGGAAAGATCTATCCGGCGGTGCGCGCATTGATTCTACGCTGCCCGCGACTTTTACGTCGCTGGCGCTTGAACGCGGCCAAATGGACGGTCAAGCGGCCGTATTTCTCGTCGAACCCAAGGGTGACGTGCCGGTGGGCGTCTATCCGATTCGCGTCGTCACGCCGGATGGCATCTCGAACGTGCACTTACTCACCATTGGCGCTTTCCCCGAACTTACCGAGGAAGAAAGCGAACCGGGCAGCCTGCCAAATCGTAACGACACCATTGAGACGGCGCAGCCCTTGCCTACGGCGAACGTTACCGTAAATGGTAAGCTCCGAGGCGCGGAACGCGACCTGTATCGCGTGCAGGCCAAGGCCGGTGAGAAGAAGGTTTTCGAAGTAGAAGCCCGCCGCTCCGGCTCCGCGATTGACCCGGTGATTCGCGTCACCGATAGCCAGGGCAAGTTACTCGCGCGCAGTGAAGACGCCGCTTTGGCCGGCTTGGATGCGCGCCTGGAAGTTACTTTTCCCGCCGCTGGTTACTACTATGTCGAAGTCCACGATGCGCGCTTCAGCACGCAGGCGGCGAATTTTTACCGGCTGAAGTCCGGCCAATTCACTTACCCCACGGAAATCTTCCCCCTGGGCGGACGCCGCGGTACGAAGACCCCGGTAATGATTTCCGGCACGCAAGTCGTCGCCGACTTTTCTGGCCGCACCGCGCAAGTGAACCTGCCGGATGCCGTGACGCTGCCGGTGACACTGGCCATCAGCGACGAGCCAGAGCTGGATGAATCCGCGGGCCGGCTGAGCATTCCTTCGGTGATGAATGGCCGCCTGAGTAAACCGGCGGAAATTGACCGCTACTTACTCGCGGTGACTCCCGGCCAGGTTTTGCTGTTTGACATGCAGGCACGCGAACTGGGCACGTCGCGCATTGCCGGGGTGATTACCGTGCGCGACACCAAGGGCAAGAAACTCGCGTCCGCGGGCGACACGTCGATCTTACTCGGCGTCAACTCCGTCCAATTCGAAAGCCGTACGGCGGGCGACCCCTACTTACGTTTCGTCGTGCCGGAAGGGACTACGGAGATCGCCGTATCCGTCGAGGACTTAGCGGAGCGCGGCGGCCCCGGTTTCGCCTATCGTCTGCGTACTCGCATTTCGCCGCACGAATTCTCCGTTCTAGTGAATACGCCGCAAGTGAATATTCCCGCTGGGGGCAGCGTCGCCGTGCCGCTGATTGTTGAGCGCCGTGGATATAACGGCCCCTTACAAATCATGGCCACGAAGTTACCCAAGGGCATTCGCGCCGAAGGCGGTTGGGTGCCGGAAGAACTAATTGACCCGGCCACGGGCCTAACCCGCACCGGTAGCCGCAAGGGCGTGCTGGTCCTCAGCGCCGAAGCGGAGGCGACTTTGCCGATGACGGAGCTACAACTCGTCGCCGAAGCGACTTTGCCCGACGGGCAGAAGCTTTCGCGCCCCACGCGCGGCCTGGGCCTATTAGTGAACGTCAATGGCGCCACGGCCCAGGGCGTCGTGGACCGGCAACGCGGCATCACGTCGCCCGGCTTGTTCGAAGCCTTGCCGGCCGCCACCACTACAGCGCCGCCCGCCACCCTCGAAGTTACGCTGGCCGAGCAACGCATGAAGGCCGAAGGCGAAGAGTTTGTCTTCCGCTATCAGTGGCGCTCCCGCCGTACGGACCTCGAATGGCCCGGTAACTTGACGGCGGAAATGGTAAATGCCGCCGATACTCGCACCATCGACTTCAAGCCGAATCCGAAGGATAGGTCGACGGGGACATTTACCATTACTACGACGAAAAATACGATGCCCACGAAGTACGATGTTTACGTTTTTGGCCGGCTGATGGGGGAAGAAATTCCCGCCCGGCCGATCCAAGTACAAGTGAAGGAGGTTCCGGCGAGTGAAGTATCTACTGGTCAATAGTTTGGTGGCCGTGAGCCTAAGCGCCGCTGAAGCGCCGGTGACTTATTTGAAGGATGTCGCCCCGATTCTGAATAAAGCAGGCTGCACCTCCGGGCCGTGCCACGGCGCGGCGAAGGGCAAGAACGGCTTTAAGCTTTCTCTGCGCGGCTATGATCCGCAGTTCGACTACGAAGCTCTGCTCTATGACCTTTCCGGCCGCCGCTTCAATCGCGCCGAGCCCGGCAAGAGCCTCATGCTCGCCAAACCGACCCAGGAAATCGCGCACGGGGGCGGGCTGCGTTTTGAGAAGAACACCACGTACTACAAAACGATCTTCAACTGGATTGCGCAAGGAGTTCCCTACGGCGACGTGGCGAAAGACAAAGTGGCTTCCATTCAGGTGGAGCCCACCGAAATCGCCATGCCCAAGCCCGGAGAAAAGCTGGCGCTGAAAGTAACCGCCACTTACCCGGACGGCACCACGCGCGAAGTGACCCGCGAAGCCACCATAGAATCGAATACTCCGGATGTGGCGCGCGTAGACACGGCCAGCGCCACGGTGGCCGGGGAGCGCGTCGGCGAAGCGACTTTGCTCTTGCGCTACGAGGGCAAATACGCCACCATACCGGTGGCGGTGCTCAATCCCAAGCCTGGTTTCGTCTGGAAGCCGCTCGCGCAGCATAACTACATCGATCAACTGATCGACGCGAAGTTACAGAAGATGAAGATCCAGCCGTCGCCGCTGGTGGACGACGCCGCGTTCCTGCGCCGGGTCTCGCTGGATCTTACCGGCCAATTGCCCGCGCCTGACGAAGTCCGCGCCTTCCTGGCGGACAATACGCCGAACAAGCTCAAGCGTTCAAAGGCGATCGATAAGCTAATGGCCAAACCGGCTTACGTTGATCAGTGGACGATGAAATGGGGCGACTTACTCCAATCCAGCCGCAAGTTTCTCGGCGAAAAAGGCACTTACGGCTTTCGCGAGTGGATTCGTGAGTCCTTGGCGGCGAATAAGCCCTACGACGTTTGGGTGCGCGAACTGATCAATTCGAGCGGCTCCAGTTACGAGTCACCGGAGGCGAACTACTACCGCACCACCCGCGACGCCAAGGCCACCATGGAGAAGACAACGCAAGTCTTCATGGGCACCCGCATGGTTTGCGCGCAGTGTCACGACCATCCCTTCGAAAAGTGGACCCAGAACCAATATTTTGAGATGTCGGCGTTCTTCTCCGGCGTCGGAGTCCGACCGGGCTACGAGGTGGGCGAAGAGATCATCTACAACCAGCGCAGTGACTTTGCGATGAAGCATCCCAAGGACAATCGCGTGATGGAGCCGAAGTATCTGGTGGCCGCCGCCGGAGTGCCGCCGCTGCCGCCGCACGATCTCGACGCCCGCAAGCGTCGAGAAGCCTTCGCCAATTGGCTTACTTCCCGGGAGAATCCGATGTTTGCTAAGTCCACGGTGAATCGGATGTGGAGTTATTTCTTCGGCAAAGGCATCATTGACCCGGTGGACGACATCCGGGCTTCGAATCCTCCGGTGAACGCAGCTTTACTGGACGCCCTGACGAAGGATTTTCTGGCCCACAATTTTGACCTGCGTTACCTGATGCGCACCATCGTCAATTCGCGCGCCTACCAGGCTTCCATCGCCACTAACGAATGGAACGCGGGAGATACGACTAACTTCTCGCACGCCACGCCCCGACGGCTCGGCGCGGAACAACTGATGGACGCGGTATCGCAAGCGACCGGCGCGCGGCCGGACTTCCCCGAAGTCCCCGAAGACACCACGGCCACGCAGTTGCCCGATCCGCACGTCGGCAAGGAAGGCTTCCTGGACTTATTCGGTCGGCCCACCCGCGAAACCGCGTGCGAATGCGAACGCCGGACGGAACTAAGTCTGCCCCAGGCGCTCAACTTAGTGAACGGCGGTACCATCTCGGACGCCGTCGCGGATCCTAAGGGCCGCGTGGCAAAGTTAGTATTGAGCGGCCGCCCGGACGCGGCCATCGTTGAAGAGTTATACCTGGCGTCATTGAGTCGGTTGCCTTCGAAAGCCGAATCCGATAGCGGACTGGCTTACTTAGCCGGCGGTCCGCGCGCGGGCCGCGCCCAGGACTTACTCTGGGCTTTATTGAATAGCAAAGCGTTCTTATATAGCTGGTAGGAGAAGAAAGAGATGCTCTCAATTCCTGGACGCGCAGTGCGCAATTGCGACGGAGTCTCCCGGCGCGAGTTAATGCGGGTGGGCGGTATGCTGGGCCTGGGCCTGCCGCAGTTTTTGGCGCAGAAGGCGTCGGCGGCGAATGAGTCCGCCGCGGCGAATAAGTACGCCGGCGCACGTGGCTTCGGGCAAGCGAAGTCCGTGATCATGCTCTTCCTGCAAGGCGGACCGTCGCACATCGACATCTGGGACCCTAAGCCGAACGCCGCCTCTAACATCCGAGGCGAGTTTAAGCCGATCCCCACGAAGATCAAAGGTACGCACATTAGCGAGCACATGCCGATGATGGCGCAGGCCCTGGATAAAGCGACTTTGATTCGTTCGATGAGTTACACGCCGAACGGCTTATTCAACCACACGGCGGCGATTTACCAGATGTTGACGGGTTATCCGCCCGACAAAGTATCTCCCTCGGGCCAGTTAGAGCCGCCCAACGGCGCCGACTTCCCGAATATCGGTAGCCACATCTCGAAGATGAAACCGATGACCGAGCCCGTGCTCCCCTTCGTCGAATTGCCGCGGCCGCTGCAAGAGAGCGGCATCATCGGCAAAGGCGGCGCCGCCGGTTTCCTCGGCAAAGCTTACGATCCTTACCGCATGTATCAGGATCCCGTGAAGCCGATTCAGTTAGAGGATTTATCTCTCCGTAAGGACGTCCCGGCGGACCGGCTGAAGGATCGCTTTGCCTTACTCAAGGGCATTAATCACTCCATGCCCGAACTCGAAAAGGCGCTCGACTCCTACGCCATCGACGAATACTACGGCAAGGCCTACGACTTAGTGCTCTCCGGCAAAGCGCGCGACGCCTTTGACCTATCGAAAGAGAAGGACACCATGCGCGAGCGCTATGGCCTGCACACCTTCGGGCAAAGCACGTTGATGGCGCGCCGCTTAATTGAAGCGGGCACGAAGTTCGTCCAAGTGAATTGGCCCTCCGTCGCCAACGGTGACCCAGAAACCGCTTCCTGGGATACGCACGCGGCCAACTTTGGCCCACTCAAGAATCTGCACTGCCCTAAGCTGGACCGCTCGCTCTCGGCTTTGCTGGAGGACATGGATCAACGCGGCATGCTGAAGGAGACGATGGTGGTCGCCATCGGCGAATTCGGCCGCTCGCCCAAGATCGGCGTGTCGACGTCGGGCAATTCGAACGCCCCCGACGGCCGTGACCATTGGCCGTATTGCTACAGTGCCGTCGTCGCCGGCGCGGGCATTGCCCGCGGCGTGCAGTACGGCGAGAGCGACGCAACGGCCTCCTCGCCCAAGGAAAAGCCCGTCCATCCGAACGATCTGCTGGCTACGGTCTACTACGCGCTCGGCGTCGATCCCGACATGGAGATCCGCAACCACCTCAACCAGCCCCGCGAGTTGGTGAAGGGCAAAATCGTTTCGGACCTCTTTGGCTAAGGCCGGCCCGGAATTCTCCAGCGTTGCGCCGTGGTAGCGGCAATCGCTTGCTGCTCAACGGTCGCGTTGTTCGTCGTGGCGTTACCCAGAATCCCCACGCGCAGGTTGCTGTGCATCGGCGTCAGCAGGAAGACGCCAGCGGACTCTTGCGTCAGGCGGAAGCGCTGATTGTCGCCGCCGTTGGACGGCCATTGGATCAACCGCGCGCCCGCGGTGGTTGCCGCCCCGAAGACGTCCAACAGTTTGCCGCTGTGGACGGCGGTGAGCGTATAAACGTCGGTAGTACCAGCCACCAGATTGAAGCGGAACTGCTGATTCGTGGCCGTGCCGCAAGTGGTTTGGATGGCGTTGGCGGCATCGGCTTGCGAGGCTCCTTCAATGGTGAGGCAGCGCGTGCTGTTCACATTGACCACCGTGCTCGTAAAGACGGTGGGGGCCGCTGCGCTGACGGTAAGCGTAACGGCTGGCGAGTTCGTCGCCGCACCCGCCGCGTCGATGGCGCGCGCGGTTAACGAGTGGGTACCGGCCGGGACATTCGTCCAAGTGAAGGCATAGGGCGTGGTGGTGTCTTCGCCGAGTTTCGTCGTGCCATTGTAGAACTCCACGCGGAGCGGATTTACCGCGAAGTTAGCTAGCGACGCGGAGAGCGCCACGCTCGCGCCCGCCGTGGCGGTGGCCGGCGCCGTTAAGGTCACCGTGGCCGCGACGCGGGTGATCGTGAGGTTCAGCGTCGTGGTCCGCACCAGCGCGCCAGCGGTGCCCGTGATGGTCACCGTAGCCGTGGAGACGGGGGCCGTCGCCGCGGCGGTGAACGTCAGCGTATTTCCGGAGAAGGCCGCCGTGACGCCGGTGGGGAGTCCGGTGGCGGTGTAAGTGGGGGTGCCAGTGAAGCCATTCTGGGGCGTCAGGGTAATCTGCGCGGTGCCCGTACGGCCCGCCGCGACGGTAACCGCCGTCGGGCTCACGGCGAGGGTAAAGTTGGGCGCCGGCGCGGTGCCCGGCGTGAGGGTGACCGCGAGCACGACGACATCGCGATTCGCCGGGAGCGTCAGGCTGCGCACGGATTTCGCGGCGTTCAGCGTCAGGCGGTAGACGAAGACGGCGAAGGCGCGGTTGTCCGGCGTGCCGGTGGGATCGAGCCGGTAAGCCGTCGTAACAGCGGTGGTTTCGCCGGGGAAGCCCTGCGGCGTGAACCAGTCGCTGACGCTTTGGGTGAAGGCTGTCGACGTGCCGTCCGTGTAGGTGACGGTAAACGTCTGCCCCGCCTGATTGCCGTTGGCCCCAGAGGCCAGGAAGCTCAGGCTGCTGAAGGTGCCCGCCGGCAGGTTTACCACCGCGTTCGCGACGGCGTTCGGAGCGTCAGGCGTGGCCAGGTTGAAGGGCACACCGGCCACCGTCAGGGTGCGGCCCAGCAGGCTGCCGGAGAACGAGTAGCCATTGCCGTCAAAGCCGCCATTGGGCACGGCGAGGCCGTCGCTGCTGACGGCGGTGACGTTGTAGGCGCCCGACAGATTGACGGGCTGGGGTCCGTTCGGATTGACGGCCGCCGCGACGGTGAGGCTCAGGGTGGCCGTGCGGATGAGGGCGCCCGACGTACCGCTGAGGGTAACGGTCGCCGTGCTGGAGGGCGCGCCAGCGGCGGCGGTGAGGGTGAGGGTGTTGCCGTTCACCGACGAGGTGACGCCAGTGGGGAGTCCGCTGACGGCGTAAGCGGGCGTACCCGTGAAGCCGCCAGCCGGCGTCAGCGTGATTTGCGCGTTCGCACTGTTACCCGCGGCGATGCTGAGGCTGGCGGGATTCAGGCTCAGGCTGAAGTCCGGCACGGGCGCCGTGGCGGGGTTCAGCGTGATCGCCAGCAGCACGACATTGCGCGAGGCCGGCAGAGTCAGGCTGCGGACGGTCTTGGCACTATTTAGCGGCAGCGCGTAGCTGAAGAGGGAGAAGGTCCGCTTGTCGGCCGTGCCGGTAGGGTCCAGCCGGTAGGCCATGGTGGACGCCACCGTCTCACCGGCGTAGTTCTGCGGAGTGAACCAGTCGCTGACGCTTTGGGTGAAGGCGGTCGATGTGCCGTCGGTGTAGTTGACGGTAAACGTCTGCCCCACTTGGTTGCCGTTGGCGCCGGCGGCCAGGAAACGCAGGCTCGCGAAATTGCCGGCCGGCAACGTGAGCGTGGTGTTGGACACCGCATTCGGAGTGCCCGACGCCCCCAGATTGAATCCAGTGACGCCCCCAGCCAGCAGGGCGCCGGAGTAAGCGTAGCCGTTGTTGTCGAAGCCGCCGTTCGGCACCGCGGCGTTGTCGGAAGCAATGGCCGTTACGTTGTAGAGGCCCGCCAAATTCACCGGCGTCGGCCCGGTGCCCGAGGCGGTCACCGTCAGGCTGACCGTGGACGACGTGGCGGAGAGCCCAGCGGCGTCGGTCGCGCGAGCTGTCAGCGAGTAAGTGCCGGCGGGAACATTCGTCCAAGTGAAGGCATAGGGAGCCGCGGTGGCTTCGCCCAGCTTCGTCGACCCCTGGAAGAACTCCACGCGGACCAGGTTCTCGTCCACGTCGGCGGCATTGGCCGTCAGAGTGACGGTGGCGCCGGCCGCCGCGTTGGCCGGAGCGCTGAGCGACACCGTCGGCGCACTGTTGCCCGGAATCACCGGATAGCCAAGATTGCCCGCGGCGAGCAACTCCGCAAAGGGCTGCAGCGGCGTCGCGCGGCCACTCGCGCCCACCGCCGGAACGAGGACAAAGTCAGTATCCGTATCGGCGAGCGGGAGTTCGGGATGGTCAAAAGGAGCGCGCTCAAAGCGGACACGGTCGTCCGTGAGCGCGTTCTCGAGGAAGTCCACCAGCGCCGACTTCTCAAAGTCGGCCAACGCCAGGCCGGCGATATCGAACGACAGGTTCGACGCATTTCCATTCAGGCCGGAGTTGTCGACGGTGGGGGTACCGCGTGCGTCGCCGCCACGGTCGTAGAATTCCACCACCTCCGCCAACGTCCGCCGGCTCCCATTGTGGAAGTAAGGCCCGGTGAGCGAGATGTTGCGCAGCGTGGGCGTCTTGAAGGCGCCATCCACCACCGCGCGGGACCCAGGAGCGAGCGGCGTGCAGGCATCTTCGCTAAAGGAGCAAGGCGTCAACGAAAACGTATCCGGCTTCGCCCCGCCCAGCGACTGGCGCGTGAACGACAGCGGATTCCCAAACGGATCATTCGCGCCCAAGCCGATGTCGTTGGCGGTGGGCGTGGCGCCGATGTTGTAAAAGCCAAAGTCATAAGCGCCCTTGGCGCCATCGGCGTGGACCATGCGGTCTACAATCACGCCCGCCGACAGCGCCTGGTGCGCGGGCGTCCCGGCATTCGTCAGTTGCGGACCGCTATGGCAGGAGACGCAACGGCCTTTGCCGCGGAAGACGTTCAGGCCGGCGATCTGGTTCGGCGTCAGCGCGGCCGAGTTCGCCACGGACGTGGCCGGGTAAGCGTTGAAGTAACGGTCCAGCGGCGCATCGTCGGAGATCAGAGTGGATTCGTAAAGCTGGATCGCCAAGCCAAAGAAGAGCGAGAAGTTCGCTTCCGGCTGCGTGAAGGCGCGGCCGCCCACCGGGATCGACGTCGGCGCGTTCCACAGGTCAGCGGCGAAGGCGGCTTCAATCAACTGCCGATAGGTCACCGTGAGTCCGCGCGCGCCGGCGCGGGCATAGGGCGCGAGCACGCTGTCGTTCGCGGCGACGTTTTGGCGGCTCAGCGCGGTGGCCGCCAGCAGGCGGCGGGCGATGTCGGGCCAGGTGCGGCCCGCGCAGGACATCTCGTTGGCCGCGATCGGCGGCTGCGTGGCTTGCGAAGCTAAGCTGGCGTTCTCCAAGCGAATCCGCGTGGCGACGGCCGGGGTGCCCCGGTAGATCACGGCGGCGTTGTTGCGCTCGCCAAATTGATCCACGCCGTTGAAGATGTGATTGGCGGAGCCATCCACGAAGTTGCGCAGGTTGAAGGCGGCGTTCACCACGGTGGAGGCGTGGCGCGAAGTCACTTGGCGCGCCGTCCCAAAGATCGGGTCCGCGATGGCGGCGCAAGCATCGGCCGGGGTGCCCGGCGCCGCTGATGTGAAGGAGGCGGCGCGCACGCCTTGCGAGCCGGCGACGTCCTTCGTCAAATACACGAGCGCCGAGTTCGGATCCGCCGCGTTGGCCAGCACGTGCAGCGGCAGGTCCGCCGTCTTGAGTTGATAATTCGGGCCCAGCGCGGGGCCGGAGCGCGACGGATCGAAGGCAAAGCTGGTCGCGCCCACGCGGCGCAAGCCGGGGCTCATCTGATTGCGGAAGCGGACGTCAGCGCCGGCCTGGAAATGGCAGGAGGCGCAAGCCGTGCGGCCGTCGCTGGACACTTGCGTATCCCAAAAGAGCGCTTTGCCCAAAGCGATAGCGGCGTTGCGATTGGTGACGAAGCTCGCGAGCGTGGAAGGCTCTGGCACGGGGGCGCCCTTCAAGGACTGCAACACCCGCGCGGGGCTGGCCGATACACCGTTCACCGAAATGCTGATTCCGGCATTCGCCGTCAAGCCGCCGGTATCCGTCGCGCGAGCGGTAATTGTATAGACGCCCGGCAGCACGTTGGCCCAAGTGAAAGTGTAAGGCGCGGCCGTGCGCTCGCCCAGCTTCGTCGCGCCATTGAAGAATTCCACGCGCGCCAGGTTATTGTCCGGGTCGCTCGCGTTGGCCTGAATCGTGATCGTCGCGGGCGCAACGAAGGCCGAGTTATTGGCCGGCGAAGCGATGCTCACCAGCGGCGCGGAAGCTGCGGTGATCCGCACCGTCACGTTCGCACTACCCGTCAGCCCAGCGGCGTTGGTAGCTCGCACAGTGATCGTCTGGTCGCCGGCCGGAGGATTCGCCCAGGAGAAGGTATAGGGGGCGGTGGTGTCTTCGCCGAGTTTGGTGGCGCCATTGAAGAACTCGACGCGGGCGACGTTGTTGCTGGGGTCAACGACCGTAGCCGCGACGTTGACCGTAGCTCCCGAGGCGAACGTCGCACCGGCGGCGGGGCTGGTGATCGTGACCGTGGGGTTGGGATTCGGGAACGTCTCGGGCGTGTAGACGCGAACCAGATAGCCGAGCGACGGCGTGCCGTTCGCGTTCAACGCGAAGATCCAGTAGAGGCCCGGCAGCAGCACGTTGGCGTTGCTGTCGAGCGCCAGCGAATACTGTCCGGTGCCGTTTTTGGTGAAGGGCACGGGTACGAAGCGCGAGTCGCTGTTGAGGCCGTGCGTGGTCGCCTGCAGGCGGATCATGTTGAAGGCGGTGATGTCGTTGGAGCCGGTGAGCGCGAGCGACAGGCCGGGGCGCACGTCGGTGGCGGCGGCGTTGATGGTGGGCCGCTGCGCGGGGTTGCCGTTCGCGTCAAAAAGATACCAGGGCGAATAGATCTGCGCGTTCTGATGGTCGGCCGCGCAACCACAGAGTCCGCTGCCGCCCATCATGATGCGGCCGTCGTTTAGCAGCAAGGACGTCAAGTGGTAGCCGCGCGGCTCGGCCATGGCCGGCAGGGTTCGCCACTGGTCGGTATCCGGATTCCACACTTCGGGAATCAGCACGCCGCCGTTGTCGGAGAACTTCTTGCCCGACGTATTGCCGCCCACGGTGAACACCTCGCCGTTCGGTAGCATCACGTTGTAGTGGAAGGCGCGCGCGTAGTTCATTGGGGCCGCGGCCGTTACCACAGGCGTGCCGGTGCGCAGGTCAATGCGCACCGTCGTGTTGGTGACGGAAGGATTGTAACGGTCGTCGCGGCCGCCGGTGAACAGAATCAAGCCGGGGCGGTACTGAATGCTGAAGCCGAGCTTGCGCTGGCGGTCGCCATCGGGCGTCCGAGTGCCGGCGAGCGCGATGCTGCCGTTCGTGGGGCGCCAATCAAGCCAGCGCAGCGTCTTCAACGGACCCGCCTGAAACACGCGCCCATCCGGCGCCACATGCAGATGCGGGAACCACTGGTTATCGTCGTCGACGCCGTCGTTGGCGTCGGCCGTCGAGGCGGCGTTGATGCCCGTGGCTGGAGTCCACAGGCCGGTGAAGGGATCGAAGATTTCGGCCACACCGTTCGCGTCGCGGCCCCACCAGGTAAGGATGCGGCCGTCGGGCAAGGAGACACTCGAGTTGTACCAGCGGCCCTGATTCATGTTGCCGGACTGGATCCAAGTGGGATTAGCCGCCGTGCGCGACATGATCGACGTGGTGCGCACGCTGGCGCCGCCGCCGGAGGCGAGGAAGCGGCCGTCGGCCAGGCTGGCGACGCCGGCGCAGAACATGTCGTGCTTCAGATTCGGCAGGTCAGTAAACGTATTCGTGCGGGGGTCGAAAATGGTGGAATAGGTAAAGGTCTCGCCGGCGGGAAACGTCGTGGGCCGGGTGGACGCCCAGGTGACAATGCGTCCGTCAGCTAAGTGGGCCACCGTCACCGGGATGTGCGGCCAGGGAATGATCGCGCCCCACTCCCCGGTAACGTTACGCTGGGCGAGGAGCGGAAGCGCGAGAAAGATAGCGGCGAAAAGAGTGCGAGGCATGCTACCTCAATGATGGGAAGTAGTAC
The DNA here is from genome assembly GCA_019752335.1 of Bryobacteraceae bacterium. GTDB lineage: Bacteria > Acidobacteriota > Terriglobia > Bryobacterales > Bryobacteraceae > JALHNI01. Next base: position 225,518 of record JAIEMJ010000003.1, read on the forward strand.
GAAGACCGGGAATAGGTACCAGGTTCCGGTTTGGGCAAAAAAGTACTAGGACTACTAAGGAAAGGCGCGAAAAATGCTAAGGCGTACCATTCTCGGTTGGCCGCTGCTGGCGCAGGAGCCCACGTTTACCACCTCCGTCAAGATCGTCGACATCCTGGCCTCCGTGCGAACGAAGAGCGGCCAGATCGTGAAGGACCTGACGAAAGAGGACTTCGTCCTTTTGGAGAACGGGCGCCCGCAGGAACTGCGGTACTTCTCGCGCGAAGGCGAACTGCCTTTAACGGTGGGGCTGCTGATCGATACCAGCATGAGCCAGGAGAAGGTGCTGAACGCCGAGCGCTCCGCGCTGCGCCGCTTTCTGGATCAGGTGTTGCGCGAAAAGCTCGACCAGGTCTTCGTGATGCAATTCGACATGGCCGTCCAGTTACGCCAGAAGCTGACGTCGTCCCGCAAGGCGCTGGACGAGGTCCTCAACTACGTCGACACGCCTTCGCGCAACGAGTTGCGCCTGCAGACCGGTGGCGGGACCTTGCTCTATGAAGCGGTGTACCGGGCGGTAACCGGTGTCCTGAAAGATGCGAAGAATCGCAAGGCGCTCATCGTCCTTTCGGACGGCGAGGACTTCGGCAGCGAAAAGGGCCTGGAAGAAACGGTGGAAGCGGCGGTGAAGTCCGATGTCCTGGTCTATACGATCTTCTTCACCGGCGGCGGCGGTTCGGGCGAAGGGCACCGCGTCATGCGCCGCCTGGCGCAGGGTACCGGCGCCGGCTACTTCGAGGTCAACAAGAGAATGGGCATCGAGCAGATCTTCGATGCGATCCAGGAAGAACTGCGCGGCCAGTACGACCTGGGCTTCGTCTCAGACCAACCCGCGAGGCTCTCCGAGTTTCGTAAGTTGCAGTTGTTGACGAAGCAGAAGGGACTGGTCGTCCAGGCGCGCGAGCGGTACCTGGCGCGACCCTAAGCCCGGATAGCGCTTAAGCCTTGATCTCCTCAAACTGCTTCGTCGCGATGCCGACGGGGCGGTCGATGGGAATGCCGGCGCAGGCGAGGAGGGTGGTGAGGAGGTCGCCCTGGTTTCCTTTGGTGGCGGCGTAGAAACGTCCCGACTTGAGCGAGCCGCCGCCTTGGCCGGCGATGATGAACGGAAGGTTTTCGCGGGTGTGCTGGTTGCCGTCTTCCAAGCCGGAGCCCCACATCATGATGCAGTTGTCCAGCAACGTGCCGCCGGCTTCCCGTAGGCCAGCCATCTTCTTCACCATGTAGGCGAACTGGGCGATGTTGAATTCCGTGATCCGGGCGATTTTGCGGACCTTCTCCGGATCCTGGTTGTGGTGGGTATTCGAGTGGTGCTGGTCATTGAAGCCCAGTTCCGGATACGAGGCGCCGTTCGGCGTGGAGCCGATGTAGGTGCTCACCCGCGTGGTGTCGGTCTGAAACGCCAGGACGTTCAGGTCGCACATCACCTGCATATACTCGCTGCGCTTGTCGCCTTCGGGAATCCGGATTTCGATGGGCGGCGAATCGGAGGCGTTACGCTGGCTGGCGCGGACCCCAGCCTTCTCCAGGGCGGCGTCTTTCTGGCGCACTTCGATCGCGGCGATGCGCCGCTCCACCGAGCGTACGCTGTCCAGATACTCATCGAGCTTCCGTTGGTCGGAGACGGGCAAGGTGCGCCGCAGGTCTCTGGCGCCGCCCAGGACGATGTCGAGCAAGCTCCGATCGAGCCCGCTCAGCGGCGAGGCGGCGCGCGCTCCTCCGGCCGGCTGCTGTCGGCTAAAGAGCCGATCAAGCACGTTGCGCGGATTCACCTCGGCCGGCACGGCCTGGGTGGGGGAACGAAAGCTGCAGTGCGAGTAGTAGCCCTCGTTCAGACCTTCCTGGTTCTCCTTCCAGGTTTGCGCCATGGTGGCCAACTCAAGCGACGGCAGGGCAGTGAAGGCCCCCACGTGGTTGGCGGCTATCTGATCGGCGGAGATGGCGATATTGATCTCGTTCCGCTTGTCGGCGGCCGGCAAGGTCGCCGTGAGCCACGTGGAGAGTTCGAGCGCGTGCGGCGCCCCGTTGAACGGCGAGATCGGGACGCCGGAGATGCCCTTCATCATCAGACACTGATCGAGCACCGGACGCAACGATTCGAGAGCCGGCGGCGGCGCGGAGCGAAAACTCTCCGCCGTGGCCGGCCAGAACTGATCCATGATCACGCCGTGGGGCATGTACATGAAGCCGAGGCGCACGGGCGGCTTGGCCTTAGTGTCGGCCCAACCCAGGGAATCGAAGAGCGGCAGGGCGAGCGAGACGCCCAACCCTTTCAGATAGGCTCGCCGGTTAGTTGTTGCGCGTTTGCTCACGGATAGCTCCTTTTTCTTCCACTCGACGATGGGTAAACGGATAACTGGTGACGACGCCGTAGATGAGCGGCCGCATGCGGTACCCGTCCGCGGCGAGTTGCTCCATCAGGTCATCCACTACGATTTCATCGTAACCTTCCAGCTTGCGCCCCAGGGCGTAGGCCAGCAGCCGCTCCAACAGGTTGCGCCCAACGTTGCTTGAACGCGTGGCGAGGATGGCCTTGAGATCCTGCGGGCCCGAAAAACGGTGGCCTCCGGGAAGCTCGCCGGTCGCGTCGATGGGCTGGCCATTGCTGTCGCGCTCGCGCCATCGCCCGATGGCGTCGAACTTCTCCAAGCCGAACCCGATCGGGTCGAGGATCTGGTGGCAGTTAGCGCAGACGGGGTTGGTGCGGTGCAGTTCGGTCCGCTGCCGCAGCGTTAGCTTGGCGACCGCCGCCGGATCCTGCTTGTCCAGGGCCGGGACATCGGGTGGAGCAGCCGGGACGTGGTCGCCGAGCACTTGTTCCAGCACCCAGACGCCACGCTTCACGGGACTGGTGCGGTTCGGGAAAGAGGTGGCGGCGAGAACGCCGGGCATCCCCAGCACCCCGCCGCGATGGCCATCGCTCAGCCGGACGCGCCGCATCGCGGGCCCCTTCACGGACTGCTGCAAGCCGTAAATCGTCGCCAGGGTTTCATTCAGATAGGTGTAATCGCTGTCGACGAAGCGGATCACGCTCTGGTCCTCGCGGACGATGCTCTCAAAGAACAGGCGTACTTCGTCGTACATGGCCTGCCGCATCGGCGCGGTCATTTGCGGAAACAGCTTGGGATCGAAGACCTGGCGCTTCAGTCCGCCGACGCTCAACCACTGCGCGCCGAAGCCGTCGAACAAAGCGCGCGACCGGCGGTCGTCTAGCAAACGTTTCGCTTGCGCCTTCAGAACCGCGGGCTCATGCAACGTGCTGCGGTCGGCCAGCGCCATCAGTTCGTCGTCGGGCATGGTGGCCCACAGCAGATAGGACAATCGAGAGGCGAGTTGATAGTCGTCGAGCGGAACGATCCCGTTACTCGACTTGTTTTCTCCCGCGGGAGTAATGAACAGAAACTGCGGAGAAACGAGGATGGCCTTCACCATCAAGCGGAGCGCCTGCGGGTAAGGCAGGTGGTTGCGCTTTCCGAGGTCGAACGTGGCCATCAGGACATCCAGCTCCGCTTCCGAGGGTGGCCGGCGATAGGCTTTCCTGGCTAGCGACCGGGCAAATTGCCGTGGGTCTGGTGTACCGAAGAGCCGTCGCTGCACCGCCGGGGGCATCCGGCGCAGCACCTGCTCGGCGATCGTCAGATACTGCTCAAGCTGCAGGGACGACAGCGAGTTGAGGTAACCCGCACCGCTCACTTCATCCGGCAGTCCGTCGGCAATCGAGGGCTCGACGCCGAACAGATCGTGCAGGGTGTTGCCGTACTCAGTCTTGGTGAGGCGGCGGAGGACGAAGGGCCCGGGGTCCTGGTGGCTGAGGTACTTGAGCTTCGCGAGCCAGTCGCCGAACATTTGGCGGTCGGCCTCGTCGGGCTGGGGCGCGTTTTTGGGCGGCATGTCATGCGCCTTCACGCGGGCGGCGCCTCGCTTCCACTGTTCAGTAAAGGCGGCGTGGCCAGGATCCTTCAGCGCCGGGGAGAAATTCACTCCCGCCCGGGTGGGGCGCCGGTTCTGGTGGCAAGGCAGGCAATAGTTGGTAACGAACGGCGTGACGCGGCCACGAAAAAACTCTTCGGCGTCGGCCTTCAGCGCCCCATGATCGGCGGCCAGCGCGCGGCCCGGCACCAGACCGAGGACGAGCGAGAAGGCCAACGAAATCCGGACTGCCCCATCCATGCGCCTCGAGATCCTCCTTCTTCCATCCCCGGGCTTCCCCGGATCCTGCCAGCATATCCTATCCGCAAGATTGGGCGCGAACGCCCTTTAGTGCGTCATCGCGTAAATGATGTAGTTGATCCCCAGACGATACGCCAGCATCGTCATCTCGGCGGGATACTCAGGCAGATCCGCGTGCTCCCAGGCGTCGCCGACGTCCATGTTGAAGTTTATGGCGACCAACATGCGGCCTCGCTCGTCGTAGATGGCGCGCCAGAGCGGGGGCGTGGCTTGTGGCTGGACGACGATCTGCCCGTCGGGACCCTGCCTTAAGTGGCGCAGGCCCGGGATGGTGGTGCGCTCCTCAATGCTGTAGGCCACGCGCATGACGGCGTCGCCGAGTTCGATGTCCACGATGGGATAGTCCGGAAAGAGCTCGACCATGGAGCGGCGGAAGGCCTCCCAGTCGGCGGGGCCGTGGAAGTCGTCGACGACGAGAAAGCCGCCGCGGCGGAGGTAGTCGCGGAGACGGTCCATTTCGGGCCGGCTAATGTCCCAGTAGGCGGCTTGCGTGGCGTAGATCCAGGGATAGTTGAACACGCGGTCGTCGGTGAGGGGGACGTGGGTGGGGTCGCCGGTGTCGATGCGGGTGAGGCGGCGGATGCCTTGGGTGAAGTGGGCGTCGGCTTCAGGCCAGTCCTGCTCCCACCAGCCATGGCCACGGCCGGAGCCGCGTCCGAAGGGTCGCCGGACGCTGGGATGGTCGCGGTACTCCATGCGCACGAATTTGAACTCGGCCGGCGCGCCCTCTTCGGGCAAGGAGGCCGCGAGGAGCGCGAGGACGAAGATGGCGGCGAGCATCCGGGCCATGGCCCATTATGGGGCGAAACACAGTATGATTCGAGACACGGATGCGTTTCTTCCTCAGCTTAGCCTTGCTCTGGCCCGCCAGCGCGGCGGACTACGCACGCGACGTGCAACCATTGCTGAAGCGCCGCTGTTACGGCTGCCATGGTCCGGCGGCGCAGATGAGCCATCTGCGTTTGGACCAGCGGGCCAGCCTGCTGGCGGGCGGCGAGAGCGGTGTGCCCGCGATTGAACCCGGCCACGCCAACCGGAGCCTGCTGATTCGCTATGTCTCCGGCACCGATCCGAAGCTGGTGATGCCGCCGAAGGGGCCGCGACTGACGGCGGAAGAGATTGCTGTACTGACGGCCTGGATCGACGAGGGCGCAGTGTGGCCGGGTGCCGCCGACGCCGCCCAGCCCGAAGATCCGCGCCGGAAGCACTGGGCCTTTCAACCCTTGACGGCGACGCCGGTTCCGTCCGTCCGCAACCAGGACTGGGTCCGCAATCCGATTGACGCCTTTGTCCTCGCAGGTCTCGAGCGCAAAGGCTGGTTGCCGAATCCGCCCGCCTCCCGGACAGACTTACTCCGTCGCCTGTATCTCGACTTACTCGGCCTGCCGCCTACCCTAGCCGAGCAGCAGCGTTTCCGCGGCGACTTCGACGCCGAAGTGGCGCACTTACTCGCGCGGCCCGAGTATGGCGAACGTTGGGCACGGCATTGGCTCGACGTGGTGCGCTACGCGGACACCAATGGCTATGAGCGTGACGCCATCAAGCCGTCGGTCTATCAATATCGCGACTACGTCATCCGCGCGCTGAATCGCGACAAGCCCTTTGACCGTTTTCTCACCGAACAACTCGCGGGCGACGAGTTGCCGGACGCGAATGCCGAAACCATGACCGCCACCGGCTACTATCGTCTGGGCCCTTGGGACGACGAACCCGCGGACCCGGCCGAAGACCGCTTTGATCAACTCGACGACATGGTGAGCACGACTTCGCAGGCCTTTCTCGGCCTCACGCTCGGCTGTGCCCGCTGTCACAACCATAAGTTCGAGCCGCTCTCCACGCGCGACTACTACAGCATGGTCGCGGTCTTCCGGGGCTTAGAGCGGCCGCGGGAGGGACGTACGGAACTCGACCGTCCCGTGGGCGACTGGCCCGCGATTGACCGTTTTCTGGCGCGCGAAAAGCAGATCGCTGACTTACGCGCCGCCGCGCGCCGCGCGTGGCTCGCTGGCGGCCAGAGCCAGTTGCCGCCCGAAGCCGTCGCCGCATTTCTTCTTCCCGCCAAGCAACGCAGCGAGGCGCAAAGTAAACTAGTCCGCGATCATGCGAAGGCGCTCGACGCCGAGTTACTCCAGTTGCCGGTGGAGCAGCAGGTGGCTGCGCTCAAAAAAGCCACGCCGGATCTGGATCGGGCCTATATCTTGGAAGAGCGTACACCGCCGGCGACGCATATTTTGATTCGCGGCAAGGCGTCGTCGCCGGGTCCGGAAGTGACTCCGATGGTTCCGCAGTTACTCGCCGCCAGCTTTGTTGCGCCGGCGCCAACGCCCCGCACCAGTGGCCGCCGACTGGCCTTGGCCAATTGGATGACGCAGCGGCAGAATCCTCTCACGGCGCGGGTGATCGTCAATCGCGTCTGGCAGTGGCACTTTGGCGAAGGCCTGGTCCGCACGCCGAGCGACTTCGGCGTGATGGGCGCCAAGCCCACCCACCCCGAGTTACTCGACTGGCTGGCGGTCTGGTTTATGGATCAGGGTTGGTCACTCAAGAAATTGCACACGCTGATTCTTTCGAGTAACACCTATCGCATGGCGAAGACCAATAACGCGAAATACGCCCAGGAGGACCCGGAGAATCGCCTGTTCTGGCGAGTGCCTTATCGCCGCCTGCAGGCCGAGGCTTTACTCGATTCCATGTTGGCCGTGAGTGGAAAACTCAATCCGCAAATGTATGGGCCGCAGGTGTACCCGGAGATTCCCCCGGAGGCGCTGGAAGGTTCGAGTGACCCCGGCAAAATCTGGGCGCCCTTCGACGAGCCCAAGGCGTCGCGCCGCGCCATTTACTTCGTGGTGAAGCGCTCGCTGATGGTGCCGCTGCTGGAGGTGCTTGATCTCTGTGACACAGCGCGTTCCGCGGCCCAACGCCAGACGACATCGGTGGCGCCCCAAGCCTTGCAACTCTTCAACGGCGCCTTCGTCAATCGCCAGGCGAAAGCTCTGGCGGAACGCTTGCGTAGGGAAGCCGGCCCGGACGCTGCTCAGCAAATTGACTTAGCTTACCGGCTGGCCTTGGCGCGTGCTCCGTCGGCCGCCGAACGAAATTCTCTCACGGCTTTTCTGCGGGAACAGTCGCTGGAGGAGCTGTGTCGCGTGCTGTTTAACTTAAATGAGTTTGCTTATGCGAATTAAGAAAAATCGCCGCGACTTTCTTTGGCAAACCGGCGGCGGCTTTGCCGGCATCGCGCTCACGCACTTACTCACACAGGATCGTTTCTGGAAAGTAGAAGCCGCCGCGCGCGCCCCGCATTTTCCGGCCAAGGCCAAGCGCGCGGTATTTCTCTTTATGAACGGCGCGCCGAGTCAAGTCGATACGTTTGACCCCAAGCCAGAGCTTACACGGCGCAATGGCCAAGCCTATCAAGGCGCGTTAGCCGTCGGCTCCAACGGACGTCCGGTGGGGTACTTGATGCAGTCGCCCTTCGTCTTCGCGCCGCGTGGACGCAGCGGACTCCCCATCAGCGACCTCTTCCCGCACACGGCGCGCTTCGCCGACGACCTTTGCGTGATCCGCTCTATGTATACCGACACCGCGGCGCACGCCTCGGGCTGCCTGCAAATGAATACCGGCAGCATCTTTCTGGGCAAGCCCAGCATGGGCGCGTGGGTGACTTATGGGCTCGGCGCGGAGAACGAGAGCCTGCCGGCTTTTGTCGTGATGACGGATCCGCGCGGCGGCCCGATCGGCAGCGCTTCGAACTGGACCGCTGGTTACATGCCGGCTGCGTACCAAGGCACGCTCTTTCGCTCCAGCGGCGCGCCCCTGCTCGATCTGCGTCCGCCGGTCGACGACCGCACGCAGCGCCGTTCGCTGGGTCTGCTGAAGGAGCTCAACGAGCAGCACCGCGCGCGTTACCCCGACGATACGGAACTCGCGGCGCGTATCCAGAGTTACGAACTCGCTTACCGTATGCAGACCGAAGCCGCCGCTACCGTGGACCTCACTCGCGAAAGCGAAACCACGCGCCGCCGCTATGGCCTCGACGAAGCCGTCACCGCGGACTTCGGCAAGAAGTGTCTGATCACGCGGCGGTTGCTCGAGAAGGGAGTCCGCTTCGTGCAGCTTTACTCGGGTGGCGGCCATATTGAGGACACCTGGGATGGCCACAACGACTGCATTACGAACCACCGGCTGCACGCCAAAGAGACTGACCGGCCCATCGCCGCCTTGATGGAAGATTTGAAGGCCACTGGCCTGTGGGACGAGACGCTGCTCATTTGGGGTGGGGAATTCGGACGGACGCCCACCAGTGAAGGCGTCGGTAAACCGGGCCGCGATCACGACTGGCATGGTTTCTCCATGTGGCTCGCAGGCGCGGGCGTGAAAGGCGGCCAAGCGATCGGCGCCACGGACGAACTCGGCTTTGCCGCCGTGGAGGAGCGCGTACATGTTTCTGACTTACACGCCACCATCCTGCATTTACTCGGGTTTGACCATACGCGCTTGAGTTGGTTCTACTCCGGCATGAACCAGCGTCTGACGGGCGTGCGCGGCGAAGTGGTGCGCCAAGTACTGGCTTAAAGCCGGCGTTCTTCACGCCGATAAGTTCCGCATGACTGTCGAAGCGCAAGAGCCTGAGATTTCTGAACCGGTCCCTTATCCCACGGGCGGCGCGGTTTCTGCCATGACTCTGATTGAGGACGTCCGCGCCATCCGTCAACGGCTGGACGGCGTGGAGGTTGCCTTGCGCTCGCTCAGCCAGCAAATGGAGAATCCGGCGGCTAGTGGGAATCCGGCCCCAGCGGCTGGTTCCGTGGAAGAGTTACGCAAAGCGCTGCTAGGTGATTTGCAAGCTGACTTACGAAGAAGTGCGAAACGCACCAACTTACTGATGCTTACCATGTTAATAGCCATTTTGGCCGGCCTGGGAGGAGTAGCTTGGATGATTCGACAAATAGAGTGAATGACGTGCGGCTTGAGGTCAAAGAGAGAAACCCCGGCTGACCACGGTTTTCACCGCACGCCAAGAGCGTAAGTAACTTGGAGAGAAATTAGAAGGCGACGAGAGTGGAGTAACCAAAGCGTAATACTATGTGCATGGGGACCTCCAATAAGTAAGTGGGGACTTCACTCAGAGTAACACAATTGCCGTGATCGGTCAACGCGGCTTAATGAGGCTGCAAAACATAGACCTGCGAAAATGTGCGACTCTAAAAAGCATCTATGCCCAATACGAAGACGGTGGTAACGCTTGGCCCTGCTTCGGACTCGCCAGAGACCGTCGCTAATCTGCTCCGCGTGGGCGTCGATGTCTTTCGCATGAATATGTCGCATGGTACGCAGGAGGACCATGCGCGCCGCATCCGCACCGTGCGCTCGGTCGCCGCCGAAATGGGCATCGACGCCGGCATCCTGCTTGACCTCCAAGGCCCCAAGATTCGCCTGGGTACCTTCGAGGGCGGGCGTGTGGAACTCGAAACCGGACAACGTTTCACCCTCAGCACCGAAACGCGGATCGGCAATCGCGACGGCGCCAGCACCAGCTACATCGACTTCGCCAAGGACGTCCGCGAAGGTGACCGCGTCCTGTTGAATGACGGGGCCGTCGAGATGCGTGTCCTGTCGACGAACGGCATCGCCGCTGAGTGCGAAGTGATCGCCGGCGGACCGGCTGGAGACCGCAAGGGCATCAACCTTCCCGGCGTCCAGGTCTCCACGCCGTCGCTCACCAAGAAAGACATGGCCGACCTGCAATTCGGCATCGACATCGGCATCGACTTTGTCGCTCTCTCTTTCGTCCGCAAACCTAACGACGTCGTCCGTTTGCGCCATTTCCTGGAGGAGCGCGAGGCTACCCCCATCGTCATCTCCAAAATCGAGAAGCCCGAAGCCTTCGAAAACCTTGACGCGATCCTGGCCGAAAGCGACGGGGTGATGGTCGCCCGCGGTGACCTCGGCGTCGAAACGGCGCTGGAAAAGGTGCCCTACATCCAGAAGTCGATCATCGAACGCGCGCGCCGCCAGGGCAAGTTCGTCATCACCGCCACGCAGATGTTGGAGAGCATGATCGAGAACGCCGTGCCCACGCGCGCCGAAGTGAGCGATGTCGCCAACGCGATCTACGACGGTACGGACGCCATCATGCTCTCTGCTGAAACGTCCACCGGGCGTTACCCCGTGGAAGCCGCCCGCATGATGAACCGCATCGCCGCGCAGGCCGAGGATAGCCTGCGTGCGCAAGGCTTTAAGGAACTCTCCGACGGCCATGCCCCCACGGTGCCTGAGATCATGGCCGACTCCGCCTATCACGCGGCCCGTAAGATTGGCGCCGCGGCGATCGTCGTCTTCACCGCCGGTGGCAGCAGCGCGCGCATGGTCGCCAAATACCGGCCCCCGGTGCCCATTTACGCTTTCACCACCAATGAGCGTGTGGCCCGCCAACTCAGTGTCGTCTACGGCGTCACGCCGATTATCGCCGAGACCGTCGAGTCCACTGACAAGATGCTCGCTTTGATGGATCGCATGCTGGAGGAAAAGGGCTACGCCAAGCGCCGGGACCAGATCGTCTTCATCTCCGGCCAGCCCATCGGCCGCCCCGGTAGCACCAACATGATGAAGATGCACCGCATCGGCGAAGTGCTTTAACGCCCCACCGACGTCGCGCGTTCCCGCGCCGGCTTGCCTTCCGAGACGCTGTTGGATAACGCGAGCAGGTCACCGATTTCGAAGGCGGGTAGCAGTTTCGGCTCCACCGCCGGGCCAATTTGGCGATAAGTCTGCAATTGCCCAATCGCGGCTTGGATTGCGTCTTCGGCGGACCGCCGCCACGTCATCAGGCTGAGCGCGGCTTCCCCATTGAAGCTGCGATTGCGCGCCGCGGCCAGAATCGCCTCGCGCTCCGCGCGATGCAGGCAGCGCAAGTGCCAAGTGGCATGCGCCAATTGCGAGCACAAAGTCTCTTCCACCAGCCCTTCCGGCTGCACGCGCTGCCGCCATTCATCCTCAATTGCGTGAATCTCATCGAGCGGCATGGAAGGCGCGTTGGTATTCGGGCGCGGCGTCACCAGGTCGGCCGCCGTCTTCGCTTCCGGCTCCTGCTCCCATATCTCTACCACCGGCGCAAAAGCAGTAAACCGCAACACGCATCGCTCGCACCGCAAGGCCCGGAAGCCGAAAATCTCCTTCACCCAATCAAACGCGCCGCGGCTTTCAGAGACTCGGGCTTTTTCGGATTTGCACCGCGGACAGCGGACTTGGCGTTCGGGTACTAGTACCTGCTTCAAACTGAGAGTCCTTTTCTCATGCAAGAGGGTATTCGGATCTATCGCCATACTTCTGTAGGGGTACTCTACAATTCTCAGCGGGCTTAGTATCCTTAGTCCTTTATTTGCAATATCAGGCCTCGAAGCCGCTCCCCTCTGCGGGGGTTGATCCACTCTACGAATCCCACTCGCCCCTCCAGGTGGGCCCGGAAGTCCGTCAACCCTTCCCGGTTCTCGCTTGCAAGGCCCCGGCGCACGCAGTTGGTGAGGGTGGCCTTCAACCGGTCAAAGTCCTCGCGGTCGACGTTCAGGTGCTGGTTCACCACTAGGCCCGTGAGGTACTGCTGGACCCCCTGGCGCATGAGGCGCGTCTTACGGTGGTTCACGGCGAAGCCCTCCTCCCCCAGAATGAAGGCGACGTGAGTTGCGAAGGTGAGGGCGCCGCGCGAGAATTCGTCGCCGCCGGAGAAAGCGAGGTCGTCGGCATAGCGGGTGTAGCGTACCCCCGCCGCGGCAGCGAGTCCGGCTAAACGGCAGTCCGCGCGGTAAGCGCAGGAGTTGGCGATCGAAGGCGACGATGGCGCACCCTGGGGCAAGTGTGGCGCGGTGTGCACCTGCATCGTGGCAAAATCCGGCCAGGGCAGAAACCGGGGAGCCCGGTTGGTACACAAACCGCCCAGCAACGTGGCGACCGGCTTCCGGTAACCCAGCGTCTCGAAAAAGGCCCGGACGCGGGCTCGTTGTAGGCGCGGGAAGAAGTGATCGAGGTCCAGTCGCAGCACCGCGCTTTGGCCCGTGTGCGGCGCGGCGAAGCTCGCAATCGAACGGCCATGGACGAAGCCATGCGCGGCCTCGTGCGGCGGCACCCGGTCGAGCATCTCCGTCAGGATCTGGCGCTGAATCGCCTTCAGGCGCGGCTTGGGCGCTTCAATCAGCCGCAGATTCCCGTGGCGTTTGACGATCACGTGATAGCGGTAGTGGCGTAGCGCCTCGGTGGGAGCCTGGCGTGTCATGCCGCGCAGGTCGGCGAACCACGCGAGGTCCGGCGGGTCGAGGCCGAGCCACTCGGCCAGGGCCTCGGCGGAAGCGATCTTGGGAAGTCCCCAGGCTTCGGGCATCAGCGTCACTCGAAGGAACCGGCTCCCACGTATCTCACCAGGAGTGAGCAGATCTACGCGAAGCGTAGTGCGCCGCAGGCGCCCGCTCACGCGACGAAACGGACTACTACAGAAATTCCCTGGGGTAACCCCAGAGAGGCACCGAACGGTCTGGCGCCAAGCTGGGAGGCCGGTCCCCAACTGATGATACCCTGCCGCGCAAACCAAACGTAGCTTGCAGCGTCCATTCACCCATGTTGCTGCTCGGTCTCCTCTGCCTCTCCTCCGTCATCGACACCAGGCCCGCCCCGGTCTACGCCGCCGTCTTCATCGGCCCTCACGGACCCTATCGCTTCCTGGTCGATACCGGCGCGCAAGTGAGCTTAATCGACGCGCCCCTGGCCGCGAAACTGGGCCTGTCCGCGGAATTCCAGACGCGGATCATCACCCAGTTCTCCGCGCAATTGCAGCCGGGCGTGAAGGCCGCGAACTTGCGCATCGGCCGCCGTACACTGCCGCCGTTGGAGCTGGTTTTCCAGGACCTCGCCGCCGTCCGCCGCCACTATCCGGGCATTCAAGGGCTGCTGGGTCTGGACTCCCTGGCCGGTTTGAACTTTGCCCTGCTGCCGGCTGACGGATCGTTGGAATTGGGTGCGCGGCGTCCGGTGGGCCAAGTGATTCCCTTCGAGCGCATCGAGGATCGCATCGCCATCAAGACGCGGATGGGGAGCGAAACGCTGACGCTGATCCTCGATTCCGGCAGTACTCATGTAGTGCTCTTCCGCACGCCCGTGGCGATGGCGAAGACCCGTCCCGTGAAGAACCAGTTGGGTACGCTCGAAGGAGCCCGCGCCGTGGTGCCCACCACTTGGACGCCAGACCGGTTCTTCATCGGCAAGCTCCGCATCGACACCCAGCCCGCCGCCATAGTGGAGCGCCCCGGCAGCCAAGTGGATGGCCTCGTCCCGGCCGCCATCTTCCAGCAGGTCTATGTCGATCAGGCGCGGCAGGAGTTGGTGCTCGTGCGGTAGTCTGGCGAAGCCATAGTAGAATTGGCGGATACCAAATGCCGCTGCAAGCTGGTAATCGGGTTGGACCGTACGAAATCATCTCGCTGCTCGGCGTGGGCGGCATGGGCGAAGTGTATCGCGCCAACGACACGGCACAGGGCCGCCAAGTCGCCCTCAAAGTCCTGCCGGACGCCCTCGCCAGGGACTCCGAGCGACTGACCCGTTTCACCCGCGAAGCGCACGTACTGGCGTCTCTCAATCACCCGAATATCGCCGCGATCTATGGCATCGAAGGTCCGGCCATTGTGATGGAACTCGTCGAAGGCAGGGACCTCACCGTGCCCCTCCCGCTGGACGAGGCTTTGCCCATCGCCAGGCAAATCGCCGAAGCCCTGGAGGCAGCGCACGACAAGGGAGTCGTACACCGGGACTTGAAGCCCGCCAACATCAAGATCACGCCCGACGGTGTCGTGAAGGTGCTCGATTTCGGCTTGGCCACAGCGCCCGTCGCCAAGAGCGGCGCCGATTCCGCGAACTCGCCGACGCTCACCATCGCCTCGCAGCCCGGCGTCATCATGGGGACGGCGGGGTATAGGAGCCCCGAGCAGGCATCCGGGCGGCCCGTGGACCGGCGCTCCGATATCTGGTCATACGGGGTGGTGTTGTATGAGCTGTTGTGCGGACGCCGGTTGTTCCAAGGCGAAACGCTGATGCAGACGCTCGCCGAAGTGGTGCGCGGCGACGTGAACTTGACCACGTTGCCCTCGTCAACTCCGCCGGTAATCCGCGAACTGCTACGGCGCTGTCTCGACCGCAACGTGAAGACCCGTCTGCGCGATAGGTGCGGCAGTCTCCGTAGACGAGAAGACCATTCGAGTGCGAAAGTTGCCGCTACCTCAGTCGTCCTGAACGGAAAACCTGGCGGGATTGATACCGGCAAACCCGGTGTTGGTGCGGCATCTCCAAAAAGCCGGCCCAATCGCACGAGGTGCAGCGCGACGAGTCGCGTCTCGCGGGACAGTTCGGATGAGAGGCGGATTCTGGGTTCGGAAGGTGGGGGGCCTTCGCCCCCCTCCTTTTCGAGGCTTCCGACGGCTGTCGTAAGTTATTGTAAAGTCATGGCTGTGTGTTCAACGGCAGGAGAGATGCGGGGTAGGAGCGTGTTTCCCCGAACCTCTGTATGTCCCCGAACCTCTGTCTCACTTTTGACCACCACGAATTCGATAGAATGCGAGCATGCCTGATGAAATCTCCAAAGCCTTGGAATTGGGCAAGGCTGCGCTTCCCTATGCGGCGTCTGTGTTCGCGGCGCTCTCTCCGATCGGCAAGAAAATCTGCGGCATGGTGGAAGGGGAGATCGATATCTATTGGGGCATCGACCAACAACAGCGGCGGATAGACCGACTTGAGAAGGTGCTGCGTAAGTCGCAGGACATGGTGGAGCTATCAGGTAGAGCGGAAGAAGTGAAGGAAGTGCCTGCTAAGTTGCTACAGCCATGGATGGAAGCCGCGTCGCTTGAAGATGAAGAAGAAATGCGGGTCATGTGGGCTGCTTTGTTGGCAAACGCAGCCCTGCAGGGTAGCGTGATTCCAGCCTTTGTTGCGATCCTGAAGGAAATGACACCGGATGAAGCGAAGATGCTAGCGTGCATGTATCGAACGCGGCAATGCAACCTCCGTCGAGACCCTCTCCCTTCGTTCGTTCCCCAAAATCCCACTGATGAAGTTAGAATCTCAATCCACCAGGTCCGTAGCGCGTACGCAGGAGTAGATGATCCGTCTGTAATTCTTCCCAGAAGCTTCAGCGTAACTTTGGAGCGACTACAGGCGTTTCGGGCAATTAAGAAGTCTACGCCCAAAGTTAATGTGCAGATTGATGATCTGCCTGGTGCGCGTCGGGCCTCAGTCGACGATTCAGACTTTGAGGTAACCTCTCTTGGCGTGGCGTTCATCGAAGCGTGTCAAGCGCCAAAAAAGCCAACGACGGAGCAATTTGCCTCGGCTTAAGGGATTCGCTGTCAAAGGTGGGTTTGACATATATGTCCGATCTCCCGCCGAAGACCAGGCCACCGACTGGGCGAAATTCCAACGGACGAACCTCGATTCGGCAAGGCGTATCTTTTTCTTTTGTTCTCTGTATGGGTTATCCTGGCCGGGTGGGCACCCCTCGCCCGTTTGGCAAAGTTTGACCCGTCCACTGAGATAAACTAGAGGACTGTCGCGGTATCTGTCCGGCCGCGATTCCAAATCGCAAATGAGCAAAGTAAACATCAAGCGCACCGTCGAGAATATCCGCGCAAATACCACTGTTTACTCACCAATTATCGAGGTAGTGGTCAACGCTCTTCAGTCCATCGAAAGCGCCGGTCGGCGCGATGGCCACATTAAGATTCGTATCCAGCGGGACGACCAGATCGAGATGGACGGCGGCTTGCCTGAGATTCGGAGTTTCGAGATCGAAGATAACGGCCTGGGCTTCACCGATGCCAACCGTGAATCCTTCGACACTCTTTACTCCGACCTGAAGAGTTCGGAGGGCGGCAAGGGTTTCGGGCGCTTCATCTGCCTGAAATACTTCGCGAACGTTTCGATTGACAGCGTCTTCGCCGAAGGGAAGACTTTCAAACGTCGTACCTTCTCGATGGGTAAGGATAGCGACATCATCATCAATGAGATGCTCGCAGATGTCCCGGCGAACACAGCCATTAAGACCGTTGTTCACCTGAAAGACTTAAAAGACAAAAAGTTCCCTGACAAGAAGCTTGAGACCATCGCGCGGAACCTCGCCGAAAGACTGCTACCGAATTTCCTCACCAAGGATTACATCTGTCCCTCCATCGTTCTGGTGGAAAACAATGGTGGCGAATCCATTTGCTTGAACGACTGGGTAAGCAACGAGATTTCCGGCATGATTAAGGAAATCGAGGTCCCTGAAGGCAAGTTCGTGTTGAAAGCTTTTGAATTGGATGAGCCCTTCTTGGTTCGCGTCTTTAAGCTTTATTCTCCGAAGAATCAAAAAAGCAAAATCAGCCTCGTAGCCCACCGCCGGGAGGTGTCGGGCTCACCCATCGACGATTACGTGCCCGAGTTCTGTGAAGATTTCTACGACAGAGACGTCTCGGGCGAATCGGTATCGCAGAGGAACTACATAATAAAGGCCTACGTATTCGGCCCGTACCTCGACCGCCACGTTTCCCTTGAACGCGGCGGCTTTGAATTCCAGAAAGAGCGCGACCTAAATCATGGTATTGGACAGACCGAAATTGAGGAGAAGTCCGCTTCAATCGCCAAGGAGGCGGTAGGGACTGAAGTCACTAGACGGCAAGAAAAAAAGCGCGAGCGCGTTCGCACTTATGTGGAGGAAGAAGCTCCATGGCACCTAGTCCTTCTCCCCCAAATAGACCTCAGCGGGATGCCTCTCAAGCCCTCAAACGAGGAGATCGAGTCGCGGCTGCAGAAAGAAAAGTTCAAGCAGGAAGCCCAGATTAAGCGTGACGTTTCTAGAATCTTGTCGAGCGGAGATCTCGAAGGATTGGAGCAAAACGTTAAGGATATTGTCGAGAAAATCTCCGGCGCCAGCCGAAATGACCTGATCCATTACATAGCGATGCGCCGCAACATACTCGACTTATTCGGCAAGAGCCTCCAATGGGACGAGAACCACAAGTATTCCTCAGAGGGCTTCGTCCACGACATCATCTTTCCGCGGAAGGGCGACATCTTCAGAACGCCGTTTCACGAACACAACCTGTGGATAATTGATGAGCGTCTGAATTTCACCCACTATCTTTCCTCTGACGTTCCGCTCGATGGTGGAACGACAGCGCGACCGGACCTCGTCGCCTTTGACCGCCGCGTGGTCTTTCGCGGCGACAATGAATCAAGCAACCCGGTAACGATCTTCGAGTTCAAGAAGCCTCAGCGTGACGACTTCGTCAACAAATCATCCGATGAAGATCCAGTTGAGCAAATCGTTCGCTACGTCAACAACATCGTTGACGGCAAGTTCAAAACGCCCGAAGGCATGAAAATATTGGTGGCACCGAACACGCCGTTCTACGGGTTTGTAGTCTGCGACTTGACAGCGAAAGTCGAACGCTGGCTCGAGCGTGAAAAGGACTTCAAGCCCATGCCCGACAAGCAGGGATGGTTCTCTTGGAAAGGAAATATCAACCTTTACATCGAAGTGCTTTCCTGGGAGAAGGTTTTGAAAGACGCCCAGATGCGCAACAGGGTGTTCTTCCATAAGCTCGGCATTTGATGGGAGAATTTGGTGTCAAACACTCACATCCGAGTTTCGCCCTAAAAATCAGATTCCAATAGTGTTAGCCGCGTCTGTAAAGAGGGGGAGGGCCGACACCCCCACCCCATTCCAGGACTCCAAATGAGAGGTAAATGGCCGAAAGCGCCAGAATGCTAAGATACCTTAAATCGCAGATGGGCATCAGAAGACCCGCAGATGAGGACCCCACCTTCCCCACAGAGGCCGTCGAATTCTGAAGATGATCTCCGCCGTCTCAGCTGTGATAAACGATTCCGGCGCTATTGACTTCGATAAAGGCGCAGGTTTCGAAGCCCTCCTCCAAGTTAGCGAGGTTGGCGAGAAAGAGGGCGGAAAGTTCTCGATTGGAGATATTCCCGGTCGAGACGAGCAGCAATTTCCAGGGAGCCTGCCGCAAGAGGAAGGAATGGACGAAATCAGCATCTTTCGTTACCACGATCCGCCGCTCCTGAAGAGAAAGCTCGTTGATGACTGTATCTGGTGTGCGATTGGACAGTGGCAGATCGAGGGTGTGCAACGCGTCGAAGCCGGCTTCACGGAGTTGCCGCGCCAGTTGGCGGGGGAGTTGCGCGTCTACGATCAGCTTCACGCCACGGCCAAGTCGATTCGTTTCACTTGGCTCAGCCGGGCGGCGTAGGCGAGCACGGCGAGGAGGTCCTCGCGCTCCAGATCCTCATAGTCGTCCAGGATTTCGTTGATCGTCATGCCGGAACTCAGCAACTCAAGCATGGTCTGCACGGGATACCGGAGCCCCCGGATCGTCGGTTGTCCGTGGCAGATTTCTGGATGAATGGTGATGCGTTCGTTCGGCCTCATCGTCGCGTTTCCGCCTCTTCGCCTTTAGTCTATTAGTCTATCCTGACTTCGGTAGGCGTGAGGATCCCTAGCACGCCCTGAGGGGGTCTCCCACATTCTTCCGGCGCCACGTTGTTATCCTGTGGGAGTGCCCCGGGTGCTCCGCCCGCCACCCATGGATTTTGCGGCGGCCCGGTTCGCCGACTCCCTTCGCGCCGCCGGGCGACGACGCGGCGGGCTTGTATTCAGTGTCCGTCCGTCCGGCGGGCGACGGACTGGAATTCGGTGTGCCGGTCAAGCTCTTCGAGTTGTCCCAGACATTTACTGGTTACTTCGCGGTAAGTCCCGACGGCCAGAAGTTCTATACCAACCAGGGCGCCGACCAGAGTGCCGCAGCGCGGCCCAATGGTGGCCAAGTCACGGTCATCCTCAACTGGGCCGCCGGACTCAAGAATTAAGGGCTAAAGATTCCAGACCCACTGTCGATCACAGAAGGTAATGGTGGTCGCGGTGCCGTGCGTCGGATCGGACTCCAGGAGTCCATCAAGTCACGGAGTCAATGATTGCTTAAGTTCGCCTTTCCCTTCCTGATTGCGGCCGCTCTCTGGGGCCAGACGCCGCCCGTTTCCGGCCTGGAAGTGCCAGAATTGGCCGTGTTCGACCGGGTCGTCCTGGAGCTTATGCAAAAGTACAAGCTACCCGGCGGATCGCTCACCGTCGTCGACCGCGGACGCCTCGTGCTAGCGCGCGGCTACGGCCTCGCCGATCGCGAAGCGAATCAGGCCGTCCAGCCCTTTCACCTCTTCCGCCTGGCGAGCCTTTCGAAGAGCATCACCTCGGTGGGCGTGATGAAGCTGGTACAGGATGGCAAGTTAAAGCTCGACGCAAAGCTCGTCGACGTGCTGCCGGACCTGCAACCGGCGCCCGGGCAGACGCTGGACCCTCGTTTTCGCAACGTCACCATCAACCAATTGCTCTGGCACTCCTTCGGCTCGGATCGCGCGGCTCCCGCCGGCGACCCTGCCTTTCGCTACGCCGACGCCCAGAAGAGTTTCTCCGGCGCCCCGCATAGCCTCACCAACCTGCTCCGCTTCGGTTTTGGTCTGCCCCTTCAGTTTGACCCGGGCGCTAAGTACGCCTATTCGAATCTCGGCTATCACTTACTCGGCAGAGTGATTGAGAAAGCCTCCGGAAAGCCCTACGAAACGTATTTTCGGGACGACGTGCTAGCGCCGATGGGCATCTCTTCCATGCGCGTCGGAAGGACCCTGCTTGCGCAGCGCTACGCCGACGAAGTGAGGTATTACGACTACGAGGGAGCGGCGGTGCGGCCCACCCTGGTCACCGGCGCCACCGGGAATGCTCCGCGGCAATACGGAGGAATCTTCCTCACCGAGATCTGCGACTCCTACGGCGGCTGGGTCGCCTCCACCGTCGATTTGGCCCGCTTCCTGACGAGCATCGACGGACGGCGCGGCGCTCCGCCGTTTCTGACGGACAGTACCTACCGGACGATGCTCAGCCGCCCACCCTACGTCGCGGCCTCCGCCGCTTCCTACTACGGCATGGGTTGGAATGTCCGGCCGGCGGACACTCGCTTCACCTATTGGCACTCCGGTTCGCTTCCGGGCACGCGGACCTACCTGGCGAGTTTCGCCAATGGGCGGGCTTACGCGGTCGTCTTCAATACGCGGCCGCGGGAGAGCGAGGAAGCCGCCAGTGAGGGTGCCGGGGATCCGTTCCTCACCGAACTGGACGCCAAGCTCGGCGCCGCGTTCGGCCAGGTCACCACCTGGCCAACCCACGACCTGTTTCCGCAGTTCGCGCGCGAGACCCTCAATGCCAGCGCCGATACACTTTCCTTCTTCTATCAGGTGGCCGGCGCCGAACCAACGCCGCAGACACTCAATCTCACCAGTTCCGGAGCCTCGATCTTCGCGTCAGCTAACTTGGCCGCCAATACTCCGTGGTTGCGCTTAACCGGCAGCGGCGGCTATACGCCCTCAGCCCTTCGTGTCAGCGTCAGTCCCGCGGCTTTGTTGCCGGGTGAATACTCCGCTTTGATCAACGTCGCCTCCGCCGACGCCCGCAACTCGCCGCGCACCGTGCGCGTCGTGCTCCGCGTCTTTGCCGAAGTCATGGTCAGGAACGCGGCATCCCTCACTCCCGGCGCCGTGGCCCCGGGGTCGCTCGCCGTGGCGGATGGCTCCGGCTTCGGCGCCGACACCACGGTGACGCTCGCCGGGGTTGATGTCCCCGTGCTCAACTGGCGCCCGAATCGGCTCATCTTTGCCGTGCCCGCCGATGCCGCCCCAGGCGAAGCGGCGCTCTCCATTCGCTCCGGCGGCGCTGACCTGCGCGGCGCCCTCACCGTCGAACCGCTGGCCCCCGGGCTTTTCTCCGCTGACCGCAGCGGCCGTGGCGCCGCGTTGGCCACCCTGGTGCTGACCGCCGAAGACGGCTCCGAAACCGCGGTACCGGCTTACGAGTGCTCCGAAGACGGAACCTCCTGCGTCAGCAAACCGCTCGAAATCCCCGCCGGTTCCTCGGCCGTACTTCGCCTCACCGCCACCGGCGTACGCGGCCAAGCCGACCTCTCCGTCCTGACGGCCAAGGTAGGCGACGCCGACGTGGCTGTGGCCTCCGCCGACATTGCCGAGGAGCCCGGTCGCGACACCATCACCCTGCGGCTGCCGGCTGATCTCGCCGGTCGGGGAGAGGTCGACGTCGTGGTAACGGCGGGCGGCCGCGCGTCCAACGCGGTGAAGATCAACCTCCGCTGACCTCGTTATGATGGGGCATGCGCTGCTTCCTGCTCCTGCTGCTGTCCCTCCCGTTGTCCGCCCAATCGCCCATCGTCCTGAAGGCGGCCCGCGTCTTCGACGGCGAGGCCATGCACCAGAATTGGAGCGTCCGCGTGCGCGGCAACCGCATCGAAGCCGCCGGACCCAGCGTCGACCTTGCCGGCGCCAAAGTCGTCGACCTCGGTAATCGCACCCTCATGCCCGGGATGGTGGAGGGCCATTCGCACGTCCTGCTGCACCCCTACAACGAGGTGCCGTGGAATGACCAGGTGGCCAAACAAGGCATCGCGCTGCGGGCCGCCCGCGCCGTCAATCATCTGCGCGCCAGCCTGCGCGCTGGCTTCACCACCCTGCGCGACCTGGGCACCGAAGGCGCGGGCTATGCCGATGCTGACCTGAAGCAAGCCTTGCGTGAAGGCATCGTACAGGGTCCGCGGCTGCTGATTGCCTCAAAAGCCATCGTCGCTACCGGCACCTACGCGCCCAAGGGCTTCGCGCCCGAATGGCACGTACCGCAAGGCGCCGAGGAGGCCGATGGCGAAGCCCTCCTGCGCGTCGTACGCGACCAGATCGGCCACGGCGCGGACTGGATCAAGCTCTACGGCGACTATCGTTGGGGGCCGCATCCCGGCGCGCATCCCACTTTCTCCTTGAGCGAAATGCAGTTGGCCGTCGAGACGGCGCGCGCCGCCGGCGTGCCGGTGTCGGTGCATGCCAGCAGCCCCGAAGGCATGCGCCGCGCCATTCTGGGCGGCGCCGAAACGATTGAGCACGGCGATGGGGGTACGCCCGAAATCTTCCGCCTGATGGCCGAGCGCAAGGTCGCCTTGTGCCCGACGCTTGCCGCCGGCGACGCCACCGCGCAGTACGCCGGCTGGAAGAAGGGCCAACAACCGGAGCCCGCGCGGATCGCCGCCAAGCGCGCCAGCTTTCGCGCCGCGCTGGCCGCGGGCGTGACGATCTTGAGCGGCAGCGACGTCGGGGTCTTCGCCCACGGCGATAACGCCCGTGAACTCGAATTGATGGCCGATTACGGCATGCCGGTACTGGAAGTACTGAAGTCCGCTACGTCCGTAGCAGGGCGCGTTTTGCATCTCGACATTGGACAAGTGAAGGCCGGCATGCTGGCCGACTTGATCGCCGTGGAAGGCGATCCGCTGGCGGACTTGCAGTCCCTGCGCCGCGTTCGTTTCGTGATGAAAGATGGCGTCGTCGAAATAGAGTAGGCTGAGCATTAGGCCACACGACATCGTTAGAATAAAGGGAGGGAGATTGAATGTCAGCTTCGGTAGTACAGTCCGCCAGCCGGGAAGAGTTACGCGCTGGATTAAAAGTCGTCAAGAGCGAGCACGAAGGCTCGGGTGTGGAGCGCCAACCCTCGGGAGTGTACGGATTTTCCTATTCGCCCTTCAATGCGTGTCCGATGTTCGCCAACCAGACCTACCAGGTCTTCGAGGTGCATAAGCGCCCCGACGGCTCCAAGTGGGTGGTGATGTGCGTTTCGCCGGAAGATGAGGCGCTCATCCTGAGTGACCAGGAGCCGATTGAGGTCACCCTCTATCCCGAGCCCTGGGAGAAGGCCACCAAACTCATCGCTTTCGACACCGCTCGCGTCATTAAGGCCAAGCCCGCGTCGCGGACCGACGGCAACTACATCCGGGCCACGCTCGCTAAGCTCTAGTCCCCTTCCGGCCCCGTTTGCCGTCCCCCGCAAAAGGTGGTTCTCCTTGCCGAAAGTCAGTAATGAACTCCTCCGCCGCGATGTCCGCATGCTCGCGGATATGCTCGGCGACGCCATCACGTCGCTGGCGGGCGCGCCGGCTCTGGATCTCGTCGAGGACATCCGTAAGCTCTCCCGCAGCCGTCGCGCCGGTGACGCCTCGGCGGAGCAGGCGCTCGCGGCGCGCATCGCCGAACTCGGCGAGGCCGACATCCAGACCGTGGTGCGCGCCTTCACCGTCTTCCTCGACCTCTCGAACCTCGCCGAGGACCGGCATCGCATTCGGGTGCTGCGCAATCGCGAGTTGGAGCACGAGCCCCTCGGCGAGTCCATCGCGGCCGGCATCGCGTCGCTCCAGACGCAGGGCTTCACCGCCACGCAAGTGCAGCAAGCGCTCGACCGGCTGTCGATTGACCTCGTCTTCACCGCCCATCCCAGCGAAGCCAAACGCCGCGCCGTCCGCGCCAAGCTCGGACGCATGCGTGGCTACATCCAGGACCTCGACCGCGTTGACCTCCTACCCCGCGAACGCCGCGACCTCGAAAACCATCTGCGCACCGAGCTAGCTATCCTCTGGCAAACCGAATTCCTGCGCCCGCGCCGTCCCACCGTGCTCGAAGAGGTGGACCGCGTGCTCTCCATCGCGCCGCGCCTCTGGCAAGTGGCGCCCCGCATCTACGAAGCGATGCGCTGCGCGCTCGCGCTCAATTATCCGGGCGCGCACTTTCGCCTGCCGGTCTTCCTGCGCTTCGGCTCCTGGGTGGGCGGCGACCGCGATGGCCACCCCGACGTCACCGCCGAGGTCACCGGCCGCACGCTGCTGCGTCTGCGGGAGGGTGCGCTCAACCTCCACCGCCAGGAGTGCCGCCGCATGTACGACTTTTTGAGCCTGTCGGCACGCGAAGCGCCCGTCAGCGAGATGCTCGAAGCCAATCTCGAGGAGACGCAAGTGCGCTGGCCCGCCCTCACCGAACGCTTGGCGCCCACCGCCGCCTTCGAAGTCTACCGGCGTTATCTGACGATGATCGAGTGGCGCCTGGAATCCTCCGTGGAGCCCGGCGGACCCGCCTATCGCAACGGTCCCGAACTCGCCGCTGACCTCGAACTGATCCTCGCCAGCCTCCGCGAAGCCGACCCCCACAGTCGCGCGGCCGTCGAGGTCCAGCACTGGCTCGACCGCACGCGTGTCTTCGGCCTCCACCTCGCCAGCCTCGACATCCGGCAGGACTCCCGCCGCTACGCCGAAGTCTTCAACGACCTCTTCCGCGCCCTCGGCCTGGCCGAAAACTTCGAGCAACTCACCGAGGCCGAGCGCCTCACCCTGCTCAACGACACCATGCCGCATCAGGGCGACATCCCGCGCGCGAAGCTCGCCCCCGCCACGCGCGAGGCCCTCTCCGTCTTCCGCCTCTTGCAGCAAACCATCGCCACCTACGGCGCCGAGCCCATCGGCGGCCACATCGTCAGCCTGACGCAAGCGCCCAGCGACATCGTCTGCGTGCTCTGGCTGTGGCAATGGGCCGCCGGCCGCGAGGACACCAGCCTGCGCATCATGCCGCTCTTTGAAAAAATCGGCGACCTGGAACGCGCCCCCGCCACCTTGCGCGCGATGCTCGCGCAGCCCGCTTACGCGCGTTACTTGCAGCGCCAGGGCAATCGCCAGGTCGTCATGGTGGGTTACTCCGACAGCACCAAGGACGGCGGCTACCTCTCGGCCTGCTGGGGACTCTACCGCGCCCAGACCGAGTTACACCAGGCCGCGCAAGAAAGCGGCGTGCAGCTTACTTTCTTCCACGGGCGCGGCGGCTCGCTCGGCCGCGGCGGCGGACCCGCCGCCCGCGGCATCTTCTCGCTACCGCCCGATTCGCTTGACGGGAGTTTGCGGCTCACGGAGCAAGGCGAAGTCCTCGCCGAACGCTACGACGATCCGCAGATCGCCTATCGCCACCTAGAGCAGGTGACTTGGGCGACGCTCCTCGCCAGCGCGACCCCGGCCCAGGCTCCCAGCCCGGACGTCGTCACTTTGCTCGAGTCCCTCGCCACCCGCTCCTATGCCTGTTACCGCGATCTCGTCGATTTGCCTGGCTTTCTCACTTACTTTGCCCACGCCACGCCGATCGACGTGATTGAGGATCTGCCGATTGGCTCGCGCCCCGCGCGCCGCCGCGGCGAGCGGACCTTGAATGACCTGCGCGCGATTCCCTGGGTCTTTGCCTGGACGCAGAACCGTTGCCTGATCCCCGCCTGGTACGGCTTGGGCACGGCGCTGTCGGAGTTGCCCGAAAGCCGTTGGCCGGAGTTGCAGAAGATGTATCGCAAATGGCCCTTCTTCGAAGCCGCCATCGACAATGCCGCGCTGGCCCTCGCCAAGGCCGACATGTTTATCGCCCAGTGCTACTCGCAATTGACGGAAGAGCCAGAAATTCGCCAGCGCTTCTGGGCGCTCATCGCCAGCGAACGGGACCGCACCCGCCAGATGATTCTCACCATCACCGGCGGCACGGAGTTACTCTCGCAGACGCCCTGGTTCCAGGGCTCCATCGAAGTGCGCAACCCGTATATTGACCCGCTGAATCTCATTCAAATCGAGTTACTCAAGCGCCGCCGCAACCTCCCGGCTGACCACGCCGACGAGCATCTCCGGCACCTGCTCCGCCTCACGGTGCAAGGCGTCGCCGCCGGCATGCGCACCACGGGCTAGCGGCATCTGCCGGGCAACTCAAATATCGAAGGGCGCTGCCAAGACCTTACGGCGTGGCCGCAAGTATAACTTCAAGTGACACTGCGCGACTTCACGAATTTCCATCGGGGGTAACTTATCACCCCGTCGGGAATCATCGCGGGAGGGTAGCAGAGCGGTGGCCTTTCTCCGAGTCGCCGACGATCCACGCGGAGCCTCGATCCACACTTCCTCCACGCCGTTTTGGGGCCACGCGGCTGGCCGGGAGGACAGTAAGCGCTTTGGAATCCCGATGTAACGGTTCCCGTTCGATTGAATGACAGAATGGAAGTATAATGGCGAAACCGGCCTTGTTCTTTTAAATCGGGTGTCACTTTCCCAGTTAGGATCTGGTTCGACACAAATGGCTCGCAATACTACCTCTAACTCTCCGGCATCTTGGTCCGACATAAGGTTGCGCGATCTTTTCTATGCCTATAGAAAGGCAAAGGCAGACTGTGCATCCGAGCGATCTTGTTTCACAGCCCTAGAGTTTGCTGAGTATGAGCGATCTCTGCCTAGCAGGCTGCAGGGTCTCCTGGCCGAACTTCGCAGCGGGCAGATTGGGCGGGTACTCGCAAGGAGTCTAGGCACACCTCAGATAGCCGCCAAAAAACTCGATATCACCCCTAAGAATCCTTCAAAGACAGCAGCGCATGCCTTCTTTTCCGATTCGGACAGGGAATTCCAACGGCTCGCAGAAAACAACGAACTTGTGCCCGAGTTTCGAGTGGTTGCGCATTGCAAGGTAGAGCTGCACATTGTCTCGGCGCTGTGGATCAATAGTGTCGGTCATTGTTTCGATGCCGTTCTTTCAAAAGCAGCGCGGGGGGCACGCCTAAGGCGCTACCGTGGAACGGCAGGACAAGCAGGAGAATACCAACTAGATTGCATTGGCTCCTTTGAGCCCTATTTCAAACCCTACCAGGAATGGCGTTCTGGCGGCCTTGACGCGATACGAGGAGAACTGAATCGAAATCGGGGCGTAGTTGCGGTGACTCTGGACATCACGAGTTACTACCATTGCATCGATCCGGCGTTCATGCTCAATCCAGCATTTCTGCAACTTGCGGGAGTCGAGCTCAATAGCTGGCAGAGGGACTTTACACACCGCTTGATAAGTGCCATGGTGAACTGGGACAGGCGGGGGAGGATGATGTTTGGCGATCCTCAATCCCCGCGGCCTTCGGGCGTTCCAATCGGGCTATCAATTGCCAGAGTCATTGCGAACGTCCTTTTGTTGCCGCTGGATCGACAGATCACGTCTGGCCTCAAGCCGATCTACTACGGGCGCTACGTCGACGACATTTTTATCGTCATTAAGGACCCCGGCAACCTGTTCAGCATTCGAGACTTCTTTCGATACACCAAGAAGTATTGCAGCGCTTTTGTTCCGCAAAAGGGCCGAGCGACCTTGACCCACCTGATCCTCGATCATCACCCACCGCTCAAGTTGCAAGAGGCGAAGCAAAAATTCTTCGTTCTGCGGGGGAAAGCGGGTCTTGACCTGATTGCTCACATTGAGTCCCAGATCCAGATCGTTTCGAGCGAACGACGAATGATGCCGTCTCCCAACGACTTAGGTATCGGAGCTGCCGCTGACGCCCTTACCGCCGCCGCCAGCGCTAGCGAGGAAGCAGACACGCTTCGCCGTGCGGACGTCTTGTCTGTACGGCGGCTCGGATGGGCCATCTTGCTGGGCAAAGCTGAAATACTGTCTAGAGACCTTCCTCCCAAGGAATGGGAGCATCACAGGAAAGCCTTTTATCGATTTGCGCAGGATCATATCCTAAGACCGGATCGGATACTTGACCAAATTGATTATGTGCCACGTTTGCTCTGCATCGCTGTAGAAGGAAGGGACTGGGATGATGCGTTGGCCTTAGCGCAGTCAACGCTTTCGTCCATCGAACGATTGCGCGACTCCACGGACCGGGTTCGACTTAATGGAGAACGCAATAGGAGTGGGGATCAGGTCTGGGCGGCCTTTAGCGCAACCGTCCGCTCCCGACTGGCGGAGGCCGTCCTGCGATCCTGGCCGTGGGACAGCCAGGAGCCGATATCGGAAAGCGAGAGAAGCTCTGCACTGTGGCAATTCCTTGGGCTAACGAAGACGGACTTGCCGAAGGTGCGTTTCCTCGCCGAGGCAGATCTTGCCAGCAAGCCATACGCGCAGAACGGAATTACTTTTTCCACGGCGCTACCAAAACGCGGAGAATCCGCGCTCGCAAGAGTCTACCGGTATCATGCGGACCTTAGCGAATTCATGCAGAGATGTTCTCTTGCGGGCTCGTTGCTGCCCTATTTATTCCCCACTCGTCCGCTGTCGGCCTCCGACCTCGCGCGCCGCTTACCAAATGAGGCTGTTTTTTCGCCTTCGCCCTGGTTATGGGCTCGGTTCGTCAGAGCCGTGCGAGGGATCTGGGTCGAAGATATGTCATCACCGCCAAGCGGTGAGCCGAAGCTTCCCGAGGCCCATGTGCTCCGGAAGTCTGACCTGCTCCCTATTCGATTGGGTATAACCAGCCTAAAAACCAGCGACGAGGCCTGGACCGCTGCTGCATCTGGCACCCCGCAACTCACACAGGGCCGATATGCGCAACTTAAGCGGCTGGTTGACCAAGTCATCGCGGCCAAGCCGAAGCCTACGCATCTTCTTCTGCCAGAGCTGTCGTTGCCGGTCCGCTGGTTCCCTACAGTCGCAAAATTGTTGCGGCAGGAGGGCATAAACCTGATCGCTGGGCTTGAGTACCAGCTTGATCAGAGCGGTGATGTTGTCAGTGAAGCCGTCTTGATTCTCCAAGATGACCGACTTGGTCTACGAAATTGGATAGAGGTTCGCCAGCCGAAGAATGCTCCGGCACCAGGGGAGGCACAAGGGCTTGCCAAGCTTCGCCGCGGTTGGTCTCGGGCTCCCAAAACTCCCAAGCCAACATATACTCAAGGCGAGTTCACGTTCGGAGTCCTAGTCTGCTCTGAACTCCAGAATCTAGATTACAAGAGGCGATT
This sequence comes from Bryobacteraceae bacterium, assembly GCA_019752335.1. Lineage (GTDB taxonomy): Bacteria > Acidobacteriota > Terriglobia > Bryobacterales > Bryobacteraceae > JALHNI01. The sequence continues at coordinate 254,479 of JAIEMJ010000003.1, forward strand.
CCAAGGTAATGTTGATTGCGTCATGGTCTTGTCCTGGAACAAAGACTTGGAGACGTTCGCATCGTTGGTGGAAGGCGCGAGCCTCGACATTCACGCATACATCGCACTAGTAAACAACCGACTGTATGGGGACAGCCGAGTACGCGAGCCGGCGAAGAAATACTACCTCCGGGATCGATGTAGAATTCGCGGAGGAGAAAATGACCACCTCGTGGTCGTCACGTTAGACACGCGAGCACTGCGGGAGTTTCAGGCTTGTACGTCCACTGCCGTCCACGAGAACGACCTATTCAAACCAACTCCGGAAGGGTTTGTTCTCGCCGCCAGCAGAAAGCCTCGATAGCGGTTCGTTCGATGGCGCATGCCCGCCGAGCCTTGCGTTCTTGGATCTCAAAGCAAGCCGGAGTCCTGCTCTGGGAACTGTCTCACCAGCGCTCTGATCGGATGACGCGCCACTCGGACAATCGGCGTGAAACAGTCAAGATCCACACTGACGGCACAGTGTAGAGAACCTGGTCAGCGGTCCGTCAGATCGGGGCGTTGGTTCGAGCTTAAGTGAACAGTCCGGTGGCTAGCCGGGACTAGCGGCTCCGGTAGATGGTCGTGAACGGCATGGGCAGGAAGCCCGCCGCCGCGCCGATTCCGGCCCCCGCTGCCGCCCCGGGCCCGGTATACTTGCCCGGACTGCCTTCGTTTGCACAGTAAGGACACACCGCATAGCCGATGGCGAGCCCCGCGCCCAAACCAATCGCCGTCGTGATCAGCCCATTGCGGACACGCTTCGACGGATCCGCGATGCGGACCAGGCGGATTCCCGCGCGGTCAATCGACTGCTCCCCGGCTTTCGTACGCACGACGAGCGCCGTGTCGCTGGCGGAGACAAACGTCCCCCTCACGGTCTCCGTCTTCCCGCTCACTTCCACTTTGTGTCCCGGCGCCACGCGCTGGACACTCTCCCAACCGGCGCCTAAGGCGACGCCTACCGTTAACAGCCACATGGCTAGTTTGTACATCTGGTTACCTTCCTGAACACTAACGCGGGAAAGGCCGCCGAAACGGCTCAACCTTCGGTTGTGCTATTCTACCGAATGCCCCGGCGATCTCGCGGCTTCGCGAGGATGCTTTTTTTAGGACCTACCCCCCACAAACGCCTCAATGAGGTGATCGCCCTCCTGTTTCTAGCGGGCGGACTCTACGTCTTCCTCAGTTTGATCTCGTATCAAAGTACGGATCCGTCGTGGAACGCCGTTTCGAGCGTCGTCCGCGCGGAGAACCTGATGGGCCGCCTCGGCGCCCACATCGCCGACCTCAGCTTTCAGATTCTTGGCCTGGCCAGCTTCGTCCTGCCGCCGCTCTTCGCCCTGATGGGCTGGAAGTGGCTGCGCTCAAAGCCCATCGAGACGCCCTGGGCCAAGCTCGGCGGCGCCGCCATGCTGATCGGCGCGGGCAGCGTCGCGCTCTCGCTCGCCCCCAGCCTGCGCATGTTCGCCTCGAACATACCCGCCGGCGGACTCGTCGGCTTCCTCCTCGCCGACTACCTCATCGACCTCATGAACGTCCCCGGCGCCGCCCTCGTGACGCTGCTCCTCCTGCTGATGTCGCTTTATCTGATATCGAGCTTCTCCATGCAGGTCGTCTTCGAATGGCTCGCCGGACCGGTAACTTGGCTTCGTTTCGTCTGGGACGGGCTCACCACCATTCGCCTCACGCCGCGCCAAAAGCCGGCGCCGGAACCCGAAGCCGACGCCCGCATTGTGGATCCGCTCGCCGCTCCCAAGGCGAAAACACGGGCCGCTGCAGCGGGGGTGCAGACGAACCTTCTGGAGATGCTGCCGCCTCCCGCTTCCGTGCCGCGGCCCGTATCCGTCGACCCCGACGACGAACGCGCTCCCTGGGAAGACGAGCCGCCCGCAGCGGACGAGATTCCCATCCGCGTGCTGGAGGATCAGCCCCCCGCCACCATGCGCGGCGAAATGCCCTCTACGCCCGCCGCCTTCGGCAGCGCCGCGGCTCTGGATGCCAAAGGCCAAGTCGTCAAAAAGAAGTCCGCGAAGACGGCCACTCACTTCGAGCTGCCGTCCACCATGCTGCTGAACGAGCCGCCCGAGCGCAATAGCTTCGACGCGCAGGAACTGAAGGAAACCGCGGCCAATATCACCACCAAGCTGAAGGAATTCAACGTCCTCGGCAATGTCGTGCAAATTAACCCCGGCCCCGTCGTCACCACGTTCGAATTCCGCCCCGAGGCCGGCATCAAGGTAAGTAAGATCACCACCCTCACCGAGGACCTGAGCCTGGGCCTCGAAGCCGAGTCGATCCTGATTGAGCGCATTCCCGGTAAGTCCACCGTGGGCGTCGAGGTGCCGAACCGCCGCCGCGAGATGATTAGCCTGCGGCAGATGATTGAAAGCGAGGAGTTCCAGAATTCGCCGTCGCGCTTAACCATCGCCATGGGCAAGGACATCAACGGCCGCATCAAGGTATTTCCGCTCGAAACGATGCCCCACTTACTCGTCGCCGGTTCCACCGGCTCCGGTAAGTCCGTCATGCTGAATGCGCTCATCATGAGTATCTTGTATAAGTCGACGCCGGAAGAAGTGCGCATGATTCTCGTCGACCCGAAGCGTGTCGAAATGGGCATGTACGAGGGGATTCCGCACTTACTCACGCCCGTGATCACGGATCCGCGCAAGGCCACCAACGCCCTGCGCAACGCGGTGCTCGAAATGGAACGCCGCTTGAAGTTACTCGCCGAACGCGGCGTCCGCAATATTGACCAGTACAACAAGAAGATGCGGCAGTTAGCCGATACGCCGCGCAGCCTCTTCGAAGAAGAGTCCGAGGAAGAGGTGGACTTACGGCCGCTGCCTTACATCCTCATCATGATCGACGAGTTAGCCGACTTGATGATGCTGGAGAGGGCTAACGTCGAAGAGTCCGTCGCGCGTTTGGCGCAGATGGCGCGCGCCGTGGGGATGCACTTAGTCCTCGCGACGCAGCGTCCGTCGGTGGACGTCATCACCGGACTCATCAAGGCCAACTTCCCGGCCCGCATTAGCTTCCGCGTCGCCACCCGTGTGGACTCGCGCACCGTCCTTGACGTGATGGGCGCCGAGCATTTACTCGGCAAAGGCGACATGCTCTGTCTGCCGCCCGGCTCCAGCCGCCTGGTGCGCGTCCACGGCGCCTTTGTCACCGAGCAGGAAGTCTTCGGCGTCGTCGACTTTTGGAAGCAGCAAGCGCGTCCGGAGTACGACCAGAGCTACCTGATCGCGCCGCCCTCCGAGGACGACGATGGCGCCAGCGAAGACGGCGAGGAAGCCGAGCGCGACCAGATGTACGAAGAGGCCGTGCGCGTGGTCTGCGAGGTCGGCAAGGCCTCCACGTCGGTGCTGCAGCGCCGCTTGCGGCTCGGCTACGGCCGCGCCGCCCGCATCCTCGACATGATGCAGCGCGAAGGCATCATCGGGCCGCCCGACGGCAGCCGTCCGCGCGACGTGCTGCGTCATCCCGACTGGCTCAATCGCGTGGACGATCCGGAGATGCCTCACCTGTAGTGAGGTATTGCCACAGCGCGGTGCAGGACTTGGCGCTCGCCGCATAGCGCGGCATAGCCGCATCGAGCATCACGCCCGCCGGGTCGATCCCGGTGCCAAGGCTTTGGCAGAAGGTGTCGCGCGTATAACGGCTCGGCGGACCGCCGCGCCGCGGCCGCAACTCCGTCAAGGCTCCGCCGCGCAAAGCTGCGGCCACCAACTCGCCTTCCCGCCTTCCTTCGCCCGCCGCCCCGTGGCAGTTGGCGCACCGCGCCGCCGTGGCGGCGACAATCTCGCCGTTCACCCGCGGTACGACGCCGAGCGCCTGATGATAGATCGCTTCGCCTGATGCTTCCGTGTTGGTGCCCTCTTCAAAGACCTTTGCCGGCCCGCGGCCGGCCATCTCAAAGCGCCCGGCGAGCGCATTGGCAATGCCCGCGGCGCGCGGCAGGTCGGTCGTGCGCGCAACGTACCGGCTTTCGCCGTCCACATAGAAGACCTGCAAAGCGTGGCCGGACGGCGGGCCGTCCTTCTGGCCAAAGACCTTCAGCAAAGCCGCGAGCGACGCGGCATCCGGCCGTAGCGCCATCCATCGGTCACTGCGGCCGAACTGCCGCCGCCAAGCCAGCAAGCGTTCCGGCGTATCGCGCGCGGGGTCCACGCTGATGGAGAGCAGCAGGCTGCTGTCACCGGCCAGGGTGCGGTCCACTTTAGCGAAAAGGCTGCCGAGCAGCGGGCAAGCAGTGGGGCAGTGCGTAAAGATGAATTGCACAGCCGTGCGTTTGTTGGCCGTCAGCGAGCGCAACCGGACGGGCAGGCCGTTTTCGGAAGTGAGTACGACATCGGGCAAAGCCACGGGGTCAACGGGCCCGTAGCCATGGTCGGCGGGGACTTGCGCCAGGCCGGAGGCGGCGAGCACGCAAACCCCCGCGAGGATGCTTATCTTCATCTTGCCCACTCAGTATGGGCGATCCGGAGGAGGGAAGGGAATGGGCCCTCGGTCCTTGCGGGCAGTACGGAGGTGCTAAGGGCTGGCAAAAAGCACGAAGCTGATACCATGAGATCAGCATGAAGCAGCAATCGACGACAACCGGCCCCGCTCCCGTGCCAGCGCCCGTGGCCACCGGCCCAATTGATACCGAAACGCTGAAACTTCTTGAAGCCTGGGCTCGCGAAGACGCCACCAACGGTCCGGAGAAATTGAGAACGGCGCAAAAGGAACTCGACGAGTTCAAGCAGGCGATGAACGAAAATCGTGCGGCTTGCGGTGAGCGAACCCTTTATCCGTGAGCCGGTTCATTTTTCTCGATTCCGGTCCACTTGGATTAATTACCCATCCTCGGCAAACGGCTGAGGTGGACGCAATTACGGAATGGCTTTTCCAGGTGCTTAAGCGCGGAAACCGCGTCCTGGTGCCATCCATCATCTACTACGAACTCAAGCGCGAACTCCTTCGGGCCAACAAGCCATTCAGTGTTCGCAGGCTTGATCTGTTCAGCCAAGCATCGAATCGCTATATCCCGCTTACCGACGCGGCCCTCCGCTTGTCTGCCGAGTTGTGGGCGAAAGCCCGCCAGGAAGGGCGGCCCACGGCGGATTCAAAAGAACTCGACATCGACGTCATTCTCGCCGCGCAGGTCCTGTCATTCGGCGCGCCCGCGAGCGATGTAGTAGTCGCGACGACGAACATCAAGCACCTAACGCAATTCGTGCCTGCTTCACTCTGGACTGAAATACTTCCCTGACCTTGCCAGCACCGGGGTTCACCATGTGATGCGACGGAAGTGGCCGCGTGGTTGCAGGAGCGCGTGACTTCAAGCCGCGAGTGGTTTGCAGCTATTCTACGAGTGTGGCGATTCCAGACTACCAGAGCTGCATGCTCCCTTTCCTCATTGCCTTAAGGGACGGAAGGGAGCACCTGCTCCGTGACGCTGAAGATGGCCTCGCCGATTACTTTCAACTGACTGCCGCAGAACGCGCCGAACTCCTGCCTAGCGGACAACAATCGGTGTTCAAGAATCGGATTGGTTGGGCGCGAACTTACCTCAAGAAGGCAGGACTCGTGGAATCACCAAAACGCGGGGTCTTCAAGATTACTACGCGCGGCACTAGTACCCTCGCGACAAACCCGTCGCGCATAGACGCCAAGTATCTGGAGCAATTTCCAGAATTCATCGAATTTCGAGACGTGTCGAAGCCAAGTTCAGAGGCTTCCTTGACAGAAGACGCGACGTCCAAGATTACGCCCGAGGAAGAAATTGAATTGGCCTACCAAGGACTCCGTAGGCAACTGTCGGAGGAAATTCTCTCCCGTGTCCTAACTTGCTCACCAACGTTTTTTGAGCAATTGGTCGTCGAGCTACTAGTCAAGATGGGATACGGGGGGTCGAGACGGGACGCAGGTGAGCGCATCGGCCAGACCGGCGACGGGGGTATTGACGGCATCATCAAGGAAGACCGTTTGGGTCTTGATGCAATTTTTATTCAGGCCAAGCGTTGGCAAGGATCCGTTGGCCGGCCTGAGGTTCAAAAGTTCGTCGGGGCGTTGCAGGGTCAACGTGCGAGAAAGGGTGTCTTCATCACGACCTCGGTTTACACGGCGGATGCTGTCGACTATGTCTCTCGGATCGACGCCAAGGTGGTCCTTATTGATGGAAAACAGTTGGCAACCCTGATGATGGACTTCGATGTGGGTGTTGCCATCTCTTCTTCCTACATTGTGAAGCGGATCGACTCTGATTACTTCGAAGAAACTTGATTTGGGACGAAACCGGGTAATCCGCCGCACTTCGATTCTCGCCTCCATTCAAGCACTGTCGCCGCTCAAGAGCATGATTCGAAGACAGTTAGGCGAAAGACCACCCAGCACTGGATGGTTACGGACTTTAGCCCGCGATTGCCAGATGGATTCCCGTTCCGTCTCCCTTTCCATCCCCGTCGCCGCTCCCGGCGGTCCCGTGATCACAACGATCTTTCCCCACCGCTTCAACCACTTAGCTCAAAGTCTGCGGATTCGCCTGCTATCCTACGACTAAGAATGCCTCGGCCAGTGCGGCACGTTCCTCACGTCGGTCAGGGGACAATGGAATCAATCATTTCCCGGTTCGTTTGGTGCGCTTCCCCGCCACCGGTCTGGCCGGCTCAGGCTGGCCGGTTCTTGAGGCTGTCGAGCAACACCTTGGTCACCCCCAGGCCGCCTTGCCCGGCAATCAGGCGCGCAAACTGCTGGTCGGCGATTTCCTTTAAGGTGGAAGTCGCCTGATCTTGCTCCTCCCCGGCCAGGCTGGACCCCGTCGTGCGCGCTTCCTTAAGCATCTGCTCAATCAGCACCGCCTCGAACTCCTTTGCCGCCGCGGCAATTCGTGCGGGCTTCTTCTCGCTCGATAGGTCATTGGACGCGAAGCCGGCCATCACCGGCGTCATGGCCATGGCTTAGATCACCTCGAGGTCGGCTTCAAGCGCCGCCGCCGCTTTCAGGTTTTGCAGAATGGCCATCACATCACGCGCCGTGGCGCCGATCGACTGTAAGGCACGGACGAGTTCTTCCACCGTGGCCCCGGCTTTGAGCACCAGCGACTTCGCCTTTTCCTCCTTCACCTGCACGGTGGTGTTCGGCACGACGGTAGTCACGCCGCCGCTGAAGGGCGCGGGCTGGCTGATGTCGAAGTTGGTTTGCACCTCAATACTGAGCGCGCCGTGCATCACGGCGACGGGGGAGATCTTCACCTCCTTGCCCATCACGATGGTGCCGGTGCGTTCGTTCACCACGATGCGCGCGACGCGGTCCGCCTGGACGGTGAGGCTTTCGAGCGCGGCCATGAAGTCCACCGCGCGCGCCGCGTACTCGGGCGGCGTCTCCACCCGTACGGCGCCCGAGCTCTCGGGAAAAGCGCGGCCAGGCCCGAAGCGCTCATTCACCACGGCGGCGATTCGCGCGGCGGTGGTGAAGTCGGCTTGGCGCAGTTGCAGGCGGATGGTGGTCCCCAGCGCCGCGGCCGGCGAAGCGCGTTCGACAATCGCGCCGGAAGGCAAGCGGCCCGACGTGGGATGGTTGAGCGTCGCGCTGGCCCCCGCACCCTTCGCGGCGAAGCCGCCCGTAATCACCGAGCCCTGGGCCATCGCGTAGATCTGCCCGTCCAGACCGCGCAGCGGCGTCGCCAGCAGGATGCCGCCCTGCAGGTTGGTGGCGTCGCCCAACGCGGCGGCGGTTAAGTCAATCCGCATCCCCGGTTGCGCGAAGGGCGGCAGGTTCGCCGTCACCATCACGGCGGCCATATTGCGCACCTGGAAGGCGAGCGGGTTCACCTGCACGCCCATCTTTTCGAGCATGTTTGAGAGCGTCTGCGCGGAGAAGACCGTCTGCCGCTTGTCGCCGGTGCCTTGTAGTCCCACTACCAGCCCGTAGCCGATCAGTTGGTTGTCGCGCACGCCCTCCACCGCGATCAGTTCCTTCACCCGCGTCGCGCGCGGGGCGGGCGCGGCGGCGTGCAGCAGACTACACAAGAAGAAAGCCGTCTTTAGAATGGCAGCACCCCCAGCAAGAGGCGATAAAGTAGATTCGGCCGCCGCACGACGTCGTCGACGACGCCGCGTCCCGTAACGCGGACCTCCATCTGCGCGATGCGGTCCGAGCGCACCTGGTTCGACGCCGACAGGTCATTCCAACGCACCACGCCCCGCACGCTCACCGTTTGGCGCTCTGAGTTGACGGCGATCTGCTTCGTCCCCATCACCACCAGGTCACCGTTGGGGAGAACGTCGGTAACGCGCGCCGAGAGCGTCGTGGTCAGCGTGTTCGTGCGGCTGGTCTCGCCCTGCCCTTGCAAGCTCGTGTTGCCCGAAAGGCCAGTCAGATTGGCGAGCGCGCCCGCCGCCCGCGTGGGGCCCGCCAAAGCCGCGACACTGGCCTTCGCCGCGCTCTTGCGCGTCGCATTGGTGACGCCGCGGTTGTCGGCCGAGGCGCGGTCCGCCACCAGGATCGTGATGATGTCGCCCGGTTGGCTCGCCCGCAGGTCGCGGGCGAGGTCTCCCAAACGGCTGCCGGGGATGTAGGCCGAGCCTGGCGAAAGTGCCACCGCCGCGGGCGCGGACCGCGCAGCTTCGATATGCTCCTCAAGCGGCGTCTTCACCGGCTCGCGATTCTTCTTGCCCGGCCAGACGGCCAGCGTTAGCAGGAGCAGCCAAACATTAGGGCCGGGCACCATGTGCGGCCTCCTTCTGCGGAACCAGCGCCGCTTGGCCCGGTCCGGTCACCCGCGAAGCGAAGCGCCGGCCGTTGAGGGGATTCCGCAAAAGCACCGTCTCGCCCTTCCGCCCCGGAGACTCGGCTTGCGCCGTCAGCGTCGCATCCGTATCAGCCAATGCCACCACGACCGAGTCGCCTCGCTCCACTTCACGGCGCGCCGTCAGCATCGCGGCCAACAAAGGTGCGCGCGCCGGAATCGCCCGGCGCGCGCGCTGTCCCAGCACGAGCGACGCTTCCGTCAGCGGCGCCGCCCAGCCTGGGTAGTCGGCGAGTTCGGCTTCGGCAAAGGAGCCCTCCGCCAACACTTCGCCAGCTGCTAGATCGCGCGCCGCCACCAAGCCCCGCCGCGTCTTCTTCACCCGGACTCGGGCCCACACGGGAAAGGCGCGTCCGCTCGCGGTCTTGAGCTGTCCACGCCAGGTTACCGGGGCTAGCGCCTCGGCGCGGCGCGGCATCGCCGGCAAGCCGCGCCGCGTGAATTCGAGGCGGCCTGGCGGAGCCTCCAGCGGTCCGAAGGCGAGCACTTCAAGTTGCGCCTCCGGCTCGCTCGCGCGCAACGCGGCCAGAATTTGCACCTTCTCTAGCCGGACTACCGCGCGCTCGAGGCACACTCCGACCGCCGCCACCGTTAGACCCTGCACGCGGCCCAGGCGCACCAGTTCGCCCGGCGTAATCGAGCGCCTCACACCCGGAGCCGGCGCCCACGCGACCGGTGTCGCGGGCGGCAACTGGGCGAACTCCGGCGCCACGCGCGCCAGGTCCGCCGCCGTGATCGCGTCGTCGCGGAGCGTGAGGCACTCCGGCGAGAAGGCTAAGGCGAGCACGCTAACGAGCCACATTGTTCACCTGCTGATACATCTCGTCCGCCGCTTTCACCACCTTCGTATTCGCTTCATAGGCGCGCTGGCTGACGATCATGCTGATGAACTCCTCCACCACGTTGACGTTCGAGTTCTCGACGTAGCCTTGCAGCAAGGCGCCCAAGCCTTCCTGCCCGCCGGGGTTCCCCACCACCGCCTCGCCGCTCGCGTCGGTCGGCGCGTAGAGGTTGCGGCCCAGGCTGTTGAGACCCGCCGGATTGACGAAGTTGGCCAATTGAATCTGCCCCGCGAGTTGCGTGGCGGCCTGTCCGGCTTGCGTGAAGCTCACCGTGCCGTCGGCGGCAATGGTGATCGCCTGCGCGTCCGGCGGAATCGTAATCTGCGGCTCCAGCGGATCCCCGTCCTGCGTGACGACATTGCCGTCGCGGTCCAGGTGAAACTGGCCGCCGCGCGTAAAGGCCACTTCGCCCGTCGGACGGCGAATCTGGAAGAAGCCCTTGCCTTGCACCACCAAGTCGAGCGAGTTGCCCGTCAACTGAAAGCTGCCCTGCTCGAAGATGATCGAGTTCGACGAGGCGCGCGCGCCCAAGCCCAGTTGGAGGCCCGTGGGAATCACGGTCTGCGCGGTGGCCGCGGCGCCCGGCTGCGCCAGCGTCTGGTACATCAAGTCCTGAAACTGCGTGCGCCGCATCTTGAAGCCCACCGTGTTGGCGTTGGCCAGGTTATGGGCGATGTTGTCGATGTTCAATTGCTGGGCGACCATGCCGCTGCCCGCGCTATAAAGTGCTCGAATCATACTTGTCCTTCCAAGAGTGGTCCTTCCGGGTGGCTTCAGGTGAACTTGGCCACTTCTTCCACACTGCGGCGATTCATTTCGCCGCCGATCTGTAAAGCCTTTTGCAGGCTCTCAAACTGCCGCATCACGTGGATCAGGCGCACGGCCGACTCGGCCGGGGTCACGTTCGCCGCTTCCAGCCTTCCCTGCTGAACCGTCGCGTTCAGGGAACGTGGCGCCGCCGCGAGCGGCGAGTCGAACGAAAAGTAGTTGCCAGAACGCTTCTGCAACTGCTGCGTCTGGGCCGGATCGACTACCAACAGCCGGTTCACCGCGAGTCCGTCCTGGCGCAGTGTACCGTCGCGCGCGAACTCGACGGGCCGCCGCGGGTCGAGCAACACCGGTTTGCCGTCGTTGCCCAGCACCGGTAAGCCGTCCTGGGTTTCGAGGCGCGCGCGCCGTTCTGGATTGCCGGCCGGGGCTTCTACCAGATTCAGGCGAAAGTGGCCATCCCGCGTATACAGCGGCTGCCCCTGGGCGCCGCTTACGGCGAAGAAGCCCGCGCCCTCCAGCGCCACGTCGAGCGGCTCGCCGGTCGGCGTCAGGACTCCTTGCGAAAAGTCGGTCCAGCGCGAGTCGATGTCGGGCTGCTGCGTCGGGTCCTGGTTGCCGGTCGTGGAGTCATAAGCCGCGTCCGCGGCGTAACGGCGGTAGAGTTCGCGGTCCGCCTTATAGCCGGTGGAGTTCGCATTGGCGAGGTTGTTGGCGAGCAGATCGAGGGCTTCCACCCGGGAGCGGATGCCGGCGGCGGCGGTAGCGGTAAGCGCGTCCATGCGGCGATGAGAGAGCAATTGTAGGGCCGAAGTCATTCGCGGCTTTGGTCACGAAACTGCAATGCCTCCCGCCGTGCTGAATCTGGTGCCCGCTCCTCCCGCCGCCCTCAGGATCCCCCCCCCGCGGGCTGCACGCCCGTCGCCAAAGCCGGAAGTGCCAGAAAATCGCCCTTTTGCTCAGGAATTTGCGGTGGCGAACCAGGAGGAAGCCCCCCATGCCGGAGCCCAACCGAAACCTGCGCAGGACAAGCGAGGCAAGGAGCGAGAGAACGCCCCTAGTGAGGAGGAGCGTACCGTTTCGGGAGCGCACATTCCGGAATGGAATCCGATTTGGTACACGTTGCCAGTCAAGGGGCTGCTCAAGGTCGAGCCGGCCGCAACTGGCACAGCTCGGCCGTTGCCGGAAGCGGTGCCGGTTGGCACGGTTTTGCCAGACGCCAAATTCTCGCCAGTCCAGATATTGCCAGCGCCAATTCCGCCGCTATCGGGCTTGTCCGGTGGCCTGATCAATCCAGGGCCTGCTGAAGTTGGGTCCGCAGTTGGGTCCACAGTTGCGTCCACCGTGGAGTCACGGGACGGACAGAAACTCCTAGCTGACAAGATCAGCCAACCAGCAGGGCCCGCGGCAACCACGGGCCTGACGCTGAGCGCCGCCGATTGGATGGCTGCCTCAGGTGAGGTGACCCATTCGCCCCAGAACCCCAGAGCCCAGAACCCCAGAGCCCAGAACCCCAGAGCCCAGAACCCAGGAACGCCTGGCCAGCCCCCCACGTCATCCGCCAACTCCGTCACGCCGGCGGAACTCTCCCGGCTCCTAGCGCAACCCGTAGCCATCAGCGCCCGGCTGAGTCCCAAGACAGAGTCCCCGTTGGCCATCCCCGCCGGCGCTATTCAGTCCGAGCCCGGGCCGGCGCCGTTGGCACTCCCAACGCCGGAAGCTCTCCTCCCAGCGCCCGCCAGCGAAAGGGCAACGTCAGAGAACCTACCCGGAAAAGCCTCTGACAAGCCTGCGTCCCCCGCACCTCGAGTCGCCGAACCGGGAAAACTGGTCTCTTCCCCTACTGGGGAAGGGCTACACGCAGCAGCGTCCGCCGTGGCGCACAGTGCCGAATTGGCCCCAGGCGGCCAAAGCGAAAACCAGCGCGGGGGCCAGGCAGAAGGGCGGCACCCAGGAGAGCGGCAGAATTCGGAGCGCCCGGCCACGCTCGACCAACGGACGCCCGAAGCGCAGCATTCCATCTGGGCGAGCGCTCCCGAGACTCCCACCGCGGCTGCTTCTCCGCGTCCGGTCGCCGGGGAGTTACCTGCCGCTGTACCCGTGATACCCGAGCCCGCGCCCGAAACGATTACCGCTCCGCCCAAGGAACTGGTGCTCACCATCCCCGCCGCCCGTGAGGGCGACGCGGTGCTGGCGAGCGTCCATGTGCGCGACCAGAATGGCGCGGTGGAGATCGCCGTGCGCACGCCGGACGCGCAACTGTCGAGTTCGCTGCAAGAGGGCTTGCCGGACCTGGTGACGCGCCTCGAAGCCCCGGGCTTTGAAGCGACCGCCCAGCGTGGCCAAGACCAGCGTGGCCAAGACCAGCCGGACCCCGATCGCCGCTCACCCGATCAGCCCGAGGCCAACGCCGATGGCCATCGCGGCCGCGGCCAAGCCCGCGAAGAGCGGCTCGCCCGTTGGCGCGAGAGCCTGGGCCTGGCCGCCACACCCACTGGAAGACCGTAGAAAGGAACCCCCTATGATCAATCCCCTCACCGCCGCCGCCACACCGGCCAACAATCAAGACCCGGCTCCGGCCAAGGCAGACCCCTTGGCCAACAAAGAAGTCTTTCTGAGCCTGCTGGTGGCGCAGATTAAGAACCAGGACCCGATGAACCCGACCGACAGCGTGCAATTTCTGACGCAGCTTTCGCAGTTCACCCAGACGGAGCAAACGCTGGGCATTCGCGACGATCTGAAGCAGATCAAGAATGCCATCACCCAACTGGGCGCCACCCGCGGCGCGCAGTAGTTTCAGAGAAACCAACACAGAAAGAAGAGAGAGCATCATGTTTACCGCCTTTTCCACCGCACTATCCGCCCTCGGCGCCCACTCCACGGGCGTCGACGTGGTCGCCAACAACCTGGCGAACCTGAATACGGCTGGCTTCAAGGCCAGCGGATTAGCCTTTTATGATCTGGTGTCGGAAGCCTATGGCCAGGGCAACACGCAAGTGGGCTTTGGGGTCAGCCGGCCGATTACGATTCGTCAGTTTACGCAAGGTGCGATTCAGAACTCGAACGGTCCGCTGGACGCGGCGATCCAGGGTGATGGCTTCCTGATCGTCCGCACCCCGGCCGACGGCCTGCTCTATACCCGCGGCGGCAGCATGACGGTGGACCGCGAGGGCAATTTGCTCACCGGCAAAGGCCTGCAAGTGCAGGGTTGGACGGAGAAGAACGGCACGTTGAACGCGAGCGGCCCCATTGGGCCCATCGTCGTGCCCGTGGGCACGATCCGGCCACCCAAGGCTACGACCAGTTTCAACTTCGACATGAACTTGAACGCGGCGGCCAAGGTGGGGCCTCCGCCTGACACTTTCAACACGTCGATTCAGGTCTTCGACTCGCTGGGCACGCCCATTGTCGCCACCGTGAACCTGGTGAAGAGCGCTACGCCGAATGCGTGGGACTACTCGATCTCCGTTCCCGACTCGGCGGTTGCGAGTCCGGTGACGCCGGTAACCGGAACCTTGACCTTTGACGCGGACGGCAAGTTGACCACGCCCACGGTCACCGATCCCATGCCCAGCCTGGCGATCACGGGCCTATTGAACGGTGCGCAGCCCATGAACCTCACCTGGAATCTCTATAACGTTTCGACGCCGCGCGTGACGCAGTTCGCGGCCACCTCGGCCGTGGCCGCCAACTCGCAGGATGGAAATCCGGCCTCGCAACTGACGCAGGTTCGCTTGGCGGACGGCGGCAAGGTGGTGGCGATCTACTCGAACGGACAGCAGCAGATTGTCGGCCAGTTGGCCATGGCGGCGATCCGCAATCCGGATAGCTTAGTCGCCGTTGGTGACAATAATTTCCAACTTAGTTCGCGCAGCGCGTTGCCCGCGATTGGCGAGCCCAATACCGGTAGTCGCGGCTCCGTGATTGGCAACGCGATTGAGTCGTCTACGGTGGATATTGCGCGCGAATTTACGAACTTAATTGTTTTACAAAGAGCTTACCAGGCCAATACCCGCGTCGTGACGACCATGGATGAAATTAGCCAGGAAACCATTAACCTCAAGCGCTAATCCTCTTCCGCGCGTAAGCCGATAGATACTTGAGCGACGGACGGCAAACGTCATGAATCACAGAGAAGAATACGAATATTACGCGGAAATCCCGATGGACGTCGAAGCCGAGTTAGACCGGAAGACGATGACCATGACTCAGATTCTGGATCTTGAAGCGGGCACAGTGATTAAGCTCAAGCGTTCGGCGGGTGAAAATATCGACTTACTCATCGGCGGTTCGCTGGTGGCGTTCGGAGAAATCGTCGTCTTACAAGAAATGATGGGAATCCGTATCACAGATTTCCGTGCCGAACTATAACCCGAGTCAGGAAGGAGCAATTACTTTTTGGAGCTGAGCCGCGAAATTGTCGCTATCCTTTTGGTGCTGGGACTCCTGGGCGCTTGCCTCTACGCCTTGCGCCGCTTCCGTCCGTCTGGCGCGGCCGTGGCGGGGCCTTTACGGGCAACTGGCAAGTTGCGGCTCTCCGAGAATCTCGTTCTGCATCTCGTCCATTGTGACGGCCAGCCTTGCCTAGTCGCCGAACAGAAAACCAGTTGCGCTCTCGTCATTCTGCCAACGGGAGGACGCGCGTGTTAGTTCTGGCCGCGGCCGAGCTGCGGCTAACGACGCCGCTCGAGATTGTTGGCGTACTCTCGCTCCTGGCTCTCTTGCCGGCCGCGCTGGCGAGCCTGACGCCTTTCTTGCGCATTACTCTGGTTTTGCACTTTCTCCGCCAGGCGCTGGGAACACAAACCGCCCCGTCCAATCCCGTGTTACTGGGACTGGCGTTATTTCTAACCATGCTGGTGATGCAGCCCGTCACGAAGGAGTTACAGGCCAAGGCCCTAACCCCGTACTCGAAAAGCGAGATTACGCTCTTGCAGGCACTCGAGGCTTCGCATGATCCGGTACATCACTTCCTACTTCGTTTCGCGCGGGAAAAAGACATCCAGTTGTTTCTTGAGCTCACCAAAACCGCGGCGCCCAAGCGGCCGCAGGAAGTCGAGTTACGCGTCTTGATGCCCGCCTACGTCTTATCTGAGTTGCGCACTGGTTTTCAGATCGGCGCTGTGTTATTCCTCCCGTTCCTGATCATCGACTTGGTCGTCGCCTCGGTGACGCTGTCGATCGGCATGGTGCAGTTGCCGCCGGTGATGGTGGCGGCGCCCTTTAAGATCCTGCTTTTTGTCCTGGTGGACGGCTGGAACCTGGTGATTGGCTCATTAATGCGGAGCTTCCAATGAGCGTGCGGAGTTTCCCATGAGCGCGCAGATGGGGGCCGAACTGATCCGGCAGGCACTGTGGACGGCAATGTGGGTGAGCCTGCCGCTGCTGGCGGTGGCGCTGGTCGCGGGAATCGTGATTGGCCTGGTGCAACTGGTGACGTCGATTCAGGATCCGGGTTTTGGCACCGTGCCGCGCCTGGGCGCGTTCCTGGCGGCGATGGTGGTCTTTCTGCCGTGGATGTTCACGGTGCTGATGAGTTACACGACGAAGCTCTTCGAGGACCTGGGCCGCTATGCTCGATGAAACCAGCCTGCGTCTAACTGGCGAGTTGCGGCCGGTGTGGCCCTTGGTGAGCGCCTTTCTGGTGTGCCTGGCGCGGATCGGCGGCATGTTCGTCTTTTTCCCCTGGCCGGGGGCCCGGACGGCGCCGCCGTTGCCGCGTGTCTTTCTCACCGTGGCGCTGTCGGTGTCGCTGGCGCCGCGCGTGGCGGGATCTGGCACGCCACCCGCTTTCCTGCCGGGCATCCTGCTCGCCGAAGCGGCCTTGGGCTTCAGCGCCGGACTGGTTCTGCTCTTCCTCATGGAGGCGCTCTCCTTTGGTGGCCACCTGATCGGCACGCAAGCGGGCTTCAGCTACGCCTCGTCGATTGACCCCTCCACCGAAGCCGACTCCACCGTCATCCCGGTTCTTTTGCAGTGGCTGGGCAATGTCCTGTTCTTCGCCGCCGGCTTTGATCGTTGGCTGATGCGGGCCATGGTGCAGAGCCTGGAAGCGATTCCGCCGGGCGCCTGGCAACTGACGCCGGGGGCCTTTGAGCTGGTGACCCGGCTGCTGAGTTCGGCGCTCGAGACCGGCGTGCGGCTGGCTCTCCCGGTGGCCGGCTTTCTCCTGCTGGTGGACCTGACGCTCGCCGTCGTGGGACGTCTGAATGCGCAGTTCCCGTTGTTGAACATCGCCTTTCCGCTGAAGACCGGCCTGGCCGCGCTGGCCTTGGGCGCCACCGCCGGACTGGTGCCGGCCGCCTACGCGAAGCTGATGGAACTGGCGGGCGAAGCTTTGGGAGGCGTGTTGCGCTGGCCGTAAGGCGCAACGAAGATCGATGCCGCAACCGGGCCAGACCGAAAAAGCGACCCCCCAACGCCTCAAGAAGGCGCGCGAGGAAGGCCGCTTCGTCAGCAGCCGGGACTTCGTTTCGTCCCTCGAATTTCTGGCCGCGGTTTATGTCATCCAACACTTCGGCCCGGGCTGGTTTGCGCACCTGCGCCCACGGGCCAGCCACTGGATCGACCTCGCGTTCCGGCTGCCGGAACTGACGCCGAACCAACTGGCGTTGCTGGGCCGGGAGGCGATTCTCTTCGATCTGGGCCCGGTTTGGATGGCGGGTCTGGGGGTGGTTGCCGTGGCGCTTTCGGCGCAGATGGCCACCACGCAATTCGGCTTTGCCACGGGCAATCTAGCGCCCAAACTCAACCGCCTCAATCCGGCCAGCCGCCTGAAGGAGTACCCGGCACAGGCGATGCGCCAATTGGGCCAGGCGCTGCTGGTGCTGCTGCTGGCCGGTCTGGCGCTCTATGCCCTGGCCATGAACCACTACCCGGTGATCCTGAGTTGGGGGCGCGGTGGCGTCGCTTCTGGCTTCCTGGGTCTATCGCGGGCGGCGGGCGATTTGCTCCAGCAGGGCGCAATCGTCTTCGCGGTGCTGGGCGTGGTTGATGTGGCGCGAGCCTATCGCAAGTACCATGCCGATCTGCGCATGTCGAAACAGGAGATCAAGGAAGAGATGAAGGACGCCGAGGGCAGCCCCGAGGTGAAGCGCAAGCTGCGCCGGCTGCAACGCGAGCGTTCGCGCCGCCGCATGATGGCCGACGTCGAGAAGGCCACGGCGATCATCACGAATCCCACCCACTATGCTGTCGCGATTCGCTTTGACCTGGACTCGATGGCCGCGCCCAAGGTCGTCGGCAAGGGCAAGAACTACCTGGCGCGCCGCATCCGCGAGCGGGCCACGGCCAAAGGAGTTCCGATTGTCGAGAACCCGCCCCTGGCGCGCGCCCTGTATGCGTCGGTCGCTATTGGGCAGGAGATCCCGGCGCACCTATACAAGGCGGTGGCCGAGATTCTCGCCTACATCTACCGGCTGATGGGAGGCAAGCTGCCGCGGTAAGCGGCGCGCCCTGCCCATGGCCGCCAACACCCTCAAGACTCCGCTGCCTGCCATGAGTTGGCGCGAAGCGGCCATTCCCCTGGCCGTGCTAGGCATCGTGCTCGCGATGATTGTGCCCCTGCCCGCCCTCGTGGTGGATCTGCTGATCAGCGCCAACATCTCGGTCTCGGTGGTGGTGCTGATGGTGGCGATGTACATTCGCCGGCCTGCCGAGTTCAGCCTCTTTCCGACGACGCTGCTCTTGCTCACGCTCTTCCGCCTCGCCCTCAATGTGTCTTCTTCGCGCCTGATCCTGATGAACGGCAATCGCGGTACGGCCGCGGCGGGCGGCGTGATTGAGGCCTTCGGGAACTTCGTCGTGGGGGGCAACTTCGTCATTGGGCTGGTGATTTTTCTGGTGCTGATCGCCATCCAGTACGTCGTCATCAACCACGGCGCGGTGCGCATCTCAGAGGTGACGGCGCGCTTTACCCTCGACGCCTTGCCGGGCAAGCAGATGTCGATTGACTCGGACCTGAGCGCTGGCCTGATCGATGAGACCGAGGCCCGGCAGCGGCGCAAGCAATTGACGGCGGAGGCCGAGTTCTACGGCTCGATGGACGGCGCGTCGCGCTTCACGCAGCGTGACGCGGTAGCCAGCATCCTGATCACGCTGATCAACATTGTGGCCGGCTTCCTGATTGGCGTGCTGCAGTTGGACATGGAACTGGTGCGCGCCCTGAAGACGTACACGGTGCTTACCATCGGCGACGGCCTGGTGACGGTGATTCCGGCGCTGATGGTGTCGGTGTCGGGCGGCCTCATTGTGACGCGCGCGTCGGGCGAACTCGAACTGGGCGAGCAGTTCGAACAGCAGTTGCTCTCGAATGAGCAACCGCTGTGGCTCGCGAGCGGCATTCTGCTGGCGATGGCGGCCTTTCCGGGCCTGCCGAAGATTCCCTTTATCCTGCTGGGCGGCGGACTGGGGGCCATCGCCTGGCAACTGCGGCAAAAGAATGCCGCTGCCCAGGATTTGGCGGCGCAACCGAAGGAAGCGGCCGCCGGGGCGAAGGAGACGGCAAAGGAAAGCATCGAGCAATTGCTGAAGGTGGAGCCGCTCGCCGTCGAGGTCGGGCTGGGGCTGGTGCGGTTGGTGGAAGGCGGCGCGAACTCGCCGCTCTTGCGCCGGATTGGTGGCATCCGCCGCCAACTGGCCAGCGACCTGGGCTACCTGCTGCCGCCGGTGCGGGTCACCGACAATCTGGGTTTGCGCTCGCGCGAGTACGTCGTGCTGCTGAAGGGTACGGAGATTGCACGCTTCGAACTGCCGGCGGGCATGGATTTGGCCATTGCCAGCACTACTGGCGCCAGTGCCACCGCAGGAATCGAGCGCGAGACGAGTGCGCCCGCGCCGGCCGGTGGACTGCCCACGCGCGATCCGGCGTTCGGCATGGCCGCCTGGTGGATCCCCACTGCGCAGACTGACGCCGCGCGCGCCGCGGGCTTCACCGTGGTGGACGCGGTGAGTGTGATGGGCACGCACCTCGGCGAGTTGATTCGCCGCTACGCGCATGAGCTCTTCTCGCGGCAGGACGTGAAGGCCTTGCTTGATCGGGTCAACCTCGACAATCCGAAGGCGGTCGAGGATTTGGTCCCCAAATTGCTACCCATGTCTACGGTGCAGAAGGTTTTACAGAATTTACTACGGGAGCGCGTTTCGATCCGGGACGCCAGTTCCATTTTGGAAGCTTTGGGCGAGGCGGCGAATGCAACCCGGAACACGGTGCTGTTGACGGAGTACGTACGGCAGACGTTGCGCCGCACGGTGGTAAAGCCGTATCTGACGCCCAAGAATGAATTGCCTGCCTGGATGTTCGAGCCCAGCGCTGAGCAGATGCTGGAGAGCGCGGTGGAGCATGGCGAGCAGAACAGCCATTTGAATCTGCCGCCGCAGCGCATTCGCGAATTGCTGGAGCGGTTGACGCGCGTGGCGCCGAGTCCGGATGTGCCGGTGGTGGTGCTGGTGAGCGCGCAGGTGCGGTTCTTTGTCCGGCAGATGACCGAGGCCTTGCCGGGGCAATTCGTCTTTTTGTCGCATGCCGAGATTCCTTCCGGCGTGCAGGTAATCGGTTTGGGGACGTTGTAGGAAGGGCAGGGCAGGTATGCGCATTAAGTCTTACTTTTCGGGAACCGTCGAAGCGGCCATGGAGTTGGCCCGGCGGGAATTGGGCGAGGACGCCGTCATTTTGAACTCCCGCCCCGCGCCGGCCGAGGCGCGCCACTTGGGTGCCTATGAGGTGGTCTTCGGCGTGGACGAGACGATCGTCCCCGCCGTGGGCCACACGGCATCCGCCAAACCGCCAACACCGAGGCCGGAGAAGGGACACCGTTTTGAGATCCTGGAAGGGGAGATTGTCGCGCTGCGTAACGAGCTGCGCAGAATTGAACTAGGCAAACCGGCCCTCGGCAAACCGGAGCTCGGCAAACTGTCACGCGGCCAACTGGCCGAACCCGGACCTACCGGCGAGGACCTCGTCAATTTCCTGATCGGGCGCGAGCTACCGGCCGGCGCAGCCCGCGAACTGGTGCGGCGGGCCCGCGTACAGGAACGGGCGCGGACCCCCGCCAGCCCCACCTGGCACGATGCGCCCCGGACGTCCCTTCCCGGAGGCCTCTTTGCGCCGGCCACGGGCGTCTTCACGGGACATCCAGGCGTGCTGGCGACCACGTTTAGCGACGAGAGTCCGCTGGCCGCCGCCGTGCTCGATGAGTTCTCCGTGATCCTGCGGTGTGACCCGGCGCTGGGCCGTGGCCTGGCCGGGCCTAAGGTGGTGGCCCTGGTGGGCCCCGCGGGCGCGGGCAAGACGACAACGCTGGTGAAGCTGGCGGCCCAGTATGGCTTGCGTGGACGCCGGCCGGCGCACGTAATCTCCACCGACACGGTGCGCATCGGGGCCGCTGAGCAACTGCGCTCCTACGCGGCGATTCTGGGCGTCGGCTTCGACCTGGCGGAGACTGCGGTCGCCCTGGGCCAACTGCTGAACGAGCACACGCAGAAAGAACTGATCCTGATCGACACGCCGGGACTGGGCCCCGGCCAGATGCACGACGGCGCGGCGCTGGCGCGTTTCCTGGCGAACGACCCCCGGGTGGACTGCCACCTGGTGCTGCCCGCGAATCTCAAGCCCACCGACGCGGCTTGCTTGCTCGAGCGTTACTACCCCTACGGCGCCCGCAAAGTGATTCTGACGCGGCTGGACGAGACCGAAGCGCTTGGCGGGGTCTTGCTGGCCCTCGACGAATGCGAAGCCGCGGTGTCATTCCTAACGATGGGGCAGACCATCCCCGAGGACCTCGAACCGGCCACCGTGGCGCGCTTGCTGGATCTGTTGGTGGGTGACCCGCCGATGGGCAACTTCCTGCCGCGGGCCGAGTCCTTTACCAGGTCGAGCGCACAGGTGGGGGCATAGGCGAGATGGCCAGAGGCTTGGGACGTTATACGGAAGAGTTGGAATTGGAGGCCATGGTGCTCGACTTGCCTGCCCGGGAACAAACCGACCGGGAAGAAACCGGAGCCGCGACCGCGGCCTCCCTCACAGAGACCGAACCTTGGGTGTTGACGCCCGCCGAACGCGAACGCCGCATTCTGGAGCATCTGCCCCAAGTACGGTTGATCGCGCGCCGCATCCATGAGCGGCTGCCGGAGAGCGTCAGCATTGATGACCTGATCTCCACCGGCATTGTCGGCCTGATCTCCGCGATTGACCGGTTTGACCCGATCCACCAGGTGAAGCTCAAGACCTACGCCGAGTACAAGATCCGCGGCGCGATTCTGGACAGCCTGCGCGGGCTCGACTGGGCCCCCCGGCAGCAGCGCAAACGGGCCAAGCAAATTGAAGCGGCCATCGCGGTGGCGGAACAACGTTTGAAGCGCGCTCCCACCGAGGATGAGATCGCCGCGCAGTTAGGCCTCTCGATGACCGAGTATCACGAGTGGCTGGTGGACATTCGCGGTGTGAATCTGGGCAGCCTGGAAGCCAGTTCGGGCGACGAGGATGGCCGCGACTTGCTCAAGTACATCTCAGACAAGGAAGAGAACTGGCCCTCGCGCCTGGTGGAGCGGGCCGAACTGGAGCGCCTGCTGGTGGAGGCGATTGACCGCATGCCGCCCATCGAAAAAACTGTGTTGAGCCTCTATTACCAGGAGGAATTAACCCTGCGCGAAATCGCCAAAATGGTGAACTTGCACGAGTCGCGCATCTCGCAGTTGAAGTCGCAGGCGCTGCTGCGGCTGCGCACTTATCTCGAAAAGTGCTGGCCGATGAAGCGCGGACAGGTGTAGCCGATGGCGGACCGCCGGGGCTGGCTCTTCGAACAATTCGCGCGAAAGTTAGCCGAGTGCGCCGAGGGCATGCTCGGCGCGCCGGTGACTGCGTCGCTCGCCGCCGGCCCCCCCGAAGAACTTGCGGCCCCCCTCGTCTGGGAGCAAGGTTTTGACCTGGGCGACGGCTGCCAAATGACGGTGGCGGCGCCCGAGTCCGCGTGGGACAAGATTGGCGGCGAGGCGCTCAAGGCGGCTGGGGTCGATGAACTCGACCCCGATAGCGTTCGCGGCACCTACCTCGAAATCCTGAGCCAAACGCTCTCGAGCGTAGCTTCGGAGATCGGCGGGGTCCTGTCGCGCAACGTGTCGCCGGTGGACGGCCGCGAAGCGCCTTACGCGGCGTCGGCCATGTCGCAGGCCGTGGCCTTGACGCTCAACGGCGAGACGGTGACATTGCAGGTGGGGGCGGACGCGCGGCTGGTTGCGGCGCTCGAAGCAAGGCCGCCTGCCGCCTCGTCACCAGCCACCGGCCAGTCAGATGCAGGCCGGCCGGATGCAGGCCGGCCAACGCTGAGCCAGGAACTCGACCAGGAGCACAGCGAGCGCCAGGATTTGCTCAACGGCTCGAAGACGCTCGACCTTCTGCTCGACGTCGAGCTACCGGTGAGCGTCAGCTTCGGCCGCGCCAGCGTCCCCTTGAAGGACGTGCTCAAGCTCACCTCCGGCTCTATCGTCGAACTCAATCGCGGCGTGACGGATCCGGTGGAACTGATCGTCAATAACTGCGTCATTGCGCGCGGCGAGGTGGTGGTGGTGGAAGGCAATTATGGCGTGCGCATTCAGCAGATCATCAGCGCGCGCGAGCGGTTAAGGACGTTGAACTAACATGCAAACGACGATGGCATTGGCCGGCTTTGTGGCGCTCCTGGCGCTGGTGGCGGCGGCTCTCGCGGCTTGGCTCACCGGCCGCCTGACGGATCGCGTGGGACAACTGGAACGCAAAGCGGCGGCGCTCGCCGAGGAGTGCCGCATGCTGCACTGCAAGCTCGAGCAGGCGGCCGACACGCCTCAGGAGATTCCGGCTGGCAGTTTTGACACCGGGATGAACCTCAGCAAGCGGGTGCAGATCCTACGCCTGCACCGGCGCGGCGAAACAGCCACGCACATTGCGAGCGTGCTGAGCCTGCCACTAGCCCAGGTGGAATTGGTGCTGAAGCTGCAACGCCAGGCGGCGGAAGCCGGCCCCTACACTAATGCGAACGAATGACCTTGGGGTCCTTCTCGTAGCGATAGTCGAAGTGGCAGCCCTGGCAGGCGTCGAAAAGGTAGCCGCCGCGTTCGAAGAGCAGGTCCACATTGCGGGCCTTGGCGGCCTGATGCACGCCCGCTCCCGCCTCGCGCAACGCCTTCGCGCGCTGCATCCAACGGCCCGTGTCTTTGGCCCGACCCTCCATCATGAGTAGATTCCCCGCTTCGGTGAGCGTGACGGCGCTCGCCTCCACGGCCAGCCAATCGTTCTCGGACTGGGGCCGCCGCTCTTCCACCCCGGCCTTGGTGTAAATCGTCCCCGACGACTTCCACACCACCTCGGCATTCGGAATCACCATGCCGTGCATCACCTCTTCCAGCGTAGCCACCGCCTGCAGCGGCGGGCCTGGCTTCGCCACGGGCGTCTTCGCACAACCTGCCAAAAGCAACGCGGCCAGGCACGGGAACATCTTGTAGGTCACCTATCCTGTATACTCCCAGAATCGGTCCGCCGCAATGACGTTTCTCCAATGGCTTGAAAATACGCCCGGCAGCGTCTATATCCGCGAGTCGCTGATGTTCTATCCGCTGGTGGAAACCGCGCATGTGCTCGCGCTCTGCCTCTTTCTGGGCATGATCGCCCTCCTCGACCTGCGGCTGGTCGGCGCCGGCTTGCGCACCGTGCCCGTCAGTCAGGTGGCCGCCCGGTTTCTACCGCTCGGGCTCGCCGGCTTCGCCGTGATGGCGATCAGCGGCCTGCTGCTCTTCTATTCCGGACCCGTGAAGGCGGCGAACAACATCTTCTTCCAGGTGAAGATGGCGCTGATCCTTCTTACCGGCCTCAACGCTTTGCTGTTCCACTTCACCATCTATAAGCGCGTCGCCGGCTGGGATCTGGCGCCGTCGCCGCCACTGCGGGCGAAGCTGGCCGGAGCGCTATCTCTGGTGCTGTGGTGCGGCGTGGTCATCTGCGGGCGGATGCAGGCCTACAACTGGTTTCAACACTAATGGAGCCCCTTTTTCGATGGTTTGAAGCAACGGCGATCGGCACGGTGGTGCGCGAGTCCCTGTGGCTGTTCCCGGTAATCGAATGCGTCCACTTGTTGGCGCTGGCGCTGCTGGGCGGCGTCGTGCTCGCTGGCGACTTGCCGCTGCTCGGCGCGAAGCTGCCCCGCGCCGGGCGGCAACTGGAGCCCTGGCTCCGCGGCGCGCTCTTCACCATCATCGCCACCGGCATTCCGATGTTCTTGTCGGAGGCGATCAAATGCTACTTCAGCCCGCCTTTCTTCTATAAAATGGCGCTGCTGCTGCTCGCGACAATTTACACCTTCACCTGGCGCCAACGCGTCACCCGCGCCGAGCCCGGTACGGTGAGGCCACGCATTGAGCAACTTACCGGCGCGGTATCGTTGGCCCTGTGGTTCGGGGTTGGCTTCTCGGGCCGCTGGATCGCATTTTACTGAGGTGATAACATCTCAGGGTGATTACGAGAGTTTGCCTGACGCTAGCTTGCGCGATCCCGCTCCTCGGCCAAGTGCCGCGCCTGCCCAGCGGCAAGCCCGACTTCAACGGCATCTGGCAAGCCCTCGGACCCGCTAACTACGACCTGGAGCGGCACATGGCGCGCGCCTCCCTGATGCTGCGCGAAGGTCCACACGGGCCGCTCCCCGCCGTGCCCTTGTTGCGGCTCGGCGCCGTGGCTTCCGTCCCCGGCAGCATGGGGGTCGTCGAAGGCGGCAAGATTCCTTATAAGCCTGAAGCCGCCAAAAAACGCGACGAGAACCGCGCCAATTGGCTGGATCGCGATCCCGAGATCCGCTGCTATATGCCCGGCGTGCCGCGCGCCACCTATCTGCCGTTTCCCTTTCAAATCCTGCAGAACGCGAAGCAGTTCTTCATCCATTACGAGTTCGCCGGCGCCTTCCGCGACATCTACTTCAACAATCCGGGGCCCGCGGAGACTGACTCTTGGATGGGCCAGTCCGTCGGACGCTGGGAAGGCGACACCCTCGTCGTCGACGTCACCGGCCAGAATGACCAAACCTGGTTCGACCGCGCCGGCACCCACCACAGCAACCAACTCCACGTCGTCGAACGCTACACGCTCACCTCGCCGAATCACATTCGATATGAGGCCACCATCACCGATCCCGAGGTCTTCACGCAGCCGTGGAAGATCTCGCTACCCTTGTACCGGCGCATGGAGCCCGACGCGCGGCTGATGGACTTCAAGTGTACGGAATTCGTGGAAGAACTGGTCTTCGGCGAGTTTCGCCGTCATCCTTTAAAGAGGGAATAACCGATGCTAACGCTATTTGTCTTGCTCCTCGCCGCCGACTTGCCAAAACCGGCCCCCCAGAAAACGGCGCCGCCCGACCTCTCCGGCATGTACGACATCGCTACCTTGACGCCGCTGACGCGTCCCGCCGCCATGGGCAACCGCATGTCGCTCACCGACGCCGAGGCCAAGGCGCTGGCCAAAATGACCGAAGCGGTGCTCGCCAAAGGCAACGCCGCCAGTGATCCGAATCGTCCGCCGCCGCCCTCCGGCGGCGATGGCAGCGAAGGCCCAGCCGGCAATGTCGGCGGCTACAACACGCTCTGGATCGACACCGGTACCGGCGCCTTCAAGATTGATGGCCAGTTCCGCACCTCCATCGTGATTGACCCTGCCAATGGACGCCTGCCCGCCATGACGCCCGAAGCCCGCGCCAAGGCCGCCGCCCGCGCCAAGTACAATCGCCCCAACCGGGGCGACGCTTTCTGGATCACCGAGAATCTCACGCCTGGCCCTTACGATGACCCGGAACTGCGCCCCACCGCCGAGCGTTGCCTGCTGGGTTTCGGCACCAGCGCTGGCCCGCCCGCCCTACCCGTGATGTACAACAACCTCAAGCAAATCGTGCAGACCAAGGACCATGTGATGATCCTGAACGAAATGGTGCACGACGCCCGCACCATCCGCCTGAACGCCAAGCACGAGCCGCCCGAGATTCGCCGCTGGCTGGGCGATTCCATTGGCCATTGGGAAGGCCAGACGCTCGTCGTCGATACGACCAACTTCAATGACCAGCCCGCGCTCGGCGGCGCGGACCGCAACCTGCACGTCATCGAGCGCTTCACCCGCATCGACGCCAAGACCCTGCGCTACAAGTTCACCGTGGAAGATCCCACCGTCTGGACCCAGCCCTGGACTGGTGAGTACATCTGGCCCGCCACCGATGCCCGTCTCTACGAATACGCCTGCCACGAAGGGAATTACTCGTTCGCCGGCATCCTGCGCGGCGCGCGCCGCCTGGAAGCCGAAGCGATCGCGAAACAAAAGCCATGAAATACGTTTTAGCCCTCGCCTTCTTCGGCGCCTGCAGAATTTACGCGCACCATGCCTTCGGCGCTGAATTCGACCCCAATCTGCCCGTGCTGCTCAAAGGTCCGGTGGTCCGCATTGAGTGGATCAACCCGCATACCTGGATCCACCTCGAGGTCACCAAGAAGGACGGCAGCAAAGAGGTGTGGATGGTGGAAGGCGGCACGCCCAATAGCCTGCTACGCCGCGGCCTGAAGCGCGACTCGCTCAAGATCGGGCAGGTAATCGTCGTGGACGGCTACCAGTCGAAGGACCGTACGACGCGCGCCAACGGCCGTGACGTCACCCTGCCCGATGGCCAGAAGTTCTTCCTCGGCTCTTCCGGCACCGGCGCCCCTTACGACGCTCCGGGCAAGGATCAGCGGAAATAAGCCATGCGAGCGGCGTTCTGTTTGGCCGTAAGCCTGATGGCCGCTGACGATCCGGCGAGCGTCGCCCTCTATCAGAAGCACTGCGCCACCTGCCACGACGCTCCCGCCGCCGAAAGCCGCATTCCGGCCAAGACGGCCCTGCAGAAGATGCCCGCCGCCAACATCCTGCGGGCCCTCGAAGCGGGCGTCATGAAGGAGCAGGGTGCAGCGTTGTCGCGCGTCGAGAAGCTCTCCGTCGCGAAGTTGCTGGGCTCGTCTGAGTCCGTAATGAACGCGCCTTCCGCGAACCCCTGCCCGGCCGCTGACTGGAAGCCGCACGCGGCGGCTGCCGACTGGCGCGGCTGGTCCGCCAATGACGCCAATTGGCGCTATCAGCCCAAATCCGGCATTGCGCCTCCCGCGGTCGCCAACCTAAAACTGAAGTGGGCCTTCGGCTTTCCCGGCGGCACCTCGGTACGTTCGCAGCCCGTCGTCTTTGGCGGCAGGCTCTTCGTTGGCGCCCACGACGGCAGCATCTATGCGCTGGACGCCACCACCGGTTGCCAGCACTGGAGTACCACGGTCCCCTCGCCAATTCGTTCGTCGCTCGCTGCCGCCGAGGTGCAAGGGCGCTGGATGATCTTCGCCGGCGATAGCGCAGGGCTATTGCACGCGCTCGACGCCACCACCGGTGCGCCGCTTTGGAAGCTGCGTCTGGACGCGCATCCGGCAGCCGTCCTCACCGCGACGCCCGTGGTTCATCAGGGCCGGGTGTACGTAGGGGTCGCCTCGTATGAAGAGGCCTCGGCTACCAACCCTGCTTATGTCTGTTGCAGCTTTCGCGGCAGCGTCGCCGCTGTGGATGGCGCCAGCGGCAAGCTGCTCTGGAAGACCTACACCATCAGCGAAGAGGCCAAGCCGGGGCCCGTCTCGAAACGGGGCAAACCCACCCAGGGCCCGTCCGGCGTGGGCATTTGGAGCGCGGTTACGCTCGATCCCGGCCTCGGCATGCTGTACGCCACTACCGGCGATAACTACTCGGATCCGCCCACCCCCAATTCGGACGCCGTCATGGCGCTCTCGCTCGACACCGGCAAGGTGCAATGGGTGAAGCAGATTCTGGCCAACGACGCCTTCAATTCTTCTTGCGCGAATCCCACGAAGTTCAACTGCCCGGACTCCGACGGGCCGGACCATGACCTCGGCGCCTCCGCCATGCTCGTGAAGCTGCCCAACAAGAAGCGCGCCTTGATTCTGGCGCAGAAATCCGGCGAAGTCCATGCCGTCGATCCGGACCGGAAGGGCGAAGTGCTCTGGCACGCCCGCGTCGGCAAAGGCGGCGTCCTGGGCGGCATCCAGTGGGGCATCGCCACCGATGGCATCACCGCCTACGCCGCCGTCTCGGACTTAGGCTTCGGTCCACAGCGCAGCAAGCAAGGTGGAGGACTCTTTGCGCTCCGGCTCGACAACGGCGAACGCCTCTGGCAGACGCCCGCGCCGTCCTGCGCCCCCGAGCCGTGCAGCCCGTCGCAGTCCGCCGCGATCACCGTCATGCCCGGCATCGTCTTTTCGGGTTCGGTGGACGGCCACCTCCGGGCTTACTCCACCATCCAAGGCAAGATCCTCTGGGACTTCGATACCGCCCAGACTTTCGACACAGTAAACGGCGTCAAGGCCCACGGCGGCTCGATGGACGCGGGCGGCCCGGTGCTGGCCAACGGCATGCTCTACGTCGGCTCCGGCTACGGCCAATGGGGCGGCAAGCCCGGCAATGTGCTGCTGGCCTTTGAGCCAACGAAGCCTTAGTTGAAGGGCAACAGCATGGACGGGCTGGTTTGGTCAAAGTAGATCAGCGCGTCGTAGTCCCGCGTGAGCGTACTCCGGACGGCGAAGCCATCCGTGGCGACGGAGCCGATCTCGCGGAATTCGGGACCGGAGAGCAGCCACGCGCCAGGGTTGCCCGGCCGCGCTTGGCGTAGATCGAGAATGAAGCGGGGGAGGCCGGTTTGGTGGAAGACGTACTCGGCGCTGCCGGGGAAAGAGACCGTGGCTTCGTTGTCGCGGCGCAGCGGGCCGAAGTTGCCGTTCGGTAGCACGCTGACGGCGCTGTATTGGCCGCGATGAAAGGCAAAGCCGATCACAAAGTAGTCCGGGCCATACCAACGCGACAGGTAAGAGCCTTGGGCTCCGTTGAGCCGGGAGACGTGGTAGTTGTGGGCCCACACGACCATCTTGGCGCCCGGATTCTGCTGCAGGATCCAGTCCGTATTGGCGGCCATCATTTCGTCGCGATGGAGGCCGCCCCCGATTTTGACAAAATTGGCTTGTTCGGCGACGCGGGCATTCTGGATGGCCCATTCCACTTCGGCCATGGGTATTGTCTTTACATACTCGCGATAGTTGGCCTCAAGGTAGACGCGCACGGCTTTGGCGGCGGCGGCAGCCTCTTGAATGAGGGCCGTATTGGCGGCGTTGTTGGGCTGAACGGGAACGGCGCGCAGGACGGTTTGATAAGCCGTCTGGGCGGTGTCGCGATAAGCCGGATCGGCCTTGGCGATGAATTCGCGCGCGATGTTTACGGCTACGCCGGCGGTTTGCATATCGAAGCCGGTGAACTGGATGCGGCCACGTCCAGAGCGGTTGAACTCGCGCATCCACTCCACCATGTCGAGCACTTCCTGCGTGTTCCAGGTCCAGAAGTACATGCCCTGGAGAATGCGCCGGGGGTCGCCCCGGCCGCCGAGGACGTAGTCATTCATCAGATACGACTCCGGCATGTTGGCTTCAATCGAAAAGATCGTGAAGCCCATTTCGTTCGCCAGAAACTCGGTCAGGCGATGCTTCATGCGAAAGAACTCGGTGGTGCCATGCGTAGCTTCGCCGAGGCCGACCACCCGGGAAGTCCCGATCCAGGCCTTGAGTGGTTGTAAATCGGAAAAGCCACTACCGGCGCGTTCCGTCGTAAAGGGAATGGCGTTCTGGCGGACCCAAGTGAGTTGGTCGTTATCCGGTTCCGTGGTGAGCGGCGGCGGACCCTGCGGCAGCGGCTGGCCATCGACTTCTATCCGCAAATCGTCAAACCAGGCCGTGCCGCGCCCGGACAGGAAAGTA
This sequence comes from Bryobacteraceae bacterium, assembly GCA_019752335.1. Lineage (GTDB taxonomy): Bacteria > Acidobacteriota > Terriglobia > Bryobacterales > Bryobacteraceae > JALHNI01. Next base: position 284,731 of record JAIEMJ010000003.1, read on the forward strand.
CCCAAGATAACGAACGTGGCGTTGGGCGACACATTCACTTCGTACTCGTAGCGCTTCCAGGGCGTGGTGTCGCGGATCGCCAACTGGAACATGTTCTCGAGCGAGAGCACCCCACCGGCGCCATCGACACGGAACCAGATCGCAGCGTAACCGGGGGCCGGGATGCTCGCGGTGCGGATCCAGCCAGAGATCTTCACTCGCTTGCCTCGCAGCAGGTCCGTAGGGAGGACGACCGACGTGGGCGCCAGCGCGTCAGCAGTGAAACTGCGGATGCGCATGGAGTAGTTGCCGGAAACGGCGTCGGTGTCGGGAGCGAGCTCATAACCGGCGGCGAAGAGCGACCAGCCGCGGAGGCGGTTGCGGGTGACGGTTTCAAAGTCGAGGTTGTAATACGGTTGGGCGGCCAGCGTCGAGGCGGCCAGGAAAAGCAACCAGGCATTTCGCATCATGCCCAAAGTCTATTACAGGAATGCCTCAATCTTCCCAACGCCGTACCGATAAGGACTGCGAGGTATAGAGACATCGGCCCCTCAGCGGCGCGGTGCGACTCAATCTATGTCCACGAGAAGGAAGTTACTTGAGATGAAAAAACAAGATAGAAAGCGCACCAGGTTCCAGGCGGCACGAAGCCTCCTCTCTGCTGCGTGTCTCTTCATGGTGGTATCCCTATTTTCCGCAACCCAGCTACACGCTACACTAACGGCCACTCCGGCGTCGGTGGCCTTGTCGTGTAGTACCACGACGGGCCCGGGCACGGCCGTGACCGTGGTGGTGAGGCCTACGACGCCGATCGCTGCCGGCGGATCGCCGATTGCCTTTACCTTGGGCTCCTTGCCGGCGGGCATCGTCGTCACGCCCAGCACCACCCAAACCCTGACCACCTCGAATCAGACGGCCGGTATCACGTTTACCATCCGTTCCGCCGACGGCTGCGCCGGCGCAACGTCGGGCACGAACGCCGTTTCGTTCCGGTTCCAGGTGGGCGGCGTGAACAACGCCACGGTGAGCATTTCGCACGTCGTCACGGCGACAGCGAGCGCGCTCTCCGCCACTCCCACCGCGGTGGCGCTTACCTGCGTCTTGAATGGCAGCACCTATACGCCCGGCGTGGCGCAGACGGTGACGGTCGCCTCCTCGGTTCCTTCGGCTTCGGGCGGCACGCCCTTCACGGTGGACACGTCGGCCAGTGGCAGTACGGGCGCGGCGGCCACTTGGGCGACGGTTACACCGACCACGCAACAGATCCCCAACGCCAGTGCCTCCACGACGATTAGCGTCGTTGCGGCCACGGGCTGCGGCGGCTTTGCCGTGGGCACGACGAACTCGACGACGGTCACCTTGCTGAACGCTCCGGCGCCGGCGCGCGTGATCCCGGTCACCTTGCGCATCATCCCCCCCACGACGCTCAGTTCGGGTCCGGCTTCGGCCTCGCTGACTTACGTCAAGGGCTCGAACACTCCCGGCCGCGCCGACGTCACCATCACGGCCGCTTCCGGTACGCCTTTCTTCACGGTGGACTCGACGTCGTTGCCGATCTGGCTCACCTGCGACGCGATGAGTGGCACGGCCCCGCGCGCGCTGCGCTTCAGTTCTACTACGGTCGCCGACACGCTGGCCGCCGGGGTCTACCGCGCCACCGTGCGGATTCGCGTCGCCAACTTTGGCGATTTACAGATTCCCGTGTCGCTTTCGGTAAACAACCCGCCGCCACGCCTGACGGTGTCCGAAGGCACCACGCGCAACATCCCCTGGACCGTGGGCCAGCCCGTGCCGACCCTGCTGATTACAGCGGCTTCGAGCGATTCGCCCATTCCCTACACCGTCACCACGGGCGGCAACCTTGCGCCGATCGTGGCCGCCAGCCAGCAGAGCGGCTTGGCGTATAGCTTCGGCTCGCCGATCCCGGTGAGCTTCGATCCGCTGCTGTTCGCCTCGGCCACGCCGGGCAACACGCTTACTGGCACGGTGACCCTGACGTGGGGCAACCCCTCGCGCACCGTCGTCGTGACGATCAATGTGCAGATCCAGTCCGCGAGCGCGACGGTATCTGGCATCAGCCCGGCCACGTTGCCCACGGCCGCTCCCGGGACGACGTTTACGCTCGTGCTGACCGGCTCGGAGTTCATCAGCAGCAGTGACCCTTCGGTGCGCACGCGCGTCGGCCTGGTCTCTTCGGGCGGCCTGGTGAATAACACGAACATTCAAGCCAACGTTGTGAACGGCTCGAACATCATTCTGACGATCGTCGCCCCGGCGGTCGCGGACACCGCTCTGCCCTTCTCGCCTACGGGCACCGGCGGCTCGGTCGTGATTGGCGTCTGCAATCCCTTCAACGGCGTTTGCAATACGCCGACGGGTTCGGCCGTGCTCACCATCGGCAATAACCCGATTGTGCAGGGCGTCACCAGCGCATCCTCCTATCAACAGGTGAACCCGCCGGCCTTGCAGACCGTGGCGCCGTTCGACATGATCTCGATCTTCGGCTCCAGCTTCTGTAGCTCGAACGGCACGGGCTGTAGCAGTTCGCAAGTGCTTTACGGCACGCCGGACCCCGCCACGCTCACCTATCCGCGCTCCATCAGTCCGGATGCGGCGGGCGCGTCGCAGCGCAGCACGGTAGTTACCTTCCAAACCACCGGTAGCACGCCCACGGTGATTGCCACCGCGCCGATCCTCTTTGGCACCAACAGCCAGATCAACGTGATGGCTCCGGCGGCCCTGTCGGCCCACGCTGGAACCACGGTGAATGTCGTGGTCAGCTTTGGCTTCGGCACGGGCGCTACGCAACGCACCAGTGCTCCGTTCCCGGTGAGCATCGTGGCCACCTCGCCCGGCCTGTTCACCATCGGCTCGAATGGACAGGGCGACGGTGCGATCCTGGACTCGAACTGGGCCGTCGTCACCCCCACCAATCCGGCCGCCATCCGCACCAACGCGGGCTCCGTGTCGGGCGGCGTCTCCGACACCGTGCAGATCTATCTCACCGGTCTGGGCATGCCCAGCACGGGTGCGGACAACGCCAGCGCCGGCAGCAGCGGCGGCGCCGTCTGGGGGACTGACTGCGTCTCCACCTCCAGCTTCCTCACCTCACTGAACGCCAACGCCAGTAGCTCGCTCACTTCGCTGGACGGCACGGTGATCCTCAGTTCGCTCCTGAACACGAACCGCCTGGTGCCTTGCATCGCGAGCGGCTCCGCCAACAGCCCCACCGTCACCATCGGTGGCCGCAACGCCGTCGTCTCCTACGCGGGCTTCCTGCCGGACAGCATCGCCGGCCTCTATCAGATCAACGCCAAGCTACCGGTCAACGGTCTCGCTTCGTTGACTGACTCGACGGGCGCCACCCTCTCGTCGATCACCGCGCCGGTGCAACTGCCGGTGATCGTGACCGCCAACTCGCGCTCCAGCCAAACGGGCGTCAACATCTGGGTCGCGCCGCGGCTCCGCGTCACGGGACCCTCGGGCGCCGGCCTCACCGGTCGCGTCGGCATCGCCTGGGCCAGTTCGAACAACGTCGTGGCGGCCACGGAGGGCACTTCGCCCTACCGTTTCGCCATCACCTCGGGCGTTCTCCCGGCGGGCCTGCTCTTCAATACCGCCACCGGCGCCATCTCCGGTACACCGAACGCGAATACGTCGGGCACCTACCAGGTGACGGCCACCGCGATTGACTCCGCCAATGTCCCGGTTACCGGCACGGTTAGCTTCACGCTCACCGTCGCGGGCGGCCTGGTACTGGCTTCCTCCACCGCGTCGCCCATCGCCGGCACCTTCGGCACGGCCAACGCGACCGTCACCACGGTGAGCGCCACGGGCGGCGTCTTCCCCTACACCTACGCCATCACCACGCCGAGTTCGCTGCCGACGGGCATGTCGATCAATCCGGCCACCGGTGTGGTCGCCATCACCGCTCTGACGCCGGCCGGCAACTACACGGTTACCGTCACCGCGACTGACTCGACGTCCGGCACCCCGCTTACCGGCACCGTCACCTTCGCCATCAACGTCGGACTGCTCATGACGCCGTCCAACACCCTCAGCCCCACGGCCGGCACCGGCGGCCCGGTCCGCACCATCACCGCGACGGGCGGCACGGGCACCATCACCTACGCCACCGCTACGGCCGGCTTCACCGTGGACGCCAGCACCGGCGTAGTCTCCTCGACGAACGCCGCGACAGCCGGCTCCTACACGGTGATCGTCACCGCTACTGACGGCACCGCCGCTCCGGGAGCCGCTTCGGCCGCTACCGGGACGGTGAGCTTCACGGCGGTCATTCAGTAACCCGAGAGCGCCACAGCGCTTCTCTCAACCAAGAACGGCGGGGGCCTTACCGGGCCCCCGCCGTTTTTCTTTGTTTCGGAGACTTTAGTCGGGGCACACCAGGGCCGCCCTCCGGCGTAGCGGAACGGCTGTCGTCATGCCAGTGCTGCTGCTCGAAGCCCTCCCTGCCAGTGCGAAACAGCGGCCCGCAGCCATCAAGGACGCTCAAGCGCTCTTCAGTCGCTGCTCGGCGTCCATCACGTTGGCGAGAATCGCATTGATCCGGCTCAAATGACCCGGCCCCTTCGATCTCAGCCACGTGAGGACATCGTTCTGGACGCGAAACGAAATCAGCGTCGTCTTGGATCGCAGCCGGTACGGCACCATCTCTGCGAGTTGCTCGTCGGTCAACGGAGGTATATCGGACACGTCTATCGCGGAGTCCGGCTGCTCGGCCAGTCGCGCCAGCCGTTCGCGCTGTGCCTTCGTAATTGGTTTACTGAAAATACGCTCGGCGCTCACTCTTACGAGCTTTTCTGGCCGAGATGATGCGGACAATTTCTTCGCCATCGCTTGCCTCCCTGTAAACATGAACCACTAACAGAATCGGCTCTAACCCGGCGGCCAGCCCAAGAGCATGTCAACGCGGTTCGCCCGTCTCGTCGATTCGATCTTCCCTCAGCGTCACGTGAGGATCCGCGAATACAAATGCCGCCAATGCGAAATCGATTCCGTGCTTGTGAAGATTGGCTCGATTCTTGTTCGGGTCCCATTCGAATTGCATCGGTCGATACAAGTGTATATACGAGAGCCGCGGAAAGCAAGTCGCAGTCGTGTCTATGTCGGAATCGCTTCGCCCACTCGACATCAAACTGGACGATCTTATTTTTCGTACCTAGTTTTGCCAAGCGCCTGGCACTTCCAACCCCTTCTCGACGAACGCCACGCTGGCCGGCTCCTACAGGCGGCCAGTTCTACCGGCGCGGTCGTCTCCCGCCCGAAGTGGCCCAAATGACGCCGGGCAGTGCCCCGATTTTCGAACTGGCTGGACTTTCATGGGCGCTTCTTTCGCCTACATCCTCTTCATCGGCGTTGCGGAGATCATTGGTGCTTGGCTGCTACTCTGGGAACGCACGAAGCTTCTCGGGGTGGCGATCCTGCTGCCCATCATGGTCAACATCATCGTCTTCGACGCCATCTTCTTTGAAAATGCCGGTGGCTACGGCGCCTTAGCCAGCGCCACCATTTACACCATCCTGCTCTTTGTGATCCTGGCCCTGAACCAGGAAAGCGTGCGCCCTGCCGTCGAAGCTCTCTTACGCCCAGCCCACGGGTGAAAGTCAGCCTCAAGCAGACGCTGGTCGCCCTGGGTTTGATGGCCGCTCTTTTCGTTTTCGATCAGTTGCTGGTGAATCTCCTGGGACACGGCCGCGGCTGATGGCCCAGAATCCTGTGAAGTCGCGATAGCGACCTTAAACTAGAACTCGGCGAGCGGTCGTACTGTTCGCCGCCACGGATATCGGCCATGCTTGGTACGGAGCCGGCGGCGGTCCTAGTCTTCGCTACAACTGCGCCGAGCTATCCCATGCAGCCCCCACCAACTCCTGATCGCAGTCTGGTTATACTAATGTATGAAAACGGCGGTGTCCATTCCTGACGCGATCTTTGAACAGGCTGAGGTGTTCGCACGTCGTGCCAAGCGGTCCCGCAGCCAACTCTTCAGCGATGCCCTTGCCGAGTATCTGGCCCGCCATTCCGGAGACGAAATCACCGATGCCATGAATCGGGTAATTGACGCCACGGGCAATGCGGCCGATCCTTTTGCGTCCGCTGCTTCCCAACGCGCCCTGGCACGCGTTGAATGGTAGTCGTCGGGCAGGGTGAGGTCTGGTGGGCTGATCTGCCCTCGCCTACGGGTTCAGGATCTGGGTATCGCAGGCCGGTCGTCATCGTCCAAAGCGATCACCTGAATCGCAGCCGCCTGGCGACCGTGGCATGTGTGCCGCTCACGAGCAACCTGAAGTATGCCGAAGCTCCAGGCAACGTTTTGCTAAGCGCACGGGCGGCAGGCTTGCCCAAGGATTCGGTGGCCAATCCGACCCAGATCGTCAGCCTGGACAGGGAACTATTGACCGAGCGAATCGCGAAATTGAGCAAGAATGCACTGGCGTCAATCCTTACCGGCATCGATAGCTGTACGGGTTGGCGGAACCACGCCAAATGATTCCCGTGACAGGAGGCTTAACGCCGCTTTTCCGGTTCCGCGCCGCGGAGCTTCTGGAAGCGGGCGAACTCCTCCGTGGCCTGTTCCTTCTGGCCGGACTTGGTCAGCCATTGGCCGAGTAAGTAGTGCGGCTCCGCGTATTGGGGATCCAGTTCGGCGGAGCGGCGCAGCCAGCGTTCGGCCCGCGGCCATTGGTCGAGCCGCGTGAGCGCCTTGGCGGCCAAGTAGCAGTTGCGCGCGCTACCCGGGTTGCGCGTAGCGGCCTCCACTGCCAGATCAAAGGCGCGCCGATTCTGGTCCTGCTTCATCAGCAACTCCGCCAGATTGGCGTAAGCCCAATCATAAGTCGGCTGATCTTTTTGCACCAGCGCGATGGCCCGCGTATGCGCCCGGACCGCCTCGTCCACCTTGCCCACGCCTTCCAAAGCGAGCCCGAGATTATCCCAAGCGCGGAAGTGGCCGGGGTCCGCAAGGACGATGGCCTCGAATTGCTCCACCGCCTGCGGATGGCGTCCATTGGCATAGTAAATGCGCCCCAAAGCGTACCGCGCCTCCGCCGACTTCGGCTCGCGTTGCACCACCTCGGCCAGCAGCGCCATGGCGTCGGTATCGCGGGAAAGCAGGTAGAGCAAGTTGCCCTTCAGCACCAGCGCGCCCAGCCGCTGTGGCTCTAGGTTGAGGCAATGGTCAACGGCGCGCAAGGCTTCGGGGAGTTGCTGGACCGAGAGCAGGCGTTGGGCTTCTGTGAGGTCCGTGGCGCAACCGGCGCCCCTAAGCACGATGGCGCTGGCGAGCCCCGCCAGCGCCATTTTTCGAGCGATCACACCGTCAGGCTAGCATAATCGCTTTAGGGCAAAAGCGCGGCGCCGAGCACCGGACCTTGATTCTTCGCTTGCACAAAGACCACGGCGCGCTGACGCGGGCCCGTTGGCTTGAGGACGGCGTCCTTCGCGAAGGCCATGCCCTTCGCTGCCGTGCCGATCGGCATCAACGTGCGGACCACGGCCGCGTGATGCAGTTCGCGTCCGCCGTTCTCCCCGCGCGCGACGCGCGTGACGGCCTCGGGCTCCACCAGCGCGATCATCACCTCCGCGGCTTCGGGCACCGCGTCGACATCCACATGCACCGTCCAGGCCCCGGACTGCCGGTCCACCGACGTCAGGCGCACCGCCGTCTTGGGATGCTTGGCGGCGTTGCTAATAGCCAGCAGCGCGCGGCGCGAGTCACTGCCGACGAATTCCGTCTGGCCGTCCACCACCATTTGCGGCGTGTAGTTGCCGCCCGTACCGATGCGGCCCGCATAGCCAGCCTGGCGGCGGGTGAAGAGCGCGTTTGAGAAAGGGTCACGCCAGCCAAGCTGATCCCAGTAGTCGACGTGCTCGCTGAGGATGATCGTCTCCGCGCCACGGATGGGCTGTTCTTTTTCGAGCTTGGCCAAAAGCTGGTCTGCGGATGGGCAACTGGAGCAGCCTTCCGACGTGAAGAGTTCCACCAGGACCGGGGTAGTCGACTGAGCGGCGAGCGGGAGCGAGATGAGTAACGGAAGTAGATATCGCATACGTGAAAGAGATCCGGCCCGGCCCTGGCTTTATTCCAGACCGGAGTAAACTGTAAGAACCGTGAAACGACGCAAATTCATCGGCAGTACCTTAGCGGCGCCCGCTCTGGCGCAGACTCAGGTTAGCAGCAAGCCCGCACTGCTGGGCGGCACGCCCGTCCGCGCCTCGAAGTTCCCCGGTTGGCCCGTGCAGGACTCGCTCGAAGCCACGGGCCTCGAACAGGTGCTCCGCAGCGGCAAATGGGGCCGCGGCACCGGCCAAACGGTGGCTCGTTTTGAGGCCGCCTACGCGGAGAAGATGGGGACCAAGGCCTGCCTCGCCACCGCCAACGGCACCAGTTCGCTGCTGATTGCCCTCGGCGCCCTGGGCATCGGGCCGGGCGACGAAGTGATCGTGCCCCCCTACACCTTCGTCGCGACCATCAACGCCATCCTGCAGAATTTCGCCCTACCCGTCTTCGTCGATAGTGACCGCGACACCTTCCAGATTGACGCCCGCAAGATTGAGGCAGCGATCACGCCGGAGACGGCCGTGTTGATGCCGGTACACTTGGGCGGCAACGCCGCTGACCTCGACACGGTGCTGGACATCGCCACGCGGCGCAAGCTCACCGTGGTGGAGGACGCTGCCCAAGCGCACCTCGCCGAATGGCGCGGCCGCAAGGTCGGCAGCTTCGGCCGCGTCGGCTGCTTCAGCTTTCAAGCGTCGAAGAATTTGAACAGCGGTGAAGGCGGCGCGCTGATCTCGAACGACGAAGCCTTCATCGACCAATGCTACGCCTTCCACAACAACAGCCGCCGTCGCAACACCGCCGGCAGCGACTTCAGCTATTTGAGCCGTGGCCTGAATCTGCGCTTAACCGAGTTCCAGGGCTCGCTCCTGCTCTCGCAAATGAGCCGGCTCGAAGCCCAGTCGAAGACGCGGGAAACCAACGCCGCCGCCCTCACGGCGATGCTCGAACGCATCCCCGGCATTGTGCCGGCGAAGAGCTACGCCCATTGCACCCGCAACGCTTTTCACCTCTATATGCTGCGTTATGACCCGGCCCACTTCGCCGGGCTCCCTCGCGCGAAATTCCTCAAGGCGCTCCAAGCCGAAGGCATTCCCGGCTCCGGCGGCTACTCGCCGCTCAACCGCGAACCGCTGCTGCGCAACACGCTGCGCTCCAAGGGCTATCAACGAATCTATGGCGAAAAGCGCCTGAAAACGTGGTTTGAGCGCAACGAGTGCCCAGTGAACGACCAGCTTTGCCAGGAAGCCGTCTGGTTCACGCAGACCATGCTCCTGGGCCCGCGCACCGACATGGAGCAAATCGCCGAGGCCATCAGCCGCATTCAGCGCCATGCGGCGGAGTTGGCCAAAAGCTAGATGAAGTCATCCGGACCCCTGCCACCCGGACCCTTGCCAATTGGGCCTTCCACCGTCGTCATCGCCGTACTGGTGTCGATTCTCTGGGGCGGCAACGTCGTCTCCATCCGCGCCGGCGTGGACTCCGTGCCGCCCCTCTGGAGCGCCTTCTGGCGCATGCTCACCGGCGTCATCTTCGTCACCGCCTGGAGCCTCTGGCGCGGCGTGCGCATCGTCCCCACCCGCCAGGAAGTGTTGCCGCTCTTGGCCCTGGGCTGCCTCTTTACCGTGCAGATTGCACTGATGAACACGGCCTCCGCGCTGACGTCGCCCGCCTACGGCGTCGTGATTCTGAACTCTTACCCCGTCTTCGCCAACGTCGCGGGCCACTTCGGCCGCGGCTTCGCCGTACATGAGGAGCCCATCACCGGCATCCGCGCCCTGGGCCTGGCGCTGGCCTTGGGCGGCGTCGCCTTTCTGGCGCTCGGCCACCCGGACGCGGGCCTGGCGCCGAAGCCGCTCCTCGGCAACGTGATCATGGTGATCTCCTCAATGCTGCTGGGTGTGCGCCAGGTCTACATGCGCTGGCTCGTTCAGCGCGTCGACCCGGCGCGCTCCATCCTCTGGCAGATCCTCATCTCCGTGCCGCTCTTTCTGCTGATCGCCTCGGTAAGCGAACCACTGCTGCTAAAGCCGCTCACCAACGAAGCGGTCTGCGCGATCCTCTACCAGGGCGTCGTCGTCGCCGGCTTGTGCTTCATCGTCTGGGCGGAGTTACTGAAGAAACACGCGGCCGGTACGCTATCGATGTTCTCCTTCATCGTGCCGATTTGCGGCATTTACCTCAGCTCGCTGATGTTTCGCGAGAGCCTGGCGCCCGGGCTCTTCATCGGCACGGGGCTCGTGCTGGCCGGCGTCTTCGTGGTGATGCGGCTCGGGCAGTCCGCGACCGCCGATACCTGATATCGTAAGAGTCCGTTATGCTCACTTGCCTGCTCCTTGCCCTCGCCTTCAACGCCGACGATAGCCAAGCCATTCTCCAGATGGAGAAGCAATGGGTGGCGGCGATTCAGAAGCCCGATACCGCCGCTCTTGAGAAGCTGCTGCATATCCAGCTCATCTACGGCCACGCCACCGGTGTCACCGATACGAAGGCCAGCTACATCGGCAAGCTCGCCACGGGCAAACAGAAGTACGCCGGCGTCGAACAGGAAATTCTGAAGATGCAACACCTGGGCGACACCGTGATCGTGCACGCGCGCATGCACGTCTTTGGCGTGAACCAGAGCGGCAAGTTCGATGATCGGGTCATGCTGATGCATACCTGGATCAAGCGCGAGGGCCGCTGGCAGCTGGTGGCGCATCAGACGGCGAAGCTGCCGTAGAGTGGCGGCGGGGCGGTAGGATAAAAGAGCCCGTCCCATGAGCGAAGCGCCTTTACCGACATTACCGCCCCCGTTTGACGAGACCGGAGACCGCGCCTTCTCGTTCTATCCGCCCATCCTCGGTATCGAACATAACGAATGGCGCGCGCAGCAGGCCACCTGGAGCGAGATTCTGGTGGTGAACACGAAGAACGAAGTCTCTCTCTGGGTACCGCGGCGTTACATCGGCGACCTGTCCCGCGTCGACGAGCCGGTGATGATCGTGGGCCTCAAAAAAGAACTCGAGCACAAGGCCGGCGGCGTGTGGCCACACGAGAAGCGCGTTTTGAGCATGCCGCCCGTCTCCACCGCGCCCGTCGTGGCAGGGCCGGAGCCCGTACCGGCGCCCATGAATCTCCGTATGGATTCGGGTGCTGAGTCGCGCATTGGACGCATGATTCTGGTGAGTCTGGTGGTAGCTGTCGGCGTCCTGGCGCTGGTGGTCGCCTTCTACCGCGGCCGCACCTCGGGCGAACAGGTGGAGTTCCATGGCGTTATGCAATCGAATCTTGGTTTGAGCGGCCAGGACGACTACTTCGCCGTCGTCCGCAAGCTGGGCCAACCCGAGCAGGACCGCTGGCGGTCTGACCAGGGCGAACTCCAGTTCCGCGGCCTGAAGTATCCCACCGTCACCGTGATCCTCATGGGCAGCGACCGTAAGAACGCCCGCTACATCGGCAGCGTGAACCGTGAGGGGCTCGTCGTCGACTCCGTCGACATGCCCGGCGGCGTCAATGCCGCCGCCATGATCCGGCGCCTGCCGAAGTTCTAATGCGCTACTTCCCGCTCGACGGTTCACCCTACGCCATGTCGCTCGGCGTGCGCCCTCTTTTGGGAGAGCCGCTGCTGGCCGAGCCCGACGCGGCACAGATCGCCCAGAAGCAACGCCTGCTGGACGAAGACTACGCCTTCCACTGCCAGGCCCTACCCGGGTCAGAAGCGCTACAGCGCGAGGCAGTCGAGTACCTGCGCTTGGCCGGCCCCTTCGGCCGGGCGGCCCGCGGGCTCGCCGAAGATCTGCTCCTGCTGGCCGACGCCCCGGGCTGGCCCCTGGTGGCCGGAGTCCTCTGCTTTCCCAACGACTGGCAATTAGCGGACAAGCTCGGGCAAAGCCTGCTCGCCGTCCACGGCCCGGTACCTGGCTTCGCGGCGCAAGCCGGCGAGGCGTCATTGAAGCTGTTCGAGCGGCTGAAGCCGGAGCGGCCCGTATGGCGGGCGAATTGGGCCATCAAGGTGACCTCTCGGCTCGACCTGCCGCCCGCCGTCAACCAGTCGTTCGAACCGGCAAAGCGCGAGATCACGGCGGCCAATGCCGGCCAACGCTGCTACTTTCGCATCGAGCGCCAAACGCTCTCGCGCCTACCCTCCGGCGTCCTGTTCACGGTGCGAACGTACCTGGAGCCGCTAGAATCGCTGAGCGGAGAGGAGCGGCGGGCGGTAGCGGTCGCGCTGCGGACGATGCCCGGCGCGATGCTGTCCTACAAGGGGATCCAGCCCTTCTTGGGTCCGCTGCTGGAGTGGTTGGACTGACGCCCGGTGGGAGAAGGAATACGCATCGGAGCGGGCAAGAGTGTAGTTGGTCACCTGCCCCGATGCGGTCCGCCCGAAGGATGGGCGTCTTGGATTCCGGCGTAAAGCGCGCCAAGCACCACAATTTTGAGTTGCAGCGTCCATTCAGCGAGTCCCCGCGTCCTGGGTCCTCTCTGCTTGCTTGACGAATCGAACTTGAACCGGAACCCGGAAGGCCTTTACTAAGTCCGCAATCCGCCCAGCATGTAGATAACCAGGACAATGATCGCTACGGTCCCCAAGCCCACGCCCGCCCCGCCCCCCAGTCCCCAACGGGAGTGGCCGTAGTACCCGCCGCCTCCGCCGAACAAAAGGATCAATAAGATCAAGAGTAATAGCATCGTCTTCCTTTCCTCAACTGAGCTGCCGGGACCGGATCATTTCCGCCCGCCAAACGCCAATACGGCTATCCCGCCAACCAACGCCAGAGCCCCGGCAACCGGTGGTATGGGGAGGCTGTGAGTTTTTTCGCGCGTGGCATGAATCGGTCCGACGTCGAGCACCCTTTCCTGGGTCGTGTAAGTAAACCCGCCCCAGGCCAGGCCGGCCAAGCCCAGAACGATCAGGATCGAACCAAGCACTCGGTTCATGTTTTCCAAAGCTTTCTCCCTTGGCGCGACGCTGTCGGCTTAACGTTCAGCCGCTACCGCCGCGGAGCGAACCGTCGTAGACCGGTAACAGTTCATAGAGCGTCTACAAGCACTTTGGGGGCCATCTCGATGTGTCTTTCGTTGCAACACGCCAGCATCTGAGGTGTGCAAAAAATTCCGCTTGAGGCCCTCAACAGTACTAGCGCTGCGGGAATTCAGCCGCTCGTGGTTTGACTACGCAGCGCACGGCGACCGCCGAATCCGGGATGAGGAATCACCGCGGGCGTCGCGGCGAGTCCGGCGGGGCTCCGGGTATGGAAGGCGCGGCCGGCGAGCGCGCGGATGCCGAGCACCTCGAAGTTGTTCCTGGCCATCGCCCTCCTCGCCTCCTTCGGGCCCGCCCACCGCGCTCTCCGCATCGAGCCCACGGTCGCCCTGCGCCACGACTAAAGCTAGCGTGGCCTGCTCGCCCGGCGGCGTTTGGGAGCAGCCAGGGTGTCGGCCGGCAAATCCCCCGGACTGGCCACCAGCCGGAGGCGATCCTCCGTGATCACCGCGGCGCCGCGCTGGCCCTCAAGGACGATCTCGACATCCGCGCGCTCCGGCAACTCCGGCAGGTTCAGCAAACCCAAGTGGTAACGGCTCCCCGTCAGCAGGATCGTCTCCGCCCCCACCCGCAGCGACGCATGGTCTACCGAGCCATCCGCATCCCAGCGCAGAATGCGTTGTGACCCATACGTTTCCACTCGTAGCTGCGCCGTGCCGCGATGGGGCAGCGAATCAGGCTCGCGGCGCCATTGGCCAATAGCCAGCCCCGCCAGCACCGCCACCGCGAAGAGTAACCAGGATGTGATGACGCGGGGCGGGGGACGCATTCTCTACCAATACCAAAGACCGCGTCCGCGTCGCCTAAGTCACATTCGTGGCTAGTTCCACAGTTCCACCACCGTCCGGTCATCTTCGACGACGTCCCGTTCGGTGACCCCGTCGGAAACGATCGACAGCCGGTCGCCCGCGCCGAGCCGCAGGCGAGACTCCTCCATCGCGACCTTCGCGAACAACCCCACCACCGTCCCCGTCGGTCCGTGCGACTCGGTGGCGCCATCGGCGCGCGTCAGCGTCGCGGGCACATGGCCGGCGCTCGCGTAACGCAGTTCGCCCGTGTCTCGTTCGTAAACGCCGTAGAACATCGTCGCGTAGTGCTCCGGCGCGGTCGAAGCGTGGAAAAGCCCATTCACCCGCTCCAGCAACGGCCCCGGCTGTGCCAGCCACTCCGGCGGCTGCGCCCGAAAAAGCGCTTGCAGATTCGCCATCAACAGCGCCGCCGGCACGCCTTTGCCCGAAACATCCGCCAACAGGACGCCCAGCCGCTGGCCGTCGATTTCCAAAAAGTCGTAGTAGTCCCCGCCGATCTCGCGCGCGGGCTCGAAGCTCGCGCGCAAGCGCAGGGTGCCAAACTCGCGTTCAGCAATGGGCAACAGCTTCTGCTGCACCCCACGCGCGATCTCCATCTCGGACTGCGCCCCGCGGCTCTCTTCCAGGCACCGCTCAATCGTGCCCAGCAGGCGAGCATTGTCCCAAGGCTTCGTCACGAAGTCAGCGGCGCCGCGGCGCATAGCTTGCACCGCCAGATCGATATCGCCCCAGGCCGTCATCACCACCACGGGCGGAGGCGTGGCGCCACGGCGGATGTGCTCCACCAGATCGAGCCCCTCGCTCCCCGACGTCGTGTCGCGGCTGAAGTTCATGTCAGTGAGCACCAGGTCAAACCGGCGCGTGGTCAACTGCGTCAGCAGGGCGCGCGGCGTGTCGGCCGTCTTCGTTTCAAAGCCGGCCGCCTTCAGTAGCAATTGCAGGGCAATCAGGACGTCGGGCTGGTCATCACAAATCAGAATCGCGGGCACCCCCCGGCTATAGCAGGCCAGGGGCCATCCTAAGCCGTTGATAACGTGGCTCGCCCTCCCGTCAACCCGCTCCGATTTCACGCATCGGTGTTCGAAAACGGACACTGTCCGCGTTACAGTATCCAGCATGACCGCCAAAGTCTTCGTTAGCCAGGCCCGCGCGCTGCTGGAGCCGCACCGCGACTCCGCCACCGCCGTCAAGATGGCCCGCTACATGAAGGACCATTTTCCGTTCCTCGGTTTACCCCGCCCGGTCTATCAACCGCTCACCAAGCCCTGGATCGCCGCGCTGCGGCCACAGGCCGAAGAAGCACTGCTGCTCGACATCGCCCAGCGCCTCTGGAAGCTGCCCGAACGCGAGTACCAATATCTGGCCGGCGACCTGCTGGACCGTTACTCGAAACGCCTCACCCCCGCCAGCCTGCCCACGCTCCGCACTCTGCTCACTACGAAGTCCTGGTGGGATTCGGTGGACCAGATCACGGGTCGCGTGGTGGGTCCGCTGGTGCTGGCCCATCCGGCGGCCCTGCGGCCCATGATGGACACCTGGAGCCAGGAGCCCGACTTCTGGCTGCGCCGCGCCGCGTTGATTCACCAACTCGCCTACGGACCCCACACCGACGCCCAACGGCTCTTCGCCTACTGCGAGCACAACCTCGCAGACCCCGAATTCTTCATCCGCAAGGCCATTGGCTGGGCGCTACGCGAGCACGCTAAGCGCGATCCCGCCTCAGTGCGCGCCTTCGTCGAGAGTCACCCCAATCTCTCCCCCCTCAGCCGGCGCGAAGCATTGAAGCATCTGGGTGACTCCGTGGGCTCTCGTGGTCCCACACTCGCTTCGCAGATTCACACGCGAGTCCGTGCCCCCAGCACTCTGAAGCTCTGAAGAAATATGTCTGGCTAGCAAGACCGGGAAAGCCCGCCACGTAAGGTAAGAAGCTCAGAAGAAATCAGTTACCATCCGATTTATGGCTCCCTAACGAACCCCGACCGTAAGGGAGGGGATTGCTTCGCCGGTACCCAACCGTAAGGGAGGGGATTGCTTCGCCGGTACCCAGCGGTCCATTGTTTTACCGTAAAAGAAACCGCAAAATCGGCGTTCTTCGTTGAATTTGCACGCCGCTAAGGAGAAGGATTGGAGGCTTGCGGAGCAATCAGCGCGACGGCTGTGATGAAGGAAAAGGCCCATGCCCGCCAACCTGCGGAAAGCCACCCCACACGGACAAACCGCAGCACGACAACCCACGGTCCGAGGGCTGAGTACAAGAACTTCGAGATTGTCATCAGCAGGTCCTGAGATCCGGTCGCAACTGTGCGTTTTACGCGACGTCTCCTAATTCCCGCCGCGCGATCGAATAATCTGTCCCGTTACCCATTGAGCCTCTTCGGACGCGAGAAAGGTGATCACTTTGGCGGCATCTTCGGGCATTCCCAATCGGCCCATCGGGGCGTTGTGAATCAAGGACTCTTGTACCTCGCGTGTCATCCATCCCGTGTCCGTTGGCCCTGGATCGACTGCGTTCACGGTAATCCCCCGATGGGCGACGGCGGCGCTCAAGCTTTGAGTGAAGGCCTCGATACCGCCCTTCGTGGCGGCGTAGGCGAGTTCGTTCGGCAGCGGTCCTAGCCCTTGCCCGGAGGTCAAGCTGATGATTCTCCCAGCGCCTGGCTGGAAGGTGCGGACAAATTCCGCGCAAAGAAGCATCACGGCGCGCAAGTTCACGGCGTAGTGACGATCCAACGTTTCCGCATTCAAGCCATCCACGGAGCTCTCCGTAGAGTAGGCTGCGTTGTTGACAAGAATGTCGATCTGGCCGAACTGCTCACGGGCTCGTCGAAATAACACTTGTGGCCCCCCTGGCTCGCTCAGATCTATTTCAAACCCATGGGATCGAACACCGATCTCGCGCAAACCATTCACGATCTCTTCAGGTTCGGCGTCCCGAACCCCCCACGGCATAGTTCGGTCATATGGCCGCCAGTAGCTCACGCCCACGTCCACATCCGCACGCGCGAGAGCAAAAGCTATTGCCGCGCCGATGCCTTTTTTGCGCGTGACACCGGTAACTAGCGCGACCCTCTTCCTCCTGGCGAGACCCGGATTCTGCATTTAGGCTACTTTCGCCTCGGCGGCACAATGGTCGTATTGTGGTCCTGCATGATGAGCCAGCGATCTTCGCGCTTCACGACGACAAATGTTCGAACATGGCCCTCCAGGGCGTGATGAACGCCGTCAGGCGAGGTAAACGGGCTCATCTCGCTAGTAACGGTCGCCACGGCTACATCGTCGGAGGCGAAGCGGATGTCGATGTCCTTGACTCTGTCCGTGGTCCCCTTCAGAAACGTCTGGTGGACTTCGCCCACGGTCTTCATGGTGGCAGCCAGACCCTTATCTACCGCACCGTAAGGATTGATGTGATACCAATCTTCCGTGGCATACGAAGGCGGCTTCGTGAAGCCATCGTCGAAGCTCGCGTAAAACTGGCTGACCGTCGCGCGAACCCGAGTCGCACGATCCTCGCGACCGCTGCCTTGCGGAAGCCCCTTTGACCTGCAAGCGCAAAACATTAGTGAGGTGACCAAGACCAATCGGGCGTCCATCTTGAAATTCTCCTACAGACCAGCGAATCGGTGCGAGGAATGGGTAATGTGGAGTCGCGTTCACGACCGGAGATTGGATCCCGCCGTACCGGCCTGCATGGGACCTGTGGCGTTTTTGTGGAAAGTATCGTGATCCGGCTAGCGAACGGGTGCATACCGGGCCAGAACGAATCCGTTCGCGTACGCTTTATGCTCGATCAGCGTGGTCGGCAGGGCACCGGCTGCGCGATCAAACAACGGAATTCCAGTACCGATCAGGACAGGGTTGATCTTTAATACAAACTCATCAATCTCACCGAGAAACGAACCTGCGAGTTTGCTTCCGCCGCAAAGCCAGATGTCCAGACCATTCTCTCGTTTCAAACCTTGCACGAGAACCAGTGACGAGCCCCGGTGTAACTCCACTGCGGGGTCGGGGCTCTCCATCAGCGAATTTGACACAACGATTTGGCGTAGCGGCTTGTATGGATTTGTGACGCCAGCATCCAAGCCAACCTGGTACGTGTTGCGCCCCATTAGCACAGTGTCAAAACGGCGTGCAGTTTCGGAGGCTCCTAGCACGCCGCGCAAATGCGCAGGAAACGTCTCGGGGAACCTCGCGATGAGATCGGGGAAGTGCTCTCCTTGAAACAGAAAGCAATCAAAAGAACCGTTCTTCCGTGCGATGAACCCATCCAACGTACACGCAACGTAGTAGACCAGTTTTCTCGCCATTGATCACCCAGTCCCAAGAGTATCCGAAAACAAGAACCCGCAAAGTCGCACAGTGTAGCGGAGACTGGTACTCGACCCGCCCCCGACCAGTGCGATCACCCGGCACCTGGACGTACGCCAAATACACTTCCCGCTAAGGAGCAGTCACCACGTTGCTCACCCGGCCACCGGCGCGGACCACGACCGTGCCGGTGCCCAGCGCTGGCACCCGGAAGTTGATCTGGTCCAGCCCCGGGTAGAGCGGCGCCCGGCCCGCATATTCGATGATCGCCGGCTCGCCGTCGTAAAGCACCACCGGCAACGCCCCATCCACCCCCAAGCCGGTAAGATACAGCTCCACGACGTTACCCACGCGAAACGCCGCGGCAGGTCCAGTGCCGCTGCCGTCGCGGGTGAAGATGGCCGGGGCGGCGCTCTCCATCCAAACGTTCACCGTCTGCTGGCCCTGCTCATTGCGCACGCTGAGCCGCGCCAGGCCGCGCACGTCTTCCGGTAGCAAAGCATTCAGTTGCTCGTTCCCCACATAGCCCAGCGTGAGGAGACGCCCATTGACGCTGACCGTCGCGTTCGCCAGATTCGTGCCATAGATCGAAATCAACATGCGCGGCGCCAGGCTGAGCACCGGTAGCCACGCCGCCGACGGAATCACCAGGCCGATCCGCGGACCCGGCTTGTCGATCACGACGCGATAGCCGCCCCGCTGGGGCGGGTTGAGCACGAGGTTCTCATCCCGCGGCGGGCCCAGCGCCTGGTCAAGCCGGTCGCGCGTTTGCCGCAGGACTCCCCCCAGGCGCGCCAACACCGGGTCCGCGCTGGGGGGACGTCCGAGCGTTTTCCACTCGTCGGTGCCCTCCAGGAAGGACTGGATGATGCGCCAGGACAGCGGATTGTCGGCTTGGATCTTCGCAATCGGCGGACCATTGCAGCCCAGGCCCAGAATCGACGTGAGTCCGCCGGCGCCATGGCAGTACGGCACCACGCGGGTGCGTTCGTCCGGCCGGGCAAACGCCATCGACGCCGAGGTCACGGTCACCGTGCCATCGGAAGTGCCGGATAAGGGTCCGGCGCCGCCGGCGTTGCCGATGATGCCCAGCGCCTCGACGCCGCGCAGGTCGTCCCGGTCCTGATTCCAGGTGGCCAGGTCAAAGAGGAACGGGCTGCCGGCGATAAGCTGTTGCGCCTGCCGGTCCGGCAGAAAGCCGGTGATGATGTTCGGCAAAGGCGCCCCGAAGTGCGGAGTGGCGATCGAGATCCACTTACGGACGCGCGGATCGGGGGGAGGCGTGAAGACGCCCGCGCCATTCTGCTTTCCGGAGAGGTAAGCGCGTACGACGAGGCCGCCCATACTGTAGCTGATGAGGTCGACCTGCGGCACGTTCAGGCTGCGGATCGCCGTGCCGAGCGCGTTGCCCAGGTCTTCAATCGAAGGCCGTCCCGCGACGCCGCAGGTAGCAAAAAAGACGGTCCGCCTGCCTTGCGCCGTCAGCCGCGCTTCGAGTTCACCGAAGTCCGCGGCGGAGGCGAGGTTCTCGCGTTGGCAGAGCAGATGGTAGCCGTCGACCAGTACCACGGGCGGGTGCTGTCCGGCGGCCGGACTTAGGGCGATGACGCACAGCAAGAGACAGCGACGAAAGGTCGAAAGCATTGGATCGCGCCGCTGGCCCCCTCGTTCAGCGTACTTGATTCACCCCTCCGTTTCCATGACTTGCCGCTCTTGTAGGACCGGCCTCCGGGCCGGTCCAGCGTTTCTCAGCAGCCTGCTTAGACTACACCTTTTCGTGAGTGAGGGAGCCGAGCCGCGTGGCGCGACCGGCCGCCAGGATCACTACTTTGCGCTTCTTCCCACTAGGATCGCATTCAGCGGTAGTTCTCTACCAGCATCAGGTCGGAGCCGCCGGTGCGTATGGCGAACAGAATCGTCTTGCCGTCCGGCGAGACCGTCAGGCCGTAGTCGGCGCGGCTCTTCACGTCGCCGATTTTGCGCGATCGCGAAGTAGCGTGATCGTAGTAGTAGATCGCCGGGTTCGGGTCGCCCCCGGCTATGTAGAAGATCCCGTCTCGTGTCGCACCGTAATTGTGGTTCCGCACTTGCGGCGCGATGGCCAGCGCCTCTCCTGACCCGTCCACGGCCTTTCGGTAAAGTGTCCCGGTTCTGATGTTGTCCGTGTAGAAAAGCCACTTGCCGTCAGGGGACTCTAGCGGATTGTGTCCTCGGTCCACTACGGGAATGGGCTTGCTCTCCGGGCTGCCAGCCGGCACTTTCATCAGCGGATACCCCGCGGCCGCGTTACCCCCGACGTAGAGCCACTCGCCGTTGGCGGCTACGCCGAATGAGTCCAGGTCCCGATACCCAGAGATCCGCCGGGAGTTGCCGCCCGCCGCGTCCACTATGAAAAACGCGCGATCGCCTTTCGGATTGGCCGCCCAGAAGATCAGTCTCTTGCCATCGGGCGTCCAGCGTGAGTGGAAGACCCTCTCACCTTTGAAAGAGGTGAGTTGCCTGGGAGCGCTGCCATCGGCGCTGGAGACCCAGAGCTGCGCTTGGCCGGAGCGCTCGGAGTTGAACGCCACCTGGGTCCCGTCGGGCGAATACCGCGGCGCCTAATCCCGCAGCGTGGAGGAAAGCGGACTGCGCGACAGTTTGCCGCTCAGCTCCATTTGCCATAGATCGATGTCACTCTGTGACCGCGCGTAGGCAAAGCGGCGGCCGTCGCGGCTGA
>JAIEMJ010000011.1 GCA_019752335.1 Bryobacteraceae bacterium
TTCTGGCGTTTTTCGCGAAAACCCCAGCAAAACAGGCATATTCAGGGCACGTTGCCCCATCGCTCACGCGATGGGCTCTCCGGATCGCGTGCATCCGAGCACATTCTTTCTGAGCTTCTCAGCTCAGTCTAAGCCATCGGCTAAGATTGAAGGGATCCCATGAAAAAAGTCACCCTTGCTCTCTCTCTTCTGGCGATGGGCGCCGGAGCCTGGCAAATGGCCTCCGTGAAGCTACCCGCCCCCTACGCGACGCCCTCTTCCACGAATCGCGCGCAGGTGATTGAGCGCCCCAAAGGCGCCAGGTTGAACCTGCCCGCCGGCTTCACCATCAGCGAGTACGCCACCGACTTTAACCGTCCGCGCTACCTGCTGCAAGGCCCTTCCGGCGAGATCCTGCTCACCGACTCCGTGGAGAGCGGCAAGGTGATTCTGCTCTTCGACAGGAACAAGGACTATGTCGCCGATGCGCGCAAAGAGTTGATCATCGGCCTCGACCGGCCCTTCGGCATGGCCTTCCACGACGGCTACCTCTACGTCGCCGAAACGACGTCGCTCAAGCGCTACAAGTACGACCCCAAGGCCATGACCGTCAGCGCCGGCCAGGAGATCGTCAAGATGAGCGACTTCGGCCGCGGCCACTGGACGCGCACCATCGCCTTTGACCGCAAAGGCAAGCTCTATCTGGGCGTAGGGTCAGCCAGCAATGTCGACCATGGCGAGCCCACCATGCGCGCGGCCATCTCAAAGATGAACGCCGACGGCACCGGGCAGGAGATTTTTGCTACCGGAACGCGCAACCCCACCAGCATTCGCTTCTATCCCAGTACCGATACGCTGTGGAGCGCCGTACAGGAGCGCGACGGGCTCGGCGATGATCTGGTGCCGGACTACCTCACCTCCATCCAGCCAGGCGGCTTCTACGGCTGGCCCTACGCCTACATCGGCCCCAACCCCGACCCCCGCCGCAAGGAGAAGCCGGAACTGGTGGCCAAGACGATCGTGCCCGATATCGTCCTCGGCGCCCACGTGGCAATCATCGACTTTCTGCCGTACACCGGCAAGCAGTTCCCGGCCGAGTACCGCAACGGCGTTTTCCTGGCGCAGCACGGTTCCTGGAATCGCTCGCAGCGGATCGGCTACAACGTGATGTTCGTGCCGTTCAAGGACGGCAAGCCGTCGGGCCCGCCGAAGGAGTTCCTGACCGGCTGGATGCTGTCGCCGGGGCAGCGGGAAGTCTGGGGCCGCCCGGTGGGCTTTCTGCAACTGCCGGACGGTAGCTTGCTGGTCACCGACGATGGTGGGAACAAGATTTGGCGTATTTCCTACAAGGGCTAATCTCCGGGGTGCTGCTGGCCGGATCGCTGGCCGCGCAGACCTTCTCCCATGCCAACCCGCCGGTGAAGACCTGCCAGCCCTGCCATGCGCCCGTTCCGAAGTCGCGGGAGATTTCGCGGCGGGCAGAGCGGCCCGTGCGTTGGGTGAAATTCTCGCATGAGACACACGTGAAGCTGGCCGGCGGCGTCGCGCAAGCGATCGTCAAGGCAATCGACACCAAGAAGTACCTGGGCCAAGTGTCGCCGGACCTGCGGCAGGCCATCGAAGCCAGAAATGTCTGCCAGGCGTGCCATCGCGGCATGGCCCAAGTGACCGGGGCGCTGGCGAAGGCCAACTACCCCGCCATGGCCGACTGCCTGGTGTGCCATAACCAGATCGACCCGCCCTTTTCCTGCGCCCAGTGCCACAGCGAGGACCCACAAACGCTAAAGCCGGCGACCCACGTCGCCGGCTTTATTGACTCGCATACGAATAAGGACTCAGGCCTGGAGAAGGCCACCTGCGCTGGCTGTCATGGCCGCCGGTTTACCTGCATGGGCTGCCACTAGCCCCTTTATTGGCGCTTCTTCAGCGTCGGGCGGTCGTCTTCGTCGGTGGGCGCCTTGCCTTTACCGGTGCCGTCGTCGGACGGGATGGAGCCGCCAGGAGCACGCTTCAACCGCGGACGGTTCGGGTCTTCCGGCGTCGCCTTCCGGCGGCCGTTGATCGCCAATAACCTTGCCTTTACTTCGTTAAACTCCGACGTGGTCACGATGTAGTCCGGGCGGGCGGTGAGCATCTCACCGATATTCTTCTGGGCGTCGGTAACGCGCTCTGCGGTGGGGGGGTGCGAAGAGAAGATCTTGGCCATCGTGCCCGGCTTGCGCTTCTCGCGCGACTGCAACTTTTCGAAGAAGTCGACGAAAGACGTCGGGTCGTAACCGGCCTTATACATGTACTGCAGGCCCAGGACGTCGCTCTCGCGCTCCTGCGCCTGGCTGAACTGGAGGAAGGCCAGCGGGATCAGGACGCTGACACCCTGGCGGATCGCCATGGTGGTCCAGCCCCAGCCCATGAACATCAAGGGAATGGTGGCCAGGTTGGCAACGGTGCCGCGCGTGGCCTGCTTGGTGCCGTGGCGCGCGGCGATGTGCGCAATCTCGTGGCCCATCACGCCGGCGAGTTCGCTTTCGCTCTCCGCGGCCATGATTAAGCCGGTATTGACATAGAAGAAGCCACCCGGCAGGGCGAAAGCGTTCACGTCTTCGCTATCCACCACCTTGATCGTAAACGGCACCTTCGCGTCCGAGTTGCGGACGAGGTTCTGGCCCACGCGGCTGACGTACTCGGCGATGAGCGGGTCGTCGATGATGCGCGCCTGACGCTCAATGTCGTTGGCGAGGCTCTTGCCGAGCGCAATCTCCTTCTCCAAGGAGTAGAAGTTCATACCCTTGCCCACATCGCGGTTGCCGATCTGGTCGGGGTCTTTTTTGGCGGGCTTCTTCTTGCCGTCAGCGGTCTTGGCTTCAGGGGCCTTGGTTTCAGGGGCTTTGGCGGGCGGCGTGGTGTCGCCGGCATAAAGGCTGACGCTGGCCACCAGGGCCACAGCCATCGCCTGGGAATTCAGAAATTTGCGGAGCATCGAGTCTCTCCTTGTTCACACCGCCGGTAAAGGCGCTTGCCCCCAGTATAGAGCGAAAACTCTTCCGCGAGGCGACGGCGGTTGTTAGAATTAACGTAATCGCCGCCTACGGGGTTACGAAAACCTTTGCCCATCCACGACTTCACCTCCCAGCCTGACACTTGGCAGCACTACCGGAGCCAGTTTCCCGTGCTCGCCAATCTGACCTATTTGAACCACGCGGCCGTCGCCCCGCTCTGTAAGCCGGCCGCCGATGCCATGCGCTGGAACGCCGATGACGCCGAAACCTGGGGCAGCTTCCACTACGACCGCTGGATGCAGTGCTACGACGACTTCCGCGCCCAAGCCGCCCGCATGATCAACGCGGCGCCAGGCGAGATCGCCATCGTCAAGAACACCTCCGAAGGCATCGCCACCGTCCAGATGGGGCTCGACTGGCGCGCGGGCGACGTGGTCGTCGCCTTTCGGGAGGAGTTCCCCGCCAACTACTTCCCCTGGCAGCGCCTGGAAAGCAAAGGCGTGTCGATCCGCTGGCTCTCCATCTACGACTCGCTGGACCAGATCGACGACGCCGCCAACGGCGCCCGTTTGCTCGCCATTAGCTATGTGAACTACCTCAGCGGCCACCGCGTCGACCTGGACGCGATCGGCGAAATCTGCGCGCGGCATGGCGTTTTCTACTTCGTCGACGCCATCCAAGGTCTGGGCGTCTACCCCATCGATGTCCGGCGCGCGAAAATCCAAGCCCTGGCCGCCGATGGCCACAAGTGGCTGCTCGGCCCTGAGGGTTGCGGCGTGCTGTATATTCAGCAGGATCAGCAGGATGCAATTGAGCCCGTGGAGTTCGGCTGGACCAACGTCGCCGGCTACAACGACTACGCCTCGCGCGACATGGCCCTGCGCACCGACGCCGGCCGGTACGAATGTGGCACCCTCAACACCGTAGGCTGCTTCGGGCTCGAAGCCTCCATGCGCTTCCTGAACGACATCGAAGCGACTTATCCAGGCGCGCTGGCCCAGCGAATCACGCAGTTGGCGGATCGCCTCGCGGCGGGCGCCCTCGCCAAGGGCTATCAACTGATGATCGACCGCCACCCGGCCTCCGCCGCCGGCATCGTCAGCTTTCGCAAAGAAGGCATCGATAGCCGCATGACGGTGGCCAAGCTGCGCGCGGCGAAGATCACCTCGGCGCCCCGCCAAGGCTGGATCCGCGTCTCGCCGCACTTCTATCTGGAGACGGCTGAAGTCGACCGCGCGATTGACTTGCTGTAGCGCTGAACCACGCGACGCGACGCGGCAACTGCGCGAAATCCCGCAAACTTGGCCCTGATAGGCATCCCGTGCCATTGGCCACCAAATTGCTTGTTGGATTTGCGTGAAACGGCGCATGGTCATGGCCGGTGGCGTGCTGGGTTTGGCGGGCTGTGCCACCGGCCAGACGGAGTATGAGCAAGCCGTCCAAAGCACCTGGAGGCATTCTAGCGGCGAGTTGGCCCTCATGCAGGAGTTGGTGCGCTACGCGACACTGGCACCCTCCAGCCATAACACCCAGTGCTGGAAGTTCCGCGCCGGCGCACAGAAGATCGCCATCCGGCCGGACTTCACCAGACGCTGCCCAGCTGTCGACCCGGATGATCATCATCTCTTCGTCTCGCTGGGCTGCGCGACCGAAAATCTGATTCAAGCGGCCTTGGCGAGGGGTTACCACGGCGAAACGATCACGGCCAGCGATGGAGTTGAGATTACTCTCGAACCCACGAAGGCCATCGAAACAGAGTCATTCGCCGCAATCCCGCGGCGGCAATCCACCCGCGCGGAGTTTGATGGCAAGCCGCTGGGGAACGCGGAGTTACGACGACTCGAAATGGCGGGTACGTCGCCGGATGTGCAGGTCCTTCTGCTGACGGATCGTCAGAAGATGGACACCGTCCTGGAATGCGTAGTGAACGGCAACACCGCGCAGATGGGGAATCCCGCGTTCCTGGCGGAGCTCAAGGCATGGCTCCGCTTCTCCGATGCCGAGGCCTTGCGCACGCGGGACGGCCTGTTTACCCGGGCCAGCGGGAATCCCGTGGCGCCCCGTTGGCTGGCGGGCGCTATGTTCGACCAGTTCTTCACCGCCAAGTCCGAAAATGACAAGTACGCGCGCCACGTGCGCAGTTCCGCCGGTATTGCGATCTTCGTTTCCACCGCTAGTAGCCCCGCGAACTGGGTCAGCGCGGGCCGGGCGTTCGAGCGCTTCGCCTTGCAGGCCACGGCGCTCGGGATTCGTACCGCGCATCTGAATCAGCCGGTGGAGGTAGCCACGTTGCGGCCAGAGTTTGGGCGGGCTCTGGGGATCACCCAGGGACGGCCCGACCTGGTCGTGCGCTTTGGCCGCGGCCCCGAGTTGCCCCGTTCCTTGCGGCGTCCAATCCAGGAGGTGTTGTCGTGAAGTACTTTTTCACGGCCATCTTAGTGATCCACGGGCTGATCCATTTGATGGGCACGACGAAGGCATTTGGCTTCGCCGAAATGCCAAATTTGACCCAGCCCATCTCGCGCGCCATGGGTGTGCTGTGGCTGCTGGCGGCAACCCTCTGCCTCACGACGGCGCTGATGCTGTTCGTCAGTCCGAAGTGGTGGTGGATGGCCGTGGCGGCGGTGGCCGCCTCGCAAGCCGTTATCCTTTCGTCGTGGAGTGACGCCAAGTACGGAACCGTCGCGAATCTGATCGTCCTGCTCGGCGCCGGCTTTGGCTACCTATCGCAGAGCCCCGCCAGCTATCGGATACAGTACGCGCGGGAAGTAGCGCCAAGGCTCTCGCCGACGCCGCCCGCCAGGCTCCTGAGCGAGTCCGACCTGTCCCACCTGCCAACGTCCGTACAGCGCTATCTCCGGCGTTCGGGCGCCGTAGGCCGACCCCAAGTGGCCAATTTTCGCGCCCGGATCCACGGACGGATTCGCAGTGGACCGGAGGCTCAGTGGATGGCCTTTACCGGCGAACAGCATAACTTCTTTGACCCACCCGCCCGGCTCTTTCTGATTCACGCGTCTCAGTATGGCCTACCGGCGGAGGTCTTCCATCGCTTCGCCGGTCCATCGGCCACCATGCGGGTGAAAGTCGCGTCGCTGATCACCCTGGTGGACGCGAAAGGCCCGGAAATGGACGAGGCGGAGACGGTGACGTTGTTCAATGACATGTGCATCTTCGCTCCCGCGACGCTGGTTCTGCCGGGCATCGCCTGGCGAGAGCTCGATGCGCATCACGTGGAGGCTTCCTTCACGCACGAGTCGCGCACCGTTCAAGCGACGCTCACTTTCAATGACCGGGACGAACTGATCGACTTCGTTTCCGGCAACCGCTGGGCGGCGGCGGCAGACGCCAAGTCCTTCCGGCAGATGCGTTGGTCCACACCGCTGAGCAGCTACCAGGCTTTCGGAGCGCATTGGCTCATGAGACAGGGAAAAGGGATCTGGCACGCACCAGAAGGGGACTATGTCTATCTTGAAATCGCCCTGGACGCCGTTGAGTTCAATGTAGCGGGAACGCCCGACCAATGACTCCCTCGAAAAGCACTTGCCGCTTGGGGTGGATATCCGCCACGGGAATGCTGGGAATCGGGCTCTCCTACCTGATGGCCTACGTAGCGTGGCTCGCGTCCGGGGCGAATCCCGCCAGTCCCATCGGCGACCCGTTTCTGGCGGTGATGGAAGCGCTGACCCTCGTTTCCGCGCCGCTGTTCGTAGCGATGATCGCGGCGATCCATCAGGTAGCCGCAGAAGACAAGAAGGTGTTTGGTGTAATCGCCCTGGCCTTCGCCACAGCCGGGGCGGCCATCACCATGAGCGTCCACTTCGTGCAACTGACGGCGGTTCGCCAACTGGGCGGCGACGGCACGTTGCGTTGGCCAGGAATCGCCTATGCGCTGGACCAACTCGCCTGGGACCTTCTCTTCGGCGGATCCTTGATCGCCGCCGCCTGCACATTTGGCGAGGATCGTTTCGCGCGGCTCATGCGCGGTTCGCTGCTGGTCACGGGTTCCCTCTGTTGGCTGGGAGGGTTGGGGCCGGTGCTCGGCGACATGCGCATTCAGCGTATGGGGATCTTGGGCTACGCGGTGGTCCTCCCGGCGGTGTGCCGGTTGTTGGCCGTCTATTTTCGCCGTTTAGGGCCGGGTGCAGCCCTCAATGCGCAGGGCAAAGCTGCCACGGGAGAAGGGTGAGAAGGGGCTCACCTGGACGCTGAAGAGTCCGGGGTCACGCAGCACGGTGGTTAAGCGCGCGCGCCCTCCGCCCTCGTTGTCGGTGGCCGTCGCGAGCAGGGCGCCGTTCGGATTCAGCAGGTAGATCACCGTGTCGACGCTGGTGCTCGTCACTTCCACTGTCACCTCCTGCCCGATCCGGCCGGGGAACTGGTAGATCTCGGTGGGGAAGAGGTCTCCTCGGCGGCCGAGGCGGGTGGAGCTGTCGGAGATCGTGCCCGTCACGGATGCCGGGCAGCCGCTCAGGCGGACCGGGTCCACGGGGGGTACGCCGGGTACGTCCACGAATTCGAGCCGTACAGTGAAAGACCCGGCTTCGTCCGGGTCGAACGTGGTGGCCACGATGGTGTACTTGCCGGCGACCGGCAGCGTCAGGTTGCCGGAGCGGGCCGGCAGCCGCGAGTCACTCCCGAAAGCGTCGTAGCCGTCGTCATCGGCGGCCAGGAGGCTGCCGTTCGGCAGGAGCAGCATCAGGTAGGTGTCGAGATCGTTGGAGCGTAGGGAGATATTGATCGCTTGGCCCTGCTTGGCCTCGAAGGTGTAGAGCTTGGAGTAGGCGCTTACCAGGGGATCGAAGAAGCAGTCTTTCTCGCTTAGGTCGCCTGAAACGTTCACTCCCGGCGTGATGTCCACCGGGCGGCAGCGGACGCTCTGCACCACCTTGATCTTCTTCTCGCCCACCCGCACGCTGGCGGTACGTGGGCCGTCGGTCTCGTTGGCGGTGACGGAGAGCTTGGCCAGGTCAGTCCCCTGACGCAGGGCGGGGCCCGTCATCTTCATCCAAGCCGGCAGATCCTCGGCCGTCCAGCGGCTGCAGTGGTTGCCGGTGGTGACGGTGAGTAACGCGAACTCCGCCTTTTCCGTGATGGCCTGCGAAGCCGGCGACAGGGTGATCGAACAGGGCGGGACGGGGTTCTCGGCGAGGTTCCAGGCCAGCACAAACTCTTGGGAATCCGTCCGCACATCGACGCCACGCACCTCCGCCGTCCAGCGGCCGGCGGGGGGATTCGCCACCACCACCTGCTTGACGGTATCGCGATCGCCGGCGCGCTCGACGGCGTTGGCCGTGGGATTGGCGGGCGACAGGCGCAGGGGCAGTTTCTGAGTGACGCCGTCCGGCGCGGTGAGCACCAGTTCGAGGTGATTCGTTATGGGCGAGTCCGCCGTCAGCACGGCGTCGGCATCGGAGTAGACGAGCATCACCCGGAGAGACGGGGTGTTGGCGGGCACTTCAATCGGCTGGGCCTTGACCGTGTCCGGCGCGACTTCGTTGATGACGTAAGTCTGGTTGTCGATGGCCTTCACCGCCGCAACGGTATCCGCGAGACCGTAGCCGTAGACGTAATCCGGCCCGATGTTGCCCAGGTCGCGCGCGGTGTTGAGCAGCGCGGCCTTCACCAATGCGGCCTTGGGCGCTTCGCCGTTGCGCGAGCGGTAGCGCTCGATCAGCAGGGCGGCCGCCCCGGAAATGGCCGGGGTGGCCATCGACGTCCCGCTTAAGGGCTGCGAGCGGTTGGTCTGGAATGTAGAAACCACGTTCACGCCCATGGCCACGATATCTGGCTTGATGCGGTTGTCGCGCATGGGGCCGGCGCTCGAAAAATCGGCCGCCGCTAGGCTTTCGTCCACGGCGCCCACGGTGATGATGTTCTTCGCCGTGGATGGGCGCCCGATGGTGTAGAAGCCCGCGCGGGGCAGGATCGTGCAGTCCGTCCAGTCGCGGTCATTGCCGGAGGCGAAGGCGATGGTCAGGTTCTTGTCGCGCACCAGACGGTCGTAGTCGCGCTCGGCGGTGCCGTAGGTACCATAGCGGCCGCAGGTACTAGTCGCCGAGGAGTAGGCCTCGCCCCAGGAGTTGTTGGCGACGGCGATGCCAAAGTCGCTGACGCCGCGCTCCATCTTGACGGGCACGTTGCGAAAGGTCCAGCTAAAGAGCTTGGCCGCGGGGGCCAAGCCTTTCAGCTTCGGATCCCGGCCGGCTGCCACCAGGGTCCCGGCCACGTGGGTAGAATGAGCGCTCACGACGGAGCTCTCCACCTGCGTCAAACGGTCGGCAAATTCGATGTGCTGGGCGATGCCCCCGCCGTCGAAGATCCCGATGTTGATGTCGCGGCCCGTAAGGGAGTAGGGGTCCGCCTGCAGCAGGTCACCGCCGATCAGCTTGGCGGAAATAGCGTTGTTCTTGGTGCGGGGCGGTGGCGGCGAGGGTTCCAGAAACTGTACCCAGTCAGCTTGGCTCAACTGCTTCACCTGGGCGGCGGTGGCGCGCACTTCGAAGCGGCCAAAGTAAGGCGCGTCTTCCAAAATCGCGACACCGAGTTGGGCCAACTCACGGCGGGCCTCCACGACATCGACATCGGCGTGGTAGGAGAGCATCAGTTCCAGGCCCTCTTCGCCACCAGCCCAAGCCGGCATCCGGCCTTCCTGAAGAGATGAGTCGAGCTTCTCTTCGGGCTCGATAATCGTGGCCTTGCCGCGGCCCGCCAGCATTTCAACACCGAGGGGCGACGTGAGATCGAGAGCGGCTACGTAGGAGCCGTTGCCCAAGGGTTCGAGCAGACGCAAGCCCGGCGGCACGCTACGCCGGTCCGCGACTTGCACCACGAGATGCGCCCGATTGCCTAGTACGCGACGTCCAGCGAGCGAGACCCAAAGCGGCTTTTCTGAAGAGCGCCGGGAGGCGGGCTGCGGACGGGAAAAGCGGGGGAGCTCGATCTGGGCGGAGAGGGAGGCCGCCGTGAGGGCGGCGATAACCATAAGGTGGTAGTACAAGCGCAATAACTCCTGGAGAGAGCACCTCTCACAGGAGTTATCGGCAATTTCGCGGCGCCTCGTTAGGCGGCTTCGCGTTCTTCGAGCAGACGCGAATCGGTCTTGGCGACTTTCACCATCTTGGCGACGCCCAGGGCTTGCAGCATCCGGATCTGCAGCCAGGTGATGTCAAGTTCGTACCAGGCTAAGCCGTGCCGGGCCGAAGCCGGGTGGGCGTGGTGGTTGTTGTGCCAGCCTTCGCCGAAGGTGAGCAGGGCGACCCACCAGTTGTTGCGGGAGTCGTCGGTCGTCTTAAAGCGCTTCGATCCCCACATATGGGTGGCGGAGTTCACCAGCCAAGTGGAGTGCAGGCCTAAGGTGACCCGCAAGAAAGTGGCCCAGGTCACCATCGACATTGCGCTATACCAGCCGCCGTAGGAGTATCCCCAGACACCGAGAGCCACGCCGACCACCGTGAGGGGCAGCCAGTGCCAAGTATTCAGCCAGCGATAAAAGCCGTCCGCGTAGAGGTCCGGGGCCATGCGGCCTAAGGCTTCCGTCTTATTGTGATGACCGGCGCCGGTGATGATCCAGCCCAT
Organism: Bryobacteraceae bacterium; assembly: GCA_019752335.1. Lineage (GTDB taxonomy): Bacteria > Acidobacteriota > Terriglobia > Bryobacterales > Bryobacteraceae > JALHNI01. Next base: position 10,551 of record JAIEMJ010000011.1, read on the forward strand.
GTGCGACCACCAGGCACCGTCGCGGGGGGAGTGCGGGTCCCCGTCCTTGTCGCTCTTGGCGTGATGAACGCGGTGGGTGGCCACCCAGAAAATGGGTCCGCCTTCGAGCGCCAATGAGCCGCAAACGCCGAGGAAGTACTCACCCAGCTTGGGGATCTTGTATCCCCGATGCGTGTGGAGGCGATGATAGCCCATCCCGATCCCGCAGCTTATGGCCAACCAATACAGGAAGGCGGCGACGGCCACGGAGCGCCATTCAAAGAAAAAAGGCGCCGCCAAGGCGCCCGCGTGGAAGATGATCAGGGCAACGGTGGTGATCCAATTGATGGGCCGTTGGTCGTGGATGGTGGTAATGGTAGCTGGCATGTATAAGATCGAATCCAATCTCAGAGTACTGGATCCCAGGCGTTTTGAATGTAATAGTTGTGTAATAGCTCAAGGCTTCAGCAAGGGCTGCTTTACCCCGCCGGCCGCCGCGTTGAACTGCAATTCACGCAACGGATTGCCGTCGCGCTTCACTTGGGCGCTGTTGGTTTGGTCGGGCACGCGGTCGAGCAGTAGGCGGTTCTCGAGGGTGACGCCTGGCAGGCCATCCGGCAATGCGACTTCAAAATAGGCGGTGAGGAAATGCACCTTCACCTCCATGCCGACCCAATGCTGTTTGAGGACCTCGCCGCGGGCGTTGCGTAGTTGAAAGTGCCCCTGCAAGTAATCGCGCACGAAGCGCTCGGCAGCTTTGGGCTCGTCAAAGTTCGCACGCGGACCGGCTTGCGCCTGGAAGGCGCGCTCGACGTCCTCGGTGTGCAGCCACAGCATCACCTCGACGGTCTTCCTGGCGGAGATGAAGTCCAACTGCGCGATCGAGGCGTGGTAGGTGTGGGCGCTGGCCAGGCAGGCCAACAGAAATGCCACGCCGCGCATCGCCTTAGGCCTTGGGCTTCTCTTGCATCGGGTTCGTGGGCTTCTTGTCCTTGAAGAGTTCGAACTGCCGCTTGAGCGGGCGGCGGGGGAAGTAGTTGTTCGTCAGGTCCGTGTCGGCCGTTTCGAGATGGGGATCGAGCGTAATCTCTTTGATCTCTTTGGGCGTAATGATGAGCTTCGACACGGCCGAATTATTCCGCCGCCAGATTTCGACGGGGAGACGCAATTCGTCTTGCGTGCCATCGGTGTAACTGACTTGGAGAATGACGGGCATGACGAGGCCGCCCAGGTTCTTGAGGTCGAGTAAGTAAAAGTTCTCGCCGCCTTCGAGTAACTTGCGCTCTTCGGGCTCCAAACCGTCGAGGAACTTCTTGTATTCGTCACGGTCCTTACCAGTGACGGCGAATTCGTCGTAGCTATTGTAAAAGTCCTTCAATTCGGGCCGGGCGTCGAGTAACTTGGGCAGATTTTTATTGCGCTGCGCTGACAGAGTAACCGGCTCTTCCTCCTTCTTCTTCTTCGAAAACGGCTTTTCGGTGTCGGGATTCTTGGTGCCGAGGCGGAACATACGGAGGTTATCGAGCGAGAGGTCGGTGTGGTCGGTGGAGAAAAACCAGCCGCGCCAGAACCAGTCGAGGTCGACGCCGGTGGCATCTTCCATGGTGCGGAAGAAATCGGCGGGGGTGGGGCGTTTGAACTTCCAGCGGCGGGAGAATTCGCGGAAGGCGAAGTCGAATTGTTCGCGGCCCAGGATGGTTTCGCGCATCATGTTCAGGCCGGTGGCCGTTTTCTGATAGGCATTGGCGAAGAGGTTCTGCACGGAGTCAGAATTGGTCATGATGGAGTCGTGGGAGGGGCCGCTCATGTAGGCGACGATGTCTTTGGGCTCGGCGTCGCGGGAGGGGTAGTTATTCTCCCATTCCTGCTCCGACAAATACTGCAGGAAAGTATTCATACCTTCGTCCATCCAGGTCCACTGGCGTTCGTCGGAATTGACGATCATCGGGAAGAAGTTATGGCCCACTTCGTGGATGATGACGGTGATGAGACTGTATTTCGTGCGCGCGCTGTAAGTGCCGTCTTCGAGAGGGCGCGGACCGTTGAAGCAGATCATGGGATATTCCATGCCGCCGTTGACGACGCCATTCACCGAGATGGCGATGGGGTAGGGATAGGGGAAGCTATATTTTCCGTAGACGTTCAGCGTATGAATAATCGCAGGCGTGGAGTATTTTTCCCAAAGCGGATTGCTTTCCTTGGAGTAGTAAGACATGGCCATGACGCGGCGGCCATCGACTAAGTGGCCCTGGGCGTCCCAGATGAATTTGCGGGAGGAGGCGAAGGCGAAGTCGCGGACGTTTTCGGCGTGGAAGATCCAGGTCTTCTTACCCTTGGGCTTCGAACTCTCGGCTTGCTTGGCCTCCGCCGGGTTGACGATCATGACGGGGGCTTTAGCGGTTTCGGCTTCCTTCAGGCGCGCGAGCTGGGTGGCGGTGAGCACGTCACGCGGATTCTGCAGGACCCCGGTGGAGCCGACGATGTGGTCGTCAGGCGCGGTGATGCGGACCTTGTAGTCGCCGAATTCGAGCGTAAACTCGCCGGCGCCGAGGTATTGCTTGTGCTGCCAGCCGACGGCGTCGTAGTAAGCGGCCATGCGGGGAAACCATTGGGCGATGCAGTAGATCCAGTTGCCGTCTTTCGCGAAGAACTCGGCGCCGGTGCGTCCGCCGATTTTCTTCGAAGGGTTGATGTTGTACTCCCAGTCGATGCTGAAGTCGACGGAGGCGCCGGGAGGGAGTTCGCGGGGGAGGTCGACGCGCATCATGGTGTTCTGGATGACGTAGCGCAGGCCGTCGCCGCCGGCGTTCTTGACGGCTTTGATGCGGTAGCCGCCGTCGAAGGTGGGGAGAAACTTGAGGCGTTCGAGGGAATTGAAGGGCAGGTTGTTGAGGTCCGAGGTGGTTTGGGAGGCGGCGGTGAGCGAGTCCTTGGCCCAGATGTTCTGGTCGAGCTGCATCCAGAGGTAGGTGAGGGTGTCGGGGGAGTTGTTCTTGTAGGTGATCTTTTCGGATCCGGTGATGCGCTGGTTGACGTCGTCGAGTTCGACGGAGATGACGTAGTCGACCTTCTGCTGCCAGTAGCGATGGCCGGGGGCGCCGGAGGCGGTGCGGTACTCGTTGGGGGTGGGCAGGAGGGTGCCGAGTTGGCCGAAGCGGTCCTGGGAGCCGCGCTGGGTTTGGGCGGCGAGGGCGTGGGCGGCGACGAGGCAGAGCAAGAGGCGATGGGGCATGATGGACCTTATCGTTTCACGAAACGAACCGGAAACTGTTTGATTCTAAAAGACTGAACACACGGACAAGGGCCGCCTGCGAAGGGCGGGACAGCGATGGCTTGGCCTTTCTGGATCAGGATAGCAGATCTCTTTGTGGGCTGGCTCCCGGGACGAAACGAACCGGCAAGTGGTTGATTCTACGATCAGAAAGCGATTTTGAGTGGGCGGACCCGGTTTGGGGTGGTCTTCCGTTAATGAGGATAGCAGAAGGAAACAAGCGACCTGATGCAGATCGACGGATAGGGACAATGATTGCAACAGGTTACGGCGAGGAAATTCAGCGGGACTGGCCATCGCCGAGAACCACCCGGTCACTATCGTTCCCGGCTGGACTGGCGTGGCGGTTTAGTTAGGCGACGGACAGCAGACGGACCCCGGGTCCGCATTACGTGCGAGTTCGCCGGATCGCGCCCCACAGCAACAGCACCACTCCCGACAGAATCACACCGCTGGCGGCCCATTCCCGTGGACTGAGGGTCTCGCCCGCGATCGTGGCGCCTAAGGCCAAACCCACCACGGGGTTGACCAGCGTGTAGCTGGAGGCGGTGCCGGGTCGGACGCGCGCTAGCAGGTACATGTAGGCGTTGAAGGCGATGAGCGAACCGAAGACGACGAGGTAAATCCAGGCTAGAGTCGCCGTGGTTTGCGGTGGCCACGCGAAATGCTCGCCCGCGAGGAGCGCGACGAGGGTCAGGCCGACTCCGCCGCAGAGCATCTGGCTCGCATAGCCCATGCTGCCGGGGGCCGGCCTTAGCCGGTGGCGGCTCAGCACGCTACCGAGCGACCAGCCTACCGCCGCCGTACACATCGCCCCCAGCGCCACCGGCGAGGCCACGAAGCCCTGGCCGCGCACCAACAGGAGCACCCCGGCGAACCCCACGGCGAGACCGGCGAGTTCGAAGGCGTCCGGTCGTACGCCGAACCAGAGGCTGAATAGGATCATCAGCATGGGCATCGTGCCGACGAAGACCACGGCGAGGCTGGAGGAGATGGTCTGTTCGGCGTAGGCCGTGCAGCCCATGCCGCCGACCATCATCAGCACGCTCACGATGGCGGCGTTGCGCCACTCGCTGCGCGAGGGCCAGGGAGATCCCTGCCGGCGGGACCATAGCAGCACGATCAGGCCGGCGACCAGGAAGCGGCTACCCATTTGGGAGAAGGGGGGAAAGCTGACCAGGGCGAACTTGATGGCGAGGTAAGTGGAGCCCCAGATGGTCCAGGTGGCCAGCAGGCACAAGCCGATCACTAGGCGGGAGGATCGTTCCATAGTCCAGTGTACGTGGAGTGGGGCCTGATCGATTTCGCCACTGCGCGGTGGGATGCAGCGGGTCTTTCCTGGGCAATGAAGTCCTCACTCCCGTCAAGATCGTTAGACGCTTCCGCGTGGAGCGCGTAAACGCTCATGCCGCGCCATTACGCCTGGCTTCAATGCGCTGGTGCAGGAAGGCGATGGCGGATTCGCCTTCGAGCGGACTTACCCGGCCACGCTTGAGGTCGTCGTAGCGGGAGTTGAGCATGGCTTGGGGAGCGGAGTATTCATCGACGCAACCGGCTACCGCATCCTTGACGAGTTCGGCGGCGGCGCGGCCACTTTCGCGGGCCATCTGCTCCAGCTTGGCTTGGATGACGGGTTCAAACTGCACTTCATGACTTGTGGCTCCTCCCGAAATGGTTTCTCCGTTGAAGATAAGGGATATCGGCGAGCTTGTCACGTGCCAGTTAGGCGAACTGCCGGCAAGATGTTCTTTCCAATGGGTTAAGCGATCGGTTGGGAATTCCGAGGGCTACAATTTCACCGCCGCGTCACGCCGTCTCGTCTGCTGGCAACACTCTTCGGGCATGACTAATCTTGAACCCATCCGGCACCGGTTTGAAGGGCTTAGCAGGCGAACGATGGCTGCTTTGGAATTGGCGCAACGCGTGGATGTCAATCTCGCCAATAACGCAGTAATCGGAGATTCCGCCTTTGACCCTCAAAACGTCGCGCTTCCAAAGGTCCTTGTACGGCGCGCGGATGCGGCTGTCGCCATATTCCCGATCATTGCACTGAATGACATAGGCGTGGACGTCCAAGGCCGTTGACTCGACCAGCACGTTAAATGTCTCGGTGTCCGGATTCCATTCCGGCACGAATAGCGCGTCTACTTGACCACGTAGCGCGGCTCGATATTCTATGTTCGTGAGTTCGCTACACACCAGCAAAGCAAAAAGGAATTCGCCGTGCTGGATGATGGGCGGGGTCTTCCATTTCTTGGCAGGCTCCAACTTCAGACCAGCCAGTCTTTGTAGCTCCTGCTCCTCGTGTAGCGCAGGGCGCTGCTTGTCTTGCCGGTGGATCATGTACGATGGGAAGCCTAACCCATTGTGGGACAGTGCCGCCCAAACTTGGTTTCGCACGCGTCTCTTGCCGCCATGCAGGTACGCGATACCACTTATCAGCGAAATACCACGGCCCTGTAGTTTTCGGGCAATACGAATGAACCAATGTGCCGGCAAGGCCAGTTCGGGCAAGATCAGGTAATTAGTTGCGTGAGGGTCCTTGATTACTCCATCCAGCAGCCGGTTCATCCGGGCATAACGTCCGGTGTCTGGATCGGGCAAGCGAGTCACGGATGCGGTCCAACTATCGATGTGGGTCTTCCAACTCGATACCGCAATGATGTATCGGGGTCTCAATGCGCCATCAGGAATCCGCAGGATCCCATGCTGGTCAACAAGAGGCATCTTGTCGTTCAGCCTGAAGCCACGCAGCGCCATCACTACGGATGCCATATCTGCTTGGCCGCTCTCGCTAGTGGGCTCCTTGCCGATTACGTACAACTCGGGCAGGTTGAAAGGGCGCGTCGCAAAGAGCAGCCCATGCGGTATCTTCTTGAGCCCAATCCACCTGGCCAGCAATGAGATGCCCTGGCAAACTGGCTCTGGGACTATCTGCTCTGCCTCGCTGAAAAACGTGACGGTCTTTCTGGCTGGAATACCGCGCTGGGTTACCATCTCAGCGGGCAAACCAATGAAGCGGAAAGGCATATGGGCCAGATCAAACGAGAACAGCCGTTCCTGTGCCGCCTTGAATTCCTTAGCGGACGAGGGCCATGATGCGGGTAGTTCACCGGAAATTGCAAGACCGGGGCCTGCGATATGTTCCTGCCATGCTCGCTTACCAGATCTGGATAGACGGGGGGGAAACGACGCCATGATGCTTTCATAGATGGCCCTGAAGAGTTGTTTCTCCCAGCGCGCAAGGATGCCGCTGGATTCGGGCGGAGGTTCCGCCTCAGGCCATGCCTTAATGCTAACGGTGCAGTCGTTTCTTACTTTGGCGCAGAGCAGCTTCAGCGAATCGATGATTTTGCGCAAGTCGTGGTAGTCCTCGCACGCCGTTGCTAGCTGTATCACTCGTGGCAGATAGTTGGCCAATTCGAAGAAATCCGGCAGAACAAGAACGTGCTGGGTGAAGGCTCGAAAGAACGTATGCCGATGGTCCTTCCAGGCATCAGGAGTCAAGTCGCGCTCATATGCTTCAAAGTCGCGAAGCTTTATGGCAAAGGCGGCACGACGCATGGTCAGGGCATCTGCTTTACGCAGGTTGTCGACTGCCTCGCCGTCAGTTTGGGTTGCCGCTAGCAAGTCGGTACCAATGTGGCTTGCGGAATGAGGTAGCTGCGGCATCCCTCGCCATTCGCTGGCACTCTCGTGGACTTGACGGGCGATAGAATCGACTAGAGCTTGACCAGTTTCGCCGGCCAGGAGAAACACCTTGGTCTTTGCATTCGCGAAAATAATGTGGCTCGCGCTCTTGCCTTCCTTAAGGTAGTCTGGTTGAAAGCAGATCCTCTTTTTCTCCTCGCCATCGACCCAGTTGAGTTTCCCACCGGAGCGCGCGAACACCCATTCCCAGAGCTGGCTTGCCGACTGGAAATCCGCTCCATTTTCCATGACCAGCAGTATGTCATCCACGTAGCGGCCATAGTAAAGCGGGACGATTTGCTGTTCAACCAGTCGATCTAGTTCGATCAACGCCATGTTGGCGACGACCGCTGACGCGGGCAGCCCTACAGGCAAACCTTTTTTCAGGGGAGTATTCATCGACCATGATTCTAAGGCGCGGATGAACAAGCGGTTGAGTTTCTGTTGCGCTTCAGTAAGATCGAGCGACAGCACGTCCTGAAGAAATGCAGCGTCGAGCATGAAGCCTGGGTTGAGTTCGTGGTAGAACGATCGAACATCCGCCGTCAGGGCGACGACTTTCTTGCCTGCGGCTAAGGCAACTCGCATTGCGTCGATGCCTCGGTCGCGCCAATTCTTAAAGGGTCTCAGGTATGGGGCGAACGAGCCCATCGAATAGGGATTGATGTCCTTCCGGTCCTTAGTCCGGCGGAGCCGATTGCCGTAGGCACACTTTTTCAGCTTGGAGTCGTAAAGATGACCGACCTTTAGTATCCACAGTGCGGACAGCACGTGAAAATCAAGACTGCAATTGGCCATGACACGGAACTCAGCCGTAGGCTTTTTCGAAGCATCCACGCCCGTCAACGTGCAGGCGTGGTTCCATTTGTCCGCAGGCGACGAGAAGATCAGGCCACTGCTGCCCGCCTCCTTTCCCGTTACTTCGCTCGGCAAAGAGATGGATTTCGTGCCATATGTCCAGCCATCGACAAGAGCCGGCGACTCAACCCATGTCTCGTCGATTCCGTTTAGCTTTACCAGCAAGTCTGTCAAGTTAACGTACAAGCGGCTCTCGTAATCCGCAATCGCAAGGAGTGATGCATTGGACGAGTAATAAAGATCGACTTTCGCTTTTCGATAGGCTAGCCCCAAATCCTCGATGGTGAAGGACATAAATATTTTTCCATTCGATCTTTAATGCGGCGACCCTTTCAGTATATTCAATTGCCTTTCGCTTTTCGTGATAGACACTGCGAAGTTACGGATAAACAGGGGAGAAACGGCTGTTATGAAGCTTCTATACCCTCGAAAGCGTCTTCTCTTAACCACAGATGAGGGTATTCGGCAAAGCTCATGACTGAATGGTCAATCACCCCTTTCCCGTCAGGGCCCGCCACGCGACAACTATGGTTGCTCATTTGCTGTGGATCGACGCCAAGTTACACTGCCAGCCTCGCGAAGCCTGGTTTGGTCTAAAGTCGACGGTGCCAGTCGCTTCTGCGCGTCTTCTGCGCTTGACTCGAAGTGCTCGACCAGACCGATGCGTCCACTACTCGAGGCGCAAGGGCGGGCGGTATACTTGGGGGATTATGGGTACCCCCCCTTTTCGGCCGATTGGTTCGCGTTCTCCGATGTCGCCGGTGTCCCGGCCGGGAGGGATGTCTGCGCCGGGGAATCGTCCACCGGTGGCCGCTAAGCCGGGTCCGGGTGGGCGGAGGCCGACTTCGGCGCCGCCGACGTCGGCTCGGCCGACGGACCGTTACTTCGAGCTCAAGAGCGAAATTCACCGCAAGCTGATTGGCGTGCTGAACCTGGACAAGGTCTCGTCGCTGCCGAAGGACCGGGTGCGGGCGGAGATTGGGCGGGTGGTCGAGAAGCTACTCGATGATGAGCGCGTGCCGATGACGGCGCAGGAGGAGAACCGGATCGTCGAGGAGGTGCTCGATGAGGTGCTGGGTTTGGGTCCGCTGGAGACGTTGCTCAAAGAGCCTTCCATCTCGGACATCCTGGTGAACGGGCCGCACAAGGTCTTTATCGAGCGGGCGGGCAAACTCACCCTGACCGGCGTGCGCTTTAAGGACAACGCGCATCTGCTGCACATTATCGAGAAGATCGTGTCGCAGGTGGGGCGCCGGGTGGACGAAGCGAATCCTCTCGTGGACGCGCGTTTGCTGGATGGCTCGCGCGTGAATGCGATCATTCCGCCGCTGGCTTTGGATGGCCCGGCGCTGTCGATCCGGCGCTTCGGGCGGCACGTGATCACGTCAGACGAGATGGTGGCGAACAAGACGATCATGCCGACGATGCTGCGCTTTCTGGCGGCTTGCGTCGCCTCGAAGAGCACGATTCTGATTTCCGGCGGCACGGGCTCCGGCAAGACCACCACCTTGAATGCGCTTTCGCGCTTTATCCCCGAGGAAGAGCGCATTGTGACGATTGAAGACACGGCCGAGTTGCAACTGCAGCAGCGGCACGTGGTGAAGTTCGAAACGCGTCCGCCGACGCTGAATAAAGAGGGCGGCGTGAATCAGCGCGTGCTGGTGCGGACCGCGCTACGCATGCGGCCGGACCGGATTGTGATTGGCGAGTGCCGCGGCGCCGAGGCGCTGGACATGCTGCAGGCGATGAATACGGGCGTGGAGGGCTCGATGACGACGATCCACGCGAACACGCCGCGCGACGCTTTTTCGCGCCTGGAAGCGATGATGCTGATGGCCGACCTGGACATTCCGAGCAAGGTGCTGCTCCAGCAACTGGCGAGCGCGATTCGCCTGGTGGTGCAGGTGTCGCGTTTATCGGACGGGTCGCGCAAGATTTTGAATATCGCCGAGGTGACGGGTGTGGAACAGGGCCGGGTGATGACGCAGGACATCTTCTTTTTCGAGCGGACCGGGGTCCGGGATGACGGCAAAGTGCAAGGCCGTTTCCGCTGGACGGGCATACAGCCGAAGATGCTGGAGCGTTTCCGCATTATGGGCATTTCACTTCCCGACGGCGTCTTTGACGAAGTGATGGAAGTGAACATGGATTAGTGCGGTGACCGGTTGCTCCCGCAGGACCCCCCTCGCTGCGCTCGGGGCTGGTGGGCGCATCATGCGCGAGGGTGTCGTGAAAGTTTCACCGCTACTTGTGGCCCCGCAGGGCCAACGGGGCTCTCCATGAACCACCTTGTAGACCATTGATTCTGAACGACCCCTCACCGTTCGGGGCTGCTTGGCACGCATAATTCAGGGTGGCTGTTGTACCCCATGACGCCTCAAGGCATGCGGGACTGCGTTATCTTTCATGGGGACCGCGCTACCGCAGCAACTGCTGCGGGTCAGCGCGGCCGGCGCGGTAGGCGGGCCACCAGGAGGCGGCTAGGGCGATGGCTGGTACTAGCGTGAGCACGACGGCGTAGCTCAGCGGGTCAAACGGCGCGACTTCGAAGAGCCAACTGGCGAGCCAGCGTTGGGCCACCCAGGCCAGGAAGACGCCGAGCGCGAGACCCAGTACGAGCCAGCGGCCCGTACCTTGCAAAACCAATCGCGTGACTCCGCCACTGGTCGCGCCCAGGGCCAGGCGAAGGCCGAACTCCGGTAGACGGCGCTCCACCAGATAGGCCGTGACGCTGTAAACGCCGGCGAGAGCGACCAGCAGGGCCGCGGCGGCGAAGAGCAGGAAGAGGCGCGTGCGGAGGAGTTCCGCGCTGACTGAGTCATTGACGCTTTCACGGAAGGATTCAAAGCGCGTCGCTACCAACGGCTCGAGCTTCGCGCTGACGGCGCGCACGGTGGCGATCAGGCTGGTGGGTGGCACGCTCGACCGAATCACCACCTGTTGCTCGTTGGCGAAAACGGGGTGCTGGGCGAGCGGCATGTAGAGTTCGGGCGCGGGGGGCGTGGCGGGAGAGTCACTGCGGACGTCGCCGACGATGCCCACGATGCGCATCCAGACGTTACGGTCCAGCCCGCATTTGAGGCGCTGGCCCAGCGAGTCCTGCCCGGCGAAGCTTTGCCGCGCCAGTGACTCGCTGATGATGGCGACGGGTTCCGCCGCGAACTGGTCGGCGAAGGTGAAGTCGCGGCCTTGGCGCAGAGGGATGCCGAGGGCGGCAAAGTAGCCGGGTTGTGCGAGGCGGAAGCCGGCTTGCGCGAGACCGGTGACGCCGGGGACGAAGTCGTTCTTGCCTTCCACGGCATAGGCGCCGTTTGAGCCATACTGGCCGGCGGGGAGTCCCATGGCGGCGGAGACGGCGGTGACGCCGGGCAGGGCGGCGAGGCTCGCGTAGAGGCGTTCGGTGCGGCGTTGCACGGCTTGGAGTTCGGCGTCGGACTTGGCGGGGACATGGGCGTACATGATGAGGACGGAGTCCGGCTGGTAGCCGAGTTCGGCGCGATTCAGTTGCAGGAGGCTGCGGCCCAGCAGCGCGGCGGAGATACTCAGCCCGACTGACAGTGCGATCTGCGCGACGACCAGTGCGGCCCGGAAGCCGCCAGTCTGCGCGCCGATCAGTCCACGCAGTCCGCCTTGTTGCAAGCCGCGGCTAACATCCACTTGGCTGGCGCGCCAAGCGGGCAGCAGTCCGGCGAGCAACGCCGATACGAGCGAGACGGTGGCGGAAAAGGCGAAGATGCGCCAATCCACTTGGACCTCCTCCCAACGCGGCAAAGCGTTGGCGGCGAGGCGCGACATCGCCTGTACGCCAAACTGCGCACCCACGAAGGCGACGGCGGCGGCGGCGAGCCCGATCACCGTGCATTCGGTGAGCAGTTGGCGCATCAGTTGGGCGCGGCTGGCGCCGACCGCCGTCCGCACGGCGAACTCCGCGGCCCGGGCGCCAGCGCGGGCCAGCAGCAGGTTCGCGACGTTGGCGCAGGCGATGAGCAACACGAGTCCTACGGCGCCCAGCAGCAGCCACAGCATGGTGCCCGCGCGGCCCACCATTTGCGCCTGCAAGGGTGTGACGTAGAAGCTCTTGTCGCGATTCTCCGGAATGGCGGCGGCAAGCCGGGCGCCCAGGGCGGTGAGTTCGGCTTGCGCCTGGGCGAGCGAGACTCCCGGGCGCAGCTTGGCCACCAGGCGATAGTTGTAAGCGTTGCGATTCGGCTGGCCTTGCACCTTCGCCTGCGAGAGCCACACGTTGGCCGTGGCCGGGTAGCCGCGCGCCACCACGCCGCTGATCTCGTAGACTTGGTTCTCCACCGTCACGGTGCGCCCCACGGCTTTCTCGAAGCCGCCAAAGTGACGCTGGGCGAAGCCCTCTGAAACCACGGCGACCGGAGTCTTCTCGTCGGCGCCAAACCAGCGCCCCGCCAAGGGAGCCAGCGTGAAGACGCGTCCGTATTCGCCGCGCACCAGGGAGACGCCCGTGAATTCGGCTTGCCCGCCCACTTGCACGCCGATGGTGCCGCCGCCCGGCATGGCCCAGGCTTCCAGCGACGTGGTGGACTTCTCGATGTCGAGCCAGTCACCGCCGGTGAGGCGCGGATGATCGCGGCCCTCCTTCACGAAGCGGGTGCCGACGGAGACGAGGCGGTCGGCGTCTGGGAAGCGCAGCGGACGCAGGAGTACGCCGTCCACCACGCTGAAGACCGTGGTACTAAGGCCAATGCCGAGGGCCAGCGTCAGGACGCAGATGGTGAAAAAGGCGGGGCTTTTGGCGAGTTGGCGAAAGGCTTGGCGGAACATTCCCCGTCTGATAGGCACGTCGAGGGCCACTGTTTTTGTGAGGATTTCAAGCTGACGGCGAAGCAAGGCTGTCCGCTTGTGGGACAGCGTTGTCCAGTTACGCCCAGGGGCGGACTAGGCAGGCGACGCCGCCGGCGGCCATCAGTTCGCGGCTTTGGGCGACCACTTCGAGGCGAGCACCCGTGCGCTCCGCCAACAGCGCGGCCTCTTCGCGGGCTTCGGATTCGAGGGCGCCGGCGGAGAGCAGCACGCGGCTGGCCGCCCCTTGTTGCAGGGTGGACCGGACGTCGGCCCACCCGGCGCGGGCCAGCCGCCGGTCCGTTAATTGACGAGGGAGCAAGCGGGCCACGGCTTGGTCCTCAGCTTCCTCGAAGGTTAAGAAGCGGCGGATGGCGCGGGGCAGAATGCCTTCCTCGTCGCCCACCTCGTCAATCAACGTGTCGAGAGCATCCTCGGTGAGGATGGCCTCAAACGCATCCGTCTGTTCACGGGAAGCGGCCAGCATCCAGCGCCGCGCCGGATCCTCGGCTCGCAACTTGTCGAGCGCCCGGGCGGCCTTGCGTAGCAGCGGGAGGCCGGAGCCTTGGTAAATGCGTTTGCGCGTCACGCCGCCGAGTTCGACAACGGAGACCGTGGCCCCGTTGGTCTGCAGTTCGACCAAAACGAAGCGGTCGTAGTTGTCGCGCAGTTCGGTGAGTGAGTAAATGGCCGGGCCGACGCGCAGGCTGACGGCCATCTCGACCGGAGCGCTCAGCGGGAGAGCGCAAAACATGGGGGAGGAGCCGGCGCGGGCAAAAAGGGCCAACCCGCCGTCGGGCTGCGGCGGGTTGGCCTTGTGGTAGTTCATCACGACACTAAACGCTTCATCCGAAGCGGCTTTCGCGGCCTTGGGCATCTGGGTCCGGGCCGCGTAGTAGTGCAGGTTCAGGCCGTACAACTGGGCGGCCGGAGCGATGCGCGAATCCACGTAGGCGCTCAACACCGGCGAGCCGCCACTCGCCAAAGTCGCCAGGCGACGGAGGCATTCGTTCATTTCGGAGAGATGCATTCTGGCCAATGGATGCGACTCGAATGCGGGCGGTTGCGAGAAAAAGTAAATTCCTTAATTTTTACTGGACGCGCACCTCCATCCGGCCCAAGGGTAAGTCGCCGGTGCGGATTTCGACAAAGGCGCTACCGGGGGCAGCGAGGATCAGGTTGATTTGGGGAGCGGGATCGATCGGCGTGACGGGAAGCGTGAGCGGGGTGATGGTCCCTACGGCCACGATACGCGGGTCAGTAGAGCGTACCGTGAAGCTAACCGGTACGCCGGGGCGCGCGAGGAGCTGAGCCGGGATGGGATCGCTGGGATCGGCGTCGAAGGCATACTGCGCCGTCAGGAAGAGGTTGATGACGCCGCGGGGCAAGACCAAAGGATTCGTGGGAAACCCGGCTGGCGCGCGCAGCACAACCTGGGGCGCGCGGATGTTGACGGGGATCAGCCAGTTGCCTTCGGGACCGCCGCCCGAAAGCGAAAGGCTGCTGTTGCCGGGCGTCGGCGCGGGGCCGATGGCCTGCACGTAGACGAGCGGGCCCTCCCGAATGCCCGGGGGAAAGGTCAAATTCAACACCCCGCTGCCAATCACGGTCGGATTGAAGGAGAGCAGCAGACGTGAGCTGTCGCTCGAGCGGAACGAGTAACTGGCGGCCTGTGAGGTGGGTTGCGCGAATTGGAACCGGAAGGCGGTTTGCTGGTCCCGGCCAAGCGCGATCGCGCGCGGCACTACGAAGGGCCCGGCCTCTACCGTCACCAGCGCTACTCCCCGCACACTCGGCACAGTGGAGCCAGGGGGGCCGGCCAAGCGGACCAGCGTGGAGCCCGGCGCGAGGCCAGAAACCGAGACGCTGCCGGATGGGTTGAAGACAGAGCCCAAGGTGAGGGAGGCAGGGGAGACCGCGGCGATCGCGGGGTCCGCGACCGTGAAGCGCACGATATAGGGCGGGCCGCCGGGCCGTAAGGTGCCCTGTTGCTGCGGTTGAAGGCTATTCGGGTCGAGGCTAAAGAGGCGGACGCTCAGGGAAGCGGGGCCGCTGCCGGTGCGGACCGTCACGCGTTCGTTCTCAAAGACCGGGCCCGAGGGAATGAGCGCGACGCGGTAGGTGGCCGGGTCATAGCCCTGGATGCTCACCGTGATGGTGATGGTACCCGAGTCACCCAGGGCGTTGGCGAAGAAACTGGTCCCGCCACTGGGCCAAGGAAACGTCACGGAGCCTTGTCCAGCGGCCGTGTTGCTGTCGCTGACCAGCAACCGGGTGGGGTCAGAACTGGTGACGGTTACCGGCGTGCCGGACCGCACCGGAGTCTGGGTCCGAATGCCGAAGCCGCCCTGGAAGTCGCGGCCTAGGGTGCCGGGGCCGGAGATCTCTGGACGCTCCGAGCGAACTTCGAGCGTCACGCTGGAGACATCGGCATCGAAGTTCGGTGGCGGCTGAATGCGCAGAGTCGTTTCGCCCGCGCCGGTAAGGGGCACGTTCCAGGCGGCATCGGGCCGGCCGGGCAGCAAGGTAAGGGTGGAGGTAGCAGCGACCGCGGGATTGGAGCTGATCAAGGTCACTGGCAAGGGAGGCAAGCCGCCGCGCAGGGTGAGCGAATCCATAACAAACTGCTGACTCTGCTGATTCGGATCGGGAGACAGGCGGAAGTCGACCGCCACGCTGAGCGTGCCTTGCTGTTGGTTGGCGCTGAGGCGGGAGTTGCTTCTGAGTTGCAAGATCGCCCGACTCGCCACCACGCGCAGGGTGGAATCCTCATAGCCGTCGGCGGAGATGACCACCGTGCCCTCGCCTTCCGTCAGAGCCTGGATGTAAACCGGCGTTACGCCGAAGGGTCCGCGTTGCTGGTCGCTGCCGGCCGCTGCCGGATCCAGCGCGACCAGCAGGCGTGAAGGGTCAGTGGAGCGGATGGTGATACTCGGGGGTGTGGGAGAGGGTATGTTTCCCTCCGCCTGCACGCGGTAAGCAAACTGCGTGTCGCGGCCGGTACGGTAGGGCACCGTCCGGAAGCGGGGACGCCGGACCGTGAAGGCGAGCGCGCTGGGGTCGCCATGGGTGGGCGTCGCGTTGAGGGTGACGGAACCAGAGCCCACGGGGCGTACGGTGAGTTCCTTGGAGGTCTCACCCGACTGGAAGCGAAGAGTGGGATTGCCTACGGTGGCCACCGACGGGTCACTCAAGGTGAAGGTGACATCAAGCGGAGGCGCGCCCGCGCGCAACTGCAGCGGGACCATGCCAGCCTGGATACCCGGTGCAGTGCTTAAAGAAACCTGCACCGAACCGGTGGCGCTGGTCAACAATTCGAAGCGCCGGTTGTCCGTGGACTGAAACCCTGCACCGAAACTGCCCGTGGTGGGCGACAGCATGACTTGCAGCGGGACGAGTTGGACGTCAGTGGTGGCGTCGCGCAGGCCGGGGCCGCTCACCGTCACGCGGACGGTACCTTCGCTGGCGAGCGCCTGCAGCAAGATATTCGGGTAGCTGCCGTTCGAATCGCGCACCATGCGGAGAGAGCCGGTACCGGGACGCGCCGCGCCGTCGGAGATGACCAGCCGCGTAGGATCGCTCGAAGTAATCGTGACGGCCTCGTTTACCTCGCGGGCATACGGCAAAGTGATCGGGTACGGAGTTTGCAAGTCACGGCCCAGTGGCAACACTGGGTTCACGCCGATGGCCGCCGCCTCCACGCGGATGCGCATCGTCTGGTCGACGGCGGGGGCGATGAATCCAGGAGGTGCGCTGAGGGTGAGCAAGGTCTCGCCGATGGAGCGGGGAGCGAAGAACGGTCCGTTACTTGGCGAGCTAGTGATGATGCTGGGCAGCGTCGCGGCGCTGAGCGCGCCGACCTCGGGGCGCGAGCTCGTTACCGGTATGGGCTCGGCGCTGAATGAGCGTTGTTCGGCCACCGGCAGGCGCGTGTCTGGATCCAGCGCCATGCCTCTGACGAGCGGTTCGTAGCCCCGAGCGCGGCTATCGAATTGCGAAAAAGCATGCAAAGGCACGGTGGCGGCGCTGGTGGCCCAAACGAAGCCAGCCGGCCGCAGCCTGACTCGCACCTCGGTGGTTTCAACACCAGGAGCGGAGAGGCGCAACGTGGTTTCGCCAGAGTCGGCGCGGCCGATGGCGTTGAGGGTGACTTCTCCCAAGGCGTTGAAGTTGCTCGATACCGTCACGCTTCCGGATGGGGTACCCGAGACTTGCAGTTGCATCAGACTAGGGTCGCCGGACTCGGCAACGACAGAGCCAGCGAATCCGGCAGGCAGTCCGATACGGAGGGGCGAGACGAGTCCGCGTCCCAGTTCAAAGTCACGCAATCCGAAACGAGCGGGACTCACACGGACGGCGATGGTACCGGAGCCCGGTGCGTTGATCACACCAGGCGGCGGCGCCACCCGGACGAGCGCGGTGCCTGGTTTTAGGAGCAGAATTGAGCTACGGTTGACGGTGCTCGTTGGCGCAGTGACTGGAATCTCGAAGGACCCGCGCACTTCGGCCACCGAGGGATCACTGGACTCGATGGGCACCGTGATGGCGGGAAAACCGGGCGTGCGGATAAGTGCGCCCACTCCACTTAGACCGCCATACAAGAATCCGGGTTGCCCTATGCTCCATTCGGCCCCCGCTTCTCCCGAAAGGCTTTCGGTCGTCGCCAGAAACGAAAGCTGCCCCCGGGGACTGGTTGCTTGGAGGCGGACGGTGGGTGGAATGATTCGTACCGTTATGGTTTCGGGAGGGAAATCGTCCAGTTGCAGCGTGAGCGCTACCTCGCCGGTTTCGGTAAGGGCCTGCAGGTGTGCCAGGACCGGCACAGTGTTGGCCGTAGTGAAGTCGATAGAGCCGGTTCCCCGCTGAGTGCTCTGGGTAGAGACCAGCAGTCGCGACGGGTCGCCGCTCGTTAGCCGGAGGCGAGTAGCCCGCCCCTCCGGAGAGAGGGCGAACGAGAATTGGCTGGCCGTAGGAATTGATACCCCTCCGGAGAAGGGGACAAACTGGGAGGTGACCACGACGCGAACACGAAGTACCGGAATATCTTCACGATTCGTGGCCCGGACCAGAATTTCGGTTTCGCCGGGAGCCGCTGGACGTAGTAAGAATGTCGCGGGATTCCCGTCTCCTGAGAGCACCCCAGTTCGGGCGTCCACAAAAGTGACAATTCCAGAAGATGCGGCTTCGATAGTGAGGTTGATGGGCTCAACACCGGGACGGAGAAATGCGATGGAGTTATTGAGGCCAACACGAAAGAATGAGGGGACTTGGAGTTGCGACATGTTTAGCCGCACGATATCCGGACTTCCGCCGAAAAACCAGCCTAGCTGAACAGGCACGAATTGCACGGCGGTCCGGCGTTCCGGATAGCCGTCCGCGGAAAAGATCAGTTCAGCCGACCCCGAACTGGCCAAGGCGTAAGCGGCAAATTGGTAGCTAGATTCGTTGGCGCCGTTCGTTGGGCTGAACGTTAGCTCGCCCAGGCCGGGCCCGCCGATCCTTCCTGCTACCTGAAGGCGATTCGGGTCACTGCTGCGCACCCGCAACGCTGTTCGCGCACGAAACGATCCACTTAAAGAGACGGAAGACCACGCACCAGTGTCCTGCATCACCGTGAGGCCGGCCGGAGCATTGATCAGATCCGATTGCACCCGGACGGTGAAGCCTTCGGTTCCACCGCGCCACTCGGGTCCGGCGCCACTCTCGGGCGTCGGCAGACCTCCGGCGTCAGTGATGCCGGCCAGCACGAGGCTTCCCAGGGTCTCCTCGGTGATCGCGGTGACGTAATCACGGCCGGGCCCCCCAAGATAGCTGGCCTGATAGAGCCGCATCGACGGCAGTTCATATCGGGCGAAGAATCCGTCGGAGGCACCTCCGCCGTAAGCTGGCTGCAATGCGTCCTGGACTGGCAGTCGCGTGGAGTCCGTCCGCCCCGCGACGGTCACGGATAGGTCGGCGCCGGTAGATACCGCCAGCGCTTCGTCCCGTCCATCCCCTCCGAAAAGCCGCGACTCCACCAGTCTCACCTCGGTGCTAGCCAATCGCGTCCAACGCTGCACAAAAGCATCCGACGCGCCACCGGCGTAGGGCGTAGCCTTGACTTGGGGAAAATCGCTTGAGGTTGTACTTCCACCCGTGAACCAATCGCTAAAGCCGCCGGGGGAGGTGGCGACGGCATTGATCCGGTCTTCGCCGGAACCGCCGAAGACCTGCACCGTTTCAAACTCGGCAACTCCAGAGAACGTGTTCAACTGCTTCATCGTGATCAGGAAGGCATCGGAAGGGCCATTGAGTCCGCCGGCGGAGGGGAAGTCGGCAGAACGGGTTTCCCCACCAAAAGCGAACACGGCTCCCGCCGCAACGCTGCGGCCTTCATCATCGCCGCTACCACCGGCATAGGTGGTGCTACCCGCACCGTTGAGGATGTCGAGGAAAGCAAAAAAAGCGTCTTTGCCGCCGCGCGGCTCTCGCTGGATTCCGAGCCGGCCCGGCAAACCGGCGGCGTCACTGTAGCCGGTAATCGCGATCGAAGTCCCCGCCCCAAAAGCCGAGGTCCAAATGCCCTGGATCCGGTCCTCCCCGGGAGAGCCAAAGTAGGTGGCCGACAATGGCCGAAGGGGCTCCCGAAGAGTGGGAAAGCTATTGAAGTTCGAATTTCTCTGAAAAACAACAATGAAGCCATCGGAGGCACCGCCCGCATACTCCGATTGCAGCGCAGCGCCTTGAAGCACCGTACCGCGCTGGTCACCCACGAAGCGCGTTACCGGCAGATCGCTGGAGTTGGTGTATCCGCCCGCGACGACGGTACTGTTCCTGGCCACCGAAGTGCCGCACGTCGCGACGTCGTCGCCAGAGCCACCGAAGACGAGCGTGCCTTCTCCCGGATAGACGACAAAAACATCACGGCCGCGGCGGCGGCTGGCGGAGTTTGGTAGGTCTACCGACGACGTCGTGCCTACGACGAAGCCGCTCTCCGCGTAGACGACTTCGTCTTCCGCCGAGCCACCCCAGAAGCTGGCGGAGTCGATGACCGGGTCAATCCACAGAGTCCGGGCGCGGTCGTAGGGGCCGGTGGCGAAGCGGGCGGTGTTGGCTTCCACCACGAAGCGGCCGGTGACTGGCTCGCGCTTACCGTTGTGCAACTGGTAGAGCTCGGGACGGTGCTGCACCAGGGGACCGGCGGCGGTGGCGACTTCGAGATCGCCGTTCGTTTTCACGCGTAACGACGTGGCGCCGGCGAAGCGCATGCGGATGCGGCTGGGGTCGGCGCCGGGGGCGACGACGAAGTCGTACTCCATCGTGTTTTTCGCGCCGTAGGCGATCCAGTCGATGCCGGGGTAGACCCGGTTGCGGCGCAAGGTGCCGAAGCGCGGCACGTCGCGAATCACTTGCTCGTAGAAGTAGGTGGTGCGATCCGGCAAGGGATCGGCGGTGACCCAGGCGGCATCGGTACGCGCGCCTTCCAGCGTCATGCGCACGACGGCGTTGCCCTTCGAGAAGATCGTCTCCGTGCTGGACCATTGCACCGCGCCGTGACGTAAGCGCGCGGCATAGACGACGCTGGTATCGAACTGGCCGCGATTGGGCTCCACGGCGAAAGTTCCCGCCACTAGGGGCGTCGCGAAAAGAGCGAAAAGGGTAAGCCTGAGCATGGTTTATTGCACCTGAAAGTCAAGAGTGGTGGTTGTGCCGGGCAAAGCCTGATAGCCCGGAGGCTGCGTCAAACGAATCGTCGCCGAGCCCGCGCGGAGGGCCCGGATGGTGACGTTGCCGGGCAGATTGGGACCAAATACCGCTTCCGATACCGACAGCACTTGCGGATCAGAGGAAGTGACACTCACTGGGACGCGCAGACCTGGGCGTGGCGTCGCCGCCAGGAGTTGGCCGCTAACCGCGTCGTACAACTGAAGTTGCAAGAGGCGGAAATCAGAGCTGCCCACGTTGAGGGTGCTGCCCGAGAAGACCCGTTGGAACGAGAATCCGGCGGGCAAAATGTCGATGTCGGCGAAGAAGGGATTGGCGCCCGCGGCCGAGAAGCGCACCGGGACGCTGCCGTCACCCCCGATGCCGTGGAAGCTGACTTCGACTCCGTTGCCATTGGCCGGCAAGATTGCCTCAATGGATCCGGCGGCGGGGGTGCTTCCCGACGACACCAGGAGCCGCGCGGGGTCGGTGGAGGTGATCGTCACTCGTACCGGCGCCGCCAGCGGACCCTCACCGAGGCGCAAGTTGCTAGACACCATAGTCCCCGCGCCGACCGCTCGCGCGGGGCCTTGCAACTGCAAGCGGGCGGGCAACACGGTGATCAACACTTGCCGTGGCGCCAATTGATTCACGAAGCCCGGCGGTTGCGAGACGGTGACAATGGTCGTTCCCGGCGACCGGGCTTCGAAAAGCACAAGTCGCTCCGTGGCGCTGGCCACCAGTTCAATCGACGCCGTTGGAACGGTGCCTACGAAGGGGTCTGAACTGGTGAGCGTCACCGGGATGCGCATGCCAGGCCGGACGGCTTGCGAGGAAAAAGACTGATTTGGAGGAGAGGCTCCTACGAGAATGGAGAGTTGCAGCGGCGCGTCCAGCGGAGTCACCTGCGTCGACCGCCGCGACGTCAATTGAATCGCGGCTTGCGCCAAGGCGACCGGGACTGTGCGGTCTGGATAGCCAGCCGCGCTTAGAGTGACGTTCACCGTGCCTTCGCCGCCCAAGGCTTGCAGCCAAACCGAAGGATCTTCGAAGGGAAAGCCCGGTCGCCGCGGTTCCACCGCAATTTCCGCGGAGGCCGTGCCCGTGAACGCCGGATTCGCTGACACCAGCAGACGGCTGGGGTCAGCGCTGGTGACGCGGAAGACGGTCCGCGCCGGCAGTTCAAACGGAACGCTGAGCCGCGCGCTCACTTGCAGATCCCTTCCGATGGGAGAAGAGTTGAGAAACAGATTGGCCGCCTCCGGCACCGCCACTTCCACGGGAATCGGCTCGCCGGCGCGGAAGCCGCCGCTGGTTTCGATGCTGAGCCGGGTGTTCCCCGCGGAGACCGGTTCTACTTCTACCGTCCAACCCGTATTGAAGAACCGGGTGGCGGCTTCGGAGCGAACGCGGACCAGTCCGGGGTTCGCGCTCACGACGCGAATGGCGGGCAACTCGATGCCGGGCCCAGTGACGGGGAGATGAAGTTCTGGCTGGGCACCTGTTCAAAGCTCGGGCGCAGCTCTACCGTCGTTCCTGGAGTCAGGGTGGTTAAACGCAGTTGACGGGAGTCGAAACCGATGCGTGTGGGGACGAAACTCACCCGGCCGGTGCCGGACGGCGCGCCGTCCAGCGTGATGGCGACATCGGCAAAGCCGTTATCGGCCAAGGCATGCAGAAACACGGGCACCGAACTCGAACCACCGGAGGCGTTGATCTCGATTCGCGCCGACGCTGGACGGTCTGGACCCGCGCTCAGCAATAGCCGGGTGGGATCGCGGCTCTCGATCGTTACCACCGCCGGCCCCGGGAAGCGGGCATTGCTACCCTCCAATTGCACTCCCCACTGGGCCATCAGCCCAAAGCCCAGGGTGACGGGGTTCATGGTGAGGGAGGGGCCTCCAGCCTGTACGGTGACGCGATTGATCGCCGGATCCACCCGTAGCTCGTCACTGCGCAACACCAGTTCGGCGCTACCTACGGCGAGCGCTGAAACCCGGAACTGGCCGCCGATGGACGGGCCTATTTGAGCTGCACTCGGGTCCACCGAAACCGCTCGCGGGTTGCTATTCTCCAACCGCACCATCGCCGGAGGCGCGCCCGCCCGCCGCTGCGGACGATCGTTTGAGAATACCGCCCCTGCCCAAGAGAATTGGACTCCCAGGCTAACGCTGCCACCCGGAACCAACAGCCGTAGACTTTCCGCACCCGGTGTTGGCAACGACACCATTGGTTCCGCCAGCGTCACGGGCATCGTGAAAGGCTCCAGGTCCGGCCCCGACAGTATGACATTCACCTCACCGGATCCGGCCATTGCCTGAAGAAATGCGCCTACGGTCCCGTCCGCGTTCTCTCTGCACTCCGCACTCGCTCCCCCAAGTTGTGACGGATCGTTCGACACTCGCAGGGCACTCGGGTTCGCGCTAGTGATCGTGATCGGTACTCCGCGAGGCAAGACAAGATTGCGGCGCCACTCGATTTGAAAATCGCGCGGCACGTTCAAGGGCAGAAGATTGATCTGGATCCGCTGCGGCTCCACGCGAACCCTTACCCGGGCCGGGGCAAAACCAACGGCCTTCAGCGTCAAGGTGACGTCGCCCAAAGCGGTCGGCGTCGCCCGGATCACCGCATTGCCGTCAATTGCCGGCACGCTGACCCGCGCGTCAAGGATGCCGTCGCGGCTGGAGGTCAACTCGAGTTGCGGCGCGAAACCCGCGCGGAAGGCCTGGGCCATCACCGGAGCCCGCGAAGCGGGATCCAGCATCCAGGGCGCACCGAAAATGGACAGTTCGGCGTAGCGCGGCGCGAAGATAGAGTCCGGAAGCACCAAACCCGATGGGCGCAACTGGTACACCACTTCCGCAGGCTCAAAACCGGGGCTTTCCAAGCGAACCGTCACCTCGCCCGCGCCGGCCAGCGCCTGCACAAAGACGGTCCGGTTGGTAGACGGCAAAACGATGCGCGCTTGCCCCGGCAAATCGCGTTGTGGCGACACCAGCAGGCGCGCTGGATCGAGGCTGGTTACCGTCACGTCCCCAGTGCCCGTTAAAGTGAAGCCGGTTTGCAGATTC
Organism: Bryobacteraceae bacterium; assembly: GCA_019752335.1. Lineage (GTDB taxonomy): Bacteria > Acidobacteriota > Terriglobia > Bryobacterales > Bryobacteraceae > JALHNI01. The sequence goes on from JAIEMJ010000011.1 coordinate 33,912, forward strand.
TCGCCCACGCGCGGAACTCCCGCCTGGAAGGGCACGCGCCGCGGCGTCACCTGCACGCGAATTGCCCCCTCCGGCTCCACCGTCAGGCCGTCAGTTGAGGCGAAGCGGACGGTCCCAGTGCCCGGCTGCCGTCCAGTGATGCGCAGCGTCTGTTGGGTGAGATCGTTCGTGAATACCAGGCGCGAAACATCGAGTTGGGCTACGGCGGGCGCCGAGGATTCGACGGGCACCTCAATGGAAGACAAGCCCGCCCGCACGCGGAAGCCGAAGTCGCCAGTGTCATCGGCGCCCCTGGGCCGCAGCGAGGCGGAGATACTCGTGGTGTCCCCGGCGGCCAAAGTCACATCCGGCGAAAGCGCACTCACGCGCAGCGTGAGCGGCTCTACCCGGATGGGGAACCGGAAATCGCACGACTCCGGCGAGATCGCAATCAGTTCCGTATCCCCCAGTTCCAGACCATTGAGGTAGACATCCGTCACCTGATGGCCTTGTTGGAAATTGAATGCCACCGGACCCAAGCCCCCTTGCGGACCAAACGAAGTTTGCAGGCGCCGCGAATCGTTGGAATACACCGTCAGCAGGTGCTGCACCCCCGCGGGTGTGGGGGCCTCGAATTGTACCCTCACACGGGTCTGCAAACCCTTACCTACCGGAGCCGCGCTAAGCGTGATTCGTGGCCTTCGCACTGTCGCCGTAACGCGCACCGGAGCGAGTCCGGGCGCGGTGGCGACGAACGTCACTTCGCCGGTCTGTTTCCAGCGCACTCGCAAGTTGGGAGGATTCTCCTGGCCAAGGATATCGACGATATCCGGCGTATCCGTGGTGATGCGCAGGCCAGCGGGCAGCGGCAGAATGCCGCGAATCTGGCCCGTGCGGGGGTCGCGCGGCCCAGACTGCAAGGCCAGACCGATAAAGCTGCTGAAGGTGGTGAACGGTCCGTTCGGTCCAGCCGCGAACTCCGGCGGCCGGCACTGCAGTGGCACCACTGACTCGGCATCGCCAAACCGGTAGCGAATACTGGTATCGCCTGAATCCACCAGGCAGCGGAACCCGGCAACTCCGCTGGTCCATAAGGGAAATGTCAGGCGATCCACCGGCTCGCGTTGGCGTAGTAAGGTGGCCACGGTGGGGTCGAGAATCTCGGCGGTGATCTCACCGGTGGCCAGTTCGAAGCGCACATGTGGGGTCGCGTCGGCGTCGGCGCCCTTGGTCCCCAGTAGCTCTGCCCACAGTGGCTCTCTCAGCGACACCGTGAAGCCGTCGTTGGGGCCGGAGAGGTCTCTCATCTGAAAATTCAACCGCGAGGACGCGCTCGCGCTGACGAGGTCCGTCGAGGTCGTTACGCCGCCGGCGATGGCATCGAGTGGTTCCTGTCCGGACACGCTCAGCACGCGGTCATCGCCGCTGCCGCCCAGATAGGTGAGCCACGACGTCGTTCCTTCCGGAGTCAGCGCCGCCACCCAGCCGTCCTGGCCGCCCGCGTTGAAGGCCTGCACGCTTTTCTGCACGGGCAAGTCGCGCGAGTCCGTCCAGCCGCCCGCGAGCAAGCCCCGGCTGCTGGCCGATAGGCTCAAGACTTCGCCACGGCCGGATCCGCCCAGCGCCCACTCCCAGCGCGCGGTGCCTAGATCTGCCGAGATGAGGCTGACCAAGCCATCACCCGCCACGACGGGTTCACCCCGCCACAACTGCATGGCGTTGATTCGCGAAACGGCTGGCCAGCGGCGAGTGGCACGGAGGGAGCCAGGCGCCGCGCGTGCCAGGAAGCCCTCCATACGGCCAGCGGCGGACAAGGATCCTTGCGCAAGTTCCACGGAAGACGTCGCGCCGCCCAACCAGATTGTCTCCTCGTTAAACTGCACCGCGTTCACCGCGTCTCGACCGCTGCCGCCCACATACGTCGCCGACTCCATCAGCCCATTGGCCGTAAAGGTCGCCCACAGGCCATCGCTCTCGCCGCCCCCGTTCAGCCGCTGCGCCGCATTGCGGACCGGCAAATCTGATGAGTTGGTCTCACCGCCCACCACGATGCTCTGGTTCGGACCGATCGCCACCGCATTCAATCGGTCCGCGCCGGATCCTCCCAAGTAGGTCGCGAAATTCAGCCCATAGCTGACCGAGAAAGCGAAAACGACGATGAAGCCATCGGAGTTGCCGCCGCCGTAGCGCGGCTGTTCAATGCGTCCGCGATTAGGTAAGAATTGCGAGCCGCGTAGCGGCAGATCGGGCGAGTCCGTTTCGCCCACAATCGCCAGCGCACTGAAGGGTTGCTCCACCACGGCGCGCGCGCGGTCCGTCCCGCTGCCACCGAAGAAGAAGGTCTGCGGGGTGAAGGCGCCGGTCCCGGTGATCACCACGTCCAGGCCGCTGGTCTCTGGCTTCGGGAAATTGCGCCAGTCCAGGGAACGCGTATTGCCAACTGTCCAATTGGGGCCGCTGTAGATCACTTCGTCCGCGCCGGCGCCGCCCACGAGTTGCGCCGCGGTGACTACCGGGTCGATCGTCAGGGGCCGGTGACGGTCGTAGGCGCCGATGACGAAGCGGACGCGGTTACCCGCCAGTTGATAGCGGCAGTCCACGGGTTCGCGCACGCCGTTGGAGGTTAGCTGGTAGGCCACCGGCCGGTGCTGTAGGAACGGACCCAGGCGCAGGGCTCCGTCGGCTCGTACTTCGGCGGGGGCGCCTTCCACGCTCAGTTGAATAAGTGAGACGTCCGCGCCGGGCCGCACCTCGAAATCGAACTCCAATTTTCCCGTGCGACCGTGAAACAGTACGTCAATTCCGGAATAAATGCTTTGGCGCCGCACGCTGGCCGTCCGCGCCACTTCCTTGGCTTCCGAAGAAGACTTCCAATAGTGGCTGCTGCCCGTGGTCTCGCCTTCCACCCACTGCGCTGTCCGAGCGGCGCCGATGAAGGCGATCTGGGCGATGCCAGGGTCTGCGGGACGGGAGGAACGCAAGACCAAGCGGTCGTCGAGTAGGAAAGCTTGGACGCCGGGCGCGCGTCCGGCAAAGCGCACCGGCGCGGCGGTCTGTCCCACGTTTTTTTCGAAATGGACACCCGTTCCCTGGACACGGGTTGGCATAAGCAGAAAAATCGCCGGAATCATCAGCCGAATTACCGTGGCCATAGTCTTACCTGTCTTTAATGTTACCCGATGGCGTACTCCCTGACCTAGGCAAAACCACGACCCTTGTCCCCCACGCTTTTGAATCGGGATGATTCTCGGGCCATTCGCTCGGCACGAGGCGGGAGCGAGCAGAGGCCGCTGTACCTGAAGCAAAACTGGTCGCGTTCCTCGAAGCGGAGTCTGCGGGACGCTTACCTGCCGATGGACGAACTTCGAGTGGATGCGGGAGCGGCGAGATGGGCTTTGGCGACATCTCACGTATCCGCTCAGCGCGGGCGGACCGGCGTTCGCGAAAGTCGCCTGTTGGATACGGCGAGAAATCACATGAGGTTAATCTCACGCCAACGGTTGAGCCCGCGCGTAACCAGCTTTTCAAACCAGTCCTTGAATCTGGCTAGGGCCAAATCTTCTTCCTCCGCGAACGTCGTAAGGAACGGGTGGCCTAACAACTCATGTTGATTGTTGGGCCCTTCAAATCCAACCGCAAAGACACCCAACCCTCGGGGCTTTGGGCCCAAGACTCCCGAGAAAAAGTAGACTTTGCAAGGCGTTGGTGTATTCAGCCACAGTGTTCCAGCAGGGCCAGGCGACTGGACCGCGAAGCCATAATTGGCAAACTGGTCGCGCAAGTCCGTGGGTGCGTCTTCGCTGACCCTGAAATGCCAGTTGGGCGCCACTTTGGATAGGCTCGCCGTTACTTCATGCAATCGAGAGCGAGCCGCTTGAGATAGCAGCCCTGCAATGCGCCCCTGTGCCTTCCATGGCTCGGGAATGCTGAGGTCTTTACACAGGAGGTCGGTGCGAATCGCTTCCATCAGTTCGTCAATCGTTGCCGCTTCATCCCTTCTCTGCTTGAACTCCACCCGCTGACTCAAGTCCACCACCAAGCGACCCTGCCACCGCCGAATCGCCGCAACCAGCGGTGAGTAATCATGCTGATCGGCCTCTTCCAGCACGGGAATGTACACGCTCTGCTTCTCCGTCGTCGGCACCACCAGGGGCATCAACCCTCCCTTGATCAGGACCAGCGTGGCCAGCGCGCGGGCCACACGGCCGTTGCCGTCCGGATAGGGGTGGATGTGGGTAAAGGCGTGGTGCAGCCACGCCGCCTGGAGTTCAATCGGCAAACCCTCGTTCTCGTGCTCCCGATAGCCCTGAATGAGTTGGTCCATCTCAGCCTCAACCTGCTCGGGCGGACAGAAATGCAGTACCGAGCCGTCCGGCCGAGTGGGGTTGTTGGGCTGATCTTTATACCGGCCAGCAACCAGTTCCTTTTCAAAGAAGGTCCTGGTGGCCATGGCATAAACCGTATGGGACTTCTGATTGCGCAGCAGCGCCTGATGCAGTTCGTGAATGTAGCTCTTGCTCAGCGGCCGGTCGCCCTTGACGAAAGCGAATAGGGCTTCGAGAGCCGTCAGGTGATCGTTGAGAATCGCGGCGACTTGCTCCGGACTCATCTGGCTCGACGTTGGCGGAATCCGGGAAACGGTGAACCCGTCTTCAATCAACGTGATCGTCAGGCCGCGATCAAACTGATACAACCCCTCGATCTGACCCGTCTCAATTGCCCATTCCCGAGCTACGCGCGTCTGAAATGCACTCCAACTCTCCGGAGATAGGAACTCGCGGTAATTCTCGATCACCCTCTTGAGAGCCGGGATCTCGCTATCGGCCAGCGCCAGATCGGTCTGCCCCAGGCGCTGAATGTGCTCGTATTGCATAGCATCTCATTCTAGCGTTCGATCTCCCGGGCGGGTCTCATGGGTCAGGTGCGAGTGAAGCGGTTAAGCCTTCAAGCGCACATGCTGAATCTTGTCCATATCGCCGACGCCTAAACCCAGCGCTCCCGCGATGTCGACGTGCTCCGGCTGCATCCGGACGAAGCCCGAGTCGGCGTCGGGCTTGGCGTCGGCGATGAGCGCCATCCCGACGCTGAGCCGCTTGGCGTCGAGCGCCTTCCAGCCGATGCGGTCCATCGCCACGGGGTCCGTGCTGAAGTAGAGCGTTTTGTGCTCCCAGACGTACTTCGCCTTCCGCGGACTCACGCCCGGCCCGCCATGATAAAGACCCTTGATGCCGTCGCAGATATTCAGCACCGTCTTGTTGCGAATCACGGGTACGGAGACGGCCGCCGGAATGAAGGCCCCGCAGGCGTTCAGCATCGGCGACGAGTGGCTCCGGCACACGTTGTTCACCAAGCCGTGCGAGAGGTTCTTCAGCGCAATCGTAATGCCGGCTGACTGGTGGTGCTTCAACAAACAGAGGTTCACCAGCTTGTCCACCTCGGTGGTGATGTAGCGCGACGCGTAGGAGCGGCGCGCACGTTCGTTCTTGAAATCGAAGCCTGGCATCGTGAGTTGCATGTCGAGGTAGTGATCCGGATCGTAGCCGTCGATGCCCTGTTGCACGCCGTCGTAAGCCTGCGCCGCAAAGCTCCAGCGGACGCCTTCGGGCAGCCACTTATCGAAGCCGGCCTCGAGAAACTCCTGCTTGTAACGGTCATAGACGACGATGTCCTTGCGCTTGATGCCCGCCGCTTCCAGGCCGGCGACAATCTCGTGGACCACCGACGGATCCGACATGACATAGGGCCGGCTCACCGGATTCAGCTTGATCCCGACACGCTCGCCGGGCGAGAAGAACATCTTCCAGCTCTCGACGTAGTCGGCCGCGCCGGTGAGCGACTGCATCCCTTGCCGCATCATCTGCCGCACGGGTTCTTTTTGGTAAACGCCGTTGACGATGGAGTTGCCCTGCTCCACCGACACTACTTTGCCGGGAAACAGACCGGGTAACGAGAACTTGGTGGCCTCGCTCTTGCTCGACGTCGAGTTCCCCAGGGCGAGGCTCTGGCAGAAGGTGGGCGCGACGGCCGCCATGGCCAGCATTCTTTCCATCCAGGCCCGGCGCGACTCCGGCCGGTAATTCTCGCCACGGTTCTTGGCTTCGCCAGTGAGTAGATGCATGCCTTGATTATGAGATAATTCTGAGCCAAGGAGAAACAAAAAATGCAGATGCCGACGCGCCGCGAGGTGGCCCGCGCCCTTTCCGTCACCGCACTCGCCAAACAGGTCCTGGGCCAAACGTCGGCCTCGGCGACGGGCATGCCCACGCGCGTCTTGGGCCGCACCGGCCAGCGCGTCAGCATTGTCTGCCTCGGCGGCTGGCACATCGGCGCGGTGAAGGAAGAAAAGGAAGCCTTCCGCATCATGCACGCCGCGATTGACGAAGGGCTCACGTTCTTCGATAACGCCTGGGACTATCACAACGGCCATAGCGAAGAGGTGATGGGCAAGGCGCTCGCCATGGACAAAAAGCGCGACAAGGTCTTTCTGATGACCAAGAATTGCGAGCGCGACTACGCGGGCAGTATGAGGAATTTGGAAGAGTCCTTGAAGCGGCTGAAGACGGACCACCTGGACCTGTGGCAGTTCCACGAGAACAACTACGACAACGATCCGGATTGGATCTTCGAGAAAGGCGGCATCAAGGCCGCCATGGAAGCGCGCAAGCAGGGTAAGGTCCGCTTTATCGGCTTCACCGGCCATAAGGACCCGCGCATTCACCTGAAAATGTTGGCCAAGCCCTTCGAGTGGGACACAGCGCAGATGCCGATCAACGTCCTCGACGCGCACTTCCGTAGCTTCCAGAAAGAAGTAGTGCCGGTTTGCCTGAAGCAGAACGTCGGCGTGATCGGGATGAAGGGCCTCGCCGGTGGCGACGTCCAAGGCCGGATCATCGAGAAGCTGGGGCTCACCTCGGACCAAGCCTATCGCTACTGCCTCAGCGTGCCCGTAGCCACGCAGGTGATGGGCATTACGTCGATGGCGCAACTGAAGCAGGACATCGCTCTGGCTCGTACCTTGAAGCCGATGACACGCTCCGAGATGGACGCGATGGCCGGGCGCTTCCGCGAAGTTTCGAGCGACGGCCGGCACGAGCTCTTTAAGTCGACCCAGCGCTTCGATGGCCCCCACCATCGCAAACAGCACACGTTCGACGTTTAGCCGTCGAGCAATTTAGCCATCCGCGCCGCGAGCGCTGGCTGGGACGCCACCAGATTGTCGTTCTCCTGCGGATCTCGCCCCAGGTGAAACAGCAGCGGTCCGGTCTTCTTCCAGCCGCGCACGTATTTGTAGTCTCCTTGCAGCACCAAGCGCCAGTCGTCCATGCCGGAGAGCACATAGTCCCGTGGATTCCGTCCTCCCGTCAGCCAAGGACGCAGCGAACGGCTGTCCATCCCGGCCGGACGCGGCAGTCCGGCGTAATCGAGGAAGGTGGCGGTGACGTCGAGCGTAGTGGCCGGGTCCTTCACGACGCGACCCGCGCGTACACCGGGGCCGCGCACGATGAGCGGCACGCCGGTTGACCCCTGATACGGGTGGCGCTTCGCCCACAGGTCATGGTCGCCCAGCATCTCGCCGTGGTCGCTCGCAAAGACGACCAGGGTGTTGGCTTCCTCGCCGCGCTGCTTCACCTTGGCGAGGAAGTCGCCCACCAGCCGGTCAATATTTTCGATCATCGCGGCGTAGTTCTGTCGCACTGCCACGTGCTGCTCCAGCGTCAGTTGCGTGCTGCGATTCGGCCCCGAAAAACTGGTACCGCGGCAACGCTGCTCCATGCTGGCCGTGATGTCCCATGGGTCATGCGGACCGTTGAAGTTCACTTGCAGAAACCAGGGCTTCCCGCGCGGCGCGGCGTCGAGCAAGGCCAGCCCATTGCGCGCAATCCAATTGTCGCCGTAGCTTTCGTCGGGCAAGGGCGTCGGAAATACATCGGCCTTGCTCTTGCGCTTCTCGTAGTCCTCCACGTGCAGGTGCGCCAAGCCACGCTGGTCCAGATACGCCAGAAAAGGACCCTTCGGGCGCCCCGCGAGCTGAAACGCGCGGGTGCCATCGTGTTTTCCCTCATTGTCGATGCCGTCCGAAAAGCCCCATTCGCGAATCAGCCGTTTGCCGTCCAAGCCCCAGTCGAGTTCCGGCTTATGCAGGTCAAACTTGCCGCAGCCCATCACGTGGTAGCCGCCTTGGCGGAGCATCTGATAGAGGGTCGGCTGATCGAGCGGGTAATTCTGGGCGTTCGTCGGCACACGGCAGCGATCGTACTCAAGGCCGGAAGCCAGGCAGGCCCGCGCTGGCGCGCACAGAGGCGCGGGCGTCACGGCCCGGGTGAAGCGGACCCCTTCCGCCGCCAAGCGCTTCAGGTTTGGCGTGCGGACGGGAATTCGCGCGTCGTTCGGCTCAATGAAGTCGTGCCGAAGCTGGTCCGGAAAGAGAAAGAGCAGATTCGGCGGCTTACTCGCCGCGGGCGCGGCCAGCGCCGCGGCGGACTTCAGGAAATCCCGGCGTTCGACAAATTCCATTAGGCCAGTATCTCCCGCACAACATTCCCATGCACGTCGGTGAGGCGCATGTCGCGGCACGTTGCCCGAAGAAAGAGTGTACTCCACGAAACACGACGAAGCTAAAGAAGACGCCCACCGACGCGTTCACCTTGGAGGAGAACATGAAAACCAGCCTGCATGCTACGGGGCAAAACTTTGCTCTTGACATAAGTGTCTTATCGACACCATAATAGTGTCACTGGAACACATAAGGAGAGACTCATATGTTTGGCATCGGCTATTGCAAATCCGGCCCCACCGACTACATCCTGCACTTTTCTTCCGGCAGACTCGCCCGCGAAGGAGCGGGCCTTTCGTTCTTCTACCTTCAACCTGTCTCAAGCATCGTTTCGGTGCCTCTCGCCAGCGTTAACATCCCGTTTGTTTTCAACGAGCCTACCTCTGACTTTCAATCGCTCACGGTCCAAGGACAATTAACCTACAGGATTGCTGATCCGAAGAAGGCCGCAGCCATGCTGGACTTCACTTTGGACGCCAAGGGGCGCTACTCCAGCGACCATTATCAAGAACTTCCCGAACGGTTGGTCTACAGCTTGCAAACCTTGGCGCGCTCAGAAATTCAAAGTCTTCCACTTCGCCACGCCCTGGTCCATGGGGACGCCTTGGCGGCGCGGGCACTGGACCAACTGCGGGCCAGCCCGGAAGTAGCCCAGCTAGGCGTAGAAATTCTCAATCTGGCCATTCTTTCCGTGCGTCCTTCGCCGGAAATGGCAAAGGCCCTGGAAGCAGATGCGCGTGAGGCTCTCAATCGAGCGGCCGATGAAGCTGTGTATACTCGACGCAACGCAGCCATCGAGCAGGAACGCCGCATCAAGGAAAATGAACTCCAAACCGAGCTTCTGGTCCAATCTAAGCAGCGGGAATTGCACGAGTGCGAACTGGATGCGCAGATCGCACTGGAAAACAACGCGCCGCGTTGACAGATGAGAAGGTGGAAAATGAGCGCAAAGAGGCTGACAGCCGAGCCTATTCATTAAAGTCGATGCTCACCCCAGTCCAAGGGCTCGATTGGCGCATGTTGATGATGTTAAACCCACAAGGTGGAGACTCGCGCAACACTATCGCGATGGCGTTTCAGGAATTGGCCTCGAATGCGCAAAAGATTGGTGAGCTCAATATCTCGCCCGACTTACTGCGAACCCTGATGGGTACAACGCCGTCCAAGAACTAGTTGCAGAGGAGCAGACGAGAGGGCAAACCCGTGTACGAGAAGATTGTCTTAGTCACGCGTAAAACACGCTTGGACGAACTAGTGGAAAGATTCAACACTCGGGCGCAGGCGAAGTTCTATATTGAGCATGGAGGTGGAGATTTTTCCGCCTATGTGCTGGAATACGAAACCTATCAAGACTCCCTAGAAACAGTACGCCGAAACATCGAGATCGGGTTGAAGATTCAAGTGATGGACCGGTCCATGGTCCCCACATATCTTTTCTCCAAGCAAGACTTGATTGTCACCCTCGGACAAGACGGGTTGGTTGCGAACACCGCGAAATACGTGGCAGGACAACCTATTGTTGCCGTCAACCCAGATCCCGAGCGCTTCGACGGGATCTTACTTCCGTTTTCGCCCGCTCACCTTGGCAAAACTCTGGAGAGGGTTTTGAATGGCAAGGAAACAATAGGCACCATCACCATGGCGCAGGCTCTATTGAAGGACGGGCAACGCCTAGTTGCCTTCAACGACCTGTTCATCGGTACAAAGAATCACGTTTCTGCGCGCTACCGGGTTGGTTTTGAGGACAAGCGTGAAAATCAGTCTTCGAGCGGCATCATCGTTTCCACTGGCGCAGGCAGTACCGGTTGGCTTTCCTCCATCTTTAATGAAACGGCCGGCATCCTGTCGTTCCTCGGCGGGCCGGCAATCGTTCCGCTTCGCATGGCCTGGGATGAGCAGCGCCTCCTGTTCGTTGTTCGCGAACCATTTATCAGCCGCCATTCGGAAGCGGGGATTGTAGCCGGTTCCATATTGCCGAAGGCGCCCTTGACGGTGGAATCGCAAATGCCATCGGGCGGCGTGATCTTTTCCGATGGCGTGGAAGCCGACCATTTGGATTTCAATTCCGGCGCGATCGCCGGCATCGGTATTGCCCCAGAGCGAGCCAACTTAGTTGTTGGATAAAGAAGTTGTTCGTACAAAGGAAATTCCGTGAGCAGGCTCCTCGTAACTGTCGACATTGTTCTCTTCACTATCCGGGAACGCGTTCTCCATGTGCTCTTGATTCGCCGTTTGGCTAGGCCATTTGAAAACCGATACGCTTTGCCCGGCGGCTTTGTGCTCGAAGACGAGTCTCTTGAAGCCGCAGCCGCTCGGGAACTGCGGGAAGAGGCCGGCGTTGAAAAGGTCTATCTAGAGCAGTTATACTCGTTTGGCGATCCGAAGCGGGATCCGCGCGGACGTGTGGTAACCGTCGCGTATTACGCCCTCGTGTCAGAAACGCAGCCTTTGCGCGCGGGTTCTGACGCTTCTGTTGCGGCATGGTTTCCCGTAGCTCAACTTCCAACGCTAGCCTTTGACCATCGAAAGATTGTCGAGTGCGCGCACCAGCGCATTCGAAACAAACTGGACTACACTAACGTTGGCTTTGAGCTTTTGCCAGAAATGTTTACGCTCGGCGATCTTCAACTCGTCCACGAAGCCATTGTTGGGCAGGCCTTAGACAAACGAAACTTCCGCCGCAAGATTACGCAGAAGGCAATCGTCAAACCGCTCAAGGAATGGAGAAAGACTGGCAGAAAGCCCGCTCAACTCTTCCGATTCAGCGACGAAGTCGGCCATATTCACTGACCAATCGGCGGGCAGGCTGCGGGGGACGAGGGGCTCAAAAGCCATCGAATGGCATATTGATTTGGGCAAGAACGAGATTTCAGTGGGGAAGACTCGGTCACTACCTGCTGCGGGCTGAAGCCCGCAACCACGCCCCACAGCTTCCTACGCCAGTATCTCTCGCACGACGTTCCCATGCACGTCGGTGAGGCGCATGTCGCGGCCGCTGTAGCGGTAGGTGAGGCGCTTGTGATCGAGCCCCAGCAGATGCAGCATCGTCGCATGCAGGTCATGCACGTGGACCTTATTCTCCACGGCGAAGTAACCGTAGTCGTCGGTGGCGCCGTGGACGATGCCCGGCTTGATGCCGCCGCCGGCCAGCCACATCGTGAAGCCGTAGGGATTGTGGTCACGGCCGATGGAGGCGGCGGAAGCGTTGTCGCCCATTTGCGCGCAGGGCGTGCGGCCGAATTCCCCGCCCCAAATGACGAGCGTTTGGTCCAGCAGTCCGCGCGACTTCAGGTCCTTCAGCAAACCGGCGATCGGCCGGTCGACGGCGCGGGCGTTAATGCGATGGCCTTTTTCCAGGCCGCTGTGCTGGTCCCAACGGTCCAGCCCGGTGCGGGGCGGCGTCAGCAATTCGATGAAGCGGACCCCGCGTTCCACCAGGCGCCTAGCCAGTAAGCACTCGCGTCCGAACTCAGCCGTGTCGGTTTCGTCGAGCCCGTACAGCGCGCGCGTGGCGTTGCTCTCTTGCCGTAAGTCCAGCAACTCCGGCACCGCGCTCTGCATGCGGAAGGCGAGTTCGTAATTGCGGATGGTCGCGTCCATCTCGCTCACTTCGCCGAAGCGGGCGACGACTCCGGGATTCAGTTTCGCCAGCAAGGCGAGCTTCTGGCGCTGCGCGGCGGCTTCGCGCTCCGGCGGCTGCAAGTCGGCGACGGGGTGGTCGCCTTTGCGAAAGACGGTGCCCTGATAGCTGGCGGGCAGAAAGCCACTGCCGAAGCAATCGATGCCGCCGGGCGGGATGAGTCCGCTTTCGAGCACGATGAAGCCCGGCAGATTCTGGCTTTCCGAACCCAAGCCGTAGTTCACCCAGGCCCCCATACTGGGCCGGCCTTGAAAGCCGGAGCCCGAATGCATGAAGTAATTCGCGGCGGTGTGCTCAGAGTGGTCCGCCACCATGGAGCGAATGACGCACAGGTCATCGACGCAAGTACCGATTTCGGGAAACAGTTCGCTGACGGGCGTGCCGCTTTGGCCGTACCGTTTGAATTCGTAGGGCGAGCCGAAGATCTGATCGCTGATGTTGAAGACCGTGGTGGGCGGCTTGAAGGGCAGCGTCTGGCCGTGCTCGGCGCGCAGGCGGGGCTTGGGGTCAAACGAATCCATCTGCGAGGGGCCGCCGTCCATGTAGAGGTAGATGACGGACTTCGCCTTCGCGGGAAAGTGCGCCCCGCGCGCAAGCATTTGCAGCAGAGCCAGCCCGCCGAAGCCATTGGCCGCGCGGCAGAGAAAGTCGCGTCTACGGTACATAGAGAAACTCCGGCGAATTGAAGAGCACGTGGGCGAAACCGGCGAGCGTGCCGCCTTGGCGCAGATACTCCCGCGCTTCGGCCTGCTCGCGCGCATCGGGCGGACGGCTGAAGGCCTCCTGGTACATCTGCGCGACGGGATCCTTTGCGCCGCTGACGCGGGCTGCCCAGCGCGCGGCTTCACCCAGCACGAATTCGTTATTCATCAGCATCAGCGCCTGCGTGGGCACGGTGCTTTGATTGCGCGCGCCGATCGTCGAAATGGGCAGCGGGTAGTCGAAGGCGAGAAACAGCGGCGTGAGGAAATTCCGGCGCACCTCGATATAGATGCTGCGCCGGCCGGCGCCATCGAGCGGCCCGGACTTCGGCTTGCCACGCCCAATCTGGTAGGCGCTTACATAAGGGGTCACGCTGGGGCCGTACATCTGGCGGTCCAAGGTGCCCGAGACAGCCAGCATGGCGTCGCGAATCGCCTCGGCCTCTAGCCGGCGCACGGGATAGTGATGCAAGAGCTCATTGCGCGGATCGGCCTTGGCGGCGGCGGGATCCTCGCGGCTGCTCATGCGGTACGCCGCCGAGAGCACGATTTCACGCTGCAGGCGCTTGGTGCTCCAGCCATCGGCGATGAAGCGTGCGGCGAGCGTGTCCAGCAATTCGCGATGCTCGGGGCGTTCACCCGTCAGGCCAAAGTTGTCAACGCTGCGCGCCAGCCCTTCTCCGAAATGATGGCGCCAAATGCGGTTGACGTAGACGCGGGCCAACAGCGCTGACGCATCGTGAGTGAGCCATTGCGCCAGCTCCAAACGTCCACTACCCGTGAGCGCGGGCTGTTGGCCGGGCGTGATCACTTGCAGAAAATGGCGCGGCACCGGTTCGCCCAAATTCTGATGGCTGCCGCGAATGTGCAGCTTCGTATCCTGCGCGCTCTCATCCCACGCCACCATCCCAAACGTGGATGGCGGAATCGACGGCTGCGGCCGGGGAGCCTCCCACACCGCGGGCTCTTCTTCGCTGACCGGCGGCGGATCTTTCTCTTCCGAGAAGACGATGGCGTCCACCGCCACTTGCCCCGTGCGCGACCGGTCCACGATCTCGAAATAGCAGGTGCGCCCATAAGGCAACGTCATGCGATGCGTCACCCACTCGAACTTGCCTTGGCCTTTGCCCAAGTAGTGCAGGCTCTTGTACTCGTCGGCCACCAACGTCACCCGCACCGGTTCGCGCTCCGCCAGGTCCTTGTTGCCCTGGCTCGCATTCAACCGGATGTGGACGTAGTGATTGGGCATGCGAAACTTGCGCGAGATCAGCGAGCCCGTGAGTTCGCTGGCGCCACGACCGGCCGAATCTACCACTCCCTCGCGCGGACCCAGTGCGAAGGCTTCACCGCTCGCGTGCCACGCATTGCGGCTCAGGTCGTCGAAGTCCTCCCAGAGCGTTTCGCCAGGCCGCAACTGAATCTTCGCGCGCCCCGGGCGGCGCGCGACGGGCGCGACTTGCAGATGGGCGGCATGAATGGCCGCGACTTGCGCGGGCGAATCCACCACCACTTCGCGCATGCCGGTGGAATGCAGAACGCCCGCCAAGCCGTAGTAATCGCGGGTCGGCACGGGATCGAACTTATGATCGTGGCAGCGCGCGCAGGCCACCGTAAGCCCCAGAAAGGCCTTGTTGAGGACGTCGATCTGGTTATCCACGCCGTCCGCTTTGCTCTTCACCGAGTCAGTCGCGCTGTTGAGCACTTCGCCGAACCAGTAGAAGCTGGTCGCCAACGGTGACTCTAGAAACTTGCCGTCCGCCGACACGCGCGGCTTCGCCAGCAGGTCCCCCGCCACGTGCTCTTCGACGAAACGGTTGAACGGCAAATCGTCATTCATGGCCCGAATCACGTAGTCGCGATACTGCCAGGCATCCAGCTTGCTGTTGTCGTACTCGTGGCCGTTGGTCTCGGCGAAGCGCACCAGATCCAGCCAATGCCGCGCCCAACGTTCACCGTAGTGCGGCGAAGCGAGCAATCGGTCAACCACGGACTCGTGCGAGGCCCCGGCCAGAAAGGCGTCTACCTCGGCCTTCGTCGGCGGCAGACCCGTCAGATCAAAGGTCACGCGCCGCAGCCAGGCGCGCCGCGAGGCTTCGGGCGCCGTCGCCAAGCCCTTGGCCTGCCGCTTGGCTGCGAGGAAACGGTCAATGCTGTCGCGCGATGGCGTCGCGGGCAGCGGCTGAAAGGACCAGAACTTGCGTCCGCGCGCCAGATCCAGGCCGGGCTTCACGGGCGCCGCGTTAACCGCCGGACGGGGATCGGGAGCGCCGCGCTCAATCCAGGCGCGGAAGTCCGCGATCACGGCGTCCGGCAGCTTGCCGGTGGGTGGCATGCGCAGTCGCAGGTCAGTGTAGGAAATGGCCTGGAGTAACTTCTGCGTGATGTGCGGCGCGGGCGCGTCCAGCCGCAGGCCGGCCTTGGGCTCGCTCACTTGGGCGCTGTGGCAGCCGTAACACTTCTCCGCCAGCACCGGCCGGATGCGTTGTTCGAAGAATTCGTCGGCCAGGAGGACGGACGGAAAAAGCAGAATGAACCGCAGCATGCCGTATCAATTATGTCATCGTAAGCTGGAGACATATGCGTTGCGCCATCATCGGTGCGGGGATGGCAGGCATCGCCGCCGCTCGCGGACTTCTTCAGGCTGGCTGTCAGCCCGTCCTCTTCGACAAAGGACAACGCCCCGGCGGCCGCATGGCCACGCGACGCCTGGGCGGCGGCACGCTCGATTCGGGCGCTCAATTCTTCACCGCCCACCACCCGGACTTTCAGGCTTGCATCCAAGCATGGCAATCCGCCGGACTCGTCGCGCGCTGGGAGTTGCCCGGCGACGGCGAATACGTGCGCTACCGCGGAACCCGCGGCATGAACGCCGTTGCGCGCGAATGGGCCTCGGGCCTGACGATCCATACCGGCGTCCGCATCGAGCGACTGGAAGCCGTGGCACGGGGCTGGCGCATCAACGGCGAGGACTTCGACGCCGCCATCCTCACGCCACCGGTCCCGCAAGCGCTCGAGCTCATGGGCCAGCGAGAGCATCCGGTGTTGGGGGTGATCGCGTATGAACCCTGCCTCGCGGTGCTCGCGATCCCGGCTGGGCCTTTGGTGTTGCCGCCGGCTTCGGGAGACATCGCCTTCCTCGCCGATAACCAGGCCAAAGGCATCTCCGCCGTAGCCGCGGTGACCCTGCACGCCACCGGCGCCTACAGCCAGGAGCATTGGGATGACGCCGAAGCGCCGGCCAGTCTGCTGCGGCAAGCTGGGATTTCCGCTACAGAGATTTACTTGCATCGCTGGAAGTATGCGAAGGCGGTGGTGGTCCACGGCGAGTCCTGCTACCGGGAACCCAGCGGTCCGCCGCTGGTCTACGCGGGAGACGGCTTCGCCGGGCCGCGCGTGGAAGGCGCGGTGCTTTCGGGCTGGGCCGCCGCTAAGGCAATCTTGTAACCCGGTGAGCCTTACTTGTAAGCGGCAATACCGGTGACACGTTCGCCGATCACTAGCGTATGAATATGGTCGGTGCCTTCGTAAGTCTTCACCGTTTCGAGGTTACACAAATGGCGCATGATCGGATATTCGTCCATGATGCCGTTGCCGCCGAGTAAGTCGCGCGAGAGGCGGGCGCATTCGAGCGCGATGGCGACGTTATTCTGCTTCAGCATCGAGATGTGCGCCGGTTCCAACTTACCTTTGTCCTTCAAACGGCCACACTGTAAAGCCAGTAACTGCCCCTTGGTGATTTCGGTAATCATCCAGGCCAATTTCTCTTGCACCAACTGATGGCCGGCGATGGGTTTGTCGTCGAACTGCTTGCGCAGCATCGTGTATTGGCGCGCGGTCTCGTAGCAGTCCATGGCCGCGCCGAGCACACCCCAACCGATACCGTGCCGGGCTTGCGACAGGCAACCCAGCGGACCCTTCAAGCCCTTCACGTTCGGCAGCATGTTCGCGGCCGGAATGCGGCAGTCCGCAAAGGCCAGGCTCGACGTCACCGACGCGCGCATCGAGAGTTTTCCGTGAATATCGGAGGTGGCGTAACCGGGGGTGCCGGCCTCTACCAGGAAGCCGCGAATGCCTTCGTCGGTGCGCGCCCAGACGATGGCGATCTCCGCGACGCCGCCGTTCGTGATCCAAGTCTTTTCGCCATTCAGCACCCAGTGCGCGCCATCGCGCACGGCCTTGGTGAGCATGCCCGCGGGATTCGAGCCGTAGCCGGGCTCGGTGAGGCCGAAGCAGCCAATCGACTTCCCTGATTGCAGCCGCGGCAGCCAATGCTGCTTCTGCTCCTCGCTGCCGTAGGCGAAGATTGGGTACATGACGAGCGCGCCTTGCACCGAGACGAAGCTGCGCAGGCCCGAGTCACAACGTTCGATCTCCTGCATGATCAGGCCATACTCGACGTTGCTCATCCCGGCGCAGCCATAGCCTTCCAGATTGGCGCCGAAGAAGCCGAGTTCGCCCATTTCGGGAATCAATTCCTTGGGAAAACGTCCATCGCGATAGCAATCGCGAATCAGGGGCATCGCGCGATCCTCAATGAACTGGCGCGTGGTCTGGCGGACGAGAAGCTCCTGCTCATTGAAGAGGGAGTCGATTTGTAGGTAGTCAACACCGGCGAAACGGGGCATGCACTTTTAGTTTAGCGGTCCGGCTAGGGGGGCTGCCGCGGGCGCGGTCAACCTGGCTCGCAGCCAGAGGGACAAGTCTTCGAAGAGCGAATAGAACACCGGCACGGCGAGCAGGGTCAGCAGGAGGCACAGACTTTGCCCGCCCACCACCAGTAAGCCGATGCTGCGATTGGTCTCCGCGCCTTGGCCTTGGCCCACCACGAGGGGGATCATCCCGGCGACGAGCGCGATAGTCGTCATCAAGATGGGGCGCAGGCGGTCACGGTTGGCGGTGAGAATGGCTTCGTCTCGCGGCATGCCGCCGGAGCGGAGCTGATTCGTGTGGTCAATCTGCAGAATCGCGTTCTTCTTCACCACGCCAAAGAGCAACAGGATGCCGAGCATGGAGAAGATATTCAGCGGCTGCCCCGCCAAGTAACTACTCAGCAAGGCAAACGGCACACTCAGTGGCAGCGTCAGCAAAATGGTTACCGGATGGATCAAGCTTTCAAACTGGGCAGCCAGCACCATGTACATAAAGACGAAAGTAAGTCCGACGGCCAGCAGGAAATAGTAACCGGTTTTCTCCAACTCCTTCGCGTTGCCGGTGAGCGCCTCGCTGTAAGCGGGCTCCATTTTGAGCTCCGCCACGGCTTGGCGAATCGCGGTGACGGCTTCGCTTTGGCTTGCGCCGGGCGCGAGGTTGGCGTAAAGCGTAACTTGCCGCTGCCGGTTCAAACGGTCGATCGAGCCAGGGCCGGTGCCGGGGGAAAAGCGGGCCAACTGGCTGAGGGGAACCAGTCCACGAGTTTCCGTGTCGCCCGGCACTCCGCGCGGCACGAGAATCTCCTGCAGGCGTTGCGCGCTGCCGCGTTCGGAGAGGCGGGCGCGGAGGCGAATGTCGTACAGATTCTTGCCCTCGCCATAACTGCCCGTAAGTTCGCCCGCCAGCAGACTATTCACGGCGCCGGCTAAGTCGTCGATGTTCACACCCAGGTCCGCGGCACGCTCGCGGTCGATCATCAGACGTAATTCTGGCTTACCGGGAATAAAGCTACGGTCACTATCGGCCAGCTTCGGATTCGTCTTCATCTTGGCCAGCGCGCGCCCGGAGTAATCGCCGAGTGTTTCCAAGTCTGGCCCGCGTAGCACGAATTGGACTTCGGTATTCTTTTCCCCGCCGCTAAATGGGTCCACCGGCTGAACAGAAGTGTAGATGTCCGAGGGATAACGCAAGAGTTTCTGCCGGGTAAACGCGACCAGGCTTTTCTGATCCAGCTCTCGCGCGCTCGCCGGCACCAGGCGGACCAGAATCGTACCCTGATTTACTTTCTGCAAAGAATTAAAACCCGGAATCGACAACGTACTTTCGACGCCGGGCACGTCGCGGCGAATCGTCCGCGCCATGTCCTCCATCACGCTCTCCGTTGCGGCCAAGCTGGCGCCTTCGGGCAGGCGCACGGAGACTTCGTATTCGCTTTCGTCGTCCTGCGCGATGAACTGGAAACCCGTCAACATCCCGAGCGGAATCGTGCTGAGGACCACCGCGACGCAGAGCCAGGCCATCGCTGCGCGATGCTCCATACTCCAGCGGAGTAAACGCGTGTAGTGCTCGTCCAGCCAACGATTCAGCGCCGATTGGCCGCTGGCCGGCGCGTGGGCATTGTGTTTCAGCCATTTCGCCGCCAGGCTGGGCGTGAGCGTAAAGCTCACCAGCAGACTCACCGCGATCGCCGCGGCGCTGGTGAAGCCGAAGCTCGACATGAACTTGCCGACAATGCCGCCCATGAAGCCGATGGGCACGAAAACCGCCAACAAGCTGAGTGTAGTCGCCATCACCGCCAGGCCGATTTCCCGGGTACCTTCGATGGCCGCTTGTTCGGGCGTGAGGCCCTTCTCCTCCATCACCTTGACGATATTTTCGAGCACGACGATGGCATCGTCAATCACGATGCCCACCATCAACGTGAGGGCGAGCATGGTCATTAAATTGAGGGTATAACCGAGCGCGGCCATCAAACCGAAGCTGGCGATGATGGAGGCCGGAATGGCAAGCGCGGCGATCACCGTGCTGCGCCAGTTTCCCAGAAATACATACACCACCAGCGCCGCCAGAATCGCACCGACGACTAAGTGCTCCTCAATGCTACTCAAGCTGGCGCGAATAAACTCACTCTGGTCGCGGACCATCGTAAGTTTCACATCCGGGGGCAAGCCGGCGCGCACCTCGTCCAGGCGTTCCTGCACGGCATCAATCACCGCCACCGTATTTACACCCGATTGCTTCGCTACCGCGAGCACCAAAGCGGGCTCGCCATTACGGCGGGCCACGCTGCGGGCCTCCTTACCGGCATCGCGGACTTCGGCAACGTCGGAGATACGGACGGCGTAGCCCGCGGTCTGCTTAATCACCAGGCGGGCGAAGTCCTCCACACGTTCCACCTTGCCCATGGTTTTCACGGTAAGTGAGCGCGCACCCTGATCGAGCGTTCCGCCGGGCAACTCCAAATTCTGGGCGCGCAGCGCTTTGGCGATATCGCTGACGGTCAGCGAGTAAGCACGCAGACGATCTAGATCGACGAGTATTTGGACTTCGCGCTTCCGTCCGCCGTAAATGCTGACTTTGCCCACGCCGTTCACGCTCGACAGGCGGTCGACAATTTGTTTGTCCACTAACTCCGTGAGCGCAACCAGTTCGCGCGGCGAAGTTACCGCGTACAAGAGGACGTCGGCCGTATCGGAGTTGATTTTCTGCACCACGGGTTTTTCGGCGGTGCGCGGCAATTCGTTCAAGATTAAGTCGACCTTCTGCCGGACCTCCGCGGCGGCCGCGTCGACGCCACGGCCCAGTTGGAATTGGACGACGACATTCGAAATGCCTTCACTCGACACCGAGCGCAATTCCTCAATCCCGCTCACCGTATTCACGGCCGCCTCAACGCGCTCGGTGATCTCGCGCTCGATCTCTGTGGGGCTGGCGCCGGGCTGCGCGGTGGTCACGGTGACAATCGGCAAATCGACGTTGGGAAAGCGATCCAGGCCCAACAGGAAGAAGCTGACGCCACCCACCACCATCAGCGCCAGGATCAGCATGGCGGCGAAGACAGGCCGCCGGACACAGACTTCCGCAAGTTTCTGCATGGCTACCGGATCTCCTGCCGCAAGGAGGCCGCCATGCCGTCGTAGAGCGTCGGCGGCGGCGACAGAACGACGCGTGTTCCAGCGGTGAGTCCGGCCGCCTCAGCCGCGCGCAATTCCACCGTGGGGCCTTGTTTGCGCGGCACGGCCACCAGATGCAGCTTTACTTGACCTTGCTGATAGCACCAGACCCGGTAAGTCTCCGTGCGCGGGTCAAAGTCCAGCGCCGCAGCCGGTAACCGTAGCGCGCGTTCGGCGCCGCCCAGCAGGATCCGGGCGTCGGCGAAGTAGCCGGGCTTCAAGCGGTGGCCCGGATTGGCGAATTCCGCCTCCACGGTGAGCGCGCGCGACGCCGCGTCGAGCGAGCCGTTCGGCGTCCGCAGTTTACCGCGAAAGACTTCACCCGGCCAGGCCGCGACCCGCGCTTCCACCGGCAAGCCCGCGATGAGACCCGGCGGCTCCGGAATCGTGAAGACCAGCTTCAGCGGCTCAACCTTTTCGAGCCGCACGAGCTTGCTCTGCGGTCCGGCGAACTCGCCTACCGAGATGGAACGCCCCGTCACGACGCCGGCAAAGGGCGCGCGCAACACCGTATCGGCGACGCGCTTGCGCGCTTGCGACACCTGGGCCTGCGCGCTCTGGCGTTGTGCTCGCGCGACGTCAATACCGCGCGCCGCTTGTTGCGCGCCGTTGCGCGCGGCGGCCAGTTGTTGCCGGGCGCCACGCAGGCGGGCTTGCGCGTTCAGGGAAGCGCTCCGCGCCCGGTCATAGCTGCTCTGCGAGATGTCCTTCGTCGCCCACAGCCGCTCGGCGCGCGCCGCTTCACTGGCCGCCAGGCGCGCGTCTTCCTCGGCTGAATCCACGGCGGACTGCGCGTTCAGCACGTCGGCGGTAAGCTCCGGGCCATCCGGCCCGACGCGCGCTTCAGCTTGCCGCACGGCGGCTTCGGCTTCGGCGGCGCGGGCCAACGCTTCGTCCAGCCGCCACTGCGCCTCCTTGGTTTCGAGCTGCAATAAGGGCTGTCCCGCGCTCACCGAGTCGCCCAGGCGGACGTAGACTTCGCGCACGACGCCCTCCGTCTCCGGGCCCAATTCGGCGGCCTCGGTCGCCGCGAAGCTGGCGGTGCTGGTGATCGCTGGCGGCGCATCAAAGGCTTCCACGGCCACCGTGTTCACGGTGATGGGCGGAGAAGCCGGCACCGGCGTCTGGCTGCCGCGGGGTCCGCAGGCCGTTAGGGCGGCCGCGGCAAGAATGAGATAGATTCGCTCCAAGGTTTACTCCACTGTGATAGAAAAAGTTTCCAGGGTCAGCGCGGCGGCGCGCCGCAGTTCAGCGCTGGCCAGATTGGCCGCCCGGCGCGCTTCCACCAGCGCTTGCAGGCTTACCGTCCGTTCGCTTTGCCGCACGTTCAAACTCAAGTTGTTCGACTGGCCTTCGCGATAGAGCCGCAATTCGCTTTCGAGGCGCTCGCGGCTGGCGGACTCGGCGTCCGACGCCGCGCTGATCCGCGCTTGCGCCGCCGCGTAACTCGCCCACGCGCGGCGTACCTCCAGCGCGGCCTGCACTTCCAATTGGCGCGTTTGCGCTTCTACGCGACGCTCTTGGGCGACTTGCTGCCGATAGCGGCCTTCAGCCTCGCGATTGCGCCAAGGCAGTTCGACGGTCAGCGACGCCTCGAGCGTCGCGTAGCGATTGCGCAAGAGTTGATCGAAGGCCCGCCCCGCGCCGCCGACGAGTTGCGGCGGCGCGTCCAGCGTGAAGCCGGGAAACAGCGCGCCCTGCGGCACGGACCTTCCGGCCAAGCCTTGCACCGTCCGCGAGAATGACAGGTTCACGGCCGGTTTCCGGCCCTCCTCCGCGAGTTGCGAGTTGGCCTTCTCCGCGTCCAGGCGCGCCAGAGCGGCAGCCAGGTCCGGACGCTTGGCCAAGGCACGCGCCGTCAACTCGCTGGCCGACTGCGCTTCCAGCGCCAACTTCGTTTCCACCGGACGCCACACGCGCTCCCAAACGGCGTCGCGTCCGTCGCGCGCCAACCAGGACTTCAGTTGCTGCTCCGCCTCCCGCGCCGCTCCACTGGCTTGCGCGGCTTGTTCTTCGCCGCGGCGCAGTTGGCCACGGGCTCCCGCTAATTCAGAGTCCGCCTGCTCTCCCGCGTTCACCAGCCGCTCGGTGGAAGCGAGTGCCTCGCGGGCATAGCGGACGGCGTCCGCGGCGGCCGCTTCGCCCTCCAAGGCGGCGACCCAAGTCCAGTAGCTGGCCTCCACGCGCGAGGCCAGGTCCAGCACGCGCGCCTCGAAGTCGTGGCCCGCCGCGCGGTGATTCGCGCGGCGCACCTTCAGGGTCGTGCGCGCTTCATCGGTCCGCCGGCCGCGCCACAGCGGCACCAGCAGCGTGTCGCGCCACAGCGTGGCGTAGTAAGGATTCAGCGACGTGAAGGGATTGCTCGTCGAAACACGGTTGGTCTCCAGTTGGGAAAGCAGCGACATGCCGAGCCAGGGCAGGCGTTGGCGAAAGCTGGTCTCCTGCGTCGAAGTCCGCTCGTCGAGCCGGCCGTTCGCGCCTTGCAAGATGGAGGACGCCGGCGTCGTCGCGTTCCGGCGTCCGAAGCGCAAGCCAAGCACGGGATCGAAGGCGCCTTGCGCGGCAAACAGCGCGCCCGTCGCAGCCTCTTGGCTGGCGCGCTCGGCGACGATCTCCGGATTGCGTTCCAGCGCCAGCGTGATCGCCTCGCGGACGCTGAGGGGTTCGGCGCCGGCCAGCAGTACGAAGCAAAGTGGACAGATCATGCGGCCTCCCGGCGGCGCGAACGGGCGATCAACCGCTGGTGCAAGAGCTCGATGCGCGGATCTCCGGCGTCGTAGAAGCCCAACAGGACGTTCATCCAACAGCCGTCGCTGGCGGCGGCCAGCGTGAGTGCCTGCATGGGTGGCAAGCCGTCATGGTCCAACTGTTGTTGCCATTGGTCCCACATCTGGCGCCGTTGCGCCAGTAGATCCGGCAGGACGAGCACCAGTTCGATGAGTCCACGCATGGATTGCGCCTCGCCGCTTTGGATCGACTCGAGGTTGACGCGCAGGTAAGCGCGCGTAAACCGGCCCACGCGCCCCTCGGGCTCGTCCGCCAGGCAGGCGGCCAGCTTGGCTTGGAGGGAGGCAATCACCAGGTCGGCCAAGCCGAGGAAGAGATCATTCTTGCTCTTGAAATGATGGGTAAGGCCGCCTTTGCTTACTCCCGCCTGGTGGGCGACTTTGTCGAGCGAGACAGCCCGGGCGCCTTCGCGATTTAAGACGGCGAGGGCGGCGGCGAGGATCTTGGCTTTGGCTTGGTCTGCTTTGGGGTTCATATAAAAACCGACTGGTCGGTCTTTTCACAGGATAAAGCCAGTTGGACGGTCCGTCAAGTCCCCCGGGTGAGAGCGCGCTGGTAACATGAAGATTATGGCGGATGCGCGGGCACTTCGAGACCTGGAAGGAATTGGCGGGGCGATGCTGGGCGACTTTGCCGTACTCGGCGTCGCGACCGTCTCCCAACTCGCCGCCGCTGACCCTGACGAACTCTACGCCCGCCTCAGCCAACTCACCGGACGCCGGCAAGACATTTGCGTGCTGGACGTCTTTCGCTGTGCCGTCGCCCAGGCGCGCGACCCTCGTCTGCCCGATGCCCAGCGTAAGTGGTGGTGGTGGAGCCGCCAGCGGCGCGCCTCTGGTATGACTCAGGCTGCTCGACAGTGAAGGGTGCCTGGCTTGAGCACGGCCAAGTCTCCTCGCGCGACTTGCCCACCCCGGATCCCCCCGACGGCCACGCCCTCTTGCGGCTCATCGCCGGCGGCATCTGCAACACGGACCTCGAACTGCAGCGCGGCTACTACGGCTTCTCCGGCGTCCCTGGCCACGAGTTCGTCGCCGAAGTCGTCGCCACTGGGCAACGCGTGGTCGGAGAGATCAACCTCGCCTGTGGCCATTGCGACTGGTGTACCCGCGACCTCGGCCGCCACTGTCCGCAGCGCACCGTTCTGGGCATCGTCCGTCATCCCGGCGCCTTTGCCGAATTCTTCACGCTACCCGTTCGCAACCTGCTGCCCGTTCCGGATCATGTCAAGACCGAGCACGCCGTTTTCACGGAACCGGTTGCCGCCGCTTGCGAAATTCTTGACCAGGTGGCGATCCCCGCCCGCAGCGAGATCGCCGTCCTGGGCGACGGGAAGCTTGGGCTGCTCATCGGGCAGGTGCTCGCCGCGCATGGCCACCGCGTGCATCAGTTCGGGCGCCACGCCAACAAGCTGCGCATCGCCGCCTTGGCCGGCGCCGATATCTCGCAGACGAATCGGCTCTTCCGTTACGTCGTCGATGCGACTGGCTCCGCGGAAGGTTTGGCCCAGGCCATTCGCATGACCGAGCCCCGCGGTGTGCTGATCATGAAGTCGACGATCGCCAGCCGCGTGGCCATCGACACGGCTCCGATCATCGTCAACGAAGTCACGCTCGTCGGTTCCCGCTGCGGACGCTTTGCGCCGGCCTTGGACCTCATCGCCAGCGGACGCCTGCATTTGGACGAAATGATCGACGGCCGGTATCCGTTGCCCGAAGTCACCACGGCCTTTGCGCATGCCGCCACGCGCGGCACACTCAAGATTCTGCTCGACAACTAGGGATAAAGCAGAAACTGCTGCCGCATCTGCGACCAGCGTTCCAGCGCCGGTTCCCAGGACTGCTGAATCTTCTTGGGATCTTCCAGCCCCTGAATCGACGCCACCGTCGACTTGCTCCCAATCAGCTTCAGGCTCCCCGGAAAATCGATCTTGCCCGGATAGAGCGTATTGAGCGCGAGACAAATTTCGAGGCCCAGCCGCGTCGAGTCAAAGGCTTCGCGATCCGTGATCACGAAGCGCACGCCCTCAATCGTCTTCTTCGCAAAGTACGAAGCTTGCGGCGTGAAGCGCGTGGCATAAATGCGCACGCCCGGCAAGGCGCGGCGATTCAAGTAGCCGGCGAGCTGCGCTCCGTTGATCCAATCGGCGCCCACTTGCTCGAACGGTGCGTCCGTGCCGCGGCCCACCGAATAATTCTTCGCGTACTCAATCATCGCCACGCCCGGGTAAAGCAACGCAGCGTTGAGCGAGCGCATGTTGGGCGAGAGGTCCACCCAGGTCTGCCCCGTCGAGTCATACCAGTCGCTGCGGCTCCAGCCCTCCATCCGCACGACGCGCAAACGTGCGGGCTTCGCCAGGCCGGAATTGATCAGGCCCGCGAGTTCGCCCAGCGTCATGCCGTGGCGCAAAGGCATGGGAATCGTTGCCACGAAGGAGACGAGGTCCTCATCCAGCACCGGACCCTCCACGTGACGGCCGCTGATCGGATTCGGCCGGTCCAGCACGTAGAAGTCGAGGTTGTTTTCCGCCGCCGCTTCCATGGCGTTCTTCATCGTCGAAACGTAAGTGTAAAAGCGCGCGCCCGCGTCTTGAATATCGAAGACCAACGCGCGCAATCCCTGCAAATGCTGAGGATTCGGCTTCCGCGTCTCGCCCTGATAAAGACTGTAAACCGGCAGGCCGCTCTTCTCATCCTTCGCGTCGGCCACCTTCTCGTGGTCCTCTTTGCCTTGAATGCCGTGCTCGGGTGAGAACAGCCGCGTCAGCTTCACGCCGGAGGCGAGCATCACGTCGATGTTGCGGCGCCCGTCTGGAAAAAGGCCCGTGTGGTTGGTGATCAAGCCGACGGCCTGTCCGCCAAAGTCAGAGAACTTGCGCGCTGCCGCTACTTCCAGGCCGGTCTTCGTGGGCATGGCCGAGGGCGTGGGCAGGTTCGCCGCCACCACGGAGGCGATGCGGCCGCGCAAGGATACCGCGGCGGGGCGACGGTAGGGATGCACGGAGTTCGACATCACGATGATGTAAGTGGCCGTGCCGGGGTCCACCCAGATTGACGTGCCAGTGAAGCCGGTATGGCCGTAGCCGGTGGCTGGGAAGAGATCGCCGCGTTGGCCGGCGTACGCCGAGTCGATGTCCCAGCCGAGTCCGCGTACGGCGGGCATACTGGGGGGCGTTTGCGGCGTCGTGAAGCGCTGGACGGTGAAGGGCGAGAAGATCTGCTTGCCGCCCACGGAGCCCATGCCCAGCATCATCGAGCAGAATTTCGAGAGATCGAGCGCCGTCGTGAACAAGCCCGCGTGGCCGGCGATCCCGCCCATGAAGCGCGCCGTGGGGTCGTGGACGCGGCCGCGCAAGGGCGCGGACATCCCCTTGTAGAGTTCGGTTGGCGCGATGCGCGGCATCCAGGCCTCGGGCGGTTGAAAGGCCGTATCGGTCATGCCAAGTGGGGCAAAGATCTCGCGCCGCGTGTACTCCGCCAGGTTCACGCCCGAGGTGCGGCGCACAATTTCGCCCAGCAAAACGAAGTTGATGTCGGAGTAAATGAAGCGCGCATTCGGTTCGGCGACGGGCTTGTCACGCAACGCCAATTGGATGCCCGTGTCGTAGCCGCTCCATTCGGGTGTCAGATCCACGTCGGGCCGCAGGCCCGAAAAGTGCGTCATCAACTGGCGCACGGTGATGGCCGATTTGCCCCCTTGAAACTCCGGCAAGTAGTTCGTCACCGGATCGCCCAGCCGCACTTGGCCGGACTCGACCAGCTTCATCATCGCCGAAGTCGTCGCCACCACTTTGGTTAAGGAGGCAGCGTCGAAAACCGTGTCCAAGGTCATCGGCTCCTTCGCTGGCGACAGTGCCCGCGAACCGTAGGCCTTGTAATGCAGCAACTGGCCGCGATGCCCCACCAGCACCACGGCGCCGGGCAACTGATCCTTGCGCACGGCCTCGTCGACCAGCCGGTCCAGGATCGGCGTCCCGCTCCAAGGCGCCACCACGGGAGGCGCGGCGTAGGCCACCATGGCCAATAAGCAAACGGTTAGGCGCATCGTTTCGCCACCTGATCCAATACCGCCGCGAGCGCGAAATCCTTCATTGTGATGCCTCCGGCATCGTGTGTAACGCAATTGACACTCACTCGATTGTAAACGTTTGCCCATTCCGGATGGTGATCCAGCACCTCGATCTTCAGCGCCGCCATGGTGAGGAAGCCGATGGCCTGCGAGAAATCAGCGAAGCGATAGTCGCGATGGAGCTTGCCGTTTTCCACGCTCCAGCCCGGATGTTGCTTTAGCAGTTTTCTAATTTCGATCGTCGTGAGTTTCATCGATTTTCTGATGCGCCAAGGCGTAGGCGAGTTCAGGATCTTCGATCGCCTGCTCGGCGATAATCCGTGCTACATCCGCGTCCGTGAAGGGCAGGGGAGCGCTCTTGAGCTTGTCCGGATCCTCTTCGCCCGGCGGACGGCGCCACTTATAGGCCACCACCGCGAGGGGCGGCAGGGCCAGCCGGATGCTCGCGCGACGCTCGTGCGACGCTACCGCCTCCGCGTGGACCTCGCTACCACTGCTGACGCCGGAGCCGCCAAAGCGCGCCGCGTCCGTATTCAGAATCTCATCCCAAATGCCCAGCTTGGGCACGCCCAGCCGGTAGTTGTAGCGCACCACGGGCGTGAAGTTACAAACGAACAGAATTACTTCGTTGCCGTCGCGGCCACGCCGCAGGAAGGCGAGCACCGAACTCTCCACGTCTTTAAAGTCCACCCATTCGAAGCCGCGCATCTGGTTGTCCACTTCGTGCAAAGCCGGCTCATCGCGATGCAAACGGTTGAGTTCGGTCACCAAGGACCGGATCTCGCGATGCGGCGCGTACTGCAACAAATTCCAACGGACTGACTTATTCTCGTTCCACTCCTCGTACTGCGCGATCTCCTGGCCCATGAAAAGCAGCTTCTTGCCGGGATGGCC
The DNA here is from genome assembly GCA_019752335.1 of Bryobacteraceae bacterium. Classification (GTDB taxonomy): domain Bacteria; phylum Acidobacteriota; class Terriglobia; order Bryobacterales; family Bryobacteraceae; genus JALHNI01. The sequence goes on from JAIEMJ010000011.1 coordinate 62,358, forward strand.
GTACATATAGGCGAGAAAACAACGCGCATTGGCGAAGCGCTGCCACTCGTCGCCGGGCATCTTGCCAATCAACGACGACTTCCCGTGTACCACCTCATCGTGCGAAATCGGCAGCACGAAGCTCTCGCTGAAGGCGTACATGATGGAGAACGTCAAGCTTTGGTGTGAGCCCTTGCGGAACACCGGATCCAGCTTGAAGTAGTTAAACATGTCGTGCATCCAGCCCATGTTCCACTTCATCGAGAAACCGAGCCCGCCTACGTAAGTGGGATGCGTCACCCCGGGAAAAGACGTTGATTCCTCGGCAATCGTAAGAATTCCCGGCTGGCGGTGGCACGCCTCGTTGAACCGCCGCAAGAAAGAAATGGCCTCCAAATTCTCGGTGCCGCCGTAGCGGTTCGGCAGCCATTCGCCTTCCTGCTTGCCGAAGTCGAGATACAGCATGCTCGCCACGGCGTCCACCCGGAAGCCATCCAGGTGAAAGGCCTCCAGCCAATAGGCCGCGCTCGAAAGCAGGAAGCTCTGCACCTCGGGCCGCCCGTAGTTGAAGATCAACGTGCCCCACTCCTTGTGCTCACCCCGGCGCGGATCGGCGTGCTCGTAGAGGAAGCTGCCATCGAAGTAGTGCAGCCCGTGCAGATCGCGCGGAAAGTGTCCCGGCACCCAATCGAGAATCACGCCGAGTCCGGCTTGGTGGCATTGATCCACAAAGTAGCGGAAGTCGTCCGGCGACCCGTGGCGCGACGTCGGCGCGAACATCCCCGTCACCTGATAGCCCCAGGAGCCGCTGAAGGGATGCTCGGTGATCGGCAGCAGTTCCAGATGCGTATAGTTCATCTCCACCGCATAGGGAATCAGCTTGGCGGCCAGTTGGCGGTAGCTCAACTCGCGGCCGTCCTCGCCCCGCAGCCAGGAGCCCAGATGGACTTCATACAAGGACATCGGTGCGGCGTGCCAATTCGTAGCCATGCGCCGCGCGAGCCAGCTTTCGTCGTGCCACTCAAAGCGATCCGGCGCCGTCACGATGGAGCCGGTGGCCGGCGGCAGTTCCGCCGCGAACGCGTACGGATCCGCCTTCAGCACGCTATAGCCATTCAGGCTGGAGCGCACGTAGTACTTGTAGATGGCCCCGGGCTCCAGGCCCGGGACGAACAGCTCCCACACCCCGCCGTCGCGCCGCCGCATCGGCAGGGCGCGCAGGTTCCATTGGTTGAAGTCGCCCGTCAACAGCACCGCGTTGGCGCTCGGCGCCCACACCGCGAAGTGGACCCCCGCCACGCCCTCGCACTCCTGGACATGCGCGCCCAGGAATTTGTAAGCCGCCTGGTGCGAGCCTTCGCCAAACAAATGCAGATCGAAGCTGGTAATCAGCGGCGGAAAGCGGTAGGCATCCTCCACCAAGTGCGTGCCCTGCGCATCGGTGACGTTGAGCATGTAGGTGCCGGGACGGCCGGCCAATTCGGCGACGAAAAAGCCCTCCGGGTGGACGCGCCGCATGGTGACGGAGCCTTCCATCGTCATCACCGAAACGTCGCTCGCCAGGGGCATCCAGACGCGAATCTCCCAGCCGGCTTCGGTTTGGTGCGGCCCCAGGATACTAAAGGGGTCACCGTGGTAGCCACCGGCGATGGAATCGATCTCGGCGGGCACAAGTGCGGACATGCGCCCTATTATGGCGCATTGCGGGGGCTGCGTTGGGCCGCTTGGCGCGTCAGCCAGGTCACCATCAGCGCCATGACGATGAACGCGATGCCCACCGGATTCACCAGCCCATCGCCTTGCATCATAAACTTGGCGGTGGCGATCAAGGTGGTGGACCAGGTGAGCAGCAGCAACGCCCTCTCTGCGCTCGTCGCGTAGCGGGCCACGGCGACCGCGAAGAGCAAGCCCGCCACGCCCGCCGCGGCGTAGTGTAAGCGTTCACCGTGGACGCGCGCCAAGTCAAACATCGTCGCCGCGACCGTCACCGAGATCCCGGCTTGCCATTGTGCCCAGGGGAAGAGTGTGAGGAGCCAGAGTACCAGGAGTCCTAGAATCAAGTAGTCGAAGCGCGTCTGGAGGCGAACGAAGCCCCGGAATAAGAGGGTCATGCAGAGCGCCGCCGCGGCAAGTTGTTGCCACAGCGGCGCCGTCGCGGACTGGCTCTCGGGCGTCGGCCGCAATTCACGCGCGGCCCAGCCCAGGGCGCAGCCGAAGAGCAGACCGAAGGTGAACTCCATCCCCTTCCACCAAGGATACTGGCGTCCGAGGAACTCGATGCCATAGGCTTGCAGCGCCCCACCCAGCCCGAAACCGAGCGCTCCTCCTACGGCGCCAAGCCAAGCGAAGTGGCGCGTCTCCGCGCGCCACGCGACTAGCACCAGGCCAGCCAGCAGCAGCCCGGCCCACACCTCCTCGCGCGGCCGATCCAGGCGGTTCGAGAAGTAAATCAACTTCGGCTGATTGATGACCTTCCAGCCCAGCCAGCAGGCCGCGATCAGCGCCAGGCCGGTCTGCGCCATGCGCCACGGGCGAATGCGCGTGAAGCCCAGCCGAAACATCGCGCCCCCCAGCAAACCCCACACGCCGCCCTTCAAGGACAACCCCAGCAGGCCCCAAGCGCGAGTGTCGATGGCATTGGCGGCGCCCACCGTTTGGCCATAAGTCATCTCGCCGCCAAAGCCGATGGCAATCGCGCCGAAGACGCATGCGCGCGCCACGTTGCGCACGGGGCGCGTGAGGCAAATCGCCAGCGCCACCATGGCCCCGGGGATCATGGCGCCGAGCGGTCCGCCGCCGATGAAGCCGCGCAGTCCCCATCCCAACATCATGGCCACGGCGGGCAAGAGTAGTGCGATCACGAGAAACCAAGCTATCATGTGGCTTCCGCATGTTGCCAGCCTTCTACCCGATTCTCGATACGGCCGCCCTCGCGGCGGCTGGCGTCGCGCCCTTGGCCGCCGCTGAAGTGATTCTCTCGGCCGGCGCGCGGATCCTGCAACTGCGCCAGAAGGAATACCTTTCCCAGAACCTGCTCGACACCGCCCGCCAAGTGGCGGCCCTCTGCGCCGCGCGCGGGGCGCGCTTCGTCATCAACGACCGCGCCGATGTCGCGCGCGTCCTGCAATGCGGTCTGCACGTCGGCCAGGACGATCTGCCTTGCGCGGAGGCGCGCGCCGTCATGGGTGCCGGCTTGCTCGGTTACTCGACGCACAACGCGGAGCAGTTACTCGCCGCGCCCCCAGAGGCCGACTACCTTGCCCTCGGGCCGATTTTTCCCACGGCTTCGAAAGAGAATCCCGATCCCGTCGTAGGCTTGGCGAATCTTCGCGCCTGGCGTCCGCTTACCACCCGGCCGCTCACCGTCATCGGCGGACTAACCCTCGATAACGCGCGCGCCGCCCTCGACGCCGGGGCTGACTCCGTGGCGGTGATCGGCGCGCTCTACCGGCCACCACTTACTTTGGACTTACTCGCAGAGAGGACGGATGCATGGCTACGCCTACTTCCCACTTAGAACCCCGCTTAGGTTTATTGAGCTCCACTACCATCGTCATCGGCTCCATGATCGGCTCCGGAATCTTCATCGTCTCGGCCGACATCGCGCGCCAAGTAGGCTCGCCCGGACTGCTGATTGCCGCCTGGGTATTTACGGCTTTACTTACCATGATGGCCGCGCTAAGCTACGGCGAACTCGCGGCGATGATGCCGCAAGCCGGCGGCCAATACATTTACTTGCGCGAAGCCTTCGGACCGCTGGCCGGCTTTCTTTTCGGTTGGACGATGTTCCTCGTCATTCAAACCGGAACCATCGCCGCCGTCGCTGTCGCTTTCGCGAAATTCGCCGGAGTCTTCTTTCCTTGGGTAGCGGCGGACAATTTCTTATTGCCATTTCTGAATACCCAACAACTCATCGCCATTTCGATTGTCTTACTCCTCACTTGGGTAAATACCCGCGGCATCGGCTTGGGCGCGTTGGTGCAGAACGTATTCACCGTAGCCAAAACGGGCGCCTTGCTGGGGCTCGTCGTTTTCGGACTCCTCCTCGGCCGGAACGACGCCGCCGTCGCCGCGAACTTCGGTAACTTCTGGGGAGAAATGCCCAGCGCCTGGCTAGCGGTGCAGTTAGTGGGCGTCGCGCTGGTGGGATCTTTGTTCTCCTCCGATGCCTGGAATAACGTCACCTTCACGGCCGGTGAAATCCGCAATCCCCAGCGCAACGTGCCGCTTTCTCTCGTGCTCGGCGTCGGCATCGTCTCCCTGCTTTACATTGCCTGTAACTTGGTTTATCTGAACGTTCTGCCGCTCGACGCCATCAAGACCGCTCCCCAGGATCGCGTGGCGACCCTTGTGGTGGCCAAATTCATGGGCGACGGCGCCGCGCATGCCATGGCCGTCGCGATCATGATTTCCACGTTCGGCTGCGTCAACGGACTCATCCTCGCCGGCGCCCGCGTCTTCTACGCCATGGCGCTCGATGGCTTGTTCTTCCAGTCCGTCACCAAGCTCGATCCCGTCACCAAAGCGCCCGTGATGTCGTTGGTCTTGCAGTGCATCTGGACCTGCATTCTCACGCTGAGCGGAAAGTACGGTGACTTACTCGACTACGTTATTTTCGCCGTGCTGCTTTTCTACATCCTCACTATCGCCGGTATATTTGTCTTGCGCCGGAAACGTCCGCACACGCCGCGGCCCTATCGTGCCTGGGGTTACCCGGTGCTCCCCGCGGCTTACATTCTTTTAGCCGGACTCGTAGAAGTTTTGTTACTCCTCTACAAGCCCACTTACACCTGGCCCGGACTCTTAATTGTCTTGATGGGAATACCCGTATTCTTCTTCTGGCGAGGTAAGGCGGCCAATTAGGGCCCTGGCTTTTCGCTCCCAGCTCTCTGGTCCCACCGGGAGCTCCCAGCCGCGCACGGAGTGAGCGGCTCGTTTACCGTTCGCCGACTTCGTCCGCCGCCAACTGACTAACTCCCTACAACCCCCCGACCCGCGCCGGCAATGCACTCAACAAACCCAGCGACACCAACAACCCGCCGAATTGCCAGAAGGCGGGCCAGTCCGCGTAAGGGGCGGCGTCTTGCTTGTAGAGCCGGTAGCCGAAGCCCGCCGCGATTAAATAAAGGAATGGCTGCCCCAGCGTCCAACCCAGCACCAGCGTCAGACTCAGCGCAGCCCAGCGCTGTTGCTGACTCAGTGCCCGCGCCCCACGGCCGCCGTCCAGGACGTACACCGGCAGCAGGTTGAAGATGTTCATAAAGCCCACCGTGTGCGCCAGCGCGCTCCAGAACATCTGGCCGGTAAGCGCGGCCATCGCCCCGCAAAAGAGCCCCGCTCCCAGGCCCCACGTGGGCCCGGCCAGGCCGATCCGCGCGTCCTGGTGGACGTCGGCCGGCTGGTCATAGAGTGCCACAAATGCACCCACAAAAGGAATGAACAACGGCGCCGACGCCCGCAAGCCGTATTGCCGCAGCATCCACATGTGGCCCATCTCGTGCACGTAAATACTCAGCGCGAAGCCCAGCGCAAAGGGCCAGCCGAACTGCGTCCAGTAGACGCCGAAGAAGAGAAACATCGAGGCGACCGTCTTCAGCTTCGCCAATCCGAAGAGCAGAAACTTGGCCTTGGTGAACACCAGGACCACGATGGCTTTGAACTTCCACAGCAAGCCGCCGATGACGAGGAACGGCCCGCCGAAGCGCTTTAGCCAGGCGGCTTTGCTCTGCTCCTCCTCGGCCTTGCCCGCCGCCTCGGCGCGGCGAATGTTGAGTTGGCCCAGATGGGCCTCGATCGTAGCGGACTGCACGGAACCAGCCGGCAGGAGCAACAACGCCCGGCGCCAACACTCGATCGCCTCGTCGAAGTTCCCGGCGCTTTCGAGCGTCCGGGCCTCCGTGGCCAAGCGTTCTAAATCGGCCGCATAGGTCAACTGGCCGCACTTTTCACAAACCAGGGCCAGCGGTTCGATGGGCTCGCCGCAGGCCGCACAGTACTTAGACACGCAAAGATGTATCCTCTGTCTGATATGGTCCCATTAACAGCCTGGGGTCACGCGCGGTCTGCCGCCATGCCTGTTGTAGGCCGAAGGCGACAATGGCGAGCCCGATGAGTCCGGAGAAGCCGCTGGCTAAGTCAAAGAAGGGTACCGCCGGAGACATGACGGTCGCCATGATCGCCGACATTGCCGGAGGAACCTGCTCCGCCACTGCGTCCTTCGCGTTCTGGGCCCGGAACGCCTGATACAGGACCGGCACGAAGCTGATGCTGATGGCCAGGTAAGTGAGCAAAACGGCGAGCACCTGGCAACGTCGTCCGCCCAGGCCGTAAGAGCCCCGCCGCACGGCGCGCCCCACCGCGTAGCCGACCCCAATCGACACCAGCGCGATATCCCAGTCCAACGCCAGGCGGAAAGCGCCATAAGCGGCGCCGCAGCCCAGCGCCACGCCCAGGCCGAAGAGCGCGCCCCGCAGCACCCAAGTATGCTTCGGCGACTCCTGGTCCGCCTGGATCGCCTCGGCGCAAGCCGGGCAGATCGGTTGCCCTTCGAGATGGTAATACTCGGCGGTGATCGGCGCCGTGCAGCATTGGCAGGTGGGCCCGGCGAACTCCGCTTTCTGGAACTGGAGTCCGTCGAGCCCTGAGGGGGGTGGGTCAGTTTCTGGGGCCATACTGGTAGGTTTCTATCGGTCGAAAACAGTCTCCCCTACAGCAACAAGGACTCTACGCGCCGCGCGTGCACCCGGTCATCACACGCTGACCAGCCGAAGAGCGTGAAGCGCCCGTCCTGCGACGCTACCATCGCCAGCGCCTCCCGCTGATCGTGCGTGAACTGCGCCGCCGAGATGTGCCGCGTTCCTCCTAATTGGGCCGGCTCCACCACGGTGGGGATGGCGCCCTCAATCGGTTCGCTCAGCGTGATCTGCGCCACCTGCGCCGCACCCCGCCGGCGCACGATCTTGGCGCCGAAGGCCAGCAGTTCAAAGCGTTCGTTCAGGATGGTGGCGCCGTCGGCCGCGGTAAGCCCTGCTACGCGGCTGATGCGTGCTGCGGTGGTCGCGAAGGGCGGTGACACCGCGTAGGGCATCGGCGTCAGGATCGAGTCCCGCCACGCCTCGCCGGAGACGATCAGCAGCGTGCCGCCGCGTCCGTGCGCGCGCATGGAGACGGCCAGCTGGATCAGCGTGCCGGCCGAGTCCTCCACCCGGAATTGCGACTCCAGGTCCAGCAGCGGCGTCAGCATGGCCGGGCAATCGGGCAGTGCCGCCGTGCCATGGTCAATCATCTTCAATTGATCGCCTTCCAGCACCGCCAGGTTGACGAACTTGCCCGCCGCTTCGGCCCGGCTGCTCTTTACGACGAGCAAGCCCGGCGCAATCACTTCCACCACGGGGCAATAGGGCGGCAAATGGTGTGTGGTGCCCCAAAGGTACATCCCCCCGGTCCCGAGGTGAACGCCCGGCCGGTCCACCGCCGGCGCAATCCGCGTCAACGACTCCGGCGTCAACGCGACCGGCATCGCGAATAGCAGTGGCCTCGTCGCGCGCTCCGGCGCGAGTAGCGCCAAGGACACCTTCGGCCAATGGCCTTCCTCACGCCGCAAACTGGCCCAGAATGCCACCTGCAGCAGCGCTTCCCACTCTTCGACGCTGGGCAGCGGCGTCCCCGCCGGCGCCAGGTGCGCGCATTGCTGTTCGAGACGCAACGCCGCGGCGCGCGCGACCGGATACTTGGGTTCGGTCATACCACCAACGCTGACCAGCCCTCCAAGGACAGCCGCCGCGCCGGCCCGTAAGTCGCTTCTAACTCCGGAATACTCTCCGGCCGAAAGCCAGATAGAACAATGGCCCGGCGAGCGATGCGCCGTAAGTCCGTGGACAGCGCGACCAGCACTTCGGCGTTGATATTCGCCGTAACCACATCCGCCGACTGCGAACGCACCGCGTCCGCCGAGCCCACAAAGTAACTCGCGTCCACGTGCTCCCGGGCGACGGCCAAGTCTGCCGCTTCAATGTCGCAGCCAATCGCCCGTCCGCCCAGTAACTGCGCAGCCCGGCATAAAATGCCGGAGCCGCAGCCGATGTCGAGCACTTGGTCACCCGGACGCACCATCGCTTCCAGGCCCATCATCGCCAGCCGCGTACCGGGATGCTCGCCTGTGCCGCACGCCATCCCGGGCAGATAGTCCATGCGGATCCGGCCCTCCGGCGTGGGTTCGTCGGTCCAGGCGGGCACCAGAAAGAAGCGTTCGCCCACCAGTCGCGGCGTCCAGAATTGCTGCCAGGCGGTACTCCAATCCTGTTCCGGGGCCGCTTCCACATGGCCAAAGCGCGCCGCGGTGTCCCAATGGTCAAACCAGGCCACTAAGTGCGCGTCTTCTTCCAGGACACCCGTCGTCCCGGCTTCGTGTAACTCCGCGATCAGCGTTTCCCGCGCCTCGGCGGCGCAGGGAATGCGCACGGTAAACACTAACCTTGCACTCGCTTATCTTTCCCGGCCCAATATTTTTCGCGCAGCGGGATTTTCTTGATTTTCCCCGTGCCCGTTTTTTCGAGCGGCTCCGCGGAGAATTCCACCATACGCGGCATTTTGAATTTCCCTAACCGGCTTGAGAGAAACTCGAGTAACTCTTCGCTCGTCAGTTTGGCCTCCGGTTTTAGCACGACCACGGCCACCGGCACCTCGCCCCAACGCTCATCGGGAGCCGCGACCACCGCGCACTCGAATACTGCCGGATGCGAGAAAATCGCTTTCTCCACCTCGATGGAAGAGATATTCTCGCCGCCGGAAATAATGATTTCCTTCTTGCGATCCACGATGTGAATATGCGCGTGTTCATCCCAAATGGCCATGTCGCCGGTGTGGAACCAGCCACCTTCCATCACGGCCTTGGTGGCTTCTTGCTCGCGGAAATAGCCGTCCATCACATGGTCGCCGCGCGCGATCACTTCGCCGATGGCCGTCATATCCCGTGCGACGTCGTTCATCTGCGGATCCACCACGCGCACTTCCACTCCGGGCACCGGCCAGCCGGCCATCGCCTGGCGGCGCAGTCGCTCGGCATGGTCAGAGTAGTCCACGCCATCCTTGCGCCGCGCGCTGGTCAGTACCGGCGACGTCTCCGTCAGTCCGTAGCCAGAGACGCACTCGCAACCCATCGCTTTCTCCAGCCGGTCAATCAATTCGGGCGATGCCGCCGCGCCGCCCAACATGATTTGCTTCAAGCTACTCAAGTTATAGTCGGCTACGTTCGGAAAGTTAATCAGCCAGTTGGCCATGGTGGGCACCAGGCTCATGTAAGTCGCGTGGTGTTCCTGCACCAGGCCCAAAACGAAAGCCGGATCGAAACGGCGCACCATCACCTGCTTCACGCCCAGCATGGTGCTGGTTTGCGGACGCCCCCAACCATTGGCGTGAAACAGCGGAATCGTATGTAAGTCGACCACGTCGCGATGGTGCTCGTACATCGTCGCCACGTCCAGCGCGTGCAGATACAAGCCACGGTGCGTCAGCATCACGCCCTTGGGCGTACCGGTGCTGCCGCTGGTATAAAACAACTCGGCGACGCTGTTCTCGTCGTAAGCAAAAATATCCGCGCGCTCCGGATGGCCCGTGGCGAGGAATTCTTCGTAAACCCAGTCCGCACAGGCCGGCTTTTCCGCGTCCAGCGTCATGAAGAATTCAATGCCCGTACACAGTGGCTTCAGCTTCTCCACCAGCGGGGCGAAGTCATTCTCAAAGGCCAGCAAACGCGCCCCGGAATGATTCAAAATCGCCACTAACTCCGGCGCCGAGAGCCGCACATTCAATGGCATCACGATCGCCTTGGCTTGCACCACGCCGTAATAGGCCTCGAGCAACTGGTGGTTGTTGAAGCTCAGGTAAGCGACGCGGTCACCCGGCTGAATGCCAGCGGCGGTGAGCGCCGTGGCCAGCCGGCCTACGCGCTCGCCGAATTCGCGGTAGGTGAACTGACGGTCGCCGGAGATAATGCCCACGCGGCTGCCGAAGAGATCGACGGCGCGGTGCAGACAGCGGAGAGGAGTCAAGGGAACGAACATGGTGCCTCGCGTTTAGTAATAGTCACTACAGGAGAGATAGTAGCCGCATCTTTCGCAGAACAGCTTACACTTGCGCTGCGCCAGTCGCAAACTGCAAACCGGGCAATAGAGCATCGGCTCCTCGGTAGGCGCAGTAGTGGGAGCCGGCTGCGCGGAAGCGGAAACCGGGGGCGCGGGTTGGGGCTTGCGGTCGATCTCCACAGTATAAACTGAGGTATGCGACTTCGCGGAAGTATTTGCACTTTGCTCGCGATTCTGGGCGGCGCCTGGTTCGTGCGGGCCCAAAAAGCTCCCCCCGAGCAGCCAGCCCGCTACGCCGTGCGCGGCATGCGCGGCGCCGTGGCCGGCGGCAGTGAGCCCGCTACCGACGCTGGCATGCGCCTCTATTACGCTGGCGGCAACGCGGTGGATGCCGGTGTCGCGGCGATGTTCGCCGCCTCCATCGTGGAGTACTCCCACTTCGGCTTCGGCGGCGAAGCGCCGATTCTGATTCGCACCAAGGAAGGCCGCGTGGTCTCGATCGCCGGCGTCGGCACCATGCCCAAGAGCGCCACGGCTGACTTCTTTCGCCGCCGCCGTTTCCTGCCCGGCGAAGTGCAGTATATGGAGCCGAACGGCGTTTCGCAGTTCGTCCCCGGCGCCGGCCTGATGCCCGCCCTCGTGCCCGGCATGGTGGACGCCGGCCTGCTTGCCCTGCGCGAGTACGGCACTAAGAGCTTCGCCGAAGTGATCGCGCCCGCGATTGAACTCGCCGACGGTGCGGCACTGGACGAGATGCGCGCCATGACCATCAACAGCGGCCGCCGCTTCTTCAAGCTCTGGCCGACTTCCGAAGCCCACTGGATCGGCGGCGCGGACCGCATCGCGCCCGGCGCCGTCTTCCGCCAGCCCAACCTCGCCCGCACCCTCCGCGCCATGGCCGACGCCGAAAAGCGCGCCGGCGGCCCGCGCACCGCCAAAATCGACGCCGTCCGCAATTACTTCTACCGCGGTGACGTTGCCAAAAAGATCGACGCCTTCGTGAAGCAGAACGGCGGCCTGCTGCGCTATGAAGACATGGCCGGTTTCAAGCTCTCCGTTGAGGAGCCCGTCTCCACCACTTACCGCGGCGTCACCGTCTACAAGCCCGGCTTCTGGAGCCAAGGTCCGTCCATGATTCAGGCCCTCAATATGCTCGAAGCCGGTAATCATCACACCTTGCCCTATCAATCTACGGAAAGCGTCCACCAACTTACCGAAGCGCTCAAGCTCGCCTACGCCGACCGCGACACTTACTACGGCGATCCCAATTTCTCCAAAGTACCGGCGAGTATCTTGCTTTCAAAAGAGTATGCCGCGGAACGGCGCAAGGCCATCGGCCAGCGCGCGATGCTCGAATTCAAGCCCGGCATGATCAATGGCAAAGTCGGCAAGCATCCAGCCGAAGTCGAGATGGCCCGCATCAAAATCGACGACTCGCTGATGGCGCGCGACACCACCTGCATCAACGCCATGGACGCGAGCGGCATCATGTTCGTCGCCACTCCTTCCGGTGCGTGGCTTCCCTCGGTGATCGCCGGCGATACGGGCATTCCGCTCACGCAGCGCGCGCAGAGTTTCTTTTTGATCGAAGGCCACCCCAACGAACTCGCCCCGGGCAAGCGTCCGCGTGTCACCTTGAGCCCCACCCTGGTCACCCGCGAAGGCAAGGCGTTCCTCGGCCTCTCCACCCCCGGCGGCGACAATCAGGATCAGGCTTTGCTGCAACTGCTACTCGACGTCGTGGACCAAGGCATGAACGTCCAACAAGCGATCGAGTCGCCGCGTTTGCAGACCCGCCACTTAGTCTCCAGTTTCGATAACCACGCCATGAACCCCGGTGATCTGATCCTCGATGACCGCCTGCCGCAGAAAACCATCATCGAGTTACGGCAGCGTGGGCATAAAGTAAGTACCCGCTCCAAGTGGACCTACGACGCCGCGCCCGTGATGATCCGCCTCACCCCCAACGGAGTGATCGAAGCCGGCGCTGACCCCTACGCCTACCGCACCGCGCGCGCCTGGTAACCCGGCTTGATGCCTAACGCCCCCCCGGCCGGTGACCGCACGGGAAAGGAGCACTAGTCGCGCACGGCGAAGCATGCGAACCAGCGCCAGAGGCCGCCGTACGCGGATTCTATTTTTACGTCCTCCAGCCGCAACCCGCTGCCGGCGAACCAAGCCAGGACTTGCCCCTCCATTCGCACATGGTTCACGCCCATCCAGCGTCGAAACCAAGCGACGCGGCTTTCGTGAAAGTCGACGACGGCGATCTCACCGCCGGCGCTGAGGTCCTGCTGGCAGATGGCTGTGACGTGGTCGAACCCGGGGTTGATCATGGTGAGGCAATAGGAGAGGACGATCAGATCAAAGGGCTGGCCGCGCGGCGCGACATAGGCGCCGGAAATCAGCGTGGCAGACGGAACCTTACGCCGGGCCTTGGCCAACATGTCTTCCGACAGGTCAATGCCCACAATTTCGGCTTGGGGAAAAAGGCGCGTTAAGGCGAGCAGGTTGGTGCCGGTGCCGCAGCCAATCTCCAGAATCCGGCGCGGCGCGCGGCGCCGGGCAGCTTGCTGAATCAACGCACGGCGGCCAAAGAGAAAGGCCCAGCGCGTGAAATCATAGATGTGGGCGTGCCAGCGATAATACGCTCGGAGGCTCATAGCACTTCGGCGAGAAGCGTGCTGCCGTAGGTGCCGACGCGATCCAATTGGTGCATTTCGCGGGCGACTTCGGGAAACAGACGCAAGCGTTCCAGGGCGGCGGTGGGCAGAAAGTCAATCCGCGGGCCGGCGGAGCGCATGAGGATGCGGGTGCCGGGCCGGCTGTTGCGGAGGATCAGGTCCCACTCTTCGCGCAGGCCCTCGACGTCGTGCGAGGCGAGCCAGTCCTGATGGTCGAGCAGGACGTAGTGCGAGTACACGCCGGGGTGCTGGCGGAGGAACTTCGCCACGGTAGTAGTGTAAGTGTGGATGTTTCCGCTACGGGCGCGCAGGGCTGGCTGGTGCTCCTCACGCAGGTAGTTCGGGCAACAGGCCTTGGTGTAGCTTCCCGTGGCGTAGACGCGCCAAAAGTAGTTGTCGCGCATGGGCAGCAAAGTCAGCACGTCTTCTACCTTTTTCTGGATGTAGCCGGTAATGCCACCCGGAAACTGATGCTCAATCAGCCGGATCTGCGGCCGCGGCACGCCGAGCATGGCCATGATGAAGGGCTGGCGCATCAGCCAGGCGTTGAAGGCATTCCAGAGGGCGGGCTTGACGTTTTCGTAGAGTCCGCGCTGCTCTTCAAGGGTCTGCGCCTCGAGTAACTGGTAGGTGAAGTCGCGCACGCGGGGGTTGCTCTTCACGAGGCCCTGGAGCACGAGCCAGGCAACTTGTCCGGCGGTGCCGCGATAGTAGAAAGAGGGATTGAGGGAGGAGCGTTCGAAGTAATGCCGCTTCTCGCGCCAGTAAGTGCGGGCGTAGGCAGGTAACTGTAGGCCGGTGAGGAAGTCGCCGAAGCCGGGCCGCCAGCCGTGGCCGAACATCTGAAAGAGCTCGCCGTAGTCGCCATGCCGGATGACGGCCAGCTTGAGTTCCAGCAGGGCGTTCTGGCGGGGGTTCATGTCGACGGCGTGGATCTCGGCGGGATCGTCGAGTAGATAGTCGAGGGCGTTGCAGCCGGCGCTGGTGATCATCACCACGCGGCTGCTGGGTTGGAGCGCGAGCATTTGCCGGTCCAGCCGCGGATCCTCCCAGCAGGTGTTGTAGATCAGGCGGCTGGTGTGGACGCGCTGGAAGAGTTCGTCGTGCGCGCGGTGCACGATCCTGGTCTGAAAGCGCTGGGCCTGCTGTAAGAGGGTCGGCATGCTGCCCTTAGCGTACAGGGTCAACAATGCGAACCGGTCACAGCTCTATGACGATTCGTTCAAATCGTACCCGCGGCAATATCAGCCTTGAAGTAATTCTTTGGCCCCACGGGCGACTCCGCCAAGCGCCGGAGCGTGCCGAGTTGACCGACGTGCGTCAAGGCATCGGCGACCGGACCTTGGAAGAGCCGCTCCGGTTCGCACTGCAAGGGCGACTGCAGCCGTTTATCGAAGGCCTCCAAGGTGGCGAGGAAGCGGGCGCACTCCGCGTCCCAGCCCTGGGGCACCGCCTCGTGCCAGGTTCCCGCGCCGTCGCAGTGGCTCAGGGCCCAGTCGAAGAGATCACCCATGTGGGCCACGGTCTGGGTGGCCGTGCGCGCTCCCGCGCCGGCCGAGACGTCGCCAAAGCCGGGCGGGGCGTCCTTCACGGCCTTCCGAAACCGGAAGGCCAACGCCGCTACGGTATGGCGCAGAAATGGATTCATGAGACAAGGCTAAACTAAAGATTCACGCATGGGCAACATTCTCACTTCTCTTCCCTCCGGCGAACGGGTCGGTATCGCCTTCTCCGGCGGACTCGACACCAGCGCCGCCATCTATTGGATGCGCCAAAAAGGCGCGCTTCCGTACTCCTACACGGCGCACCTGGGCCAGCCAGACGAGCCTGACTACGATGAGATTCCCCGGCGCGCGCTGATGTACGGCTCAGAGAAGGCGCGGCTGATCGACTGCCGGCAGGAACTGGTGCGCGAAGGCTTAAACGCGTTGCAGTGCGGCGCCTTCCACATCACGACGGCCGGCGTGCCGTACTTCAACACGACGCCGCTGGGCCGCGCCGTGACGGGCACCAAGCTGGTTGCCGCGATGCGTGAAGACGGCGTCGATATTTGGGGCGATGGGTCCACGTATAAGGGCAACGACATCGAGCGCTTCTATCGCTATGGCCTGATGGTGAATCCGGAGCTGCGCATTTACAAGCCGTGGCTCGACGAGCAATTTATTGCCGAACTCGGCGGCCGGAAGGAAATGTCGGAGTTACTCGAAAAGGCCAATTTACCTTTTCGCATGTCGAAGGAGAAGGCTTACTCAACCGACTCGAATATCTGGGGCGCGACGCACGAAGCGAAGGACCTGGAGCAACTGAATACGGGCATCAAAATTGTGGAGCCCATCATGGGCGTCGCTTTTTGGAAGAAGGAAGTGGAGGTGGAACCCGAGACCGTCACGCTCACCTTCGACCGCGGACTCCCGGTCGCGATCAACGGCACGAACTACGCGGACCCGGTAGAACTCGTGATGGAAGCCAATCGCATTGGCGGCCGGCACGGGCTCGGCATGTCCGATCAGATCGAGAACCGGATTATCGAAGCCAAGAGCCGCGGCATCTACGAGGCGCCGGCCATGGCCCTGTTGCACATCGGCTATGAGCGGCTGGTGACCGGCATTCACAACGAAGGCACGATGGAGCAATACCGCGATATGGGCCGCCGCCTGGGCCGCCTGCTGTATGAGGGCCGCTGGTTCGATCCGCAAGCGTTGATGCTGCGGGAGACTTTGCAACGGTGGGTGGCGAAGGCGATCACCGGCGAAGTGACACTCGAGCTGCGCCGCGGCAACGACTATTCGTTGCTCGACACGAAGAGCGAAAACCTCACCTATCATCCCGAGCGGCTGACGATGGAGAAGGGCGAAGGCGCCTTTGGTCCGCTGGACCGGATTGGCCAATTGACGATGCGCAATTTGGATATTACCGATTCTCGCGATAAACTCCTGGTCTACGCCAAGGCCGGCTTGTTACCGGCGGCGGCGCTGAAAGACATGAAACTGCTGAAGGACTAACCCACGATGCTGCGTCTTCTCTTGTTTGCCGGCCTGATTTATGCTCAGGTCCCTACGCCCCCGGCCAAGCCGGTGCGCACGCCGCCGCCGACGCGGGATCCGCACACGCCGGGCTATGTAGAAGCGAAGGAGCTACCGGACGGGGAAGTGCCGTCACCCAAGGCCAACGGCAATTTCATCATCGGCCCGACGCACAATCCGGCGCCCGAGATGACGGTGCAGGAAGGCGTGCCGCAGGGCAAGGTGTATACGTTCGAGATGAAGAGCGAGGATAGCAAGATCTATCCGGGTATCGCGCGCGAACCGGGCACCTTCGGGCGGCCGGATCCGGCGGATCCGCGGAAGCTGATCGTCTCCAGCCATCCGGCGCCCTACGTGCGCAAAGTGGGCGTGTATGTGCCGCAGCAGTATGTGCCGGGCACGGCCGCTCCGTTTATTGTCGGCGCCGACGGGATCGATAAGGCGCTGTTTACCGCGCTCGATAACCTCATCGCGCAGAAGCGCGTGCCGGTGATGATCGCGATCTCGATCGGCAATGGCTCGGGCGACGCACAGGGAAGCCAGCGAGGGCTCGAGTACGACACGATGTCGGGCCTGTATGCGGAGTTTGTCGAGAAGGAAGTCTTGCCGTTGGTGGAGAAGCAATACGCCGTGAAGCTGACAAAGGATCCAAACGGGCGAGCGACGATGGGCGGCAGTTCCGGCGGGTCGGCGGCGCTGATCATGGCCTGGTACCGGCCCGATCTCTATCGCCGGGTGCTGACTTATTCGGGCACTTACGTTTATCAGCAATGGCCGTACAATCCAGAGACCCCGCACGGCGCGTGGGAATTTCACGAGAATCTAATTCCGAACAGCCCGAAGAAGCCTTTGCGCCTTTGGCTCGAAATCAGCGACCGCGATAACTTAAACACCCGCGATGATTACCATGATTGGGTGCTGGCGAATGAGCGCATGGCGGATGTGTTAGCGAAGAAGGGCTACGATTATCAGTTCGTCTTCGCGCGCAACGCCGGCCACACGGACCGCGCGGTGAAGCAGCAAACTCTGCCGGCGGCGCTTGAGTATATTTGGCAGGGCTACCAGGCGCCTAATTCGCGGTAGTAGATCGCCGCATGCGCGTCTGACGAGCCGCTCACTCCAGCAGCTTGGTAGGACAGGCCTCCTGGCCGGTCCACGGGAAACCCATCCAAATGGCGAAACTCCCGGGACAGGCCGGAGGCCTGTCTTACTAAGTTGCTCTATTCCACCAAAACCGTCACACCGGGCGACCGTTGGCTGCCCGCGTTGATGACTAACTCCTGCATCCCGCGCGCGACTCCCGCGGGGACGCGTAAGTTTACTTGATAAATTCCCGCGAAGTCCGGGGCGAGGCCGGCGTACTGCAGTTCGCAAACTTGGCCGCCGAGGGTGACGACGGGCTGCGTCCGCGCGCGGGCGAGCGGTGACCTTGGGGCGGCGGCGCCCCAGGCGGGGGCGTTGTCGACTTGGCCGAGTCCGGTGGCGTAGAGGTAAATCAGTTGATTCGTCCGGACGCTGGCAAGTAAGCTATTGCTCGCCGCGTCAACCAGAATGGGCTGGGCGCCACTCACAAACACGGCGGGTTGAAAGTCGCGCACCACGACGTTCACCTCGGCACTCACCAGGCCGTTCACACTGACGGCGACGCGCGCCGTGGGTCCGGTGAGGGCGAAGGGAGCCTGGAAATTCACTTGCTCCTGCTGATTCACGTTGGCCACGGCGTAGAGCGGGGCGTCGGCGCCGTTCACCAGCACGCGGACGCCGGCCAAGTCGCGCCATAGCGGCAGATTCGGGCTGGCGGTGATGCCCGGTCCGCTGGTGAGCGCCGAGGCGAAGAGGCTGACGGCGGAACCGGGCGTGAGGCCTTCCTCAAAACTGGCGGCGTTCACCACGGAGTTCGAAGTGAATACGGGGCGGCTGGCGGCCTCAATCCGGTAGACGATGCCGCCGAAGTCGCCGATGTACAATTCGCCGTCCTCGTCTTCGCCGAAGGTGGCGATGGAGGTATTCGCGGGGCGCAACAAGAGGCGGTTGTTAAACTGCGCGCCTTCGCGGCGCAGGCCCCAGATGCGGCCGCTAGCGAAGTCGCCGTAGACGTAGGTGCCGCGCAGGCCGGGCCAGCGCGTGCCGCGATAGACGTAGCCGCCGGTGACGGAGACGTCGCCTTGCGCGCGGGTGTATTCGAGCACGGGCAGGGTGAGATTGGTGCGGTCACAGTTGGTAGAAGGGTTGAAGCAGGAGAAGCCTTCCATGATGCGCCAACCGAAGTTCTCGCCGCCGCGGCTGCTGGCGGGCTGGAAGTCGATCTCTTCGGCGCGGTTCTGGCCGACGTCGCCCATCCAGAGGTCGCCGGTCTCCCGGTCAAAGGAGTAGCGCCAAGGATTCCGGAGGCCGGTGGCCCAGATTTCGGGGCGGTAACGTGAGTCGCTCAAGAAGGGGTTGGAGGGAGGCACGCGATAGGCGGGGCCTGATTCCGTGTCGATACGCAGCATTTTGCCGAGCCAAGTGGCGGGGTTCTGGGAGTTATTCTGCGGATCGCCGGCTGAGCCGCCGTCGCCGAGGCCGATGTAGAGAAAGCCGTCCGGCCCGAATTGGAGTTGGCCGCCGTTGTGATTGGTGAAGGGCTGGGGCTGTGTAAGGATGATCTCTTCGCTATTGGGGTCCGCCACGTCGGCGTTAGCGCCGGTGACGCGATAGCGCGCAATCACCGTGCCGCGGCAGGTGGGAATCGTGTAGTTGACGTAGAAGTAACGTTTGTCGCGATGGCCGGGCGGGAAGGCCAGGCCGAGCAGTCCGCATTCGCCAACGGAGCGTGTTTTGGCACCGATATCGAGGAAGGGCGTGGGGAGCAACGCGCCGTCGCGCAGGATGCGAATGATGCCGTCCTTCTCGACAATGAAAAGGCGCTTGGATCCGTCGCGCGCGGACTGCAGGTCCACGGGATTGTCTAAGCCTTGCGCCACGCGGACCAGCCGGATCTCGGGCTCCTGCGCGAATGCGAGGGTAGCGGCCAAGAGACAAAGTGCTCGCATGCTTCAATCTTGACAAAAAGATGGCACCGCTGAGTGCGATCATGCGTATTGTTTACAATGCGACGCCGCTCTTTTCTTTTTTCCTCGCTCGCGTGGGCGCAGGAACCCACGCCGATCCGCGTAGATGTGAACCTGGTGAACGTCCCGTTCTCCGTCACCAACGCCTCGGGAAAACTCATCGACAACCTGACGGCCGCTGACTTCGAGGTGTGGGAGGACGGCGTGCCGCAGAAGATCGCGTTCTTCTCGCGCGCGGCGAACTCGCCGCTGACGCTGGCCGTGGTCGCCGACGTTTCGGGCTCGCAAGAGGACTATCTCAAAGAGCATCGCCGCGATCTGCGTGATTTCCTGAAGACGGCAATGAAGCCGCAAGACCGGGCCATGCTGATCTGCTTCGGGGCGAACGTTTACGAAGTTTCCACGGCCGACACCCGGCCGGACCGGCTGGACGACGCGCTGAAGGAGTTCCAGAAGGCGAAGCGGCTGGGTGACTACCGCAAGCTGGGCAACCCGGAGATTCGCCAGAACTCGTCATCGTTTTATGACGCGGCGGTGGAGTCCGCAAAGGCGCTGCAGGGCCAGCCGGGGCGGCGTGCGATCATTCTCTTCTCCGACGGCGAGGACAACTCGAGCGCGCGCAATCTGCTTGACGCGATTGAGGCGGCGCAAGAGTACTCGGCCACGGTTTTCGCCTTGCGCTACACGGAACTCCGCAAGGGGCAATGGACGGCACGCAACAAGTACGGACGCTCCGTGATGCAACGGATCGCCAATGAAACCGGGGGCCTGGAGTTCGACGCGGCGCTGGACGACCACCTGCGTGAAGCCTTCCGGCAGATTGCCGATACACTGCGCACTTCGTACGATCTGGCGTACACCAGCAGCCAGTCCGAACGCGACGGCACGTTCCGCAAGGTGAAGATTCGGACGAAACGCGAGGGTCTGCGCACGCGGCACAAGACGGGATACTTTGCGAGAGCGGGGTCGGGGCCCGGCTGAGCAGTAAGCGGGCGTTGGTAGTTGATCAGAATTCTGGTCAGAGCTTCGAGCTACCTTGACCGCGTCGAACGAGGCGGAGTGATCATCGTGTAGTCGGCACAATCAGCCAGTACCGGAACTTCGCGCGATTGAGATGACCCCGGCGCGGATTGCCGGATTGCTTAAGGAGCAGGTGCATTGGGAGAGAGATGCCTTCGTGCCGATGACCGCCGAGCAGCTTGTTGAATTCGACGCAAAACCGGTCTTTCCTCAGGGAGATGAAGCGTGAAATTGCTGCTTGATACGAGTGCCTTCCTTTGGTTTCAGGCGGATTCTCCCCACTTATCGCCGGTGGTGCGAGCCCAAATCCTGGATCCGGCAAACGAGGTTTATCTCAGTTCGATGTCGGTTTGGGAAATTGCCCGCAAGTACGGGCAAGGAGGGATCGCGTTGCCTTCGCACCCCTCGGCCCGGATCCCCGTTGTTCGTGAAGAGCCAAGTATCGCCAGCCTTTCGCTGGCACAGACTGACGCTCTGACCGCCGAGAAACTGCAGCTTCTTCACAAAGGCCCCTTCGACCGGATGCTGATTGCTCAGGCTCTCCTGCGTGGCCTCGTCATCGCCGCGTGTGATCGCGCTTTTGAGCCGTATCCAGTGCAGGTGCTTTGGTAGTAGGAAGCGGCCAGGAATGGGTGAATGGCCCTGGCCCTCGCCCAGATTGCTTGGCAATGGTAGCGAACTGGATGATGTGACCACCGGCCTACTGGTCGAACATAACTTAGCCCTGGGAGTCCGCGAACGAGCTCAGCTGCCTAGCGAAGATCTGATACTTGCTCAGAGGTGAGGGGCGCGATGTCTCGCCCAGTGCGGTTGGCCAGGTAGTTTCGGGTGTCGTGTCGTGTCCGCCGGCGCACTTTCCGGCGATGCGGGAGTACCTGCGGTGCAACTTGAGAGCTATCAGCGTGAGTGGCGGTGAGGGTGGGATTCGAACCCACGGTACCCGTGAAGGTACGGCAGTTTTCGAGACTGCTCGATTCAACCAGCTCTCGCACCTCACCGCTGGGTCACCTATAGAATAGCACTAGATGCTTCGCCGACACTTCTCCGCCCTTCCGCTCGCCGCTGCCGCTCCTACTCCCGCCAGCACGATGAAAGCCGAGGTCTTTCGTGTGCAACTCCGGCACACGTGGACCACGACGATGTCGTCGTCGGCCTATCGCGACGTCCTCTATACGCGGTTCACCCGGGACGGGATCACCGGCTGGGGCGAAGGGGCGCCGATTGTCCGCTACAACGAGACGGCCGCGCAGGGAGCGCAGACGTTGGCGCAGATGACGGACTTCTTTGCCCGCGCCAACCCGCGCCAGTACACCAAGCTGCTGGCCGACTTCGCCAAACGCGTACCGGGGCAGTACGCGATGAAGGCCGCCGTCGATATCGCTTGCTTTGACTGGCTGGGGCAGCGGCTGGGCATTCCCGTCCACCAGATCTTCGGGCTCGATCCGGCCGACGCTCCCGTGACGACTTTCTCCATCGGCATCGACTCTCCCGAGGTGACGCGAGCCAAGGTCCGCGAAGCGGCGGCTTATCCGGTGCTCAAAGTGAAGGTGGGGCTGAGCACCGACGAGGCGACCATTGAAGCGGTGCGCGCCGAGACCAAAAAACCGTTGCGCGTGGACGCCAACGAAGGGTGGAAGACCAAGGAAGAGGCCGTGCGCAAGATCAATTGGCTGGAGAAGCAGGGCGTCGAGTTAATTGAGCAGCCCCTGCCGGCGGCCATGCTCGACGACATGAACTGGATCCGCCAGCGCATTCACATTCCCGTGATCGCCGATGAAGCCTGCTTGCATCCGGAGGACATTCCGAAACTGGCGCCGCACTTCGATGGGGTGAACGTCAAGGTGGATAAATGCGGCGGCCTACTGGAGGCGCTGCGCATGATTCAGATCGCGAAGTCGCTGGGATTGAAGACGATGCTCGGCTGCATGGTTTCGTCGTCGGTGGCGATCACCGCGGCGGCGCAGCTATCGCCGCTCGTCGACTACGCCGACCTCGACGGCAACCTGCTGATCTCGAATGATCCCTGCAGCGGCGTCAAGGTAGTGGCAGGCAAACTAAGCTTGCCCACTCGTCCGGGCTTGGGTCTGATTCGGACTTAGCGCCTGCAGCAGCAGCGCGCTCAGGATGACCACGACGCAGCCGATCACGTTCCACCAGAGGAAGGCGATGTTGGTGTAGCGCGCGGCGGCGAAGATGGCGAGTTCGCCGCAGATGACGCCCCAGAAGGCCGGCCCCGCAGTGACGTGCTTCACGTAGAAGGCGAGGACGAAGACACCCAGGAGTCCGCCGTAGAAGAGCGAACCGAGCAGGTTGACGGCCTCAATCAGCGAGAGGTTAAACGTCTTGCCCAGTTGCGCGGTGCCCACGGCGTAGAGGCCCCAGAAGAGGGTGAAGAAGCGGGAGGCCCACATGAGGTGGGCGTCGCTCGCGGTAGGGCGGAAGAAGCGTTGGTAGAGATCGATGACGCTGACGGTGGCGAGCGAGTTGATTTCGCCCGCGATTACCGACATGGCGGCGCCGAAGATGACGGCCATCACCAGTCCGACGACGCCGGCCGGCAGGTAGCGCGTGACGAAGGAGAGGAAGATGTAGTTCGTGTCGGTCGCTTTGGCCGCCGTCAACGCTTCGCGGCGCACAGCTTCGGCTTCCCGGTGCGCGGCCTGGTAGCGCGCGACGGTGGCGGGAGTCTCCGACTTCAGCATCTCTTCCGCCGCTAGGCGGCGCGCTTGCCATTTTTCCTTGTAAGTCGCTTGCAGCGTGGCAAAGCCGGGGGTCGATTGCAACGAGGCTAGTTTTTCGGCGTGAAACAAAACCGGGGGTAGTTCGAAGGTATAAAACGCGAAGACCATCACGCCCGTGAGCAGGATGAAAAACTGCATCGGAATTTTCGCGACGGCGTTGAAGAGTAAGCTCAGTCGGCTCTGCGTGATCGACTTACCGGTCAAATAACGCTGCACCTGGCTCTGGTCGCAACCGAAATAGGCGAGGGCGAGAAACATGCCACCAATCAGGCCGCTGAAAAGGTTGTAACGATCATTAAGATCGAAATTGAAGGTAATCGGATTTACCTTGCCGGCCGCGCCCGCGACGCGCAACGCGTCCGTAAAGCCGACGCCGGGCGGGAGGAGCGAAATCGCCGTACCGAAGGCGATGATCATGCCGCAGGTCATGACGAGCATCTGCTGAAAGTCGGTCCAGGTAACGGCCTTGATGCCGCCGAGCACGGTATAAAGAATCGCGACGCAGCCCATGAGGAGAATGGTCCACTGCTCGCTCCAGCCCAGGATCACCGTCAGGACGACGGCGGGAGCGTAGAGCGCCATCCCGACACCGAGGCCGCGTTGCACCAGAAATACGCAGCCCACGAGGGCTCGCACGCGGGCGTCGAAGCGATTTTCGAGAAACTCGTAGGCGGTATAGACGTTGGCGCGATGAAACAAGGGCACGGCGGTGATGCAAATGACGATCATCGCCAGGGGCAAGCCAAAATAGTACTGCACGAAGCGCATGCCGTCCACGTACGCTTGGCCCGTGGTGGAGATGAACGTAATCGCGCTGGCCTGGGTGGCCATGATGGAGAGTGCCATGGCGTACCAGGGCATGGTGCGGCCAGCAAGCAAGTAACTGGCCGTGGTTTGTTGCCCGCGCGCGCGATAAAGGCCGTAACTAATGATCGCCGTGAGCGTGCTAAACAGAACCACCCAATCAAGTGTCTTCACGGCGTAAAACTCCGCTTGAAGATCCAGAACAACACAATCACGGCTACCAAGTAGCCGGCGATAGTGAAGTAGACGCGCCGCCAAGTACCGAGAAACGGCGGTGGCTCGTCAGGAATCTGCGGCAAGTTACTTCGCTCCCGGAGCGCGCGCACTAAGGAAATTCGCAAAGATCCGGTACGCGCCGGGGACGCCGGCGGGTAACTGCCGGAACCAGGCCATCGGCGAATAAATGTAAGTGCCCGCGCCGTAGCGAGCGACTAACGTGGCGCCGTTCGAGAGCTTCTCTCCGGGATCTTTACAGGCAAAAAGACTCACGTACTGCGGATCCCATTCGGACGGGAAGTAGAGGCCGCGCTCCTGCACCCAACCGAGGAAATCAGTGTCGCCGATCTTGTTGGGCGTGAGCAACAGCGGATCACGCGGATTGGGCCGTTCGATGGGCGCTTCTTCCACCGTAACCCGGTCATTCCCGACGGTGAGCGGATAAGGGCCGACGCGCGCCAGGTCACCGCGAGCGGCGACGTTGAAGGGGCCGCCACGCTCGGCGACGTTGTACTGCACCACCATGGTGCCGCCTTGCTTCACATAGTCCATCAGGCGGCTTTGGTTGGCGCGAAGATCGGCGCGGCTGTTGTAGGCGCGAATACCGGTGACAATCGCATCGAAGGACTTGAGCGTCGCCGTAGCCAATTGGCCCTCGCCCAGCAAAGTCACCTCGGCGCCGAGCTGCCGGATGGCGGCCGGCACTTCGTCGCCGGCGCCCATGATGTAGCCGACGCGCTTGGCGGTGGACCGCACATTGGTGCGCAGCAGAATCGCCGACGCCGTGGGGAAGAGGCTCTGCGGCGCGAAGTGCGGATACTGAATCGTCTCCATGCCCGACGACGCATCCGCGCCGTCCACGGTCGCCACGGCCTTCAGAGTGAGGCGGGCTTCGGGGGCGGAAGGCTTGACGCTGAAGGTGACGGCGGTCTGCTCGCCGCGCGCGCCGAGCGCAAAGTCAGCCGAGGCGGGCGTGCTGGTGAAGCCGGCAGGCAGCGCCAGACTCACCTTACCGGCCGTCTTCGGAACATTGGCGCGAACCTCGACGGTGACCGTTTTGGCCTGCTGATCGGGAAAGACCACGACGGCGTCGGTGACGCGCAAGGCCACGGGCGGCACGACGATCAGGTTACGCGTCAGTTCGCCTTCGGCGCGGTCGACGAAGCGATATTGGATGGGGCGCTCCACGGAAAAATCAGTCCCGTTCAGGCTGAACGTGAACTTCGCCATCATCAGCGGATCGTTCTCAGGGTTGCCGATTTTCGCGGGATCGGGCACGGTGTAGAGGCCGCCGCCATGGGTCTTGGCGTCGGTGAGCCAGTAGGGCTGGCTGACGGGGATGCTGGGCTCCAGCGTCCATTCGCCGCCGTGGGCGAGGTTCTGGTTGTAGGGAAGCTTACCGCCGGCGAACTTGGGCAGGTTGAGACCGCCGCGGTTGAAGGTGACAGACTTCCACTGCACGTCCAGCTTCGTGCGGACGATGGCATTGGCGGTCACCTTCAGCGTGGAGCCAGGCGTGGCCTGCTCACGGTCAGAGAGCAGGTCAACGTAGAGGCCGGTGCAGAGGGCGATGGTCTCATCGAGGTCAATCAGCTTGCGGGCGGCCCAGGGGTCCTGGTTGGCGGCCATCAGCTTACGCGCGTCCAGCAGCAGCGGCACGATGGCGGCGGGATTCTCGGGGCGGAAGGTGTCGGCGGCGCGGCGAAGCAAGTCGCCGATGGGCGCGCCGTTGGGGACGCGATTCCAGGTGGTGTCGATGCCATCGAAGAGGTCTTGCTTGGCTGGGTCGCCGCCGATGTTCAGCAGTTGATTCTTGCTGGAGCCTTTGCGTTCCGGCGAGCCCATGCCTTGGCTCTTGTGCTGGCTGCGGCTGGCGCCGGCGATCTCGTTGTAGGAGAAGCCGAGGACGGGATCGTAATCGCCGGTGTCCACTTCCACCTTATTCGGAATCTTGGCATTCTCGGCCTCATCCTGCGGACGGAAGGAGAAGAGGTTGAACATCAGGCGTTTCGCCTGCCACGGACCCACCATCTTCAACTGCTCCGGAAAGCGGCTGGCATCAGCGGCGACGGTGAAGCCCTCTTTGCCCAGCAGCGCGGAGGCCTGGTGCTGGCCGTGGCCGTCGCGCGGGGTGCCGGAGAAGCGCGTGATGATGACGTCGGGGCGGAAGCGGCGAATGGCCCAAACGGTGTCGGCGAGGATCTCGTCGCGGCCCCACTTGGTGAGGGCTTCGTCGGCGGTCTTCGAGAAGCCGAAGTCGACGGCGCGGGAGAAGAACTGCTCACTGCCATCGATCTTGCGGGCGGCGAGCAACTCCTGGGTGCGGATAATACCGATCTCGTCGCCCTGTTCGGCGCCGATCAGATTCTGTCCGCCTTCGCCACGCGTGAGCGAGAGGTAAGCCGTGCGGTACTTCTTGCCGCGCGCCAGATAGGCCAGTAGGGCGGTGTTTTCGTCGTCGGGATGGGCGGCCACCATCAGGACACTGCCGAGGACGTTGAGCCGGTCCAGGGCCAGTTTAATCTCGGCGGTACCGTGAATGCTGCGTTGGGCGCCGGCCGGCAGCAGAGTGAGCAGAAGAACAGGGACAATCCAGAATCGCAAGCGAGGCATCCATCTCAGTGTAAAGGAGTCAGCGGACCAATACGGTCTCGGTGGTCTGCTCGCCGGTATGCACGTGCAGTTTGCCCCCCACGGGATGGATCCAAATGCCCGCGCCGGGCGGGGCGGGAATCTGGCTGGGATGGCTGACAATGACGAAGCCTGACTTGGCTTCGGCCCAGGGATTGAAGCGGCCCAAGTGGATATGCGTGTGGCACTGCGTGCGAACCTTCTCGCCGTTGTAAGCCACGCCCCACTGCTCGCCGAAGAGCTCACGGGACTTGGCGATGGCGGTGGTCCAGAGCTGCGTGCGCGCGGCGAGAGTCATCTCGTGCAGATGATGCGCCTGCTCGCCATGGGCGCGCGGCAGGGCGAGCCACCGGTTCGGCTTGCGCGGATTGATGTCCTTCACGATGAAGACGGGCACGTCCAACGGCTGCTGCTCCGCGACACCGCAGAGGCTGCATTGGCGCTCGGCGAGCGTGGCGGGCTGCGTGGGATCGCAGCGGCAATCGATGGCGAGCAAGGCAAGGAAAAGAGCCGGGAGCATGGCTAACAGTTTAGCGTCTGTATACTGATGGTTTGTTCACTCGTCTCCGTTCCGTGCTCATCGCGCTGCTGGCTCTTCCGGTGATCTACGCGCTCTACTTCCACGAACTCGCGGGCGTCGGCATGATTGACCCAGACGAGCCGCGCTATGCGTCGATTGGCCGGGAGATGGCCAAGTCCGGCGACTGGATCACGCCGCGCTTGTGGGGCAACGAATGGTTTGAGAAGCCGGCCTTGCTCTATTGGATGATCGGCCTGGGCCACAAGCTGGGTTTGCCTGGCGAACTCGCCGCGCGGTTGCCCATAGCTTTGTTGAGCCTGGCCTTCGCCGTTTTCTTCTACTGGCGCGTGCGCGGCATCTTCGGCGAACTGCCGGCGCGCTTTGCCACGCTGGCGCTGGCGACGTCGGCGGGGTGGGTGGCCTACTCACACTTCGCCGTGACGGACCTGCCGTTGGCGGTCTGCTTCGGTGCCGCGATGTTGCTCTATCTTGAATGGGCGAACGGCGGCGACCAGTGGCTGGTGTGGACGGCCGGAGCTTGCCTGGGGCTCGCCGTGCTCGCCAAAGGACTGGTACCTCTAGTACTGGCACTGCCCGCACTGTGGTTCTCGCGCGATCAGCGGAAGGAGTGGTGGAAGCCCGTAGTCGCGTTACTGGTGGTGGCCTTACCTTGGTACGCCGCTTGCTACGCGGCCAACGGCTGGCTCTTCATTGATGTCTTCATCGTGCGGCATCACTTCTCGCGCTTCGCCGACGACACGCTGAAGCACGCGCAGCCCTTCTGGTTCTATGTACCGGTGCTGATCGGCGCGGTATTTCCCTGGTCGCCCGCGCTGCTGCTCACCGCGCGCGCGGACTCTTTACGCGACCCTCGGCGCCAGTATGTCGTGGCTTGGCTCTTGTGGACGCTGCTGTTCTTCTCGCTCGCCACCAACAAGCTGCCCGGCTACCTGTTGCCGCTGCTGCCGGCGGCGGCGATCCTGATCGGGCTCGCGCTGGCCGAGGTGGAGAAGGCTTACATCGCGCTGATCGCGGGCGCCCTGCTGTTGGGGCTGGTGCCGTTGGTGGCCGAAGTGTTGCCCATCGCGCTGGCCGATGGGCTCAGCCACGCCAAGCCGGGTGACCTGCCCTGGCGCTATCTGGCCATCGGCGCGATCGGCGCGGGCCTGGTGTTCCGGCATGAGTATGCGACGTCGCGCGCCGCGGCGGTGTCGCTGCTGGCGATTGGCAGCGTCGCGGGTATCGCTTATCTGAAGCGCGAAGCCTTTCCGAAGCTGGAAGCGCAAGTCTCAGCGCGACCGCTGTGGCGCGGTATCGCACCGCGGCGCGCGGAGATCTGCATGGGCAACATGGAGCGCCGCTGGCGCTACGGGCTGAACTACTACGCCGTAAAGCCCTTGCCGGATTGCCTGGTGGCGCCGAGGCCTGTGATCCTGGAGCAGCGCGGGGGGGACCGTCCCCTGCCCTGGATTCAACAGCCGTGAATCCCGTCGAACAGTTCTTCGCCCTGATGGTGGTGGCGATGGTGATCGCGGCGATCGCCAAGCGCTTCGAACTGCCCTACCCTCTGGCGCTCGTCGTCGGTGGACTCGCGCTCAGCTTGTTGCCGGGCCTGCCCGCGATTCGGCTGGACCCCGAGATCGTCTTCTTCCTTTTCCTGCCCCCGGTGCTGGCCGAGGCGGCCTACTTTACGTCTTGGCGTGACTTCTGGCGCTACCGCCGTCCAATTCTCGGCCTCGCCTTCGGCCTGGTGACGTTTACCACGCTGGCCGTGGCGGCTATTTGCGAGTGGCTGATCCCCGGCATGAGTTGGGCGGCCGGCCTCACCTTGGGAGCCATCGTTTCGCCACCGGACGCGGCTGCGGCGACGTCGGTGATGCGCGGCTTGCGGCTGCCGCGCAAGATCGTGCAGATTCTGGAAGGCGAGAGCCTGGTAAACGACGCGTCGGCGCTGGTGCTGTATCGCTTCGCGGTGGCGGCCATCGTTACTGGTCACTTCTCGATGTCCGAGGCGTCGATGGGGCTCGCCTGGGTGACGCTGGGCGGCGCGGGAATCGGCCTGGGGATGGGTTGGCTCTACGTAAAGCTCTATCCGTTCATCCGCGACCCCGAGGTAGAGATTCTGTCGACCCTGGCCGTCAGCTACTCTTACTACTTCATCGCCGAGCAGGTGCATGCGTCCGGCGTGCTCGCGACTGTCGCGGGCGGCATGGTGGTGGGCTGGCACGCGCCGACGTTGTTTAGTTCGACGATGCGCATTCGCACGGTGGCCGTCTGGCAGAGCATCATCTTCGTGGTGAACGCGCTGATCTTCATCCTGATCGGCCTGCAACTGCCGACGGTGATGGCCGAGTTGGGCGGCTACCCACCAGCTATGCTGGCGGGCTGGGCCGCGGCGGTAACGGCCACCGTGATCGGCCTGCGACTGCTGTGGGTATTCCCCGGCGCATATCTGTCGCGCGTGCTGCTGCCATGCTCGATCGAGGAGCAAGCGCCTTCGCGCAAGGGGCTGCTGATCATCGGCTGGACCGGCCTGCGCGGCGTGGTGAGCCTGGCGGCGGCGCTGTCGTTGCCGCTCGAAACGAATGGCGGCCTGCCGTTCCCCTATCGCAGCCTGATCCTCTTTCTCACGTTCGTCGTGATCCTGGTGACGCTCCTGTTGCAGGGCTTCACGCTGCGGCCACTGATCCGCGGGCTCGGCATCACGGCAGACCGGTCGAGCGAAGAAGAATTGCTGCTCGCGCGCATTCACTCGACCGAGCAGGCGCTCGCGCGTCTGGTGTCGCTCGAAGCCGAGATCGCCGTACCTCCGAACGTGCTGCAGCGGGTACGCGGCTACTTCGAGGACCGGTTATCCGGCTTACGGGAGCAGCTCAGTCTGGAGACCGGCAACGACGACCCCGAGAATCCGTCCGAGTTCCGCACCTTGGCCGAGCAGCGACTGTGGTGGGAACTCGCGCGGGCGGAACGTCAAGCCGTCCTGGCGCTGCGGGCGGAACAAAGAATCGGTGACGAGGCACTGCACGAGATCGAGCGCGAGATCGACTTACTGGAAGCCCGCCTGGTGCCAAAGGGGCACTAACGCTTTCCCAACGAGGCGGCCTGGAACGAACTGCGGCGACCGGCACGAAACGAACCGGGAAGTGCTTGATTCTATTGGTAATCTCCGAAGGAAGAGAGCCGAGCCAGCCGAAGTGCCGGGGCGCCTGGCGACCGGCGTTTTCCCGGCTGATACCAGTATACCGGAGGTGCTGGTAATGCGAGGGTGGGAGTGGCTCGCTAAGTGGACTGATTGAAACACGTTAGCCGCGTTTACGGGGGTGGTGACCGGCAAGGCCGGGCAGGCCTTAAACCGGAGTTGCCACCCCGTGTTAGCATTAAAAACGACCCCAAAGCAGCATCATGATTCGTCCTTATCGCGGCATCCAGCCGCAGATCCACCCCGAAGCCTATATTGACCCTGCCGCGCAAATCATCGGCAAGGTGACGGTTGGCGCGCGGTCCAGCATCTGGCCCTCGGCGGTCGCCCGGGGCGACATCGCCAATATCTCCGTCGGCGAGGAGACCAGTATTCAGGACGGTACGGTGCTGCATTGCGACTTCGGCATGGATCTCGTCATTGGCAGCCAAGTCACCGTCGGCCATCTCGCCATGCTGCATGGCTGCACGATTGAGGACGGCTGCCTGATCGGCATCGGCGCGATTGTCCTTAACCGCGCCCACATTGGCCGGGGCAGCATCATCGCGGCTGGCGCCCTGGTCGCCGAAGGTAAGGTGATTCCACCGGGCTCCATGGTGATGGGTGTCCCCGGCAAGATCGTTCGGCCGGTGACGCCCGAAGAACAACAACGCACGCTCGAGAACGCGCAACACTACGTTGACCGCGCCCGCGAGTATAAGGCCGACGCGTGAAGGCCGTCAAGGGCACGCGCGACATCCTGCCACCCGCGTCGCAACTGTGGAATCAGGTGGAGACGCGGGTGCGCGAAGTCTTCCGCACGTTCAATTACCACGAGATTCGCACACCCATCTTTGAAGAGACCGCGCTCTTCGCCCGCGGCGTCGGCGCGGAGACCGACATCGTCTCGAAGGAGATGTACACCTTCGATGACCACGGCGACAGCCTGACGCTTCGCCCGGAGAACACCGCCGGTGTGATGCGGGCCTACCTCGAACACCGGCTGGATCAGCGGCCGGGCATCCAGAAGCTCTACTACCTCGGCCCTATGTTTCGCCGCGAGCGTCCGCAGA
Organism: Bryobacteraceae bacterium; assembly: GCA_019752335.1. GTDB lineage: Bacteria > Acidobacteriota > Terriglobia > Bryobacterales > Bryobacteraceae > JALHNI01. The sequence continues at coordinate 93,359 of JAIEMJ010000011.1, forward strand.
AGGGCCGCTACCGGCAGTTCTACCAGATCGGCGCCGAGGCGATTGGCGTCGATAGCGCCGCGGTGGACGCCGAGATGATCGAACTGGTGGACACGTTGCTGAAGTCCTGCGGGGTGGAGGGCGCGCGGCTGCTGATTAACTCCGTGGGCGACCCCGCGTCGCGCGCCGCCTACGTCGAGGAACTCCGCCGCCGCCTGGCGAACGTGAAGGACCAGCTTTCGCCCGACAACGCCCGCCGCGCCGAAACGAACCCATTGCGCGTGCTGGACTCGAAGGAAGCCAAGGACGAGGCGATCATCGCCGCGCTGCCCAGCATCCATGACTTCCTGAACGAAACAGCCAAACAGCACTTCGCTGACGTCCGCCGCTATCTCGACGACCGTGGTATCGCTTACGAAGTGAATCCGCGCCTGGTCCGCGGCCTCGACTATTACACGCACACGACGTTTGAGTTCCTGCACGGCGCCCTCGGCGCGCAGAACGCCATCTGCGGCGGTGGCCGCTACAACGGGCTGGCCGAAACCATCGGCTCCAAGCTGGCCGCGCCGGGCGTCGGCTTCTCCATCGGGCAGGACCGGCTGATTATGGCGGTGGAAGACAAATTCACGCCGCCGCAACTCGACGTCTACCTCGCGCCGCTTGACGACGCTTCCTTCCGTCACTGCGCGTTGTTGGCCCAGGAACTCCGCGGCCACGCCCTCGCGGTGGAACTCGCCGCGCCCACCAAGCCTCGCCGGGCCATGGAACTGGCCGACAAGCTGAAAGCCCGCGCCGCCGTCATGGTGGGCGACAATGAATTAACTGCCGGGGTGTACGCCGTAAAGACGATGGCCACCGGCGCTCAAGAAAGCCTTACGCGCGAGCAACTGCTCGCCACTCTTCTGAATCATGCCTGACATTCAACTCGACTTCCTCGGTGACCTGCGGCGCACGCACGACTGCGGCGCCCTGCGCCTGGCCCACGAAGGGCAGCGCGTCCTCTTGATGGGCTGGGTCCACCGCCGCCGCGATCTGGGCGGCGTCATCTTCATCCACCTGCGCGACCGCGAAGGCACTTCGCAACTGGTCTTCCGCGGTGAGAGCTTCCCCGAACCGCACGCCCGCGCCGAGGACCTCCGCTCGGAGTACGTCATCGGCGTCACCGGTATCGTCGAGAAGCGCTCCGCCGACACCATCAACCCCAACCTGCCCACCGGAGAAGTGGAAGTGGTGGTGGACAAAATTTGGATCTTCAATGAGAGCAAGACGCCGCCGTTCCCCATGGAAGACACGGTGGACGTCAGCGAAGACGCTCGCCTCAAGTACCGCTACGTCGACCTGCGCCGTCCGCGCATGCAACGCAACATCATCCTGCGTTCGAAGATCTCCTTCGCCGTGCGGGAGTATCTCTACAGCCAGGGCTTTTTGGAATTGGAAACACCCTTCCTGACAAAAAGTACCCCGGAGGGGTCGCGGGACTTCCTCGTCCCTTCGCGCATCACGCCGGGCAGTTTTTATGCCTTGCCCCAGTCGCCGCAGATCTTCAAACAGCTCTTCATGGTGGCGGGCTACGACAAGTACTTCCAGATTGTCCGTTGCCTGCGCGACGAAGACCTCCGCGCTGACCGTCAGCCTGAGTTCACGCAGATCGACATCGAGATGGCCTTCCCGCAGCAGGAGCAAATCTTCGCCGCCGCCGAGCCGCTCGTGCAGAAGATGTGCGCCGTCGCCGGCTTTGAGATCCCCACGCCGTTCCCGCGCCTCACCTATGCCGAGGCCATGGACCGTTACGGCTCCGACAAGCCGGACACGCGCGTCCCTCCGCTCTACCGCGTCGAGGACTGCTTCGCCGGTACGGATCTCCCCATCGGCAATTTGCCTTGCGCCGCTATCGTCCTGCCCGGCACCGGCGCGCCGAGCCGCAAGGAACGCGACGAAATGAAGGCCTTCGGCAATGAGCGCGGCTTGCGCGTCTTCGACGACGCCAAGCGCCTGGATCGCGATTACGCTGAAGCCATGGCCAAGGTGCGCGCCCGCACGGGCGCGGGCGAAAACGACCTGTTAGTGCTGGCCGGTTGGGCCGCCGCCGAAGCCAAAGGCGCCCGTCCCGCGGAAACCGTTCTGAAGGGCTGTGGCGCGCTGCGCATGTTCGCCGCCCAGATGTTCAACGACCGCCATAAGCTCCTTGACCCCAAGAATCTCCAATGGCTGTGGGTGACAGACTTCCCCATGTTCGAATGGGACGACGAGGATGAGCGCTGGGTGGCGGCGCACCACCCCTTCTGTACGGTGCCTGATTCCGACATGGACAAGCTCGAAAGTGATCCGGCCAACTGCCGCGCCTTGTCGTATGACCTGGTGATGAACGGCAATGAACTCGCCAGCGGCAGCATTCGTATTCATCGGCGCGACATTCAGGCCAAGGTCTTCAAGGCGTTGGGCCTGTCGGATGAAGAAGCCCGGTCCAAGTTTGGCTTCCTGCTGGACGCACTAGAGTACGGCGCTCCGCCGCACGGCGGCATGGCCCTCGGGCTGGACCGCATTGTGATGTTGCTCGTCGGGGAGCAGAGCATCCGGGACGTGATTCCGTTCCCGAAGACCACCAAAGGCACAGACGTGATGTGCGAAGCACCTTCGACGGTGGCGGATAAGCAACTCCGCGAACTGGGTATTGCGCTGCGCAAGCCGCAGTAGCGGTTCCACGATTCAGAAGGAATCGGGCCTGGTATCCTTCCGAGAATTGCGAAGAAAACTGGCCTCCGGCCCGACGACCGTTAGGCCATTACCGCACCCGGGGCAGCCACATCCCCAGGGTGGCCGCCGCGATCCCGCTGGCGGTCAAGATGGTCAACACCGTGAGTGCACCCGCCACACCGTAACGGACAACTGTGCTCCCGCCACGCTGCGCGCGGAGGTAGATCTCCAGGCAGGCCAGCGGCAGAAGGTATTGTGCGAAGGTGAGAAACGTCAAAAACGGTCCGGTAAAGGTCTTGGGATCGAAACCAACCGGAGCGCGATGAATCACCAGCCATAGCATCAGCCCCACGCGGAAAAACCAAACGCCACTCGCCACGAGAAACAGCCGCAGCGCCCACCCGCGATGCTCGGCGAACCGGCGCGCGCGGGCGTGGCGCCACGCCATGATGGCGCATAGGATAATCAGCACTGCGTTGATGCTGATGCTCACGTGCTGCACCATTCCGCCCACGGTACCCCGCGTCCACACCATGATCAGCCCCGCCACGCTCGCGCCCAACGCGCTGACCACATAAACGCGGCCGGACCATCGGTGCAAGACCGGCCAGCGCCGCCGAATCCAAGGTATCAGTTGGACGCAGCCGGTAACCAACACGAGCAAAGCCCAAAGCAAATGCAGTCCCACGGCCGCATTGCCCGCCGCATCGCCCGGCACGTAGCCATGCGGCAACACCCGATTCCAGCCCTCCAATTTCCCCGACAACGTTAGCGGAGCGTAAAGCACAACGACGTAAAGCGAAAAAATCAACTGCCCCACGATGGCGACTGTGAACCACGCACTCCCCGAAAGACGCAAAGCTCGTTGTGAATCCAGCACTGCATACCCATACGCTGGCCGGCAGGAGAAAAGTTCCGGTTAAGTGGAGATCAACCGCGAGTCCGGGTCAAGCCGCCTCAGGTCCAAAGGATCACTGGTGATCACCGTATGGCCGCGACGTGAGCATCAGCAATATCCGAGATCCCGCTTTTCGCCATCCAAGGTGAGTCCACTCGCATCGTGGCCGACCCCGTTTCGCCGGTTGGCGTTAAGGTGCCCGACAAAAGCACCTTACGCTACGCCGACAACAAAACAAAGCCAAATCGCTTTGGCCTTCTACTTCCAGGGGACGGGAGGAATTCGCTAAGTGGAGTGATGGGAAGGGGTTAGCGGGGAGGAAGTCAGCGGTTACCGGTGGGCGGGCCGGGGGGCCCGCCCTACGATTGGTTACTACTCAGTGGCCGGTAAGGAGCCGGAGAGGTAGAGGCCCTGCCAGGCGCCGCCGCGGCCGAGGCTGCGCATGATGCGGAAGGCGACAGGGTCGCCAGTCTTGAGCGAACCTTGCACCTTGCGGACATCGTCGATGGAGTAGACCGGGGTGCGGTTGATGGAGACGATGACGTCGTTCGGGAGGACGCCGATCTGCTCGGCGAAGCTCTCGGGCTCCACCTTCGAAACGCGAACGCCGCGCTTGTCGTCGAGTTGCATTTCGGCGCGGTCGGCTTCCGGAATGGCGACGATACCGACGCCGAACTTCGCGGTGGAGGTGGACGAGACGGTGGTGGGCTCCTCGGGCAATTCACGGCCACCGGTGACGCGCGCATCCTTGGCGTAGACCTTCAGGCGGTCTTCAATGGTGACGTTAAAGGCCATCTTTTTGCTATCGCCCTTGGCGTCCATGCGTTCGCCCTCGATCTTCACCGTCCCACCAACCGGAGCTTCGGAGACGCGCGACATCAGGTCGTCGCCGTCTTTGAAGGGCTTGCCGTTCATGGAAAGCAGGATGTCTTCCTTGCGAATACCGGCCTTTTCGGCGGGTCCGCCGGGCTGAACGCTATCGACGATGACGCCGCCGGAGAGACCGAGGGCCTTGAAGGTTTCGGTCTTAGTCTGCTTGGCGAACGAGACGCCCACCGAGCCGCGCACGACGCGGCCGTGCTCAATGATGGAGTTGTAGACTTTGGCGGCCATGTTCACCGGCAGGGCGAAGCCGATGCCGTTGTAGGTACCGGTTTCGGTGGCGATCATGGTGTTGATGCCGATCACCTCGCCGTTGCGGTTGAGCAGCGGACCGCCGGAGTTACCGGGGTTAATAGCGGCGTCGGTCTGGATAAAGCGCTGAAACATCTGGGCACCGTTGATGTCGCGGCCCTTGGCGCTGACGATGCCGACGGTGACCGAAGTTTCGAGGCCGAACGGAGCGCCGATGGCGACGGCCCAATCGCCGACCTGCACACCGTCGGAGTTGGCGATGCGGATGGGCTCCAGCGGCTTGCCGGCGGAAATCTTCAGGACGGCGATGTCGGTTTCCTTGTCGGTGCCGACGACCTTGGCCTTGTACTCGGTGTCCTGGTTGGGGAACTTGACGAAGATGTGGTCGGCTTTGTTCACCACGTGATCATTGGTGATAATGTAGCCGGCGCGGTCGACAACGAAGCCGGACCCAGAGCCCTGGCGCTTCGAGGGAGGCTGCATCGGCATGCCCTGGCCACCGCCCTGGCCGAAGAAGCGGCGCAGCATGTCCATCTGATCCTCATCGCCTTCTTCGGCGTCCGGCAGGGGCGCGTTGCGGGGCAGACGGCGCGAAGAAGTAATGGCCTTGGGCGTGTAGTCCGTGCGGATGTAGACGACGGAGGGCTCCACGCGCTTGGCGAGTTCGGTGAATTCGTTCGCGACCTTGGTGGCGGGCGGAATCACCAGAGGCGTCGCATCGGGCGCGGCCTGGCTTTCCTTAGCGGCCACCGAGGTGCTGACGAGGGTGCCGATCAGCACGCCCACGGAGAGCGTGAAGACCAGCAAGCTGGTGGAGAATATTTTCTGTTGTTTCAACTTGGCGAACATGATGTTACTGACTCCTCAAAGTAAGAAACGAAGTAAAGTTTACAAACGAACTAACTCAATGGCGCTCTGCTCCATTGATGTTTCCAAAAGCGTGCGGGTTTCAATTCCACCACCAGAATCCCCGCCAAAATCAGGGCGGCGCCCGCGGCGGCCCGCGGGGTGACTTCCTCGCCGGCCCAAGCCCAGGCGAAGAAGCAGGCAAATACCGGTTCCAAGGCAAACAACAAGGCCGCCCGCGTGGCAGGCACCGTCTGTTGCGCCCAGCTTTGCAGGCCGATGGCGAGGGCCGTGGCAAAAACTCCCGTTAGTATTATGGCGAAAATCGTGCGCGAAGACCAGACAATCCGCGGCGTCTCCACCGCAGCGCCCAGAATCGCCAGACCAACCGCGCAAACCGCCAACTGGACTAAGGTAGAAACCTGCGGATCGCCCGCGCGGGCGGCTTCGCCCGTCACCATGATGTGCGCCGCGAAGACAAAGGCGCAGCCGATGGTGAGCGCATCGCCCAAACTGGGGGCCTGCCATAAGTCTTTCGTCATCGTCATCAGTGCCATCCCCGCCGTGGCGAAAATAATTCCCAGCCATTCCCGGGGACGGGGGCCTACTCGATTGACGAGCGAACTCAACAAAGGTACCAAGACAATGTAGAGGCCAGTGAGAAAGGCGCTTTTCGAAATGGTGGTGAGGCGCAGGCCCGCCGTTTGCAGCGACATGCCGCCCATCAGCAGCAATCCGCCAGCCAGACACCAGCGCATTTGCCGCCAGGGGTAGGAGTACTGCTTCAGGCGGGGGGCCAGGACCAGGGCCATCGCCAGACTACCGAGGGCAAAGCGTAGAGCCAGGAATAGCAGGGTGGAGACTTCGCTGAGGGCGTCCTTGACGATGACGAAGGAGGTACCCCAGATGAAGGTAGCCAGGATGATGGCCAGGTCGCCGCGGGAGATCATTGCAGCAGGTGGGCGAGCGTGAGCAGAACGCGGCGGAGGGCCAGGTCACGGTGCTCGGGGTGGTACCACTCGCCGGGCGTGTGCGCGCCGCCGCCCTGGCCGCCGGCGCCGATGGACACGGCGGGCAGGCCCAGGGAGAGCGGAATATTGGCGTCGGTGGAGGCGCAGTCCGGCAAGGCGCGGATGCCGAGGAAGGCGTCAACGGACTGCAGGGCGGCCAGCAGAGTGGACTCGGCGGGCAAGGCGCCGCCCGGGCGAAAGCCAATTTCGCGCAGCTTCGCCGTAACGCGGGGCGGTTTACCGGGGAAGGGCGGAATGCGGCCGTTTTCGATCTCGAGGGCGCGCTCCACACAGTCCGTGAGCAGCTCGGCGAGCTCGTCCAGGCGGCTGGTGCTTTCGGAGCGCAGGTCGAGCTTGGTGCGGGCCTCGGTGGGAATCGAGTTGATGGAAGCGCCGCCTTCAATGATGCCGAAGTTAAAGCTAGCGCGCGGCTCGCCGGTGACGAAAAGGGCGGCAAAAGCGGCGATGACTTGTGAAATAGCGTGGATGGGGTTGGCGACACCGAAGTCAGCCCAGGAGTGGCCGCCGGGTCCGGTGAGGACGATTTCGTAGCGCCGGGAGCCGAGGGCTTTGCTGGTGATGTGGGCGGTGCCGGGTCCGTCGAGGACGAGGAACGTTTCCAGCCGCGAGGCCAGCGAAGATTGGCGGCAGAGGTAGCGCATGCCGCTCAGGTTGCCTTCGCCCTCCTCGCCGACATTGGCGCAAAGCACGATGCGGGCGGCGCCCAGATGGTCAATCGGTTCGTCGCGCAGGGCGCGGGCGAGAGCGAGGAGGCCGGTGAGTCCGGCGCCGTTATCGGCGACGCCGGGGCCATAGAATTTGCCGTCCGGCCCGATGCGGATGTCGTCGTTTTGGCGGGGCGCCAGCACGGTGTCGAGGTGGGCGGTGACGGCGATGAGTTGGTTGCCGCCGGGGTCGCCGTAGGGGAAGCAGATCACGTTGCCGGCGCGGTCAATCTTGGCGTCGGCGCCCATGGCGCGGAACTGCTCGAACATCCAGGCGGCGCGCTTTTGTTCGAAGAAGGTGGGCGCGGGGATCCGGCAAAGCTCGAGGTGCTGGGCGTTGATCCAGGCGCGTTCGCGGGCAAAGAAGCGCAGGGCTTGACGCAGGCCGTCGGCCGACGCGAGGTCGGCGGTGAGGGGCGCGGCGGATGCGCGGCGAAGGAGGGCCACGCTCTTAGTGTACGTCGTCTCGCACCGCCCCCGAAATCAGTCTCAATCGCGCTAGAGTGCTACAGACCAAGGTCACTCAGGGTGATGGAGAAGCTGTACTGTGGGAGCCGAAGCGCTTCAACCGGGTGAAGACCGGCAGCGTCGTAAGCGTAGAGTTGCTTGGCGTCAGGGTCGACCAGCCAGATGTTTTCGATACCCCAGGCGCGATACTCCACGAATTTCTTCAGCGTCTCAGTAAGCCGGTCGTCCGGAGATGCTACTTCAACGGCAACCAGGGGCGGCGTATCGGGGACCGCGGTGCAGGGCTCGGCTCCCGCGAAGACGGAGAGATCCGGAATGCGGTACTTTTTCTGTCCCGCGATGGCGAGCCTGATCTCCGTGGCCGGGAAAATCGCAAATTGTTTGCCAAGGATCCAGAACAGGGCGTAGAGCAGACCTTGGATCCTTCCATGCAAGTAGGTGGGCATGCCCCGCTCGACAATCTCCCCATCGACGTATTCTCGATCAGTTCCCTCAAAAGACATCGCCAAGTAGGCTTCGGGAGCGATCAGGGTGGCGGTTGCCATAGCGTTATCTTACTACGCAAGGCAAACTCACCGTTACAAGGAAGGCCGTCTGCAAATGATTCCTGGACGCTATGCTGGTAGTCTCATGCAGCAAGTAGACCTCAGCGAGGAAGCAGCCCTTCGTTGGAGGCTGTCCGCGGAACAAAACGCTTGGGCTCGCGAACTCTTTGACACCTACCAGCGTGATCTCGGACTCGAACCCTCGTTGGTGAGCCAAATGTCGCGTCCGGTGATTCTTGAGAGCCATTGGCAAGAGATGGAGGGCATCGCGTCGCGGGCGAACATAGCGCTGGATGACGTCGTTTGTGGCAACCTCTACTACGACGCCTTGAAAGCCGTATTGACCGGTTGCACCGCGTTCGCCGTAGACACGCCGGCGGGGCCGCTCCACGCCCGAAATCTCGATTGGTGGACGGAGAATGATGCCTTAGTGACGCGGTTCAGCAGCGCGGCGGCGGGCGAATTCATCACAGTGGATTGGCCGGGCTTCATGGGGGCGTTTTCTGGCGTCGCACCCGGCCGTTTTGCGGTGACCTTGAATGCCGTGATTAGTGATGAGCCCTTGCTGGCCGCGCTAAAGACCCAAATCGGCCAGGGTGATGGAGAACTCATACTGCGGAAGGGAAAGCGCCGCCACGGGGTGAAGGCCGGTAGCGTCGTAGAGATAGAGTTGCTTGGCCACCGGGTCAACCATCCAGACGTTGGGGACGCCCCAAGTGCGGTACTCGCCAAATTTGGTGAGGGTATCGATGAGACGGTCGTCCGGCGATGCGATCTCGATGGCCACTAGCGGCGGCGTATCAGGTATGGGTTGGGACGGTTCCCGGCCGCTGAATACAGCCACGTCCGGGATCCGGTAGAGCCGCTGCGGATCTAGCGCGTGACGAAACTCCGTCACGATGAAGAGCGGATAATGGCCTATCAAGGCGCCAAACCGGATGCACAGGAGCGCTTGGATCTTGCCGTGGAGGTAGGTCGGCATACTTCGTTCCCGGAGTTCGCCATGGACAAACTCGCGGTCTGGTCCTGCGAATGAAGTGGCGAGGTACTCTTTGGGATCGACTCGAGTTGGGGCCGCCATAAACCCAGGTTAACTCCAGACCTACACCGCCAAACTATCGAAGATCAGGAGCGTGGCCCAGCCGTTCGCGAAGTTGGGCCAGTCGGCGGCCGCCGCTTGGCCTTCGGGGGATGGCAGTGCCATCTGGATGTCCGCCAGGGAATCGAAATCCAGCGTCGCGATCCGGTGGGGCGCGGTTCCTGCCAAGGCTTGCATCGGACCCTGATTAATCGTGTAGTTCCGCAGGCCAGGAGTGAACTAGAGGCCGAGATCGACGAGGGTGAGGGTGAAGTCGTATTGGGGGAGTGACAGGTCGCTGACCGGGTGGAGTCCGGTGGCGTCGTAGCTGTAAAGCTGCTTGGCGAGGGGATCGATGAGCCAGATGTGGTCGACGCCCCAGGCGCGGTACTCGGCGAGTTTGTTGAGGGTTTCGGTGAGGCGGTCGTCGGGCGAAGCGACTTCGATGGCCACGAGGGGCGGCGAGTCCGGGACCGCGAGAGTGGGATCTTCGGTAGCGAATATAGAGATGTCGGGAATACGATAGATGTTCAAGGGCTGCACCGCTAAGCGCAACTCGGGGTATGCGAACAGAGGAAAGCGGCGGGCCAGAAGACAGAAGAGGAAAATGAGTTGGCGTTGAACCTGGGAGTGCAAACGAGTAGGCATACCACGCTCCACAATCTCGCCATGAACGTATTCACGGTCGTGGTCAGCGAACGACATTGAGAGATACTCGGCCGGCGCAACCAAAGTCTGAGTCGCCATAGACTTTACTTTACTATGCGGCGTTGCTGGTGCGGCGCTGGCGGTCGGCGGTGTAGAGGCGGCGGAAGATGGGGTCGGCGATGCGTTGCGCTTCGTCGCCCGAATCGAACAAGGGGAGCGGGCGCTCCTTGCGGGGGCGCATGCGTAAGGGGGCGACGCGGAACTCGAGGTCCGTCACCAAGCCGGGGCCGATGAGGGTCGCGATCTTGCGCAGGATGTCGGGCGTGATGGAGGTGAGTTGCTTGCGCCAGATGGCGTCCTCCACTTCTATCACCAGGGTGCGGCGGACGAGGGACGCGTACTGGGTGTGGCCCGCGATAATCTTGCCGACGGCGAGCGGCCACACCTGACGAGTGAGGTCCTCGAGGGGCAAGGAATCGGATTTGAGCTTCGCCAAAAGGCGAGTAATGCGTTCCATAACTGAGTCTGGGGGAGCACCACCTTTGGGGGGATTGGATGGCGCGTTCGAGGGGGGGCGAACTCAATGGAGTGTAGCATGGGGAGGATGATTCGCAAGCTCATTTTGGCGTCCGCCTCCCCCCGCCGGAGGGAACTGCTTGAAAATGCCGGAATTGTTTTTTCGGTGCGGGTGGCTGGGGTAGACGAAAGAAGAGGCGAAGGTGAAACGGCAGCCGCTTACGTGCGCCGGCTGGCCGAAGCGAAGGCGCGCGCGGTGGAGCGGGCCGAGGACGAGTGGGTGCTGGGAGCCGACACCACGGTCGTCGTAGATCACCACATTCTGGAGAAGCCCACGGACGCGGCGGACGCGCGCCGGATGCTCGCTCTACTGGCCGGACGGGCGCATGAGGTGATCACGGGGATCTGCTTGGTGACGCAAATGGGGGTAGTGGTAGACGAGTCCGTGACGCGGGTGGTCTTCACGCCGATGTCGGCCACCGAGATCGACGAGTACGTGGCTTCCGGGGAGCCGTTCGACAAGGCCGGCGCTTACGGAATCCAGGGGAGGGCGTCCCGGTTCGTGGAGCGGATAGAGGGCTGCTACTTCAACGTGGTGGGGCTGCCGGTGTCGTTGGTGGCGACGCATCTAGCGCGGATAGGGATGATTCCGTAGCATGGTGAAGGCGCGGTAAATCTGCTCGGCGAGGATGGCGCGGGCGAGTTCGTGGGGGAAGGTCATCGGGGAAAGCGAGAGCAACTGGTCGGCGCGGGTGCGCTGGTCCGCGGTGAGACCGTCGTGGGCGCCGACCAGGAAGACGAGATCGCGGCCGAGTTGTTCATGGCGGGCGAAGATTTCGGAAAATTGGCCGGAGTCCAGGGTCTTACCGCCCGGATCGAGAAAGATCTTGCGGGCGGAGGGATGCTTGGCGAACAGGTCAAAGCGTGCAGGGTCGATTTCGCGCATTTCGCAGGGGGCAAAGCGCGTGGTGCGCTTGACGAATTCGGCGGCGAAGGCGTTCAGCATGGGGTCGCGGGGTTTGCCGATGTAGTAGAGAAATACTTTCATTTGTTGGCTCGCTCAGAATTGCAGTAAGCTCTAAGTTTGCCAAACGTGGACATCACCCAACTGGAAATTCGCTTGAGCGACGGCTCCCGCCAGAGCCTCGCGCTGGAGAAGGATGAGTATTCGCTCGGCCGCGCGGCGACGAATGACCTCAGCTTTCCGGACGACATCGGCCTGTCGCGCCAACATCTGGTGTTTGAGCGCGCGACGGGCGGCTGGAAGGCGCGCGACCTGGGCAGCAAGAACGGCACGCTGTTGAATGGCTTGCCGTTAAAGGGGTCGGCGATGCTGCAGCCGGGTGACCTGATCACCTGCGGCCAACTCAGCATGTCCTACGCGCCGCCGCAGGACCGCACGGTGGTGTTTTCGCCGAGCGGCATGGCGCCGCAAGGGACCATCTTTACGTCGCTGGCTGGCGCGTTGTCGACGGCGGCGTCGCCGAGTGGGCTGGCGCGGCAGGTGGACGCCCTGGTCCGCGCGGGGCAAGAATTGGCCGGACACCGGCCCCTGAGCGAACTCTTTGGACTGATTCTGAACCTGGCACTGGACGCGGTGGAAGCGTCGCGCGGCGTGTTAATGACCTGGGACGGCCATCAGTTGGTGGCGCAGGCGGCGCGCGGCGATCACTTTGAAATTTCCACCTTCGTCCGGAATCAGGTGATGGAGGAACGGAAGAGCCTGCTGGTGCCGGATACGTTGCTGGATTCGGCGTTGCGCGAGCAAGTGAGTATCGTGCAACAGCAGATTCGATCCCTGCTGGCCGTCCCGTTGCAGACGTCGGACCGGGTAATTGGCCTGCTGTACGTCGACGGCTCCGGCTTTGTGCGGCCGTTTACGCCAGAAGACTTGAGTTTACTCACGGTGCTCGCCAATATCGCGGCGATCCGGATTGAGCAAGCGCGTTTACTCGAGGTGGAGATCGCCGAGGCGGCCCTGTTGCGCGACATGGAGCAGGCGGCGGAGTTACAGCGGAAGTTACTACCCGGCGCGGCGCCTCTTTTGGACGGCTACTTACTCGAAGGTTACAACCTGCCTTGCCGGACGGTAGGCGGAGATTATTACGACTTTGTCCCCTACTCCGATGGCCGCTTAGCCATTCTGGTAGGGGACGTTTCGGGAAAAGGCATGCCGGCGGCGTTGTTGATGTCATCGTTGCAAACCGCGGTGCACTTGCTCGCCGAAGATTCGCCCGAGCCGTTAGTGATGGTGAACCGGTTGAATCGTTTGTTATGCGCGAAGAAACTCGGCAATCGTTTCGTCACTTTCTTTTTCGGCGTGTTGGATCCAAGTACGGGGGTGTTGGAATATGTCAACGCCGGGCACAATCCGCCACTACTGCTGCGGGCCGATGGGTCACTGGAGGAATTAGCCGCCACCGGCATGATTCTGGGAATTTTGACCATTGCCAGTTACGCCAGTGCGGCAACGCAACTCGGGACGGGGGATCGCCTGGTGCTTTTCAGCGACGGCATCACCGAGGCCGCGCCGCCGGCGGATCTGGATAATGAATTCGGCGAGGCCCGGCTGTCAGACCTGGCGCGTTCGCGCGTGACGATGGAGGAAATTTCGGGCCAAGTGCTGACCTGGTGCGCTGGCGAGACCACGGACGACCTGACGCTGGTGATCGTCGACCGCCTGTGATAGGCTTCGCGTATGCGCGCCTTAGTCCTGTTGCTCATCTGTAGCTCTATGTTTGCCAAAAGTCGTTATACAGTTTCCCGGGAAGTAGTTGAGGGCATCGAATCGGTCACCTTGCAGGACGAAGTGAGCCATCAGACCGTCAAGATCGTACCGAGCCTGGGGAATAATTCTTATTCCTACCAGGTGAACGGGCAGGAGATTTTCTGGTCGCCATACAAGACGTTGAAGGAGTTTCAGGCGAAGCCGGCGAATCTGGGAAATCCTTTTCTGGCGCCGTGGGCGAATCGCATTGATGGACTGACTTACTTCGCCAATGGCAAGAAGTACCAATTGAATCCCGAGTTAGGAAACCTGCGGCTGGATGGCGCAAAGCAGCCGATTCATGGCCTGCTGATGTATGCGCCATGGAAAGTTACCCGCGTGGAAGCCGATGCGAAGGCGGCTTGGGTAACGAGCCGGCTGGAGTTCTGGCGGGAGCCGGCGTGGATGGCGCAGTTTCCTTTCGCGCACAACCTGGAGATGACGTACCGCTTGTCCAACGGTGAACTGGAAGTACTCACGACGGTGGAGAATCTCTCAGCCCAACCGCTGCCGTTGTCGTTAGGGTATCACCCGTATTTCCAGATCAACGACGCACCGCGCGACGAGTGGCAAGTGAATTTGCCGGTGCAGCGCAAGGTACTTTTATCGGGCACGTTGACCCCGACCGGCGAAACGGGCCCGGCGGACTTTACCGGTCCCTTAGGTCTGCGCGGCGTGGCTTTGGACGATGTCTTTACGGACTTACAGATGGGCGCGCATGGCCGCACGGAGTTTTGGGTGATGGGAAAGAAGCAGAAGGTGAGCGTGATTTACGGGCGCAATTATCCGGTCGCCGTGGTGTATGCGCCGCCCGGCCGGAGCTTTATTTGCTTCGAACCGATGACCGGTGTCACGAACGCATTCAACCTGGGGCACCTCGGCAAATTTCCTTTGCAAAGCGTACCGGCGGGGGGCAGTTGGCGCGAGAGTTATTGGATCCGGCCGTCGGGATATTGAGGAGCGGCCGAGGCTACTTGGCCGGCAGGAACTTCACGCAGACGGGGACGCCCACTTCGCCCGTTTCGCCGGTGGCGGTAAGTTTGCCGGTGGCGGCGTCGATGCGGAAAACGGCGAGACGGTCAGAGCGCTCGTTGGCGGCGATGAGGTATTCGCCGCTGGGGTCGATGTTGAAGTTGCGGGGCCACTCGCCGCCGCTGGGCACCTGGCCTTGGGCGGTGAGCTTGCCCTGGGCATCGATGGTGAACATGGCGATGGAGTGATGGCCACGGTTAGAGCCGTAGAGAAACTTACCGTTCGGATGGACGACCACCTCCGCCGTCGAGTTGTTGCCGGTGTAGCCCGAGGGCAGTGTCGACAGGCTTTGAAACTCGCGCAACTGGCCACTGCCGGCTTTCCAGGTGAAGGCGGATACGGTAGAGGCCAATTCGTTAATGGAGTAAGCGTACTTGCCGGAGGGATGAAAGGCGAAGTGACGCGGACCGGAACCGTCCTTCAGTTTGACGCGGGACTTCGGCTCCAGCGAGCCGGCGCGGAGACGGTACGTGATTAACTCGTCGATACCCAAGTCTGCGGCGACGGCGTAGCGGTTGTTGGCCGAAACGTTGATGGAATGGGCGTGTGGCTTGTCCTGGCGTGGCGTGACACCCTTGCCCGTGTGTTGAATGGTCTTGTTCGCCTCACCCAATTGGCCGTCGTCGCGGATGGGATAGATGCCGACGGTGCCGCCAGTGTAGTTGGCGACGAGGAGAAACTTGCCGGTGCGATCCAGCGATAGGTGGCAGGGCGCCGCGCCGTGCGAACTGACGGTGTTGAGCGCGGTGAGTTTGCCGGTATTTTCGTCGAGCGTGTAAGCGGTGATGCTGCCCGAATTCTCGCCGCGATATTGTTCCACTTCGTTGACGGAGAATACCCAGCGGCGGTTGGGGTGGATGACGAGATAGGAGGGGTTGTCCGCCTTGGCGGCGAGGCCCAGCGGCGTGAGCTTGCCCGTGCTGGAACTGAAGCGGAGCGCGTAGATGCCTTCGCTCTTGCCTTTCGAGTAAGTGCCGACGAGGACGAGGGAGTCAACGGCGAAGGCGGGAAGGAGCAGGAGGGCCGAGGCCAGAAAGAATCGCATTCCCTACATCGTATGCGAAGTGCCTGGCCGGAGGATACTGTGAAGATGAACTTACAAAATGCGGTGGCGCTGGTGACCGGCGGAACCCTCGGAATTGGAAAAGCGATTGCGGCGGCGCTGGCGGCGGCGGGGGCGCGGGTGATCATAACCGGGCGCGACGCCGGGCGGCTCGCGGAGGTGGCGCGGGAATTGGGCGTCCACGCGATCCAGGCCGATGTGGCCGTGGAGGCCGACGTCCTGCGCACCTATGCCGAGGTGGAGGCCAAATTCGGCGGCCTGGACATTCTGGTGAACAACGCGGGCATCGGCGTCTTCGGCCCGCTGGTGGACTTTTCCTTAGCGGACTTCGAGCGCGTGATGGCCACCAACGTCACCGGCGCGATGCTGATGGGCCGGGAGGCGGCCAAGCTCTTCGTGCGGCAGAACCGGGGCAATCTGGTGAACATCGCGTCAACGGCCGCGGTGCGGGGAGCGCCGAACGGGACGGCTTACTACGCAAGCAAGTTTGCGCTGCGGGGCATGACGGAGTGCTGGCGAGCAGAGCTGCGCAAGCACAATGTGCGCGTCTTTTTGGTGAATCCGAGCGAGGTGATTACGAACTTCGCGGTGACGGCCGGATTCGCGCAGAAGGACCATCCGAGCAAGCTGCAGTCAGAAGATATCGCGCATATGGTGCGGGCGATTCTGGAGATGGAAGATCGCGGCTTCACCACCGAGTTGACGGTGTTTGCGACGAATCCGCAGGACTAGTTACGCGTCGCGGCGAGGAAGGAAGCGGACGTGGCGCCAGACTCCGAGGGCCCAAGCGGTGTCGGCGGCGGGAAAAGCGAGGGTGACGGTGGCGAAGTGGCCCTGGGCGGCGATGAGGCCGTGCAGTCGATGCACGGGGCCAGTTTCCGTCAGATAAGCCCGCGCGGACTGGCTGGGCGACTCGTCGAAGTACGTCCACGGAACCGGGCCGTCCGGAAAATCGAAGTCTTCATTGGGCTTACCCGCATGGAACAGGGAGACCTCAATGGTGCGCCGGCCGTCGCGGGCGTGCCAGATGTCGCCCTCGACGTGGACCAGAAACGAGCCGGGCAAGCGCACGGACCAGCCATCCATCAAGCGATGCACGACATCGTGGCGGCGGTAGCCGATGCGAGGCCCGTCCGGGGAGAAGCTGGCTTCGCGCTCCGCGATCAGGGCGTCGAGTTCGCCGGTGATCCCAGCCAGCGCGCGCAGTTCACGCCACTCGCGCCAGGGCAGGCCGGTGTCCGCATCCAAGCGCCAGGCGCGCGCGAAGGCGGCATCGATCCGTCGCGGCAGGTCGCGTTCGCGCTCTTCGTCGAGCGGACGCCAAACGGCTTGCGTCCAGAGCAGGACGAGGCCGCGGCGGCGCCAGTAGTCGGCGTCCTGCCCTTCGCGGGGCCAGGGGAAGAAATCCGAGGCGGGGCGGGATCCGCTATCGAGCCCCTCGGCGGCCACCTGCGCGATCCAATCGCGCGAGCGCGGACCGAGGGGGGTGTTGACGAAGTCCAGTTGGGCGAAGCCGCACTGGAGGGGCATGCCGAGCGCGAAGGAGCCGTCGCCTTCGTCGGCGCGATCCAGGATGAGTTGGGCGATGGTGGCCAGCCAACGGTCCATGTGCAGGTAGACTTCACCAGCGGGGGCGCCGAAGAAGAAGCCGGTGTCGTCGTAACTGGCGTCGGAATCCTCGGCGGCGGCCGGGGGCGCCCATTCGATGCGATGTTCTTCACCGAGGCGTTTGAGTAGGCGCGCAATGTAGAAGTGGTAGCCGGGCCCGGTGGGCGTGGTGCGCGCGGAGATTTGGATGTCGCCATCGGGATAGGCGACCAGTTCGACGCTTTCGGCGGCGGGATGCAGCCAGGCGAGAATACGGTTATCGTCGAGATCGAGCGACTCGAGTTCGGCGGCGCACTCGACGCGGAACCAATCGGCCATGGTGGCGAGGTCGGCGACGCCACGGCGGAGCCAGCCGGGGCGCGTGCGGCCGCGCAACACTAGGTCGATTCCCAATCAGTTCCCGCCAGACCACGGGGGCCGAATGCCGCACAGACGCGCGTAGTTGATGGCTTGGCCGAGATGCTCCGCGACGTGGGTGTCGAGCATAGCGAGCACGCCGCGTTGCGTGGAGGCCGCGCCGAAGAAGGTGCGCTCCTGGGCGAGCGTGCCGGCACGGGCCGCTTCGAGCTCCTTGCGGACCGCGGCGAAGCTCGCCACCAGCCGCGCGCGGATGGCGGCCTTGGTAGCAGGCTGCTTCTCGCGTGAGGCGTTGGCGGCGATCTGCTGCTCCAACGCCGGACCGGTGAGCGCGCCGTTGGCCAAGCCGAGCATGAGTTCATTGCCGTTAGCGATGTGTACCAGCATCTCGCTAACGGAGCGCATATCGGGCAAAGGCCGCCAGGCGTATTTGGCTTCGGGCAAGGCGTCGGCCAAGGCGAGGATCTTGCGTTCTAGCTCATTCAGCGGCGCAAGCAGATCGGCGCCGGCGAGGACGTCGGGCACGGCGCGAACGCCGAGCAGCTCGACGTCGAAGATGAGTTCGGCTTTGGGAGGAATCTTACCGCGGCCCTTCTCGCCGTAGGCCATGGCGTAGGGGACGAAGATGCGGCGCTTGCCGCCGACGCGCATGCCTTCAAAGCCCGCCTCCCAACCGGCGATGACCAGACGGCGGCCTTGCACGAATTTGAAGGGCTCCTTGCGGTCCACCGACGAGTCAAACTTGGTGCCGTCGCGGAGCCAGCCGGTGTAGTGGACGGTGTACTCTTGCCCGGGTTCAGCCGCGGCGCCGGCGCCGGGCGCGAGTTCGATGGAGCGGAAGGCGAAGCGCTCGACGGGGGTGCCGGGCGCGGGGGGCATTTGGGCCGCCAGGGGAAGCGCGAGGAGCAGCAAGAATCGGAAGGCCATGACGAAAGTATAGCGGTGCTGCCGCTACACTAGAAGCTATGTCCCAGGCCACGAACGCATTCGTCGAACAGCACCGCGACCGGCTGTTCGAGGAACTGAAAGACTTCATCCGGATCCCGAGCGTCTCCACCTTGCCGGAGCACCAGGGCGACGTCGCCCGCTGTGCGCAATTCGTGGCGGATGCGTTGACGAAGGCGGGGCTCGAAAACGTGGAAGTGATTCCGACGGCGGGCCACCCGCTGGTCTACGCGGACTGGCTGCATGCGCCTGGGCAGCCGACGGTGCTCTGCTACGGCCACTACGATGTGCAGCCGCCGGATCCGCTGGAGTTGTGGGTGACGCCGCCCTTCGAGCCCACCGTGCGCGACGGTAACGCGTACGCGCGCGGCGCGGTGGACGATAAGGGGCAGATGTACATGCACATCAAGGCCATAGAGGCTTTGTTCGCGGTGCATGGCAAGTTGCCCGTGAACGTGAAGATGTTGATTGAGGGCGAGGAGGAGATCGGGGGCAAGTCGATCGCGAAGTATGTCGCGGAGAACGGGGCCAAGCTGAAGGCCGATGTCGCGCTGGTGTCGGATACGGCGCTCTACGCCGAGGGTATGCCGACGCTCTGCGTCGGGCTGCGCGGACTCGCCTATATGGAAGTGGAGGCGAAGGGTCCGGCATGGGATCTGCATTCCGGCAGCTACGGCGGGGCGGCGCCGAATGCGATCTTCGGACTGGTAGAGCTATTGAGCAAGCTCAAAAATGCGGACGGCGTGATTCAGGTACCGGGGCTCTACGACGACGTCGCGGCGCCGGCGGAGGCGGAGTTGGCAAGCTGGCGCCAGTTGCCATTTTCCGAAAGCGAGATGCTGGCCAAAGAGGTGGGCTCCACAGTGTTGACGGGCGAGCCCGGCTATACGGTGCTGGAGCGCACTTGGGCGCGGCCGACGCTGGAGGTGCATGGCATCGCCGGCGGCTTTACGGGCGCCGGCGCGAAGACCGTGATTCCGGCGGTAGCGAAGGCGAAGGTGAGCCTGCGGCTGGTGCCGAATCAGGATCCGGAAAAGGTGGTGGCAGCGTTCAAAAAAGCCGTGGCGGCGGCGACGCCGAAGGGCATTACGACGAGCGTGACGGTGCTAAGCCACAGTCCGGGGTTGGTGGTGAATCCGGATCATCCGGCGATCCGCGTGGCGGCCGCAGCGTTCGCGGAGATGATGGGCCGGCCGACCGTGTTTGTGCGTTCGGGCGGATCGATCCCGATCGTGGGCGACTTCCATCAGCATCTGGGGATTCCCACGATTCTGATGGGCTTCGGCCTACCTGACGATGGCTTGCACTCGCCGAACGAGAAATTCTGTATCGCCAATTATTACCTGGGCATTCAGACGGTGGCGCTTTTCCTGGAGCAGTACGGGAAGGGGCCTAGTTGAAAGCTTCCGAGCCCAGCATCCCGGTGAAGCGAGGGGATCCACAGGCGGCGGAAAGTATGTTCCGGTCAGCCGGCATCACGTCGATCGCGGTCTTCTTAAGCCGCATCACCGGCTTGGTGCGCGAGGTGGTGATGGCGCGCAGCTTCGGCGCGTCCATGTCCTACGACGCCTTCATTACAGGCTTCCGCATTCCGAATCTGACACGGGACCTGTTCGCCGAGGGCGCCTTGTCGAGCGCGTTTGTGCCCGTGTTTACGCAAAAGCTGGCGGAGGACACGCGCGAGTCCGCGATGCGGCTGGCGAATCTGGTGGCGACGACTCTCATCCTGGTGGTCGGCGCGCTGTGCCTGATGGGAATGATCTTCTCGCCAGCGCTGGTGGATGGCTTCGCCAGCGGCTTCCGCGCCGTGGAAGGCAAACACGAACTGGCCGTCCGTCTGACGCGCATCATGTTTCCGTTCCTGCTGGTAGTCGCGCTGGCAGCGCAGGCGATGGGTGTGCTGAATGCGCTCGGCCAGTTCGCGGTGCCGGCGCTTTCGTCGAGTTTGTTCAACCTCGGCTCCGTGTTGGCGGGCGTGCTGCTAGGCGTGGGAATGGGCGATTGGCTGGGGGTTTCGCGCATTGAGGGCATGGCCTGGGGGGTGATTGCGGGGGGCATTTTGCAACTCGCCTGCCAGGTACCGAGCCTCTATCGCTCCGGCTACCGCTTCCGGCCGGAACTCGACTTCAGCGACCCGGGAGTTCGCCGGATTCTGCGCCTGATGGGCCCGGCGATCCTCGGCAATGCGGCGGTACAGATTAATGTCTTTGTGAATACGAACTTCGCCTCGACGTTGCACGATCCTTTGCGGGGCGCGGACGGTCCAGTGAGTTGGCTTAGTTATGCTTTCCGCTTCATGCAACTGCCGCTGGGGCTGTTCGGGGTCGCCATCGCGTCCGCCACCTTGCCGACGATCAGCCGCCATGCGTTAGCGCCCGATTTTGACGACCTGCGCCGGACGCTCTCCCGCGCCGTCGGGATGGTCTTCCTGTTGACGATTCCATCGTCGGTGGGCTTGTCGTTGCTGAGCGAGAGCATGATCGGTTCGGTGTATCAGGGCGGCGACTTCAATGCTTACGATACGCGGCAGGCGGGCATCGCGCTCTCTTACTTCGCGATTGGTTTGGCGGGTTACTCCGCGCTGAAGGTGCTGACGCCCGCCTTCTACGCGCTGGGAGACTCGCGGACGCCGATGGTGGTGAGCGTGGCCAGCGTCGTCATCAATTTTTTTGCCGTATCGGTGTTGGTGCGCCAGCCGGGCTTTGGCCATGCGGCGCTGGCGATGTCGACTTCGATCGTGGCGTTGTTCGGATTCCTGGTGCAGTTCTTCGTGTTACGCCAGCGGATGGGCGGCATCTATGGGCGGCAATTGCTCACCAGTACCCTACGGATTCTGGCGGCGTCGATGGTGATGGGCGGCGCCGTCGGGCTCAGCACGCATTTCGTGCGCGAGTGGCTGGGGACGAGCAAGAGCGGCTACCTAGCGGACTTGGCGATCTCGATTCCCGTCGGCGCGCTGACCTTCTACGGCGCTTGCCGGCTGCTGCGCATTGACGAGCTCGAACTGGCGATGTCGGCGATGACGGGCCCGTTGCGGCGCCGCTTCGGGCGCTAGGCTCGGAACCAGACCATCGCCAGGCCGGCCAGCATCATGGCGGCGAAGGAGCCGAGGACGCGCCAAGCGAACTCCCGCCGGCCACCGGCGAAGGCCAGGCCCGTCTTGAAGAGGGCGTTCATGGCGAGCGCGACGAAGATCGCCTGCTGCGCGCCAAGGCCGGCGATGCGGCCGGCAGCCTGCACCTCAGAAGTGGAGACGACTACGGCGTCGACGTCGATGAGGCCGCCGATGAGGCTGGTGAAGAAGACGGCGGCCTCACCGTAAGTGGCGACGGCCGCGCGGGAGCCCACCATGATGGCCGCGAAGATGAGGCCGAAGCGCAAAGCCGGCCGCAGGCGCAGCGGGTTCCGGAGTGGCATGTTGGTAGCAGGCGCGGCGTCAGCCGCTATGGCTACGGGCCATAGGCTGAGCAGGAGTCCGGCGAAGGACATCGAAAGCAGCGGCCAGGCCATGGCCACCGCGAGGGGCCAGTTCAGCGCGGCGATGAGGGCGAGGACGCGCGGGAATTGCACCGCGTTGGCCAGGGTGGCGGCTTGCCAGAGCGGCCCGAGTCGCGCGGGATTCTCACGGCTTTCCTTGGCGAAGGCCATCGTCGCGGCGGTGGTGGAGGCGATGCCGCCGAGGAGGCTCGTCAGGCGGAGGCCCCAGCCGCCCGCGAAGCGCTCCAGGAAGTAGCCGATGTAGGAGATGGAAGACACCAGCATCACGAAGACCCAAATCTTCCGCGGCTCAAAGGCGCCGTAAGGACCGAAGCGTCCCTCGGGAAGCAAGGGATAGATCACGAAGATGACGGCCAGGAATTTGATGGTGTCGTTGAATTCCACCTCGGTGATGGTCTGACGGAAAAAGAGATGCACCTGGGTCTTCATCTCGAGCAAGGCGACGGCGAGCACAGCCAAGGCGACGGCGACGGTTTCTGAACCGGGCAGGCCCGGTACGGTAGTCAGATGGGCGAGCAGGAAGGTGGTTAAGGCAGCCAGGCGAGTGGTGAGGCCGGAGCTTTCGACGGGCCGCTGGTCAAAGCGAGGCCAGGCGAGGGCGGCCACGCCGAGGGTCATCAGGGTGACGAGCGGCTGGTTGAGGAGTCCGCAGACGGCACCGAGCATAGCGATGAGGGTGAAGTCGCGAAAGCCCGCCGCTGAGGAAGGCAGCGACGTCTCGCGTTGCGCGCCAAAGATCAGCCCGATGAGGAGGGCCTCGGCGAGGCTCTTCCACAGGTTTGGCCCTTCGGGCACGGGCGGCGTCGACGCCGCGAGATGAAGAAATTCCATACGCGCTCTCTCGATCATCGCAGGGTGAGTGCTATCCTGCGAAAACGATGAGTTCCTACACCATTGGGCTCGACCTGGGCGGCACCAACCTCCGTGCCGCCGCCTTCTCCGCCGACGGCCAGTTGCTGGACCAGGTGGCGCGGCCCACCGACGTCAACTCCGGGCGCGAGGCGGTCATCAACAACATGGTGGAGGCGATTGACTCGCTCCGCCGTAGTTTTGCGCACCGGCAGTTGCTCGGCGTGGGCATCGGCGTACCGGGCTTTATTCGCTTGCGCGAAGGCGTGATTGTGGGCTCCAACAACCTGAAGCCGCTCGAAGATTTCCCGTTGCGCGACGCCATCAGCGAGAAGCTGGGCACGTCCGTGATTCTCGAGAACGACGCCAATGCGGCGGCGTTGGGCGAGAAGTGGCAAGGCGCTGGCCGCGCGGTGAATAACCTGGTGATGTTCACGCTGGGGACGGGGATTGGCGGCGGGATCATCCATCACGGACGCGTGATGCACGGCGCGGACGGCATGGCCGGCGAACTCGGGCACATTACGGTCCACCCGGAGGGGAATCCTTGCGATTGCGGCAATCGCGGCTGCCTCGAAAAACACGCCTCGGCGATGGCGCTGATGTCGATGGCGAAGCTGATCCGCCTCGGTGACGACTTGACGCCCGTCGAGATCGCGCACTACGCCAAGCAAGGCGACACACGTGCCATCCAGGTTTTTGAAAGCATGGGCCGCGCGCTGGGCATCGGCCTGGCGACGGTGATCAACACGTTCAACTTTCCGCTTTACCTGCTGGCCGGCGGTCTGCTGCCGGCGTGGGAGCTCTTCGCTCCGACGATGTTGGCTGAAGTGGAGCGGCGCAGCTTTACCTTCCGTAACGCGCACGCCCGCATCGAGCAGGCGACGCTGGGCAATCAGGCTGGCCTCTACGGCGCGGCCTATTTGCCTCATCAGCCAGTGGAAGCGGACTGATTGCGGGAGGAGTTCGGGTTTCGCGGAGATTGGCGCTACCCCTTTTGCGATTCCGCGAGGAGTGCTTCTCTGTTGCACCTCAATGGGAGTAATCGCGTGAACAGCCGTTGCACGCTGAGAAAAAGCACACAAACGACCTGGCCTTAAGGAGTGGGAACACAGTCATGGCTGAAGTTGCAATTGAAATACCTGGATACGGAACGCAAGTGGGCGAGGCGCCGATTGTTCTTCTAGGACCGAACGGATCTGGAAAGACTCAACTCGCACAAAAGATTGCGCGTGCCCAAAGTGTTTGTGCGATAAGTGCGCAGCGTCGAACTTGGGTTGACGACAATCTTCCGGTCCAAGATGAACAGAATCTTCGCAGCCATACTCGATCACAACAAGACAGATGGCGAGACAACGCATGGCAGCAGATCGAAGACTTCAACTTCATATTGTCGACTCTTGTTCAAGAGCATACGAATCAACTCACGTTGAACAATGAGAATGCAATCGCCTGCAATGAAGCGGTTCAGCCCGTCAGGGACAGCAAGCTGATGCTCCTTCAAGGCCTTTGGAGCAGACTGTTTCCAAAAAGAAAGCTGGAAGTTAGTGGCTTTTTTCCTCGTGTGCGGCGACTCGATGGGTCCGCAGACGATGCCCCGTATCATCTTCGGCAAATGAGTGACGGCGAGAGAACTATCCTCTACATGGCGGCGCGAGTCCTTACGGCGGAGTATCCCGTGATTTTGGTAGACGAACCTGAACTTCACATGCACAGTAGGCTTTCGGTAAAATTTTGGGACGAAGCAGAGAAGCTCCGCCCCGACTGCCGTTTTTTGTACGTAACCTACGACTTGAACTTTGCCCTCTCTAGACGCCGGGCAACTGTCCTGATCGCGAAATTGGATGGGGCAACATCGATCGTCATGGATGAAGTTCCATCGTCAGTTGCGACGGAGGTTTTGGGCGCAGCGACGCTACCGTTTTACGCCAAACGGATATTCTTGTTCGAGGGCGAGCAAGGTAAGGGCTTTGCAAGTGAGTTTTTCTCTGTCTGGTTCGATGACGATGAGACCTTTACAATTCCTTCGGGCAACAGAGATTCAGTATGCTCCGCAGTATCGGGCCTAAAAACAGTGGGACTTGTAGCTGCCGATGTCATCGGTCTAGTCGACCGTGACTTCTACTCGGATGAAGTCTTGCGTGGGGTCACTGCGGGCGTGACGGTTCTTCCCGTTCACGAGATTGAGAGCGTGCTGTGCGATCAACACGTGGTCAAGGCGCTAGCTTCTTACCTTGGCAAAGAGCCGAGTGAAATCTGGAATGACTTCCTCAATCGGGTGCGAACTACGTTTCAGGCCAAGACGCTCAACAACGTTGTGGCGCGACGTGTCCGATCACGAGTTGGCGATCTGCTCGACGGGGCATTTACTGGAGCGCAAGTCGTTGCGGACGCAGCAAAGACAGGTCAGAATCACCAGGACACGCTCGTCAATCTGGACCTCCCTTCAAAAGTGGGTTCGATGTTCGCTGAGGAATCGCGGCGCGTAGCCGATGCCCTGGCCGGCGACGGAACCGACTTATTGGCAATTCTACCTGGGAAGCACGCACTAGATATCCTGAGTTCAGTGCTGGGACTGAGTGATGTCAAGCAGCTTACTGGTCTAGTAACTAGCTCGCTCGACCGCAGGAGGTTGAAGCCCGGCGACTCCATCCATAGCCTCGGTCATCAGATCGAGACCGCCCTCCTTCTGTACCTGCCCCCTCGCATTGCATAGAATCGACGATTGAGCGTTGGATGGGATGCAGCCGAAACGGTCAACCCGAAAGCGCGACGTAACATATGAGTAGAAAACATTTGATTAGCACTCCCATCAATGGCGACGACCTCCTGCCCGAATATGATTTTTCCGCTGGGGTTCGAGGAAAGCACAATCAGCAGTATCGGGAGGGCACGAACGTCCTATTCCTCGATGCCGATGTCGCAAAAGCTTTCCGTAACTCTGAGGCAGTCAACCAGGCTCTGCGGCTCCTTCTCGATCTTGCGAAACGTCAGCTACCGCCGGACCGCGCAGTCTAATCAGGCCCTCGCTACAGCGCGACCGTCGCGCGCGTGGCGGCGGACTCGTAGCTGGCTTCCACCATGCTGACCGTGAAGAGATAGTCGCGCCCGTTGGTTTCGAAGGGCTGGCCGCTCAAGAGGCAGGTGAGGAAATGGCGTTGGGTGGCTAGGGCCGAGTCGCCTTTGTAACCCGCCGTGGGGGGCTCGAACGGCAGGCGGGTGAGATTGCCGTTGCCTTGCCATAGGGAGCCGTCGCCCAACATGCTGAAGCTGCCGCGCTCGCCGTCGATGCGCAGGCGGGCCATGGCTACGTTGTTCTCGAAGACTTCGCCGCAGCGGGTGGCGGTGATCCAGCAGCGGAGTCCGCTGGGCCAGAAGAGGCGGATTTGGGCGGAGTCCTCGCCGGCGATGCGGGGGTTCACGCGCTTGGTGAAAGCGCGCAGGTGCTCCGGGCGGCCGAATAAGTAAGTGGCCGTGTCGAGAAAATGCACTAACGTTTCGTAAATCAATAAACGCGGATACTGCGCAAAGTAAGGTTGATTGGGATAAGGCGGATCGAGTAAGCCATCGTTATTCGAATGGGCCCAAACGACATTTTGCACGGCACCGATTTCGCCCGCGTCGATGCGGCGCTTGAGCTCGCGATACCAGGCCTGCCAACGCCAATTCTCGTTGACCATAATCCGAACTTGGGCGGCTTCCGCCGCGTCGACGATCTGCTGGGCTTCGGCCAGCGTGGGCGCGAAGGGCTTCTGACAGAGGACGGGGATTTTACGGGCAAAAGCGAGTTGGCACAAGGGCAAGTGCGTGTCGGGACGGGTGACAATATCGACAAAGTCAGGATGCTCCGCGTCGAGCATCTGGGCGGCGCCGGAGTAAGTGCGGGCGATGCCAAATTCCTGGGCGAAGGCTTGGGCGCGGACGGGATCGGCGTCGCAGACGGCGGTGATTTCCGTGAGGTCGCGCAGACGGAGCCAGTCCGCCATTTGGATGCGCGAGAAGTATCCCGCGCCGATGACTACGCCACGCAGCAAGTTAGTCGCCTGTCGCCGTGGCGGGCGTGGCACCCACGCGGCGGCCGCTGAACATAGCCTTGGCCTGTTCCACGAGCGAGTAGCCTACGGGCACCACGAGTAAGCTGAGCAGCAGGCAGAGCATCTGTCCACCGATGATGGTGATCGCGATGGCCGAGCGTTGCGAAGCGCCCGCGCCCACGCCCACGGCGGTGGGGATGAGGCCGGCGATG
The DNA here is from genome assembly GCA_019752335.1 of Bryobacteraceae bacterium. GTDB lineage: Bacteria > Acidobacteriota > Terriglobia > Bryobacterales > Bryobacteraceae > JALHNI01. The sequence continues at coordinate 120,265 of JAIEMJ010000011.1, forward strand.
ATAGAAAAGGTCGTCATCAGGATAGGGCGCAAGCGGACGCGATTGGCCTTCATGATCGCTTCGCGAATCGGATAGCCTTCGTCGCGCAAGCGATTCATATAGTCGATCTGCAAAATGCCGTTTTTCTTGACGATGCCGAGTAAGAGCAGAATCCCCAGCGAACTGAAAAGATTCAGGCTGCGGCCGGTGACAATTAAGCTCAGCAGGGCGCAAGGAATGGAGAGCGGCAAGGTGGTGAGAATAATAAACGGATGCGCGAGGCTTTCGAATTGCGCGGCCAGCACCATGTACATGAATACGCTGGCGAGGCCCATGGCGAGCAACATGTTCGTGGCCGTTTCTTCGAGGATCTTCACTTGGCCCGAAAAGCTCATCGAGTAACCGGGCGGTAAGTTCGTTTTCGCGATCACGTCCTGCACGGCGGCGGCGCCTTCATTCAACCCGTAGCCCGGCGCGATGTTGCCATAAATGCCGACGCTGAATTGCCGGTTAAAGCGGTCGATGCGGGAGGGGCCGAGGCCGCGCTCCAGTTTGGCGATGGAGTCCAACCGGATGAGGCCCTGGCGGGCGCTGGGGATGAGCAGGCGCCCGAGACTGGCGGGGTCGTCGCGTTGGCCGGGGTTCAGGCGGACAGTGACGGGATATTGTTCGCTCTCCTCTTTGTAAGTGGAGATCTGATCTTCACCCGACATCAGGAGGCGGACGGCGCCAGCAACGTCGGCCACGCGGACGCCGAGATCCGAAGCCAACTGGCGATCAATGTCGATTTGCATTTCGGGGTTATTCAGATTCAGGTTGACCTTGATGTCGGAGATGACCGGCTGTTTCAGGATTTCGCCGTTCACTTCTTTGGCGATCTCCACGAGTTTGAGCAGGTCCGGCCCGAGTAACTGAGCGCGAATCGGCGCAAAGGTATCGCGGCCACCGAGCGCGTTGGGGAAGGAGACGCGTGGCCGGCCAATGGCGAATTCCGGCATCATGACGGCGCGCACTTTAGCGCCCATCTCCTGAATGGAGCCGCGTTTCTCGGGCGGGTCCACGAGAATGGTGATGTTGGCCATGGTGACGCGATTCAGCATCTGCATGCTCTGCGGAATCACCGCCACCACGCCAGGCACCTTTTCGAGCTTTTTCGCCAGGCGCATAGTGAATTGCTCGGTACCCTCCAGCGAGAAGCCTTCGGGCATTTCCAGATAGGCGGAGAGTTCGCTCTGGTCTTCCTGAGGCATCCATTCTTGCTTGGTCATTTTATACAGCGGAATGGTGGAGGCCAGGGTGACTAAGCAAAGCAGAATGATAGCCCAACGATGATTTAAGGACCAATTCAAGCTCGCTAGATACCAGCGATGCACTAAGTCCGGGTGGCCCTCGTCGTCGTGACTCTTGCCGACGGCGGCCTTCAGCATGCGCGCGCCCAGGGCGGGAGTGAGCGTAAAGGCGACCAGCATCGAGACGAGAATGGAGATGGCCATCGTCCAACCGAATTGATTCAGGTAGCGGCGGGCGTAACCACTCATAAAGGCGATGGGCACAAAGACAATCACCAGCGACACGGTGGTGGCAATGACAGCCAAGGCAATTTCCTTGGTGGCCGCAATGGTGGCTTCCTTGGGAGGCAGTTCTCCCTTCTCGAGGAAACGATAGATGTTCTCGAGCACGATAATGGCGTCGTCGATGACAATACCCACGGCGAGCGTGAGCCCGAGCAGGGTCATCGAATTTAGCGTAAAGTCCATGACGCGCAGAACGGTAAAGGTCGTGACGATGGAGGTGGGAATGGCGATCGCACTGATGACCACGGTGCGCCAGTCGCGAATGAAGATCCAGACAATCAGCGACGCGAGCAAGCTACCCAGGAGTAGGTGCTCTTCGAGCGCGGCGACGGAGGCGCGAATGTAGTTGGCCTGGTCCGTCGTGACGTCCAAAGTGACACCGGGCGGCAGTTGTCCGCGGATTTCTCCTAGCTTCGCCTTGATGGTATCCACCACCTTGACGGTGTTCACACCGGTTTGGCGCCGGACGTCGAGCAAGATCGCCGGTTTGCCCTGATAGTAGGCAAAGGTGCGCCGTTCCCCCATGCTGTCCTCCGCGTTGCCGACTTCGCGGACGCGCACGGGGGCGCCGTTGACGTTCTTGATGATGATGTTATTGAACTCGTCGATATCCTTGACGCGGCCCAGGGTGCGGACGCCTAGCTCGGAGGCGCCGCGCACGATGCGGCCACCCGGAGCTTCGACGTTTTCGGTACGGATGGCGCGTTCCACTTCCTGCGCGCTGAGGTTATAGGCGTTGAGCTTGTCCAGGTCGAGGAAGATATTGATCTGCCGGCTGCGTCCGCCGTTGATCTCGATGCTGCCCACGCCGTCGACGGTTTCAAGCGCGCGGCGCACCTGCTTATCCGCGATTTCGGTGAGTTCGCGGACGGGCCGTTTGCCGCTCATGGCCAACTTGATGATGGGATCGGAATCGGGGTCGGCTTTGATGACACTTGGCGGCAGCACGTTCGGGGGGAGACGGCGCATGGCGCCGCTGACCTTTTCGCGGACGTCCTCGGCGGCTTCAGAGATGTCACGATCCAGCACGAACTGGACGGAGACGTTGGCGTTGCCTTCGGTGACGCGGGCCGTCATTTCGTCGATGCCGGCAATCGCCGCGATCGACTCCTCCAGGGGCAGCACCACCTGGGAGACCATCTCCTCGGGGCTGGCGCCGGGCAACTGCACGCGCACGTAGACGGAGGCGGGGTCGCTCTTGGGGAAGAGGTCGACGCCAAGGTCGATAAAGCTGAAAATGCCCAGCACTACCAGGAACATGATCAGCATCAGGGCGAAAACAGGCCGCTGGACGCAAATTTCAGATAATTTCACCGGCTACGATCCTTTCGGGCTACGCGCACACACCACTAAGAAAAGACACGCGACGGAGCGTTAAGGTTACTGCTTCGAATCCTCCATAATACGACTAAACTAGAGGGGATCCGCATGAAAACCGCTTTTCTGTTCCCTGGGCAAGGCTCGCAATTCGCCGGCATGGGCCGTTCGCTCGCCGATTCTAGTACGATTGCCCGCCAAACGTTCGCCGAAGCCGACGAGGCGCTCGGCATTTCGCTTTCTGATCTCTGCTTTAACGGCCCCGAAGAGGCCTTGAAACTCACAGAAAACACGCAGCCGGCGCTGGTGGCGGCCTCGACGGCGGCGTGGCGCGTGCTGACGGAGCGAGGACAGCGCCCGGACTACGTGGCCGGGCACAGCCTGGGCGAGTACTCGGCGCTGGTGGCCGCGGGGAGCCTGGCTTTCGCGGATGCTTTGCGGCTGGTGCGGCTGCGAGGCCGGGCCATGCAAGCAGCGGTGCCCGCGGGCGAGGGCGCGATGGCAGCACTGTTGAAGCTGCCCGCCGGCACGCTGGACGGCATTCTTGCCGCGGCCGCCGAAGGCGAAGTGGTCTCCGCAGCCAATTACAATTCGCCGGATCAGATCGTGATCGCGGGCCACGCCGGCGCCGTCGCGCGGGCCATGGAACTGGCCAAGGCGGCGGGGGCGAAGCGCGCGATCGCACTGCCGGTGAGCGCGCCGTTTCACTGCGCGCTGATGCGGCCCGCGCAAGAAGAGATGCGCGTACACCTGGAAGCGGCTGCCTTCGCCGACCTCAACGTACCCTTGATTAACAATTGGCAGGCGCGCGAGATTACGACGGGCGCCGACGCGCGGCAGGGTCTCATCGAGCAGATCCCGGGGCCGGTGCGCTGGGAAGAGAGCGTCCGCTTGCTGGAGAGTTTGGGTGTCACGAATGCCTTCGAAGTGGGGCCCGGCGCGGTGCTCACCGGCTTGGTGCGGAATATCACGCCCGGCATTACCACCGTCCGCGCCGGTGAAGCGGGGGATATGGCATGAACCGCCGCGCATTCTTGCTTTCTGCTTCCGCCGCCGCGCAGACGGCGCAGCCCTTCCCGATGGGCTACAACACCTACTGCCTGCGCGCGCTGCGCTGGACGGACGCCCAACACCTCGACTTCGCCGCGGCTCAGAAGCTCGATGCGATCTTCTTGCAGGATTCGCTCGATCCGAAGGCGCAAGATCCCGCGCATTGGAAGGAGGTCCGCGAGCGAGCGAAAGAGTTGGGCCTGCACCTCGAATCGGGGGGCGCGGGAATGTTACCGAAGTCGCTCGACCAGTTCGACGAAGCGGTGGCTACGCTGCGCAAGAACATCGTGCGCGCGCAGGCGTTGGGGTCACCAATTGTGCGCGGCGTGATCGCGAGTGACCGGGCGTCGCTGCCGAAGGGCGTGACGCCGGAGGCGCATCTCGAAACGATTTTGAAGCTTTTGAAGGCCGTGCGCACGCAGCTACTGGACGCGGGCATGAAGGTGGCGATTGAGGTCCACAAGGACTTCAACGCCTGGGAGTTTCGCGAATTGGTGACCGCGGCCGCGCCTGACGCGACGGGAATTTATCTCGACACCGGCAATCCGGTGTTCATGATGGAGGATCCGGTGACGACGGTGGAAGAGCTCGGCCGCTATGCCGTTACGCTGCACCTGCGCGATTCGGTGGTTTATGAGACGAAACGCGGCATCGCCGTGCAGTGGGTGCCGCTCGGCGAGGGCGTGATCGACTTTCCGCGAATTCTGGAACGCGCGCGCGAACTGTGTCCGCGGGTGCATGTTTTTATCAAGCCCATCACCGGCCGCCCGCCGGTGATCCTGCCGATCTACGACACCGGCTTCTGGAAGGACTATCAGCGGACGCGGGCGCAGGATCTCGCCCGGTTTCTGAAGCTGGCGCGCGAGGGCCGCCCGTACGAAGGCCACGTGGTGATTGAGGACCTGCAGAATCAGCCGGTGCCGCCGCACTTCGCCGAAGCAGTGAAGTATCAGCAGCGGGAACACATGGAGCGGTCGATCGCGTATGGGAAGCAGAAGCTGGGTCTGGGGCGCCGCTGGCGCTCGGGATGATCTTCAGGAACCCCGGCCGTCGGGGAGTGGGGGTCGTCAGGAGAGACGTCACACCCCGGGCGACCCTGTTTTTCTGGGCTGCTAAGTCAGCGCTTTTCGGCGAGAAACGTCGAAAGTAACCCACCGCTCACGCGGTGGGCTGTTTGTGGTGATGCGGGATTAAGCCAGCGTATTCAAGCTGCCCAAACGGCGCGACTCGAAGGCGGCGATTTGCGCTTCGTGCTGTTGCAGGTAGCCCATTTCGTCGAGGCCTTCCAGCAGGCAATGTTTGGAAAAGGGCTCGACGGCGAATTCGGTGCTGGTGCCGTCCGGCAGGGTTACTTTCTGCGTAGCTAAGTCGATGGAAATGGCGGCGTCATCGGGCAGGGCGAAGAGCTTCGCGTGTAAGTCCCGGCTGACGACGATGGGGAGCAGGCCATTCTTGAGCGAGTTGCTCTTGAAGATATCCGCGAAGCTAGTGCTGAAAACGGCCCGGAAACCGTACTGGGTGAGCGCCCAGGGGGCATGTTCGCGCGAACTGCCGCAGCCGAAGTTGTCGCCAGCGAGTAAGATCTGCGATTTCTTCGCGGCTTCGGTATTGAGAATAAAGTCGGGCTTGGGCGTGCCATCGGCATTGTAGCGCCAATCGCAGAAGAGCGAGTCGCCCAAACCGTCTTTCGAAATCGTCTTCAGGAAGCGCGCGGGAATAATCTGGTCGGTATCGATGTTGTCGATACCCATCTTCACCATGGCGCTCGAAAATGCCGTGAACTTAGACATAAATTAGTTACTCCCCGCCAGCGTGCGCACATCGGTCACCACGCCGGTAATCGCGCTGGCCGCCGCCGTTAACGGACTCGCCAGGAACGTTCGTCCACCCTTACCTTGCCGGCCCTCGAAATTGCGATTCGAGGTCGACACGCTATATTGGCCGGGCGTCAATTGGTCGCCGTTCATGGCGATACACATCGAGCAACCCGCCTCGCGCCACTCGGCGCCCGCCGCGCGGAAGACTTGATCGAGACCTTCGGCCTCGGCCTGGCGCTTGATTTCCATCGAGCCGGGCACCACCATCATCCGGACATTCGGCGAGACCTTACGGCCCTTCACCACGGAGGCGGCGGCGCGCAGATCGCTGATGCGCGAATTGGTGCAGCTACCAATGAACACGACGTTGATGGGCTGGCCCGCAAGTGGCTTACCCGGCTCCAGCGCCATGTACTGCAGCGCTTTGCGCAGGGAGTCGCGTTCCAGCGGATCGGCGACGGAACCCGGATCCGGGACCAAGCCGTTGATGGCCATGCCCATACCCGGATTCGTGCCGAACGTAATCATCGGCTCGAGCGTGTTCGCGTCGATGGAAACTTCGTGATCGTAGGTGGCGCCCGGATCCGTCGGCAGCGTCTTCCAACGCGCGACGGCCGCGTCCCAGGCGGCGCCCCTTGGCGCGTATTGCCGGCCGGCGAGGAATTCGTAGGTGGTATCGTCCGGCGCGATGAGGCCAGCGCGGGCGCCGGCTTCGATCGACATGTTACACACGGTCATGCGCTCTTCCATCGAAAGGGCGCGGATGGTGGAGCCTTGGAACTCAAAGACGCAACCGGTGCCGCCGCCAATGCCGATCTTGGCGATCAGGGCGAGGATGATGTCCTTGGCCGCGACGCCCGGACGGAGCGTACCTTCCACGCGCACGGCGAAGCCCTGTGAAGGCTTCTGCAGCAGGCATTGCGTGGCCAGGACGTGCTCCACTTCGCTGGTGCCGATGCCGAAGGCGAGGGCGCCGAAGGCGCCGTGCGTGGCGGTGTGGGAGTCGCCGCAGACGACGGTCATGCCGGGCTGCGTGAGTCCATACTCCGGTCCGATGACGTGGACGATGCCTTGGCGGTGATCCTGAAAGCCGAAGAAGGGAATGCCGAAATCGGTGCAGTTCTGCTCCAACTGCGCCACCTGCGCTTTGGCGATCTGGTCGATGATGGGCAGGCTGCGCGGCGTGGTGGGCGTGGAATGGTCGACGGTGCCGAAGGTGAGATCCGGACGGCGGACCTTGAGTCCGCGCGCGCGCAGGCCACTGAAGGCTTGCGGACTGGTAACTTCGTGGACCAGGTGTAAGTCGATGTACAGGAGGGCGGGCGCGGGCGGGGCTTGCGCCACCACATGCGATTCCCAGATCTTTTCGATAATTGTTTTCGGTTGACTCACGTTAACTTCTTTCTTACACTTACAGGGCCGCGCAGACCGCGTCGCCCACTTGGACCGTTGTTCTTGTGCCACCCAAGTCGGCGGTAACTTCGCCGCTCTTCAGCACGGTTTCCATGGCGCGCGTAATCGCCGCCGCCTCTTCTTTCAGGCCAAAACTATATTCAAGCATCGCGCCGACGCTGCCGATCGCGGCCAGCGGATTCGCCTTATTCTGCCCCGCGATATCCGGCGCCGACCCGTGTACCGGCTCATACAAACCGGCAAAGACGCCGTTCGCCTTCTTGGCGCCGATGGAAGCCGAGGGCAGCATGCCGATCGAGCCCGCCAGCACGGAGGCTTCGTCGCTGAGAATATCGCCGAACATATTTTCGGTAAGCACCACGTCGAAGCTCTTGGGCTTCGTAATGAGTAACATCGCGCAGCTATCCACTAACTGGTGTTGCAACTCGACGTCCGGATATTCCTGATGAACATCCATCACCACGCGGCGCCACAGGCGCGAACAATCGATGACATTTTCCTTGTCGACGCTGGTGACCTTTTTGCGCCGGCGGCGAGCCAGATCGAACGCCATGCGCGCGATGCGTTCGATCTCCATGCGGGTGTAGACCATGGTGTTGACGGCGCGTTCATTCGGAAACTCGCCTTCAATGCCTTTTGGCTGCCCGTAATAGAGGCCGCCGAGTAACTCGCGCACGATCAGCATGTCCGTGCCGCGCACTAAGTCGTTTTTGAGGGGCGAGCTTTCTAGCAGGCTCTCAAAGAGAAACACGGGCCGCAAATTCGCGAAGACGCCCATCGCGCGGCGAATGCCGAGCAGGCCGCCTTCGGGGCGCTTTTCGAGGGGCTCCTTCTCGAAGCCGGGCAAGCCGACGGCGCCCATAAGGACGGCGTCCGCTTCGAGGGCCAAGGCGCGAGTCTCATCGGGAAACGGCGTCCCCTTTTGCTGAATCGCGATACCACCCAGCAACGCTTCCTGCACCGCTACCTGGTGGCCGTGGCGTCCCGCCACGACATGCAGCACCTTGATGGCTTCGCGCGTAACTTCAACACCGATCCCGTCGCCGGGCAATGAAAGAATATTGAACTTCATGGATTCCTATTACTGTGCCGAGGCGGCCAGCGCCCCGATTTCCCGCAGCAGGCTGGCAATTTCGTCATTGCGCACGCCTTTTTTCCGGTCGGCCAGTTCGGTGAAGCGGGTATAGAAGAGGTCGAGTTGCTCTTTTTCGAGCGCGAAACCGAGCGCCTCGGCGCGCTGCTTCAACGCATGCCGGCCACTGTGCTTGCCGAGCACCAAGCGAGTTTCCGGCACGCCCACCGAAAGCGGGTTAATGATCTCGTAAGTAGACGGATTCTTGAGGTAGCCGTCCTGATGGATGCCCGCCTCATGCGCGAAGGCATTTTCGCCGACGATGGCTTTGTTTGGTTGCGGACCGAAGGTAATGATCGACGTGAGTAACTGGCTCGCCGGATACAGATGCTCGGCGACGATGCCGGTGGTGAACGGCAAGCGATCCTGGCGCACCTTGAAGGCCATCACGATCTCTTCGAGCGAAGCATTGCCGGCGCGTTCGCCGATGCCGTTCAGCGTGCATTCGATCTGGCGGGCGCCGGCCTGCACGGCGGCGATGGAATTGGCCACGGCGAGCCCGAGGTCATCATGGCAATGGACGCTGACGATGGCCTTGTCGCCAATCGCCGTCACCATGCGGCCGATGATCTCCGCGTACTCCTGCGGCACGGAGAAGCCCACGGTGTCGGGCAGGTTGACGGTGGTGGCGCCCGCGGCGACCACCGCGCGCGAGACCTGTTCGAGGTAGTCCGGATCCGTCCGGGTGGCGTCTTCCGCGGAAAACTCGACGTCGTCGACGAAGGTTCGCGCCAGCTCGACGGCGCGGGCGGCTTCTTCTAGCACCTGTTCGCGCGACTTCTTCAGCTTATATTGCAGGTGGATGTCGCTGGTGGCGATGAAGGTGTGGATGCGCGGACGCTTGGCTTTTTCGAGCGACTTCCCTGCCCGCTCGACGTCGAGCTTGTTGGAGCGCGCCAAGGCGGCGACGCGCATCTCGGGAAACTCCTCGCTAAGCGCGCGCACGGCCTCAAAGTCGCCATCGGAGGCGATGGGAAAGCCACCCTCCATGATGTCGACGCCGAGGTCGGCTAGCTTCCGGCCCATCCGCAGCTTTTCGGCCACCGTCATGCTGCAGCCGGGCGATTGCTCGCCATCACGCAGCGTCGTGTCAAAGATGTAAACGCGGTTGCCCATACACCCTCTCTCCTTTATGCTCCAAACCGTCTGACCGGGGGGTTGCCCCGTGTATCGATTCTAGGGCGGTTCTTCCGATTTGGCAAATTTATATAATTGCGGGTGGCGATAATCCGTAGTAATGTTATAAGTGACGGTTATCTCTATGCTGTTGCACTCGCTGAAAGTTTTCCTCGCAGTGGCGACGGAGAAGAGCTTCTCCCGCGCGGCCGAAAAGATGTTGCGCACGCAGCCGGCGGTGTCGCTGGGCGTGCAGCGCCTGGAGGCGGAGCTAGGCGAACGCCTGATTGATCGCTCGGCGAAGGAACTGCTACTCACCGACGCCGGCCGGATCGTGCTGGACTTCGCGCGCCGCTTCGAAAATCTGGAGAGCGAGATGCAGAATTCGCTCGCGGAGTTGCGGGACAACTCGGCCGGGCGGCTGATTATCGGCGCGAATGAGTCGGGCTGTCTTTATCTGCTGGGGCATCTCGAAAACTACCGGCGGCTTTATCCGAAGGTGAAGGTGCAGGTGCGCCGGAGCTATTCGAGCCGGATCCCGACGCAGTTGCTCGACGGCGACCTGGAACTCGGCGTGATCACCTACGACCCCAATGATGAACGCCTGCTTTCGAACGTGATCTACACGGACCATCTGGCCTTCGTCTGCTCGAACAAACACCGCTTCGCGGGGCGCGAAGAGCTCTCGATCACGGAACTCGACATGGAGACGTTCATCGCGCACAACGTGCTGTCGCCGTATCGCGAAGTGGTGCTGCGCGAGTTCCAGCGCCACAAGGTGCCGTTGAATATGGACGTGGAGATGCCGACGCTCGAGACGATCAAGCGCATGGTGGAGCGCAACGAAGGCGTCGCGTTTCTGCCGCAGATGTGCGTGTTGCAGGAGATCGGCCAAGGGTCCTTACGCGAGATCCGCGTGAAGGAGATGAACGTGGAGCGCAAGATCCGGCTGGTGCTGCCGGCGAGGCGGAACCTGTCGCACGCGGCGAAGGCGTTTGTGGAACTGGTGCAGAAGGGCGCGTAGGCGCTTCAACGGGGCTGGGTCACGGCTCTTTCCTTTGAAAACGTCGGCGCTTCCGAAGGACCCACTCGCTTCCGCTCGGGGCTGGAGGGCGCGTCATGCCCTGGCGTGTCGTGAACGTTTTCACCACTACTTGTGGCCCCGCAGGGGCCACCGGGACTCTCCGCGAACCACCCCGCAACCTATTGATTCTAATTGGACCCGTCACTTCGTTCCGGGCTTGCCGGTACGCCGCAATTGAACCAAGCGAAATTATATACCCGGCAAGTGGTAGAGCCGGGGTTGGAGCCGGTGTGTCCCAGATCTCCGCCCTCGCACATTCGTGTAGACTGCCTCTCATGCGCTACCTTCGCCTTTGCCTCCTCCTCGCTGCACCGGTGGTCGCCGCCGGGCAACCGGTCGCCCTGAAGCCCGAAGCTTTGGGATTCTCATCGCCGCGTCTCGAGAATCTTCATGCCGCCATGCAGCGCGAGATCGATACCAAACAACTCGCGGGCATCACCACGCTGCTGATGCGGCACGGAAAAGTGGTTGAGGAGCGCTCCTATGGAGTTCGCGACCTTGCAACCGGCGCACCGATGACACGCGACACGATCTTTCGCATCTATTCCATGACCAAGCCCGTCACCGGCGTCGCGATGATGATCCTGTACGAAGAAGGCAAGTGGCACCCGACTGACCCGATCGCGAAGTTCATCCCGGAATTCGCCGCCCTCAAGGTCTTCAAGGGCGTTGACACGAGTGGGAACCTGCTCACCGAAGCGCCGGCCCATCCGCCCACCATGGCCGAGCTGATGACCCACACCGCCGGCTTCACCTACGGAGTGTTCGGCAACACTCCCGTCGACAAACTCTATGGGAGCGCCGCGATTCTCAGCGCCCCCAACCTGCCGGACATGATGCACCGCCTCGCCGGCATCCCGCTGCTCTACCAGCCCGGCAGCAAATGGGTCTACAGCGTCTCCATGGACATCCAAGGCTACATCATCGAAAAAATCACCGGCAAATCGCTGCCCGCGTTCATGGAAGAGCGCATCTTCAAGCCCTTGAAAATGTCCGATACCGCTTTCTTCGTCCCGCAAGAGAAGCGGGCGCGTTTCGCCACGCTCTATTCCGGGGGGCCGGCGGGCGAACTCGTCCCCATCGGCGCGGCGACCGGCCCGCGCGCCGATTACGTCACTCAGCCCGGCGCGGCCTCCGGCGGCGGCGGACTCGCCTCCACCGCTAGAGACTATGCCCGGTTTGCGCAAATGCTCCTCAACCACGGAGCGCTCGACGGGGTTCGCATCCTGGCGCCCTCCACCGTGGATCTGATGACGGCCAACCATCTGGCGCCGAAACTCCTCACTGGCGAATTCGCCATTGGCAAGACCGTCATGCGCGCCGGACATGGCTGGGGCTACGATTTTGCCGTCTTCACGGACCCGCTCGCGGCCGACGAGGTCGTCGGCCGGGGCACTTACTACTGGGAAGGCGCCGCCGACACCTGGTTCTGGATCGACCCCACCAACGACCTCATCTTCATCGGCATGACGCAGCGCATGTTCGGCAACGGCCAGCCGCCCATGGCCTTCCGCAGCCGCGGCCCCGTCTACGGCGCACTCGTGAATCCGAAGCTATAGCGTTCCGCATTTGCTAAGTAAGCCGGTTATCCTGGTGGTTATGAAAACTGCCGTATCGCGACGAGCCAACCGGTCCCGCAGTCAGCACTTCTTGGGCGAGTCTCCGGACCGCCAGTCCGGAGACGAGATCACCGAGGCGATGAATCGGGTAATCGACGCGACAAACGATGCACCGGACCCATTCACTGCCGCGGAGGCGCAACGCACGCTCGCGCAGGTCGAATGGTACTAGTGCTTTGACCGGGTGATTAGTTGCCGGATGTCTGAAGTCTGGTCCCCACTCGAAAGCCTCTCGCGCATCGCTGAAGAGGCAGGGCACTGTGCAGGTTTTTCGAGAAAACGCCAATGAAATGGCATAGTTCGTAATCTTGCCCCGCCGCTGAGAAGCTCAGAAAAAATCGGCAGACGTGCCCACAACGAACCCCGACCGTAAGGGAGGGGATGTTTGGCCTGCGGGCATATTCCTGCATGTATTTGATTTTATGTGACTTGCTGGCCGATGAGGCTCGCGAGGCCATCCCCTCCCTTACGGTCGGGGTTCGTTAGAAGGTCCAAGACCGCAGGCAACACATTTTTTCTGAGCTTCTGACGCGGCGGGCTCCTCGGGTCTAAGAGGTAGTTCTGGTTTCAAAAGGAAGGCAACTATTGAGTTTTGCCCAAGGACTCCGTGGCCAATCCTACTCAGATCGTCAGCCTCGACAAGTCGCTGTTGACCGAGCGCAACGCCAAGTTGAGCAAGAGTGCGCTTTCCGCGATCCTGAGCGGCGTCGACATTATTCTCGGGCGGCAGTGATCAGGTTCACGCCTGGAGCCCATCCCAAGACCAACGCGGCAACGCCAGCCCCTCGGGGACATCGGAGGCGGACCGGTGGTAGCGCGTGAGCCACTTCGTGGTGGCCCACGTGAAGTAGTCCAGCAAGACCTGGCGCAAGACAGGATCGGCGTCAAACCCAGCGTCGGTGAGCGCCTGGTCAAAGCAGGCAATGGCCTGGCTATCCATCTCATCGTGCACCCCGTTCCCGCTATGCATTTTGACGACGCTCGTCTCATTGCCGTAGCGCTCGGAATAGACCGCAGGTCCTCCGAGTGCCTCCGCCCAATAGGCGGCCAGCCGCTCAACGTGCTCCGGATGGAAGCCATGGCTGAAGGCATGCGCGACAGTCTCGTCCGCCATCGCCCGGTGATGCCAGGCGTCCGCCAGGCGGCGGAGTCCTTCGTTCCCGCCCGCGGCTTCGAATACGGTCTTCATTTTGATATTGTCGCAGCCATCGGGCACGCGAACGGGCCGCGCCAGATTCACCCGCGCCGCTCCAGGCGGTGGAGACGGTCCATTTCGGCGAGCACGTCCTCGGGCATCGTTTCCATCTCCAGATCCTCGAGTTCGTTGTCCTCATCAGGCTCGATGCCGAGCTTTTTCTGCATGGCGTCGAGCATCTTGATGACTCGGGTGAGTTCATGTTCGGCGAGGAGACCAATCTGGAGGTCGAGGTCCGCGCGGCGTTCGGCTTCGTCACTTTGGCGGTTCTGGGTGATCATCACCAGCGCGGAGAGAAAGATGGCTTCGAGCGAGACGATCATCGTCAGCAAGCCGTAGGGGAAGGGATCGAAGGCGGGCAGGCCCAGGCGGCCGCTGTTGATCGCCACCCAGGCCAGAAACCAGGCGATGTGCAAATAGACGAAAGGCATGCTGCCGGAGAAGGCGGTGACGGTGTCGGCGATCCGGTCCTGCAAGCCGCGTTCCCTGGCCTGCTTGAGACGTAGTTCGGTGATGGTGCGAATATTGCGTTCCAAAACCTTCGATAAACCCACGTGCCGCTGAACTGGTTCCTGAGCCATGCTTCCACTGTACTGGCGAACTGGTAAGCTGGGCGAGCGACTTTTCCATAAGTCCGGGGTTCGTAAAGATCCGGCTGGTGCTGCCGGCGCGCCGAAACTTGTCGCACGCGGCGAAGGCGTTTGTGGATCTGGTGCAGAAGTCGAAGGCTGGTTTGGACAGGGCAGGCGTACGAAGCCTCGCATCCGGCTCAATCCAAGGCTCCGTTCGGCTAAAATAAGAGTGTTCATGACTTCCCTGGAGACCATCCTCGCCTCGGTCCGCGCGCTGAATCAGCTCGAGTGGGAAGAACTCCGCCGGACGCTCGACCGCGAAGCGATGTTTCGACGGGAGGAGCAAGCCAAACGGACCCAGGTGGTGAATGCCGTCTTTGGCAAATACGCCCATGTGCCTACGTCGGTGGACTCGTTCCTCGAACGCAAACACGACGACACCCTACTTGAGGACCGGTGAACTTCGTTCTCGATTCCAGCGCCATGATCGCATTCCTGCGGGCTGAGCCCGGTGGCGCGGAGGTTCGTGAAATCCTCAACAATCACCCCTGCTACGCTCATGCGGTGAATCTGTGCGAGGTCTATTACGACTTCCTGAGGGCGGCGGACCATCCCACCGCGCTCGCGGTGCTTGATGACTTGACAGCCGCCGGATTGATCGAGGTAGACCACCTGTCACGCCCTCTTTGGCTGTTGGCGGGCCGCCTCAAAGCCCACGGACGGATTTCGCTGGCCGATTGCATTGGGCTGGCCTTGGCAGCGGACCGGAACGCGACTTTCTTGACGGCCGATCGCCACGAACTGTCTACGGTGGCTGCCAGAGGTAGCCACGCGATCCAGTTCGTTCGGTAGCGCCACGCAGGGTCATTGGATCGCACTTTGTTTTCCAGCCTCAATCTCCGGGCGAGGAGACCAATCTGGAGGTCGAGGTCGGCGCGGCGTTCGGCTTCGTCACTTTGGCGGTTCTGGGTGATCATCACCAACGCGGAGAGAAAGATGGCTTCGAGCGAGACGATCATCGTCAGCAAGCCGTAGGGGAAGGGATCGAAGGCGGGCAGGCCCAGGCGGCCGCTGTTGATCGCCACCCAGGCCAGAAACCAGGCGATGTGCAAATAGACGAAAGGCATGCTGCCGGAGAAGGCGGTGACGGTGTCGGCGATCCGGTCCTGCAAGTCGCGTTCGACGATGGTGCGGATGTTGCGCTCCAAAACCTTCGACAAACCGACGCGCCGCTGAACGGGTTCCTGAGCCATGCTTCCACTGTACTGGCGAACTGATAAGCTGAGCGAGCGACTTTTCGATAAGACCAGGGTTCGTACACATGGAATAGGAAACGTGATGAACCGCGCCATACTTGCCTGCTTAAGCCTGACCCTGCTGGCCAATGACGCCTACCAAGCGAAGCTCGCCAAAGACCAGCAAATCACCCACGCGTTGAACCGGCTTACCTTTGGGGCCCGGCCCGGCGATGTGGAAGCCGTGAAGAAACTTGGCCTGAAAAAATGGATTGACCGGCAGTTGCACCCGGAGACGATTGCGGAGAATCCGAAGCTGACGGAAAAGCTGGCGGAACTAAAGACGATTTCGCTTTCCGCGCCGGAAATGGCGGCCGCGTATCCGCCACCGCAAGTGATTAAGGCGATGGCCGAGGGGAAAATTCCCATGCCCACGGAAGGCGCGGAACGCGAGCAATTGGCGGCCTTGGTGACCATTTACAAGCGCCGCAATCAAGGCTCCGATGAGAAGCTGACTCCCGCGCAGCGGAAGAGTCTGTTGCTGAGTCCGCCGCCCGGGCAGACGGTGGCGGCCGAGTTAGTGGAGGCCAAGGTCTATCGCGCGACTTACTCGGAGCGGCAGTTACAAGAAGTACTCGCCGACTTCTGGTTTAACCACTTCAACGTCTACCTGGACAAAGGGGCTGACCGTTACCTGACGACCTCGTATGAGCGCGACGCCATTCGTCCTTTCGTCCTGGGGAAATTCCGCGACTTACTCCGCGCGACAGCGACGCATCCGGCGATGCTCTTCTATCTCGATAACTGGCAATCAACGACCGCCGCGAAAGGGCGCGCGAAGGGCCTGAATGAGAATTATGCGCGCGAGCTAATGGAGCTGCACACGCTCGGCGTGGATGGCGGCTATACGCAGCAGGACGTGATTGAAGTCGCGCGTTGTTTCACTGGCTGGACCATCCGCGCCCCTTCCGGCCGCGGTGGCCGGGCGGGCATCTACGGAGGGGAGTTCTTCTTTAATCCCCGACTGCACGACACGGGCGAAAAGACAGTGCTCGGCGTGAAGATCCCGGCCGGCGGCGGGCAACAGGATGGCGAGCGCGTGCTGGAGATTCTGGCGCATCACCCTTCCACCAGCCGCTATCTGGCCCGCAAGCTCGCGTTGCGCTTCGTAGCGGATGAGCCGCCGGCTGCGCTGGTGGAGCGCTTGGCGGCGAAGTTCCGCGCGACCGATGGCGACCTCGGCCAGGTGATGGCCACGCTCTTTGAGAGCAAGGAATTTTGGAGCCAGGGCGCGTACCAAAGCAAGATGAAGTCGCCGCTGGAGCTGGTGGTGAGCGCGGTGCGCGCCGCCGGGGCCGAGGTGGAGCGTCCGCTGGCGCTGGCCAATCTGCTGAAGGGGATGGGCCAGCCGCTCTACCGCAAGCAGGAGCCGACGGGCTACTCGAATAACGGTGAGGATTGGACGAATTCGGCGAGTCTGCTGGCGCGTTTGAATTTCGCCACGGCGCTCGAAGCCAACAAAGTGCCCGGTCTGCGCGCGGCGAGCTTACCCAGCGCGCTGAACTTGCGGGCGCCCGAATTTCAGAAGCGATAACGGAGAACTCCCATGGAACGACGCGCATTTTTCAAGTCATCCGGCCTGGCGCTTTTCGGTGCCGGAGCCGTGCCGGGCTGGCTCGCCCGGGCCGCGCAAGGTCCCAAGGCCCGCCGGCGAGTGCTGGTGACGATTTTCCAGCGTGGCGCCATGGACGGCTTAAGCGCCGTGGTGCCCTACGGCGACCCCGCCTACCGGGTCTTGCGGCCGACGCTGGCGCTTGACCGGACGCTCGATCTCGATGGCTTCTTAGGCCTGCATCCGGCGCTCGCGCCGCTCAAGCCGCTGTGGGACGCGAAGCAACTCGCCATCGTGGAAGCGGCGGGCTCACCCGACCCGACGCGCTCGCACTTCGACGCCCAGGACTACATGGAGAGCGGCACGCCCGGCTTGAAGGCGACGCGCGACGGTTGGCTGAATCGCACCTTGGAGCGAACCGCGCAGCCTTCGCCGGTGCGC
Source organism: Bryobacteraceae bacterium (assembly GCA_019752335.1). Lineage (GTDB taxonomy): Bacteria > Acidobacteriota > Terriglobia > Bryobacterales > Bryobacteraceae > JALHNI01. Next base: position 137,421 of record JAIEMJ010000011.1, read on the forward strand.
GCCGTAGCGGTGGGCTCTGACCTGCCGCGGATGCTGCGCGGACCGCAGCCCGCCGTCGCGCTTTCGTCGGTGAGCGACTTCCGTTTGCGCGACGCGATGGCGGCGCCGGAACTCGAAGCCAGCTTCGCCAAGAGCAGCATGGCGAACCTGAGCCGGGAAACCTTCGAAGCGATGCGGATCCTGAAGGCCTTGCCGGCCAGCAACACCACGGTTGCTTATCCAGCGACTCGACTGGGCCGCAGTCTGCAAGAGATCGCGCGGCTGATCAAGGCCGATGTGGGCCTGGAACTGGCCTTCGCGGACATGGGCGGTTGGGACACGCACATCAATCAGGCGCAGCGTTTGACGCAGTTACTGGGGGAATTCGGCGGCGCGCTGGCCGCCTTCTGGCAGGACTTGGGCGACCGTTTGGAGGATGTCGCCGTGGTAACGATGTCGGAATTCGGTCGCACGGCGCGCGAGAACGGGACGCGCGGAACGGACCATGGCCACGCCAATCTGATGTTCGCCTTCGGCGGCGGCATCCAAGGCGGCCGGGTTCACGGGACGTGGCCCGGCCTCGCCAAGGAACAACTCTACGAAGGCCGGGACTTGGCGGTCACCACGGACTTTCGTACCGTGCTGAGCCAACTGGTTACCGGCCACCTTGGCCAAAGCGCGCCGGTATTTCCGGGCTTCGCGCCGCAGCCATTCAGCCTACTGCGGGCTTAGGACTTCTTCGCCATCTTGGGCTGGCGCGCCTTCACCAATTTGTGAATCTTGGTGTAGACCGGCTCCGGGACAATCTTCTTCTCGAGCAGTTCATTGCGGCCCTTGTAGGGGCGGCCGTCAATGATCTTCTGCGCGTAAGCGTCGCCCACGCCGGGCAGAGCCTTCAGCTCTTCGAGCGTCGCCGAGTTGATGTCGACCGTGGTGGAAGGCGCCATCTTCGCGGCTTCCTTCTTGGTCTCCATCTTCACGGCCGGCTTCGGAGCCGGCGCGGCCGCTTGGGGGGCCGCGGTGAGGACCGCGGCCAGCGTCATCATACTGAGCAAATAGTTTTTCATAAGTGGGTTAGAACCTCACTGCGCCAGACGGCGAAGATTCCCGAACGGGCACAGCGTTAATGAGTTCTTAACCTACATCGAGTAGAGAAACTCTTCGCGCACAATCTTGCCGCCATCTACCGAATAAACCGCGATCTCGCGCAGCGCCTTGCGCTGACCGGTAGCCTTTTCGGTGACGTCGAAATCAAAGATAACGCCGAACTTGCCGTTGGCGACGAAGGGCCCTTCGGTGGTGCCGGAGTGAATCTCATGCGCCGCAGCCCAGTCGGCACTTTTCTGGATGACGGCCGGCTTACCGACGGTATCGTGCGAGCCGCCGGGCGGGGCGAAGGCTTCCACGCTGACGATGGAGTCGGCATAGAGCTCTTGCATGGCGTCGAAGTTCTGGTGGGCTTTGCAGAGTTGAACGAGTCGATTGGCGATTTCGGGTAGAGTCATGCATATTATGATACGGCGGTTCCATTACAGGGCCATGTAAAATCAAAGCTTGTTACGGTATCTTGCGATCAGCATGGTTTGGTTCTTGCCCGGCTTGGCCGGACAGACCGATCCTGGGCGTGAGCTAAACCGCGAGTTGGCGAAGCGCACGGCGGGGCAGTTGGAACTGCGCTTCGAACTCCGCCAACGCGCCGAAAGCCGCACCGGCGCCGTCTTCGGCCGCGACCGCGACCTCGCCGCGGACTACGTGCGCACGCGCGTGGGCCTGACTTACAAGCCGTTCACTTGGCTGAAGACGTCGGTGCTGGGCCAGGATAGCCGCGCGCCTTTCTACGGGGCGGTGGCGCCGGGCAACGTGCGCGATCCTCTTGACCTGCAAGAGGCCTACGTTGAGATCTTCCAGAAGAGTCAGCGCGGCTTCGGCTTTACGGGCGGCCGGCAGATGGTGAACTACGGCGATACACGCTTGATTGGGTCGCCGCAGTGGGCCTACACGGCACGGACTTGGGATACGGCCAGGATTTACTACGTAACGCAGAAAGCGCGCTTTGAGTTTTTGACTTTGTCGCCGATCGTGCCGCGGAGTGACAGGTTCAATCGCCCCGTCCTGGGTGACCGGATTTGGGGCACTTACCATACCTTCCGCGACTTATTCGGAAAAACCGTGATGGACGCTTACGTCCTGCGGCACGACCAGAATTATCCTGGCGGCTTCGCGGGCCCCGGCACACTCGGGGTCAATCTTTACGGTACGCGCTGGGCGATTCCTCTGCCGGACAACTTCCGGCTGACGCTCGAAGGCATCCTGCAGAATGGCAAAGTAGGGCGGCTGGCCCACCGGGCCGGAGGCGGCGTCGCGCAGTTGGGTTATCGTACGGCGATTAGCAAGCGGCCGCTGGATTTCGCGAACGAATATAAGTATGCGTCCGGCAGCGATCCGCGCAGTGGGCGCAGCGGCACTTTTGACCAGCTCTATCCGGCGGCGCACGATAAATTCGGCCACGTGGACTTACTCGGCTGGCGTAACGTGCACAACGTGAAATCAGCGACTACGTTCAATCTCACGAAGAGCTGGAATTGGGTGCTAATGTATAACTCATCCTGGCTCGCCAATCCGCGCGACGCTGTCTACAACGGACAGGGCCGGGCGATTGTGCGCGCCAGCGCGGGCAATGCCGGACGGTATATTGGCCAAGAAGTCGACTTATACTCGAACTACCAGCGCGGCAGCTTTACGATTTCGAGCGGCATCGGACAATTCTTTCCGGGCGGCTTTATTCGCCGCACGACACCCGGGGCGCGTTCACGCCTGATCTACTTGTCGACGTCCTATAGCTTCTAACTTACTGGCCTAGCCGCATGTCCATATCAGCCAGGACATAGGCGAAGACGGCGAGTTGGGCGATGTTCTTGCGGAAGTCTTCGAGGTTGACCTTGTCAAGGGTGTCGGCGGCGGTATGGTGCCACTCGAAGTAACGGACGCCGCCGGTGCGGACGCCGGCGCCGATGACGCCGTCGCGCATGAGGGGGCCAATGTCGGTGCCGCCACCGCGATTCGAGATCTCGCCCGCGCCGATGGGCTGGAGCAGCTTGCCGATGGCCGTCATCTGCTCCACCACCTTGGGGCCGCCGCCACTGACGCCCAGGCCGACGGGCTTCTCCGCCCCGCCGTCCATCTCGATGGCGATGACGTGATTCTTGATGGCGTCGCCCAGCATCTGGCGATAAGCGATGCCGCCGCGAGTGCCGTTCTCTTCGTTGGCCCAAAACACGACGCGAATGGTACGTTTCGGGCGCAGCCCGAGCTCTTTCAGAATGACCAGGGCTTGCAAGGAAGCGATCACGCCGCTGCCATCGTCCTGCGCACCTTGGCCGACGTCCCAGCTATCGAGGTGGCCGCCGAGGACGACGATCTCGTCGGGCTTCTCGGAGCCGCGGATTTCGCCCATCACGTTGGCGCCGTCGGCGTCGGGCAAGGTTTTGGCCGAAGAGTATTGATGCACCACCACCTTCTCGCCACTCTTCAGCGCCCGCTCCAGCAGGCCCAGGCTCTCTTCGCTGAGCGCCGCGGCGGGGATAGACGTCTGGCCGGGCTGCACGTCCGTGGTGCCGGTGTGCGGCGTATTCTGCTGGGGTATGCCGGCGCTGCGAATCAGCACCGCCCTGGCCCCTAGCTTCGCCGCGCGCGCCGGACCCAAGCGGCGGAAAGCGCCGGTGACTCCGTAGTTCACCCAGGGCGGATGGAAGAGGACGATCTTGCCTTCCACCTTGGCGCGGCCCAACTGCTCCAGCTCTTCGAAGCTCTTTACGGCGACTACCTCGGCGGTGACGTCGCCCGCGCCGGCCATGCCGAGCCCGAAGGCGTGCAGCGGCTGGGCAAAGGGCTGCACCAACTCGACGCCTTCCCTGCCCCGTACCCAATGCACGACCTTCACGGGAGGCGTCTGCACGTTTTCGAGGCCGGCCTTCTTCATCGTCTCCGCGGACCAGGCCACGGCCTTCGCCGCCGCCGGACTGCCACTGAGACGCGCGCCAATACGGTCACAAAGGTAGGCCAGCTTGGCCATGCCGCCTTCGTCCTTCATCGCGGCGCTGATGATTCTGGCCGCGACGTCGCCGTATTTTTCCTCCACCGGTTGAGAGAAGGCACAGGGGGCAAGGAGGATGAAGAGCAAGAGGGTTCGCATCAGCTTATAGGTTAGACTCTTTTCCATGGGCGCGGAAGTAGATTGCCGGTTGACCGTGGAAGGCGTGGATCGCGAGGGGCGGGCTTGGCTAGAGGGAGAGTTCCTACTCTTTCGCGGTGCCGATTACCGGCTGAAGATTCCCTTGGTGCCCGTGCCCAAGCTGCGCGTGGAAGACGGCCGCTTGCAGATCGGTCTGGTTACGTTGCACTTGGGCGCGCGGGCGGAAAAGTGGGCGGAGCAGATCGCGCATCCCAAGAGCCTGGTGGAGAAGCTCGGGGTGAAGGCGGGGCAGAGCGTCGTCGCGCTGGGCATGGAAGACACGAGCTTTCTCGCCGAGAAGCCGGGGACACGTTTGAAACAGAATCTGGACTTTGTATTCTTGGGCGCAGGGAGTCCTGCCGCGCTGGACCGTCTGACGAAGATCCGCGAGTCGCTCGCGCCGGCCGGCGCGGTGTGGATTGTCTATCCCAAGGGTAGCAAGACGATTACGCAGAACGACGTGATGAGCGCCACGAAGGCCGCTGGACTGGTGGACGTGAAGGTGGCCGCGTTCTCGGCGACGCATACGGCCTTGAAGGCCGTAATCCCTAAGCTTGCACGATCAGCACCGGCGTCGGCAGGGCGTGGCGCACGGCGCTGATGGTGGTGCCGAAGGCGATGTCCTTTAGCCCCTTGTGGCCGTGACCGGCCATCACGATCAGGTCCGGAGTTAGCTCGCGGGCGTAGCCAATGATGGCTTGCGCTGGATCTGACGCGTGGCGGACTTCGATGTGGACGGCGAGTCCGCTGTCGCGTAGACGGCTGGCGATTTCCGTCAGATACTGCTCGCCTTCTTCCACTTCGGACGTGCTGGCCTGGCTGCCGTAAACGAAGCTTGTGGCGCCTTCTTCGATGTGGAGCAGCGTGAGCTTGGCTTGATGGAGCCGGGCCATGGAGACGGCATGAGCGAGCGCGGCTTGGTCCTGGTCCGAGTGGTCCAGCGGGACCAGAATACTCGAGTAAGTCATGGTGGCGAAGCCGTCGCGCGCGGTCTTCACCAACGTGGTGGGCTTGGCGCCGCCCTTGGCCCAAGCCGGCAGCACCGGGTGCAGGGCGATCCACATCAGCAAAAGCAAGAAGCCGATCGCGAACGGGAACCCAAAGCCGTAGAGAAGAGTCTGCCGCCAGCCGGTCGCTTCGGCGGCCCACTCGCCGAACTGCTGGGTGGCCAGGCGCAGGTTCAGCGCGACGATGATGGCGGCGGCGGCCCAAGCCAGGATGCGCACCCAGAGTTTGTTGGTGAACTCGCCCATCCGCGCGCGGTCACTCGTGAATTGAATCAGCGGCAGGACGGCGAAGGGCAATTGCAGACTCAGTACCACTTGGCTGAGAATCAAGAGCGGGTAAGTGGCGCTTTCGCCCGTCAGCACGATGGCCACCACGGCGGGGATGATCGCGACTAAGCGAGTAATGAGCCGGCGCAGCCAGGGCCGCAAGCGAATACTCACAAATCCTTCCATCACAATCTGTCCGGCGAGCGTGCCGGTGAGTGTGGAGGATTGTCCGGAGAGTAACAAGGCGAAGGCGAAGAGCGTGCTGGCGACGCTGGTGCCGAGTAAAGGAGCCAGCATTAAATGAGCTTGTTCGATTTGAGTTACTTTGGCGCCGCGTTCGAAAAACACGGCGGCGGCCATGATTAAGATACCGCCGTTGACGAAGAGGGCGGCATTGAGGGCAATGGCGGAGTCAATCAGGTTGAACTTGCAGGCTTCTTTCTTTTCTAAAACCGACGCGCCGATGCGCCTGGTTTGCACCAGCGCCGAGTGCAAGTACAAGTTATGGGGCATGACGGTGGCGCCCAGAATGCCGATGGCGACATAGAGGCTTTCGTCAGTAAGTTTCGGGACTAAGCCCGCCGCTAACGCCCCCCAATGCGGACTCGCCATCCAGACTTCAATCCCAAAGCAGAGGCCAATGGTAAAGACGAGGACTAAGACGAGAGCTTCGACAATGCGGACACCGTAGCGGGTGAGCCAGAGGAGTAACAGCGTATCGGCGGCGGTGAGGAGTACGCCCGTAAGTACGGGTAAGCCGAAGAGCAACTTGAGCGCGATGGCCGCGCCGAGGACTTCGGCGAGGTCACAGGCGGCGATGGCGACTTCGCAGAGGATCCACAGGACCACCGTAACCGGGCGCGGGTAAGTATCGCGGCAGGCTTGCGCGAGGTCGCGGCCGGTGACGATGCCGAGGCGCGCGCTAAGGGTTTGCAGCAGGACGGCCATCGCGTTCGAGAGGAGGAGCACCCAGAGGAGTTGGTAGCCGAAGCGGGCGCCGCCCTCAAGGTCAGTGGCCCAGTTGCCGGGGTCCATGTAGCCGACGGAGACGAGGTAGGCGGGGCCGGAGAAGGCAAAGAGGCGGCGGAAGAATCCGAGGGCGCGGGAGGGGTCCACAGACGAGTGGAATTCGGGGAGCGATGGCTGAGGAGTCGCCTTTTGAGGCATAGTGAACTGTTTCGACTTAACTATAGTTACATAGGTGAGTGCGCAGCGTCAAACCGCCAGATGTGCATGGCCGCGTAGGCGCGATACGGGCGCCAACTCTCTGCTGCTTCGACAAGTACACGCGGACTCGCATGGCGGGTATGCTTGAGCAAAACGAGGTCGCTGGCGGGAAAGGCGTCGGCGTCGTGGAGGGCACGCATGAGGACGTATTGCGCGGTCCAAGGTCCGATGCCCTTTACAGCTTCGAGCGAAGCGGCGTCGTGGAGGTCGACGCGGCCGGCGAGGAAGGCCTGGGCAATCCCGCGGATGGTGGCGGCCCGGGCCGCGGGCAACCCGATCTGGCCGACGTCGGCATCGGCGAGCGCGGTGGCGGTGGGCGGTCCGAAGCGCTCCACCAAGCGGGCCGAGAGAGTGGCCGCGCCTTTCACGGAGACCTGCTGGCCGAGGATGGCGCGCACGGTGAGCTCGAAGGCGTCCCAACAGCCGGGCAGCCGCAGGCCAGGATTCCGCGCGACGCGCAGTAGCGGATCGCGGCTGAGGTGCGCCTCAATCTGGCGGATGGGCGCGGCGACGTCGAAGAGGTGGGCGACGCGCGCGGCGGCATCAGAGGGCGCGGGCCCGTCGAGAGTGACTTCGAGGTGGCCGGGCGCGTGCGTCACCGTGACTTCCCAGCCGTCGCCGAAGCGTTGATACGCATTCTCGATGACGCATTCCACGCCGGCGAAGAGCCGCAAGGAGAGAAATTGCAGGATCGCCGGCCAATGGTAGGGCTCCTCGTAGGGAAGCCGCAACTTACTTCTGTTTCGCGGCACGCACAATGCTCTTCACTTCGCTCACTAACTTGGGCACGGAATAAGGAATACCGTCTTTAATGGTCCACTCGATACCGGGCTTGGCATTTCCGATGGGCGGGTAGAGGAATTTGAAGTCCTCAAGCGGATTGCCATTGAGGACGAGTAAATCGGCGGCGTAACCAACGCGGATCCGGCCGAGCCGATTGGCTTGGCCGAGTAAGTAGCCATTGTTGGCGGTGGCGTGTTGAATGACTTGTAATGGCGCAAAGCCAGCTTCCTGGTGCAACTCGAGGCCGCGGATGAGTCCGAAGCCGTAGACGTTGTAAATGAAGCCGGTATCTTCTCCGACGCCGATGATGCCGCCGCGGCGGCCGAATTCGCGGACGGCGGCCATCCAGAGGCGGTAGTTTTCGCGCCAATAGGCTTCGTCGGTGCTCGTCCAATTTTCGAAGAAGGAGCCGTGATACTCGGGATTGGGGGCAAAGAAGCGTTCCAGCGCTGGATGGAGATACTCGGGAAACCAGGGTTGATTCTGGTAGCGCTGTAAGTCGCGGGCGGCTTCGTAGATATTCAGGGTGGGGTCCCAACCGACGTTGCCTTTGGCCATGGCGTCCAGCACCGCGTGCAGTTTTTCTGGATTGGCTTCGCGGAAGAGGCGGCCCGCGTAGCGGAAGCGGTCAATTTCGCGGGTGACGTTATAGCCGGCGGGAAAGCTTTGCACGCCGTGTTCGAGCGCGGCGTCAGGGATGCCGTACCAGTGCTCAATGGTGGTCATGCCGAACTTGACGTCGTCCCAGGCATTGGTTTCGGCGATTGCGGCATGGTGGGCGCCACGCAGGCCCTGCTTATGCACTTCGTCGAGCGCGGCTTCCATGATGTTGCGGTAAAGGTCAAAGAATTTCACGCCCGTCGGCGCCTTCGCGCTTATAGAGCCGGATGCGTTCACGCGCCTCTTCGGGAGTATTCGGCATGGGCGGTTGGCTGAAAACTCGGTAGAGAAAGAAGCGCGGCGCGGCCACTTGCCCGAGCCGGCTTTGGTCGCGCAAGGCGGCGGATTTAGCGAAGTCGCTGCCGAGGTCGCGGACGGTGGTGATGCCGCTGGCGAGCCAAAGCTTCAATTGATACTCGGGGGCCATTTTGAGGCCGGCGCGTTCGTCCTGGATGTGGCCATGGGCGTTGATGAGTCCGGGGATGACGTAGCGTCCGCCGGCGTCGATGACTGCGGTTCCGGCGGGCTGATTGGCGGAGGCGGCGCGCGAGGGCAAGATCTGCGTAATCGTATCGCCCTCCACGAAGATGTCGCGCGGGCCCGAGGCCGGCGTGCCATTGCCCTCAATCACCAGGGCGTTGCGGACAACTAACCGGGCCGGCCGGCGGCCATGTTCGGGCAGCGTTTGGGCGGTGAGCAAGAGGGGCAGCAGCAGAAGCGAGCGCATGAGTCTGAGGGTACTACACTGCCTCAGTTCCGGCGCTTCGTTGCAGCGTACTGCAAAGCGCTGGCTTCGGCGGGCGAAAAACGCAGATGACGCTGGGACATGGCGCGGAGGTCAGCGACCGTCCAGGAGGCGCTCATCACGCCCGCGGAGTGGGCGTGACTGCGCATGAGCATATGCGCGAGTTCGTGCGCCATGACGTAGCCGAGGACCGTGGACAAAGGAGCGGCGCCCGCGTGAAACTCGGTGAGTTGCAGGACGCGCGGGTAAACGACGCAAGCCGTATTCCCCTTCGCCGTGCCCAGCATGGCAAAGCCAAGGACGAAGGTCTGGCTATCGCGAGGATCATCCTGGCGAATGCCGATGCTGAAGTCCGAGCGGCAGGGGTCGGCGTCGCACCAGGTAGTCTCGACGCCGGCCTGGGACAGCACCCAACGGGCCTCGGTAATGGCCGCCGCTATCGCCGCCGCCGGAAGCCTGGCCTGGTTGTGGATGCGCACGGAGAGGGGTTCCGAAGCGTGGAGGATGGCGGTGAGCGAGAGCAGCAGTAAGAGGCACACAGGCGACAACCTTTCATCACCTTTAGCGGCAAGATTGGGGGAAAGCGGCCACCGGTCGAACCTGCGTTCAGGCAGCGCTACCGCAGTGAAACCCTACAGCCAATTGTTTTCTGAGGAAGGTTTTGTTAAAATTCGATTAATGAGGTAAACACGCCGAATCTTGCGGTGAGCCTCACAAAATGCGGGGCGGATCAACCCAAATCCATCCCACAGACTTCCACCAGGGGTTAGGTCTCCATGAAAAGACTCGTTTTTCTCGTCTCTCTACTGGCTGTGCTCGCGTTTTCGCTAGCCGCCCAAACCACTTCAGAAATTCTCGGCTTGATCACCGACGAATCCGGAGCCGTGATCGCTGACGCTAAAGTCGTAGCGAAAAACATTGACACTGGACTGACATACACTGGCGCCAGCGGCGAAGTAGGCCAATTCCGGCTGCCGCTGCTGCCGCCGGGCAAATACCAGGTAACCGTAGAAAAGGCGGGCTTCGCCAAGTACATCCAAAACGGCATCGAGCTGCAGCTTGGCCAGCGCGGCGACCTCGCGATCAAGTTGAAGGTCTCCTCCTCGGCCGAAACCGTCACTGTCTCCAGCGAAGCGCCGCTGATCAACACGACCAATTCCGAGGTGGGCATTAACATCGACAGCAAGCGCATCTCGGAGTTGCCGCTGGCCCCGAACCGCAACATCCTCAACATCGCTTTGCAAGTGGCCGGCGTCAGCCAGCTTTCGTCGGGCAACTCGTCTTTTGCGTCGGGCGGCGTTAGCTTTTCGGTGAACGGCATGCGGACGCGGTCGAACAACTTCATGATCGATGGCGCGGACTCGAATAATCCTTCCGTCGGCGGCCTGGTGCAGGAGATCAACAATCCCGACACCGTCGCCGAGTTCCGCATGATCACGAATCAGTTTCTGCCGGAATACGGCCGCGCCGCTGGTTCCGTCATCACGATGACCACCAAGAGCGGCACGAACGCGTTCCATGGCACCGGCTATTGGTTCTACAACTCGAACGCCTTCAACTCGCGTTCCAACCTCGACAAGCGCACCTTTACCAAAGCCCCTTGGCGCAACGAGCATCAACGCGCCTTTACCTTCGGCGGACCCGCGATAAAGAACCGCACGTTCTTCTTCGGCTCCGTGCTGCGGTCCACCGACAACCGCTTCGCCTCCGGCACCGCGATCGGCGCAGCCCCCACCGAGGCCGGGCGCCAAGCCCTGCAGTCCATCGCGGCCTCGCGTCCGCAGGTGCGGGCCTTGCTCGAGAATCTGCCGGCCGCCCAGTCCTCCATCGGAGCGTCGATCAATGTCACGGCCGACGGCCGCACCATCAACGTGCCCACCGGAACCCTGGCTGGCGCCGCGCCGAATACCTTTGCCGCCTGGCAATCGAGCGCCCGCGTCGATCATCGTTTCAATGACAAGCACAACCTCTTTGGGCGCATCATGTACGATACCCGCCAGAGCGTCAGCGGCCAGGCCGTTCCGTCGGGCCTCACCACGATCGGACCCGCCGTGCGCGGCGCCTACAATGTAGGCCTTACTAGCAACTTTGGCACCAGCATGTTCAACGAACTGCGCTTGAACTACCAGCGCCTCACCAGTTTGAGCAACGCCTCTGACCCCAAGGCCATTACCATCCCCAGCATCGAAGTGGCCGCCCTTGGGCTGGTCGGCTTCAATGCCGCTGACTCGCGCACCGCTATCGGCCTGGGCGTCAACCTGCCCCAGTCGCAGATCGCCAACAACTATCAGATCGCCAATAACTTCTCCCTGCTCAAAGGCACCCATGCTTTCAAGATGGGCGTGGATATGCGCCGGGTGGAGCAGGTGCAGGACTTTAATCCCACCCTCCGCGGCCGCCTCAGCTACGAAACTCTGCAACAGTTGGTCGATGACACGCCCGCCGTGCAGTCCATCAACATCCTGCAGCCCGGCCTGCCCACGTTCCAGAACTACAAGTACTACGACTACTTCGCTTTTTGGCAGGACGAGTGGCGCATCAAGCCCACGTTCACGCTCACGTACGGCATTCGCTATGAAACCCCGGGTAACGCATTCGCTTGGCTACAGAAGGTGAATAACCAAGTAGTGGCCGCCAACAACAATAATCCGGGGTATCGCATGGATCCGGCTCCGCCGCGCGATAGGAATAATTGGGCTCCGCGAGTCGGCTTCAACTGGCGACTCCCCAAGATGGGCTTTGTGACGGGAGACGGCAAGATGGTACTGCGCGGTGGCTATTCGCGCACCTACGACCTCATCTTCAACAACGTAGCGCTCAATATCTATAGTGCCTGGCCCTTTACCCAGGTGGAACAACGGCCGGCCGGCACGCCCGGCGGCTTCGCTTACATTAACGGGATCCGCGCCGGCACGGTACGCGCCCCGGCCCCGGCGAATCCGAATCAGATTACGCGCACGATTGTGGACGCCAACTTCCGGGCCCCGCTCGCGGAGCAGTATTCGGTGAATCTGCAACGCGAGTTGAAAGGCGGCATGGCGCTAACCGCGGGCTGGATCGCCACCAAGGGTACGGCGCTTTTCCAGTCGCTCGACGGCAATCCGACGGTCCCTGGCTCCCTGGGCGCCACCCGCGTCGATCCGAACCGCGGCATCATCCGCCATCGCGCCAATAGTGCCTCGTCGATCTACCACTCGTTCCAAACCAGCCTGGAGAAGCGCTTCAGCCGCGGCTTCCAGTACTCCGCCCACTACACCTGGAGCACCTTCATCGACGACGCCTCGGAGGTCTTCAACGCCTCCGTGGCCGGCGAGGTCGCGGTGCCGCAGGACTCCTTCAACCGTCGCGGAGACCGTGGCCGTTCCACCTACGATCGCCCCCATCGCTTCAGTGTGAACGCGTTGTGGGAGTCACCCTGGCTCAAGGACCAGAAGAATGTCCTTGGTTACATCGCGGGCGGTTGGAGCGTCGGTGGCTTCCTCACCTTCCAGGCCGGCGCGCCTTTCTCTGCCCTCGCGGGCGCTGACCCGGGCCGCCGCCTAGCCGGTATCGACTCGCTGATTGGTAACTCGATCCGCGCTAATCTCAATACCAACCTCGATGTGTCGCGCATGTCCGTCGAGGCACTCATGCTCGCCGGCGGGCGCAGTCTGTTTAGCTCGCCGACGGTGGCCGCCCCCTTCGGGAACACGGGACGCAACATCCTCCGCGCAGACGGCCTCAACAACCTCGACTTCGTGTTGACCAAGAAGATCCGCATTCCGGTGGAAGGGCACGGGCTCAGCCTGCGCTTTGAGTTCTACAACGCCACCAACTCGCGCGACTTCGGCATTCCCACGGCGGCCATCAATTCGGCGGCCTTCGGCAACCAGTGGAACACGAACGGCGGCAACCGCCGCATTGTCATGGGCGCGCGCTACGCGTTCTAGCCCCAGTGAGCGAAGGCGGCGGCCCCCGGGGAGCCGCCGCTTTCGACATACGATGGTAGCGATGCGTTTCTTCGCGTGGCTTCTTCTTCCCTCCAGTTTGGTCCTCGGCCAAAGCGTCGATTTTTCCCGCCAAGTTCACCCGATCTTAGTCTCCCGCTGCCTCAGTTGCCACACTGGTGACCGTGGCCAGGCCGGCCTGTCGGTTGGGACGCGCGACGCGTTGGTGAAGGGCGGCGTTAGCGGGTCGGCGCTCGTGCCGGGCAACGCCGCGAAGTCGCCGCTGGTCCAGCGGTTGAAGGGCCTGGGTGGCCAGCGTATGCCGCTGGCTGGCGCCGCGTTGAGCGAGTCCGAAATTGGCTTGATCGAACGTTGGGTGAACGAGGGCGCCGTGGTGAATGCGGTGGACCCCGGTCAGCGCTCCTTCTCGCTGGCCTTGAAGCCACCGCCCGCCAAGAGCCTCGACGAGGTACTGGCCGCCTATCAGCGCCAGCATCAGATTACGCCGCCGGCGCCAGTTTCGGACTCGCTTTTCGCGCGACGCGCCTACCTCGATCTTTGGGGCTTGCTGCCCACGCCCGCGGAACAAGCGCGCTTCGTCAATGACACGCGCCCGGGCAAACGTGCCCTGCTGGTGGATGAGTTGCTCGCCGTGCGCCAGCCCTACGCCGAGCATTGGGTGAGCTTCTGGAATGACTTGCTCCATAACGACGAGGGCGTTACTTATATTGGGGAGCGGCAAACGATTACGCCGTGGCTGCTGAAGTCGCTGCGGGAGAACCGGCCTTACCACGAGTTCGTACAAGCGCTGCTGAGTCCGATTGCGCCGGACGATCCGGCCGGCTTCCTGAAAGGCGTGAATTGGCGCGGCACGGTGAACGCGTCGCAAACTCCGGTGATGCAAGCGGCGCAGAATAGCGCGCAGGTATTTCTGGGAGTGAATCTCAAGTGTAACTCCTGCCACGATAGTTTCATCAGCCATTGGAAATTGAAAGAAGCTTATGGCTTGGCGAGTTTTTTCGCGAATGACTTGGTAAAGGAGCCGCTCGAAGTCGCCCGTTGTGATTCGGGCACGGGCGTGATGGCGTCGCCGCAGTTTCTGTTTCCGGAGTTAGGTGGCGTGGAAGCGACCGCTTCCTTGGTGGAACGGCGGGCAGCGGCGGCGCGGTTGTTCACCGCCAAGGAGAATGGCCTATTCTCACGGACCATCGTCAATCGGATTTGGAAGCGGTTACTCGGGCATGGTCTGGTGGAACCGGCGGACGAAATGGAATCCCCGGCTTGGTCGCCCGAGTTACTCGACTGGCTCGCGGCGGACTTCGTCGCGCACAAGTACGACTTACATCACTTACTCCGCCGCATTATGACGTCGGCGGCTTACTCGTTGCCCGCCGTGCCGGCCGGCCAAATGCGGGACACGAGCTACGTCTTTCGCGGGCCCTGGCCGCGCCGCCTGACGGCCGAGCAGTTCTCCGACGCCATCTCTTCGATCACCGGCGAATGGCGCATCCGCGCCGATAGCCGTCCGGTACCGGGAGTCTACGCGCGGGAGTGGCGCTTCAAGCCAAACTCACTGACGCGCGCCCTCGGGCGGCCGATGCGCGACGGCGCGGTGACCGAGCGGCTCACTGAGTCCTCCACCTTGCAGGGCATGGAACTGGCCAATGGCGAAGTGCTGACGACGATGCTCCGCGAAGGCGCGAAGCGTCTGCTGGATCAGGTGGACGCCGCGCCGACGAACCTGTTCGACAGCGGACTGCTCCGGGCGCAGAGCCGGGTGAAGGTGGATATCGACGTCACGGGACGCAAGCAGTTACGGTTATTGATGGTGGATGTCGATTCGTATGATCCGGCGCGCGTCGAAGCCGGGTGGGGCGAAGCGGAACTGGAAGGCCCTTCCGGGAAAGTGCCGCTGTCTTCGCTGCGCGCGTCGGCGCCGTTCAAGCAAGCGACTTTTACTCTCTACAAAGACAAGTTACAACTGCCGGTGATCACGTCGGCGATTCCAAATGAACTTGTTTTCGATATCGCGGGGAAAGGCTATACGCGGTTCCGGGCCCTGCTGGCCATGGACGACCGTTCGAACGACAGCGAAATTAATCCCGCCATCCGCGCCTTCGTTTTTGACGAAACGCCGAATGAACGCAAATTGGTCGCCGTGACGGGCGATACTCCCCTGCCCCGGCCCACGCCGGTGCAGGGCGCGGCCAAAATTGTCGCGCAACTCTATCAGCACGCCGTGGGCCGCGCGCCCACCGCGGACGAAGCGCGCATCGCCGTTGGTTTGCTGGGCGAAAAACCCACGCGGCAAGGTTTAGAGGACTTACTCTGGACCGTCTTCCTGTCGCCCGAATTTCAGTTTGTGAGGTAAGGAAATGAACCGTCGCGATTTTCTGATGAGCAGCGCCCTCGGCGCCCCCGGCTTACTAGCGAGCCAAGCCCAAGCCTTGGCGCCCAAGGCCGATTGCATGATCCTCCTCTGGATGGCCGGCGGCATGGCGCAGACGGAAACGTTTGACCCGAAGCTCTTTACTCCGTATGAGCCTGGCCTCGCCTCCAGTGCCGTCCTGAGCACGTTTCCCAAAATTCCCACGACAGTGGACGGCATTCAGATCACCGAAGGCCTGGAGCGCATCGCCAAAGTGCTGGACCGCGGCACTCTCCTGCGCTCGCATCAAGTGGGCGACTTGGGCCATATTCTGCACACCAAGCATCAATATCATTGGCACACCGGCTACGCGCCGCCGCAGCCCGTGCCGCTGCCGCACCTCGGCGCCTGGATCGCCAAGATCCGCGGACCAAAGCATCCCGACGTTCCCGCGTTCATCAACATTGGCCAGAATCTGGAACTGGGCGGCGAAGCCGACGCCTTGAAGGCGTTTCATACGGCCGGCTTCCTCGGCAGCGAATTCGGCCCCTTCAATATTCCCGATCCGAACGACGCCGTCTCCGCCGTGCGCCCGCCGAAGGAGTTTACGGACTTACGCTTTCGCCGGCGTCACGAAATCTATCAGGAGCTAGTGAAGCGCAATCCGACTCTGCGCGACGCCTCCGATTATCAACAAGACGGCCTGGTGGCCGCACTCGAAAACGCCCACCGTTTTCTGGCCTCCCCGGCAGCCAAAGCTTTTGATTTATCGCTGGAACCGAAAGCTAGTTACGATACTTACAACACGGGTAAGTTCGGTTTGGGCTGCCTGCTTGCGCGACGCCTCGCGGAGACCGGCGCTCGCTTTGTGGAGGTCTCCAGTGAATACATTCCCTTCCGCTTTTGGGACACGCACGAGAACGGCCATTCCCGGGTGGTGGGCATGAAACAGTCGATTGACCGGCCGATCTCGCAATTAATTCTTGACCTCGAAGCGCGCGGATTGCTGGACCGCACTTTAGTGGTACTCGCGAGCGAATTCGGCCGCGACATGCTCACCGAAGGCAAGCCAGGCTTGGCCGTGCAGGACCAGGTGACCGTGCCCGAAAAAATGACCCAGCCCAAGCACTATGGAATGCACCGGCACTTTACCGAAGCGACCAGCGTGTTACTCTTCGGCGGCGGAATCAAGAAGGGCTACTTGCACGGCGTGACGGCGGAGGAGCGGCCCTGCAAGGTAGTCCGCGATCCGGTCTCGATCGAAAATCTGCACGCCAGTATCTATCGCGCCATGGGCATTCCCGCGGACCACGCCTATATTGTGGAGAAGCGGCCCTTCTACGTCACGAAGGATGGCAAGGGCAAAGTGGTGGAGGCGCTGTTCAGCTAAATGACCCATGCGTATCTCTGCGACGCGACGCGGACGCCCTTCGGTCGCTATGGTGGCCAACTGGCCACCGTGCGTCCGGACGACCTGGCGGCGATTCCCCTGCGCGCGTTGCTCGCGCGGAACACTCATCTGGACCCTACAGCCATCGACGACGTGATTCTGGGCTGCGCGAACCAGGCGGGCGAGGACAATCGGAACGTGGCGCGGATGGCGCTGTTGCTGGCGGGCTTGCCGGAGAGCGTGCCGGGCGTCACGGTGAATCGGCTCTGCGGCTCCAGCCTCGAAGCGATCGCGAGCGGCGCGCGCGCCATCCGCGCGGGCGAGGCGTCCGTGATTCTCGCAGGCGGCGTCGAGAGTATGTCGCGCGCGCCCCTCGTGTTGTCCAAGCCCGACGCTCCATGGTCCCGCACGCAGAAGCTCGAAGACACGACGCTCGGTTGGCGCTTCGTGAATCCGCGCCTGCGCGAGCTGTACGGCGTGGACTCGATGGCCGAAACGGCCGAGCATGTCGCCGCCGAATGCGGCATCTCCCGCGAAGCGCAGGACGCCTTTGCGTATCGCAGCCAACAACGCTGCGCCGCCCATTCGTTCGCCAGCGAGATCACACCAGTGGAGAACGTGAATCAGGACGAGCATCCGCGCCCCGAAACCACGCTGGCGGGCCTGGCGAAGCTGAAGCCGATCCTGGGGGGCACGGTGACGGCGGGCAACGCCTCTGGCATCAACGATGGCGCCGCCGCGGTGCTCCTGGCCTCGGAGTCCGCCGCCGCAGAACAGGGGCTCACCCCGCGAGCCCGCATCGTCGCCAGCGCGACGGCCGGCGTGGCGCCGCGGGTGATGGGCCTGGGGCCGGTGCCCGCGACGCGCAAGGTGCTGGCGCTCGCCGGCTTGTCGCTCGCGCAGATGGACGTGATCGAACTGAACGAGGCCTTCGCCGCCCAAGCGATCGCCGTGCTGCGGCAGTTGGGCCTGCCCGATGACGCCACCCACGTAAATCCGCACGGCGGCGCTATCGCCTTAGGCCATCCGCTCGGGGCCAGCGGCGCGCGCATCCTGCTCACTGCCGTCGCGGAACTCCATCGCACCGGTGGCCGCTATGCGCTCTGTACCATGTGCATCGGCGTGGGCCAAGGCATCGCCGTTATCGTGGAACGCGTTTAGCATAAATCCAGCGGCCGGCACCCAACAGCAGCAACAGCCCGCCAAAGATCTTCGCTTCGTACAGCCACACATTCTTGATGTCGCTGGTGGGAATCGCCGCGAACAGCAGCGCGAGCAGGGTCACCGCGATCCCGCACACCGGGGCGAGCCGTAGACCGGCTTTCCAGCTACAGAGGAAGATATAGAGGAAGGGCACGAAGCTGCTGAGCACCATCAGCGACACGAGTTCCTGATAGGCCGCGCGGAGCGTATCGCCCAACTGCATCAGCAGCAGCAGCGCGATGCTGACGCCGGCCAGGGTGAGCATCGACATATGCGGCGTCTGCCAGCGGGGATGTACGCGCGCGAAGATGGGCGGCAGCAAACCGTCACGCGCCGCCGCGTAGGACAAGCGCGCCGTTCCGGAGCCAATGCCGCCGAACTGGCCCAGCACCGTCAACATGGAGAGCGCCGCGAAGACCGCCGGCAGCCACGCCGGGCCCGCCGCCGCGACTTGCATGAAGCCGTAGAGCTCGCTGATGGTGTCCGCTTTTTGCAGCACCACCATGGCCAGCGTCGCGCCGCTGTAGCAAAGGACGGCGAGCAGCGCGGCCAGTCCACCGGCCCGGGCGATGGTGCGCGCGGGATCCCGGATTTCGCCGCTCATCATGCCGAGTAACTCGAGTCCGGTGAGGGCGAAGGCAATTTGCGACCAGAAACTGAGCGTTTCCCAGGCGAGCGGCGGCGCGAAGTGGAGCGGCGTGGCGGAGCCTTGCCGCAGATACACGGCCACGCCGGTAACGATGAGCAAGGTGACCATCAGCCACGTCGCCACGCCACCCGCATTCTGGTTCCAGCGGCCGAGACGCGCGCCCAACAGATTTACGCCGACGCCGACGGCGATCGACGCCACCGCCGCGCTTACGATTAAGGTCCGATGTTCGACCAGCGAAGGATCGATGGCGTAGGCGCCGATGCTCATGTAAGCCAAAGCGGCGTTCGGAAACCAACAGGCGATACCCGCCCAGTAGAGCCAGAAAGCGAGAAAGCCATGCCATTCGCCGAAGTCTTCGCGCGCCCAGACATATTGCCCACCGGCGTGCGGACGTCGCGCCGCCAGCAAGCCAATGCACTGCGCCATCGGGACCACAAAGAAGAGGCCGGCCAGGAGAAACAGCGTAACGGACCCTGGGCCCGCGTGCGCCGCCGTGGCGAGCCAGCGCGTGCCGACGATGCTAGACAAGCCAAAGAGTGTGACATCGCGCAGCCCGAGCGTGCGGGGCAGGCTCATGGCGGGCTTAGAGGGCCAGCATTCGTTCGATGGGTAGCCGCGCGCGAGCAATGGTGTCGGTGGAAAGCTCGACCCTGGGGCCCAGGTCGCGCAGGCAGTCGCGCAGTTTTTCGAGCGTGTTGCGCTTCATGTAAGGGCACTCGCTGCAGTTGCAATTCTCATTGTTCACGAACCAGAACTTCTTGTGGGGAGCGCGTTTTTCGAGCGAGAAGCGCACGCCGCTTTCGGTCATCACGATGAACTCGTCATGCGGATGCGCGATGGTCCAATCGATCAAGGCGGACGTGCTGCCGATGTAGTCGGCGTAGGCGAGGACGTCGGGCGGGCATTCGGGATGCGCGACAATCAGGGCGTCCGGATGCTCGGCCTTCATTTTGACCAGCCGTCGCGAGGGGAAGGTGGCATGCACCATGCAAGCGCCCTGCCAGATCTTCATATTCTGCCGGCCAGTCTCTTTCTTCACGTAATTGCCGAGGTTCACGTCGGGCAGAAAGAGAATCGGCTGGTCCGCCGGAATGGACTGGACGACCTTCACCGCGTTGCGCGACGTGCAGATGATGTCGCTCTCGGTCTTCACGCCCACGGAGGTATTGATGTAGCTGACGATGACGTGATCTGGGTGGCGGCGGCGGAAGGCGCGGACCTGGTCGGCGGGGCAGGAGTCGACGAGGCTGCAGCCGGCTTCCTGGTCCGGCACGATGACGGTCTTTTCTGGATTCAATACCTTGGCGGTCTCGGCCATGAACCAGACGCCGCAGAAAGCGATGACGTCGCCGGAGAAGTCCTTGGCCTTGCGGGCGAGCTCCAGGGAGTCACCAATCACGTCGGCGAGTTCCTGAATCTCGGCGTCCTGATAATGATGCGCGAGGATACAGGCGCCGCGTTCGCGTTTCAGTTCCAGAATCTCGTCGGTAATCGTCGCCGTGGCGGTCATTGCGTCTTTAGTGTAGCGTAGCGGGTGGCCGGGCAGCGGAAACACAATTGCAACCTAACGTTCATCGATTCACAATCCGCGTTCGCTAACCTTAGGCCAGTACCCGAGGAGCCCCGCCTATCTATATGACCCTTATTCGCCTATCTCTGTTTTTCTCTCTCACCACACTCGCCATGGCCCAGTTTGACTCGGCTGCCGTACTCGGCGCCGTGCGCGACGCCAACGGCGGCGCCGTTTCCGGCGCCACGGTCACCCTGCGCAACAACAATACGGGGATTGCGCTGACCACCAAGACCGATGCCGGTGGGGACTACATCTTTCCCACCGCCCGGATTGGCAACTACAAGGTTTCTGCGGAAATGACTGGCTTCTCCACCGCCGTGGCCGACGGCGTCGTGCTGACGGTAAACGCCCGGCAGCGCGTCGACTTGACGCTGCGTCCGGGGCAAGTCACCGAAACGGTGACGGTGACGGATATTACGCCCTTGCTTGAGTCTGATTCGAGCTCTAAAGGACAAGTGGTACAGGCCAAGCAAATCACGGAGCTACCCGTGCTGGGTCGCACTTACGCGCAACTTGCATTGCTGAGTCCCGGTGTGCGGGAGTCGCAGGTGAGTAATCAGGGCTCGGTGGCATTTCGCCGCGAAGGTAGTTACAACGTGAACGGCCTGCGTTCGGTATTCAATAACTTTATTCTGGACGGCGTCGATAATAACTTCTACGGCACCACCAATCAGGGATACTCGAATCAATCGATTCAGCCCTCGCCGGATTCGGTGGGCGAATTCCGCATGGTGGTGAATGCTTACTCGGCCGAGTTTGGGCGCTCCGGCGGCGCGGTGATGAACGTGGCGTCGAAGTCGGGGACGAATGAGATTCATGGTTCGTTGTGGAATTTCCTACAAAATGACCGGATGAATGCCACGGGCTTCTTCAAGCCAGTGGACAACCGGAAGCCGCCGACGAAGCGCAATCAGTTCGGCTTCGCGGTGGGTGGCCCGATTATCAAGAACCGTACCTTCTTCTTCGCTGACTTCGAAGGCTCCCGCTGGCGCATCTCTCCGTTCGCGCTGACTTCGGTGCCGAATTCGCAGATGCGCTCTGGAATCCTGCCCGTCGATGTGCGCGTGCCGGTGCAATTCACGGATGACCAAGGCCGCGCCATTGCCGCGGGTACTGTAATCCCGGCTGGACAAACCGTGCCGATGACGCGCCTGGCTCGCTTCATGATGAATAACCTGCCAGGAGCGAACCGCCCCGCCCCCGCCGTTGCCTTCAACAACTTGGGCATCGCGAATAACTTTGGTAACTTCGACCGCAATGAGCTCGACGAGAATAAAGGCGCGATTAAGGTAGATCACCAACTGAAGAGCAACGTCCAAACGTTTTTCCGCTACGCGCAGCGGCACCAGGATATTGCGGCCCCCGCACTGATTCCCGGTCCGGCGGGTGGAAATAACTTGGGCTTCCTGGATACTTACAACCAACAAGGCATTGCCGGCGTCACGTGGGCGAAGTCCGCCACCGAGGTGATTGAGTATCGCTTCGCTGTCACGCGCCTCGGCATGGACCGAACCCCCGCCGCGGTTGGCGGCCCTTCCATGCGCGAGCTATTCGGCATCGGCGGGCTACCCGAAGGCGAGCGGATCCGCGGCGGCGTCACGCCGCAGGATATCGTCGGGTTCCCGCGCTACGGCCGCCAGTCGACGAATCCGCAGTCGCAGTTTCCCACCACGCTCAATAGCCGCCTGAATCTCTCGAAGAGCCTGTCGCGCCACAATCTGAAGATGGGCTACGAATGGCTAGGCCTGTATATCCGGATCGACGACACTAACCCGCTTTACGGCATCGACGCTTACGGCGGCGCCTTCTCCCGTCCTGCCACCGGCGTCCCCACCGGCGTGAACAACTCCTGGTATCAGCTCGCGGACTTCTATTTCGGCGCGCGTAGCTCTTACCAATTGGCCACGCGCCGGTTCGCTGAGGCCCGTCAACAGGGCCATTTCTTCTACCTACAGGACGACTGGAAAGTAAATACGAAGCTGACCCTCAACCTGGGCCTGCGCTATGACTTGATGAGCCCGGCTTACGACAAGAATAATCAACTGGCCAACTTTGACCCGTCGCGCAACGCCTTGGTGACGGCGACGGGTGGCGGTATCACGGACCGCACGCTGCAGCGTCAGCCTTACAACAACTTCTCGCCCCGCCTGGGTGCGGCCTACCAACTGAACTCGAAAACGGTAGTCCGGGGCGGCTACGCGCTGGGCTGGAACTTCTGGAATCGCATGGCTTCCGCGGAGTTCCTCAATACCAACGCGCCTTTTGTCACGCGCTTCTCCACCAACAACAGCGCCGCGAACCTGGAACGCCCCTGCTCCGGCGACGCCTGGCAGAATTGCTTCCGCACGCGGGAACAAGGCTATCCGGCGGTGCTGCCGTCGAATGTCATCCTCTACATGGACCGCAACACTCCTTGGGGCTACGTCCAAAACTGGCACTTCACGGTACAACGCCGTCTCTTCAAGGACACGCTGCTGGATGTCGCTTACGTGGGCAACAAAGGCTCCCGCCTGCCCGTTCTGGGAGACTTTAATCAGGCTCGCCCGATCACCACGGAAGAAGTGGGACGCGGACTGACTACGCTGGGCACTTTATTGGCGCGCCGGCCCTATCAAGGCTTCAATAACATTACCGCCGTGGTCCCGACGGGATTCTCGAACTACAATTCGCTGCAAGTGAAGTTCGAGCATCGCGGCCGCGACCTCACCATCATCAACGCCTTCACTTACTCGAAGGCCATCGATAATGTGGGCCAAGTACTCGAAACGACGAACGGCGGCTCGCCCAATCCGCAGGATATTCGGAATCCCGGCAATGACCGCGGACGCTCCAGCTTCGACCAGCGCTTTAACTCGACCACGTCGTTCGTCTACGAAATGCCCTTCGGCAAAGGCCGCCGCTTCGGCAAGACCATGCCCGGCGCGCTCGACGCGGTGGTGGGTGGCTGGCAGGTCTCTTCCATCATCAACCTGCAAAGCGGCCAACCGTTGAACCTGCGCTACCCTGACGCTTCCGGCATTCTCTCCGATGGCCAACCGGACTTCCTTGGCAATGTCGCCCTACGTCCGAATTACGTAGGCGGCGATATCCTCTCGAACGTCACCACGGACCGTCACCTCGGCTACTTCAACCGCGCCGCCGTGGCGATTCCGCCCGTTACCTCGCCCTTCGGTTCACTCGGCCGCAACGTCGTGTACGGCTTCCCGCTGTACCAGACGAATATGGTCCTCGCCAAGAACTTCTCGATCCGTGAACGCATGCGCCTGCAATTCCGTGGCGAGTTCTATAATCTCTTCAACCAGACGAACTTCACCGCTCCCACGGTGGACCTTACCAGCGCCAACTTCGGCCGCGTCACCTCGACGCTTGATCCGCGTTTCGTCCAACTGGCGCTGAAGTTTAGCTTCTAAAAGCGCCGGGAGAGACTGAAGAGAATCGCGTAGTCGGCAAACGCGGCATCGCCGTGGCGGCCGTTGCGATAGTCGGCGACGCTGCGCTTTCGATTGCGCTCCACGGCCCAAGGAATGTTGCAAGTGAAGATGTAGCTGCCGCGCACATAGAGGAAGCCGGGGTCGAGCGAGATGGCGTACCCCGGGCGGCGGAAGCCGTCGCTTTTGCCAAAGGCGTCGCGCACGGGGACGCCTTCCATGCGGGCGCCAAAGCTAACGGCCAAGCCCTTGATTTTGGGCACTGGCCGTCCGAGTCCACCGCGGTAGAGGTATTGGTCCGTCACCGAAAGCACCGTTTCGCCGGGCGCGGTGCGGAAAGAAGAAACGCCGTTCGTGTTGCGGGGATTGAACAGATAAGTCCCGGTGAAGTAGACTTCGCTGCGAAACGGAATGCGCTTGTAGCCTTGCAACTCGATCGCCAGGCCGGTGCCGCCGTCGCCCGCCTGAATCGACTGATCGGCGGTGGCGATGATCGACTGGCCGAGCGCATTCCTCGCCAAACCGGTGACGTTGTAACGGCCCGTCGGCAGCTTCAGGAAGGCTCCTACGGAGATATTGTCCCCGGACTCGGTCGGCGGCTTGAAGACCCAAGTCCGGGCGCCAATCGACACGTCGCCGATGCTGTTCACCACGAACTTGCCGCGCGGATTGTAGAGCTGGTTGCGATGCGCGAAGATCACCGGCACGCTCGCACCCACGCTCCAACGCGGCGTCAGTTGCCGCTCCACGCTGACGTCGAGCAGGTGGTAGATGTTAAGAATTTGCGTGCCGGCAATCTCCCTCTGCTTCTGCTCCACCGTGCCGACGAAGTGCCGGAAAGAGGGCTGGTAACGGTAGCCAACGCCGACCGTCCACAAGCGCGGATGCTTGTGCTCGTCGCGGCCACAGGTAGCTAAAGCGAGCGCGCCTAACCCGGGCGTGCCTTGACGTGCGGCCACTCAACCTTGGCCCGCGCCCGGCGGAACGAAGAGCAGAATCGCGGCGAAGATCGGGAGGAAGGGTCGGAGTCGCAACTTTTGCACAGTAGCACCGGGGGTCGCGTGCGGCCAATACTGCGAAAGTACTAGGTCGCTAAGCGTTTCATTATCAGGTGCTTAGATCGAAGATTCACGCCAAAGCCGCGCCAATCCATGTTTCTTGAAGGCTACTTCCGTCTAATCCGTTCATAATAAGACATTTAAAATCTCGTCGGACAACGTTTTCCTGCGCCATACTGGAGGGATGAAACCGTTTCTCTTCCTGCTGTGTTTGAGTTCCGCGTTCGCGGCGATCCCGGAGGGTGACCGGGCACAGATCGATGCGTTGACGGGCGCCAAGGGTGCCTACACCGCCGGCGAAGACGTGTACCGCGTCACTTTTCCGCGCAACGACGTGAAGGTGACGGTGGAAGGACGGGCGATGCATCCGTTTCAGGGCCTGACCTCGTGGGCGGCGTTTACTCCCGCGGCGGCCGGCCTGATGGTGATGGGCGACCTGGTGCTCTTTGAAGACGAGGTGAACCCGGTGATGTCGGCGGCGTTCGCGAACGGGCTCGACGTTACGGCGCTGCACAACCATTTCTTCTATGAGTCGCCGCGCGTGATGTTCATGCACATTGGCGGCACCGGGAGCGCGCAGAAGTTGGCCATGGCCGTGCGCCGGACGCTCGACCAGGTGCGGGAGATTCGCGCGGCGAAGGCGCAACCCGGAAGTGACTTTGCGGGGACGGCGCCAGCAGCGGCAAACGACATAGACGGCGCACGCATCGACGGCATCCTCGGCGTGAAGGGCCAAATGAACGCGGGGATGTACAAGGCGATGATCGGACGGCAGGCGAAGATGCATGGCAAGGCGGTGGGCAACCAGATGGGCGTGAATACCTGGGCGGCGTTCGCGGGCAGCAACGAGGCGGCGATCGTGGATGGTGACTTTGCCATGGTCGCGAACGAGTTGCAGCCCGTGCTGCGGGCGCTGCGCCGAACAGGAATCAACGTGGTGGCGATCCACAATCACATGACGCACGAGGAGCCGCAGTATGTGTTCTTGCACTATTGGGGCAAGGGGACAGCGGCTAGCCTGGCGCAGGGTTTGCGCGCGGCGCTGGATGCGCAGCAGCCCAAGCAGATTGTGTTTGTGTGCGAGCACGGCGCGGCGAAGAGCGTCATCGCCGCGGCATACTTCAATCAGTTGGCGGGAGAAAAAGGGCTGGCTTACCGGGCCATTGGCCGCGGCACCGCGCCGGATGCCAGCTATGGCGCATCGACTCTGGCGGGGCTGAAGGCCGACGGTTTGCCGGACCCGGTGGGCCAGCCTACGCGTATAGCCCAGGGCGACCTGGCGGAGGCAGCACGCGTGGTGACGTTTGCGGTGAAGCTGCCGGAGAGCCTGAAGGCGAAGAGTGGGGTGACCGAGTGGAACCAGACGCCCTCGACCGCCAATTATCCGGCGGCGCGTGATGCGATCCGAACCCTGGTGGAGAAGTTGATCAGTGAACTGGGGCATGAGCACTGAGTTATCCTAACGGCATGTCCACGTTTGTCCTTGTCCACGGAGCGTGGCAAACCGCCGCGACTTGGGACCTGCTGGCGCCCATGCTGCGTGATCGGGGCCACGGCGTCATTACACCGCTGCTCACCGGCCTCGGAACCCATCCTGAGCCGCTGACACCGGAAGTGAGCCTGAGCCGGCACATTGCAGACGTCGTGCTGGCGGTGAAGTCTGCGGCGCCGCCGGTGATGCTGGTCGGGCATAGCTACGCGGGAATGATCATCAGCGGGGTGGCCGACCAGGTGGAGGTGGACAGCCTCGCTTACCTCGATGCCTTCGTCCCCGCGGATGGGCGATGCGCGCTCGACCTACTGCCCGCTAGCGTCGGAAACCATTTCCGGCAGCTAGCCGCGCAGGTCGGTGACGGTTGGCGCCTGCCCGGTAGTGAAGCCCAACTGGATCTCTGGGGCTTGCCCACCGGTCCGGCACGGAACTTCGTCCAAGCCCGCCTCTGCGACTTTACTTTGCGCTGCTTCGAGGAGCCGGTAAGTCTTTCCCAGGATCGTAAACTGCAGTTGCCATCCCGCTACATCTCCTGCGTGGGCAGCCACTATCCGGCCAAGCCGTTCTTTCTCCCGTTCGCCGAGGAAGCGCGCGCAAACAGTTGGCCAGTCTTCGAGATCGATTGCGGACACGTCTGTCACGTGGAAAATCCCGCCGCGGTCGCCGAAATCCTGGTCGGCAACTATCCCTGCCGCTAAGCGCGCCAGAGCGTAGGCAGGCCGGGGTAGCCGCGTAACTGCTCGTCCGCGGTAATCAGCATGGCGGATTCGGCCAGCGCTTGGGTAGCCAGCATCCGGTCAAACGGATCTTTGTTGGCCCAATCGCGGAACCGCCAGATACCTGCGGCGTGGGTGCTGGTGATGTCGAGCCGGGTGGCTCCCAGGCGGTCGATGAAGGAATCGAGCACCTCGGGGGGCGTGCGATCAACCCATTGAATCTCGCGGCCGGCCGCCACTTTCACGGTGATCTCCCAAATCGAAGCAGCGCTCACCAAGAGCCGGTTCTCATCAGAAACCAACGCTTCTCGAATTGACGGTGGCAATAAAGCTGGCTGACTCGCGGCCCACAGGAACACGTGTGTATCCAGGAGCAGTTTCATCAGTTGCCCGAAAACGCCGCGAGCGTTTCCTCATCCAACGGAGCGTTGAACGCCTCCAAGCTTGGCATCACAAACGCTCCCGGCGCAAAACCCAACTCGCGCCGAGGGCGGTAATGCTCAATACTCACAACGACAGCCACCGGATGACCGGCGCGCGAGATCACGACGTCTTCACCCGCAGCTACGCGCTCAATAATTTTCGAGAAGTGCGTTTTCGCTTCGTGGATGTTTACGGCCATGGAGCAAGTCTAACACAATGACCTAGTCTAGTCCAGACTAAGTCTTCCGAACAATCAGCAAAGTCAGATCGTCCTGCATCTCCGGCGTCCCCGTCCACTTCTGGACCGCGTCCACCACGATCTGCATCATCTCCTGGTCGCCGCGATGCATCTGCTGCCGGACGAGATCGACCAGGCGCTCTTCGCCGAACATCTCCTCGTACTCGTTCTCCGGCTCCGACACGCCGTCCGTAAAGGCGACCAGAACATCGTCTCGGTGCAATTGCAGCCGGCTCGCGCCGAAGGGCACGTTGGGAAAAGCCCCCACGACGGTACCGTCGACGCCCAAGTGTTCGGTCTGGCTGCCGCGGATCAGGATGGGCGGCAGGTGGCCGGCGTTGGTGTACTCCAGTTCCCCGCTCGCCTCGTCGTAGATGGCGAAAAACAGCGTCGCGTACTTCGCTGGCGCCGACATCGCATAGACCTGTTCGTTCAGCCGGGAAACGATCCGCGCGGTGGACCAATGGTAGTCCGCCTGCTCCTTTGACCGGTCAATCCCCTCGCGCACCAGCGCGCGGAACGACGATTGAATCGTGGCCATCAGCAGCGCCGCCGAAATACCCTTGCCCGCGACGTCGCCCAGCAGCAAGGCGAGTTTGCCAGGCGCGAGCATCTGGTAATCGTAGAAGTCGCCGGAGACCGTCCGCGCGGGGTGGCAGAGGGCGCGCATCGTGAGGCTATCGAGATGGGGCGCGCTGCGCGGATAGAGCAACTGCTGCACTTCGCTGGCGATTTCTAGCTCGGCTTCCATGCGCTCTTTTTCCTTCGCCACCTTCAGCAGACGCTCCAGGTTCTCCGTCATGCGGTTGAAGCTTTGGCTCAGGCTGGCGATCTGATCTCGGCCCACGGCGCGGATGCGATGAGCAAAGTCACCTTCCATCACGCGTTCGGTGCCGTCGTAAAGATCATGCACGGCGGTGGTGATGGAACGCGTTAGCGAGATGCCGATGATCAGCGCGATCAGTTCGACGATCAGAAACAGGCCGCCGATACCTTGCAGGATCCCGGTGGCCAGATCGCCCTCCACTTCCTGTGCGTACAGTTGACGCAGCACCGCGGAAACGCGCGAGAAGATGACGAACGACACATTCTTCGCTGACCCCGGCTCTTCCCAATTGGCATAGCGCGTCGGCGCGATCGTGATCAGGTAGACGAGCTGGTCCAGCGCATTCGCGGCCGGCGGCAGTTGCGTCGGCGCCAGTACTTCGTTCGGCGTACGCGACGAGCGCAGCCGGGTACGGCTACTCTCGCCTTCGAGCGACAGCGACGTCGTCAGTGCGACGCTGCCCAGGCCTTGCACCAGCGCATTCAGGCTCTCATCCGATAGCGGATAGCTGGCCGTGATGCTGGCGTCGCCCTGCGCCATGCGGGCCCACAGATAAAAGCCGCCCTCGCGGGCGACCAGGCCGGAGGCTTCGCGCCACGCGTCCGGCGGAGCAGTAACCTTGCTACCCTCGGGAAAACGCAGCTCCGTGCCACCGGCGCGATAGTGGACGACGAAACCTTCGCGGCTGGCCGCGTAGAAATTGCCGATGCGCGCCACGGCCGCGGGCCGCGCCACTTCAGGTATCTTCAGCACCGGCTCGATGCTAATGCGCAACTGTGATACCTGCCGGTCTAACTCGCGATTCACCATGTAAGCCGCCATCTTGCCGGCCAGAATGTAAGTCACCGCGCCGCCCATGAGTAACATCAGCACCACGGGCACAAAAGCCATGAAGAGGTATGCCACCGCCAGGCGATTTCGCAAACGCCAGATCATCTTGCGCAAGCCCACGCGCAATAAACGGTAAGCCGCGGCCGCGCCAGCCAGCAGGGCGAAGATGGTGAGTAAGTCGGTAAGCATCACCGGGCCGTTCAACACCTTGGCGATGCCCAGCGCGAGCAGGATCAGGACAAAGCTCTGCCCCGGCCAGCCCAGCAGGGCCCACAGATTCGGTGCGGCCGCGGCCGCCGGTCTCAGCGCTTGGCGATGGTTCATTTTCCGCCTAAAGGCGAGTATTCGAAATCGCTGGGGTCTTCTGTTCACCACGCGGCAGCGGCGTGGCGGGCGTCAGGTACCATTCGGTAAGGCGCCGCTGGATAATCGACATCGCCGCCGCCGGTTCATCGGCCCATTCGAACAAATCCAAGTCGCTGGTACTAATCATGCCGAAATCGGCCAAGGCGTCAAAATTGATTACCTTCTTCCAGAAGTCGGTGCCGTACAAAATGATCAACATCTTTTTGTCGAGCTTCTTGGTCTGCAATAAAGTCAGTAATTCAGTCAGTTCGTCCAACGTCCCAAACCCGCCCGGAAATACGACCAGCACCTTCGCCAAATAGGCAAACCAGAACTTACGCATGAAAAAATAGTGGAATTCGAAGTTCAGTTCCCGGCTGATATAAGGATTTGGGTTCTGCTCGAAGGGCAGAGCAATATTAAATCCGATCGATTTCCCGTTGGCGTCCATCGCCCCGCGATTGGCCGCCTCCATGATGCCGGGTCCGCCGCCGGTGGTGACGACGAAGCGCCGGGTAGAGTCGTGCAAACCGTCTGACCAGAGCGTCACCAGCCGGGCCAACTCGCGGGCTTCGCGATAGTAGCGGCCCATGGGTCCATCTTCCTGTATTCGTGCCGACCCGAAAAACACCACCGTGTCATGCACCAATTGCTTGCGCAGCACGCTCAGCGGCTGCAGATACTCCGACAAAATGCGGACGCTCCGCGCCTCGGAACGATCCAGAAAGCTAGGATCTTTATACGACAACGGCGGGCGGTAACTCGATTCACTCATAAGTCATCCTTTGGGGGCAGCACAGCGTGCGCTTCCAACTGCGCGATGCGGCCTTCCAATTGTCGCACCAGCCGCACCATCTCCCCGAGCTTCGGAAAGGCCATCGCGGACCGCCGCCACTCCCGGTAATCGAACGCCGGTGACCCCGAAATAATCCGCCCCGGCTCCACGTCGTGGCCGACCCCGCTCTGCGCGTAAACGACGGCGTTGTCGTGAATCGTCAGATGGCCGGAGACGCCCACCTGCCCCGCCAGCAGGACGCTCTTCCCCAGGATCGTGCTGCCGGCCAGTCCCACTTGCGCGCAGATGATGTTGTCCTCACCCACGACGCAGTTATGGCCCACCTGCACCAGCGAATCAATCTTGGCTCCCCGCTTCACACGCGATTCGCCCATCGTCGCGCGGTCAATCGACGTGAGCGACTGCACTTCGACATCATCTTCCAGCACCGTCACGCCGCTCTGTACGATCTTCTGATGATGCCCCGAAGCGTCCTTGGCGAAGCCGAAGCCGTCGCCGCCGATGACGACGTTGTTCTGTAGCGTCACGCGGTCACCCACCACGCAGAACTCGCGCACCACGGCGTGCGAGTGGGCCAGAAAGTCATCGCCGATGCGTGCGCCTTGGTACACCACCGCGTGCGGGTGCAGCACCGCGCGCCGACCGAGTTGCACGCCGTCGCCGACGTAGGCAAACGGGCCAATCGCGGCGCCTTCGCCCACTTGGGCCGTCTCGGCGACGAAGGCCAGCGGATGGATGCCGGGCGCGGGACGCGGCGCCTGATAGAAGAGCGAGAGCGCCCGGGCGAAGTCGAGGTAAGGGTTCGGCGAAACCAGGGTCGGCAGTTCGTCCATCGGAGCCGCCGCGATAATCGCCGCCGCGCGCGTGCCCTTCACCTTTGGCGCGTACTTCGGGTTCGACAGAAACGTCAGGTGCCCAGGACCAGCCTGCTCCAGCGGAGCGACGCCGGCAATTTCCAGCTCACCCGGACCCCGCAATTCGGCCCCTAGCGCGGCCGCGATTTCGCTCAGTGTCATGTTTCCTATTGTGACAAGACTTATTGTGACAAGACTTCCGCCGAATCGAGATAGCCCAGGCGGCACGCCTTAAAGCGCAATTTACTACCGGCCACCGGCTGCGTATATAGCAGCCAGCGCTTGCCGTCCGCGCTGTAGGCGATCGAAGCGCCTGGCGTCGCGCAGCGCGCGCTCACCAGGCTGCTGGCGACGCTCAGCGTGGGCTCGGCCGTCTTCGCCCATTTGCCTCCGGGGCGCATCCGCTCGAGCAATTGCTCTTCGGGAAGCAAGGCCAGATCGCCCGTCTCTTTCATGAAGCGCTCATGCACGGCGCGCAGGCGCTTCAGTTCGCCCGCGTACTTGGGGTCGCCCGCGAGGTCATTCACTTCGTGCGGATCATTGGTTGAATCGAACAACTCTTCCACCGGCTTCTCGGGCCGGAAGAAGAGTTTCTGCGCGCCGGTGAGTTTGCCCGCCGCATGCAACTTGCGCATCTCCTGCAGCATTGGCATCTCGTCCATGTAAGCGATGTACTGCGCGTAGGGCTTGCCCGGCTGGTAGTTGCGAATGTAACGGTAGCGCTGATCTCGCACGCTGCGAATGATGTCGTAAGTCTCATCCATGCGGTCGCGCGCCATGTAGACGTAGTCGCGCGGGGGTGCGGTATGCGCGCCCAGGAACGCCTTCCCCTGCATGTAGGCGGGCGGCTTCACGCCGGCCAGCGATAGCACCGTCGGCCCCAGGTCCATCAGGCTCACCAGCCGGTCCGTCACGCTGCCGGGCGCAAGCTGCCCTGGCCAGCGCACAATCAGCGGGACATGCGTGCCAGAGTCGTACACCCAGCGCTTGGCGCGCGTCAGGCCGCGGCCGTGGTCGCCCCAGAAGAAGACAATGGTGCTGTCGGCGAGGCCGTCTTCTTCCAGTTGCTTGAGCGTGTCGCCCAGCGCGTAGTCCATCGCGGTGACGTTGTCGTAGAGCCGTGCCCAGTCCTTGCGCACCACGGGCGTATCGGGATAATACGGCGGCAACACGGCTTTGGCGGGGTCGTGAATCTGGTCCGGCGTCAGGCGCGCGATGTTCTTGCGGTAGACACTTTCCGGCGCGCGCACCTGGCTCTCATGGCTCACCAGGTAATTGAAGACGGCGAAGAACGGCGAGCCCGCCGGGCGATTGCGCCAGTGCGCGGTGTTGCTCACTTCGTCCCAAGCGGTGACGGGCGCGGCGAAGTTGTAGTCCGTCTTCTGGTTGTTCGTGCAGTAATAGCCGGCCGCGCGAAGGTACTCCGGGAAGCAGCGCACCTCGGGCGGCGGCACGCCCTGGCTGCGCATATGCTGCGTGCCGATGGTGGCCGGATACATGGCCGTAATGATGGAGGAGCGGCAGGGCGCGCAGACGCCATAGGTACTGAAGGCGTGCGTGTAGCGCAACCCTTGGGTGGCCAGGCGGTCGACGTTCGGCGTACGGGCGTAGGCGTCGCCGTAGCAGCCAAGGTCGGGGCTGGTGTCCTCGCAGCTTACCCAGAGAATGTTCCAGCGTTTGGCGGTGGCCTGGGCGAAGAGCGACGGAGTAAAGGCAAGCAATTGACGGCGGGTCATCGCTCGTTATTCTACGTGATCCCGCGGTACCGGTCACTTAGGACTCCTACCCCAAACCTGGAACCAAACGCCGGTACCACCCAGTACCCCGTTGGGTTCAGGTCTAAATGAACCCCGTTTCCTATTCGCGTAAGCGGCCTCAAACCGCATCATCATTACATGAAACGCGCTCAGTTGTTTACCTTAGCCGGCCTGATGATGGCCACCAGCGGCTTCGCCACCGCCACCTCGATTAACTTTCAGGGCCTGGACGCGAACCGGTCCGCGCTGGTGTGGATGAACTCCACCTATCTCTCCGGGGACTTGATGCTCAACGGCCAGACGGCCACCTCTGCCACGACGGTGACCGAACAGATTGGCTTGGGCGTCCTGAACCTCACCTTCGACGGCAGCCTGCAGCTGCAGGACGCCTTCTGCGTCGACCGCTTCCGCTACATCAGCAACGGCAACTACACGGTGAACATCACCGCGCCGAACACGGTAAACAATGGCGACCGCGCCGCTTGGATGGTCCACAATATTCTGCCGCAGATCAACGCGACCTTGCCCGGCACCACGCAACGTAACATGGCCGCCGCGCTGCAACTGGCCATCTGGGACGTCGTGCAAGACGGTGGCGACGGCTTCCGCGCTGGGCGCATCCAGAAGTCCTCGCAGGTGGCCAATCCGACGGATTCCATCATTCTCAACCTGGCCAAGAACTACATCTCGCAGAGCATCGGCCAGACGTACACCGGTGCGCAAATCATCAACAACGTCAACGTCGGGGCGCTAACGCAACGCCTGATCGTCGACATGCCCGGTAGCGGCGTTCCGGAGCCCTCCACCTGGGCGATGGCGCTCACCGGCCTGACGCTCGCGGCCTTCGGCGCACGCAAGCGCCGCTAACGAATTTGTTCCTTCATTGCTGGTTTTTCCTTTCTCCTTCTTCCTTACTTCGGCCCAAGGCGCAAGCCTTGGGCCATTTTTTGTTGAATGGCCTTAGGCGATGATCTGCTTCACCGGATCGCCATAGACGTCGGTGAGGCGCATGTCGCGGCCGCTCTGGCGGAAGGTGAGCTTCGTATGGTCGAGCCCCAGCAGATGCAGGATCGTCGCGTGCAGATCATGTACCGACACGGGCCGCTCCTCGGCCTTGTAGCCGAACTCGTCGGTGGAGCCGATCACCTGCCCGCCGCGGATCTTGGCGCCGGCCATCCACATCGACATCGCGCCGGGGTTATGATCCCGGCCCAGCCCGCGTTGCGAGATCGGCATGCGGCCGAATTCTCCGTGCCAGAGCACCAGCGTGGAATCGAGCAGCCCGCGCGACTTCAGGTCGTCCAGCAAACCGGCGATCGGCGTGTCTACCTCGGCCGCGTGCTTCGTGTGATTCGAGCGGACGTCCTCATGCGCGTCCCAGGTGTCGGTATTCTGGTTGCCCAAGCCGCCGTGATAGAGCTGCACGAAGCGCACGCCGCGCTCCACCAGCCGGCGAGCCATCAGGCATTGGCGGCCGAAGGGTTCGGTGACGGCTTCGTCCATGCCGTAGAGCTTGCGCGTGGCCAGTGTCTCGGCTGCCAGATCGACGGCCTC
Source organism: Bryobacteraceae bacterium (assembly GCA_019752335.1). Taxonomy (GTDB): domain Bacteria; phylum Acidobacteriota; class Terriglobia; order Bryobacterales; family Bryobacteraceae; genus JALHNI01. Next base: position 171,750 of record JAIEMJ010000011.1, read on the forward strand.
GGGCGCCGTGGACTGCATCCGGAAGGCCAGCTCATAGCTCTCGATGCGCGCCGCGAGCTCCGTATCGGACGCATGTTGCGCGGCGTCGAGCGAATTCAGTTTGCCGAGCAGGGCGAGGCGCGCGCGCTGCTCGTCGGTGCTGACGCCGGCGGCGGGCCGCAGGTCAAAGATCGGGTCGGCGGCGGAGCGGAACACGGTACCTTGCAGCGCCGCCGGCATAAAGCCAGCCGACCAGTTCGCCGGGCCGCCAAACGGACCGCCGCGCGCGTCGTGAATCACGACGAAGCCCGGCAGGTTACGGGACTCCGTACCCAGCCCGTAGTTCACCCAGGATCCGAGGCTAGGGTAGCCCATACGGATGACGCCGCTCGAAATCGCGTAGGCGGCCTGCACATGGTCATTGGACTTCGAGTAGGCGGAACGGATCAGCGCGTAGGAGTCCGCGTGGGCGCCGATGCGCGGAAAGAGTTCCGACACTTCGAGGCCGCTCTCGCCGTGGCGCTGGAACTGGAACGGACTCGGCATCAGCGGACCCGGATGGCCCTGGCGCACCACCACGTCGCCCTTGCCGGAAAGTGGCTGGCCCGCGTACTTGTCCAGCATCGGCTTCCGGTCGAAGCTGTCGACGTGCGAAACGCCGCCCATCATGAAGAGCGAGATGACGGCTTTGGCGCGGGGCGCGAAATGCGGACCCGGCTGGTGGTCGGCGGCGAGCATCTGGCCCAGGGCCAGCCCGCCCAGGCCGCCACCGGCCTCGAACAGGAATCGTCGCCGGGAGAAATCGGGGATCATGCCGAAAGCATGATATCAGGCGCGAGCCTGCGCTACAATCAGGAGCGAAGGAGGTATTCGATGGGCCCCATTGGCGTACAAGAAATGATTGTCATCTTTATCGTCGCGCTCGTCGTTTTCGGACCGCGCAAGTTGCCCGAACTCGGCAAAACCGTCGGCAAAGCGCTCACCGAATTCCGCCGCGCTCGAGACGAGCTGAAATATACGTTCGACCGCGAAATGCAGGCGATCGAACGGGAGAGCTCTTCCGTCAAGCAGGAACTTCAGAAGCACGTGGACGAGATCAACACCTCGACCAACGACATCCCGCATGACCATTACCACGCCAGTGGCTATGGGAATGACGCCTACTACGACAACTACGACAGTTATACGTATGGCTCTGAATCCACCGGCACCACGGAAATCGCCTCTTCCGAATCGACCGCTGAAACCGTAAGCGCTTCCGTCACCCCGGGCGCCGATAACTCGATTGCCGCTCTTGAAGCGGCTTCGCCGTCTACCACGCTGGAAGGCACGGTACCGGTTGGGTCCAACGGATCCAGCGGGCACCCAGAGCCGGATGGCGAACCGCAGCCCCGCAAACCACGTGGGCCGGCGGTGGTGGCCTAGCACGGAAGTCGAGCTTTTCGCCAGGGTATTGTTACATGCCGGAAGAAGAATCTAAGTCTATTGTTCCTGATGTCTCCGCATATCAGGACGATCACCATGCCGTAATCGCGACGCCCGTGGACCATGCCGCGGGCGCCGTTCTCCCTCCACCGCCTTCTTCCGGCTCCAGTGCCGACGATGATGACGACGATGACGGCATGCTCCGCATGTCGTTTCTGGAGCATCTGGAGGAGCTGCGCAGCCGTCTGCTGAAATGCCTGGCCGGACTCGGCATCGCCTTCGCGGTCGCCCTGATCTTCGCGCCGCAGATGTGGATCCTGGTGCAACAGCCCGCCGAGGTCGCTCTGCGCGAACTGGGTTTCCAGCCGCGGCTCATTCAACAAAGCCCCATTGATGGCTTCATGACGATTTACGTGAAGTTGCCGCTGCTGGCGTCGATCTTCATGGCCTCGCCCTGGATCCTGTGGCAGATCTGGAGCTTCGTCGCCCCCGGACTCTACATTCGGGAACGGCGCTTCGCCGGGCCCTTCGTACTTACCTCCGCCGGCCTGTTTATCACCGGCGGGCTTTTCGCTTATTTTGTCGCGTTCCGCTTCGGCCTGAAATTCCTCCTCGGTGTCGGTAAAGACATCAAGGTCGAGCCGCTTATCTCCATTGTCGAGTATCTTGATCTGTTCATTAATGTTACGCTCGGCGTCGGCATCGTATTCGAGATTCCGATTCTGATCTTTTTCCTGATTATGTTGCGCATTACGACACCCAAGTTCCTGGTGGAGAATTCGCGTTACGCCATCCTGGGAATTGTCATCGTGGCGGCCGTCGTTACGCCCACGCCCGATGTCGTAAATCTAATGATTTTCTCTCTGCCCATGATATTGCTTTATTTCGTGGGTATCTTCGCCGGCTGGATTCTCACCCTGCAACGGGACGGCAGGAGCTTCCCCTGGGGCAAAATGCTGCTCTTTGTGGGACTTCCCTTACTGCTCACCGGCGGCATCACGATTTGGCTGATGGTGGCGAAATTCGGCTATCGACTGTTAACTACCTGGCCGTTTCTCATAAAATAACGCCAGTACTTTTTCGTATCTTAGTAGGACTGGGGACGTAATGGATCTTGAAAAAGCCATCCGCGAATTACTCGTTGAACGGGATCGAATCAGCGGAATCATTGCACAGCTAGAACAGATGCAAAAGCATCGGGGAGCGTCGCCCCCCAAACCGCGCGGACGGAAACAGATGTCCGACGAGGAACGCGCCGTGGTTTCGAACCGCATGCGCCAATACTGGGAATCCCGGCGCCAGGCCAAGCAAGCTAGCGCTTAAAGAACCAGAGCCAAAAGTATTGCTCGCCCGCACCGATGCGGTGCCGGGGTTCAAAACCACAGCGCTCCGCCATCTCGACGGCTTGCTCGTCCGAGAATGGCACGCCGAGCCAAGTGTCGTCCGGCGCCGTCGCGAGCGACGCGTCGCCCTGTACCTGAAACTTGAACAGCGCGCCCGGACGCAGCAGTCGGCCCACCTCGCGCACGTAGGTCTCAATCACCTCGCGGCTGGGAATGTGCTGGAAGACGATGGTCGAAAAGGCAAAGTCGAAGCTGCCGTTGCGGGACTCCGGCAGCACCGAAAGGTCCATGCCATTGTTCTGGTAAACGTGGGCATTCGGGTGCGTGGCCAGCGCGGCTTCCGCCATGCGAATCATCTCGCCCGACACGTCCACCGCGTGGACTTCGCCGAACAGATTCGCCAGCGCCCGCGTGACGCGGCCGGCGCCGCAGCCGATTTCGAGCACCCGCATCTCCTTGGGTACGCGCCCCTGGCAGATGTTGATCATGTCGGTAAGGATCTCTTCGCGCACCGTCTGCTCGCCGGAGGCGAAGAAGTCGTTGTCGCTCCAGTTCTCCTGGGCGGTCTGCACGTAGTAACGCGCGTTTTCCTTGGCCCGGGCATCCCAGTCGGCCTGCATCTTTTCGAGTTGTTTCTGAAGTTCCACCAGCTTCCCAGTGTACCGGGTTCGTCAAACTCCGGCTAGATTGGGATGGATTTTGACGAAGCCGTAGTTGAGGCACATCACGTCCAGGGGCAACGCGACGAGTTCGTCCACCTCGGGAATCGCCGCTGGCTCACGATCGCGCCGGATCAGGTGCAGATAGCGCTGACAGGCCTCGCAAACCTGCGTCTCGACGTGCGGAATCTCTTCCGCGTGATAGCAGTAGACTTCTTCGGCATCGTCCGACCCGCAGGACGGACAGCGTCCCCGCCGGAAGCGCCATTCGTGCCGGCACAGCGAGCAAACCAGGCTGAGCGCATTTCCGTCGCCTTCCGGATCCAGCACGCCGCACTGCGGCGGCTGGCCGCACTTCGGACATTCATGGGGCTGCGGCGACCGCGGCGGCTCCGGCAACGCATGGCGCAGCATCAGGCGCGCAAACAGGCTCCGCGGAGACTTGGTGTCGCGCCCTGCCAAATACTCGTCGATGGCCGCCTTCAGAGTCGCGCCATCCAGGCCGCGCGCCGCGCTCCGCAAGGGGGCCGGGGCGTGCTTAGCTAAGGCGGCAAGGTCGTGAAAGTCGCCGGAGAAGGCCGCCACACGGACGTAGTAGTCGAGGATTTCCCTGGACGCCGGAAAGCGCTCCGCCAATGCGCGGGCGCGGGCCTCAACCACGAATCAGCCTCACCGGTGGGCCGGCCGTCGCCCACTGGCGGTCCGCCGTCACGGCCGGGATGCCCATCGTATCCGCCATCGCCAAACAAGCGCGATCACCCAACGAAAGGCCTTTGATCTGCGAGAGTCTCGCCGCGGAACGCAGATGCGCCGGGCCGAAGTCGACCACGGGCACAGCCAGACGCTCCAGAATTTCCAATGCCTGTTCTGGCGTCGCGCCCTGATGAATCAGCTTGTGTACGACCTCCGTCGCGTTGATGCTGGCGATGGCGCTTTCGTCGATCACCTCATCTACCACCTCGGATCCCTGTTCCTGTTGCAGCCAAGCCAGCACCGCCGAGGCGTCCAGCAGCCACTTAATCGCCATCCTGCCGCCGATCCTCCAGCAATTGCTCGCTTAGCGAAACGCCCGCCGGCACCAGCCGCTGTACCGCCTGCCGAGCCGCCAGCCGCGCCGACTTCTTTGAAACCAGCGTCAGCACGCCGTTTTCCAGAGCCATCACCAACTCGGCGCCGCTCTCAATGCCCATCTCCTGCCGGACCTTGGCCGGGATCACCACCCGCCCCGCCGTATCAACCATTACTGTTCCCGTGGCACTCATGTCTAATTATTCCACAATTTACCTCAATGTCAAGCGAAACCATTTTGGATGATGCGCCTTTACCCACCCAGATGTCACTCTTCCGTGGATCATGGCGCGAAATGCCCCAGGAATCACCGCCGTCCCCATATAGATATGCAAGATGATCAAGGCAATCGCCAGAACTGCCGCCAGCGGATGCAGACTAATGGCAACCAATCTCAAGAAACGGGGCATCCACTCGGGGAACCATAACACGACTCCAGTGGCAAGCAAAGCCACCGCCGCCACAGACTGTAACCAGAAGAGCATCTTCTGCCCGGCATTAAAGCGACCCGCCTCCGGCATGCCCTCGTCCTGGTTCATGGCGTATTGATGCGACTTCCTCAGCCAAACGCGATCCTCGCGGTCCAGCCGCATTTGTCCCGCCCAGCGCCGGAACATGAAGCCGAGCACCAGGGCGAAGATCAGTCCGGCCCACGGATGGGCGAAGCGCGTCGCATTTCCGCCGCCGAAGACCCCGGCGAGCCAGTACAGCTTGTGCGACCACATCGCGAGCCCGGTGAAGGCCGCATAAAGGAAGCTGAGCGCCGAGAGCCAGTGAATGGCGCGCTCGGCAAAATCATAGCGGGCGAGGCCGGTGGTCATTCCTCGGGCGCCTCCTCTTCCTTGGGTCCAAATTTCAGGTAATGGAAGAAGCTCCCCAACACGCCGCCGGCGAAGAGCATTGTGCCCAACCACTTCACCGGCCCTTTCCACAGCCGCACGCTGAGTGGAATGGTGGGATCCGCAGGCAGGCCGTAGGCGGCCGGGTCAGAGGCGTCCTTCAGGACGTAGAGCACGTTCGTGCCGCCCACGCCCACCGGATTGTAGACGCCCGCCTGCGCGTGGCCGTCCTGCTTCAGCACCCCCGCCCGTGTCTCCGCGACGCGCAGCATCTCGGTGCGCTCGCCGAAGGTGAGGCAGTTTGTCGGGCAGCTTTTGATGCAGGCCGGCTCCAACCCCACCGCGACGCGGTCCGAGCAGAGCGTACACTTATAGACCTTCTTCGACTCGGGCAAAAGTCGCGGCACATCGAAGGGGCAGCCCGTGATGCAGTAGCCGCAGCCGATGCAATGGTCGGAGACGAAGTCGACGATGCCGTTCTTCGCCTGCACAATCGCGCCCGGCGCCGGGCAGGCCCGCAGGCAACCCGGGTCGCCGCAGTGCATGCACTGATACTTCGACATCAGCCAGGACAGGCCGCCGTCCGTCTCTCGCTCGTTGAACTTGATCAGGTTCCAGAAGTTCGGCGCGAGGTCCGGCATGGTCTGGTAAGTGCCGCCGAACGTGCCCAAGGTAAACTCCTGGTCATTCCATTCCTGGCACGCCACCTCGCAAGCCTTGCAGCCAATGCAAAGCGTCGTGTCGATCAGCTTCACCACCGTCTGCGTCATACCTTCTCCAAATTCACCAGGAAGCCCTTGTACTCGGGCGTTCCCGAATTGGGGTCATACACGGAGGCTGTCAGGTTGTTAATTAGCGGTCCGTGTATGCGCCCAATAAAGCCCCAATGAATCGGCAGCCCGACGTGATACACCGTTCGGCCCGAGATCTTCAGCGGCCGCAAACGCTTGGTCACCAGCGCCGGACCCTCCACCTTGCCCCTCGCCGAAGTGACTCGCACGATGTCGCCGCTCGCAATGTTTTTCTCCTTGGCCAACGCCTCCGGCACCTCCACGAAGAAGTTACTCTGTAACTGCGCACTCGCCGCCGTATTCTTGGTCCAATAATGAAAGTGCTCGGTCAGGCGGTAAGAGATACCGACATAAGGATAGTCCTTGGCGACGCCTAACTGATCGCCCGCGCCTTGTATCACCCACGCCATTGGATTGAAGCTGACCTCCGGATGCAGTGCATTTTCCACCGGCGACTCCGCCGGCTCGTAGTGCTCCGGGAAAGGACCCTCCACTAACTCCGGCGCGAACAACCGCGCGACGCCCTCCGGCAGCATCACGAACGACCCATACTGCGAAGGCTTCGCGTCGGCCTTGTAGTCCGGCACGTCTCCTTTCCAGCGCAGCCCGTCCCAACGCAACGGCGCCCGCGTCTCATCCCAAGGCTTACCCGCCGTGTCGAGCGACGCCCGGTTGTACAGGATCCGCCGGTTCGCGGGCCAACTCCAGGAGTAATTCGGGAAAAGCCCCAACCCGGTCGGATCATCCTGGCCTTTGCGCGCCATCAGATTGCCGGACTCCGGATAAGAGCCGGAATAAATCCAACAGCCCGACACGGTGGAACCATCGTCTTTCAATTCGCCGAACCCGGAAACCTGCTTACCGGTAGAGAGGTCGCGTCCACTTACTTCGCGAGTGACTTCCGTCAACGACGGCGCGTACGGCGTGGCGTAGTCCCACTTCATCATCCGCAGCGGCTCCGGCGCCGTGCCGCCTTCCTTCTCGTAGAGCTCGCGAATCTTCAAAAAGAGGCGCGACATAATCTCCTGGTCGCGTTTCGCGTCGCCGGGTGGCTCCAGGTTCGTCTCCTTCCATTGCAGCCAACGCGACGAATTCACAAACGCGCCGTCCTTTTCCGCGAAGCAGGAGGCCGGCAGCAGAAACACTTCGGTTTGGATACTCGCCGCGTCGCCGGCTTGCGGATAATACTTCTCGGCTAACTCCTTGGCCTTCCAGAAGCCCGCGGTCTCCGTCTCAAAGACCTCCGCGACGATCATCCACTTCAGCTTCGCCAGGCCCATCAGCATCTTCTTCGTGTTCGGACCATTGGCCACCGGATTCATGCCCCAACTGATCAGGCCATCGATCTTGCCTTCGGTCATATGATCGAAGAAGTAGGCCCAACTGTGATTCGCCCCTTCGGCGATCTTGGGTAGCCACTGGTAGCCGAATTGATTCCCGGCCGTCGCGTCCGCGCCGTAGTAGGCCTTCAACAGGCTCACCATGAACTTCGGCGTATTGCCCCAGTAGTTCATCGCGTCCGGTCGCAATGCCTTCGGAGTATTGGCGTGTAAGTACTCGTCCAACGAAGTCAGATTCGCGCGCGGAATCTTCAAGTAACCGGGCAGCATATTCCAGGCGCCCATATCGGTTGAGCCCTGAATATTCGCATGTCCCCGTTGCGCATTCACGCCACCGCCGGGCATGCCAATATTTCCCATGAGTAATTGCACCATTGCCGCCGCGTGAATCAATTGCACGGCATGTGAATGCTGCGTCCAGCCCAGGGCGTAAAGCACGGTACCGCTCTTGTTGGCCGCATGCGCCACCAAAATCTCATCGGCCGCGCGTTCGAACTCCGCCACCGTGCAGCCGCAGATATCCGACACCTTCTCGGCCGTGTAACGCGCATAGTGCTGGCGCATCAACTGAAAGACGCAGCGCGGATGCTCGAGCGAGGGATCCACCTTGGCAAATCCATCCGGACCCAACTCATACTGCCAGGTACTCTTGTCGTAACTCTTCTTCTCCGCGTTCCAGCCCGTAAAGTGGCCGTCCGCGAAGCCGAATCCCTCTTGGATCAGAAACCCGGCATTCGTATGCTGCCGCACATAGTCAGCCTGGTACTTACCCGTGCTCACCGCGCGATGAATCAACCCGCCAAGAAAGGCAATATCCGTGCCAGAACGAATCGGCACATAGAGGTCAGCCACCGCGGCCGTGCGCGTAAAGCGCGGATCGACGCAGACTAACTTCGCCTTACGCTTCAGGCGCGCTTCCATCACAAAGCGAAAGCCGACCGGATGATTCTCGGCCGGGTTGCCACCCATGACGAGAATCACGTCCGCGTTCGCGACATCGGTCCACCCATTGGTCATCGCGCCCCGGCCAAACGTCGCGGCCAAACTGGCCACCGTGGGGCCATGTCAAAGCCGGCTTTGGTTCTCGTAGGGCAACAGGCCCAGGCCAAAGCGGAACTTCGAAATCAGGTAATTGATCTCGTTGGTATCCGTGCAGCCGCCCATCATGACGATATTCTCCAGGCGATTGACGGTGCGGCCCTGCGCGTCTTGTTCTACGAAGCCCTGGTCGCGGGAGGTCTTAATGGCCCGCGCCATTTTCTCGTAAGCCTGCTCCCAACTGATCGCCTGCCACTCCTGGGCGCCAGGGGCGCGATAGAGCGGACGGGTCAAACGGCGATCAGAATTGACGAACTGCTTGAGCGAAATGCCCTTGGAGCAAAGCGTGCCGCGGTTCACCGGCGAATCCGTATCGCCTTCGATGTGGACCACCGAGGAGCGCACGTTGCGCGCCTTGTCGCCCAACGAATGCACAATCACACTACAGCCAACGGCGCAGTAAGGACAAACGCTACGCGACTGCGTCGTACGGGAAATCTTCAACTCCCGCACCGCCGCCTGCGCCGAGGCGAGTGAGAAACCGAAAGCCGTCGTGAGACCAAATTCGCGCCTGGAGATCACGCTTCGAGTAGATCACACTTTGATTGGTGGGCCCTGTAGGATTCGAACCTACGACCAAGGGATTATGAGTCCCCTGCACTAACCGCTGTGCTAAGGGCCCGTGCTCTTCAGCTTACCAGCCGCGAGCGACGACTCAAAGGACGCCGTACTTCGCGAAAACGTCGCGCAGGTAGGCGCCGTTCATCAGTTCGGCCCGCGAGCTATCCTCCCGCCGGACCTTGTCCGTCGCCAGCGCGATCACCTCGGGGACCAGCGCCTTCGGGATCACCACCGTACCGTCGAAATCGGCGAAGACGAAGTCGCCCGGGTGGACCAGGACTTCGCCGCACTCGACGGGGACGTTATAGGCGGTGACGCAGCCACGGCCCATCGAATCCACCGGCTTGATGCCGGTGGCAAAGACCGGGAAGCCCAGTTCTTCGATCTTCTTCACGTCGCGCACCAGACCATCCACCACCGCGCCGCGCGCGCCACGCGCACGCGAGGCCGTCGACAGCAGTTCGCCCCAGGGCGCGTTACGGATCGAGTTCTGCGTGCCCACCACGGCGATCTCACCGGGCAGCAGACTATCCACTGCCTCGATCTCGACGCTGTACGGATCGGCGGGGATGTGATACAGGTCTGAGCAGAGAATCGTCCGGGCCCAGCCCGCCATCTTGCAGGACGGATACAGCGGGCGAATGTACTCCCGCATCGCCTGGTTCCTCGCTCCTAGTTGATCCAGGGAATCCGACACCACCGCCGTGTAGAGATTCTTTTCGGCGAACTCGCAGATGGCCAGATCGTGCATACGCGCCCGCTTTTAGACCGTTACCGCGGGATTCGACAGCGTGCCAATTTGCGGCACGGTGATCTCGCATACGTCACCGGGCTGCAGCGCGACTTCCTCGGTCACGATGATCCCCGTGCCGGTGAGCAGCACTGAGCCGCTGGGCACCGCATTGGACCGGTACAAATACTCCACCAGCGTCTCGATCTTGCGGCCCAGCTTGCTCGTGTTCGTCGACCCCTCAAACGTCACCTTATCGCCGCGGCGAATGATGCAGGTCATGTCGAGCGAGTAGGGGTCCTTGATTTCGTCCGGGGTCACCCACACGGGCCCCAGCGAACAGCAACCGGTGAACGTCTTCGATTGCGGCAGGTAGAGCGGATTCTCGCGCTCAATATCCCAGGCCGACACGTCGTTGGCGATGGTGTAGCCGTAGACCTTGCCCTTGGCCCCCAGCAGGACGGCCAACTCCGGCTCCGGCGCCGTGAACTTGGAGTCGGCGCGAATGCCGACGGGCCGGTTGGGGCCCACACACACGCGGGCGGTGCCCTTAAAGAAGACCTCCGGACGCTTGTCCGGCTGGTAGACGTAGTGGTAGAAGCCTTCGCGCGTATCGTGTTCGCCATCACGGAAAGCGGCGCTCATCTCGTAGGTGCAGCCGCAGGCCCACACTTCCTTGGGGATGATCGGCATCAGCGGTTCGCTCTCCTCCCAATGCGACGTCGCCAGACGATTGGCGAGTGTCGAGAGGTCCGTCTTTTCGACGTCGGCGCGGATCACCAGATCGTACAGCGTATAGTCCGGAATGGGCCGGCATTTGCCGTTTTCGAACACGGCGGCGATGATCGCGTTGTCACGCAAGATTTGCCCTAGCTTCATGAGCGGTATTGGTTCCTTTTACAACTTGGGAAGGCGAAGCCTCTAGTATTTCAGATAAATCGTCTTGAAGTCTGAATAGAACTCAAGGGCCGCCGGCCCCTGCTCCTTCGGCCCGAAGCTCGAGTCCTTGCTCCCGCCGAACGGCAACTGATACTCGACGCCCGCGCTCGGCAGGTTCACCGTCAGCAAGCCCGCTTCCATGCCGTAGATCGCCTCAAAGGCGCGCGACAGGTTCGTCGTCTGCACCGACGCCGACAACCCAAAGGGCGTGTTATTCGCGATGCGCAGGGCATCGGGGAAGTCCTTCGCCTTCATGATGGCGAGCACCGGCCCGAAGACCTCTTCCTGCGCGATCCGCATGTCCTCGGTGACGCCGGCGAAGACGGTGGGCTCCACGAAGAAGCCATCGTCGTAGCCGGGGCCGGTCAGGCGCTTGCCGCCGCACAAGGGCGGGCCACATTCCTTGGTCGCGATGTCGATATAGTCGAGGTCCACCTGCAGTTGGCCCGCATCCACGGCGGGGCCGATGTCGATCCCGGGTTGCATCCCGTCGCCCACCTTCAGCTTCTTCGTCCGCTCGACGACGGCGGCGACGAACTTATCGTAGATCGCCTCTTCGACAATCGCGCGCGAAGTGGCCGTACACTTCTGGCCGGTGGAGAAAAACGAAGCGTTCACCACGTTCTCGACGGCCGAAGCGAAGTCGGCATCGGCGCAGACGATCGTCGGATTCTTGCCGCCCATCTCGAGTTGAATGCGCAGGCGGCGCTTCGAAGCCTCGGCGTGGACCCACTGGCCCACCTCGACTGACCCGGTGAAGGAGATCGCCTTCACCGGCCCCGCATTGATCAGCGCCGCGCCCAGTTCCCCGCCCGAGCCGCAGACGAAGTTAAAGACGCCCTTCGGCAGGCCCGCATCATGAAAAGCTTCCATCACTCGCCACGACGACAGCGGCGACGCCGAAGCCGGCTTCATGATCACCGTGTTGCCCGCGATCAGCGCCGGCGCTAGTTTCCACACTGGAATGGCAATCGGGAAGTTCCACGGCGTGATCAAGCCCACCACGCCAATCGGCTTGCGGATGGTGAACATGTGCACGCGGTCGCGCTCGGAGGGCACCAGGAAGCCCGGTTGGCGCGAACCCTCGCCGCCAAAATAGCGCAGGATGTTGATCGCCCGGCGGACTTCGCCCTTGGCCTCCGGCAGCGTCTTGCCTTCCTCGCGCGTCATCTCGGCGGCAATCGCGTCGAAGCGTTGGTCGAGCAGATCGGCCGCTTTGAAGAGGAAGGCTCCCCGCGCGGGCGCGGTCATATTCGCCCAAGCCGGTAACGCGGCTTGCGCGGCGTCGGCCGCGCGCGCGACATCGGCGGCCGTGCCCTTCACAAAGAGGCCGACGACCTCCTTCGTGTTCGCGGGATTCAGATTCTCAAATGTGGCTCCCGAGGAGACCCATTCACCATTGATGTAATTCGGAAAAGTTTGCGGCATGTCTCTTAAAATTTCACTTCCGGCACGGCGCGCTTGCCCGGCTCGGTCTTAAAGTAAGCGTCTTCACGGCTAAAGCCAAACAGGCCCGCCCAGATGTTCGCGGGGAACAGGGCGATCGACGTATTGTATTTCTGCACCACTTCGTTATACTTGCGGCGTTCCACGGCGATGCGATTCTCCGTGCCGCTCAATTCATCCTGCAAACGCAGGAAGTTCTCGTTGCTCTTGAGCTGGGGATAGTTCTCGCTCACCACCAGCAAGCGCCCAAGGGCGGAGCCGATCTGGTCGTTCGCCGCGATGCGCTCTTGCGGAGTCCGCGCGCCGGCCATGGCCGCGCGCGCCGAGGCGATCTGTCCAAACACCGTCTCTTCCTGCTTCGCGAAGCCCTTCACCGTGTTGACGAGGTTCGGCAACAGGTCCGCCCGGCGTTGCAGGGAGTTGTCCACCTGCGCCCACGCGCCCTTGATGCCCTCGCGTTGTGTCACCAGGTCATTCCGGACGCCGACGGCTTGGCCGCCGACCACCAAGGCGAGCAGCACCAGCACGCCGACAATGATCAAACCGATCTTCATAGTATTCGCTCTCCCAAACGTTTCATAGTATCTCTTAATTGCCGCGCGGACTGATTTCATCCACCACTTGCACCAGACGGTCAATCGCCGCCAGGTAGGCGGCGAACGTCGCGGCGGAGTCGATCTCGCGTTCCTTGCGCTTCTCTTCTCTTAGATCCAACAAAGCCAAAAAAGGTGCGGAGTCCACGCCAAAGGTAGCTCGCGCGGCCTCGATCACGTCGCGCTTCGGCCGTCCTGGCTGCGCGCCGGCCAGGATCAGCACATGGCGCATCAGGACGCAAAAGGTCGACACGGAGTCCGCCATTAGGTGCAGCAGCAGGCGCCGGTCAGACAATACGCCCCCGCCTTTCTGCCGCAAACGCAGCAAGGCGGACCGCAATTGGTACTCCACCTGCGCGCGATAGTAGCGGTCATCGATCACGAGCCCACTCACCAGGTCCACGCCGTGCAACAACCGGTGCTGCGACTGAATGTCGTGGAACTCCACCGGGAAACAATCCACCGACGTGCTCAGTTCGCCCTTCGTCAGCAGCAACGGCGACGGGTTGCCCTTATCGCGCCACCAGCGAAAAATGGGCTCCGCCGCACCCAACTCCGCCGGCGTGATCTTCGTCAGGACGCAGAGCACGTTCAAGTCAGAGAAGTGCTCATGCAACTCGCCCGACGCGGCGGACCCATACAGCACCACGGACTCCAAGCCCGCGCCAAAGGCCTTCCGCAGCCGTTCCACTAAATCCTGTAAGAGCTTGTCCATCGTCATTGACACCTTACCAGTCACCGGAAGCGCCGCCGCCCCCGGAGTCCCCTCCGCCGAAGCCGCCGAAGCCACCGCCCGAGCCGCCCGAGTCATACCCGCCAAAACCGCCGCCCCGGGATCCGCCAAAACCACCCGGCAGAAAGATCGGAAACGGCAACCCCATCCCCCGAAGTCCGCGACCGCCACCGCCGCCCATCGAACTCAACAGCATCAGCAGGACAAAGATTCCGACGATAATCAGCGGCCAGGGCAAGCTATCCGGTTCCGCGCGCCGGCGACGGCTGAGCGTATCCGGAATCGTCACGCCCTTGCTCTGGGCAATGCGCGACCCCAAAATCCGCGCCACACCCTCCATCGCCTCACCGTAGCGCTGCTCGCGCATCGCCGGGCGAATCTCGCGCAGCATCCCGCCCAGGAAGCCGTCCGGAATCACCGCCTCCAGGCCGTAGCCTACCTCCAGACGCGTCCGGCGCTCATTCATGGAGATGAGGAACAGCACGCCCTCATTGGTGCCCTTGCCGCCGATACCCCACTGCCGATAGAGCGCGTTGGCGACATCGGCAATTGGCTCTTCGTCCAACTGGCGGATGGTGACGATGGCGATCTCAGCCTTCGTGGCCGCTTTCACTCGCGCGCAATAATCTTCCAGGCGCGCCTTGCTTCCGGCATCAATCACACCGGCGAAGTCCGAAACGTAACCCTGAGGCGTAAGGCTTTTGACGTCGAGGGCGATCAGGCCTACGGCGAACCAGGCAACAAGGCTAAGCAAGCGAAGCAACGCCTTCAAGATAACACTCACGCCCCGGCTCGCTCCCTTCTCCGTGAACGAGGAGAAGCCATCGTCGGTCCGCCTCGCCTCAGATCGGGGCCTGGGGAAAAGGTTTGCCGCTGCCGAAACATCCCGCATCTCGGAGCTGGGCGTCGCAGCGGAGGTAAGACTTCGCGAGCTTTTCTCGCGATTCGTATCAGTCGGAAGAATCGGGCCGGATAGAGATTTCCATCCAAGGCTTCCCGGACCATCGAGGGAAGTCTGTGGTTTCCTCAGCCGGCGGACGCATCCCCGAATGGCGCGCCCTGGACTGGATCGATCAGGGGGGGCGTAGTGATGGCCGCCACTGTCGACCTGCAAGCCTCGGCCGTACGGGTTGAGGGTGCCAAGCCGTTGTTCCCGCAGCCCGCTCTTGGCGCCATCACCAGAGTCCAGCCAGCCCGCGATGGCAGCCGCTTTCTGACTTGGGAGCCGGTCGACGGTGCACAGCCCGACCGCCCAATGGTTGTCATCCAGAACTGGGCGGCGGGGCTCGCGAAGTAACGCTACCGTAAGACCGTAAAGGCGCGCTTCCGGCCAGGACCGAAGCGGTAGATGGCGAAGTGGTCGTCCAGCGAAGCCACCGTCTCTAACCCGAGGCGACGCATCACGGCGAAGCTGGTGCGGTCGGCGATCGAAAAGTCCTGGTCCGGGAACGCCAAGCCAATCTCCCAGGCGGCATCGAGATCGGCGAGGCCGACGGTCTCGATGGCGGCAATCCCTTCCCGCAATCCTAACCAAAAGCGCTCCGCGGCTCGGCGGCTCAATCGGTACCGCAGCAGGGTCCAGGTCTCAAGCAGGACATGATCCGTGGTCACCAGCCGCTCACCGCGGGAGAGAATCTCCTTGGCGGTTTTGTTGCTGAGATCGGACTTGTCCGCCGCGGCATACCAAACGGAGGTGTCGACGAAGAGGCTCATTTTGAGTGCCGTTTGGCGAAGGCCTGCCCGAGCATCAGGCGCTTGTCCTTGGCGATATCCGATTTCCCCGATTCGCCCAGGTCGAAAATGGCCGACGGGTTTGCCGTGGACGCGGGGTTGCCGAGATCCCGCGCAACGACTCGGCGGATGTACTCGGCCAGCGAGACACCCATCTCGCCCGCCCTTTGGCGAACGCGGCGGTGCAGTTCCGGCTCGAGCGTGATTTGGGTCCGCGCCATCATGATGTCACCATCATAGCGCGACTGGTTTCGCTAGACTGAACTGAAGTCATGCAAACTTGCCGAGAGCACCAACCGAAACCAGCCGCTGGCCCTGGGCGATTGCCGCCGCGCTGCTCCTCATGACAGTTGCCGGATGGGGCGCTTTCCTACGCAAGCCGAACCAGCCGGCACCGCTCCTGAGACTTGAGGTGAATCCGCCCGTCGGCGGCCGGTTCCCTGAATTTGGTCCTTTTTCCGGGGCTCGGCCATCTCGCCCGACGGGCAAACGCTGGCTTTGTCTCCACCAATGGTCACCCGATGGAAAGCAACTCTCCTACCGGAAGGGATCCGGAGTCTTCCGGAAATCGGCGGACGGGTTGGGAGAGGAGGAATCCGTGATCGATGCAAAGACGTCCGACCGGGGCGCGCCGCAGTCCGTGTCGCCGGATGGCAAGGTCCTGCTCTTTGGGCTGGGCGACATCTTCGCTTTCCCGTTGACTGGGGAACGGGAGCCCACGCCCTATCTGCAGACTCCGGGGGCCGAGGACGACGCGGCGTTCTCGCCCGATGGCCGGTGGGTCGCGTATCGGTCGGAAGAATCGGGACGGCCGGAGATTTACGTCCAAGGCTTCCCGGAGCGCCGAGGCGAGTGGTTGGTCTCGTCCGCCGGAGGCCGCAGTCCTCGCTGGCGCTCCGATGGCCAGGAGTTGTACTGGGTAGGGCTGGACGATACGTCGATGGCGGCGAGCGTGCAACTGCAGACGGACGGAGTCCGAGTGGGCCGGACTGAGCCGTTGTTTCGTTTGCCTGCCCCCGGTCTCGTTGCTGCCTTCCAGCCCTCCTGTGACGGCCGCTTTCTGGCCCGGGAGCCCGAAGGCGGCCAGCCGCCGGACCGTCCCATGGTTGTCATCCAGAACTGGGCGGCGGGGCTGGCGAAGTAGTGCCTTACCTCTAATATGGCACAATGGTGGTGTCATGAGGCTGGAAAAACGTACTTACACATTACCTCCCGATCTACTGCAGAAGTTCGAGCGCCGGCTGCCTCCGGGCGAACGGAGCAGTTCGCTAGCTCAGATCATGGAGGCTTGGCTGGCCGAACGGGAACGCGAGGAACTCCGGCAACTCGTCGTGGAAGGATGCCAGGCGATGAAGGACGATTACGAGCGGATCGAGCGCGAGTGGGCTCCGGCGTCCGACGAGGTCTGGCGCGATCATGGCTGACAGTCTTCGCCGGGGCGATATCGTGCGCGTCCGGCTGGACCCGGTGGCAGGTTCGGAGCAAGGCGGGGACCGCCCCGGCCTCGTCCTCTCGCCGGATCTGATCAATCAGCACAGCCCCGTCGTCCTGGTCGCGGCCATCACTTCGAAGAAGACGGAGAAAGTCTATCCCTTTGAGGCGCTAATCGAGGCCTCTCCTGACGGCTTGCCCCAGCGCTCGAAAGTATTGCTGATGCAACTGCGATCGCTCGACAAACGCCGGATCGCCGGGCACTACGGCCGGGTGGATCCGGATACGCTCGAACGGGTCGACGCGGCCCTGCGTATCGCCACTGGGCTAACCCGACTCACCTAAGCAGCCGTATTGGCTGGGCTCGATGTCTCAGACCCGAATCCGGTAATCGAAAGCGTCACCAGCCCAGCCGGACGCCAGCGGAAACAGCCGCGACATATGCAGGACGATTTCCCGTGTGACGCGATCTTCGCGGGCATAGAAATTCGACAGCATCAGGGCCTCGTCCTCGCCCGGCTGCCGGTCATCGATCTTCCGCAACGACTCCCTCCGCAGCAATCCCGTGGCCCGGTCCACTTCGCCGATCCAGAAGGGGTAGCGGGGCCGGTTGCCGCGGGGGTTCTCGGCGGTGATGTTGCCGAGCCAGAAGATGCGGCCGGAGGAGTGCTTCAGTAGCTGGGAGCAGGCGCTGGGGCTGAAGAAGGGCTCGCCGGTTGTGTAGGTCCAGGTGGTGGCTTCGCGCCAGGTTTCGCCACCGTCTTCGGAGAGGCTGTACCAGCGATGGCTGGGGAGTCCGGGTTTCCGGTCGTTGGAGCCGCGCAGCACCATCAGCCAGCGTTGGCCCGAGAGCTTGACGATAGTGGGTTCGACGAGGCCGCGGGTGGTGCGGGCGGGGTCGCCTTTGAGCGGCTTGGTCATGCGCCACCGGTATCTGCCGCCTTCAAACGTGCCGATCAACAGCGCAGCGTCGTGATACGTGTAGCCGCCGCCGGGGTTGTAGAGCTTGCCGGCTGCGTCGAAGAGGGTCAGTTCCACGGGCACCAGCACCCGCTTGCCATCGGTGACCGGCGCGCAGGCCTGGTCGCCCACCATGGCGCAGTTCTTGCCCTGGTAGACCCCCGGCCAGGGGTTGGTGGCGGTGAAGCCTTCGCCCACGAGTGGCTGCTCCGTGCCGTCGAGGCGGGCATGGATCTGCCATTGCCGCAGACCTTCGAGCGGATCGTCCGTCGGCAGCAGTCCCTCGTTCCAGAACTCGAGCAAACGGCCCTGATGCGCCACCCCCGCCCGGAGGTGCTTGCGCCACATGCCGTTCGGACGTCGCTCGCCGGTGATGACTTTGGTGGGCTCCGACCAGGTCCGCCCGTTGTCGACGGAGTCGCGCAGATAGGCCGCGTCAATCGTATCGGAGCGGGTGAGCCGCTGCTCGACGCTGCGCAGCCGCCCGCCCTTGGCCTCCGTGTAGTAGGCGAAGCTCCACACGGCGACGCCTGGGCCGGGCGAGGCGCGGTGCAGCGTTCGCGTGATGCCGGTTTCGGCTTGGAGCAAAAAAGGCGCGGCTAAAACATTTCGCCGACTGTATATCATCTGCTCGATTCTAGTAAAATCAAGGCTCCTCATGAAATTGCAGTCTTATACGATCACCCAAGGCGCGGACCGCGCTCCCGCCCGCTCCATGCTGAAGGCCGTCGGCTTCACCGACGAAGACCTTAAGAAGCCCATCATCGGCATCGCCAACACCTGGATTGAGACGATGCCCTGCAACATCCGCTTGCGGGAACTCGCCGGGCCAGTGAAGGAAGGCATCCGCGCCGCGGGCGGTACGCCGATGGAGTTCAACACCATCGCCATCTCCGACGGCGTCACCATGGGCACCGAAGGCATGAAGGCCTCACTCGTCAGCCGCGATCTGATCGCCGACTCCATTGAGCTCACCACCCGCGGCTACATGTTCGACGGCGTGATCGCCATGACCGCTTGCGACAAAACGAATCCCGCCGCCGCCATGGCGCTGCTCCGCCTAAACGTCCCGGGCCTCGTCTTCTACGGCGGCTCCATTCTGCCGGGCAAGCACAAAGACAAGTTCATCACCATTCAGGATGTCTTCGAAGCCGTCGGCGCGCACGCGGCCGGCAAGATCGACGCCGCCGAGTTGCTGGCCATTGAGAACGCCGCCTGCCCCGGCGCCGGCGCCTGCGGTGGCCAGTTCACGGCCAACACGATGGCCACCTTGCTTGAACTGATTGGCCTTTCGCCCTTCGGCGTGAACTCGATTCCCCAGCCGGACGATCGCAAGCGCGAGGCCGCCTTTGAGTGCGGCAAGCTGATCGTGGAAGCCGTCAAAAAGGACCTGCGCCCGCGCGCGATCTGCACGCGCGCCGCCTTTGATAACGCCATCGCTTCGGTCGCCGCCAGTGGCGGCTCCACCAACGCCGTGCTGCACCTGCTGGCGATGGCCAAGGAAGCCGGCGTCAAGCTCAACATCGACGACTTCCAGCGCATCAGCGCCAAGACGCCGCTCTACGTCGACCTGAAGCCGGCCGGCAAGTACACCGCCGCCGAGATGGACGCCGCGGGCGGCATTCCGGTGCTGGCGCAGCGCCTCGTCGACGGCGGCTACATCAACCCCAAGTGCAAGACAATTACCGGCCGGACGATTGGCGAGGAGTCGGCGAAGGTGAAGGAGACCAAGGGGCAGGACGTGATCAAACCGCTGGCGAGCCCGATCAAGAAGTCCGGCGGTCTGCTGATCCTGAAGGGTAACCTGTGCCCCGAAGGCTCCGTGCTCAAAGTGACCGGCATCGAGAAGAAACTGCACCGCGGCCCGGCCCGCGTCTTCAACAGCGAGGAACCGGCCATGAAGGCCGTGCTCAAAGGCAAGATCAAGGCTGGCGACGTGATTGTGATCCGCTACGAAGGGCCGAAGGGCGGTCCGGGCATGCGCGAGATGCTGGGCGTCACCGGCGCCATCGCCGGCTCCGGCTTAGGTGAAACGGTCGCCCTGATGACGGACGGCCGCTTCAGCGGCGCCACCCGCGGCTTCTCCATCGGCCACATGGCTCCCGAAGCCGTCGACGGCGGCCGCATCGCCATCGTCGAGGAAGGTGACATGATCGCCATCGACCTGGTGAAGCGCACCATTGACCTCGAAGTAAGCGAGAAGGAAGTGAAGGCCCGCTTCAAGAAGTGGACCAAGCCCGAGCCCAAGTATCGCGTCGGCGTGTTTGCCAAGTACATCCGTGACGTCTCCTCGGCGGCGGAAGGCGCGGTAACGGCCTTCGTTTTCCCGAAGACCCGTTAATTCACGGGCCGTAGGGATCCAGTGCTTCGAAGCTTCTAGCCCACCTCGTAAGAGGTGGGGCACGTTCACGAATGATGCCGTGTCATTGGCGTTTTCTCGGGAAACCTGCTCAGTGCCCCGCCTCTACGTACGGCAACGAATCACGAGAGGAAAAACTAAGGCTTCGGCTTCTCGACTTTGTAAGTCACTTCGCCCTTGCTCTGCTTGCCGAGTTCCTCACGAATCGCGACACGAATTGCTTCCTGGTCAGTCCGTAGCAGGTAGTTCTTCTCGCGCATCGCCTCAATCTCCTGCTTCAGCGCCGCATTCGACTTCTCCGTCGCCTGTACGTGCGCCCATTTCGCCTGGAATGCCGGTAAGCCCTGCGGGCCCTTGAAGAAAAGAAGCACGAAGGCGAGCGCGATCAGCGCAAAGGTACTGTAACTGATGCGGCGGATCAAGGCGGGATTGGGGGAGGACAACATCGCTTCTTACTATTTATACTCAACTTTCCGGCCCTTTGGCGACCAAAAACCAATATTTTTACTTGCCCGTACCAGGGGCACTAGTCCGAAAGCCCGCAAAAGCACCTCCGTTTCCTGATATGATCCTGGGTTCATGACCCTTCCCACGATGAGCCCGCGTGCCACCACTGTCCGCTACTGGGTCGTAGTCTTTGCGATCACCCTGAGCGTCATCACCTACATTGACCGTGTCTGCATCTCGCTCGCCGCGCCAGCCATCACCAAGGACCTGAACCTGACGGACAAAGAGATGGGCTGGGCCCTCTCGCTCTTCGGCATCGCCTATGCCGCTTTCGAAATTCCCGGGGGCTGGCTGGGCGACAAGCTGGGCGCCCGCAGCGTGCTGATGCGCATTGTCGTCTGGTGGAGCTTCTTCACCGCCGCCACGGCCTTCGCCTGGAATGCGATGTCCCTCTGGGTGATCCGCTTTCTGTTCGGCGCCGGCGAGGCCGGCTGCTTCCCGAATATCACCAAGGCTTACACCACTTGGCTGCCCGCCAATGAACGCGTTCGCGCCCAGGGCATCACCTGGATGAGCGCCCGTTGGGGCGGCGCGTTCACGCCGCCGCTGCTCGGCGTCATCATGGGCGCGCTGGACTGGCGCATGGCCTTCATCATCTTCGGCGCCTTGGGCGTCGTCTGGGCCTTCTTCTTTTATCGCTGGTTCCGCGATAACCCCAAAGACAAGCCCGAGGTGAACGCGGGCGAGTTAAAGCTCCTCGAGGAAGCCGCGCAAAATGCCACCGGCCATGGCTCCGTGCCGTGGGGCAAGCTCGTCACCTCCGGCACCGTCTGGCTCTTGTGGCTGCAATATTTCTGCGTCTCCTATGGCTGGTATTTCTACATTACCTGGCTTCCGACCTACTTACAGCGGGAACGCGGCATGGACTTCAAGAAAAGCGCCATTTACTCCGGCCTGCCGCTCTTCCTCGGCGGCATCGGCTGCATGCTCGCCGGTTTCTATCTGATTCCCCGCCTCACCCGCATCCTGGGCAGCGAGAATAAGGCCCGCCGCTACGTGAGCGCCTTCGGCTGCGCCTTGGCCGGTGGCCTGCTGATCCTCTCCACCAAACTGCAGGACCCCATCACCGCCCTGGTCACCATCAGCTTCGCCAGCTTCGCCAATGACCTCCAGATGCCCGCCAGTTGGGGCACCTGCATGAGCCTGGGCGGCAAGTACGCCGGCACGCTCTCCGGCTCCATGAACATGATGGGCAACCTCGGCGGCGCCCTGCTCCCCATCGCCATCCCCTACATCCTCAAATGGTGTACCGACAATGGCCTGGATGCGCTCAAATGGGACATGACCTTCTACGTCTCCGCCGCCATGTACGCCATCGCCACCACGGCCTGGCTCCTCATCGACACCACCCGGCCCATCGATCAGCGATAGACTGACGGGGAAGAATCATGCGACGCCGTAACTTCCTCGCCCTCACCGCGCTTCCGCTCGCCGGCCAACAAGGTCCGTCCTTTATCCAGGACGGCGAAGCCCATGGCGATCCGCCTTTCCTGCAGGAGCCCGGCTGGACTCCCTTGCTGAATGGCCGCGACCTCAGCGGCTGGTCACCCGAGGCCGGCAAGCCGAGCGAGTGGTACACCTCGAAAGCCGTGCGCTTTGAACGACTCCTGGGCCCCACGCGCCTCGGCGGCACGAAGGGCGAATCCGGCGTCATCATGAATGGCCCCGCCGGCCGCACCGCCAACCTGGTTACCAACGCCAAGCACGGCGACATCGAGCTCTACCTCGAATTCATGCTCGCCAAGGGCTCAAATTCGGGCGTCTATCTGCAAGGCCTGTACGAAATTCAGATCTTCGATTCCTACGCGTCGAGCGAACCGCTCCAATCCTCTGACGCGGGCGGCATCTACCATCGCTGGATCAACGAGCAAGGCGTGGGCGGTTCGGCCCCGTTGCGCAACGCCGCCCGGCGGCCGGGCGAGTGGCAGAGTTACCAAGCCTGGTTCCGCGCGCCGCGCTTCGACGCCGCGGGCAAGAAGATCGCCAACGCCAAGTTTCTACGCGTCCTCCACAATGGCTTGCTGGTGCAGCAGGACGTGGAATGTGAAGGCCCGACGCGCTCCGCGATGAACCACGCCGAAGCCCCCGAAAATCCGCTGATGCTGCAAGGCGACCACGGACCCGTCGCCTTCCGTAACCTCCACTGGCGTCCCTTGCGCCCCCTGATTTCCCGGTGATTCTCAATGCTTAGACGAACCTTCCTCAGCCTCTCCGCCAGCGCCCTGGCCCAGCGGACCGCGCGCCCCAATACGCTCTTCATCCTGATCGACGACCTGCGCTACGACGCGCTCGGCTGCCTGGGCCACCCTTGGTTGAAGACCCCCAATATCGACCGTTTGGCCAAGGAAGGCGCCATCTTCCGCAACGCCTTCGTCACCACGCCACTCTGCTCGCCCAGCCGCGCCAGCTTCATGTCCGGCCGTTGGGTGAACTCGCACGGCATCAAGAGCAACGGCGACAACGCCGCCCTCAGCCACCAGTTGGTTACCTTCTCCGCGCTGCAACAGAAGGCCGGCTACGAAACCGCCTACGTCGGCAAACTGCACATGGGCAACGACGATTCACCGCGCCCCGGCTTTGACCATTGGGTGAGCTTCAAGGGCCAAGGCGTCTACCAGAATCCGGCCATCAACGTGAACGGCAAAAGCGAAGCACAGACCGGCTTCATGACCGACATTCTGAATGAGCACGCGCTCAAGTTTTTGCGGCAGCCCCGGACCAAGCCCTTCTCGCTGTACCTCGCGCACAAGGCCGTCCACGGCCCGTTCACCCCGCCCGAACGCCACCGCGACCTCTACACCGACGCGCCCATCACCCGCCATCCCAACGCGCAAGACGACCTGAACGGCAAGCCGGCCTTGCAGCGTGAGATTCCGCAGAAGAAAAACCAGCAGCCGCGCGGCGGGCCCTCTGACGAAATGGTGCGCAACCAACTGCGGCTGATTCAAGCGGTGGACGAAGGCGTCGGCGAAATTCTGAAGGTGCTGGAGGAGACTAAACAACTCGACCAGACGCTCATCATCTTCACTTCGGACAACGGCTACTTCCACGGCGACCACGGCCTGGGCGACAAGCGCGCCGCTTACGAAGAGTCGCTGCGGATTCCTTTTCTGGCGCGCTACCCGGCGTGGTTCAAGCCGGGCTCCAGCCACCAAGCCGTCATTCTGAACGTCGATATCGCCCCCACCATGATGGAGATCGCCGGCGTGAAGCCGCCGCCGCAAGTAAAGGGCAAGTCGTTGGTGCCGCTGTTCCGTGGCAAGGCCACGGAAGTGCGTCCGGACTTCTACTGCGAGTATTACGAGGAGCCCGGATTCCCTCGGATTCCCACTTGGCACGCCGTCCGGTCGCCGCGCTGGAAGTATGTCGAGTACCCGTCCAACCCCGCCTGGACCGAACTCTACGACCTCCAGGCGGACCCCTACGAGATGAAGAATCTCATCAACGATCCCGCCCTGGCCAAAGAGCGCAAAAAGCTCCAAGCACGCCTCGCCACGCTAAAGCGCGAAACGCTGTGATCGACCTCTCCATTCCGGTCGCGCGCGGCATGATCCAATGGCCCGGCGACGCCGCCGTCGCAGTCAACACCGTCTGGGACGCGCCCTATCATCTAACGTCGCTGCGCCTCAGCGTCCACACCGGCACGCACATGGACGCGCCCTTTCACGCCATCCCCGCCGGCCTCACGATGGAGCAAATGCCGCTCGACGCCACCATCGGGCCCTGCCGTGTGATCGCCATTGCGGACCCCGCCCGCATCACCCGCGCTGAACTCCAGCGTCATACGCCGCAAGCCGGCGAACGGCTGCTCTTCCGCACCGCCAACTCCCGCCACGCCTGGTGGGAGCAACCCTTCGACGAACACTTCGTCCACCTCGCCAACGACGCCGCCGCGTATCTGGTGGAGTGCGGCGTCCGCACCGTCGGCATCGACTATCTCTCCGTCGGCGGCTATCATCACGAAGGCTACGAAACGCATTGCACCTTGCTGGGCGCGGGCATCTGGGTGATCGAAGGTCTGAATCTCGGCCCCGTGACACCAGGGCCGTACGAACTCCTCTGCCTGCCCCTCAAGGTCCCCGGCGCCGACGGCGCCCCGTGCCGCGCCGTGCTGCGCTAAAGGCGCTAAACTTGCCCTCATGCGACCCTTTCTCGTCCTCGCCCTCGCCACCCTGCTGCCCGCGCAGGACGCCGAACTCGTCCTACGCACCGCCGTCGCCTACACGACGCAGCTCGGGTCGCTCCCGCTCACCGACGCGCAGAAAGCCGAAGCGGCCAAGCTAGGCCAACAAGGCCAGGCCGCCGGCCTCTCCGGCAAGTTCAAAGAGGCCATGCGCAACTACACCCACGGCATGGCCGTGATGCGCGGCTTCACCTGGACCCCCGCCTTCGAACTCGCCTCCTCCCTACAAGCCAGCGTCGACGACGCCATCGCCAACCCGGGCCAAACCCTGCAACTCACCTTTGACCGCATCTTCCCCGTCGAGCAGCCTACCGCCGCCGCCCTGAAGCTGATCCTGCGTCCCGTCCCCAGCGGTGAGCCCATTCCCATCGAGGCTCCCACCGAAGTGAAAAGTACGGACCTGCCGCTAAAGATCGCGCTGACGCTGCCCGAGAACGCCACCGGCAACTACAACCTCATCGCTGACCTCGGCGACACCACACCCAATGCCGCTCATCTCCAGAAGACCGTGCCCATCACCATCGCGCCCGTCGCTACCGAAGCGCAGAAGCTCGCCGCGCGCCTGAAGAAGCAGCCCCTCCCCGCCGCCGAGTACACGCTGGTGCTCTATGACCACGCCGAGCATGGCCGCGCCAATCCTCACCGCTTCGACTTCGCGAAGGAGTTCGCCCAGGCCAACCATTTGCTCGACACCGCCGCCACCGGGAAGGACCCCTTCGCGGGCCGCCAAGGCGAGTTGCACCAAGCCTACCGTTCCACCGTCGACAACACGCTACAGCCCTATCGCGTCTATGTGCCGAAGGCCTACCAAGGGAAGCCCTTGCCGCTGGTGGTCGCGCTCCACGGCATGGGCGGCGATGAGACGTCGATGATGGAAGGCTACGGCGGTACTTTGCCACGCGTCGCCGAACGCCTCGGCTTCTTCCTCGTCACGCCGAAGGGCCGCGGCACGGCGTCGATGTACCGCGACGCCGCCGAGAAAGACGTGATGGACGTGCTCGCCGAAGTGGAACGCACCTATCGCATTGACCCGAAGCGCATCTACCTGATGGGCCACTCCATGGGCGGCTACGGCACCTGGAGCATCGCCATGAACCATCCGGACCGCTTCGCCGCGCTCGGCCCCATCTCCGGTGGCGGCAATGCGCAAGGCATGGAGAAGATCAAACACATTCCCCAGTACGTGGTCCACGGCGATAACGACAAGACCGTAGCCGTCAGCCAGTCGCGCAACATGGTAGAGGCGGGCAAGAAGGCCGGCGCGAAGATCGAATACATCGAAGTCCCCGGCGGCAGCCACACCGATATCGCCGTCCCCAATTTCGGCCCGATGCTGGAGTTCTTCGCCAAACAGTCGCGCGAGTAACTAAACGCGCGCTTTCCGCTTCTTCTTTTCTGACTCCAGGGGGTCCGCCGGTTGATACTTTAGCTCGCGCGACAATCCTTCCACCAGCCGCGACAGCACCTGCACCCGCGCCCAATGCTTGTCGTTCCCTTCGATGAGGTGCCACGGAGCCCCGCGCGTGCTGGTGCGCAGTAACATCTCTTCCACAGCCGCTTCATATTGGGGCCACTTCTCGCGATTGCGCCAGTCTTCGCTCGTTAACTTCCAGGCTTTATAGCCGATCTGCTGCCGGTGCTCAAATCTGGCTAATTGCTCGTCGCGCGAAATGTGCAGCCAGAACTTAAAGACGATCACTCCGGCGTCGCGTAACTGCGCCTCAAAGGTATTGATCTCGCGATAAGCCCGGCGCCATTCCATCTCGCTGGCAAAGCCTTCCACGCGCTCCACCAGCACCCGGCCGTACCAGGAGCGGTCGAAGATCGCGATCTGCCCGTTCTCGGGCAGCCGTTTCCAAAAGCGATATAGATAATGCTTCGTTTTCTCGTCACCTTGCGGGGCGGAAATCGGATACACGCTATACGCGCGCGGATCCAACCGCTCCGTAATCCGCTTAATGGCTCCACCCTTGCCCGCCGCGTCCCAACCTTCGAACACCATCACCACGGGACGCTCTTGCAGGAATACTTGATAGCCCAATTCACGCAACTCAATCTGCCGCCGCGTGAGTTCGCGCACGTAGGTTTCCCGGTCGAGTTTCTTGGTCAGGTCGAGCGTTTCGAGCACTTACTCTTCATCTCCATTCGCTTCATCATCCTGCTCCAACTTACTCTCATCCAGTAACTCAGACGCGACACGCAAGTCGAGTTCCCGCTCCGCCCGTTGATGCGCCACCTCCGACGGCGGCGCCAGCGCGCCCAGCTTAGCCTCCAAGGCCGCAATAATCGTTTCGAAGACGCGCCGCCGCGCGTGCCAGCGCGACGTGGCCTCCACCACCGTCCAAGGCGCGTGCTCACTTTCCGTCAGCTCCAGCATGTCCTCCATCGCCGCCAGATACTCGTCGTAACGGCGATGCCGCTCCCAGTCCGCCGGCGTCACCCGCCAACTCTCCAGCGGATCCCGCTCAATCGCGCGCAGACGCTTCTTCTGATCCTTCTTGCCGATGTGCAGGAAGAGCTTGATGATCACGACGCCGCTATCGGCCAACATACGCTCAAACTCAATGATGTCGCGGTAGCCCTGCTGCCACTCCACTTCGCTGGTCTCCTGCTCCACCCGGGCATCCAGCACCCGGTAGTACCAGGAATGGTTAAAGATCACCAGATCGCCCCGGTCCGGCACCTTCATCCAAAACCGCCACAACCAGGGCCGCCGGCGCTCTTCCGGGCTGGGCTTGGTAATCGGGTAGAGCTTGAAGCCGCGCGGATCCATGCGCTGCGTCAGCGCCGCAATCGCCGCGCCTTTGCCCGCGCCGTCCCAACCCTCCACCACCACCACGGCGGAAACACCGTTGTCCCAGCAGGCTTTCTCCAGGCCAAAGACGCGCTGCTGCCAGTCCGGCAGCAGCCGCTTGTATTCATCGCGCGTAAGTTTTCTTTTTAAGTTGACGTTTTGGAGCATCGGCTCTTTAGCAACACCATCTGGCTGTTCACCGGAAATTCCCCGTCCGGCTTCGGCGTGCGCGAGTACGTTCCATCGGCATGCATCTGCCTGGACTTCGCGGAGTCCCCCAGATACCCCTCCAACACCTGCTCCCGCAAATACCGCTTCAGCGACGGGCGCTCAATCGGGAACAGAATCTCCACGCGCCGGTTGATATTGCGCGGCATGATATCGGACGAACCAAGATAAACCTCCTCGGCGCCGTTGTTGTGGAAATAGAAAATCCGGCTGTGTTCCAGAAAACGCCCGACGATACTCACCACGCGAATCCGGTCGCTGATGCCCGGCATTCCCGGGCGCAGGCAGCAGATGCCGCGAATGATCAGGTCGCACTGCACGCCGGCCTGCGACGCCTGATAGAGCAACCGGATTACGCGAGGATCCCCTAAGGCGTTCGTCTTGAAGATCAGCCGCGCCGGGCGTCCCGCGCGGGCGTGTTGAATCTCGCGCTCGATCATGGCTTCGAACTGTTCGCGTAAGTTGATCGGCGCCACGAGTAACTTCTGATAGTCGTCCTTGGCGGAGTAACCGGTAAGAAAATTGAATAAGTCCGTCGCGTCCGCGCCCACCTTCTCATCGCAGGTAAACAATCCGACGTCCGTATAAAGCTGCGCCGTCAGCGCGTTATAGTTTCCCGTGGAGAGATGCACGTAGCGGCGCATCACCTCGCCCTCCTGACGCACCACCAAGGCCATCTTGCCGTGGATCTTCAAACCCGGCAAGCCATAAACCACGTGGACGCCCTCGCGTTCCAAGGCGCGCGCCCACTCGATGTTACTTTCCTCGTCGAAACGCGCCTTCAACTCCACCAGTACCGCCACCTGCTTGCCTTCTTCCAAAGCTTCCAGCAGCGCCTCCACCACCGGGGAGTTCCGGCCGACACGATAGAGCGTCATCTTGATGGCCAATACCTGCGGATCCCGCGCCGCCGCGCGCAGATAATCCACCACCGGGGAAAACGAATCAAACGGGTGATGCAGCAGAATATCGCCGCGCCGGATCTGTCCGAAGATATCGCCATCCTCGGTCCATTTTTCGGGCAGGCCGGGCACGAAAACCGGCTCTTTCAATTCTGGCCGGTCAATGCCCGCCACGGCCCGTAACCGGCTCAAGGCCAAGGGGCCATCCACCCGGAAGATATCGGAGTCTTCGATTTCGAGATTCGTCTGCAAGATGCGCAAGGCGTGTTCAGGCATGCGGGAATCCACCTTCAGCCGCACCACCTCACCAAACCGCCGCTGCCGGACGCCCTCTTCCACCGTCTCCAGTAAGTCGCCGCCTTCCAGCTCTTGAATATCGAGATCCGCATCACGCGTCACGTGAAACAAGTGCGACTCCAACACCTCCATGCCCGGAAATAACTGGTGTAAGTTCGCCTGCACCACCTGCTCAATCCACACGTAACTCAGCGGCCGTCCGTTGCGCTTCGTCGCGCTTTGCACCGGCACTAACTGCGGCAAGCTATCCGGCACCTTCAGCCGCGCGAATTGCTCCCGCCCCTTCGGATCCCGAATCAAAATCGAAAGGTTCAAGCTCAAATTCGAAATATGCGGAAACGGACGGCTGATATCCACCGCAAGCGGTGTCAACACCGGGTAGACGGTTTCGCGAAAGTAAGTATCGGCGTGCTCGCGTTGGCCGTTCGCCAGTTCGCTATAGTCCAGCAGGCGGATCCCATGCCGCTGCAGGTCCACAAAGAGGCGGCGGCGGCAGGCATGCGCCTCAATCAGCATTTGGGCGAACTCTGCCCGGATGGCCTCGAGCTGTTGGCGCGGCGTCAGTCCGTCCGGCCCTGGCTCCTGAATGCCCGCATCGATCTGCTGCTTCAGGCCCGCCACGCGCACCATGAAGAACTCGTCCAGGTTAGAGCCGAGAATGCCAAGAAACTTTACCCGCTCCAGCAGCGGATTGCTCTCGTCCAGCGCCTCTTCCAGCACGCGGCGCTGAAACGCCAGCAGGCTCAGTTCCCGGTTCACATACAAATTCGGGTTGTCGAGAAACAACTCCGGCGTGGTAGCTTTGCGCCGGCGGAGGTGTTTTTTCTTGAGAGCTGGCGATGTCATTCGGATGGATTCTGATGGGAGCGCCGGATGATCACTTCGAGTTCCGCCTCGGCTTGCGGGCGGTTCCCTTTCCGAAGGTATTCAATGGCCGGCGAATCCACCAATTGATACCATACCGTTTTCCGGGCCCCAAAATCCGGCACCAGCCGCGCCAACCGGTCCCGGACCTGGCTGGCCATCTCCAAAAACGTGGCGTACTCCGGCCCCAGTTGCTCCGCCAAGCGCTGCCGCAGGCGCACCGCCAAGGCCGGGCAGCGGCCCGTCGTCGACAACGCCACCACCAAATCGCCCTGCCGGTGAATCGACGGGTAGATGTAACGGCAATGCGGCGGATCGTCCAGGCAATTCACGATCACGTTCTCGCGCTGCCCCTCTTCCCAGATCGCCGCGTTGTACTGGCGATCCCCCGCCGACACCGCCAGAAAGCAGCCGCGCAGATCCCCGGCCTGATAGTCGCGCGCCACCCAAGTGCAGTGGCCCGTCGCGATCAGCGGCCCAAAGCTGGGGTCGAGTTCGGCCGCGATCACCGTCAGCCGCGCCCCGGCCTCCACCAATCCGCGCGCCTTCTCCTCGGCCATCCAGTTGCCGCCGAAGACGGTGCAGGGCTGGCCTTCAAGATCGAGAAAGACCGGGTATCCGTAGCGCATGAAATTCCATTGTCGCAGGAAGGCCTATAATCACGGGATGACTTCTGTCCGCTGGTGGATGCTCGCTCTCCTCTTCTTCGCCACCACCATCAACTACCTCGACCGCATTGTGCTCTCCGTGCTCAGCCCCGTCATCCTCGGCGAAATGCACGTCTCCAAGCAACAATACGGCGACATCACCAGCGCCTTTCAGTTGACCTACACGCTCGGCTTCCTCTTCTTCGGCTGGTTTGTTGACCGCTTCGGCACCCGCGTCGGCTACGCGGTAAGCGCGCTCTGGTGGAGCGTCGCCGCCTCGCTGCATTCGCTCTCCCGCACGGGTACGGATCTCGCCATTTGGCGCGCCACGCTCGGCCTCGGCGAAGCTGGCAACTTCCCCACCGCCATCAAGTGCGTCGCCGAGTGGTTCCCCAAGAAGGAGCGCGCCCTCGCCTGCGGCATCTTCAACTCCGGCGCCAGCGTCGCCGCCATGGTCGGCCCGCCTCTGTTCGTTTGGATGAACGCCGCCTTCGGCTGGCGCACCTGCTTCTTTCTCACCGGCGTCAGCGGACTCGTCTGGGCCACCATCTGGTGGCTCACCTATCGGCTGCCGAAGCACGATCCTCGCACCAACGACGCCGAGCGCGCACACATTTACTCTGACGCCGCCGCCGAGAACCTCGAGCCGAAGGTAAGTTGGCGCCAGGCCATCGGCTACCGGCAGACCTGGGGCTTCGGCGCGGCCAAATTCTTCTCGGACCCCGTCTGGTGGTTCTACCTCTACTGGCTGCCCTTGTATTTCTACGAGGTCCGCGGCTTCAAGCTCGCCGAAATCGGCTGGGCCCTGCCTGTCATCTACCTAATGGCCGACCTCGGCAGCGTCTTCGGCGGCTGGCTCTCCGGATCGCTCATCAGCCGAGGTTGGGAGATCGGCCGCGCGCGCAAGGCCAGCCTCCTGCTCTTCGCGCTCTGCATGCCCATCGGGGCCACCTGCGTTCTCGCCGAGAGCCCCTTGCTCGCCGTGGCCCTCATCAGCCTGGCGACCGCCGCGCATCAAGGCTGGTCCGCCAATCTCTTCACCACCGCTTCAGACGTCTTCCCGCGGGGCGCCGTCGCCAGCGTCACCAGCATCGGCGGTTGCCTCGGCGGTTTCGGCGGCTTTCTATTCACCGGACAGATGGCCGGCTACGTCAGCCAGCATTACGGCTTCACGCCGATTTTCCTCATCATGGGCGCCTTCCACCTCACCGGCTTCGCCCTGCTGCATTGGGGCATGGGCGACATGCGCCCGCTTACTTCGCCAATATCTCCAGCGCCAGCATTCCCCGGTACCGTGGTCCACCAGTCGTCGTGATGTAACCATCCAGCGTGTAGCGGCCCGCGGGCAAGGGCTGGCCATTGAAGTTGGTGAGCGGGATGGTGGCCGTCCAATTCTTCTCTCTGTTGATCCGCAGCGTCTGCAGGGCGGCGAGGAAGGTCCGCGTAGCGCTCCACTGGTAAACCACCTCGCCCGCGCTATCCAGTAAACGATAGTCGAACTCCTGGCCGCTGCTAAAGTCGAGCACCAGTTCCTCTTCGGTGCGCAGGGTCATCCGCGCCAGCACGGTCGCGCCACTGGGGTAGGCGGTCCGGTCCGTCGTCACGGCGAAGGTGGTCTCCGGCGTGGCCACCAGCACCGTACCGTTGATGCGCGCGTAACTCAAGTCATACACCCGCGGACCGGCGATCGTCGTCTCCGTCCGCCGCAGCAGTCCGAGATACGGCAAGTAGTAGTCCGCGGTAAGGCCGGCGTCGGCGCACGTCAGCCCGGTATAGCGAACTAGGGCGACCGAGGAGAAGTCGCCCAGCGGAAACGTGCCGGAGAAATTCTTGCTCCCGATTTCCGCGCTGGAGTTACAGGGGTGAACGGAACTGGGAAAGCTACGCCGCTCCTCGGCCGCGAAGTTCAAGTAAGGCCGCTCCGCTCGCGCATTCTGGTCATAGCTCACCAGGACGCCGTCGGCGCTCTGCCGCAGCCACACCTCGCCCGCAAAACCGTTCAACACGGCATAGGCATTGCCGCCCACCGTCTGCTGGCGCACCACGGAAACTACCTGCGGCGGACCCAGCGCGGTCTTGTAGATCCACTGGTTCCCCACCTGCAACGGAAGATACTCCGGCACCTGCGCCATCAGGGCCCCGGAAAATGCCAAGCCGAGCGTAAATAGTCTCATCATTCAGCTATAGACGCGCAACTCGATCACTCGTTGGCTCATGCCATCGAATTGTTTACAACTTTTCCCCTCAAGTGAGCTCCAATAGAAGGACAGGAGAAACTCGCGGTGTACTTGGCAGGCGGTTGGTTGGTGACTCTGGTTTGGATGGCACAGGCCTTAACGGACGCCGAAGTGAAGGCCTATCTGCCGAAACTGTCGCTACCACAGGAGACGACGATCGGCCCGAAGGATGGGCAGTACCTGCATGACCTCACCGTCAAGCTGAAAGCGAAGCGGGTATTGGAAATCGGCACGGCGCATGGGTACTCCGCACTCTGGCTGGCCATGGCCTTACGCAAAACAGAGGGCCGCCTGGTGACACTGGAAATTCACGAAGGCCACCACGCCATCGCCCGCGAACACTTCGCGGCCACCGGTTTGGCCCGCCTCGTCGACGCCCGCCTGGCCGACGCCCTGGAAGAAATACCGCGCCTCGAAGGACCCTTCGAACTAGTCCTCATCGACGCCATCAAGACCGACTATCTCCGCTACTACGAGCTCGTCCTTCCCAAAGTCCGCAAAGGCGGGGTCATCGCCGCGCACACCGTCGCGTCCAACCCAGACGAATTACGCGAATTTCTCGCCCGGATCAAGGCGGACCCCGCCGTCCGCACCGAATTCGCCCACGGCCTTTCGCTCAGTTACAAGAAATAATCAGCGCGGATAGCTTCCGTTATTCACATCCAGCGTCGTACCGTTCACGTAAGCCGGCGACGCGCTTCCCAGCCACAGAATCGCCGCGGCCACTTCTGCCGGCAGGCAAGGCCGCCCCGAATAAACCGCCGCCATCACGGAATCCTTCCGCGCTTGCGGCAATTGCTCATACATATCGGTCAAGGTCGGCCCTGGAGCCACGGCATTCACCAATCCGCCGTGCGGTCCCAGTTCCCTGGCCCAGGACTTCGTCAGATTCAACAATCCCGCTTTGCTCACGCCGTACCAAAGGTCAGGATGGCCCGTGAACGCCGACACCGAAGAAACATTCACCACCCGCCCCGCGCCTCGGGCGCGGATCTGCGGCGCCAACGCGGCAATCAACGCGCAAGGCGCTTCCAGGTTCACCGTCAGAATATCGCGCCGGTGTTGCTCCGGAATCCGGTCATAGGGATCGCAAAACAAAATCGCCGCGTTATTCACCAAAGTATCGATTTCGCCCAGCCTCTCCACCATCGCCGGAATCTGGTCCAGCGCCCGTAGGTCAAACACCACCGGCTCGCCGATAGATTCGTCGCTGAACTCCAGGTCCAGCGACAGCACCCGATAGCCCGCCTCGGCAAACGCCTTCGCCGTCGCCAAGCCGATCCCCCGCGCGGCGCCAGTAATCAACACCGTCATGGTTGCTTCACCTGCCGCGCCGGATTCGCAAGCCACTTCGAAAGCTCAATGTCCACCGCGCGCATCTCCGGCAAACGATCAAACCGCTCGCTGATCCGCCGCACACAAGTCACCCCCAGCCGAGCCGCTTGCCGCCCCAGTTCCGTGTTCCCTGCCTCGCGCACCACTTGGCGCAGCAATCGTTGCGCTCGCCACAATTCTTCCTGCTCGTCCTTCAGTTGACGCTCTCGCGCCGAACTACCGGCCCAAAACCAGAATCCCGCCGCAAAGGAAGTGGGAGGGGCGGCGCTTCGGGCCTGGCAAACACAAAACCAGAAAAAGCCGGCGGTAACGGCGAACCTGCGCATAATTCTAGCTTACGTCAACAGTTCTTTCACCACTACAGCTTTCTCCACCCCCGTCAGGCGCTGATCCAGCCCCTGATGCTTGTAACTAAATCGCGCCGTATCAACTCCGAACTGATTCAGAATCGTCGCCTGGAAATCGCGCACATGTACCGGATCGCGCACGATATTGTAACTGAACTCATCGGTCTCCCCGTGTACATAGCCGCCCTTAAAGCCGCCGCCGGCCACCCACAAACTAAACGCGCGCGGATGATGATCCCGGCCGTAAGTATCAGCCGTTAATTTTCCTTGCGAGTAAATCGTGCGGCCAAATTCGCCGCCCCAAATTACGATCGTATCTTCCAGCAAACCACGTTGCTTCAGATCCTGCACCAACGCGTAACAAGCCTGATCGACATCCTTAGTCTGGCTCGGCAGAATCTGCGGTAACTCGCCGTGGACATCCCAGCCGCGCATATAAAGCTGCACAAACCGCACGCCGCGCTCCACCAGCCGCCTTGCCATCAGGCACGAATTCGCAAAAGTGCCACCCTTGCGCGCCTCTTCGCCGTAAAGCGTATAAGTACTTGCCGGCTCCTTCGATAAGTCAGTCAAATCCGGCACCGAGGACTGCATGCGAAACGCCATCTCATACTGCGCGATGCGCGCCCGCGTCTCCGGATCACCCACCTTCGCATGCTGCAATTGATTCATCTCGCTCAACGCGTCGAGCATGCGGCGGCGCACCTTGCTATCCACACCGTCGGGATTATTGATGTAGAGCACCGGATCCGCGCCCGAACGCAATGCGACGCCCGCATACTGCGCCGACAGAAAGCCCGAACTCCACAGCCGCGCCGAAATCGCCTGCACATTGGCCCTGGGATTCGAATGCTGCGCGTTCAGCACGACAAACGTGGGTAAGTCCTGATTCATGCTGCCCAAACCATAAGCCAGCCACGAACCGAAACAAGGCTTGCCCGGAATCTGATTCCCCGTTTGAATAAATGTAATGGCCGGCTCATGATTAATGGCCTCGGTATTCATGGTGCGAATCACCGTGAGATCGTCCGCCATCTTGGCCATATTCGGAATCAACTCCGACATCCATGCCCCGCTACGGCCATACTGGGCAAACTTGAAGACCGAGGGCGCAATCGGAAACCGGGCCTGGCCCGAAGTCATCGTCGTCAGGCGTTGCCCCTGGCGAATGCTCTCCGGCAGATCCTTGTCGTACCAATCCTTCATCGTGGGCTTATAGTCCAGTAAGTCCATCTGCGGCGGCGCACCCACCATGTGCAGATAAATAATCCGCTTCGCCTTCGGGGCAAAGTGCGGCAAGTCTGGCAGGCCGCCGGTTACCTTGCCGGCCGTCGTAGCGCCCAGCGCATTCAGCGCCAGCGCGCCGATGCCGTAAGTGGATCGCGTCAGTAACTGGCGGCGGGTTTCAACGTGGACGGCTTCATCATGCGGATTCATATTTCCGGGCTCCTACTTATTCAGCACTTCGTCAAGATTCAGCACTTGGTTCGCCACCATTGTCCATGCGGCG
The DNA here is from genome assembly GCA_019752335.1 of Bryobacteraceae bacterium. Lineage (GTDB taxonomy): Bacteria > Acidobacteriota > Terriglobia > Bryobacterales > Bryobacteraceae > JALHNI01. The sequence goes on from JAIEMJ010000011.1 coordinate 207,626, forward strand.
AGCTCCGGCGCGGATAACTTCGCGTCCGGCACTGAGGCACCCGTCGCAATCAGCTTCTTCGCTTCCGCGGGATGCAACTTATAGTGCGCCAGGTAGTCAGCCTGCGCCCGTTGCACAATTAACGTCTCGCGCGCATCGAAAGGACGGCCCAATACCTGCCGCGCCAGAAACTCCGTTCGCCCAGCCGGCAGACGCAGCAGACGCTCCGCCAAATAGCGCGCCGCTTCCACATACTGCGGATCATTCATCGTCACCAAAGCCTGCAGCGGCGTATTCGTCCGCTCGCGCCGCACCGTACAGTTCTCGCGGCTCGGCGCATTGAAGATATCCATCGACGCCGGTGGCGCACTACGCTTCCAGAACGTATACATCGACCGCCGGTAGAGCTTGTTACCCTCATCTTCCTTGTAATTCCGCGTGTTGCTCTGCAACATCGCCACCGTCTCCCACACGCCCTTCGGCTGATACGGCTTCACGCTCGGCCCGCCAATTTCCGGATTCAGCAAACCACTTACCGACAGCGCATAATCACGCACCATTTCCGCATCCATGCGGAACCGCGGACCACGCGACAGCAGCCGGTTCTCCGCATCTAGCTTGAGTTTCTCCGGCGTCGCCGTCGCCGCTTGCCGGTACGTCGACGACATCACCATCATGCGATAGAACTTCTTCATATCCCAGCCGGACTCGCGAAATTCCACCGCCATCCAATCCAACAACTCCGGATGCGACGGCACCTCGCCCTGGCTGCCAAAGTCCTCCGCCGTACGCACCAGCCCCTTGCCGAATAGCTCCTGCCAGAATCGATTCACCGTCACCCGCGCCATCAGCGGATTGCCTGAATCAATCAGCCACTGCGCCAAACCCAGCCGGTTGCGCGGTAAGCTCGCCGCCATCGGCGGCAGCGCCGCCGGCACGCCGGGAGTTACTTTGTCTCTCGGCTGATCGTACTGGCCCCGGAAAAGAATATTCGCGGACGGCATGCTGTCGGTCTTCTCATACATCACATGCGTGATCGCGCCCGCCCGGCGAATTCGCTTCCGTTCCGCCACCAATGCGCTCAGCTTCGTATTCAACGCGCCAAAGCCTGGATTCTCCCGATTCACATACTGGCGGCCCAGCACTTCCCTGCCCGCCTCATCCAGCGTCTCGGCAGCCAGCGCCGCTTTCACCTTGGGCCAATCCGCCAACATCCGGACTTGTTCGTCATTGAGTAAGTTCGTCGAAACCAGGACGTCCTGCAGCTTGCCGCCGGCGAAGTAACGCGTTCCTCCGTTCCAACCCCAGCGGACCGGCGTGCCGGAATTGATCTCGCCCGCCAGCCGCGCCACACTATCGCCCGTCCCTTCCATCGCCACGGGTAGGCCATTTACATAAATCGAAAAAGCCGAATAGTCACGGCCACCGTCGTAAGTCACCGCGACGTGAGTCCACGCCTTCGTCGGCAAACGATTCGCATTGGAGGCGCGCGCCTCAATGCGATCCTTCTCCGCATCGCCCAGCAACCGGAAAATCAAAACCCGTCCCGTACTCTCCAGCGTCCAGCCGTGGCCCTTCGCTTCCTGGCTAAGTAGAGTGAAATTGTCCTCCGCCACGGGCAAATAAACCCATGCGGCCACCGAAAATGGCTTGTCCGCGCTCAACGCGGGCCCCGGCATCTCTAGCTTGCCCTTCTCTGTAAAGGCCAACGCCCGCGAACCCGGCGCCGTACCCTCCGCCCACGTCACTCCCGCTTCCAGCGTAGCGGGCTCTGCCAGAGTCTCTCCCGGCAGCGGCGAAGTGATCCGCGGACGCGCATGCACCCAAGCCTCGAAATTCTTGAGCGATGCCGCCCGTTCGCTCGCGATCTTCGCGCGCGTCTCCTTCTCTTCGTTCTGCACCTGCAACCAACGCTCGCGATCCTCCAGCCTCGGCACAATAATCGTCGGCGGCGTATCCGAAATATTCCCGTCCATCGGCTTCTGCGTGGTGTTCTTGAAAAACGCCACCATCTGGTAGAACTCTTTCTGAGCCAACGGATCAAACTTATGGTCGTGACAAACCGCGCAGCCGAGCGTCAGCCCCAGAAACACCGTCGACGTAGTCTCCACGCGATCCTTCTGGTAAATGGCATCCACCTCCTCCGGAATCGCCCCACCTTCATTCGTGGTGATGTTACAACGGTTAAACCCGGAAGCAATCTGCTGATCCATCGTCGCGTTCTGCAGTAAGTCGCCCGCCAGTTGCTCCAGCGTGAATTGATCAAAAGGCATATTCCGATTCAGCGCTTGAATCACCCAATTGCGATACGGCCAAATCTCCCGGTAGTTATCGATATGCAGTCCGTGTGTATCGGCGTAGCGCGCGGCATCCAGCCAATATCGCCCCCGATGCTCTCCCCACTGCGGACGCGCCATCAGCCGGTCCACTAAGTTGCCATAGGCGTTGGGCGACTTGTCATTCACAAACGCCTCCACCTCCGCCGGGCTCGGTGGCAAGCCGTTCAGATCCAACGACACCCGGCGAATCAGGGTCCGGCGATCCGCTTCCGGCGCCGGCTGTAAGTTCGCGCTCTGTAACTTAGCGAGAATAAATTGGTCAATCGGATTCTTCACCCACTTCGCCGGATCCACCACCGCCGGCGGCGTGGCGCGCTTCGGCGCCACAAAGGACCAGTGCTCTTCCCACGGCGCGCCCTGTGTGATCCAATCCTTGAGTAACTGCTTTTGCGCGGCGGTCAGCTTGCGATGCGACGCCGGCGGCGGCATCACGCGCGCTTCGCGCGTCTCATTCACCCGCAGCCACAGGCGGCTCGCCTCCGGTTGCCCCGCCACCAGCGCCGGCCCCGGCTTGCGCTCCGCGAACGCGCCTTCGCGCGTATCCAGCCGCAAACCCGCCATCCGCGTCCCCGCGTCCGGCCCGTGGCAATGGAAGCAATTCTCCGAGAGCAACGGCCGGATCTGCCGTTGAAAACTAACCTTGGCCGGGTTGGAGACGGGAGCAGCGATAGCCACCCCGGTAAAAAAAACGACGAGCAGGCATACACGCATGGCTGCCCTGCATTTTATCGCGCTTTTACTCGATTGACCGGACCTTCACCACAAAGTAGTCCAGCGGTCCGCGCACGTCGACAAATTGATGCGACACCGTGTTCGGCACCACCACGGCGTCGCCCGGCTGGATCGCCTGCCGCACGCCGCCCTCCACCATCGCCCCGCGCACCTCTTCCGGCCCCGTGGTCTTCCGCTCCGTAATCGTCCCGCCGGTCACCAACGTCGCCGTGCCCCGCACAAAGTACATGATGTCCGTGTCGCGCGCGTGCCACTCCGCAATGCCGTCCTTGTCGCGATGGCTCGCCGACACCTTGTAGCCGTCGCCGCTCGCCAGGGCGCCACCCTTCATCAGTGCGGTCAACACAGAAGGCTTGCCCGCGTCCCGCGTGCGGATCTTCACCAGAAAGTAGCGGCAAGGTCCTTGAATATTGACGAAACGGTGCGACATCCCGTTCGGAATCGTCACGACATCGCCCGCCTTCAACTCGCGCCGCTCGCCGCCCTCCAGGCTCGGGCCGCGCGTTTCGCCCGGCGCCGTCACCTTCGGATGCTTCAGCTCACCACCCGTAACGAGCGTCGCCGCACCCGCCACGAAGTACAGCACGTCGCTGTCCGCCGCGTGGATCTCCGCTTGCCCCTCCTGTTCCCGCCCAATCGCCATCAGGCGGAAATGGCCTCGGTCCAGCACGATACCGTGCTTCGGGTAGGCCGCATCGAGTTTGGCCCCCGGCACAAAAATGGCTTGGCCGAGCAGCAGTGGCGTCACGCAGAGGGGAACAATGAATCTAAGCATCCGCCTGGAATCCTATCAGGTTTGGCCAGGGCATTGCTTTCTGGGCCGCATCCGCGTTAAGCTGCAAACGATTACATAGGCCAATTTCATGCAGATGAAACGTGGTTTCGCTAAGGTGGAGAGAGTTATGAAAAAAGCGCTTCTGGTTTTGTGGGCCCTGCCCGTCTTGTGTCTGGCTCAGTACGACACGTCAACGATTCTCGGCACGGTGAAGGACTCCACCGGCTCCCAGGTGGCCAACGCCAAAGTCACCCTCGAAAACACTCAGACCGGCGTCAAGCAGACGTCGGCCTCGGACACGGCCGGCAACTACCTGTTTCTCAATCTACGCATTGGCTCCTACCGCGTCATCGCCGAACTCAGTGGCTTCAAGCGAGCCCAGTCCGATCCGTTTACGCTCGTCGTCAACGCCCGGCAGCGCGTCGACCTCACGCTTGAAATCGGCAACATCACCGAAAGCGTCACGGTCAGCGGCGCCGCCAACCAGTTGGAGACCGATAGCAGCGACCGTGGCCAGGTGATCACCCGCGAAGCGATTGTGAATCTGCCGCTCAACGGCCGCGCCTACGCTGACTTGGCCCTCCTCGCTCCCGGCGTCCGCAAAAGTAACATCGCGAACCGCGATGCATCCTTCAACGTCAACGGACTCCGCAGCGCCCTCAACAACTTCATGGTGGACGGCGTCGACAACAACGCCTATGGCACCTCCAATCAAGGCTTCTCCAACCAGATCGTCCAGCTGAATCCCGACGCGGTCCAGGAGTTCAAAGTCCAAACGAATAACTTCTCTGCCGAATACGGCCGCGCCGGGGGCGCGGTCATCAACGCCTCTGTCCGCAGCGGCACCAACGAATTTCACGGCTCGGCGTGGGAGTATCTGCGCAATACGAAACTGAATGCCGTCGGCTTCTTTAAGCCCAGCACGGGCAAGCCGGTCCTCGTCCAAAATCAGTTCGGTGGCACCTTTGGCGGACCCATTCAGAAAAACAAGATGTTCGTCTTCGGCGACTACGAGGGCTTCCGCCGCGTCGAACGCACGCTGCAATTCGCCACCATGCCTTCCGCGCAGCAGCGCGCGGGCAATTTCGGCATCCCGGTCCGCAATCCTTTCACCGGCGACATCTACTCCGACGGTGTCATTCCTCCTAGCGCCATCACCCCTTTCGCCCGGCGCGTCCTGGGTGATCTGCCGGCGGCGATTCGCCCCAGCGCCCTGGGCGCCCTGCCTTCGAATAACTGGGACTACTTGACACCCACTACCTGGCAGGACGACAAGGGCGACATCCGGTATGACCATTACATCTCCTCCAAGCTGAACGCCTTCGCCCGCTACAGTCACCGCCTCCTCAACCGCGTGGAAAACAGCGTCATTCCTGGCCTCTCCGGCGGAGACGCCAATGGCTACGTCCGCGTGTTAAACCAACAAATGGCCACGGGCTTCAACTACAACTTGTCGCCGACTTCACTGATCGATTTCCGCATCGCCTTCTCTAAGTTCGATGGCGGCAAAAGCGCCTTGGGCGGCGAACGCAAGAACATGCTGGCGGAGTACGGCATTCCTGGCTTGCCCGATAAACCCGAAATCGGTGGCGGACTCACCAATCAAAGCATCGCCGGCTTCACGGCGTTAGGCCGCCAAAGTTCGAATCCTCAATTTCAGAATCCCTATACCGTGAATCCGAAAGTAAACTTCTCCAAAGTACTTCGCCGCCACTCCCTGAAAGCAGGTTACGAATACCAGGCTATCGATACCGATATTCTCGACTTTAATCCGCAGTACGGCCAGGATAACTACAACGGCCAGTTCTCCCGCCCCACCACCTCGCCCGCCACAAACATCTACAACCTCGCTGACTTCATGTTCGGCGCCCGTTCCGCCTATAGTCTAAACAACGCCGTCGTGCTGAACTATCGCCAGCGCATGCATTTCGCCTACCTGCAGGACGACTTTAAGGTAAGCTCGAAACTCACTTTGAATCTCGGTGTCCGCTATGAGTTTGCCACGCCACAGTATGAGGCCAAAAACCGGCTCGCCAATTTCGACCCCCAGACGAATTCTCTCATCCAAGCCAAACCAGGCAGCCTCTACAATCGCGCCCTCGTCAATCCGGACTTCAATAACTGGGCCCCCCGTCTGGGCGCCGCTTATCAACTCACCCGTCGCACGGTGGTCCGCGGTGGCTACGGCTTGGCCTACATTCACTTCAATCGCATGGGTGGTGAGAACCTGCTGGGCTACAACGGACCCAGCATCGTCAATCTCACCATCAATCAATTGCCGACGTCGCCCGCCTGCGTCGCGGACCAATTCCGCAATTGCTTCCGCACCACCCAACAGGGTTATCCGGCCGGGCTGGTTGAGCCGTCCAGCTTTTCCACCGCGCTCACCCGCACTAACTACACCCCCGCCGATTACCGCACCAGCTACGTGCAAAGCTATCACTTCACCGTGCAGCGGGAACTGGCGAACAATCTCGTGCTCGACGTCGCCTACGTCGGCAACCGCTCCACCGGCCTGATGATTCTCGGCGACTTCAATCAGGCCCGCCCGAACGCCGTCGGCGAGAATACGGTGCTCATCAACCGCCGCCCCATCACCGGTTACGACTATATTCAGATCTCCTACGGCGGCGGCTTCGCCAACTATAATTCTCTCCAGGCGAAGATCGAAAAACGATACGCGAATGGCTTGTATCTGTTGAATAGCTTCACTTGGTCCAAGGCCATCGATAATGCCAGCGGCCACTTAGAAGCCTTTAATGGAGATAATTCGCGCATTAACTATCGCAACCTGGCTAGCGAAAAAGGCCAGGGCAGTTACAATCAGCCCTTGAATAACACCACGTCCTTTGTCTACGAAGTCCCCTTTGGCAAAGGCCGTCGCTTCGCCTCAAACATGGGCGGTGCGCTCGATGCGGTGTTAGGCGGTTGGCGATTGAATGGCATCCACATCATGCAAAGCGGCCAGCCGGTAAATATCAGTTACACCGCGCCCGCGGCGTTCCAGGTCTCCGGCGCCCCCACTTACCGTCCGAACTACCTCGGTGGCGACATTTATGCCCCGGAGCGCAATAATCAGCGTTTTCTGAACGCCGCCGCCTTCGGCGCACCCAACGCCCAGAACGTCAACGACCCCACCCGGCCGTTTGGCAACCTGGGCCGCAACGTCGGCCGCAGCGAAGCCATCTATCAGTTTGACCTCGGGCTCCACAAGTCCTTCTCGCTGCGCCCGGAGCGGCTGCGCCTCGAGTTCCGCTCAGAACTCTTTAACCTCTTCAACACCACGAACTGGGGTGCGCCGAACGCCAACGTCTCGAACGCCAACTTCGGCACCATCACCGGCTACGCCTATCCGGCGATTCCCGCCCGGCAGATTCAGTTCGCCCTGCGGCTCGCTTTCTAAGGTTGATATAGTAAGGCTGCTCATGAAACGTCGCAGCTTTCTTAACACCGCGCTGGCCGGCCTGGCCAGCGCGGAATTACCCCTGCATCGCTTGGCCGCCGCGCAACGCCGCAAGGTGAAGATCACCGCCGTTAAATGCATGATCGTGCGCGGCACCTGGGATTGGAACCTGATCAAAGTCGAAACCGACTCCGGCCTCTACGGCATCGGTGAGGCCTACTGGGGCCCTGGCGTGAAGGACCTCGTCCTCAACCAGCTCGCCCAGCACCTCATCGGCGAGGACCCGCTCAACGTCGACAAGCTCTATCACAAAATGCTGATGCTCAGCGCCGGAGCCGGCGCGCAATCCGGCGTCACCGTCACCGCGGCCAGCGGCATCGAAATCGCCCTCTGGGACTTGGCCGGGCGCATTCTCGAGACGCCCACCTGTAACTTGCTCGGCGGACGCTTCCGGGACCGCGTCCGCTTCTATCGCACCACCCAAACCGTCGAAAATGTCGAGGACATGTCCCAGTGGCGCGACTTAGTCCAACAAACTCAAGCCGAGAAGTTCGGCTGGACGGCCTATAAATTCCAAGGCGACGGCATCCCGCCCAAAGCCGACCCCACTTACTCCGAGCCCGGCCACGACCGTTACACCCGCTCACTCACCCACCGCGATCTACGCCGCATCGAGAAGGCCATGATGACCGTCCGCGAGGCCCTCGGCCCCGACGCCGACTTCGCCATTGAAGCCCACTGGAAATACGATGTCCGCGACGCCATCAACATGGCCAAAGTCATCGCCCCCGCCCGCCCCATGTGGCTCGAAGATCCCGTTCCGCCCGGCAATGCCGAAGTGATGGCCCGTGTCACCCACGCCGTCGACGTGCCGGTGGCTACCGGCGAGAATTTGTACACCCGCAACGAGTTCCGCCGCTTAATCGAGTTACAAGGCTGCGACTTCGTCCATCTCGACATTCCGAAGTCCGGCGGCTTGCTCGAAAGTAAGCGCATTCACGACTTAGCCGACAATTACTACATCGCCTCGGCCGCCCACAATCCCGCCAGCCCCGTGGGCACCATCGCGTCCTGCCATGCCGCGGCTTCCATGCGCGATTTCCGCATCCATGAACTCGCCAAATACATTCCCTGGTGGCAGGATTTAGTCATCCACGATGGGCCCATCATCGAAAAGGGCTACCATCGCATCACCGATAAGCCCGGCCTCGGCATCGAACTCAATCCTGACGTCGCCAAGAAGCATCTGGCCCCCGGCGAAACTTGGTGGGGCTAACGTTTGATTTTCGATAATACCTACGCCCGTGAATTAGAAGGCTTCTACACACCTTGCCAGCCCGAAACGGTTCCAGCTCCTAAGTTACTCCAGTGGAACCAGCCTTTAGCTGACGAACTCGGACTCGCGGACGGCTTACCCGCCGCCGATATCTTCTCCGGCAATCAGATTCCGCCGGGCGCGATGCCCTTGGCGCAGGCCTACGCCGGCCATCAGTTCGGCGGCTTTGTCCCGCAGTTGGGCGACGGGCGCGCAATCCTCTTGGGCGAAGTCATTGATCGCCATGGCCAGCGTCGCGATATTCAATTGAAAGGCTCCGGCCGCACGCCCTTTTCGCGCGGCGGCGACGGCAAGGCCGCCGTTGGCCCGGTGCTGCGCGAGTATGTCATGGGCGAGGCCATGCACGCGTTGGGCATTCCCACCACGCGCGCGCTCGCCGCCGTAGCGACGGGTGAGCCGGTCTACCGCGAGCGGCCTTTGCCTGGCGCGGTGCTGGCGCGGGTCGCGGCCAGCCACCTCCGCGTCGGCACCTTCCAATTCTTTGCCGCGCGGCGTGAGACGGATAAAGTCCGCCAACTGGCCGACTACGCCATCGCTCGCCACTATCCCCAGGCCGCCTGCGCCGCCAACCCCTATTTGGCCTTCCTCCAGGCGGTCGTTGCCGCGCAAGCCAGTCTGCTGGCCCGCTGGATGCTCGCTGGCTTCATCCACGGCGTCATGAATACGGACAACATGTCGATCTCCGGCGAAACCATCGACTATGGGCCCTGCGCCTTCCTCGACACCTACCACCCCCACACCGTCTTCAGTTCCATCGATCACCAAGGCCGCTACGCCTACGGCAATCAACCGCTCATCGCCCGCTGGAATCTCGCCCGCCTCGCCGAAACGCTGCTCCCGCTCATCGACCTCGAAAGCGCCACCGCCGCCGTCGAAGCCTTCACGGCATCCTACGATACGCACTGGCTGGCCGGCATGCGCGATAAACTCGGCCTCGAAGAGCCTGATCTCGCCCTCTCCAACGGCTTTCTCGCCCTCCTCGCCGCCCAGCGCGTCGACTACACTCTCGCCTTCCGCTACCTGAAGGATCCGCCCCAACTCCGCGCGCTCTTCGCCGACCCCGCGGCCTATGACACCTGGGCCCTCGGCTGGCAGCCCACCCGTCCGCCGCGCAATCCCACCTACATCCCCCGCAATCATCTGGTAGAGGCCGCCCTCACCGCCGCCGTGGAACGCGCTGATTTAGGCCCTTTTGAGCAACTCTTGTCCGTTCTGCGAGATCCCTACGGCGAACATCCAGACCGCGAAGCGTATGCCCAGCCGTCGCCAGACGGCAACGCTGGATACCGCACCTTCTGCGGCACCTAAGATTAAGTATCGTTCATGGTATCCTAAGAGTGTTCCCTGGAGGTCCCCCCATTCGTTCGTTGAGATTCGTTCTTTTTCTCTCTTCTCTATCTGGAATTGCCTACGCTCAGTCCGTTATCATCAGTGCTCCCAGCACGGACATCACACCCAAGGGCGAGGTGATGCTGGCCCATGAAAGCCAATTCAATCGTTTTGCCGGTGGGAAGAATTACTGGAATAGCTTTACCTTCGGCACCGTCGGTCTGTCGAAGGACACAGAGTTCGCCGCCACTCTCTACGGCCTCGGACGGCCCGCGTCCGGCAACGTCTCGCTCGGCATAGGCCTGAAGCATCGCGTGTTGAACAAGCAGACCGCCTCCGGATGGCATTGGGAAGCGACTTCGGGCTTCATGGTGCCCTTTTCACTTTCCGGCCGCGGCACCGGTCTCTGGGGCTATGGCAACGTGAGTCTGCGGACGCCCAAGTCCAAGACGCGCCTCACCGCTGGACCGAGCTACGGCTCCAGCCAAATCTTCGGGCGGCGCGCCTACTCCACCATGGTTGGTGTGGAACAGCCACTCTCGAAACACTTCACGCTCGTCGCGGACTACTTTAGCGGCACCCACGAACTGGCGGCTGCCATAGGCGGCTTCGCCTGGCATCCACGCCGGGAGTTAGTCGTCATCTTCGCGTACAAAGTGCCTAACAATGCCATCAGCGGTAAGCCCGCGCCGCTCGTCGAACTTACTTATACTTTCGGCGCCCGCAAACACTAAACTGGCATCTTCAACAGGCTGACGCTCTTCTGCCCGTCCGCGAAGGCCGCCCATTTTCCATCGGGCGAAATGGCTATCGAGCTCACTTGGTGCGCGGCGGTTTCCGTCCGCACAATTTTTCCGGAAGCCACCTCATGCAGAATCACGTCTACCGGATGCTTCACCGTAATCACGTTGAAGCCTCCGGTGAGTAAGTGCTTCCCGCTCGGCGAAAAAGCCAGGGCTGAAATCATCTCCCGGTGGGGCGCGAATTTTCGGAGTAACTTCCAAGTCTTGGTGTCCCACAGGTAAACGACGCGATCCGCACCGCCCGTGGCCAACCTCGCGCCGTCCGGAGAAAACCCCATCGCGAACATCGCTACCGGTAACTGCTCAATCAACGCCAGCAATTCACCGTTGCGCGCATTCCAGGCTCGCACATTGGCGTCGTAGCTGGAGGCGACGATGGTGGAATTGTCCGGCGAAATCGCGAAAGCCGCCGTGCCACCGATCCCGCCCGGCATTGCCACCCGCTCCCGCGCGTCCGTTTCCCAAACATGAATCGTCTCTTCGCTACCGTTGCCCGCCGCCCCATTGCTGGTGACGAGATAGCGCCGGTCCGGCGAGATCGCTAAATCGCTCGTCTGCGGCGTCGATCCAGGCAACGTAATTCCCACTTTACCGGTCTGCAAGTTCCAGGTCTTGATCTGGCCTTCGCGATTCATGGCCGCCACTAAGTCCCGGCCGCTCGGCATGTCCGCCACTCGGTACCCCTCATCGAGAGTCACCGTCCGGCTCACGCTACCCTTGGCCATCTCCCAAACGCGGACTTTATGATCGCTGCACGCGCCCGCCAGCGACAAGTTATCCCCGCAGAATGCCACAGCGTGCACCGTCGCTTCGCAGGCAATCGTGCGATCGATCGCCACTTACACCTTCTCCAGGCAGATATCGAAATTGATCGACGCCCGCGGCGTCCCCGGCGCTTCCACCAGCGTCACCGTCCGGATCAATTCGCGGGACTTCACAATGCCCCGTTTGCCATAATTCTTATCTGGATTGCCTTCGAAGAACGGATCCGTCGCGAAGTAAGCTTGCGTGATCAGCGTCCGATGCCCCGGCGCCGAAATCAGATAGTGAATATGCTGCGCCGGTCGGTCATCGTAGTGGCCGGGCAGAATCGTCTCCACCGCATAGTCAGAGCTTTCGCCAGTCAGGATCGCCGCGCGATAGCGGAAGCCTTCCAGGTCATAGATGCCAGCATGGTCAGCCTGCCACAATTCGATGCGTGCCCCCGGCACTCTATCGCCGCGCGTATTCATCACCTTGCCCACCACCCGCAACGGGAAGCCCGGCGTCCCCGGTGTATGCAACACCCTTTGATTCGGCGCGCCCTTCTTGAAGAAAGGCCCCAGCACATCGCGCGGCGTCGGCGCCCGGTTCCCTTTCGTCTCCCCCTCCTGCCACGCGGACAGCAGCCCCGCTTGCGTAAGTGGCAGCGCGGACAGCAGCAATCCGCGGCCAATGCAGTTCTCGACGATTTCCCGGCGGGTTAATTTCATGCGCACCACTCCCGCCAAAGTATAGGGCAGCCCCGCAGGGAATGCAATTGTTGTATCGTAAAGGTTTGCAACGCGCGGTATCCATCCTCTTGTTGGCGTTGTTCAGCTTCGCGCTGAGCGCACCGGCTTGGCCCACCAACCCGGAAACCAAGTTACCCCCCTGCTGCCGTCGCGACGGGAAACATGGCTGCGGCATGAAGATGAAGCCGGCCTCGGCCGGCGTTGCTTGGCGCGCCAATTCGGCTTGCGCTCAGTATGGCCAGCCGGGTTCGTTGCCCGCCGCTTCGGAAACTCTCACCCCTCCGGCGCAAGCGTCGATTTCGCTCCCCAGCCTGCCTTCCGCCGTCGCGGCCCCAGCCGAAGTCCGCGCCCGCATCTCCTTCCATCGCGCCCGTCAGAAGCGCGGCCCTCCTACCTTTCTCTCCTAACCCGCCCAACAATTTAAGGAGAGGATTATGTCCCCACAGCGTTGTCTGTTGGTTCTTGCCGCCTGCGCGTTTCTGCGCGGGCAGGAAACCGTTCATCACGCGAGCGTCAGCGGTCGCGTCCTGGACGAAAGTGGCGCCGTCATCGCCGGCGCCAAGGTCACCGTGCGCGGCACGGAGACGAATTTATTGCGCGAAAGCCTCACCGATAGCGAAGGCCGTTTTCGCTTCGCCTATTTGAAGATCGGCCCCAGCGAGATTCGCGTCAGCCGCCCTGGCTTTGCCGATTCCGCACGCGCCCTGACGCTCAGCGCCGGCGGTGCTTATGAACTTTCGTTTTCGCTGAAGGTCGGCGGCGCCGAAGCCACCGTGACGGTAGAAAGTGAAGCCTCTTTGCTCCAAGGCGCCCGCAGCCAGGTCGCCGGCACCGTCAGCGAGGCGGAAGTCCGCGCGTTACCGCTGAATGGCCGCAGTTTTTTGGACCTGGCCTTGTTAGTTCCCGGCGTCTCCCCCACCAACACCGGCAGTAACCAACTCTTCGCCGAAACCTCCGCTGTCCCCGGCCAAGGCATCTCCGTGGGTAGCCAACGCAATTTCTCGAATAACTTCGTCGTCGACGGACTCTCCGCCAACGACGACGCCGCCGGACTTAGCGGCGTCTTCTACGGTCTCGACACCGTACAGGAGTTTCAAGTCGTCACGTCCGGCGCCCAAGCCGAACTCGGCCGCGCCCTCGGCGGCTTTATCAACGTCGTTACCAAAAGCGGCACCAACTCTCTACGTGGCGACCTCTACGGCTACTTCCGCAATCAACGCCTCAACGCCGCCAATCCCCTCTCGAATAACAAGCTGCCCTCCACCCAGGCGCAGTACGGAGCCAGCCTCGGCGGACCCCTGAAACGCGACCGCAACTTCTTCTTCACCAACTTCGAGCAACGGCAACTCAACCAAAGCGGTCTTGTCACCATCACCCCGGCCAACCTCGCCGCGATCAACTCGCGGCTGGATTCCGTCGGGTTCGCTGGCTTAAGACCCACGACCGGCATTTACCCGAATCCCGTGCATCTCACCAATGTCCTCGCCAAGGTAGACCACCAATTCAGCGCGCGAGACCAGTTCAGCGTCCGCTATAGCCTCTATAATTCCGGCAGCCGTAACTCCCGCGGCGCTGGCGCCCTCAGCGCCGCCAGCGCTTCCTCCGGCCTCGACAATACTGACCACACCATCGCCATGAGTAACATCCGCACGCTCTCCGCCCGCACGGTTAACGAAACCCGCGGACAATACACCCACAGCGACTTAATCGCCCTCCCGACGGACGTCGCCGGCCCCGCCGTCTCCATCTCGGGCATTGCCACTTTCGGCCGCCTCTCCGGCTCTCCCGCCGCCCGCCTCAATCACCTGACGGAAATCGTCAATAACCTTTCTCATCAAGCCGGCGGCCACGCCATTCGCGTCGGCGGCAGCTTCCTCTATAACGACACCACCATCACCTTCCCGCGTTCCGTAAAGGGCAGTTACGCATTTTCTTCCCTCGCCAATTTCTTGAGCGGCACTTACAATAACCTCGGCTTCACCCAAACCTTCGGCAACACCGTCGTACCCCAAACGAATCCCAACGCCGGCATCTATCTTCAGGACGAATGGAAAGTGCGCCCCTCGCTCACGCTGAACGCCGGCCTCCGCTACGACTTACAATTCCTCCAGACCATCCGCACGGACCGCAATAACGTTTCGCCCCGCGCCGGCTTCGCCTGGTCGCCCTTCGCTTCGCGCCGCACCGTAGTTCGTGGCGGCTTCGGCCTTTACTATGACCGTATCCCTCTCCGTGCCCTGGCCAACGCGCTCCTCTCCAGCGGCAACACCACCACCCTGAATAGCCAAAGCCAAATCAGCCTCAGCCTTTCGCCCACCCAGGCCGGCGCGCCCGTTTTTCCGAACATCCTCACCGCGCCCCTCACCGCTGGCCTGGTCAATTTCACCACCATGGATCCGCGCATGCAAAACGCTTACTCCACCCAAGGGAGCCTCGAAATCGAACACCAGCTCGGGGCGCGCAGTTCTTTCACCGTCGGTTATCAGTACTTACGCGGAATTCGCCTCATCGTTGCGATGAATCAGAACGTCCCCACCTGTGTCGCCGCCGGCGCCAACAACGGCTGCCGTCCAAATCCGAATTACGCCAACAACAGCCAGTACCGCTCGCAAGCCGACTCCAATTACCACGGCCTACATATTTCTTTCCAGCAGCGCCCCATCCGCTTCGGTAGCTACCGGATCTCCTACGCTTTTTCTAAGTCGCTCAACAACGTCGGAGAATTCTTCTTCAGCTCTCCCATCGATCCCACAAACCTCTGGCGCGACTATGCCCGCTCGGACGACGATCAACGCCATCGGATCACCGTCAACGGCGCCTTGAACTCGCCCACCGGACCGGCCCGCGGAGCCTGGCAACAGTTGACCCACGGCTACCAACTCAGTGGCTTCCTCCAGTACTACTCCGCGCTTCCCTTAAACCTGACCACCGGCGTAACGACCATCCAAGGCACCGCCGCCCGCCCCCTGCTCAACGGCGACTTCATCAGCCGCAACGCGGGCATCGGCAACGACTTCTTCAGCATCAACGCCCGCGCCAGCCGTACCTTCTCCCTCGGCGAGCGAGTCCATTTGGAAGCTCTAGCCGAAGCCTTCAACTTACTCAACCATCGCAATAACCTCACCCGCAACGGTGTCTTCGGCCCGGGCGCTTACCCGTCGTCGCCGTCACCCACCTTCTCCCAAGTCACCGCCGTGCAGGATCCGCGCGGCGTACAATTAGCCTTACGCTTCCGCTTCTAAAGGTAAACCTCCGATGTTACTTCCCCTACTACTTCTTGCTGCCCGGCTCGATCCCGCGAACACGGCGATCCCTTACCGTCAACCACAATTAGCCGCCGCGCATGGCCAGGTGGCCATGACCTTCGGCGCCGGCTCCGCCATTTACTACGCCGCCTCAAAAGATCAGGGCCGCACGTTCGGTGCCCCAGTGAAAGTGGCCGACGTCGGCGCCGTAGCCCTGGGCCGCCATCGCGGACCCCGCCTCGCCATCCTCAAACATTCGCTGGTAATCAGCGCCATCGTCGCCGACCGCCCCGCCAACCTGCCCGTCACCGGCAACCTAAAGGCTTGGCGCTCGCAAGACGGCGGCGCCACCTGGCAAGCCGGACCCGCCATCAACGACGTCCCCGCCGCCGCCCGCGAAGGCCTGCACGCCATGGCCGCCGCCCCCGACGGCACCCTCTTCGCCGCCTGGCTCGACCTCCGCGACAAAGGCACCCGCCTCTACGGCTCACGCTCCACCGACGGTGGCGCCACTTGGCGTAAGAACGTCCTGCTCTACGAATCGCCCGGCGGCACCATCTGCCAGTGCTGCCATCCCTCGCTCGCCTTCGATGAGCGCGGCAAACTCTACGCCATGTGGCGCAACGCCCTCGACGGCTCCCGCGACCTCTACCTCACCTCTTCCACCGACGGCGAGCACTTTGTCCCCGCCCAAAAGCTCGGCGCCGGTACCTGGAAACTCAATGCCTGCCCCATGGATGGTGGAGCCTTCTCCGTAAACCAAGGTCAAATCACGTCCGCCTGGCGCCGCGATAAAACAGTTTATCTGGCCACCGGTAATCAACCAGAGCGCGAAATTGGCCTCGGGAAAGACGTCAGCCTCGCGCAAGGCCAACGCGGCACTTACTTAGCCTGGACCCAAGAATCTTCCCTGCAAGTACTCACTCCCGCCGACAAGGCTCCCCAAGTCCTTGCCGCCGCCGGCGCCTTTGTCCACTTAGTCAAACTACCCGACGGCGCCGTCCTCGCCGCCTGGGAGTCAAACGGCGCCATCGAGACCAAACGGCTCGACTAGCCCGCCGCGTCAGAGCGCAGAAACAATGAGTCCCGCGCGGTTTCTGGTCCCTTAACGAACCCTGACCGTAAGGGAGGGGATGGCCTCGCAAGCCCCGTCGGTCAAAGAGTCTGATAAATCAGCTGCACACAAAAACATGCTCCCAGGCCAAGCATCCCCTCCCTTACGGTCGGGGTTCGTTAAGGGCACGTCTGCCGATTTTTTCTAAGCCCCTCTGCGGTGGGAAGAGACACTAATTACCAATAACGACGCAAGTCAATCAAGTACATCTGCCGTCCCCCGGCATGCGGCGAATCAATGCAGACCTTCATCCCGTCGGGCGAAGACCGCGGATGCGTATCGCATCGCCACTCCCCCGTATACTCGGTGGGCGAATGGAAATCGCCCAACGCGCGCCGCTCGTTCGTTTCCGGGTTGTAGAGATAAACGTGCTGCAAACGGGTGGCATCCGGGTAAGTATCGTTCAGAATCCACTTACCCGGCGCCAGGTAAGTATTGTGCCCATTCACCGTCATCACGTCCGGCCCGATCGGCGTCACCTGATCGGTTTGATCTTCGTAAAGGTAAAAACGTTGCTTGCCCAACGACGGGTGCCAGGCAAACGCCGCGATGTGCTTCGCGTCGCGCCAAATGAAGTGCGACGTCTGCCCGTAAGGATCCAACACATACGGCTGAGTACCGTCGGCGTTCATCGTGAACAGACGCGTCGCAAAACCTTGCTTCTCCTTGGGCCCCCGCCAGCGATGCAGAAAGATAAAACGGCGATTGTCCGGCGAAAT
Organism: Bryobacteraceae bacterium; assembly: GCA_019752335.1. Classification (GTDB taxonomy): domain Bacteria; phylum Acidobacteriota; class Terriglobia; order Bryobacterales; family Bryobacteraceae; genus JALHNI01. Next base: position 224,893 of record JAIEMJ010000011.1, read on the forward strand.
CAGTAAGTGGTTAAACCAATGCTTGCTCACACTCCACGGTGAGTAACTCCAGTCGCCCTTCGGCTGCGGCACGTCCAGCGCGTCAGCGACAGAAAACAGCAGCTTACTCTGGCCCGTAGCCAAATCCACCCGCCAGATGCCCGCGTCCTTCGGCGCCGCCTGGTTCACGTTCGGATCCGGCACCCCGGCGTAACCGTAGCCGGGGCGCGTGTGATTCAAGCGCCGGAAGTCCGTCGTGATCGCCCACGGCGCGCGATTCGCCAAAGCGTAAATCGGCGAATCGAGCACGCGCTCCCGGCCCGTACCCACGTGATGAATCACGCTGACGAAGCGGCCCTCGCGCCGGTCGTTCCAAATCACCTCGTCGCGCGACCCCGGCAGCCACTGCAGCATGCACCCCTGCTGCCAGTTCCACGCCCGCGTCGTGCCAAGTTCGCGCCACTTGTCCTGCCGCTCCGTGTCGATCACGCCCACCCGGATCGTGTCCTCGGCCCGCGGGGACCGGTGTTCGAAATCCACCTCCATACCCAGGCAATGGCGCGATGTGGAGTCGAATTGCAGTTTGTCGTAATAGCCGAACCAGTGAAACTTGGGGCCGCGCGTAATCGGCCTGACGGGCGGCAAGGCCTTTCCCTGCAACATCAGGCTGGCTAAAAGCTCTCGTCGGCGCATGCCTGATTGTAGCCGCTTCCCCGCCATTGCGGGGGATCACCCCACATCAGCGACTTAGAAATAAATGAGAATAATCGCCCCGAAATCTCACTATTCAGTGATGCCTCGCAAAGCTCGTTTCGCCCCACCCGGCTACTGGATGCACATTGTCCAGCGCGGTCACCAACAGCAGCCGATCTTCCGCCACGACGATGACCGGTTAGCCTACCTCAACCTGCTCTCCAGCTACGCGCGGGATCGCCAGGTTCAAATCCTCGGCTACACCCTCATGCCGGACCACGTCCACCTTGTCGCGCTTGGCAAGTACCCTCACGCCATCGCCGAATGGATGCGTTGCCTAAACGGCCATTACGGCCAGCGGCTCCAAGGCAAGCTCGGCCACGCCGGCCGCTTCTGGCAGGAGCGCTTCTTTTCCTGCACCGTGGACGAACGCCACCTCCGTTCCGTTCTTCGCTACGTCGAGCAGAACCCCGTCCGCGCCGGACTACTGGCTGACGCCGTGCAATACCCCTGGTCCTCCGCGGCGGCACACACCGGACCGCTACGTTGCCCGGGCCTGCTCAACCATGACGAGTTCGCGCGCCGCTTCACCCCCAGCGAATGGCGACTGGCGCTGATGTATCCGCAGGCGAAGCACGAAGTGGAAGCCATCCAGCAAGCCACCCGCAGCGGTATGCCGCTCGGTACGCCGGAATTCCTGGCCCACCTCGAAGCGGAGTTCGACGTCGTCCTGCCCCGGCAGCCCTCGCCAGCGCGCGCCAGGGCCGCCAGCGCCTAGAACGCTCGTAGGACCGGCCTCCCGGCCTGTCCAAATGCAGAACGCTGGTCCAACCTTTTCAACGGCCTCCTAGAAGTTATACTTCTGGCCAAACTGAATCCGCCGAGGGTCGTCGGCCACCGTAATACGTCCCACCGCCGGCGTACCCAGCCCCGCCGCCGGTGGGCCGAAGTTCGCGTGGTTCAAAAAGTTGAAGCTCTCAAAGCGGAACTGGAGCGCATGGCCTTCAAACGGCATCCGGAACGTGCGCGAGATCATCATGTCGATATTCTGACGCCCCGGCCCGACAATCACGTTGCGGCCGACATTCGCGATCGTCCCCGGCGCCGCGGGCACCGCAAACGTCGTATCGAACCAGCGGTCAATCGTCCGCTCACTGCTGGGCAAGTTCGGATTCCGCACCCAGTCGCCGCGCACCGCGCCACCCAGGTTCTGATTGTTCACGTTGATCGAATTCGAAATCGGCAGCCCGGTGAGCAGCGAAACGATGCCGCCAATCTGCCAACCGCCGAGTACCCATTTGGCCGGTCCCGTCATTTTGCCGGTCGGCACTTCATAAACTCCGGAGAACGCGTAGCCAAACTTGCGATTCAACGTCGAAAGTCCGCGTTCCCGGCGTAAGTCATAGGGCGTCACCGCCCCAGGGCTGCCGTCGAGCAAGTCCTCATTACCGTAGTCCATATTGCGGGACCAGGTAAACGAGCTCAAGAAAGTAAAGCCCTTCGAAAAACGCTTCTCCGCCTTCACCGTCAACGCGTGATAGACGGAATTCAGCGAGTTTTCGTGATAATTCACGGCGCTAAACTGCGGCAGGATTAGCCGCTGATTAGCGGCCACCGTCGCCGACGGAGTCATCGGCTGGTTGATGTTTCGCACGGCGTGTAAGTTGGTGCCCTTCGTTCCCTGATACCCAATCGTCACTAGCGTATCCAGCGGCAGCGTCCGCTGCACGTCGAAGAACCACTGCGACGCATACAGCGTACCGCGGAAGTCCGGAAACACGAAGACGCTGGCGCCGCGCAGAAGTTGCGTATTGCTGAACGCCGGGAAGCCATCGCGCACAAAAACATTGGCCTGCTCGAAATTCGTTTGGATCGCAATATCCTGCGAACGCGGCGGACCGGAGCGGAAGTTCGCGCCTTCCGTGGAAAGGCTATTCGGCTCGCCGTAAAATATGCCCGCGCCCGAGCGAATCACCGTCTTTGCGTTCAGTTGATACGCCAAGCCCAGCCGCGGCGCAAAGTTATTGCGGTCGTTCTTGCAACCGCAGTCCGAGTCGCTGGTGGGGAAGACGATGCGGTCTTCCGCCAACAAGTACTTGCCCACCGACTGCTTCGCCGCATTCGGGAACGTGCCCTTCGGGAACATCTCCCAACGCACACCCACATTCAGTGTCAAGCGCGAATTCACCTTCCAATCGTCCTGCACAAACGCTCCGTAGTAGGGCGCAACAATATTCTCTCCTTGATTGTTGCCATAATTGCCGCCCGACACCCATCCCAGCACCATGTCGGCTAACCCGTTGCCGGAACTGCCGCGGCTCGCGCCGTTATTCGGCTGCTGCGAAGTAAATTGGCCACTAAAGGAAAACTGTCCCCGCCGGTAGCGCGCGGCGTTACGGAATACGTTCAGCCGGCGATATTCGCCGCCGAATTTCACCGTGTGTTTGCCCTTCTGCCACAGCATCGAATTCGTAATCATCCGATTATCGAGATTATTGAAATTTGGCCAAAACGCCCGCGGACCCAACTCCGTGAAACCAGCCGGGCTGAACAAACTAAACCCGTAATCTTGGCCGTCGCCAAAACTATCGCCCGGCGCATTCTTGATCCCGAATTTCTTATTCAGGTTCTCCGTAAACGGAATATCGAACTTCGTGTCGAATTTCGAATAGCCGAAACGCAACTCGTTGAACAGCGTAGTACCCAAGGTGCTGGAAAGGCTCGCGACCAGGTTGTGCCCCTGTAAGTCGACGGTCTGTCCGCCCCCACCCGTCGCCGGCGCCGGCAGTGAGCCATTTTCGTTGCGGAACTGATCGCGGCGCGAGTACCGCGCAAAGAAACGCTGATTGGCGGAGAAGTTATGGTCGCCGCGGAAATCGTATTGGTTGGCGTTGTCGGAATCTTTCGGTGAATAGAAGTAATTATTCGGCGCGTTATCCAACCCCGCGACATTTGAAGCGGGCGATAGATTCAGAATCTGCCGCGCCACCGGATCCACCCGCGACTCCGGAATCCGATTGCCGGCAAAAGGCAGCCGCGTAGCGGCGGCGCCCGTGCCCGCCAGCGTCAGCGGGTCGAAGATGTTGCGCCGCACGGCGGGCTGCGCCGAGAAGTCCAGCCGCTCCACGATGTCGCGGCTGGCCACGGAACTCGTGAAGGTCTGCCCCCGCCGGATCCGCGTGCCCTGATAGCTACCAAAGAAGAAGGTCCGGTTCTTGATGATCCGCCCGCCCAACGTCGCACCAAATTGATTCTGCTGGTAAAGCGGCTTCTTCGCCCCATTCCGATTCGCAAAGAAATTGGCGGCGTCCAGCTTCTGGTTGCGCAGAAATTCATAGGCCGACCCATGCAGTTCATTGGTCCCGCTCTTCGTATTCACCAGAATCTTCGCCCCGGCGCGATAGCCATATTCCGCGCTCATGTTGTTCGTCACCACTTTAAATTCGCTCACCGCGTCCACCGGCGGCTTCACCGCCTGCGCCTCAAAGCCCAGCGGACCGCCCGACGTCCGCGAGCTATTGTCGTTGCCATCCAGCAGGACGTTGTTCTGCGCGATCTGCATCCCCACGGCTGCAAACGCGCCTTCGTCACGCGCCCGGCTGCCCGCTCCCGCGCCGCCGCCCGGCAGCACGCCGGCCGTAAACTGCGCCAATTGCAGATAATTCCGGCCGTTCAGCGGCATTTCCAGAATGCGCTTGCCATCGATCACCTGGCCCACCTCCGTGGTCTCCGTGTTCAACAGCACCGCCGACGCCGACACTTCCACCGCTTCCACCACGGTGCCGGGCTTCAGCGCGAAGTCCAACCGCGCGGTCTGGCCCACTTCGAGCTGTAAGCCTTTCAGCGCCTGCGTGGCGAACCCGGTAGCCTGGCATTCCACCTGATAGCGGCCCGCGTTCAACGACGGCGCGATGTACAGGCCCTGTGCATTGGTGGTGTAGCGCGTCGTCACCCCGGTACTCGTGTTGCTGATGACCACCGTCGCGTTCACCAGCACGGCGCCGGAGCCGTCCGTCACCGTCCCCTGAATTCCGGCGTTCTGCGCCAGCAATCCACTCGAGAGCAAAAACCAAAGTCCTAACCCATGTATACGCAACATCTTCATAGCTGTATCATGAATTTACTTCTTGCGGGGAAACTCTGGCCTAGAATACCGTTAGAGAAGCAGGGGCCCGGCGCCGTACGGGTTCCACGTTCGTCAACCACTCAAGGAGGAGTGCTTCCCATGCTTTTGAAACCCCTCGCCACCGCCGTGCTCGCCTGCACGCCACTGTGTATGCCCTTGCACGCTGACTTCAGCTACCAGGAAACCACCAAGATCACCGGAGGCAGCCTCACCAGGATGATGCGTTTCATCCCCGGCGCCGGCAAGGCCCTCGACGCGAAGTCCAGCGCCGTCTACCTCAAGGGTGACCGCCTGGTCCACGCCTTCCCCGACACCATGTCCATCATTGACCTCTCCGCCGAAACCATCACCGAGGTCAATCTCGAAAAGAAGACCTACGCCACCATCACTTTTACCGAAATGCGCGAAGCCATGGAGAGAATGGCCGCGAAGATGCAAGAAGCGATGAGCAAGCAGAAGAGCGAACCCATGCCGCAAATGGACCTGCAGGTCTCCGTCAAGCGCACCGGGCAAACCCGCTCCATCAGCGGCCTCGACACCCGCGAGTACCTCATGCAACTCGCCATGTCCGCGCAAGCGCAACCCGGCGCCCCGCCCGCCGGCGTCTCCGACATGGAGATGGCCATGTGGATGACCACCAAGATTCCGGGTTACGACGAAGTGCAAGCCTTCCACCTGCGCATGGCCCAGAAGATGAAATTCACCCCGAACCTGAACCCGCTCCTCATGCAGCAACGCGGCTCCGCCGACGGCCTCAAGAAAATGGCCGAAGAGATGGCCAAGCTCGACGGCACCCCCGTCATGACCGTCACCCGCATCAAGGGCACCGGCGCGATGCCGGGCATGCCCCCCGGGAACGCCAGCGCGCAGGATAACAGCGACAAGTCGCCCCGTCTCGGCGGCGGACTAGCCGGCTTAGCCGCCGGCGGCATCATGGGTGGTCTGCGCCGCAAGAACAAAGACGCCCCTAAGCCCGAAGACTCCGCCGCCCCCGCCGCCAAGACCGCCGACGACGTCATGATAGAAATGCAAACCGAATCCTCCAATTTTTCCAACGCCCCCATCGACGCCTCCAAGCTAAGCGTCCCCGCCGGCTTCCAAGCCGTAGACCACCCCATGAAAAAACGGTAGGGCGGGCCCCCCGGCCCGCCCACTAACGCTTTGTGATAGGACGGGCCCCCCGCTCCGTCCGCTTACCAAAGATGAGCAGCCAGCCGCCACGCAATCCGACTCGAAGAAATCGCAATATCGGCACGTCCGTCCGCGGGCATGGTCGCGATAACCGGCTGGTGATTCCGACGAGGTTTAACGCGCCAATCTACCTTTGGCCGGTCCGACGAGCCAATAAGGCATTTACAATGAGTATCTTCGCCGGATTCGATTTACCGCAAAGGGGCATTGGCGGAGGCTTTGGGGGCGAGCTTTTCACATTTTGTTCGAAAATAAGTGAGAATTTTCCTGGCGGAAACACACTATTCAGTGGATGGCGACAAAACCCAAGCCGAAGACTAGGCTCTCCCCTGCCCCGCCCCGGAAGCGCGACTGGGTGATCGGGCGTTGCTATCACGTCTACCAACGCGGATCCCGGAAGCAAGGCGTGTTTGAGACACAGGCGCAGTTAGTCCGCTACCTGAACCACTTCGACCGCCTGGCCCGACGTTGCCAGGTTCGCGTACACGCTTTTTGCCTGATGTCGAACCACGTACACTTTCTCCTGGAGCCAAGAAAAACATGGGGCATCTCGCACCTGATGCAGCAGTTGCAGTCACATTATGCCCGCACCGTCCATCAGGGCATGAAGCTGACCGGCCATCTGTGGCGTAATCACTTCCACGCCAAGTGCATCAAGGACGATGCGCAGTATCGCGCAACCCTCATCTACATCGAGCAAAATCCAACTGCGGCTGGAATCGTCATGCGTGCTCATCGCTACGAGTACTCAAGCGCCCCGGCCCATACCGCCAATCAATCTGACTATCAGCTCAACTACAAGCATCACCGCGCGACGGTCCAACTCTACCTCGATTACTGGCGCGAGAAATTCCCCGGCCACGCCGACTGGCCCGCGCATCTCCGCAGCCCTCGCGAAGAAGACTTCACCGACATCGAGCGCGTCTTAGGACCAGATCGCGTGCAGTTGCTAAACCCCATCGCTTTGCCCGAATGTGCGCCGCTCACGAAAGCGGCCGGATCTCAGACGTCCCCGGCCGCGCCTGCCGACGATTCTTGAGATGCGCTATCGCTTGATGGCCGTCCAAGTGCCTTCGCCCAGGCTCTCCACCACTAACGATCCGCCCATCGACATCGGGTTCTTGATCTTACCTTTGTAGACGACCTTCACTTTGTCGCCCTGCGGAGACACTTCGAAGCTGAATTCGATCACGTCGCCTTTCACGGTGCCCGTAAGTTCGGCGTTGCCGAGGGCTCCCGAATAGCTACCCGTCAGCTTCTCGCCGTCCTGTTTCAAGACGAAGCTGGGTGAGCCGGCGCCCGCGTTGGTTTCCACTTGAGCCTCCCAGTTTCCAGAGACATCGGCGGCAAAAAGACAGCAGGTGAGCAACGACACGGCCAAAATGATTCTCATGCCGATCATCGTAGCTCAACCGCACCTCAATGTCATGCTACGCTCAGTGTTCAAGATGGCCGAAACGCGCGAAAAGAAGCAATTGATGTCCGCCTCCGAAATGGACCGCACCCTGGTCCGGCTGGCACACGAAATTCTGGAAAACAGCAAGGACCTCAGCAAGCTGGCCTTCATCGGCATTCGCCGTCGCGGCGTCCCGCTTTCTGACCGGTTGGCGAAGAAGATCACCGAACTCGAGAAACGCGAGATCCCCGTAGGCACCCTCGACATCAACCTCTACCGCGATGACCTCTCTACCGTCGGCCATCGTCCCGTTCACAATTCCACCGCCATCGACTTCGACATCACCGGCAAGGACATCATCCTCACCGATGATGTGCTGTATACCGGCCGCACGGTGCGCGCGGCGCTTGACGCGCTTTTCGAGCGCGGACGCCCGGCCCGCGTACAGCTCCTCTGCCTGATTGACCGCGGCTGGCGCGAATTGCCCATCGAAGCTCGCTATGTCGGACGCACCGTGCCCACGGCCGCGAACGAAATCATCGAAGTGAAGTTCCAGGAAATTGACGGGATGGAGAAGGTGCTCCTGGTGGAGCGAGTCGCTTGAACCTGCTGGTGAAGAACGGACGGGTCATCGATCCCGCGCAGCAGTTGGACACCATTGCCGATGTCGCTATCGTGGATGGACGCATTGGGCACATCGGGCACCATCTATCATTGATGGGTGCCCAAGAGTTCGACGCGACGGGCTGCGTGGTCGCGCCGGGCTTCTACGATATCCACGTCCACTTCCGTGAGCCGGGCTTTGAAGAGTCCGAAACGATTGCCACGGGCGCACAGTGTGCCCTGGCAGGCGGCTTCACGACGGTCTGCTGCATGCCGAATACGAAGCCCTCGAACGATAGCGCCGAGGTCACCCGCTACATCGTCGAGCAGGCCAAGCGCGTTACACCTGTCCATGTGCATCCGATTGGGGCGATTTCGGTGGGGTCAGCCGGCGAGAAGCTCGCCGATCTTGCGGGCATGGTGCAGGCAGGCGCCGTCGCCATCTCAGACGACGGCCGGCCTGTGATGAACTCGCAGTTGATGCGCGACGCCATGGAGTCGGCGAAGCGCTTGGGTATCCCGGTGATCGACCATTGCGAGGATCTCAACCTCACCGAAGCCGCGACGTTGCACGAGGGGGTGACGTCCATGAAGCTCGGCTTGCGCGGCATGCCCGCCGCGGCCGAAGACATCATGGTGGCGCGCGATCTGATCCTGGCTGAGCTTACCGGAGCCCGCTACCACGTGGCCCACATTTCGACGCGGTACGCCATGGCCATGGTGAAGCACGCTAAGTCGCTAGGCCTGCCAGTGACGTGCGAGATTACGCCGCATCACTTTACCCTCAGCGACGAAGACCTCGTCACGCTCGATAGCAATTACAAGATGAAGCCGCCCTTGCGCGGCTGCTGCGATATTGACGCCGCCTTCGACGGTATCGTCTCCGGCACCATCGACTCAATCGCCACGGACCACGCACCCCATGCTCCTGGACTAAAGGCCCAAGCCTTCGAACGCTGCCCATTCGGCATCCTGGGTCTGGAAACCGCGATTCCGCTCACGTTAGAGCGCCTTGTGCATCCCGGCAGGATCACCCTGTCGCACATGGTGTCGCTCTTCACCACCGGGGCAGAGCGAACGATGCGCCTGGGACGTGGCCGGCTAACCCAAGGCCTCCCCGGCGACCTCACGATCTTCGACCTGCACCGGCCATGGACTTACGACTTGTCCAAGTCGCCATCGAAGAGCCGGAACTCTCCATTCCACGGGCGCGCCTTCCAAGGCGGCCCCGTCGCCACAGTCATCGGCGGCCAAGTCGCCTGGCAAATCTAGTCCCGCTTCAAAAGCGCCCGGCCACCAAAGCGCCTTCTGAAAATCTTGTCCGACGTCTCTACAACTCTTTTTATATTCATACTTTACCAGGAATGGCTATTTTTTCCGCGACGTCCAAACGAACCCAAAATTCCGTCTATCTGATTGATTAACTTAGACTTACTCCGAATCGCCCACCAGTCAGACGAACGCAACAGAAAGCAACTACATTTTTATCAATCACTTACGGAAAACAATCTTCGCTTGTCATCACAATGTAGTTGCTTTGTAACGTAAATGAAACTATACTCTGCCCATGTGGCGGACCCTTCCCCTGCTCACCGCGCTGGCTGGAGCGCTGTGGGCGGAATCCCTGCCGCTCGACCCCGCCGCGCTCGCGGCCCGAGCGGCGACTGCCTACCGCAACGGCCATCTGCGCGAAGCGCGCCAACTCTACGAACAGGCCCTCACCCAACAACCCCGTTTCGCGCCTGCTCTAAGCGGACTGGCGCGGCTCGACCAAGCCGAGCACCAACGCCCGGCCGCCGAACGCCGCTGGGCCCAAGCCTACCAAGCCAATCCGAACGACCCCGAAATCGTCCGCGAATACGCGAGCGCCGCCGCTGACCCCACACTCGAAGCGACACTTCTTCAGCGCCTCATCCGCCTACCCAGCACGCCCTCGGAGACCCGCCTCTACGCCCAATGGCGGATCACCCTGCACCAGAAGCTCGGCGGGCGCATCATCAACCAACTCCGGAGCGCCTACCAGCCCTACCGCTTGCGGATGCCACTCGCGCAAACCGACCAATGGCGTCCGCACGGCTGGAGCCTGCGCGTATCCTTCAACGGCCACCGCCCCCTCCGTCTTCTGCTCGACACCGGCGCCCGAGGAATCCTGCTCTCGACGCGTCTGGCGGCCACCTTAGGACTGGAACCACTCAGCGACGCGCTGGTGGGCGGTTTCGGCGAAGGCCAGCGCCAGACCGCGACTTCCCTGCTTGCCGCACGGGTAACTATTGATGACCAACTCGAACTCGGCAATGTGATCGTCGAAGCCGCCCCTCAGCGTTTCGTCCAAGGCATCGACGGCCTGATCAGTCCCGCGCTCTTCTCGCACTTCCTGATTACTTGCCATGGCCGCAAGAAGCAACTGGAGCTAACTCCGTTCCCCGGGCATCAGGGCCACGAAGGCGCCAGCGACCGTCCTTGGGCCAGCCACCAGCCCCCGGCCCTCGCCGCCGGCTTTACGCCTTACCGGCGTCTCGGGCATTTGTTGCTGTTAGAAGATGGAAATGAAAAGCAGTTCGTGCTCGACTCCGGCGCCGGCTACAGCATCGTGCATGAAACGCTCCCGAGCTTGAACGCCCGCACCGTTGCGCTTCAAGGAGCATCAGGAAACTTACTGGCGAACCGCCCTGAGATGCCCGCCCACTTCACCCTACCCGGCCTCGACAGTTGGACCCCCGAAGTGGTGGCGATGAACCTCACGCCGGTCTCCGAAGCCTTTGGCGTCCGTCTCTCTGGCTTCCTGGGTTTCCCCATCTGGAAGAATCGCGAACTGACGCTCGACCCGCGCAACGGCTCCTATCGGATTCGCTAACCAGGACTACCGGCGCAGACGGCTCAACGGGATCAGCGAGTTCCGCGGACCGCTATCCGGACCCGGCACCCGATCCCGCAACTCCACATTCAACTGCGTGACGAACTGCTCGAAGTGCTGCTGCATCGCCGACATCTTCTCACGCATATCGAGGATAATTCCCACACCCGCCAGATTCACGCCGAAGTCGCGCGTCAGCTTCAGAATCACTTCCAAACGTTCCAGGTCTTCCTCGGTATACATGCGCGTATTGCCGTCGCTCCGCGAAGGCTTCAGCAAGCCTTCGCGCTCATACATGCGCAGCGTCTGCGGATGGATTTCATACTGTTCCGCGACCGACGAAATCATGAAGGCCGCTTTTTGCCGGGCTTTGGCCATGTGCTTACACCTTACTCCAGAGCTCTTGCCGCGGATCTTCGTCGGCGTGGAGCTGCGCGAGTTCCCGGAATAGCTCCCGGGTGCGTTCATCATTCGCAGGCGGCGACTGGATCTCGACTTCGACAATCTGGTCACCCCGCAGATTCTTGCGCGAGTTGAAGATGCCCTTCTCCCGCAAACGGAACTTCTGCCCGTTATGCGTGCCCTGCGGCACCTTGAGCAGCGCGCGTCCGTCGATGGTGGGCACTTCGATCTTCGTGCCCAGCACGGCTTCCCAAATGGTTACCGGCACCTTCACTTCAATGTTGTCGCCTTCGCGATGGAAGAGCGGATGCTGCTCCACGCGGATCGTGATGTAGAGATCGCCCGCCGGACTGCCCCCCTGCCCCGCGTTTCCCTTGCCCGCCACGCGCAACCGGCTGCCGTCCGCCGCGCCCGCCGGGATGCGGACCTCCACTGGCTCCGGACGCACCATCCGCCCCTCGCCCTGGCACCGCGGACACGCGTTCGTCAGCCGCCCCTTGCCTTGGCAACGCGCGCAAGGTACGTCAAAGCGCATCGCGCCCGCCATCTGTGTCACTTTGCCCTTGCCCGTGCAGGTGGAGCAAACGCTGCTGCCGGATCCCGCGCCCGACCCGTGGCAGACCTCGCAGGTCTCATGACGGTTGATCGTGAGCCGCACCTGCGTCCCTTTGATCGATTGCCCAAAATCAATGTTCAGCGCGTACTCAAGATCCGTTCCCCGCTCCGCTTGCGCTTCCGGTTGCCGGCCACCGAAAAAGGAGGAGAAAAAGTCCTTAAATGAGCTACCGTTCTCGGCGTCGCCCGGCTGGCCAAAGCCACCGCCACCGCCGCCGCCACGGGGACGGCCGCCTCCTTGCTGGCGTTGTTGTTCCGCGAAGAGATCGTCGAAGTCGAAGCCCCGAAAGTCGAAGCCAGGGGGGGCCTGTGCGCCGCCGGGTCCACCGGGGCCACCGCCGGAACCCATGTTGTCGGCATAAAAACCGTACGTATCGTAAAGCTGACGCTTCTTGCTGTCGTTGAGGACGTCGTACGCCTCTTGGACGCTTTTGAAGCGCTCTTCGGCGTCCTTGTCCCCAGGGTTGAGGTCAGGGTGGTTCTTCCGCGCCAGCTTCCGGTAAGCCTTGCGGATTTCGTCCTCGTTGGCGCCACGGGCCACGCCAAGCAGTTCGTAGTAGTCCTTCTTTTTCGTCGCCATGTGGCCCTTTCGGCAAGAGGCGCGGACCCATCGAGGAGTCCGCGCCCGCGGCGATTGCGCTTACTTCTTGTCGTCGACGTCGACGAACTCGGCGTCCACGACGTTATCCTTCTTCTCGGCTCCGGGAGCGTCAGAAGCACCGGCCCCGGCGGCCGCGCCAGAAGCGGCCGCATCGGGCGCCGCCTTGCTGTACATCGCCTCGGCTAGCTTGTGGCTCGACGCCGTCAGCTTGTCCTTCGCCGCATTGATCTCTTCCAGGCTGCCGCTGGCGATGGCCTTCTTCGTCTCTTCGAGCGCCGCCTCGACGTTCTTGGCGTCGTCGTCCGAGATCTTGTCGCGATGCTCCTTCAGCATCTTCTCGACGTTGTAGACCATGGCGTCGGTCTGGTTGCGTGCTTCAATCACGTCCCGCTGGCGCTTGTCCTCGGCGGAGTTCGCCTCGGCGTCCTTCGCCATCTTGTCCACCTCGTCCTTCGAAAGGCCGGAGGACGACGTGATGGTGATCTTCTGCTCGTTATTCGTCGCGCGATCCTTCGCCGACACGTTCAGAATGCCGTTCGCGTCAATGTCGAACGTCACTTCCACCTGCGGGATGCCGCGCGAAGCCGGCGGAATGCCCACCAGTTGGAAAACACCCAGCATGCGGTTGTCGCGGGCCATGGCGCGTTCGCCCTGATAGACCTTGATCTCCACCGACGTCTGGTTATCGGACGCCGTCGAGAAGACCTCGCTCTTGCGCGTCGGAATGGTCGTGTTACGCTCGATCAGCTTGGTGAAGACGCCACCCAGGGTCTCAATGCCCAGGGACAGCGGGGTCACGTCCAATAGCAGGACGTCCTTCACTTCGCCACCCAAGACGCCACCCTGTACGGCGGCGCCGACGGCGACTACTTCGTCCGGGTTCACGGTCTTATTCGGGTCCTTCCCGAAGAAGTTGCGCACCAGCTCCATCACCTTGGGAATGCGCGTCGAGCCGCCCACCAGCACCACTTCGTCGATCTTATCGGGCGTCAGTCCGGCATCGGCCAAGGCCTGCTTACAGGGGCCAATCGTGCGCTCCAACAGATCGGCTACCATCTGCTCAAAGCGCGCGCGCGTCAGCTTCTTCACCATATGCTTCGGACCCGTGCTGGGGTCGCCGTAGATGAACGGCAGATTCAGCTCGGTTTCGAGCAACGTGGAGAGCTCGATCTTGGCCTTCTCGGCCGCTTCGCGCAGGCGCTGCAACGCCATCTTGTCGCGCGACAGATCGACGCCTTCTTCATTCTTAAACTCCGCGATCAACCAGTCGACAATGCGCTGGTCGACGTTGTCGCCGCCGAGGTGCGTGTCGCCGTTCGTCGACTTCACTTCCACCACACCGTCGCCCACCTCGAGAATCGAGATGTCGAACGTACCGCCGCCCAAGTCGTAAACGGCGATCGTCTCGTCCTTCTTTTTGTCGAGCCCGTAAGCCAACGCCGCCGCCGTCGGCTCGTTGATGATGCGCATCACCTCCAGGCCGGCAATCGTGCCCGCATCCTTGGTGGACTGGCGCTGGGCGTCGTTAAAGTATGCGGGCACCGTAATCACGGCCTTCGACACCTTCTCGCCCAGATAGCTCTCGGCCGCTTCCTTCAGCTTGGTGAGCACCATGGCCGAAATCTCGGGCGGCGACTGCTTCTGGGTGCCAATCTGCACGCGCGCGTCGCCGTTGTCGCCGCGAATCACCTGGTAAGGGATCAGCTTAGTCTCTTCGCCCACTTCCTCGTAGCGCCGGCCCATAAACCGCTTGATCGAGTAGATGGTATTCTCAGGGTTGGTCACGGCTTGCCGCTTCGCGACTTGCCCCACCAGGCGCTCCCCGCTCTTGGTGAAACCCACCACAGACGGCGTCGTCCGGCCGCCCTCCTGGTTGGGAATGACTACCGGCTGGCCGTTTTCCATCACCGCGACCACGGAATTGGTGGTGCCTAAATCGATACCAATGATCTTACTCATGAAAACTCCTCGCTCTCGCTCACACTCTCTGATCTCGCGACTATTGCTACGGCTACCATTCGGGGTCGCACTTGCTCTTAGTCTGCTTGTAGTATCGAACTTTAGTGCATCACTGTCAAGTCTTTCGGCCCAGGACCCTCTCCTCGTCGCCGCCGCCTCTGACCTTGCCCCCATCCAAACCCTTTTACAGCAACAATATCCAGGCCCCGTCACCTTCACCTTCGGCTCCTCCGGCATGCTCGCGCGGCAGATCGAAAATGGGGCCCCTTTTGACCTTTTTCTCTCGGCCGACGAATATCAGGTCGAGCCGCTGGTGAAAAAGAACAAAGTAGATCCGGACTCACGGCAGATTTATGCCATTGGCCGCGTTGCCCTCTGGTCAAAATCCGGAGCGTACCGGGAACTGGGCGATCTGGCGAAGGCCAAGACCATCGCCATTGCCAATCCTCTCACCGCGCCCTATGGCCGGGCCGCGAAAGAGGTACTGGAGCGTTCTGGCCTTTGGCCGCAGGTTCAGGAGCGGGTGGTGCAGGCGGAGACGACGCGGCAAGCCTATCAATTTGCCGAGTCCGGCAACGCCGACGTCTGCCTGACGGCTTACTCACTCGTCTTCGACCAGGGCGGCCTCCTGGTGAAGGACGAACTCCACCGTCCGCTACGCCAGATCGGCGTCGTCCTGAACAAGTCCAAGAAGCGGAAAGCTGCGGCCGCGTTTCTGGATTTCCTGCTCAGTCCCGCCGGGCGAAGCCTGCTCGCCACGCACGGTTTCAACCTCATGCCCGGCGCACCCACGCTGCGCCGCCCTTAGCCATCAACATTTGGCGCCAAAGACTCGCGGGCGCTTGGTAGACTCTGGAAAGCATGCATCGCATACTTTCGGTCCTCCTCTCGGCCCTGCTCCTTTATTCGCAAGAGCGCTCGCAAAGCGGGCTGGAACTCGTGGCCGCGCGCCCCATGGTCGCGCAGCCGGAGCGGGCGCAGCGCGCCATGGTAGCCTCCGTACATCCCCTCGCCACGGAAGCCGGACTGGCCGTGCTGCGCCGGGGCGGCAACGCCGTCGACGCCGCCGTCGCAGTGGGTGCGGCGCTGGCTGTCGTCCACCCCGAAGCCGGCAATCTGGGCGGCAGCGGCTACCTGCTGGTGGCCATGCGCGACGGCCGCACCGGCGTCATCGACTATAGCGGCATGGCGCCCGGAGTCTCGAAGCCAGGCATGTTTGCCACTCCGGCGGAGGCAACTTTGGGCCACAAGTCCGTCGCCGTGCCGGGCACACCCGCCGGGCTGGGGCTCGCGCACGAGAAGTTCGGGCGCCTGGCTTGGAGCGCCGTGCTGGAACCGGCTTACGACCTGGCCAAGAAGGGCTTCCCGGCCTCTCTCCGTATGGAACTCATCCTCCGGCTGCAGGTGCCGGTGATGAAAAGGTATCCCGAAGCCGCCAAGCTCTTTTTGCACGGCGGCGACACGCCTCTGAAGCAAGGCGAGCGTCTCGTGCAGCCGGAACTCGCCGCCACCATCGCGCGGCTGCGCAAGGGCGGCTGGCGCGAGTTCTACCAGGGCGAAACCGCCAAGCGCATCGCCGCCGATATGGCGGCCAACGGTGGCTTCATCACCGTCGCCGACCTGCGCGGCTACGAAGCCAAACTGCTGGCGCCTTTGCGGACCACCTATCGCGGCTTCCCCGTCCTGACGGCGCCCCCGAGTTCGTCGGGCGGCGCGGCCCTGGTGGTAGCGCTGAACGTGCTGGAGCAGCACCAACTCCCGCTCGGCAGCGAGGGCTCCGCAAAGGCTCGCCACCTGCAGATTGAGGCGCTACGGCGCGGCTTTGCCGCGCGTCGGCTGATGATTCAAGAGGGTACGCTCGGCGTGGACGAAGCGATCAGCAAGGCCTACGCGGCCAAGTCCGGCGCGAACCTGAGCGAAGAGAAGGCTACTCCGCAACAGCGCGGCCGCGCAACGGACAACGAGAGTACCGATACCACGCATTTCACCGTCGTCGACGAAGACGGCAATATCGTCTCCAACACCTACACCTTGAGTGGCTTCTACGGCTCGCAGGTGATCGCCAAAGGCACCGGCGTCCTGCTCAACAACCACATGAGCGTCTTCTCCAACCGCCCGGGCCGCGCCGATTCCGTGGCCCCCGGCAAGCGTTACGCTTCCACCATGGCGCCGTCCCTCATCGCGAAGCCGGACGGCACTCCCTGGGTCGCCTTCGGTACGCCCGGCGGCGCCACCATTCCGAGTACGCTGTTTCAGATTGTGACGAACATCGTCGACTTCAAGATGTCCCTGCGCGACGCTCTCGAATTCCCCCGCATTCACTTTGACCTGATCGCCAATCGCACCGACGCGGAGCCCGCCGCGCTCGTCTACGACGTCGCCGAGCGCTTGACCCAAATGGGACACACGCTGAATCCAAAGCTACGTTCGCAAGGCGATGTGCAGGCCGTGATGATTGAAGAGGGAACGAATTGGCGGGTCGGTTGGAGCGACGGCCGCCGCGGCGGATCGGTGAAGGGCTACTAGATGCTCTCCTCGAACGTCAGGGAGGGGATCTTTGCCCTCCGGGAGCGAAAACCGGAAAGCCCTTCGCGTAAGCGGCGGGCCCGTTTCGCGCGAAAAACCCTAGCAAAACAACTTCTAACCGGGCTCGTTTGGGCGAAGCCTTAAAACGGGAAGTCGTTCTTGCGTGGCGCCGCTTGAGCAACGACAGCTTTCAAATAGCGGTAGGGATTCACCGGAGCTCCGCTCACGCGGACCTCATAGTGGAGATGGGGGCCCGTAACGCGTCCGGTCGCGCCAGAGTAGCCGACCACTTCCCCCCGCCGTACTTCCTGGCCCACCAGGTAGCCCACCTTCGAGAGATGTCCGTATAGCGTCTCAAGGCCATTACCGTGATTCACCACCACCGCCAAGCCATAGCCACCGTTCCAGCCCGAAACCGTCACCCGGCCATCTGCCGTGGCGCGGATGGGTGTCCCAGGGTTGACGACAATATCCACACCCGGGTGAAATTCTCCCAGCCCGGAGAAGGGATCGCGCCGCATGCCGAAAAAGCTGGTGAGTTGGCCGTTAGCCGGCCAAAGGCCCGGAACAGAGTCCGGATTCACGAAATTTGAGGCGCCTGGCCGGGACCGGCGTAAAGAGGTAAAGTTGATCGACTTCAGGTAGCTGTATTGTTCGACAGTCTCGGCGATCGTGGGAACCAGGCGGCCTTCGCTCATCGGGGTACCACCACCGATGCTCGTTGCTTGGCCCATTGAGGAGCCGCGTTTCTGAATCCCGTAGGCACTCGAAACTTCCATAGCGAACAATTGGAGGGTCGCCATCTGCTGAGACTGCACCGTGTTCTGCTTCTGCAAGGACTGGTATCGGTCCTGGAGCGACTCGAGCTGCGAGCGCATCACGTTGTAATTGCTGACTTTCCACCACATCCGGGCATAACTGGAAGCCATTCCAGCCAGGGTGACAAAGCCAAACAAGGCCAAGCCAAACACGCCGTAAAGGACGGTGTAGGGGACGTGGATCCGGCGCAGACGCCCATGTAGGGAATGCGCTAACACCACAATGAAATACGGTTGCTGCAAAAAAACTCCCAGCCTAGCCCAGTGGGGCCTGATTCTCTCGAGTAGCCCGTGCAGGCCAAACTCGCTATCCCTTCGCCCGGTCTCTTCCTCCGAGTGACGAATTACTAAGAATTGGGATGATGTCTAGTGCCAATTGCTCACTAGCGAATCCCTAGATATTAACAGACTGGAAACAAGTGTGTCAACCCGACACAGTACTATGGACACACCTGGGGCAACCACGTGGAAACGCTTGTAAAACATGGGAGTTAATTAACACCGTACGGGGTCAATAACGTGGTACTAGACGGTCGATCTGGAGGCTCCAGGCGTCGATCCCGCCTGTCATGCTCGTTACATTTTCCACACCCTGTTGACGCAGCCAATTGGCCACATTCAAACTGCGCATTCCATGGTGGCAGTAGACAACCAGTGTTCCGCGATCCGCCAGCCGCTCCACTTCCGCCAGCCGCTGCGGAATGGTATTCATCGGGATCAACTCGGCATTCGCGAGACGACAGAGATCGGTTTCAAAGGGCTCGCGGCAGTCCAGCAGCACCAGCGGCTCGCCCGCGTCGAGCTTTTGTTTCACTTCGATGACAGTGGTTTCCAGGCTAGTCATAATCGTCCAAGCTACAATCATAGCGAATGCTCCGTTTCGTCACGATGCTCCTTCTAGGGCTGCCTTTGGCGGCGATCGAACCCGTCTGGCTACTCACCTTCGACAAGGTCTGGCAGCTCGTCCAGGACAAGCATTGGGATCCGGAAGAGCTCGAGCGCAACGGCTGGACGAGGCTGAAGCCCGAGTACCGCGCGAAGGTGGAACAAGCCAAGTCCGGCGCGGAGGCACGTGCCTACATCCAGGAGATGATCCAGCGCTTGAAGCTTTCGCACTTCCACATTTCGGGCGGTGAGCCGGTGGAAGAGTCCGCCAGCTTCGGCGAAGGACGCCCGCCATTTGACGTCGCGATCATCGACGGCCGCGCCTGGATCTGGCATACCGAGCCCGGTGCCGGAGTCGCCGCCGGTGCCGAGATTTTGGCCGTCGAAGATCAGCCGCTCGCCCCTGGACTGCAACGCCTGGGGAAGGTCCGGCAGGGCGCCATGCTGCTGGCCCGGCAACGCGCGCAAGTCCTCGCCAAACTCAGCGGCGACCCCGGCGGCCGCGTGGACCTCACGACGCAAGTCCCCGGCAGCGCTCCGCAAAAACTCACCGTCACGCTGCTCGCGCCGAAGGGGCAACTCACCCGGTTCGGGTTCTTGCCCCCCATGCCCATCTCGATCGAAACGAAACGCATCGGCGACGTCGGCACCATCGCCTTCAATCTCTTTCTGGACCCCGTTCGCCTCAGCCCGGCCTTCGAAGCAGCGGTGAAAGGCTGCGCAACCACTTGCCGCGGCTTCATCGTCGATTTGCGCGGCAACCCGGGCGGCATCGGCATTCTGGCCATGGGCCTGGCGGGCTTTTTCGTGAATCAACCAGACCAGTTCCTGGGCACCATGGTGCGGCGCGACTCCAAGCTGAAGTTCACCGTCAATCCGCGCAGCGTAGTCTTTCGGGGTCCGCTCGCGATTCTCATCGATTCGAGCACCGCCTCCACCGCCGAGATCATGGCCGGCGGCCTCCAGGACCTCGGCCGCGCCCGCATCTTCGGTTCCCGCAGTATGGGCGCTGCCCTGCCGTCCGTGATCGAGCGTCTGCCCAGCGGCGACCTCTTCCAATACCCCGTGGCCAACTACATTTCGCGCAATGGTAAGGCCCTCGAAGGTGAGGGCGTCACGCCGGACCAGATCGTGAATTTAACGCCCGCCTCCCTGGCCGCGGGTGACCCGGTTTTGGATGCTGCGCTACAGTGGATTCATGCGCAGAAGAGCGTTCTTCCATCTAACCGCCGCTAGCCTGAGCGCGGCCTACCAAAAGGCCACCGCGCCCACGGCCGCTTCGATCGTCGACAACTTCGTCACGGTGACGGGCGGCCCAGCCGCTTACGCCAAGATCGTCAGCGAGGTAGCGGAAGGCACCGTCAACATGGCCGCCCAGAACGTCAGCGGCAAGGTCCGCGTCGTCAAGAAGTCCGGCAACGCTTACACGGTAATCGAGATTCCCACCATCGGCAAGATGGAAGAAGGCGTAACCAAGGGCGTCGCCTGGGAGAACAACCAGATCACCGGCGCGCGGGTGCGCTCAGGCGAGGAGCGCGAAGTGCACGTGCGCAACGCCGCGATTGACCTCGATCACCAATGGCGCAAGTACTTCCCCAAGGCCGACCTGGTGGGTAGCGAGTCCGTCGCCGGTGAGGACTGCTACAAAGTGGTACTGACGCCCAAGTCCGGCGAGCCCGAAACCCGCTACTTCAGCAAGAAGTCCGGACTGATGCTGAAGATGACCGCCACCATGCCGACGCAGATGGGTCCGATGCCAATGGAAAGCACGATGGGCGACTATCGCCTCGTGCAGGGCGTGAAGCGTCCGTTCAAGCTGGGCGTGTCCGCGGGTGGCCAAGTCGCCGAGATGCTCTTCAGCAAATACACCATCAACGGCCCGGTGCCCGACAGCGCCTTCGTGCTTCCGCCTGAGGTGGCGGGCCTGGTGCCCAAGACCGCCAAGTAATTAGCGGCACATGAATTCGAAGGCCTGCGTCAGCGTCGCCTTCATCTCGGTGCGCTTCACAACGGCGTCGAGGAAGCCATGTTGCAGCAGGAATTCGCTGCGTTGGAAGCCTTCAGGGAGCTTCTGGCGTATGGTCTGCTCGATCACCCGCGGACCCGCGAAACCGATCAGCGCGCCGGGTTCGGCGATATTCAGATCGCCGAGCATGGCGAAACTGGCGGTGACGCCGCCCGTAGTGGGGTCAGTCAGGATGCTGATGTACGGGATACCGGCGTCATCCAAGCGCATGAGCCCGGAAGAGATTTTGGCCATCTGCATCAATGAAATGGCGCCCTCCTGCATGCGCGCGCCGCCTGAAGCGGAGATGACGATGAGGGGGTCGCGCGTCACGATCGAACGGTCAATCGCGCGGGCGATCTTTTCGCCCATCACCGCGCCCATGCTACCGCCGATGAATTTGAGCTCGAGGGCGCAGACGTTCACCATCCGGCCATTGATCTGGCCACGGGCGGAGATGATGGCATCGCGGAGGTCCGTAGCCTTCTGCATGCCCGTCAAGCGGACGGTGTACGGCTTGGAGTCGACGAAGCCAATCGGGTCAGTAGAGGTGAGGGTCTCGTCCAGTTCTTCGTAGTCGCCGTCGAAGAGCAGTTCCAGGCGAGCCCGGGCGTCGATGCGGAAATGGTAGCCGCACTTAGGGCAGAGGTGCAGGTTCTTTTCGAGCTCCTGGCGGAAGATCACCTGGCGGCAGCCTTCGCACTTTACCCAGAGTCCTTCGGTGAGGACGGTGCGGTCGTCGCCCGGCGACGTCGTCACGGAGGGCTTGTCTCGTTTCCACCAACTCATGCGTCCTTCAGTCTAGCGTGCGCCGGGCGAAAAGTCGCGCGCCGCAAGCGGAATCGCACTAAGCCTTTGATAGTAAGAGGTTTCTACCACTTCCCGGCTAAGGCAAGTTCCGATCAAATGCCGTATACCCCTCATTGCAATGGCTTTACGCAACAAAACCCACCGCCCGCCCGCATGCAGAAAAACAACACACTTAGCGCCAAAACAAAGATAATAAATCCTTTATTCTGGCGTCGGACAAGAGTTTCAAAAGAACATTTCTGCCCATCGCCGTTTTTTCCACAAGAATTCCTCAGCCGCCCAAAACGACCCCGCGAGCCCGCAACTGACCCAACAACGACCCCTCATCCGTAAACACTTCCCCGTCCATCCCCGCCAACCGCGCCGCCTCAATGTTAGCCGCCAAGTCATCCGTAAAGAAGCACTCCGACGCCGCGCAACGCGACGCCTCAATCGCCGCCCGGTAGATACCCGGCTCGGGCTTCATCAACCCCACCTCATACGACAGCACATACGCATCGAACAGCTCCGCCACCGGGTAATTCCGCCGGATAAAGCGAAAGTGCAAATCGTTCGTATTCGACAGCAGCACCAGCCGGTAGCGCTGCTTCAGCCCGATCAGCGTTTGCGCGTCCACCAGCGTCGGCACCGCGAAGATGCTGCTCCAAAGATCCATGAAGCGCGACTCGCTCACCTCAATCCCAAAGAGCCCCTGCATGGCCTCCTGAAAAACCGGCGTCGACATTTCGCCCGCCTCATAGGCCCGGTAGAGGTCCACCGACGATAGCCTTCGCTGGATCTCGGCGGGCGCCAATCCCGTGGCTTCGCTCCAGGCCTGATATCCTGCCGGAAAGTCCAGGGGCACGATAACGTTGCCCAGATCGAAGATGATAGTTTTGAGCATGGATTCTCCAGTGTATCTAGGCGACCTCGCCCGCGTGATGCTCCGCGCCGCCACCCTCACCTTCGGCGGCGGCAATCCCACCACCGCCGCGCTCCAGCGCGAAATGGTCGAACGGCGCCACTGGCTCTCCGGCACTGACTTCGCCCTCGCCTACACCCTCAGCCGCATCACTCCCGGCACCAACCTCTTCGCCTGCTGCTCCGCCCTCGGATACCTCGTGCGCGGCTGGCCGGGCGCCATCGTTTGTCTGCTGATCGCCTCCGTCCCCAGCTCGATTCTTACCGCCTTGCTCGCCGCTGTCATGGAGCGGCTGCTCGATTGGCCGGCCGCCGTAGCCATGATGCACGGCGCCATCGCGGTCGCCATCGGACTCAGCCTCGGCAGCCTCTTCACCCTCGCCCAACCCTACCTCACCTCCGCGCCCCTCCTCCGCGGACTCGCCTTCATCGCCGGCGGACTCGCGCTCGGCTATCTCGTCTCGCCCGTCTGGGTACTCGTCGCCGGCGCCGCCGCCGGTTACTTCTGGCAAGGAGCAGATTCGTGACCGAATTCGTCCTGCTCTATCTGCTCTTCCTCAAAGCCACCCTCAGTTCCTTCAGCGGCATGACCGCGCTCCCCATCCTGCGACAGGAACTCGTCCTCACCCATCGCCTCACGGACCGCCAACTCAACACCGCCATCGTCACCGGACGCCTCACACCCGGGCCCAAGGGCGGCTACATCGTCGCCGTCGGGCAAACCATCGGCGGTTGGCGCGGCGCGACGGCCGCTTGGCTCGCCATGGTGACGCCCGCGCTTCTGGTGCTGCCCTTGCTGTATTGGCTCGGCCGCCACGCCAAGTCGCCTCCCGTGAAGCGCGCGCTGGACGCCGTCATGCTCACCAGCGTCGGCCTCTCGCTCACCGCGATCCTGCCCCTCGCCCGCGACGCGATTGACTCGCCCGCTCCCGCGCTGCTCGTCGCCGGCTCCACCTGGTTCTTCATCCGCGCCAAGGTCGAAACCGTTTGGCTGATCCTGGCCGGCGCCGTACTGATGTTGGGAGTGAAGATGCTAAACTAACGCATGTCAGGCCCCGGGCTTCGTGCAATGGTCTGCCTGCGAACCCCGCCAGGTCCGGAAGGAAGCAACGGTAGTGGGTTCGGCTGTGTGCCGCGGATCACCCGGGGTTTGGCTTATTCGCCTTCCAAACTTGTGTCAGAACAAAAAGCTTATCAAGTCATCGCCCGCAAGTACCGGCCGCAAGGCTTCGAGGAACTGATCGGCCAGGAAGCCGTCCGGACGACGATTGAGAACGCCATTGGGCAGAAGCGCATCGCCCACGGCTACATCTTCGCCGGCCAGCGCGGCACCGGCAAAACCACCGTCGCCCGCATCCTCGCCCGCTGCCTCAATTGCGAAAAAGGCCCCACCCCGACGCCCTGTAACGTCTGTGCCAGTTGCAAGGAAGTGACCCTCGGCAATTCGATGGACGTGATCGAGATCGACGCCGCCTCGAATCGCGGCATCAACGAAATGCGCGAGTTGCGGGAGAACGTCCGCTTTCGCCCCGCCCGCGACCGTTACAAGGTATTTATCGTCGATGAAGCCCACCAGATTACCTCGGAAGCCTTCAATGCCCTGTTGAAGACCCTGGAAGAGCCGCCCGAGTGGGTCGTGTTCCTGATGTGTACCACGGAGTCGCACAAGATTCCCGTCACCATCGCTTCCCGGTGCCAGCAGTTCACTTTCCGCTCGGTGGATTTTGATGACCTCGTCGCCCGCATGCGCGACATCTGCCAGCAGGAGAACGTCGAGGCCGACGACGAAGCCCTGGCCGTGCTGGCCCAAGCCGGTGAAGGCAGCGTGCGCGACTCGCTCTCCGCGCTCGACCAGGCCATTGCCGCCTGTGGACGCGTCATCCGCGGCAGCGAAGTCCGCGCCTTGTTGGGGCGCTTCTCGCTCGATGCGCTCAGCCGCGTCAGCGACGCCCTCGCCAAAGCTGACTCCGCCGCGATGCTTGAAATTGTCGCCGAACTCGAACGCACCGGGCAAAGCCTGCAACATTTCTGCCGCGAATTGTCGCGCTACTTCCGCAACCTGCTGGTGACCAAAGTCGCCGGTGCAGACACCCGGCTCATCGGCGCCTCCCCCTCCGAACGCGAACGCTTCGGGGCCGTAGCGGCCACGTTCTCCGAAGAGGACCTCACCCGCTACCTCCAGCTCACGCTCGATCTCTTCAAGGACCTGCAATACTCGCTGCAGCCCCGCCTCCACATGGAGCTGGGCTTGATCCGCCTGGTGCAGGCCGGCCGCCTGACCTCGATCGAGCAACTCATCGCAACACTCGGCGGCGGAGGCACTCCCGTAGCTCCCCCCCCACCGCCCCCTGCGGCCAAAACGCCGCCGCCCCCTCCAGCGCGCATGGCCGCGCCACCGCAGCCTCCACCGGAACCGAAGGCGCCACCGCCCGAGCCAAAAGCCCCGCCACCGGCCCCGGTGGAAGCAACGCCGCTGCCCAACGACGCCAACCTCCAGCAGCGACTCCACGCCGCCCTCGTCGAAATGGGCTCCCAGTACACGGCCGACGCCGTCGAAAATTCATCCGTCGAAGAAGTGAACGGCGAATTCGTCTTCGTCACCCCCAAGACCTTCACCCTCAGCATGAAGGGACCCGACCTACCCAAAGCACTGGCCCAGGTCCTCGGACGCCCGGCTAGGCTGAAGCTGACCGTCGGCGAACCCGCCGTCTCCGCCACCGTCGTCAAGAAAGCCAAACCGGCGGGTGGCGAACAGGCTGAATCCCGCGCCCTCGCCAATACCGAGGTGCAGCGCTTCCAAGAACTCTTTCCCGGCTCCCAGGTGCGGCAAGTCCGCGACCTGAGCGACTACTAACCCGAAAAGGCAACCCATGAAACTTCCCGGCAACATGCAGAACATGATGAAGCAAGCCCAGCAAATGCAGGCGAAATTGCAGGAGGAAGTCGCGCAGATCCGCGTCGAAGCCTCCGCCGGGGGCGGCATGGTCACCGTCCAGATGGACGGCCATAAGAAGGTGCTCGGCGTGAAGATTGACCCCGAAGCCGCCTCCGACGTCGAGATGCTCGCCGACATGGTGATGGCCGCCGTCAACGAAGCTGCGGCCCAGGTGGACGCGCAAGCCCAAGCCAAAATGGGCGGCGTGTTGGGCGGCATGGGCCTCCCCCCAGGCCTCTTTTAACTACCGCCATGCCGGACTTCGCCGAACCCCTCGCCCGCCTCATTACCGAGTTCAAACGCCTGCCCGGCATCGGACAGAAGTCCGCGCAACGCCTCGCCTTCCACGTCCTCCGCGGTTCTCGCGAGGACGCTGCCCGCTTGGCGCAGGCCGCGCTCGACGTGAAGGATAAGCTTGGCCTCTGCGCGCGCTGCGGCAACATCTCGGACGCCGAACTCTGCACCTTCTGCCGCGATCCGCACCGCGACACCACTTCCATCTGCGTCGTCGAGGAGCCGCACAACATCCTTCCCATCGAAACCACGCGCAGCTTCCATGGCGTCTATCATGTGCTGCACGGCTCCATCTCGCCCCTGCGCGGCATCGGGCCGGACCAGTTGCAGATCAAAGGACTGCTGGAGCGTCTGGAAGACGTAAAAGAAGTGATCGTCGCCACGAACCCCACCGTGGAAGGCGAGGCGACGGCCGTTTATCTCTCGCGGCTCTTAAAGCCGCTCGGCGTTCCCGTCACCCGCATCGCCATGGGCATCCCCGTCGGCAGCGACCTCGAATTCGCCGACGAAGTCACCATGTCGAAATCGCTCGAAAATCGCAGGAGCATGTAAATGGCCCATCGCGTCGTCATCCTCGGTGGTGGTTTTGGCGGCCTCTACGCCGCCCAAGCCTTGAAGCACGCCGACATCGAACTCACCATGGTGGACCGCCGCAACTTCCACCTCTTTCAACCGTTGCTCTATCAGGTGGCCACCGGGTCACTCTCGCCCGGCGAAATTGCCGCGCCTCTGCGCAGCGTGCTCTCCACGCAAGCGAATTCCAAGGTCCTGCTCGACGACGCCATTGGCCTCGACGCCGCCAACAAAAAGCTGATCCTGGCCGACGTCGGGCCGCTCCCCTACGACACGCTCATCGTCGCCACCGGCTCGCGCACCTCCTACTTCGGCAATGACCACTGGGAGGAATTCGCCCCCGGCCTCAAGACCGTGGAAGACGCTACGCGCATGCGCCACAAAGTGCTCTTCGCCTTCGAGGAGGCCGAGCGCGAATCCGACATGGACAAGCGCAACGCCTGGCTCACCTTCATCGTCGTCGGCGGCGGCCCCACCGGCGTCGAGCTCTCCGGCGCTTTGGGCGAAATGGCCAACGACACCATGCGCAATGAGTTCGACAACATCCGGCCCGAGGACGCGCGCATTCTGCTGCTCGATGGGGGCGAACGCATTCTGTCGAACTACCCGGAGAGTCTCTCCGACGCGGCCGTGCGCTCCCTGATCAAGCTGGGTGTGCGCACGCGCAACAAGGTGCGCGTCACCGGCGTCGACGCCGACGGCGTCACTCTGCGCACAGCGGCGGGCGAAGAGCGCATCCACGCAAAGACGATTCTCTGGGGCGCGGGCGTGCGGGCCTCGGAGTTCGGCAAGATTCTCGGCGAGTCAGCCGGAGCGCCGCTCGATAAAGGCGGCCGCGTGCTCGTGAGTCCGGATCTGACGGTCGCCGGACACCCGGAGATCTTCGTCGTCGGCGACCTGGCCGCGATGACGCAGGACGGCCAGCCCTTGCCCGGCGTCGCGCCCACGGCCATGCAGATGGGCAAGTACGCCGCCAAGGTCATCGAAAGCCGCCTAAAAGGTGCGGCGCCGCCTGCGCCCTTCCGCTACTTCGACAAAGGCTCGCTAGCCGTGATTGGCCGCACCGCCGCCGTCGCTTATTTCGAGAAGTTCGGCAAGTTCAAGTTCTCTGGCCCCATTGCCTGGCTGCTCTGGCTCTTCGTCCACCTGATGTACATTGTAGAGTTCGAGGCCCGCGTGCTCGTCTTCATCCGCTGGGGCTTCAACTACCTCACCTTCCAGCGCGGCGCCCGGCTCATTACCGGCATGGCCGGCAAGACACGCAAGCCTGAGCCGATGGGCAGCTAGCCCACCTCGTCAGGGTAAGTGTAAGAAGCCCACAAAAAATAGGGTCTCGCGCGGTTCCAGTCCCTTAACGAACCCCGACCATAAGGGAGGGGATAGCCTCGTACGCTCCGTCGGTTAAAAGCCTAACAAGATTAGAGGCATGCAAGAACGTTCCCGCAGGCCAAGCATCCCCTCCCTTACGGTCGGGGTTCGTTAAGGGCACGTATACCGACTTTTTCTGAGCCCCTAAGAGGCGGGGTACGTTAACGAATTATGCCGTTTTTCTGGCGTTTTCGGCTTCCGCCGGGGGACAACTTCAGACAGAAGCAACGAATCCTCCGGTCAAGGCACTAGGCATCCTGATGGTCATGGAAGAAGTCGACGATGGCCAGCTTCTTCTTCTCGGAGATCTCGCCCGTGAGCTTGTCCATCTCCGCGCGCGGCATCGGACGAAAAGCCTTGGCGATGGCGATGTTCTGCTCGATATGTTCCAGCTTCGGCATCCCGCAAACCGCCGAAGCCACCGGTAGCGACATCGAATAACGCACCAGATTCTCAATCGACGTTTCGCCCAGCAGCTTCTCTTGCGCGAAGACCTTCATCGCCGTCACGCCCATCTTCTTCTTCAAAGCCACCGGCAGGGCAATCTGCTCAAAGCTGCGCGGCATGCCATCCACCATCCCCAGCCGTCCGGCGTTCAGTGCCATCTGCGTGGAGTTGAAGTCATTCCGCTCCAAAGCCAGCTTCAGCACCTCGGGATTCGTGTGGCACGTGATGCCGATATTGCGCGCCACCTTCTGGTCCCGCAGCTTGTAGAGCACCTTCAGCACGCCCGCTTCCGCGGCCTCGAGATCCTGTTGGCTGGTAAGGCTGTGGATGTGCAGCAAGTCGACGTGATCCGTCCGCAAGCGCTTCAGCGACCCTTCAATCATGCGCGCCGCGCCGTCGGCGTCGCGCGCCCCACACTTGGTGACGAGAAACACCTTGTCGCGCCGGCCCACCAGCGCTTCGCCCACCCAGCTTTCGCTTTGGCCGTTGCCGTAGCCCTGCGCCGTATCGACGTAGGTGATGCCCGCGTCTAGCGCCTTATGCAAGGCGGGAATCGCCTTCTCGGGCGTGCCGTAAGCCAGGAAACGGCTGCCACAGCCGAAGGCTAGCGCCGAGACGCGCGCCCCCGTGGAGCCCAGCAAACGAGTCGGCATTTGGCTTTCGGCGTGGAGCGGCGCGAGCGAAGCCATGGCGGAAGCAAAGAGAAAATCGCGGCGGGAGCCAGTCATAGGAATCATCATACTCCAAGCAGATGCAGCACCACGCCGCGCGTGTGCGGCTGCGTGCGATGCTCAAAAACATAAATGCCTTGCCAGGTTCCCAGCGCCAGCGTCCCTTGCACCAGCGGAATCGACAGCGACACATCGGTGAGCGCCGCGCGGATATGCGCCGGCATGTCGTCCGGCCCTTCGATCGTGTGCCGGTAGAGCCGGTTATCCTCGGGCACCAGCCGCGTGAAGTGCTGATTCAGGTCATGCACCACATCGGGGTCAGCGTTCTCTTGAATCGTCAACGACGCCGACGTGTGCTGAATAAAGACGGTGAGTAAACCCGTGGTGAAACCCTGGGCATCCACCCAGGCCCCTACCTGTCGCGTAATGTCGTAGAGCCCCTGCCCGCGCGTGCGGACCTCCAGGCGATGCGTTCCCTGCTGCATAAGTTCTGAGTATGGCAGTCTGGAAGGATGTACCGGCTGAGTCCCCTTCTTTTGATATCGTTCGCGCAAGCGCAATTGCCCCCCGGACTGGTCACCGCCGACGCCCTGAAGGCGCACGTCTCATTCCTGGCCTCCGACGCTCTCGAAGGCCGCAACTCGCCCAGCAAGGGCCTCGACATCGCCGCCGAGTACATCGCCTCCCGCTTCCGCGCCCTCGGACTCAAGCCCCTGGGCGACGACGGCTACTTCCAAACCGCCGACTGGACCCGCAGCCAAGTCAATCCCGAAGGCTTCCAACTGACACTCGAAGCAAGCGGCAAAAAATACGAAATTCCCTATAGCCAGGTGATTCTGGAGCCCGCGCCGAAGACCGCGCTCGCCGGCGTCACCATGACGCGGCTCACGCTCGAACAGGCGTCCCAAGCCAGCGATGACACCCTCCGCGGCCAAGCCCTGCTGATCAATCTGCCGCCGCTTGACCGGCCCGTGATGCAGCGCTACGCCGCTCTGCGCCGCCGTCTGCTGAAGCTCGCCCCCACAGCCGTCGTGCTCATCGCCGAAGGCCAGGCGCCCCCCTCACGCGGCGGCGCCACGCTGCGCTCCGTGGCCGATACGCCCTTACTGCCGGCGGTGATCATCCGTCAGCCAGAACTGGCTTCGCTCACCGAAGCCAAGCTCACCTTGAATCTGGCCCCGGCCCTCGAAACGCCCGCCAAGATGCGCAACGTCGCCGCGCTGCTCGAAGGCGAAGACCTGCGCGACCAGGCCGTCCTCGTCAGCGCGCACTATGACCATTTGGGCCTGGCCACTAGCGGCCCGGACACCGTCTACAACGGCGCCAACGACAACGCCAGCGGCGTGGCTGGAGTGCTCGAAGTTGCGGCGGCGCTCGCCAAGTTGCCCGCCAAGCCCCGGCGCAGCGTGCTCTTTCTCACCTTCTTTGCCGAAGAAAAAGGACTCCTCGGCGCGCGCCATTACACCCTGCATCCGCTGTTGCCGCTGGCCCAAACCGTGGCCAACCTGAACTTCGAACAACTCGGCCGCACCGATTCGAGCGAAGGACCGAACCTCGACATGGTCAACCTCACCGGCTTCGACTTCTCGAATCTGAAAGACACGCTCGCCGCAGCGGGAGCCCTAACCGGCGTCCGCCTGGTCAAGAACGAAAAATCGAGCGATGCGTTCTTTGGCGCCAGCGACAACCAGCCCTTCGCCGATCGCTGCGTAGTCGCCCACACCGCCAGCGTCACCTACGAGTTTCCCGACTATCACCAGCTAGGCGATGAGTGGCGCAAGCTCGACTACGACAACATGGCCAAGGTGGTGCGGATGCTCGGCACAGGCGTCCTGCTCCTGGCGAACCAGCAGACCCGCCCCGCCTACGACGCGGAAAATTCGGCCACCGCGAACTACCGCAATTGCCGGTAGGACAAAGTACACTCGCGGCTGGTCCGCCGAACCCCAATAGAATCAATCACTCTCCGCTTCGTTTCGTTGTCCCCCGCCCGGCCCGGTAACCAGATTGTGATAGAGTAAAAGTCGCTTTGGTCGGTTCCCTAACGGGACCCGTTTTGTCTCAACGTCCGAGTCCCCAACCCATGGAGGTTAGTCTATATGCAGACACGTCTGCTTTCCGTATTTCTATTTCTCGCCAGCGCCGCTTTCGCCCAGACCTTGGGCGACGTCTCCGGTGAAGTCCGCGACGCCAGCGGCGCCGCGATTCCCGGCGTCAAGGTCGTCATCACCAACACCGCCACCGGCGCCGCCCGCGACACGCTGTCCAACGACGCGGGCTCGTACGCCTTTCCCGCACTCACCCCCGGCGCTTATACGCTTCGCGCCGAAAAGCAAGGCTTCAAGGCCGCCAGCAGCACGTCGTTTGACCTGCAGGTGCAACAGAGTGCCCGCCTCGACTTAACCCTCGAAGTCGGCTCCACGTCGGACTCGGTGGAAGTAAACGCCTCCGGCGCCATTCTCCAGACCGAGAACGCGACCGTCGGCACGGTCGTCGAGCAGAAGCGCATCGTCGAATTGCCCCTCAACGGCCGCAACTACCTCGCGCTCACCGCCCTGGCCCCCAATGTCAGCTTCGGCTTCCCGTCCGCCGGCCAGGCTGACGGACGCCAAGGTGGCGATCGCGCCAACCAGAACATCTCCGTCGCCGGGCAGCGCAACAACTTCAACCGCTTCACGCTGGACGGAGTCGAAAATACGGATCCGAATTTCAACACTTACGTCATCTTCCCCTCGGCAGAAGCCCTGCAGGAGTTCAAGGTACAGAGCGGCGTCTACCCCGCCGAGTTTGGCCGTGGCGCCACGCAGATCAA
The DNA here is from genome assembly GCA_019752335.1 of Bryobacteraceae bacterium. Lineage (GTDB taxonomy): Bacteria > Acidobacteriota > Terriglobia > Bryobacterales > Bryobacteraceae > JALHNI01. Next base: position 256,356 of record JAIEMJ010000011.1, read on the forward strand.
CGTCTCCACCAAGGGCGGCGGCAACGCCTACCACGGCGCGCTGTACGAGTTCCTTCGCAACGACAAGCTCGACGCCAAGAACTACGCCTTCACCACCAACCGTCCCCGCAAGGACCCCTTCAAGTGGAACCAGTTCGGCTTTGTGCTCAGCGGCCCCGTGACGATTCCGAAACTCTTCGACGGCAAGAACCGCCTCTTCTTCATGACGAACTACGAATGGTTCCGCCAGCGCCGCCAGGTGCAGGGCGTCTACAACCTTCCTTCGGTCGCCATGCGCGGTGGCAACTTCAATGAGGTGCCACTCGGCATCTTCGATCCCCTTACCCGCGCTCCCGGCACGCAGAACGGCGTCAGCCTCACCACGGCGACGCCCTTTCCCAATAACACCATTCCCACGTCGCGGTTCAACCCCATCTCCCAGCGCTTGCTCGCCTTCTATCCCTCGCCGAACCTCCCGGGCCTGCAGAACAACTACACCACCGCTTTGGGCCGCCCCGTGGACAAAGATCAGTTCATTCAGCGTTTCGACTTTGTCGAATCCTCGAAGTCAAACTGGTTTGGCCGTTATAGCCGCAGCGAAGAGAACCAGATCAACGAAAATCTCTTCCAAAATGGTGAAGCCATCATCACCAAAGCGACCCAGTGGATGTTTTCGAATACCCGCGTACTCACCAATACCCTCGTCAATGAGTTTCGTTTTGGCCGTACGAGCTTTTACAACACCACCGGTCCGGAATTGGCTTTCAAGACCGACGTCGTCGGCGCTCTTGCGATTCCCGGCCTCGCCAGCGGACCGCCCGTGCAGTGGGGCATCCCCTCTGTCGGTATCGATACCTTCTCCGGCTTCGGCAATAGCTCCGAGGGCCCCTATGAGAACAACAACTCCGCCATGCAGTTCATCAACAACGTGAGCTGGATTCGCGGCAAGCACAACATCAAGTTCGGTGGCGAGGTTCGCCGCGACGCTTACAACCAGGTAGGCAATCAGTTCGCCCGCGGCCAGTTCAGCTTCATCACCACTTCCACCAACAGCTTCCGCGTAGAGAACAACGCGCAAGGCCAACCCGTGGCGCGCGCCTTCGGCGGCAACGCCTTTGCCGACTACCATCTTGGCCAGATCAACCAGTCGGAAGCCGCCGTGGCCATTGGCCGCGCTCAGTTCCGGGCTACTGGCTTTGCTTTCTTCATCGACGATACCTGGCGCGTCAGTTCCAAGCTCACCTTGAGCATGGGCTTGCGTTATGAGAACACTCCTCCCTGGGAAGACCAGACCGGCACGCTCTTCAATGCGATCGTTCCCAACGACATCCGTCCCACGGACTTCCGTAACGCTCCGGTCACCGATCTCTCGAAGCACCCGTACTTCATGCGCCAGGGTCCGGCCCGCCAGAATTGCTACGAAGGCATCAACATCCGCTGGATCGCCAACCCCAACGCTGCTTTCGCCGCTCCCTTCGGCGCTCCCCAAACCCGCTGTGACGGCTCACTCAGCAACCGCCTCGTGGCCCGCGACAACAACGACTGGGCGCCCCGCTTCGGCGCCAGCTACCAGTTGAACGACAAGACCGTCATCCGCACGGGCGTCGGTATGTTCTACTCGCAGGACACCGGCAATCCGCGCTTCGACATGGCGCGCAACATCGCCGGCCGCCTCCGCGACAACGCCAACACGCTCACGCCGAATCTCACCTGGCAGAACTCCCTCGCCAGCATCGCCGGCGGCGTCGCCGGTGTCTTCACGCCCTATTCGTTTGCCAACCCTTACGATCGGCGCACGCCTTACTCGATGCAGTACATCTTCAACGTGCAGCGCGAGATCTCGAAGGACCTCGTGGCCGAAGTCGGCTACATTGGCAGCATTAGCCATCGCCTTGAAGGTCTCCGGGCCATCAACGAGTCCTTGCCTGCTCCGCGCGCGCTCGGCATTCCCGAACGTCAACGCGCTCCGTTCCCCGAGTTCGGCCGCATTCAATTGGTCGACAACGGTGGCAACGGCAACTACAACTCGCTCGGCGCCAAGCTCACCAAACGCTACTCGGCGGGGCTCACCATGCTGATGAGCTACACCTGGGCTCGTGCCATCGATACGTCGTCGGCCATTCGCAACCAGGGTGGCGATACGCTCTTCCCGCAGAATAGCTACTGCCGCGCTTGCGAGCGTGCTCGCTCCAGCTTCGACACCAATCAGCGCTTTGTTACCTCCTTCCAGTGGGAACTCCCGTTTGGCAAGGGTAAGCAATTCAACATCGCCAACAAGGCGCTCAACGCGATCGCTGGCGGATGGGAAGTCGGCAGCATCATCACCTTGCAGTCGGGCTTCCCCATGACCATCACGCAGTCGGGTGACCCTTCGAACACCGGCGGCCAGTTCGACCGTCCCATCGCCTCCGGCGACAAGCCGGAATTGCCCCGTGGCCAGCAGGACCCGCAGCGCTTCTTCAACACCGCCGCGTTCCTTCGTACCCCGGACGGCAGCTTCGGCAATGTGGGCCGCAACACGCTCAACTCACCCGGCATCATCGGTTGGGATTCGAGCCTATTGAAGAACTTCACCATGCCTTACAGCGAGACCCATCGTCTCCAGTTCCGCTTCGAAGGGTTCAACATGGGCAACCACCCGAATTGGGGCAATCCGAACACCAATCTGAACGCCGGCGTCAATTTCGGTACCATCACCGGTACGCGTACGAACATGCGCCAGTTACAATTGGCCCTTCGCTACACGTTCTAAGTTGTATCACCGTGGTTGCGGGCTTCAGCCCGCACCAAACAAAAAGGCGGCCCCTCGGGGCCGCCTTTTTGTTTTGCTCGCGCCTATAGCCAACGAACCAGCGAAGAAATAATCTGGTAGCCGTCCATAAACTTAAACGGCCACTCGCCCATCGTATAGTGCCCGCACGGTAACTTCGCCACTTCGTGCCGGATGCCGTGGTCGCGCACACAAGCGAGAATTTCCTCCGACAGATACGGCAGAAATGTCGTGTCGTACTCCGTATAAATGAACTTCTGCTGCTTATGGCCGTGTGTGGCATACTTCGCCATGTAATTCACCGGACTGATGCACTGCCACAGCGCGCGCAGCCGCTCCATATCCAGGTGCTCGGCCAACGTCTTCTTGATGTGGATGGTTGAAAGCCCGGTCCAGACGACGTCGCTGAAGTGGGAACTGCAATGGTTAAAGACGTTCACCTTCAGCCGCGGATCGTGCGCCGAGGCCAGGAAAGCATAGCAGGACCCCAGGCTCGTGCCGACGATGCCCAGGCGGTCATAGCCTTGCTGCTCCAGCCAATCGAAGCAGGCGCGTGTATCCACCACGGCTTGGCGCGTGGCGTCGATGGTGCGGCAGATATTGGACGAGACGGCGTAGTCGGCGCGCGTGAGTTCGGCGGGCATGCGCTCATCGTGGTAGGGCAGGCTGAGGCGCAGGACGGTGGGGCCGAACCAGGCGATGCCCTGGCAGAGGCCGACATGCTGGGCGGCGTGCGAGTTCCAATGCGGCAGCACGACGACGGCGCGCCCCTGCGGATTGCGCCCGGGAAAGATGCGCGCCTGCACCGTGTTATTCGGGCCGTGGGGCGTCGAGTGCGGCGTGGTGAAGGTGAGCAGGTCGCCGTTCACGGCAAAGTCAGCCGGGGGCGGATAGCCGAAAAATTCGTCGCTGTGGGCGATGATGTGGCGATTCAGGTCGGCGAGGTCGCCTTCAGGGGAATGGCCATTGGCGCTGACAATTCGGGGCCAGTTGGCCGTGTAGTCCAGCCCCCAGTCAAACGGGCGCTCGACGCGATCAGTCGAGCGGAAACAGAGGTGATTCTCCCAATTGTTGACCCAGTTGCTGTATGGCTTCTTCCACATCGCGCGTATAAACCCAATGGTATCAGCCGCTCCAAGAAGACTGACGGCGAAGGGTACTGAAGCGCGCCCAAACTGCCGATAAACGCGCTGAATGGCGATACGCTTACTCCTGCTCCTAATCCTGGCGACGGCCCTGATGGCAAAGGAATCGCCACGGACGATGGCGACGCGGCGTATCGTGAGCGCGCAGGCCTTTAGCGACAAGCGCGCCAAGGCCATGGACAGCATCAAACGGAAGAAGAAGATCCGCAAGAACTCCTTGCCAAAACCCAAATCGCATTGGGGTCCGCCGAAAACCAGACATAAGTAAGCGACAATGAAGTTTGCATGGCTTTGCTCGTTAGCGCCCAGTCGCTGAAAAAATCCTTCGGCGCGAAGCCGCTCTTCTCCGGTGTTTCCCTTACCGTTAACGACGGTGACCGCTTAGGCCTCATCGGCCCCAACGGCGCCGGGAAGTCGACCTTTCTGCAGATCCTCGCCGGCAAGCTGGACGTCGATTCAGGCGAGGTGTCGGTGCGCAAGAACGCGCGTCTGGCTTACGTCACCCAGGAGTCCGCGTTTCCGGCCGCAGTGACCGTCTCTCAAGTGATGGAAGCTGCCATGCCGGGCGACGAACTCGAATACGAGCGACAGATCATCTTAAGCCGCGTTGGCTTCGCAGACTCCGACGCGCCCGTCGAGACGCTCTCCGGCGGTTGGCGCAAGCGTTTGGCGATCGCCGAGGCGCTGGCCGGCGAACCCGAGTTGTTGATGCTCGACGAGCCCACCAACCACCTCGACCTGGCCGGAATTCTGTGGCTCGAGAAGCTGCTCACCGGCGCGCGCTTCGCTTCCGTCGTCATCACGCATGACCGTTACTTCCTCGAAAACGTCGCGACGCACGTCGCCGAACTGGCGCCGGCTTACCCCGGCGGCCTGTTTCTGGTGAAAGGCAACTACGCCGAGTTTCTCGAACGCAAAGCCGAGTTCCTGATCGCGCAGGAGAGCCAGCGCGACGCCCTCGCTTCCCGCGTGCGGACCGAAGTCGAATGGCTCCGCCGCGGCCCGAAGGCGCGAACCACCAAGGCCAAGGCGCGCATCGATACGGCCCACGAATTCATCGGCGAACTGGCCGATGTCACCGCGCGGCAGCGCACGGCGCAACGCGTCGGCATCGACTTTACGGCCTCCGAACGCAAAACCAAGCGGCTGGTGGAAGCGGAGAACCTGGCCGGTGAAGTGGGCGGCAAGCGGCTGTTTGAGGGCCTGGAGTTCGTCCTGGGGCCAGGCACGCGCCTGGGTCTGGTGGGTCCGAACGGCAGCGGCAAGACGACCCTGATGCGCATCCTGATGGGCGACCTGGCGCCCGCCGAAGGCACCCTCAAGCATGCCGACCTGCTCAAGATCGTCTACTTCGCCCAGAACCGCGCCGAGAAGCTCGACCCCGCCTTACCCCTGCGCCGCGCGCTGTGCCCGCACGGCGATTCCGTCATGTACCAGGGCCGGCCCATTCACGTCGCGCCGTGGGCCAAGCGCTTCTCGTTTCCCGTCGAACAACTCGACCAGCCCGTGGGCCGGCTTTCTGGCGGCGAGAAGGCGCGCGTCCACATCGCCCGCCTCATGCTCGAAAGCGCGGACCTGCTCCTGCTCGACGAGCCAACCAACGACCTCGACATTCCCACGCTCGAGACGCTCGAAGAGAGTCTGCTCGAGTTTCCGGGCGCGGTAGTCCTTGTCACGCACGACCGTTACATGCTCGACCGTGTCTCGACCCGAGTGCTCGGCCTGAACGGCGACGGCACCGCCGGCCTCTTTGCCGACTATTCGCAATGGGAGCAGACGCCTGCAACCGGGGCGTCGTCCACCAAAGCGAAGGCGGCTGCCCCTGCGGCGGTGGTGGAGGCTCCGAAGAAGAAGCTCTCCTACAAGGATCAGCGCGAGTGGGAGACGATGGAGGCGAGGATTCTGGAAGCGGAATCGGCCGCGGAAGAACGGCGGGCGGCGATGGAGTTAGCCGCGGCGTCCGGGGACGCCGCGGCGCTCGCGCGCTCGCTAAGCGAGATGGAAGCGGCGGAGAAGCGTCGCGACGCCCTCTACGAACGCTGGCAGGAGCTAGAAGCCAAGCAGGCGTAGCCCATCGCGTAAGCGATGGGGCACAGTGCGGGGAATATGCCTGTTTTGCTGGACTTTTCGCCGGTCAGACAAGTAATCCGCCGCTCAGTCTCACCTCACCGCGGTGGGCTGTTTACTCATGTGACGGGCTGGCGACGTGGCGCGGAAACCTGCGCTGGCTTAGTACCGGCTCACGACGCCAAAAGCCAGCGGACCTGCCGTGCTGATCACGTCCATGGCCTGAAAGCCCGAGCGGAAGTAGAACTGATACTGCGCCGGGCGCGAACTCAGGTTGAAGGTGAGCGTGCCGCCCAGGCAATCCGCCTCCACCTGATAGCTGCCCCGGTCACTCTCGACGCGCGCCACCGAGCCATCAAGACCCAACGTCGACGTTGCCAGGATGCCGAGTTGGCCGATGGGATTGCCGGCGGCGTTACGGCCGGGAGTGGCCGTTAGGAGGCCGACCAGTCCGTAGGCTTCAAGCGTGTCCAGGAAGCCCTGAATCTTGGTGCTGTAGAGACCGGAAACCAAAGTCAACGGATCGGTCAGGCCCAAGGGACAACCGGCGACGCCCTGCGTCGCGCTGCCCATCGCGCCGCTCCCGGGCGTGGTGCTGATCATATAGAGCGACTGGTTGTTGTTGTAGAACCAGAAGTCATACTGCAACGGGCCGGACGAGAGGTTCATTGTCAGGGTGCCACCGGTGCAGTCGTCGAAGATCTGAAAGCGCCCCAGATCATCTTCCAGACGGGTAGAGCCACTGGGCGTAGGGCCAAAGAGAAATAGCGAAGTGGCATTGATGTTGAGGACTCCCCGGGGACTCCCCGCTGCATCCACGCCCGTGGAGGCTACGAAGCGGCCCGCACTGGCCGTCCGGTTGAAGACACTAGTGTTTCGAAAGAGTGTCTGCACATTGTAGGTCCAGGGGCCAACCAAGCGTGACAACGGATTCACCGGGCAACCCGCCGGGGACGCCGCATTCATCGTGCCGGAGATCGAGCGGCCGGAGGTGCCGATCACATCGATCTCCTGAAAGCCCGCCCGGAAGTAGAATTCAAACTGCTGCGGACGCGAGCCCAGATTCACGGTCAGGGTGCCACCGGTGCAATCGCTGTTCACCTGGAAGCGGCCGGCGTTGCGTTCCAGGCGGGTGACGGAAGTAGGATCGTTGAAGGAAGTTCCGATCACCGAGGTCGCGGTGATCGCCAGGAGACCAATCGGCGCGCCGGCCGCATTCGTCCCCACGCTAGCCTCCATTCGGCCGCTGATGCCGTAGATCTCAAAAAATCCCTTGGACTGAAAGCTGAAGGCGTAGGGTCCCGACAAAAGGCTAAGGGGATTCACGCCAGCCGGACAGCCACTCAATCCCGGAAACGCGGACCCAGTGGCGGCACGGCCCTGGGTGGTGCTGATGAGGTAAAGGGACCTGCCACCGTTCGTGAAGACAAAGTCGTATTGCATCGGCAGAGACGAAAGATTCATGGTGAGCGTGCCGCCGGTGCAATTGTCGTTGATCTGATAGCGGCCGGCGTCGGCCTCCTGCCGCGTGGTGCTTTGGAGGAAATTCGACGTCGCATTGATCGTCAGGACGCCAATCTGGCCCGCAGGGCTGTTTCCAATCGACGCCGTGAATTGCCCGGCAATCATGAATTCCTCACCGGGCGCAAACCCGCGCCCAGCAAGGGCAATAGGCTGATTGTGCTGGATGTTGAAGGTCCAGGTGCCGCTGAGGGCGGTAAGGGGGTTCGCCGGGCATTGCCCGAACAGTGGTGTCGCGGCTGCCGCAGCCGCCAGCAAAATGGTTTGCCAGACTTGTTTTCGCATGTTTGCTACGCCTTGTCTCGAAAAATATGGCTACCGCTGGGTGTAGCTTCCGGGTTTAAGCTTAGTTCTCCGGAGCGATTCGTCCTAGTACCAAAAGTGGTTTTGCTTCAAATTGTGAGTACTGGTAATGTCGCAATCCGCATCTGCCTGGGCACGCGAAATCCGGAGGGCCCATCGCGGGGGCGATGATGCCGCAGGTTTCCGCGCAAACCGTCGAAACGTGCCCGCCGCTGAGCAGCCGAGAAACGGGCTTGGGAAACCCGGACAGCCCATCGCGTGAGCGATGGGGCACAGTGGGCGCTTACCCCTGCATGTGCCCAGCGCGTGAACGCGGTGGGCTGCTGACTCACGTGACGGGCTGGCGACGTGGCGCGGAAACCTGCGCTGGCTTAGTACCGGCTCACGACGCCAAAAGCCAGCGGACCGGCCGTGCTGATCACGTCCATGGCCTGAAAGCCCGAGCGGAAGTAGAACTGATACTGCGCCGGGCGCGAACTCAGGTTGAAGGTGAGCGTGCCGCCCAGGCAATCCGCCTCCACCTGATAGCTGCCCCGGTCACTCTCGACGCGCGCCACCGAGCCATCAAGACCCAACGTCGACGTTGCCAGGATGCCGAGTTGGCCGATGGGATTGCCGGCGGCGTTACGGCCAGGAGTGGCCGTTAGGAGGCCAACCAGTCCGTAGGCTTCAAGTGTGAAGTCCGGGATCCGCTGAATCTTCGCGCTGTAGAGCCCGGAGACCAAGCTGAGCGGGTCCGTTAGACCGGCCGGACAACCAGCCACACCCAGCGTCGCGCTGCCGATCACGCCACTCCCCTGCGTGGTGCTGATCATATAGATCGATTGGTTGTTGTTGTAGAACCAGAAGTCATACTGCTGCGGACCAGAAGAGAGGTTCATGGTCAGCGTGCCACCCGTACAGTCGTCGAAGATCTGAAAGCGCCCCAAATCATCTTCGAGCCGCGTGGCACCAGTTGGGATACCGAGCAGGGTCGCAAAGAGGGAAGTCGCATTGATATTGAGCACGCCCCGAGGGTTACCCACGGGGTCCACCCCGGCCGAAGCCACGAAACGGCCCGCGCTGGCTGTCCGGTTGGTGAAGTTGAGGGTTCGAAAAATCGACTGAGCATTGTAAGTCCACGGGCCAACCAACCGCGACAACGGATTCACGGGGCAACCCACCGCCGACGCCGCATTCATCGTGCCCGAAATCGAGCGGCCGGAAGTGCCAATCACATCGACTTCCTGAAAACCGGCCCGAAAGTAGAATTCAAACTGCTGCGGTCGCGACCCTAAGTTCAGATTCAGGGTCCCCCCAGTGCAATCGCTGTTCACCTGAAAACGACCGGTATTGCGTTCCAGACGAGTGACCGACGTAGAGCCAATTAAGTTGAGGGTTCCAATAACCGAGCTAGCGGTGATGTCTAAGAGACCAATGGGTTGGCCGGCCGCGTTCGTTCCCTGGCGAGCCTCCATCCGTCCGCTGATCCCGTACACCTCACTCAATCCGTCTGACTGAAAGCTGAATGCATAAGGCCCCGACAATAAGCTCAGGGGGGTCACGCCAGCCGGACAGCTATTCACTCCGGGAAACGCCGATCCGGTCGCCGCGCGGCTCTGCCGCGTGCTGATGAGGTAAAGTCCCTTGCCACCGTTGGTGAAGACAAAATCGTACTGCATGGGCAGCGACGATAGATTCATGGTCAACGTGCCACCCGTGCAATTGTCGTTGATCTGGTAGCGGCCCGTATCGCTCTCCTGCCGAGTGGTGCTGCGCAGAAAATCCGATGTCGCGTTAATCGTCAAGACGCCAATCTGGCCGGCCGGGCTGCTTCCCAGGGAGGCCGTGAACTGGCCGGCAATCATGAATTCGGTGCCAGGCAGAGGCAAGAACCGGCCCGGAACCGTTGGCTGAGCGTGCTGGACGTTGAAAGTCCAGGTGCCGCTAAGGGCGGTAAGAGGGTTCGCTGGGCATTGGCCGAAGAGCGGCGTCGCGGCGGCCGCAGCCGCCAGTAGAATCGTTTGCCAGACTTGTTTTCGCATAATTGTCATCCTTGCCGGAAAAAATGGCTCGCGGAGCATCCGGCCCTTAGTGTAGTTAGCCTGAGCCGTTCGTTCTAGTACCAAAATTGGGTTTGGCTTGAAATTGAGCGTACTAGACGTACTTAAGCAGCGCCCCCCGACCTATGTGGTAAACGTATGGGAAAGAAGCGGTTAGGTAGTTTTTCCTTGGCCGCGACGGAGACAGAAGAGGAGCCACTCACCTCGCCTAACTGATTTCCCATCATGCGCTTAAGGCCTGCACGCCTGGGACCCTGCCGGCGTCATGGCTAGTGTGCGGGTGTGGTTCTTTCTCATTCTGACGCTGGCGGCCTGGGCGGAGACGCCGCAGCAGATCTACAAGCGAGCTCGGAAGGCGGAGAAGCAGGGTGACATTCTACGCGCCTATGCCCTCTACACCCAAGCCTCGTTTCTGGATCCGAAGAACCCCGAGTACGAAGGGCGCAGCATGGCGCTACGGACTACGGCTTTGGGCGACGCTAAGGTGACCCTGCCCCAGGCGAAGGACTTGGCGCCGGACACGACGGGCGCCAAAATCAGCGACGAAGACCTGGCCGACATGAAACGCCTGACCGCCCCCCCCGAACTGAAGGGCAACCCCGGTAAACGCGACTTTGCGCTCAACGGCACCGCGCGGCAGCTCTTTGAGCAAGTGACCAAGGCCTACGGCATGGACGTCGTCTTCGACGGCGACTACGACACCGGGGGCAACGGCGCGCCGGACCGGCCCTATCCCTTTACCCTCACGCAAGTGACCTGGCAGGAGGCCTTGCACGTCCTGCAGGTGATCACCAACTCCTTCGTCTCACCGTTGGGCGACAAGCTCATGATGGCCGTGCGCGATACGCCGCAGAAGCGCACCGAGCAGGAGCCCAACATGGCCGTGCTGGTGCCGATTCCGGAAGGCTTGGCCGATGCGCAGGAACTAGCGCGGAGCGTGCAGCAGGTAATGGAGTTGCAGAAATTCGCCGTCGACAACACGCGCAAGCTGGTCTACATGCGCGGTCCGATTTCGAAGGTGCGGCCGGCGATCATGCTCTTCAACCAACTCGCCGAGCGCCGGGGGCAGGTGGCGATTGAGGTAGAGCTGTTCGAGGTGATTACGGGATCCACGCTGGAATATGGCATTGGCCTCCCTACCGCGAGCCAACTGCGCTCGGTGGCGCGCATCTGGAATTTTCTTTCGCCAGTTTCCACCACCCTCACGCGGCTGCTCACCTTCGGCGGCGGCGCGTCCCTGTTGGGCATCGGCGTGATTGACGCGCAATTGTTCGCCAGCATGAGCCGGAACCAGTCGAGCTCCAAGCTGAAGGCGGAGATCCGCACGATGGACAACTTCCCGGCCAACTTCGTGGTCGGCGACAAGTATCCCATCATCACCAATCAATACATCGGCAGCGCCGGCGCCCAAACCGGAACGCGCTTCGCCCCTCCCCCCTCGATTCAGTTCGAGGACCTGGGGCTCACCCTGAAGATCACGCCGCGCATTCACAACACCGAAGAGATTTCCTTGGAGGTGGAGAGCGAATTCAAAGTGCTCACCGGCCAGGCGCAAAATGGCATCCCGGTGATCTCGACGCGCAAGTATCAGGGCAAGGTCCGTTTGCGAGAGGGCGAGTGGGGCATCGTGGCCGGACTGGTGAACATGAGCGACACCAACTCGCGCAGCGGCATTCCGATTGTCAGCGCGGTGCCGGGTATCGGGTCACGCAGCAAAGAGACCCGCCGCGGCCAGACCCTGCTCGTGATCCGTCCGCGCCTGGTGGGCGCGCCGGTGAGCGAGACGGTGCTGGGTCCGCTGTGGGTGGGCCCCGAAGCCAAGCTCCGGACGCTCTTCTAACTCACTTCCGCGTCGAATTCGAGGTGGCCGGCGTCGGCGGCCCACCGGGCAACTGATAGTTGGGATACTTCGGCCGCGCGAGCTCCGCGCCCGGTCGCTTCGCCAAATCCGCCAGAATCAGTTCGATCGCCTTCTCGAGCTGCGGATCGCGGCCCTGGCGCCAAAGCTCCGGATCATGCTCCACCTCGACGTCGGGCTCGACGCCCACGTTCTCGGCGATCCACTTCGACGTCGCCGGATCCCAAACGCCCGAACTGGGCGACGAAACAAAGCCACCGTCCATCAACTGCGGCGCTCCGGCGCGCCCCACCAGTCCGCCCCAGGTGCGTTTGCCCACCAGTTTCCCGGCGCCCGCGCGGCGGAAGTACCAGGGCATGGCGTCGCCGCCGGAGCCGGCGAATTCGTTCACAATCATCACCTTCGGCCCGTAGATCGCCCCCTGCGGCTGTAGCTCGTCGGCGCCGTCGCGCGTGGCAACGCGGCTCATCGGTTTCCGCGTCAGCACTTCGACGATGTCGGTGGCGAGCGCGCCGCCGCCGTTGTAGCGCTCGTCCACGATCGCCGCTTCCTTGCCCACCTGCGCGTAGAAGTAGCGATTGAAGCTCGTCAGCCCGCCAAACGAAGTGTCGGGCATGTAGACATAAGCGGCGCGGCCATTCGTAGCCTGTTCCACCTTGCGGCGATTGCCCTCAATCCAAGCCAGATTACGCAGACGCCCTTCGTTGGGAATCGGCACGACGGTGACGTCGCGCGCGTCCTTGCCGGACGGGTCGGCGCCGACGCGCAGCAGCACCTGCTTACCGCTTTTGCCCTCGAAGTACGAGTAGACGTTCTCCTTCGCACTCACGTCGCGGCCATCGACGGCCAGCAGATAGTCACCCACGTTCACGTTGACCCCAGGCTGGGTGAGCGGCGCGCTCAAGCCCGGGTTCCAGTTCTCGCCGTTGAAGATCCGGGCAAAGCGGTAGCGGCCGTTGGCCACTTCGTAGTCCGCGCCGAGCAAGCCCGTGGCGACGCTCTTCACTTCCGGCTGATCGCCGCCGGCGACAAAGAGATGGCCCACGCTCACTTCGCCCATCATGTCCTGCATGAGGTAATTCAGATCGCGGCGCGAGGAGAGATTGCCGAGAAACTTGCGGTACTTCGCGGTGAAGTCGCTCACGTTCACGCCGTGCAGGCCGGGGTCATAGAAGAACTCGCGCTGGATGCGCCAGGCGTCGCGGTACATCTGCGCCCACTCCTCGCGCGGATTCACGCGCAGTTCGATGTCCGCTGTTTTCAGGGGCGTGGGCGGCGTGGACGGCGGCGGCATCGGCGGCGCGTTCCGGGGCGGCAGCGGACGAATCGCCGCAATGTACCAATTCGGCCCCTGACGGTAGAGCGCCTTCTCGCCGTTGTAGGACGGCTGAAAGGTAAACACCCCCTGAAACGGCACGTCGGAACGGCGCTCCTTCAGGTCAAACCGATGCACGGCGAGTCCGAAGGGGCCGCCCGTTGCCGAGGCCGCCTCCACGGCAAAAAACGTGCCGCCTTTGCCCGCGTGCAGGGACACATAACGCCGCGCCGGCATCGGAATCGCGAGCACACGCTGGAGGATATTGTCGAAGTCGATCTTAACGTCCTTCTTCTCGGGTTCCTTCTTCTCGGGAGTGGCAGCCGGCGCAGGCGCAGCGGGAGCCACCTTCTCCTCGTCGCTCTCCGGCGCGAAGGGCGAAGGGTCGGTCTTCGCGAGCACCAGCAAATACAGGTTGCTCGTGCTCGGCCGGCTGCCGGACTGAATATCCGGCTGAATCGTCGGCCCCGAGTCCGTCGACGCCGTAAAGTACAGATATTTCCCGTCGCGATCCCAAATCGGATTGCGCGCGTCGCTCAGCCCGTCCGTCACCTGCTGGCTCTTCCCGTCCGCGACGTTGTACACGAACACCGCGCCCAGGTAATTGCGCAGACTCTTCGCATAAGCGAGCCACTTCGAATCCGGTGACCACGTCGGCGACGGCGGCCGGCCCAGCACGCGGTCCTGGTCAATCTTCACGGACTTGCCCGACTCCAGATCCACCATCCAAAAATTCAGGTGCGCGTCAATAAAGGAGATCTTCTTCGAATCCGGTGACCACACCGGGCGGCTGTAGAAGGTGGGCTTTTCTTCAATGCGAATGCGCTTCACTTCACCCTTCCCGTCCTGCGGAGCGATATGCAGGTCATACTCGCCAGCCGCGTCCGAAAAGTAAGCAATCGAGCGTCCGTTAGGGGACCAGGACGGGTCGCGATCCATCACGCCCGCGCTGTTCGTGAGATTGCGGACGTCGCCCTTCTCCGCCGGGACCGTGAAGATCTCGCCGCGCCCTTCAAAGACGGCCCGCGCGCCCGTGGGCGAGATCGCCGCATTCGTCAACCGCGCGCCGATCTTCTCAAAACGCGGACGCACCTCGGCCACATCGGCGGCGGCGGTAATCTTCAATTCCGCAAGCTTGCCGCTCTTCAGGTCATACAAATGCAGCGCGCCCAGTTGCTCCACCACAATCGCGTCTTCCGCCGCCGACGCGGACTTAAAGTCGAAGCCCTTGTTCTCCACGGCGCGCGTGACCTTCTTGCTTTGCGGATCGTAGCTGAAGAGCGACACCACGCCCTCCCGGTCCGACAGGAACCAGACCTTGCCGCCGGTCCACATCGGGCAGTAGTCGTTGGAGTTATCGCGCGGCACCTTCGCCACTTTGGACGTCGCGAGATCCGCGATCCAAATCGGCGTCGTCATCCCGCCCCGATACCGCTTCCAAGCCGTAAAGGCGCGCCCCATCGGCACATAGGCGAGTTGCTTGCCATCGGGCGCGTAGGCCGCTTCGAAACCCACCGGCAAGGGCAGCGCCGTCTCCGGGCCGCCGTCCGTCGAGATAGTAAACAGCCGCGGATAGCTCGAGGCATTCGCGTCCCGACCAGAGGCAAAGACGATCTGCTTAGAATCCGGCGTCCAACCGACGGCGGTGTCGAACCCGGGATGATGGGTCAGCCGCCGGGGCACGCCACCGGCGGCGGGCATCACGAAGACATCGACGCTGCCGTCGTATTGGCCGGTGAAGGCGATCTGGGTCCCATCGGGAGAGAAATGCGGATTCGTCTCCGCGCCCGGCCCACTGGTCAGCGGCGCGGCGACTCCACCGGAACGAGGCGCGATCCAGAGGTCGTTAGCGTATTCAAAGACGATCTGCGTCCGGCTGATGGTGGGATTACGGAAGAACGAGGGCGCGTCGCCTTCCTGGGCGGCAAGCAGAAGAGGGACGAAAAGCCAACAGAGGAATCGCATCTCGACATTATGACGGAACACCAGGTCTGTTTTCCCAGCGCCAGCTTCATGCGCCACCGCGACGCCCTACAGTGGGGCTTGCCGAACTTCTGTCACGACCAGTTCAACTAACCCTTTCCGGGGCAACGCCGCTTTCACGGGCACGCCCTGCTTCACGGCCAACACGCTCTCGCGTTAGGGCAAGCTTAGGGCGGAAACCAAGCGCCGTCCCCCAGCCGCGCACGGAGTCGCCGACGGGCTGCACGCTTCATGAGGGTCGGAAACCGCGCCGATTCGCCGCGCGCCATCAAGCCCCGAGCGAAGCGAGTGGGTCCCCAAAAGAATCAATGATTTACAAGCTGGTTTCTGGAGAGTCCCGGTGGCCCCTGCGGGGCCACAAGTTGTGGTGAAAACGTTCACGACACGCCAGGGCATGACGCGCCCACCAGCCCCGAGCACAGCGAGGGGGTCCTTCGGAAGCGCCGACGTTTTCAAAGGAGTGAGCGGCTCGTCTACCGAATTTCCTAGCCTCGCTCACGACAGAGCGCCCGAGTGGTTACGGGCTTTAGCCCCGTAAATTGTAAGGCGGACCCCCTGGTCCGTCACCACTGCCATCCCCCGTCCCAACAATTTCAAAAAATCACACCCCCCCGGCAAAACAACAACTTCCCCCGCCATCACCCGCCCCAAACTGCCCTACGATTTGGCCCGGCATGTCACCCTAAAATCATGCCCCGGCCAATCACCGATGCCCAACGCGCTGCCTGCCAACGCAACGCCCAAATGTCGACCGGTCCTCGCACCGAAGCCGGCAAGTCTCGCGCCCGCCTCAACGCCGTCAAGCACGGCCTCACCGCCAAACTCCCCGTCCTTCCCTTCGAAAACGAAGCCGACTTCATCGAACTCCGCGACGGCTTCCTCGCCGACTTCGCGCCCCGCAACACCTACGAGAAATTCTTAGTCACCCAACTCGCCACTCAAGCCTGGCGCCTGCTCCGCTGCCAACAAATCGAAGTCGGCTTGCACACGCTGATGATGAAGCAGACCCTCCACGACCTCCGCTCCCGCGGACTCAACCCCGACAAAGCCCTCGCCGAAACCCCCTTCACCGGACTCGCCGGTACCCTCGAAGAAAAAGCCATCCACCACACCTTCTTCCGCTATCAGAACGAGGTCAACCGCTCCTTCGAGCGCGCACGAAAGGCTGTAGAATCAAGCACTCGCCGGTCCGTTTCGTCTAACCCGGAGCCCGCCTCCGGCGCCCAACCACAAGTCACCCTCGCATCACCGCCCGCCACACCAACATCGCCAACCCCACAATGGCCGCATGAGGCACTGCAATCGCCCCTTCACTTCCCAACCGGTGCGCTGGCCGCCGCCCCCTCACCAACGCCCAAAGAATCGCCCCTACGTTCTTCAGCGTCACCAGAAACCGCCGTTTAGCGATCACCAGCATCAGCGCCCAAAGGCCGCCGATCACCGCCGTCAGCACAAACAGCTGAATCCACCCCGTCGGACCCAGCAGCACCCCCAGCGCGGCCATCAGCTTCAAATCCCCGCCCCCGCGCCCACCCGCGAGCCAGAGCGGCAGATAGATCACGGTCGCCAGCAGGAAGCCGAATACAGCCTCACGCCACGTGCCCTGATAAGTCTGCATGACGGCGCCCAGCGCAAGCCCGGTCATCGTCAGCCAATTGGGGATGCGGCGGGAGCGCAGGTCCCAGACGGCGGCGAGAATCGCCAGGGCCAGCGCCACGGTAGTAAGGGGCACGTGGAAAAGGTTAGCAGATCAGCCGCGAGTCCAATAGAGCAGCAGAGCGAACAGCACGCCCCAACTGACGGCCACAAAGTTCCAATACATCGCCACCAGGCTGTCGAGGTTCCGTTGGCGGCGTAACGCCTGTTCGGTCTCTTCCGACCACCGCCGCACCCGCAGCAGCAGGGTGGCCAAGGCCGCAATGCCGCCAAACAAATGCAGCCCGTGGAAGCCCGCGAAGATGTAGAAGACGTTGCCGCGTTGCAGACCCGCCAAGGCCTCGAAAGCGCCCTCGCGCTCCAGGAGCACGCAGGCCCAGAATTGGCTAACCAGGAAGCCGAGCGCCAGCGCAATGGTAAGCCCCAGCAGCATCCGGTACTCGGAAACCCGCGCCCGGCGAATGAACCAGCGCGCGCCGCCCAGTGTGCCGGCGCTGGCGGCGATCAGCAGCGTGCTGAGCCACAAAGTGCCGGGCACCCTCACCTGCGCGCCGATGTTCGCCGGCAGGACGAAGGCATAGGAGAGGATCAGCGAGCCGAAGAACATGGTCAGGCTCGCCAGAAAAGCCAGCATGCCAAACTGCGGCAGGTTCGGCCAATAACGGAATTTACCGATCGCGTCGTCCACTCTCTCTATTGGACTGCAAAACCGGCCGCAAGATTTTATTTTGCAAACGCGCTGTGGGATTCCGCGAGGTCCGGCGGAACATCGCCGCCGCGGTGCGCCCACACCGCGAGCGACACCACCCGCCGGATCTCTTCGGCGTGTTCGTGGCGTTTCGGGATGCGAATGAGCACCCAGGGCCGCTCCAGCAGCAGGTCGCCGGTGAAGGGCGAGAAGCGCATCGCGGCGATCTGGCGGTAAAGTAAGCGCTGTTCCCCGAAGCGCGACCGGCAGATCAGCCCGGCGTGCGTGAGTTCGAACTCCTGCTCATAAAGCATCGCGCGGCGGCTGCAATAGAGCATCCCGGCGAAGGCTAGCGGCATCAGCATTGGCCGCCAGATCAACGCCGCCACCATCAACGCGCCGCACACCGCGGCGATCCCCACCTGGAGGCGGATCCACTTGCGCGAAGGGCGATAGAGCACGGACATCCGGTTAGTATAGGGCCCGAAGCCGCCGCGGGAAAGGCCCAGGACGCCCGGAACTGGCGCGGTGCGATACACTGAGAGTTTCCCCGAACAAAACATCATGCGTTGGAGCCAACTTTTCATTCCCACCCTGCGGGAGAATCCCGCCGAAGCCGAAGTCGCCAGCCACCAGTTGCTGCTGCGAGCCGGCTATATTCGCCAGTTGTCGGCTGGCTTGTATAACTACCTTTTTCTCGCGCAGCGCAGTCTGAATAAAATTCAGCGCATTATCCGCGAAGAGATGGACGCCATCGGCGGCCAGGAGATGTTTCTCCCGGCGCTGAACCCCGCCGAAATCTGGCAGGAGAGCGGCCGCTGGACCGGCATGGGCGCGAACATGTTCCGCCTGAAGGATCGCAACGGCCACGACCTTTGCCTTGGCATGACGCACGAAGAGATCATGACCTCGGTCGCGCGCGGCGAAGTGCGCAGTTACCGCCAATTGCCGCAAATCTGGTATCAGATTCAGACTAAGTTTCGCGACGAACCACGTCCGAAGTCCGGCCTGTTGCGGGTGCGCCAGTTCATCATGAAGGACTCCTATTCCTTCGACCTCGACGCCGCCGGCCTCGACGCCGCTTACGACAAACACTACGCCGCTTACTGCCGCATCTTCGAGCGCTGCGGCCTGCAGTTCGCCGCCGTCGAAGCGGACTCCGGCGCCATGGGCGGCTCGCAGTCCAGCGAATTCATGGTCCGCACCGAAGCCGGCGAAGACTTTATCGTTCACTGTCCTTCTACCGGTTATGCCGCGAACTTAGAGAAAGCGGTCTCCCGCCCCCAGCCCCCGGTTGTCGCGGATTCTCCTGAGGAGCTCACTCCCGAGGAATTCCACACGCCCGGCCAGAAAACCATCGACGAAGTAGCCGCCTTTACGAAGTTACCAAGCACTTCGCAGATTAAATCGTTAGTGATGGTGGCGGACGGCAAGTTAGTGATGGCCCTGCTCCGCGGCGATCATCAATTGAGCGAAACGAAATTCACCGCCGCACTCGGCGGCGCGAAGGACTTACGTCCCGCCGTAGCGGAAGAGATTCGCGAAGCACTCGGCGCCGATGCCGGATCACTCGGCCCGGTCGGCGTGAAGTTACGCGTCATTGCGGACTCTGCGCTCGAAGGCCGCCGCAACATGATTTGCGGCGCCAATAAAGATGACTACCATCTGAAAAACGTCACCCCCGGTAAGGACTTCCCGGCCACTTACGCGGATATCCGTCAAGTGGTGGCCGGCGATACCGACGTCGTCACCGGAGCGCCGATAGATGTATATAAAGCCGTCGAAATCGGCCATATCTTCAAGCTCGGCTATCGCTATTCGAAGGCCATGGGCCTGAATGTGCTGGACGCCGAGGGCCAGGAAGTCCCCGTCATTATGGGCTCCTACGGCATCGGTGTGGAGCGCATTCTCTGCGCCGCCGTCGAGCTCTATCACGACAAGGACGGCATTTCCATGCCCGCCTCCATCGCCCCCTTTGACGTCGTCATTACTCCCGTGAATCTGGCCGACGCCGCGCAAAAAGAGGCCGCGCAAGCCTTGTACGAAGCGGCCAAGCAGGCCGGGCTCGACGCCGTCCTGGACGACCGTGACGAGCGCGCCGGCGTGAAGTTTAAGGACGCCGAGTTAGTCGGAATTCCGTGGCGCATCACCGTCGGCAAGAAATTGTCCGAAGGCAAGGTCGAGGTGGTGGAGCGGCGCGGGAAGAAGTCGCAAGACGTCTTAGTCGGCGACGCGATTGCCCTGGTGCGGGCCGGCGTCTAGCGAGCCAGCTATGGATTGGGCTGCTGTCCGTGCCGAATTCCCTGCCCTCGCGAATTGGACTTACTTAAATGCGGCGACGTTCGGGCAGTTACCCGTGCGCGCGACGCAAGCCGTCCAGGCTCATTTCGCCCATCGCGACGAACTCGCGTCCGCGGACTTTCTTACTTGGTTCGATGACGCGGACCGCCTCCGCGGTAAGCTCGGCTGCCTCTTCGGCGCCACCGCGGACGATATCTGCTTCATCCCCGCCACGGCGCATGCCCTCTCCTGGCTGATGCACGGCATTCCCTGGCAAGCCGGCGACGAAATCGTCGCCCTATCGCCCGAGTTTCCGAATAACGTCTATCATCCGGCCCTCTTGAAAGAGCGCGGAGTTGCCTTAGTGGAAAGGCCTTGGGATCGCTTCTACGACAGTGTCACCCCGCGCACGAAGTTAGTCGTAATGAGCGCCATGAATTACTCCACCGGATTCCGGCCGCCGCTCGAAGCCGTGAGCCGTTTCCTGAAGGAGCGCGGGGTCTTGTTCTATGTCGACGGTACGCAAGGCGCCGGGGCCTTCACGATTGACTTACCCCGCGTTGACCCGGACTTACTCGCTGTCCATGGCTACAAGTGGATGAATGCGCCCAATGGTATCGGCTTTGCCTATGTCGCCCCGCGTCTGCGCGCCTGGCTGCCGCCGACGGTCGTTGGCTGGCGCAGCGATCATGGCTGGCGCGAGGTGAACCAACTGAACCACGGCACGCCGGTGCTGCCCACAGGAGCCGAGAAGTACGAAGGCGTGATGCTCGCGTCCGCGTTACTATGCGCCTTCGAAGCCTCCGTTGATCAGTTTCTGGAAATCGGCCTCGCGGCCATTGAAGCCCGAACGTTGGGCCTGTCCAACTTACTCCGCGCAAGGCTGAGCGACTTGGGCGCCACCTTCGCCGACCCGGGCCCCAGCCCGATCGTCGCGGCCCGCTGGACGCATCGTGACGCGGGCGAACTCGCCACGGCGCTCAAACGCGAACGCATCCTGGTTTCCGCGCGCCATGGGCACCTACGGCTCTCCACCCATTTCTTTAATCACGAAGCCGACGTGGAACACTGCTTAGGCCAACTCGCCAAGCTTTTATGAAGTTACTCGCCGAAGTTATCAAACTCTTCGGCCGTGCTCTCTGGAGCGCCCACGCCGATGGCTGTTACGCCATCGCCAAGGCCGCCGCTTACTCCGGCTTGCTCTCGTTTTTCCCTGTCCTCACCACTCTCACTGCGATTCTGGTGCAAGCCAATGCCAAGTCCGTCTCGAGTAACTTGGCGCGTTTTCTTTTCGAAGTGGTCCCGCCCGGCTCCGAAGAATTTGTCCTCTACGTTTTTTCGGAGCGCGGCACCCGTCCGGTTTGGTTGCTCGTCGTCGCGACGCTCTTGGCGATTTGGGCCGCTTCCGGAGTGATGATCAGCTTGATGGATGGCTTTCAAGCCGCCTACCGAGTGCCGAACAAGCGCAATTTCTGGCGCCAACGCAGCGTCGCCATCGGCCTGGTGTTTATGGTGGCCTTGCCCGCGATTGGCGCCTCGGCGCTGGTCTTCTTCGGCGAAAGCGCGGAACGCGCCGCCCTACTCACCTTGGGCTTTGACCCGGCTTACATGCGGCACAACGGCTTGCGTTGGCTCAGCGGCGCGGTGCGCCTGCTGATTATCTTCGGCACCGTGGTGTTCGTCACCACGATGCTCTACCGCTTCGGCCCCTCGCGGCCGCGCTCTTACCGGCGGCTCTGGCCCGGCGCGGTGGTCGCGACCTTGCTGTGGTTGGGCGCCACCACGGGATTTAGCTGGTACGTCCAAAATATCGGCAGTTACAACTTACTCTACGGCAGCATCGGCGCGGTGATCGCTTTGTTGGTCTGGCTCTACTTACTCGCCGCCATCGCCCTGGTCGGTTGTGAGTTCAACGCCGAAGGCGAACGCGACTGCCGTGCCGGCAAGCCGCGGCTGCTCTTTACCTGACTTACTCCAGGACGCAGACTTCTTTCAGATTCCGGTAATCTTCCGCGAAGTCCAACCCATAGCCCACCACGAATTCATCGGGTATCTGGAAGCCTACGTAATCCACCTCCACGGGACGCAAGCGCCGTTCTGGCTTATCGAGCAAAGTGGCAATCCGCAAGCTGCGCGGCTGTCGCGTCTCCAGCAGGCTCTTCAAGTAAGTGAGGGTGATACCGCTGTCGACGATGTCCTCCACGATGATCACGTCGGCCCCGGCGATCGACACGTCCAGGTCCTTCAGCACGCGCACCTCGCCCGAACTGCTCTTGCCGCGGCCATAGCTCGATACGCCCATGAACTCGATGCGCGCCGAGCGCCGGATGGCGCGCGCTAAATCGGCCATGAAGATGAACGAGCCCTTCAGAATCCCGATCAGATAGATAGGGCCATCGCCCACCAGATCCTCGTCAATCTGTTGGCCAATCTCGGCGATGCGCTGGTGGATGCGATCAGCGGAGATCAGCACGCGGAGCGTGGCGGGGTCGCGCAGGGCTGGGGCGGGAGCGGGGTTGGACACAGGGAGCCTCGTTTCTCAAACTTTCAGGGTTTCCTGCCAGTGTAGTATGATTCAGCCAGGAGACCTTATTACCCTGTCCAATTGGCTCGTCGCGGCGCAAGCCGCCGATTCTAAGAAAGCGATCAACCTCCGCGTGCTCGATCTGCGCGAGGTGACCAGCTTCACCGACTACTTCGTCATTTGCTCCGCGGCCAACTCGCGCCAGGTGCAGGCCATCGCCAACGAAATCCAGCTCAAGCTCTCCGAAACCGGCGAGCGCCCCACGAACGTGGAAGGCCTGGACAACGCCGAATGGGTCCTGATGGACTACGGCGACCTGGTGGTACACGTCTTTTCGGAACCGGCGCGCGCCTACTACGACCTGGATCGCCTGTGGCGGACCGCCCGCGAAGTCGCCGTCGAGGGCATCGCCATGGCCGCCCCGATGAACGCCTAAGCTATTCGAAAAGCTGAATCTGGTTCGGCACGGGGGGCTTGGGCTTCTTCTGTTGCCGCAACTGGGCTCCGCCCACCACGCCGAGGACCTGCATGTCCTTGAGGGCCGGGCGGGGCAGGAAAAGTTTCTGGGCGTTGCCGCCGGAGTCCGGCGGCACCACGGTAAAGCCCGTCCCTTCGATCTCCAGCAGCCGGTTGGGCAGCAGCGCCTCCATCATTTCGCCGTCGCGCCAGAAAAAACGGACCCAGAGCCCCTCTTGCTTGGGCCGCGACACAAAAGTACGCTTTTCCAGAATTCTCTCCGCTCCGTCCCAATCTCTAACAAAACAAATACACTTAATATCGAGATAGGGCACCAGCGTCACCGTGCCCCCGGGGCTAAGAAGTTCGACGCCCTCGGGCTGCAGGTAGGTGGCCGGCTGGACGAAACCGGTCAGAAGCTCCCGGTCGAAGCGGACGCACGTCACTTTTTTATTGGTTGAGACGGCCAAGCCCGCACCTAAATCCTTTGAAATGTTTCAAACAGTTTCGCGCTTATTGTATCATTGGCTCCAGGTACGGCGGTTTCCCCCGTCGCCCGAGCGGGCATCTTCATGAAAAAAGCGGACCTACCATCCTCCGCGCCATTGCCACTCTTGATTCGGGCCTATTTGGACTTCTGCCGGATCGAGAAGGGACTTGCTGCGCTTACCGTGGAGGCCTACACCCGCGACCTGCGGCAGTTCGAGGACTGGTGCCACGCCCAGGGCGCCACCGCGGCTGACCCGAACGACGAGCGCCTGCGCCGCTACCTGGACTCCCTATACGACTCGGGCCTGGCCGGCCGCTCCATCGCCCGCCACCTGGTCACCCTGCGCAACTTCTACCGCTTCCTGCTCGCCGAAAATCAGATCACGCACGACCCCACCGCCCTGGTGCCGCTCCCGCGGCGGGGGATGGGCCTGCCCAAGTTCCTGAACCGCCAACAGGTGGAGACGCTCACCGCGCCCAAGGACACCGATGGCCCGCAGCGGCTGCGGGATCAAGCCATGTGCGAGTTGCTGTACGCCTCCGGCCTCCGCGTGAGCGAACTGTGCCGCCTGGAAAGCGCGGACCTGAACGCTGAACTCGGCGTGCTGCGCGTGCTGGGCAAAGGCAACAAGCAGCGCCTGGTGCCCGTGGGCAAGCAGGCGCTAGCGGCGATTTCGGCTTACCTCGCGTCGGCGCGGCCGGCCCTGCTCAAGGGCCGCGTGTCGAAGCATCTCTTCGTCACGGCGCGCGGTGGGCCGCTGACGCGGCAGGGCTTCTGGAAAGCGCTCGGCCTGCGCGGCAAGAGCGCCGGTATCTTTTCGGGACTCAGTCCCCATGTTCTGCGCCATACTTTCGCCACCCATTTGTTGGAGGGTGGCGCCGACTTACGCAGCGTCCAGACGATGCTCGGCCACGCCGACATCTCCACGACGCAAATCTACACCCACGTCGCGCGATCCCGGCTTCGCCAAGTCGTCGACCAACACCATCCGCGCGCCCAGCGCCCGGCCCCGGCTAGCGGGTCCGGTGGGCATTCGCGAAAGGACCCTCATGAGTGATTACATGTTCATGCTCGAGAGCCGGTTAAGCTCTGAGCAGAACCGCGCGTTTAGCGCGGTGGTGGCGGCCGCCGAAACGGAGTACAACTTATTCCTTACCGGCGGCGCCGTGCGCGACTTACTCGGCCATTTTCCGATTCGCGATCTCGACTTTACGGTGGAGGGTACGCCCAGCAAACTGGCCAAGGATCTGGTGAAGTCCGCCCAGGCGCAGATTGTCGCCGAAGATGCGCACCGGAAAAGCGTCGACTTACTCTTCCCCGGCAATATCTCCGTGGAAATCTCGATGTCGCGCTCCGAGCGCTACGCGCCGACGTCCGGCAAAAAAGCTCCAGCGCGCCCCGTGGTCACTCCCGGCCCGATTTACGACGACCTGAAGCGCCGCGACTTCACGATTAACTCCCTGGCCCTATCGTTGAATCGGGCTTCTCGCGGTCTGCTGCTCGATCCTAACAACGGCTTGGCCGATCTGGAACTGAAGCAGCTACGCACGGTGAGTAACTACTCCTTCTACGATGACCCTAGCCGCATCCTGCGTCTTTTCCGCTTCCAGGCCCGCTTCGGAATGACTTTGGATGAACGCACCGCGAATCATCTCGCCAATAGCCTGGAGGCCGGCATGGCCGCGCAAATTCCGGGCGAGGCCAAGCACCGGGAGTTACTCGCCATGGCCCGCGAGTCCAACGTGTCGGAGATCTTCCGGCTGCTGGATGAGCGTGGCTTGGCGTCACTGTTTGCGCCTTCACTGGGCGGCGCTAAGCTTAATGCCGTAGGCTTGGGCAAACTCGAGAAAGCCAAGGCCCTCATTCCCTTTGGCGTCGACTTACAAATCGACCATCTAGCGATCTTCCTTTCCACGTTGACCGAGAAGTTCTCGCCCAAGGAGAAAGCGTCGCTCATTCAGACGTCGCAATTGACGAAAGCCGAGGCCGATAGTTGGCAAAAACTCGAAGCGAAGAGTAAGAAGCTGGAAAAAGAATTGAGCGGCGCGAGCCTCCAACGCGCTTCCAAGCTCTATTACGCCTTAACCAGCGCGCCGGGCGACCAGATTCTTTATCTGTTGGTCCATTCCACGCAACGCATCGTGCAGGACCGGATCAAGAACTTCCTCCAGAAGCACGTCCTGCTGGCGCAGGAAGTTACGGATGCGGATGTGGAAGCCGCAGGTTACACGCCCGGCACGCCGAAGTTCGCCAAGGCGAAGATCGACATGACGTCGAAGCATTTGGACGCGCGACCGAAGAAAGTGGAAGCCCTGCCTGAGCCGCCCCCCCCACCGGTCCGCGGCCCAGGCCGGCCTCCGGGACGCCCGCCAGGGCGCCCGGCGCAGGCGTAGATTACCGTGTCGCCGTCGATCCCCCCTACCTCCAAAGGGGATGCCGGTTGAAAGGTACTTAGTAACTCGCCTGTGCCGTCCAGCGACGATTCAGGATTCCGGCTAGCTCTTCCGCCGGTAGGGGGAAAGCAAAGCGAACCCGGATCGTCTGTTTGTAGAACGCCAGTTCCAGAGCGCGGCCTTCGGCGTCTTCTCGCACCAGGGAGGTGAGGAATTCGCTGGCCGGCAGGAATTGGCGCCGCCATAGCGCATGAATCACCAAACCATCGGCACGGATTTCGTACCAATTGAGTAAGTGGCTCAAGCCATGGAAATTCATGGTGGCCTGCAGCGCGCCCGCGATCAGGAACAGCGGTGACGCGCCGACATAGGCCCAGGATAAACAACCCGCCCAGACCATCGGCGCGGCCACGGCGTAGGCGGCGTGCGCACGCTCACCCAAGCTGGGCCGCAATACGAAGGACGAGGCGGGTTCCGGCATCTCCTGGCGGCGATGCGCCCAGCGTCCCGTCAACAACGCAAAGTGTAAGTCGGCGAAGCGCGCACAACTTACCGGAATCGACAAACGGTAGCCGCCGCCGCGCAACACGAAGTCGCCCGTCAGCCGCGAGAAACTCGCGCTCTCCATTTTGCCGAAGCGCAACAGGCGGCGGCGCAAGAGGCCATGCGCCACCAAGCCTTCCGTCGTCAATTCAAAAAACTGCAGGCTGGCGGCCACTTGCCGCAAGTGATACAGCGCCAGCGGCGCCAGCATGACAAAAAACGCCCGCGCAGCAGCGGGCAGCGGCAACGAATCGTCCGTCGCCAACACGAAGCCCAGCGCGCACAGAGACACAGTGACTATGCTGCTAAAGGGCGTCGCGGGTCGGAACGTGTGCCGCATCGTTCTCATCATTGTAGGGCCGATTGGTCTCGCTGCCAACGGTTTTCTGCTTAGAGCGATAGCCATTCGTACCTAGTACGGCTAGCCACGGCGCGTTTCCGCCGATATTCCAGTGTTGACGTTACGACTCCTTTCGATATGGCTCATTTTGGGCTCCTTAGCCCAGGCCGCTACTGTACAGCAGTCCGGTTTGGCCCTGGAGGCGAGTGAGCAAAGCTGCGCCGTCACCAAGCCCGCGACGGTCTTTGAGCCCGCCGCCCGGCAGGCCTTCTACCGCCTGATCCTGACCAGCGTCGCCGCAACGGATCGCCTCACCATCGACTGGCTGGACCCCAACGGCGCGGTCTCGGTCAGTGTCCCCTATGAGCAACTCCCCGCCGCGCCATCCCTCTGCTTCGTCAGCCAACTGCCCATCGCCGGCTTCGCGCCGGCCACGCAAGCCGGCGAATGGAGAGTCCGCGTGCAGATCAACGGAGTCACTTTGCGGGAAACGCCTTTCCGCATTAAGGCGGACCCGCAAGCGAGCGGGGTGATCGTGCGTACCGCCAGCCTGCGCGAGGTATCGGCCGCGGAAAGCGAACTCACGCTGGACGGCGTGGGCTTTCTACCGGACTCCCTAGTGAACATCGCACAGTACACGGCCTCCGGCGGCTGGGCTTATCTGCATCACGTCTTCCCCGCCACCTATAGCGCGACGCGCCTCACGGCGCGCTTACCGGCCCTTACCGCCGCCGAGTACTTCGTGATTCTGCGCAACGCCGACGGACGCTTGAGTCCGCCGGCGCGCTTCGTCATCTCTAGGGGCGGCTACCGGCTGCCGACACCGGCGGGCCAATCCTGGATCCTGACGCAGGGCCCTTACGGATCCTTCTCGCATTGGGGCCGCAGCCTCCACGCCTACGACATCGCGCCGCTGAATGGCACCTGCGTGGTCGCCATGCGGGGCGGCGTCGTCTCCGCGTACGACCTCGGCTATGGCCAAACACCGAATCTGCGGATCTTCGGCAACTACATCACCGTCGCCCACGATAATGGTGAGTTCAGCCATTACGCGCACCTGCGTGCAGGCTCGTTCCGCGTCCGCACCGGCCAGGTGGTGGAGCAGGGCCAAGCGCTGGCCACGGTGGGCACGTCGGGCTATTCGTTTGGTACGCATGTTCACGTCCACGTCACGCGGGCGCATTGGATTTCGACGCCGAGCATCCCGTTTCAATTTGAGGACCTGCCCTCCGCGGCGCGGCCCGGCTTTCGGGGCACCTTCACTTCGCGCAACGAGTCGAACTACGGCAACTGCAATAGCAGCGCGACGCCGCCGGTGCTATTGAGCGGCCGCCCAGCCACCGCGCCTGCCGCCAGCACGCCTACCTGGACGGGCCAAGTGGGCATCGCCGACTGGTGGAGCAAGACCACCACGGTGACGCGCGGCGCGCGCGCCTTCGACATCAAGCTGACCTGGGACGGCGCCACCCACGATCTTGATCTTCATCTGGTGAGCCCGTCGGGCCGGCACTTCAGCCCGTGGGACGACACCACCGGCTATGCGCCCGCGGGCCTCACCAAGGCCTTTCGCATTCCCAATCCGGAGCCCGGCATTTGGCGCGTCTCGGTGCAGGGTACGCGGGGCGCGGGCGAAGCGATTCCGTTTCGCGTTTTTCAAGCTGCGCTCTAAAAAGCGTGTTATCAAAGAGAAATGCGTTTTCCCCTCGCTCTTTGTTTCGCCGTAGCTTTGGCGTTTCCGGCGGCCAAGCCCAAGAAGACCACTCCGGCCGCAACGGCCCCGACTAAGCCGACTCTGACCGTCGACCACTTGATGCGCGGCAACAATCTGTATGGCTATGAACCGAAGGAAGTCCGCTGGAGCGGGGACAATCAGCGGCTGTATTTTCGCTGGAAACAGTGGGCCGACACGCCGGAGCATGACTTCGACCTCTACGTCGTCAATCGCGACGGCACCGGCCAGCGTAAGCTCACCGAAGAAGAAGCCAAGCTGGCGCCGCCTTTGAATCCCGTCCTCACGCGCGACAAGACGCAAGCGCTCTATACCCAGTCCGGCGACCTCTGGCATTATGACTACGTCCGCGACCTTGCCCACCCCTTAACCAAAACCACCGACGTCGAAGCGAATCCGCGTTGGATCTTGGACGGTAAACGCGTAGCTTATACTCGCTCCAGTAACTTGTACTTACTCTCGCTCGAAACAGGCTTTATTGAGCAACTAACAGATATTCGCTCTGGTACCGCTCCTCCCGAACCGGATAAGAAGGGCACCGACAGCCAGGAATTCATTAAGAAAGAAGAAGAGAGCTTGCTGGAAATTGTCCGCAAGCGTGCCGAAAAGAAGAAGGACGACGAAGCAAAGAAGAAGGCCGATAATCCGCGCAAGCCGTTTTACTTGGGCGCGAAGTTACAGGTAGCCGGGCTTGCGCTGACTGGCGACGAGAAGTATGTGGTGGCGTTTCTGCGGGAAACCGCCAGCGACGCTAAAACCGCGGCCGTGCCCAATTACATCACCAGCAGCGTCTACTCCGAACAGATCCCCACGCGCACCAAAGTTGGCGACTTACAAGCGGCTTCGAAGCTCGCCATCATTAATGTCAGCACCGGCGAGCTGAAGTACGTCGACGCCGGCTTGAAAGAGAAAGAAAAAGCGCGGCAGATTCAGTGGAGCAGCCTGGTCTTCAACGACACGCTAGAGCGCGCCGTGGTACGGGCACGCGCCACGGATAATAAGGACGAATGGCTCTTCGCGCTCGATTGGGAACAGGCCAAGGTCCGCCAATTGCTGAATATCCACGACGACGCCTGGGTGCTGTGGGGCCGTTCGCAGTCCATGGGTTGGCTAAAGGGCGGACGCGACATCTGGTTTCTCGCCGAACTGCCGGACTATCTGCACCTCTACACGCTGCCCTACGACGGCGGGACGCCGAAGGCACTGACAGCGGGCAAGTGGGAAGTGGTGAGCGCGGAGCTCTCGCGCGACCAACAGACCTTTTACTTAGTCACCAACGAGACGCACCCCGGGGAGCAGCATCTTTACTCGATGCCCGTCACGGGCGGCGCACGCACGCGCCTCAGCACGAAGGTCGGCCAGTATGAGGCAACGCGTTCCCCCGACGATAAGTCTGTCGCCGTATTGTATTCCGGGATGACTGCGCCGCCCGAATTATACTTACTCGAGAACGGCGGCGCCATGAAGGCACTTACTCAATCGCCTTCGCCTGATTTTTCGAAATACAAGTGGCAGGAAGTGCCGGTGGTGACCTTCAAGGCGCGCGATGGTGTGGATGTCTACGCGCGGCTCTACAAGCCAGCCAACGCCGTTAAGAACGGGCCCGCAGTCATTTTCGTCCACGGTGCCGGGTACCTGCAGAACGCGCATAAGTGGTGGTCGAATTACGCGCAGTCCTATTTGTTCCACCACTTACTGATGGAGATGGGCTATACGGTATTGGACCTCGATTACCGCGGCTCGGCCGGCTACGGGAGGGACTGGCGTACGGGCATTTACCGCTACATGGGCGGCAAGGACCTGGATGACCACGTCGACGGCGCGAAGTGGCTCGTCGCGCAACATGGCGTCGACCCGAAGTGCATCGGCCTCTACGGCGGCTCCTACGGCGGCTTCATCACGCTGATGGCGATGTTTACCCAGCCGGACGTCTTCGCCGCGGGCGCGGCGCTGCGGCCCGTCACCGACTGGGCGCAGTACAACCACCCCTACACGGCCAATATTCTGAATGAGCCCCAGAAGGACCCCGAGGCTTACAAACGCAGCTCGCCGATTTACTTCGCGCAGAACCTGAAGGGCGCCTTGTTGATCTGCCACGGCATGGTCGACACCAATGTCCACTTCCAGGACAGCGTCCGGCTCGCTCAGCGCCTGATCGAACTACGCAAAGAGAATTGGGAACTCGCGGCTTACCCGGTGGAGGACCACGGCTTCGTGCAGCCCTCCAGTTGGGCCGACGAATTCAAACGCATCCTCAAGCTTTTTGAGCTGAACCTGAAGCCAGCCAAGTAAGAAATTCGCGGTCGCCGTCGAGAAAGTCGTAGCGGGCGAACTCGCTCGGCCGCGCCCAGGCGATACGCGCAAAGGCGTGATTTGCCGGCTCGCCGGTGAAGCTCGCGATGCGCAGGAACACGAGCAAGAGCGGCCGCTTACCAGGGTAGGCGTATTCGTAACGATGAATCTCGGACACGTCGACCGCTTCAATCGCCAACTCTTCCCGCAGTTCGCGCACAATGGCCGCCTCCGCGGACTCGCCGGGCTCCACCTTGCCGCCGGGAAATTCCCACTTCAGCGCGTGCGATCCGCCCGGCCGGCGCTGACCGATCAGCATCCGTCCATCGCGTTCGAGAATCGCCGCCACCACCATGAGCATCACTCCAGCTTACTGCGTGCCACACTGGAAGGTAAGCCCCATGCACTCTCCCCGCCTGTTGGACCATTTCGAGAATCCGCGCAACACTGGCGAACTGCCGCTGCCGGCGCAGACCGTCGAGGTAAGCAATCCCGTCTGCGGCGACATTCTCCGCCTCAGCGTGCTCTGGGACGGTGACCGAGTGAAGGCGGTGGGATACCGTGCCCGCGGTTGCACGGCTTGCGTCGCGGCCGGCTCCGCGCTTACCGAGATGATGGAGGACCAGACCCGCGCCCAGGTACGCGCGATCAACCGCGAAGCCATCGACGAAAGCCTCGGCGGTCTGATCCCCGAATCCAAACACGTCGCGGTGCTGTGCCTGGACGCGATCCGCGCCTTGATTCGCTAACGGGGCGGGATTACCGTCCCTTGGCGAGCCGTTCCTGCATCGCCTTACGCTCCAACTCCTGCTCGCGCAGGGCCTGCTCCTGCTCCTTCTTGTATTGCTCGGCGTAGTTCTCGTTCATCAAGGCGGCCAGGTATTCGCCCACGAGTTGATTGTTGTTCGTCCAGAGCAGCGCTTTGTTTTGCAGGTGGTTGATCGCTTTGGCGCGTTGCTTTTGCGCTACCAGAGACATGGCGTAGTTGCGATGGGCAAGGGCGAAGCCGAGGTCGAGGAGGAAAGCTTGCTCGAAGAACTTCTCGGCGCGGGCGAAGTCCTGGCGTTGGGCGGCGTAGCTGCCGAGGTTGTTGTAAGCGATGGCGCCATTGCGGCGTTCGAGGCCTGCGTTCAAGGCATCGATAAAACTTTGTTCGGCTTCGGGAACGCGGTTGAGATTCTGTAGCGCGATGCCCCGTTCGAAACGGGCTTCCGCGCTTTTGGGCACCTTCTGCAGGGCTTGTTCGGTGGCGCGCAGGGCGTCGGCAGGCTTCTTCTGCGCCGTCAAGGCGCGGGCGTAACCCACCCAGGCGATGGCAGAATCGGGGCGGGCTTGGGTGACCGCGCGCAACTCCTTTTCAGCCTGGACGGCCTTACCCTCGCCCGCCAGCGCGAGCCCCAGGCCGAGCCGGGCTTCGTGATTCGCCGGATCCACGGCGAGAGCCTGCTGCAGGAGTGGAATCGTGCCGGCAAAGTGGTGCAGGTGGACCCAGCTCAACGGAAGAAACAGCACCACCGGAAACGCCACGCCCTTCAGCCAGGGACCAGGGAGGGCGAAGGAGATGGCCGCCACCAGACCGAGATGTGGGAGATAGGTCGCGTGGTCGGCATGGCCCCAGACGCTAGGAAGCAAAAGCCCCGGCAAGAGGAGAAAGACGAAAGCGG
Source organism: Bryobacteraceae bacterium (assembly GCA_019752335.1). Lineage (GTDB taxonomy): Bacteria > Acidobacteriota > Terriglobia > Bryobacterales > Bryobacteraceae > JALHNI01. Next base: position 288,394 of record JAIEMJ010000011.1, read on the forward strand.
CGATGCCCCATTTTGCGACGCCCGAGAGCCAACGCAACGCGACGGCGAAGAGGCCAAGCAGGGCCACGCCAGCGCCAGACCAAGCCCACGACGTTTGGGGCATTCGGGCGATCGATAGCCCTCCTGGCCAGAGAGTCGCGAGGAGGTGCCCCGGCAGGGCCGAGAAGGGCACCGCAGGCGTAGCGGGCAACAGGACGTCATGGTCGGGACCGCCGGTCGCCCGAAGGAAGAGGGCAAGGGCGCCGAGCGCCAGGACGGGGCCGGTTTCGGGCCATAGCACCGGGCGGTCCAGCACCCACAGGTCGAGCGCGAGAATGACGAGGCCCAGCAACGCGGCAGCGGGGCTCGCCATCATGGCCAGGCCCGCCAGGGGGATCACGGCCCACCAGCGCCCGCGGCGATGGGCTTCGAGCGCCAGCAGGGCGCAAAAGGCCGCGAGCAGGTCCCCGCGGCCAGAGATCCAGGCCACGGACTCGACGCGCAGGGGATGGAGCGCAAAAAGCGCCGCGGCGGCCAGGCTGGCCTCGTTCTTACCGGTCAACTTCCGGAGCCACCAGAAGAAAAGCCCCACGTTGGCTAAATGCAGCAGGAGGCTCATCAGGTGGTGCCGGCCCGCATTCTCAAAGCCGAAGAGGCGGAAGTCCAACTGGTGCGACATCCAGGTGAGCGGTTGCCAGGCGAAGGCGTTCTGGAAGGCCCAACCGCTACCCACACGCGGCAGGTCTTCCTGGAGCAGGTGCGGGTTATCGTCAATCTGAAGAAAGGGGAACCCGGTTACGGGGAGATACAGGAGGGCGGCTAGTGCCAGCAGAACGGCAGGCAGCAATAGCCAACGCCGGTCGCGTTGGACAATCGGGGACATGGACATCTAATCGAAGTTTACCTTGGAGACCTAGGAAATGCGAAACGGGCGGACTCTTGTGGTGAAACAAGAATCCGCCCGCCGGAGAAAACGCGGAGCTTACTTCTTCGCGGGAGCTTCTTCGGAGACGATACCCGTCTGAGTGGGCATGCGCGCGGCCTTGATCTTCTTGGTTTCGACGGCCTTCTGGACCCAGCTATCGGCTTCCTCGGAGAACTGCTTCGCTAGCGCCGGAGTATCGGCGATATCCGCTTTTTCGCGGAGTAGCAGGTTCAAGTAAGCCATGGCGTCGTCGTATTCCTTGTCGACTTCGATGGCCTTGCGCATGGCGTTAATGCCTTCTTCCAAAATCGGCGTATTGCGTTCCGCCAACTTGGTGCGCACTTTCACATCCTTGATGGGACCGGGCTCTTCGTCCTTCATCTTCAGTTCGACGCGGGCCTTCTTGCGAATCGGATAGGTCTTCGCCCAGGCGATCACGCCGATCGTGTAGAGGCTTTCCTTGGCGCTAGGATCCACCTTGAGGATCTTTTCGTGCCAGGACTTTGCTTCGTCGAGTTTCTTGAACTTATCTTCCAAGGCCGTTAAGCCCTGGGCTTCGTCGTAGTGCAAAGAGGCGATAGATTGCAAGGCCAACTTATTGTTGGGCTCCTGGTTGTAGACCTTGGTGAACTCTTCCATGGCCCGGCGCGCGAGTTCACGATTCTCGTCGCTTTCGGCTCCAGGAATATACTGGCTGCGATAAGCGGTGGCCAAATACAGACGCGCGGAGGCCAGGGAGGGATCGAGTTCCACGGCCGTTTTGAAATGGCTGACGGCGTCGGCGAACTTGGCGTTCTTAAAGGCGTTGACACCTTGGTTCAGATTGTCGCGCGCGCGCAGTTTCTCACAACCTGTCGAAAACAAAAGCAAAGTGGCGCTGGCCGCCAAGACCAAAATGGTTGACTGGTTCCGCATGAACTTACTCTCCGCTCTCCACACCCTTGGTCATCAGGCCAACCTTATCGATGGCGGCGCCCTTGGCGATGTCAATCATGCGAGCGACATATTGGAATTCAAGATCCGGATCGCCCTTGACGAAGACAACGCGCTCGGCGCGCGTCTTGAAGACCTCTTCCAAACGCTTGCCCAACTGAGCCTCGACGATATCTTCCGTATTCAGCTTGATCTTCTTATCCTTGTCGATAATGATCACGACGGTACGGTCCATGTCGGGGGGCGGCGGCGGGCTGTTCTTGGGCGGAGGTTGCGGCACCAGGGCCTCTAAGCCTTTCGGCGTGAGCGGGGTGATCACCATGAAGATGATCATCAGCACCAACAACACGTCGATGAGCGGTGTCATATTAATGTTTGGGGTCGGGCCGCCTTTGCCCGAACCTACTGCCATTCCCATATCGTTGACTCCTGTTTTTCTGTCGCTCTTCTTTTAAAATTGCGGGAAGCTACTTCGCTTCCAATTCCATCTTGCGCTTGAGCGCGGCGTCCTGTTCGGCCAGCAGGCCGACATTGTCGACGCCCGCGGCGCGCAGGTTATCCACCACTTCGGCTACCTTGCCATAGAGCGCCCGCATGTCGGCGTTGATGTACACGGTTTTGTCGAGGCGGTTGGTGAGCAAATCTTTTACCTTTTGGGGTAACTGGTCGGCGGGAGTCTTGGTGGTGCCCAAGTAAACCTCGCCGCTTTTTACCACGGAGACCAGAATGGCGTCTTCCTTATCGGCGTCCTGCATGGCGATCGGGTTCGCGGTCTTGACCTTGTCGACGGACTGGCCCTTCGTCAACATCGGCGTGATCACCATGAAGATGATCAGCATCACCAGCATCACGTCCACGAGAGGAGTGACGTTGATGTCATTAACCACGGCGGAAGCTTCGGGTTTCTTCATATGCTTGCTTCTCTCTCCTAACGGAACTCTTGAAATCTTTCACTTGCGCGGGAGTCAATCGACCCACAGGAGGAAGCGGCCAGCACGGCCGCTTCCCTAGCCCGGGGAAATCAACTCACGCTACGAACGAGGAATGAAAAAAACTACTTGGCAGCCTTCTGGGTCCGCTTGATGAAATAATCGATCAATTCGGAGCTCGAGTTATTCATCTCGATGTTGAAGGCTTCGATTTTATTCGAAAAGTAGTTGAACATCATAACGGCCGGGATAGCGACGAAGAGACCGAATGCCGTGGTGACGAGGGCTTCGGAAATACCGCCGGCGACGGCGCCGAGACCGGTCGACTTCTGGCTCGCGATGCCCTTGAAGGCGTTGATGATACCGATAACCGTGCCGAAGAGGCCGACGAACGGACCGGTGGAACCGATCGTCGCTAGCGAACTAATGCCGCGCTTGAGTTCGGCACCGACAATCGCTTCGGCGCGTTCGAGAGCGCGCTTCGAGGCTTCGATCTGTTCGCCCGAGATATCCGGCGACATCTGGTGCGCGCGGAACTCCTGCAAACCAGCGACGACGACCTTGGCCAAGTGGCTCTTCTTGTAACGGTCAGCGATTTTGATCGCTTCGTCCAACTTACCTTCACGCAGCGCGCCCGCGACAGCCGGGGCGAACTGGCGCGATTGCGTGCGCGTGGCGTTGAACGCCATCAAACGGTCGATCATTACGCCGATGGACCAAGCCGACATGACAAACATGACGATGACCACGCCGCGTGCCAACCAATCCATCTGGCTCCACATGCCACGAAGATCGAACGATACCGCTCCCTCTTGTAGCAAAAGGAAAGCCCATACTTGCATCTGCAAAACCATAAATTCTCTCTCCTGCGAGTTGATTTTCGGAAATTGTCTAACGGACTACTGCGGCAGGGGCTTTCCCCCGCGAAAACTGCTAACTAACTACGCGCGACCCACTTACTGGCTGAGCGTGAAATTGACGTCGATGGTGGTGGCCACTTCCACGGCCTCGCCATTGAGCTGGGTCGGTTGATAGACCCACTGCTTCACCGCTTCCTGCGCGGAAGGGATCAGCAGCGGATGGCCGGACACCAGGCGTAACTGTTGGATGGTGCCGTCCTTGGCGATGACGGCTTCAAAACGCACTGTACCCTGAATGCGCGCCTGCTTGGCGAGCGGCGGATACGTGGGCTTCGGCTGCCGCACGATGCGGGCGGACTGCACGTTGCCACCGACGCGGATGCGGGACGGCGTCACCGGCTTCGGGGCTTCCTTGGGAGGAGGAGGCGGCGGCGGCGCGGCATTCGGAATGCCACCCAGGATGCCACCCAGCACGCCACCGGAGGCGCCGCCGGGCACGCCACCGGGCACGCCGCCGACGACGCCGCTGACGGGCGCGGGCGCTTCTTCTTCCACAATCTTGGCAATCTTCTGAATCTGCTTCGGCGCCATCAGCTTGTTGGCGTCGAACTGCTTCGGGATCACCTTCTGCACCTTCACCACCACTTCAGGCGGCGGCGGGGGCGGCGGAGGCGGGGGAGGAGGCGGCGCCACCAGGACGCTCGAAAGCTGCGAGGTCGGCAGGGCCTCGTAATAGATCAACGGGATGATGATGGCCACGCCCACTAGAAGGCTCTGCACCAGCATCGAAACCAGTAGGGAACTTCGCCGCGCGGCTTGGTCCTTCTCCTGAATTAGGCTCTGTTCAAACATAAACCTCTCTCCTCAAAACAATAATTCCCGTCCGGGCGCCGGGCCAGCGCGCCTGAACCTATTTGGCCGCTACGACGGCCTGCTTGCGGCTCCCCAGGTACTCGCGCAGATAGATGACGATCGGCGCGGCGATGAAGATCGAAGAATAGGTTCCGACGATGATACCAACAACCAGGGCAAACGCAAAACCATGTAGTACCGGTCCGCCAAAAAGATAGAGGGCCAGGCACGTTAAAAATGTCAAACCCGCCGTCAGCGTGGTCCGGCTGAGGGTCTGATTCAAACTCAAGTTCACGATCTTGTCATAAGCTTCGCGCCGAATCAACTTTTGATTTTCGCGAATCCGGTCGAAGACGACGATCGTGTCATTCATCGAATAGCCCACCAAGGTGAGCAACGCGGCCACCACAGTGAGATCAATCGGCTTGTTGAACAACGAGAACAAGCCTACGGTCATAATCGTGTCGTGGAAGACGGCCACCACGGCCGCCAGTCCATAAGTCCACTCAAAGCGGAAGGCGATGTAGATCAGCATCGCGGCCAGCGCGTAGAGCGTCGCCAGCAAGGCCTGGTTACGCAACTCACCGGTCACCTTCGGACTCACCACCTCGACGTTGCGGATGGAGAACTTTGCCAACGCCAACTCCTGCTTCAACACCGGCATCATGGCCGGGGTAACGCCCGGCACACTGGCCAGTTCGTCCAGGCTGCCAATCAGGCCAGAACGAGGCGGCGTGTTGCGATACGTGAGCATCGCCTGAGCCGCTTCCGTCAACTGGATGTCATTAAGAGAGACACCAGCGCGAGAAAAGGGTTCCCGGAGTTTTTCAACCAGGTTGTCCTGGCCCACGTTATGGAAGTCGAGCTTGCCGGGCGTGGTAGCGAACATCGTCGACAACGTCTGGACGATCTGCCCGCGGGCGGCCTGCAGGGCCAGCGCACGCGATTCCGCCGTGCCTTCCTTCAGTTCGACGCCGATCTGCAGGTCGTTCGCGCCGGAGACCTCCTGCACGGTGATCTCGCCCTTGATGGCCTGGCCAAGCGCCTTGCGGATTTCATCCACCGGCGGACGACTGGAGAAGCGCACGTCAATCAACGCGCCGCCCCGGAAGTCCAGGCCGTACTCTGGGCCGCCCTTGAGCACCAAGCTCCCAATCCCCAACGCGGTAACCACCAGCGAGAAGATGATGAAGGGCCATTTCTTGCCCAGAAAGTCGTAATTCGTGTCCTTGAATATGTGCATGTATCAGACTTAGCCGGCCAGCGCCGGACAGCCCGCGAACAAGATACACTTGCCGCCAAAAACTGTACCAGACACCACTCGACTCCTCAAAGTTCCCGATTCGGCGAAATTATTTCCGCGCTGCCCCGGAAACCCCATCTTTCCTTCAAATCTTTCTCTAGCTCAAATGCTGAGCTTTTCCACTTTCTTTCCCGAGAGCTCCCAATCGAAGATCACCCGGGAGACAAACACGGCGGTGAAGACATTCGCCAGCAAGCCCAAGACGAGACTCACGGCAAAGCCCTTCACCTGCGTGGTGCCAAATACAAAGAGCAACAAGCAAGAGACCACCGTGGTGACGTGCGTATCGACGATCGTCAGGAAGGCCTTGCCAAAACCAGCCGCCACCGCCGCCGACGGGCCCTTGCCCGACGCCAGTTCCTCGCGGATGCGCTCAAAGATGAGCACATTCGAGTCGACGGCCATACCAATCAGCAGCACGATGCCGGCGATGCCCGGCAACGTCAGCACCGCGCCGAAGTAAGCCAGCGCGGCAATCAAAATTACGGCGTTCAGAATCAGCGCCAGCGAAGCGTTGATCCCGGCCTTCTTGTAGTAGATCAACATGGCCGCGATGACGGCGATGAGACCAGCGATGCCGGAGACGAGCCCCTGGCGGATGGAGTCCGCGCCAAGCGACGGTCCGACGCTGCGCTCCTCGAGGTATTGCAGGCTCGCCGGAAGAGAACCCGCCTTGAGGACCAGAGCCAAGTCAGCGGCGGCCTGCTGGTCGCCGGCGCCGGTGATGCGGCCATTATCGGAGATCTTGCTCTCGATGGTGGGCGCGCTGCGGACGCGCTTGTCGAGCACAATGGCCAACTGCTTGCCGATGTTGGCTTCGGTGTAGCGTTCAAAGCGGCGGGCGCCGTCCTGGCTGAGCACGAAGCTCGTCTCCCAGCGTCCGGTCTGCGGGTCCTGGCTGGCGCGGGAATCGCGCACGTCGCGACCGGTGACCACAGGGCTGCGCTCCAGCAGATACCAGCTCTCGCCGCCTTGGGCACTGCGCTCGCTCTGCAGCGCCACGGTGCCCGGGGGCAACACGCCATTGAACTGGGACATCATCTGCTCGCGGCCCTGGAAGGGGCCTTCCTTCACGGGGAAGAGCTCCAACATGGCCGCCGTCTGAATGATCTGCTTGATGCGCGCCGGATCATCGACCCCGGGCAACTGGATCAGCAGTTCGGAATCGTCTTCCGAACGGCCGCGCTGCTGCACGGAGCTTTCCGCCACGCCGAGCGCGTTGATGCGCTTCTCGATGGTGGAAAGGGCGCGGTTCAGGGTGTCACGCCGCAGGGCGAGCGCGGCGGTCTTCTTCAAGGTCAAGCGGAGGTCACTACCCACGCTGCCCATGTCCCACTGCTGGCCGAGCTGTTCGGTGATGATGGTGCGCGCTTCGCGCGTCTTATTGGCGTCCAGGCCCTTCACCGTGATCTCGATCTTGCCGGCGTCGGCCAAGGTCTGGGGATCATTGCGGTCAATCGCGCCATAGTTGATCACGCCTTTGCGGAACTCGTCCCGCAGGCGTTCGATCACCTGGTCGGCCTCGGCGCGGAAAGCATCCTGCACCTGTACCTGGACGACCAACTGGCTGCCGCCTTTCAGGTCGAGACCGAGCTTGATATTGTTGTTGAAATTATCGACGAGCTCTTTCTGGCTCTTCGGCAATCCCACGATGCCATAAAGGCAAACGAGCACCGTCGCGACGATGATGCCCACTTTGTAATAAAGATGTCTTCGCATTTCTTGTTTCTTGCCTACACTAGGATTTCTTCTCGCCCGTGGATCCCGTCGCCGCTGGACCCGTTACGGTGGTGGCGGTGACCGAGGCGCGCGAAATCTGGAGTTTGATATTGTCCGGCTTAACTTGCAGCACCAGCGTATCATCCTCTTTGTTGATGCGGTAAACCGTGCCCACAATTCCGCCGGAAGTGACGACGACGTCGCCGCTCTTCAGGCTGTCCACCATAGCCTTTTGCTGCTTTTTCTGGCGCTGCATGGGCAGAAAGAGCAGAAAATAAAAGACGACCATGATCAGCACCATGGGCAGAATCTGCAGGAGCTGACTGGGTTGTTGCTGGATGAAAAAGCCGAGGAGGTTATGCACCGGGTTGTTGACTCAAAGTTTGCCGCTCACCGGGAACCATGGAGACGCCCCTCGCCCGGGCCTCTGAGCAGCCGTCCGGGAAGCCCCGGATCGTCAAGCAAAAACCTTAGCGTGGACGCAATGATCCCAAGAAATTTAGACTGACGCATTGAGGACGCGATGTCAAGGAAGCGGAGGACCTAACTCCCTCCAGTACCCCCAGTTTGGGGGTATCCCCCATCGATTCCAGTACAAATCGGGTTACTCTAGGATTTGGAACAAGCGCAAGTGAGCGTCCTCGACACGGGAGGACAGTACTGTCATCTGATTGCCCGCCGCGTCCGGGAGTTGGGGATTTACGCCAACGTATTGCCGTGTGATACGCCGCCCGAGCGGCTGGCCAAGTGCCGTGCGCTCATCATTTCCGGCGGCCCGGCGAGTGTTTACGCCCCCGGCAGCCCCTTACTTCACCCCGGCACCCTCGCGCTCGGCATCCCCTTGCTCGGCATCTGCTACGGCCAGCAAATCATCGCGCACCAGCTCGACGGCCACGTTGAACCAGGAACAAAAGGCGAATATGGACTCGCCCACCTGGATCTGTCGCCTTCGCCACTCTTTGCGGGCCTGGCGGGACGCCAGCAAGTCTGGATGAGCCATCGCGACCAGGTGGACCGGCTGCCCTCCGGCTTTCGATTGCTCGGCAGCACGGACACTTGTCCCATCGCGGCCATCGGCGACGATGCGCGGCGGATTTACGGCTTGCAGTTTCACCCGGAAGTCGTGCAGACCCTGGGCGGCCGCCAGATCCTCGAGAATTTCGTATTCGCGATCGCCAGCTGCGTCCGGGACTGGGAGCCGGCGCACCAGCTTCCGGTGGTGGAGGAGCAAATCCGCGCCATGGCCGGCGATCGCTCTGTCTTTTTCTTCGCCTCCGGTGGCGTGGACTCGACGGTGGCTTACACCGTCTGCCTGCGCGCCTTGGGTCCGGAGCGGGTCCACGCGACCTACGTCGATACGGGATTGATGCGCGAGGGCGAGACGGAATTCGTACGCGGCGTTTTCGAGTCTTTGGCGAAGGGCAGCTTCACGGTCGCCGACGCGCGGCAGGAATTCCTCGGGCAACTGGCGACCGCGCGTGACCCGGAGGCCAAGCGGCTGATCATCGGCGAGGAGTTCGTCGCGGTGCAGCAACGCATCCTCGAAAGCGGGCATTACCTCGACGGCGACTGGATTCTGGGCCAGGGGACGATTTACCCCGACACGATTGAGTCCGGTGGGACGAAGCAGGCCGACTTGATCAAGACGCATCACAATCGCGTCGCGGGCATTCAAAAGCTGATGGAGCAGAACCGCCTGGTGGAGCCGTTGCGGGAATTCTATAAGGACGAGGTGCGGCAACTGGGCCGCGCGCTCGGCCTGCCGGACGCGCTGCTCGACCGTCATCCCTTCCCGGGTCCCGGCCTCGCCATTCGCTGCCTCTGCCATGGCGAGCACGCCAAGCTCGAAAAGACCGAGGATGGCTGGCTGATGCCGGTCCGCACCGTGGGCGTCCAGGGCGATTCACGAACCTATCGAGCGGTGCTGGTGATCGGCGAACCGGACCATGCCTTGGCCACGGAAATCGCCAATCGAGATGCGCGCGTCAATCGCGTCGTAGCTTGCCTGGCGTCGCACGCACCCGTCGGGGACTTACAGGTATTTCCGAGTAACTTGAGCGAGCAGCGGCTGGAGACCTTGCGGCAGGCCGACGCGCTGGTGCGGCGCTTGTCGGACGAGTCCGGGTACGACCGGACGATCTGGCAATTTCCGGTAGTCCTGATCCCGGCCGGCACGCCGGAGCGGCCGGATTCGATCGTGCTGCGCCCGATTGACTCGGTGGATGGCATGACCGCGACGGCGACGGCGATTCCTTCCGGCTTGGCCAGTGAGATGACCGAGGCGCTCTTGGCGTTGCCCGGTATCGCGGCGGTTTTTTTGGATCTGACACACAAGCCACCGGGAACGATCGAATGGGAATAAATATTGATTTCGCGCAAATCCTCGACCAGGTAGAGCCGCGCCTGCGAGCGGTGACGAATTGGCGGGAACCGCTGGGCCCGGACAAGTGGACCCGCATCGAGTTACTCGGCCACTTACTCGACTCGGCCGCCAACAATCATCAGCGTTTCGTTCGCGCGCTGTCGGAAGGTTCGTTGGTTTGGCCCGGCTATGACCAGAACGCGCACGTGGCGGTGCAGCTCTTCGCCGAGGCGGACCCGGGCAATCTCGTGACCCTGGTACTTAGTTTCAATCGCCACCTGGCCTGGCTGTTCACTCGTTTTCCGGAAGACAAGCTGGCCGCCGAGTGCCGCATCGGCGATGACGCACCGATGACGCTTGAGACGCTGGCGCTCGACTACATCGCCCACGCCGAGCACCATCTGCGGCAGTTGCTTGGCCCAGCGGGGATCGCCTGGTCCGGCCGTCCGTGGCCGCCGTTTCAGGGGTAGGGAGTCGGCCTTTCGAGTGTCGACACCGCCCAGGGAGAGCGTTCGTAAGGTTCCGCCTGCAAAGCTAAGGGGTGGGCGGCTCCCAGTCGGCGGGGCGGCCGAGGTTGATGTTGATGTGGCGCTGGAAGGCGCGGCGCTTGGCTTCGG
>JAIEMJ010000004.1 GCA_019752335.1 Bryobacteraceae bacterium
ACGATGGAGATCCCGCCCAGCAGGTCAGAACCGAACTCACGTTTCACGAGCTTGACGAGCAAGTCAGAGAGCATCGGCAGCCCACCAGCCACCAGGATGACCAGCAGCGGGAGGCGGGACGCGCTCGCTGAACTGTCGAAGCCGAAGCGCAAGACCAAATGGACGACGATACCCAACAGCGACAGAACCGCGATGATGGCCGGCTTCCAGCCGGCCCAGTTAGGCCTGGGCCGCTCGGTGTTGGCGTTGAGGCCAGTTACGGGCACCTAAACACCCGACTCCTTCCGGCCCGCGATCATCGTCTGGTAGGCATCCAGCAATTGATTCCTGGCCGCGTGCCCTAGCGGCTCCGGGAGTTCGGAGGGCCGGTACCGGCGGCACAGCTCGACGGTCTTGCGCAAACTCTCATTGAATTCGATGCAGGGAGAGCAATCTGCTAAGTGCGCTTCAATCTGCGCGCACGACTCAGGAGGGAGTTCCAGATTCAGGTACTCGGAAAGCAGGGAGAAGATCTCCTTGCATCTCTCATCATGCCGATGCATGGCCATCGCCGGCTCCCTTCGTGGCGGTCCGCAGGTAACCATCCAAAGTCTGCCGGACCGCTAAGCGGGCCCGATGCAGCCGGGTCTTCACGGCATCGGGGGATAAATCGAGAATCTGGGCGGTCTCCTGCGTCGAAAGGTCTTCAACGTCGCGCAGCAGCAACACTGATTTATACGTTTCGGGTAACTCGCCAATGGCCGTTTGAAGCACCTGTTTCATTTCTGAATCGAGAACCTGCCGGTCCGGTAGCCGGGTCCAATCGGCGATCTGAAGTTTGCGGTGCTCCCCTTCCTGGTCCGTCGAAGGTAAGAACTCGTCCAGGGATAGCTCCCGCGCCGGAGCGAAGACGCTCTTACGCCGTTTCATCAGGCAGGCATTGCGGGCGATGCGGAAGACCCAGGGGCGAACCTGTTCCGGCTGGCGTAACTGATCGAAGTTTTCGAAGATCTTCAACAAGGCATCCTGCGCGACTTCCTCGGCGTCTTCACGCTGGCCGCACAACAGCCAACTGTAGTGGAAGATCTTGGCGCGAAAGTGGTCGACGAAATGGTCGAACGCCCGCGCATCCCCCGTGAGCAGCTGCCGCGCGAGTTCTGTTTCTGCTTGCCTTTCCAAGTTCGCCTTTGATTGTAGCTACTCCTACGACAGCCAGGATGCATGCGAGAGAAAAAGGTGACAAAGGCTGTCACTTTGACGATGAAAGTGCATCTCCGTGCCAGAAGCATGAAAAACGTTTTCCTACTGGCGGTGATTGGCGTGCTGCCAGATTCAGCGCAGATGCCGCCCCCTGACCCGCTTTCGCTAAAGGACGCAGTTCGGATGGCGATGGACAAGAATCCGTCGTTGGCCGCGGCATTCGCGGCCGGGCAAGCCGCGGAAAGCCGGATCGCTCAGGCGCGCGCCGGCCACTTGCCGAAGGTGAACTACGCCGAGTCCTGGAGCCGAAGCGACAATCCGGTTTCTGTTTTCTCCTCCCTCCTGACGCAACGGCGATTCGGGGCCAGTAATTTCCAGATCGAGAGCCTGAACCGTCCCGGCTTTTTGAATAACTTCCAATCGCAAGTGACCGCCGACCAAACGCTCTACGACGCCGGCCAAGCAAAGCACGCCATGCGCGCAGCCGAGCTACAGAAGGGTCTCACCCGCGAGGATGGCCGCCGCATGCAAATGGAGGTTACGGCCACCGTTGTCCGCGCCTACTACGACGCACTGTTGAGCATGGAGCAATTGAAGGCGACCGCACAGGCCATGCGCTCCGCGCAAGCAGATCTTGAACGGGCCCAAGCCATCCGGGCGGCAGGGATGTCCACGGAGGTGGATGGGCTGTCGATCCGCGTTCATCTCTCGATGCTGCGTGAGCAGCAGATCCGCCGGGAAGCCGACCTCGAAGTGGCGCGCGCCGCCTTGAATGACGCACTCGGCTTGCCGCTCGATACGGCGCATGAGCTTACCGCCAGTCTGGCTACGATGGCCACCGCGCCGAGAAAACTGACGGACCACGAACGAAGCGCCCTCGACGAACGCCCGGAAGCGCGGCAAGTGAAGCTCGCCATCAGCCTCGCCCAAAACCAAGCCGCGGCCGCGCGCAGCAGCCTTTTGCCGCAGATTGGCCTGCGCGCCGCCTTCGAGGCTGACCGGCAGCGCCTTTACGATCGCGGTGGAATCAATTGGCTCGTGTCAGTTGGACTGCGTTGGAATCTGTTCAACGGCTTCGGCGACCAGGCGCGCCGTGACGAGAGTAAGTTTGCTCTGCGCCGAAGCGAGGCCGAAGCGGCCCAAGCCGGCTCTGCCATCCGTATGCAGGTACGCCGTGCTTTCGCCGATCTGCGAGCCGCGCAGCAGCGCATTGAGGTGGCCGGCGCCTCGGTCGACGAGGCAACCGAAAGCCTGCGGATTACTCAGGACCGTTATGCCGCCGGCCTCAGCAGTGTGACCGACCTGCTGCGTACCGAGACCGCCGTGCTCGAAGCCCGCACCCGGCACCTGGGCGCGATTCATGATTCCCGGATCGCGGCCATCATGCTGGAACTGGCGGCCGGCACGCTGTCCGTAGACTCAGAAGCGTTGAACGAGGGGGCACGACCATGAAACGGTTGGCGATACCGGCCATGCTATGTCTGATCGGGTGCGGGCCATCACCGAAGGAGCGGCCGGCTACTGTCTCTACGCCCGTGGCCGTGGAGACGGTGACGGTTTCCTCAAAAGAGTGGCCCTTGATTTACGAGGTTACCGGCACGGTGCGAGCCCGCACCACCACCAACATCTCCGCGAAGTTCATGGGTTACGTACGCGAGGTGAAGGTGCAAGCGAGTGATCGCGTGCGGGAGGGCCAGTTGTTGGTGGGTTTGGATTCGCGTGATTTGGACATCGGTTCACGGCGCGCGGAGGCCGCCCGCGAGTCAGTTCGCAGCGCCATGCCGGAAGCCGATAGCGCCATGGCGGCTGCCCAGGCCAACCTCGATCTGGCCCGGGTGACCTTCGGCCGCATGCAGGAGTTGTTCCAGAAGAAGTCCATCTCAAACCAGGAGTTCGACGAAGCAGCGGCGAAGTTGAAATCGGCGCAGGCCGCCCAAGAAATGGCCCGTGGGCGGCGCCTGCAGTTAGACGCGAAGCTGGCCGAGGTGGATCAGGAGGTAAGTTCTAACTTGGTGAGCCGCAGTTACGCCAACCTACGGGCGCCCTTTGCGGGCGTCGTGACGGCGCGATCCGTTGAGCCCGGTGTCTTGGCCATTCCCGGAACGCCGCTGCTGACGTTGGAACGCGAGGGTACGTATCGGTTGGAGGCGCCGGTGGATGAGTCTCGCCTGGGAGCGATCCGGGTGGGTCAGGCAGTTTCGGTGACATTGGACAACATCGATCAGCCGGTGGAGGCCCGTGTCTCCGAAGTTGTCCCCTCCGTGGACGCGGCTTCCCGGTCCTACCTCATCAAGATCGACCTGCCCTCGCTCGCCCTTTTACGCTCTGGAGTTTTTGGACGCGCCGCGTTCCGCCTGGGAAGCCGCAGCGTCCTAGAGATTCCCGCGGCGGCGGTCATGGACCAAGGTCAGTTGCAATCGGTGATGGTTGCAGAGAGCGGCGTTGCCCGGACGCGACTCATCACCGCTGGGCAACGGAGTGGAGCGCGACTCGAGGTGCTCTCGGGCCTGTCGCCCGGAGAGCGACTGATCTTCCCGCTGCTGCCGGGCATGGCCGACGGAGCGAAGATCGAGGTGCGCCCGTGAAACCGGGCCTGGGCGTCGCGGGAAAGTTCGCTGGAGTTTGGATTGGCTCCAAGCTGACGCCCCTCGTCATCATTGGCTCGATGCTACTGGGGTTGCTGGCCGTCTGGAAACTGCCCAGGGAAGAAGAGCCGCAAATCAATGTCCCAATGGTGGATGTCTTCGTCCAAATGCCCGGTGCCTCGGCCCGGGAAGTGGAGGAACGCGTGACGAAGCCGATGGAGAAGTTGCTCTGGGAGATTCCTGGCGTCGAGTACGTCTACTCCACCTCGAGTCCTGGACGGGCCGTCGTCATTGTCCGTTTTCTCGTCGGACAGGAGGAAGAGAAAAGCCTGGCGCGTCTGACGCAGAAGCTCAACGCCAACCTGGATCGCATTCCGCCCGGCGCATCGTTGCCGCTGGTGAAGCCGCGCTCCATTGACGATGTGCCGATTCTCGCGCTCACTTTTTGGAGCGGCCGTTACGGCGACCGCGACTTGCGGCGCATCGCCGCTCAAGTGGAAGATACGGTGAAGCAGACGCCGGACGTCTCGGCGGTCGCCCTGATCGGGGGACAGCGCCGGGAAATCACGATTGCTCTCGACCCTGCTCGTCTCGCTGCCTACCAGGTAAGCCCGCTGCAAGTAACTGGCGCCTTCGGATTCACGAATCGCCGTCTGCCGGCCGGTGAATTCGCGAGCGGCAATCGCCAGTACATCCTGGAGGCCGGTTCGTTCCTCCGCACCGCGGCCGACGTCAGCAACGTCATCGTGGGCGTCAACCACGGCCGGCCGGTTTTTGTTCGCGACATCGCACAAGTTGCCGATCATGGTGAAGAGCCGTCACAGTACGTGCGCTTCTCCCAGGGCCAAGGCTTTTATCCCGCCGTGACGATGGCCGTCTCCAAGCGCAAAGGCACCAATGCGGTAACCGTCGGCGAAGAAGTCTTGCGGCGCTTGGAGCCATTGCGCGGTACAGTTATCCCCTCCGGCGTTGAGGTGACTCTCACACGAAATTATGGCGACACAGCCAGGGATAAAGCGAACGAGTTGCTGTGGCACATGCTGATTGCTGTAGTGTCGGTGAGCCTGCTGATTGCCCTCACTCTCGGGTTCCGTGAATCCCTCATTGTATTCACGGCGATTCCCGTTACGCTGGCGCTGACGCTGACGGTCTTCTACCTCTATGGCTACACACTGAACCGCATCACGCTTTTCGCGCTGATCTTCTCCATCGGCATTCTGGTGGATGACGCGATCGTCGTGGTGGAGAACATTGTACGGCATTGGCGAATGGCGGCTAACCAGCAGCGGCCGCCGTATGAGGTGGCGTTGGAGGCGGTGGACGAGGTGGGGAATCCGACGATCCTCGCCACGCTAGCCGTCGTGGCGGCGATCCTGCCGATGGCCTTCGTGGGAGGACTGATGGGCCCTTACATGCGGCCCATTCCGGTAGGTGCTTCCGCGGCCATGCTCTTCTCGCTGCTGGTGGCGTTCATCGTCACTCCGTGGGCGGCGGTGCGACTGCTGAAGCCTGGCGGACACCACGCCGACGAACGGGAAGGATTTGTCACCCGGGCCTATCGCGTCTTCATGGGCGCCCTGCTGCATCGGCCCACGCGGCGCTGGGCCTTCCTCGGCGGTGTCGTGGCCCTGTTGATCGCTTCGATATCTCTCTTTTACTTCGCCCTGGTGAAAGTAAAGATGTTGCCCTTTGACAATAAAAGCGAGTTCCAGGTAATCGTTGACATGCCCAACGGCACAACGCTGGAGGAGACGGCAAGAGTTACTCAGTTACTGGCCACCGAGATTCAACAGCAGCAAGAAGTGGTCAACGTCCAAACTTACACGGGTACGGCGTCTCCTTACAACTTCAACGGACTGGTCCGTCACTCCTACCTGCGCCGCGGACCAAACGTGGCTGACATCCAGGTGAATCTCCTTCCGAAGGAGCAACGGGATCGGCAAAGCCATGAGATCGCCAAACAAGTTCGTTCGCGAATCGGGGCCCTGGCGGCTCGCCATGGCGCCCGGCTCAAGGTTTCCGAAGTGCCGCCCGGACCTCCGGTGCTGCAGACGCTAGTGGCGGAAGTGTACGGGCCGACCCTGGACGGCCGGGTGGCGCTGGCCCGTCAAGTGCGCGATCTCTTCCGGAGAACCGCTGGCGTGGTGGACGTCGATTGGTATGTAGAGGACGACCAAACTAAGTACAGGTTGTCGGTTGACCGCGAGAAGGCCGCCATGAATGGCATCTCCGAGGATGATATCGCGCGCACCGTGCAAGTTGCTTCGGCAGGCTATGCGGCAGGCCTACTCCATCAGGATTCAGAAAAAGAGGAGGTAGCGCTAACCGTCCGGCTGGATCGCGCGAGCCGCTCCGATCTGGAGCGCATCGGGCGTTTGAAGGTGGGTGCGCCACAGGTCGCACTCAGCGAGTTGGTGCGGCGGGAGCCCGCCATCGAAGACAAGAGTATCTACCACAAGAACCTCATGCCGGTTACGTATGTCACCGCCGATATTGCCGGTGAAATTGAAAGTCCGGTCTACGCGGTGCTGCAGTTAGGTCCGCGAATCGACGAAGTCAGAATCCCGGCAGGTTACCAAATCGAGCAGCATATGGCCGCGATGCCAACCGATCCGGGACGTTACTCCATGAAGTGGGATGGCGAGTGGCATATCACGTACGAGGTCTTCCGCGACCTGGGCTTCGCCTTTGGCATCGTCCTCGTCCTGATTTATGGCCTCGTCGTCGGGTGGTTCCAGTCGTTCCTCACTCCGGTGATCATCATGGCGGCGATCCCGTTTTCGCTGGCCGGCATTCTGCCGGCCCATGGACTGATGTCGGCCTTCTTCACGGCTACGTCGATGATCGGCTTCATTGCCGGCGCCGGAATCGTGGTCCGAAACTCGATCATCCTGGTGGACTTCATCGAGCTACGACTCGCGGAAGGCATGCCGCTCGACGAAGCCGTTATCGACGCCGGGGCCGTGCGTTTCCGCCCCATGATGCTCACCGCCGCCGCCGTCGTGGTGGGCTCCTCGGTGATCCTTTTCGACCCCATTTTTCAGGGTTTGGCCATTGCTCTCATGGCGGGCGAGATTGCCTCGTTGCTCCTCTCCCGCATGACCGTTCCCGTATTGTTCTACCTCTTACACAATTCCCGGAGAAGACTATCATGACCGTTGACCGTTACCTACGCCTCATCGCAGGCGCGCTTGTTCTCGTGAGCCTTGCGCTGGGTTACTGGGCCAATCCCACCTGGTATCTTTTTACCGCTTTCGTCGGGCTCAACCTGTTTCAATCCGCCTTCACCAATTGGTGCCCGATGATGACTATCTTGCGGAAGCTCGGCGTCTCTGATCGCTAAACATCCATGCCTCGTTGCGATTACCGCGGTGTGTTCCGGTTGGCAAGCCTGATGCGGCGAAGCTGGCCAACCCGCCGTTCAGCTACCGCCGCGGGCGGGGGCCGAAGCGTTTTACCAGGTAGTCGACGATTTCGTCTTTTTCGTTGGGCTTGACGTTGGCGCCCCAGTTCGTCATCTTGGTGACTTCGCGATCCCACTGCGCCCGCGTCAGACGCTGCTGCGCGATGGGCTTCTCGTCGTGGCAGGCGAGGCACTTCTCTTTGAAGGCCGCCAGGTCCGGCACATTCGGCGGCGGGGCCGGGGCGGCTTTCGCAATCGGGGACTCGGTGACGTCCACCGCCACGCGATGGACCACGTTCCAGAGGTAACCCGAGGGGTTCCATTCGGGCTCAAAGGGTTGGCTATCGCCGGAGACGTCGCGGGCGCGGGCCATCAGGACGTAGTGGCCGGTGGTGGAGGGGGTCCAGGTGTGGCTCCACTGCCGCCAGCCAAAGATGTGCTTCTCCGCGCCGAGGGCCGCCGGCTGCCAGGTGCGGCCGCGGTCGACGGAGACCTCGACGCGTGCCACGGGCGACAGGCCGCTCCAGGCGACGCCGGAGATGCGCACCGGCTTGCCCGGGCTCACCGCGCTACCGTCGCGCGGCATGGCGATGACGCTCTTGATGTGCAGATTTTCGACCGGCTTCATCTGCGCGGGATCGACGGCCACGCCCGGCGTCACTGGCTTGCCCGGATGCCGGTAGGCGGTCTTCATGAAGAAACCGTCGAACTCGGCGTCGAGAATCGTGATGTTGGTGAGCCACTTCACCCAGCAATCGCCGGCCCAGCCGGGCACGACGACGCGCAGCGGAAAGCCGTGCGACACGGGCAGCGTTTCGCCGTTCATCTCGTAGGCGAGGAGCGTGTTGGGGTCGAGGGCCTTGGCCAGCGGGATGGTGCGTTGGAAGTCCGGCATTTTGCCGACGGGGGTATCGCCGCCGTTGAAGAGCACGTATTTGCCGGCGGCGGTGACGCCGGCCTTCTTGAGGACGTCGGCGAGGCGGACGCCGCGCCACTTCGCGTTGCCGACGGCGCCGTGTTCCCACTGCAAGCCGACGATGGCCGGCTCATAGAAGGAGCGGCCGTTGCCCGCGCACTCGCAGACGCTTACCAGTTCGGTGGCGGGCATCTTTTTCAGGTCGTCGAGCGACAGCGTGAGCTTGCTGGCCACCGTGCCGCCCACTTCCAGGCTGAACGTCTCCGCCTTCATATTGGGCGTGTAGTGATGCGTGCGCACGTAGAAACGGTCAATGGGCGTGAGGTAGTCGGCGAAGCCGTCCAGGTCCATTTCGATGTCGAACGGGCGCGTGGACATCACGCGGCCGTCGCGTTTGGGCGTGTCCGCCGTCCAGAGAAGAGGGGCGCCAGCGAGGGCGGAGAGGAATAAGCGTCGATTGGTCATTTCTTTTCACTCCAACGAATGCTCAGCCGCGAGATCGCGCCGTCGACCACGTCGACATCGTGTTGCTGCGAAGCATATCCATCTTTCGAAAAATCGAGTTTGTGCTTGCCGGCGGGCAAAACCAACTGCGTGGGCGTCTTCGCGCTCACCTCTTTGCCGTCGACGCGAATGGAGGCGCCGGACGGGTTCGAGTCGACAAAGACGGTGCCGGTATTGGCGTCCAGCCGCGACATCACCGAATCCTGGGTGGGCGTCTCGAAACGCTCTGTGCGTGAGGTGAAGCCCTCGCTGGTAAAGGTAACGGTATGGCGGCCGGCGGGCACTTGAATCTCGCAGGGCGTACGGCAGCCGCGTCCGCTTTCGAGCACCGCCGTCGCGCCGTCCGGCTGCGACCGCAGGGTGACTTTGTACAACGTCAGGCCACCGGACTGCGGCTGCGTGGCCGGCTCAGGCTTGGGTTCTGGGGGCTTTACTTCCGCGGGCTTGGCTTCCGCGGGCTTCTGGTCCACTGGCTTTGGCTCGGGCGGCTTGGGTTCTGGGGGCTTCACTTCCGTAGGCGGTGTGTCGACGACTGGCGCGGGCGCCGGAGGCGGAGCAAAGTCAGTATGCTGCGCCCAGAAGACCACGCCGGCCGCGACGAGCACCGCAATGCCCGCCGCTGCTCCGGCCAGCTTGAGCAGACGGCCACCCTTCTGCCGCTCTGCCTCTTCGCGCAATTCCTTGATGCGTGGCTCGGGCAAAACCGGCGCGGGTTCAGGAGGGGGCGGTGGCGTTACTACCGTCGGCGCTGAGTCGCTCGCGCCGCGGGGTAACGCTTGCCACTGCGGTTGACGGGCCAAGCCCAGTTCGAGCGCCTCCACAAATTCGACGCACGTCGCAAAACGCCGCTCGCGCGGCTTGGCCATGCCGCGCGTGAGCGCTGCCGCCGCTTCCGGATGCAGACTCGCGTTCAGCCGTTCGGCGGGCGGCGGATCCAGATTCAGAATCTTGTAGATTAACGCCGGAATGCTATCCGCCGTGAAGGGCTTCTCGCCGGTGAGCAACTCGTAGGTGAGCACGGCCAGCGAGAACTGGTCGGCGCGGCCATCGACGGCCTCGCCCTGAATCTGTTCGGGCGACATGTAATTCGGCGTGCCCAGCAGGGTGCCAGCGACGGTCGCGCCGCTCGATACCGAGGCTTGCGCGTTGATGCGGGCGATGCCGAAGTCCGTCACCTTGGCGATGCGCTCGCCCTGGATCATGATGTTGGCGGGCTTCACGTCGCGATGGACGATGCCCTTCGAATGGGCGAAATCGAGCGCGGCGGCGATCTGCTTCAAGAGGGCGAGCAGCGTGGCTGGGCTGGGCGCGCGCCGGTCCTGCGTGATGCTTTCGAGCGTCGGGCCGTCGACGAACTCCATGAAGATGTAGGCGGTGTCGCCCTGGTCCTGAATGTCGTAGATGGTGACGATGTTGGGATGCGAGAGAATGCCCGCCGACTGAGCTTCGCGCTTCAAACGATCATGCATGCGCTCGCGATCCTGCGGATCGGTGAGCGTGCTGAGGTGGATCGTTTTGATGGCGATGATCCGGCCAATGGCGGGATCGAGCGCGCGATAGACGACACCCATCGCCCCGCGGCCCAACTCGCCCTGAATCTGATACCGCCCAATCTGTTCCACAGCTTCTTACCTAGCGTAACTGTTTTCTTTTGATATTCTAGGGGCCGGTATGAAGTTCCTTGCGTTGCTCCCCTTTTTCGTCGTTTCTCTGGCCGCCCAGCCTGACCTCTTCAAGATGGCGCCCGGCGCCGCCGGATTCGCCGAAGCGCTGACGGCGGCGGTGCCCAAGGGTTCGCTCGAAAAGGGCGAAGCGTGGGTGGGCCGCGGGCCGGACTTCCTCTTCGCGGTGAAGTCCGAAGCCGCTCCCCTGCTGCTGATCGACGACGCCGCGCCGGTGAAGATGACCAGGGCCGGCGGCCTTTGGGTCCACAAGACTACCCTGAAGCCGGGCACGGTGCATCGCTTCTTGTACCAAGTGAACGGCAAACCGTTCGGCGGCAAGACCGACGTGCCGGCCTTCACGCCGGACCATTACGAACAGCCCGGCGTCCCCGCCGGTAAGCTCTCCGCCAAGATGGTGCACACCAGCAAAGTCTATGACGGCATGCTCAGCGACTATTGGGTGTATACGCCCGCCGCCTACGACGCGGCGCGTCCCGCGGCCGTGATGGTGTGGCAGGACGGTGCGGCTTATACGGCGCGCGAGGGCAGTACGCGCCTGCAGATTGTGATCGACAACCTGACGCACCAGAAGAAGATCCCCGCCGCCGTGCACATCTTCATCCAGCCCGGCCTGGTGGGCGAGAAGCGCATGCGCTCGATCGAGTACGACACGGTGAACGACACCTACGGCCTCTTTCTGATGCGCGAAATTCTCCCGGCGGTCGCCGCGGCTGGCTATAACCTCCGTACCGACGCCTATAGCCGCGCGATCGCCGGCAACTCGTCCGGCGGCATCTGCGCCTTCAACGCCGCCTGGTTTATGCCCCACGAATTCGGCCGCGTCCTCTCCCGCATCGGCAGCTTCACCAGCATCCAGTGGAAGCCCGGCGAACTGGATGGCGGCAACGTCTATCCCTTCAAGATTCGCAAGGAGCCCAAACGTAATATTCGCGTCTGGCTGCAGGATGGCAGCGAAGACCTCGAAAACACGCACGGGAGTTGGCCGTATCAGAATCTGCAGATGGCCAATTCGCTCAAGATGCGCGAATACGATTTCAAGCTCAGCTTCGGCACGGGCACGCACAACGCGGCCCACGGCAACGCCGAAGCCCCGGCCGCGCTGACGTGGCTGTGGCGCGATTATGACGCCGCCAAGTCCGCGCAGACTTTTGAGATGGACCCCGCCGAGAAGACGAAGCCTTTCTACCGCGTCAAGACCCTGAACCGCGAGTAATGGAATTCCTGTTCTTCGTCGCGTTGGTGGTGCTTACCGTGGTCGTGTTCCGGCAGCGGTCGCACGTGCGCCAATTGACGGACCGGGTGCAGGACCTCACCGCGCGCATCTACGCCGCCGAACAAGCCCTCACCGTCCGGACATTTGTCGAGCCAGAGCCAGTCGCCGAGCCTGTGCCGGAGCCGGTAGTCGACGAACCGCCGCCTCTGCCGGCCTACCTGCCTGTCCCGGACCTGCCGCCACCGGTCATCCCGCCACTGGTCATCCCGCCACTGGTGCTCGAACCCCAGGCTGCCGGACCCTCCTGGCGCGACCGCTTCCAGGGCGAGGAGTGGGAAGCCCTGCTGGGCGGGAGCATCCTCAACAAGCTCGGCGCCCTGATTCTCGTCATCGGGCTCGCCCTCTTTCTGCGCTTCTCGCTCGACGCCCTCGGTCCCGCGGGCAAGATCGGCGTCGGCGTATTCACCGGTGGCGCCTTGATCGCCGCTGGCATGTGGCTGGAGCGCCAACCGCGCTACAAGGTCTTCTCCATCGGCCTACTCAGCGCCGGCTGGGCGATGCTCTACTTCACGGCCTTCGCGGCGCACGGCATTCCGGAGTCGCGGGTGATTGAAAGCCCGGCGGGCGGCTTGCTCGTGCTGTTGCTGGTGGGCGCCGCCATGGTGTGGCGGTCCTTACGTTACGAAAGCGAATGGGTAACCGGACTCGCCTTCTTCGCCGCCTTCGCCGCCCTGCAAGTGGACCCCGGCTCGCCCTTTGCCCTGGTGGCCTCCGCCATCCTCGCCGCCGGTTTGCTGGCCATCAGCGCGCGCTTTGGCTGGCGCATCATGCCGCTGGCTGGCATTCTGCTCGCCTACACCACCATCGCCTTCCTCCCGCCGCGCGAGACCTTCCTGCTCGGCATCGGGCATCCCATCCTCTGGGTGTATTGGCTGCTCTTCGAACTCTTCGACCATTGGCGATCCCGGCGCGCGCCGCTGGTTACGCCGCTCGACGCTGTACAGTACGTCCTCAATACGCTGGCCTTCATCGCCGCCTCGCTGCTCACCGCGCGGGGCGTGGCGCCGGAGCACTACTCGTCTTTCCTTGGCCTCGCCGCCGTGGCCTTCGCGATCAGCGCCTTCTTCCGCCGCCATCGTCTGGTGGACCAGGTGGAAGAACGCTGGTGGAACGCCGCCGGACTATCGCTAGCCGCCACGAGCGCGGTCGCCGCCGCGGCCATTCTGCTGCGCTTCCACGGCCTCTCGGCGACGCTGGCCCTTTTCATTGAAGGCCAGGCGCTCTTCGTCCTCGCCTGGCGGTCGCCGGCGCCGATGGCGCGCTGGGTCGCGGTGGCGATCAGCGCGCTGGCGATGGGCAAGCTGCTCTTCGTCGACGACGCCCGCAACGGCCTCATCACTTGGCTCGGCTACCGCATGAACGCCGTCACGCCCATGGGCGCGCTGATGGCCGCCGGCTTCTACATCAATCGCTTCCTGCTGCCCCTGCGCGTCTACAGTTGGGCGGCCTCCATTCTGGCCGCCTTCGTCCTGGCCAGTGAAGTGCCGCACGGCTTCGTCTTCGCCGCCTGGGCCGCGGAAGCCGCCGTGCTTGCCTTCGTCGCCCATCGCCATGACCTCCGCGAACTCCGCTACCAGGCCTACGCCCTCACTCCCGGCGTCGTGATGGCGATGAGCTATACCCTCTTCGATCAGCCGCACACCTCCTGGACCGCCTGGGCCCTCTTCTCCGCCGCTTATGCCTACCTCGGCTGGCGCTGGCGCGTCCTTCGCGAGGGCCACGAACGTCTCGCCGCGCTCTCCGTCTCCTGGCAGTTTGTTGCCTTCGGCGGCGCCACGCTCCTTTGGACCCTTCTTCCTGGCACGCTTGCCGCGCCCGCCTGGGGACTGCTCGCCCTGGTGATGGTGGAGGCCGGCGTCCTCACCGAATTCCCCGAGCTGCGCCGCGCCGGCCACACCGCCGCCCTCGCCGCCTTCGGCCGCCTCTTCATGAGCAACTTCCCGGCCCTCGGCTACACCGGACCCTTCTCGCACCGCTTACTCACCGTCGCGCCCTTTCTACCGCTGTATTACTACCTCTGGTCGCGCTCCCGCGCCCGCTTCTATCTGTGGCTGCCGCCGGTGCTGGCCCTCTTCCTGATGCGCATGGAGATCGGGCGCGCCCACTCCGGCTCCGGCAGTATCGTCGCCAGCCTGTTGCTCCTCTGGTGGGGACTGCGACTCACCATTCCGGACTTACGCTGGCAAGCTTACCTGCTGGCCGTCGCGGCTTTTCTGCGCGCCTGGAGCCTCAGCTTTTCCCTGGCGGAAGCCCCCTTCCGCCTCGCCGCTGGCTTACTCGTCGTCGCCGGACTCTTCCTCGGCCACCACCTCGCCAACCGTGACCCGCTGGCCAAATTCGAACGCTGGGCCAAGCCCATCTACGCCATCCTGGGCGCGGCGCTGCTGGCCGGCATTCTCTACAGCCAGGTCTCCGGCCCCATGCTCACCGTCGCCTGGAGCATCGAAGGCGTCGCCCTGCTCATCGCCGGCTTCGTCACCGCCGAGCGCGTCATGCGCTTCTCCGGCCTCGGCTTTTTCCTGTTCTGCATTCTGAAGCTCTTCTTTTACGATCTGGCCTCGCTGCAGGGCCTTCCCCGCATCGCCTCCTTCATCGTCCTGGGCGTGCTCCTGATGGCCGCCAGTTGGCTCTACACCCGTTATCGCGAACAACTGAAGAGGATCCTCTAAGTGCGTCCCCCTTTCGCCTTCTTCCTGATCGCCTCCCTGCTCCTCGCTGGACTCATCGCGACTTCGCTAGCCCCGGTGGACCGCGCCGCCAGCTTTAGCGCGGTGCTCGAAATGTGGGGCGACGTGCTGCGCGACGTCGACGCCGTTCCCTTGCAGATGGTCCGTGTGCAGGAGGAGACCGAAATGGAGTTCGGCGCCGCCCTGGCCGCTTCTCTCGTGCCCGCGAACGCCCCCCTCAGCCCCGACACTCGTTACCTGATTCAGGTGGGGAACGACGTCGCCCGGCACGTCAAGCGCACCCGGATCATTTACCACTTCCGCGTGATCGATTCGTCCGAAGTAAACGCCTTCGCCCTGCCGGGCGGCTATGTTTTCGTCCACCGCGGACTGCTTGCGGCACTGCGCGACGAAAGCCAGTTAGCGGCCATCCTGGGCCACGAAATCGCGCACATTGACCAGCGCCACTGCGTGGAGCGCTTCCAGTATGAGCTGAAGCTGAAGGAACTGCGTCTGCCCGAGGGCGGCGGCGCCCTGACGGATGCCGTCCGGCGCGTGGGCTCGATCTCGTATGCGCCCTACCAGGAGTACGAAGCCGATACCGAAGGGCAGTTACTCGCCGCGCGCGCCGGCTATGACCCCGCCGGCGGCAGCAACGCGCTGGCCGCCATCATCGAAAAGCTCGAGCCCGCCGTGGTGGCCCGCGCCCCCGGCTCGCCCGTCAGCGAAGCCGCTACCGCCACTGCCCAAGGCCTGAGCGACATCTTCCGCACCCACCCTCGTACTGATGAGCGCATGCGCCGTCTGCGCCAGGTGGAGCAAGCTTACATCGCCGCCCACCCCAAGGAATTCTTTTGCCGGGGCGCGAAGAATCTCGCAGAACGGGCTACTTGCCGTTTTGCGCCGCAGGAAGGGGAGATGGTGGCATACTAACCCTTATGGAAGAGCGCGCCTTTTTTAACGAGACCCAGGTCGCCAAGCCGGCCACGCTCAACTGCCCGGCCTGCCGCACCTCGGATACCTACGAGATCAAGTGGATCCTGCGCAAGAAAAAGGACCGCATGCCCAACGGCGGCGACGAGCGCGACCGTGCCCGCTTCGCCAAGATCCAAAGCTACATGGTCCTGCTCGACACGCACGCCATGTGCAAGAACATTCGCTGCCGCAAGCGTTTCGAGATCTCCGGGATCAAAACCACCGCGTTCGTCTAAAAAGCCATTCTCTGGACGGCGTGCCGGTACATTCTACACTGTGCCGTTTATGTGGATCTAGCCCGATCAGTCGGTCTCGAAGAGACCTTTGGCGAGCCCTGACTGCCGGATAATGCTCAACAATGTCCCCCGCCTCAGGGGATCATGAAGCGGGACAGGAACCGTTAGCGTAGTGCCTTCCACACGTTTCTGCATGATCCGGTGGCTTCCGCGCTGGCGGGCCAACACGAAATCATGTTGCTTTAGAATCTCGCACACTTCGGAGCCTGAGAGGACTCGAAGTCTACCCAACAGGCACCTCGACCTGGGTCACGAATACTTCGCTGTGAAATCGCCGGGAAACCTCGGAAGGAGAGGCGGTTTCAAAGAAAAGTGTAAGCGCCTCGACGAGATTGGCGCGTGCCTCTTCAATCGACGCGCCTTGACTGGCGATGTCCAACTCCGGGCACAGTGCCACGTATCCGTTGTCCTCGCGTTCAATGATCGCGGTCATTTGTCGTGCGTCAGGCATGCTTCCAGTTTACGCTCTACGGCGGACCGCCGCCCTCAAGAAGAACACTGCTGCCTCCTCTTCTGGCGACCCGAATCCGCGACAGCGGCCGCCGTCTGTGAATCTCAGGTTCCGGCGACCGGCCTGGTCCAAACGAGCGAGTAGCGACTGTAGAGATGCCGTCTATAGCGAACACCCGGAAGGATTTCGCCAGCGCTTCGTTTCATTTCCCGATACGTCGCGGGCGGAGGCCACGCCATTGCAGCAGAGTGCTCCCAATAGCCGCGAGTGACGCTGGCCACGCGGCGCATGAATTGGCCACCTGCCGCGCAAGGTAGGTCCCACCAGTCGTTTGCAGCCAGACCGATTACGCCAACCACGCCGCCGGGTCGAGCCAGATCAGCAAGATGAGCGAGTCCCGTTGCGGCATCCATGTGGTGAAGGGTGGCGACCGAAAGAACAGCGTCGTATTGCCGGTGCGGTAGAGAATCCGGGTTGAGAACATCGCCGTGCACCCACTTGATCGGCAAGCCGGAAAAACGAGTCCTCGCCCGATGCAATACGTCCGCATCCGTGTCGACACCAACGACCGATTCCACGCCTCGCTGTACTAGCTGCGCGCATAGAATGCCGTCGCCGCAGCCAACATCGATAACCCGTTTCGCTCCATTCGGGATGGCTCGAAGAAGCAGTTGGTGATAGTGGATGTTGCTATTCCACGGTGTCTCGGGGACCATATCAGTTAGCCTAACTCGCGCAAAGTCGTCAAAGTGTGGATCGAAACTGCAAGCTTCCCTCTGCCGTACGCCTGACGACAGCTCAAACAACCACGAGCGATAGGCCGTCAGAGATTCGTCGCAGGTCGACGGGATCACTAGTGGCCTGACCGGCTCGCCGGGCGCAAATGACGACGTGAGCATCGACGATATCCGCCGTCGCGGTTCGTGCGAGCAGCAGGCCGACAGCCGTGGCGTCAGGCCTGTCGAGCGCGATCAGGCCCGAGCCGGCTTGCCGAACCAGCCGCGCGAGTCGAGCTTGCCGCGCGGGATTGCGCATCGCCTGCGCGAGCGCCGTAGCCGGAATCGTCAGACGCATGCCGCGCTCTCGTGCCCGCGCCAGCAGGGCCAGTACCCGCAGGTCGTTCCGGTCCACTGCAATTAGCCCGCCCGCATCGAGCGTGATCCCGCTCACGCGGCTTTGCGCTCGAACCACCTGTCTGCCTCAGTGCGTCATCCAGCATCTCTCGCCCCCCCGCCGCATCGGCAAGGGCCACTCCCACGGCATGCTTCACAAACGCCGAGACGTTGGCGGCCTGTCCAGCGCCGACGATGGCGCGAACTTCTTATCCAACCATTCGCTGCCGCAAGCGTTTCCCCATCTCCGGGATCAAAACCACCGCGTTCGCCTAGAACCGATTCATCGCGCAAACGGTGGCGGCTTTACGACGTTGTTGTGGCAGCCGATGCAGCCGGTCTCCGCGGGCGCCAGCTTCTGGCCGGAGAGCCACTTCGCGGCCTTTTTCGCATAGATGGTGCCCTCCATCTGGGCGGCCACTCGTTCGAACCACTCCTTGGCCTCGGTGTTTTTCCCGAGTTGGCTGTAAGTGGCGGCGATGCCGATCAGCAATTCGCCACGGGAGTGGGCCGTCTTCTTGGCGAGGTAGCTCTTCTGCATCTCGTAGACCACGAGATAATCTTCGAGTCCCACCTCCAGATCGGCGCGGACGCGCTCGTCGAGCGGCTGATAGCGGGCGCTGGTGAGCAGCGTCGCCCCGCGTGGAATGCGGACGCCGATCGACTTGGGCTCGAGCGCCACCGCCCGGTCCATCTCCGCCCGGCCGCGTTCTGCGAGTTCGGTGCCCTCCTTGACCTTGCCGGCTTCAAAGGCCTTACCGGCCAGATAGTTCAGCGAACTACCGTGCCACACCAACGCCTCGGCGTGGCTGGGATTGGCGCGCAGGATCTCCTCGCATTTGCGCATCCCGCGCTCCAGGGCGGCGGCGTCGCCGCCGAAGCCGGTAAAGATGTCGTTGCGGACCAGGTCGTCGAAGCGGGGCGAGTCCAAACGCGGTGGCGTTTGGCCCCATAAACTCAGCAGGCCCAGGAGGAGTAAGAATCGGAATCTCATGCGGAATCTCCTTCGCATGAAACTGACGGAGTCGTCCGCAAAGCGTGAGAGGTGTTGGGACGAAACGGACTATTTTTCTTCTACCGCTTCAGCAGCAAATGCTTCTCATACCGTGCGGCGATGGCGTAGCCGCTGCTGGACGAGACTCTTACCACCACTTGGAAAGCGGTGGGCCAGTCGCGGTGGCCTTCGCGGGCGAGTCGCGCCCACAACTGGTTGACGGAGGCTTCGCTGGTGAGGTAGTCGAGGCCGGCGCTGGTACCGTCCGACGTAATGCCGGAGAAGACAAAGATGCGGCCGCCGCCGTCGTCGGCGACGGTGATGAGTCCGTAGTTGACTTCGTTTGGCGGTTGGGTATTGAGGTAGTGCTCGGCGGGGTGACTTCGGCGGTAGATCGCATAGCGCCGGATCGAGTTCAGCATACCGACGGTGAAGCCGTTCGCGGCTTCGAGATAACGGTGGATGACGGGGCTGTACTCCGGACGGCCAAAGGCGAGCACGGCGCGGCCGCGCAGGGCAATATTGCCCTTCAGCGCGGATTCGGGTAGCAACTCGCCGGCCACCTGACGAAAGCCCAGAAAGCGGGCCGCGGCGGCGGCGCCGGCGGCGTCTCCCCACAACGTCGCGTTCGGACTGGGATGGAGCACGGCTTTGGTGGGGGCAGGGAAGCGCCGCCGCAGGTAATCCTGGAAGGCGCGCGAGGCGGGCAGGGGGTCCGGCAGATGGACGTAGTCGAGGGGGTCGGCCTGGCCCTGCACGTCGCGGACCCACAAATGCACGGGTTGGCCCACCAACAGCACGGGAGGCGAAGCCGGCTTCAGCATCGGGGCCCAAAGCCGGTCGAGCGGCGTCGGGCCGAGGCTGCGCCAAGCTACGGCGCCGGCGGCCGCACTGGCGACGGCGGCGACACCGGACGCACCGAGTAGCCAGCGCCGTTTGACGGGGGGCGCGGGAGGGGGTGGCGCGGCCTCGGCGAAGCGCAGGCGGTAGGCTCCCTTCGGAAGCTCAAGCCGCAGGCCGGCGGCGTTGCCCTGGTGATACTCGTCGAGTTTCTGGCGCAGGCTGTGCATGCGGGTGCGGACTGTCGAGTCAGTATCCGGGGCAAAGGCCGCCGGGCGGCCGAGGGCCCGCGTGCCCAGTTCGTACTCCGTTACCTCGTGAATCCGGCCGAGTTCCTCCTGTTCGAATAGATAAGCCAGGAGGCGCTTCAACTGGTCCGACCGGCGAAAGATCTCGCTCGCCAGTACCGCGTCCAGCGCTTGTCGACGAACATCGGAAGTGAGGGGAGTGGCCAACCTTCCGCACGATATAACGTTTGCGTAACGCTTGGCAAGTGATTCGAAGCAAACGGGATGGGCAACAAACATCCAAATGCTGGCTTCGGTGGCGGGCTGGTGCGCACAATACTCGCTGACATGAGAACCAATCGACGTACCGCGCTGGCCGCCCTCCTGGGAGCGAGCCCTCTGGCTGCTCAGTTGCAAACGGGCAACCTGCCCAACGTTGGTCTGAAGGCCGACACGGGACCGGCGCGCTCCGAATGCGGCGTCGGCGCGCTGATGCCCTGGGCGGACTCACTCTGGGCCGTCACGTATAACTCCCACACCTCACGCACGGGCACCGGCCTGGGACTCTACCGCATCGGGGACGACCTGAAGGGCGAACTTGTCCATCTGCATAACGGCACCCACGCCAACCGCTTCGTTCACAAGCAGAGTAACCAGGCCTTCGTTGGCCCCTATGCGATCGACATGAAGGGCCGGTGGCGCTTTATCGAAGCTTTGAAGGACGTCCGCCTCACCGCTACCTTCACCCACCTGCGCGATCCTGCCAACCTCGTCTACATGCTCGGCATGGAGGGCGAGTTCTTCGAACTCGACGTCAGCACGCTGAAGCCCCGGCTGATCGAGAACCTTACCAAGACGCTCGCGCTGCCGCGCGTGCCGCACTTCAAGGGCGGCTACACGGGCCAGGGGCGCGTCGTGGTGGCGAACAACGGTTACTACGGCTTTGGTGAGGAGAACCCGGGGTTGGCGGAGTACGACGGCGCGCGCTGGCGCGTCCTCAGCCAGAAGCCGCACATGGAGTGCATGGGCCGCGAGAATATGGGCAACGTCATCTTCACGACGGGCTGGGACGAGAGTTCAGTGCTCTTCTCGGCGCTGGTGAAGGGCCAGTGGCAGCGCTATCGCCTGCCCAAGGGCGGCCACGTCCACAATCAGGCCTGGCAAACCGAATGGATGCGCATTCGCGAAGTGGAAACCGAACACTTCCTGATGGACATCCACGGCCTGATGTACGAATTGCAGCCGATCGCTTTTGAAGACGCCATCTGGGGCGTGAAGCCCATCTGTGCGCACCTGCGGGTGATTCCCGACTTCACCGCCTTCCGCGGACTGCTCGCGCTAGGGGGCAACACCACGTCGCCCAATCAGGACAATAATCTCTATGGCGGCCAACCGCAATCCGGCATTTGGTTCGGCAAGACCGACGACCTCTGGCAATGGGGCAAGCCCACCGGCTGGGGCGGACCCTGGCGCCGCGCTGCGGTTAAGGCCAATGAGCCTAGCGATCCGTTCCTGATGACCGGCTTCGACCGCAAGATGGTGCATCTCAAGACGGACCGTGAGGCCAGGATCAGCATCGAAATCGACTTCCTCGGCAATGGCTCCTGGGAGCTCTACGAGACCGTCACCGTGAATGGCTACGCCAAGCACATCTTTCCCGAGGGCTTCGCCGCGCATTGGGTGCGGCTCACCTCCTCGGCGAGTTGCACGGCGAGCGCCGAGTTTATGTACAGTTGACCGCGGAATGTGATACTGTAATTTCAGATTTTAGTCCGACTTCAGGATGCTTACCATGATGTATAAACTGATCCCCGTCCTCTTGATGGCCTCGTTGGCCGCCCACGCCCAGCAGGGCCGTGGCACGATTTTAGGCACCGTTACGGACGCCAGTGGCGCCCCCGTGGCTGGCGCCGTTGTGCGCGTGGTGAATACCGCCACCAATGTCGGCGTGGAGACGCAGACCACGGGCGAAGGCCTGTACCAAGCTTCGAACCTCGCCGTCGGAGAGTATACCGTCACCGTGGAGAAGCCCGGCTTCCGCAAGGTGCTCCGCTCCGGCCTGCAACTGCAGGTGGACCAGCGCGCGCAGATCGACGTGAAACTGGACGTCGGCCAAGTGAGTGACTCGGTAGAGGTGAAGGGCGAGGCGCCGCTGGTCGATACGTCGAACACGTCGATCGGCAAGGTGGTCGATCAGAAGCGCGTCGCGGAGTTGCCGCTGAACGGGCGCAACGCGCTGGCGCTCACGTTGTTGACGCCGAGCGTGAAGTCGAACGCCGGGTCCACTTCGTCAGGCTTCGCTGATCGCGGAATTCAGCTCTCGTCGATTTCGATCAACGGCGGTCCGAACGCGATGAACGGCCAGTTGCTCGATGGCGGTAACAACATTCAGAGCTATATCGGCGAGGTGGCGATCAACCCCGGCGTCGATTCGGTGGAAGAGTTCAAGGTGCAATCGGGCGGCATGTCGGCCGAGTATGGCTTTACGGCGGGCGGCGTCATCAACATGGTGACGCGCTCCGGCACCAACACGCTGCACGGCAGCCTCTATAACTTCTTGCGCAACGACGCGCTTGACGCGCGTAACACGTTCGCGGGCACCAAGCCGCCGTTTCGCTACAACCAATTCGGCGCGTCCGCCGGCGGGCCGGTGATCAAGAATCGGACCTTCTTCTTCGGCAATTGGGAGGAGTACCGCTATCGCCGCAGCTTCGTGCGCATCAACACTCTGCCGACGGCGGGCCAGCGCACCGGCAACTTCGGCGACTTGCGGGCGGCCGGCACTGGCGCACTGATCCCAATCTTCGATCCCTACTCGACCCAAGGCTCGGGCACGGCGGCGACGCGGCAGGTGTACCCCAACAACGTGATTCCCGCCAGCCAGATCGATCCGGTCTCGCGTGCCATTAACGAGTTCTATCCCTTGCCCAATCGCACGCCCACCGATGCATTTACCAACGCGAACAACTTCCTGAATATCGCGAACGAAATTCAGCAGATGCGCCAGTACACGTTCAAGGGCGACCACCGCTTCAACGATAAGAACTCCCTGTTCGCCCGCTACTCGTTCTTCAACCACCAAACCAACAACGGCAGCGGGGCGGCCTACCCGAGCGACGTGGTGACGAAGCGGGACGACAACCTGAAGAATTGGAACGTCGTGCTGAGCGACACGCACGTGATCTCGCCCACCATCGTGAATGAATTTCGCGTCGGCGCGACGCGTGGCTACTTCCCCTTCATCGTGCGCAGCTTTGGTGGCGGTTGGCCGCAGAAACTGGGCTTGCCTTCGATTGTGCCCGCCGATACTTTCCCGGCGGTGAGCAACGGGACGCCCGGTTTCAATACGGGCACGGCCGGCGTGCGCGGCAGCTTGAACTGGCAGTTCCTCGATCAGGTGAACATTGTGCGCGGCGCGCACTCGATGAAGGTGGGCTTTGACCTGCGTTTGCTGCAAGGGCACAACCTGCAGCGCTCGGCGCCCTCCGGCTCCTACAGCTTCGCGCAAGGGCTGACCGGCAATCCCACGGCGCCAGCCGGCACGGGCAGCTCCTATGCCACGTTCCTCGTGGGTGCCGTGAGCGGGGCCAGCGTCTCGACTCACCTTGGCGAGTCCCAGGTGACGCATTCCATCAGCGGCTACTTCCAGGACGACTGGAAGGTGTCGCGGCGGTTGACGGTGAACCTCGGCCTCCGTTACGACTTCCAATCGCAGGCCGTGGAACGTAATAACGGCGCCACGAATTTTGACCCCGTTTGCAAGCTGCCGAATGGCCTGGCGGGCTGTACGGTCTTTGCGGGCGTGGACGGACAACCGCGCAACTGGCGCGGCGAGGACTACTCGAATTGGGGTCCACGCGTCGGCTTCGCCTATGACGTCTTCGGCAACACGCGCACCATTCTGCGCGCCGCCTACGGCATGATGTATCCCTCGCAGATGTGGCGCGAGAATTACGGCAACGCCAACGGCTTTGCGCAAACCAGTACCACCTATCCACAAGCGGACCCGAATCGTCCGGCCTTCCAGTTCCGCCAGGGCCTGCCCTCGGCGCCGATTCAGCCGCAGGGCCGGGCGCTCGGCGCGGCGGCCTTCCTGGGCCAATCGGTCGCTTATGACGAGTCCAACGGCAACATCCCGCGCATTCAGCAGTTCACTCTCAGTTTGCAGCAGCAGGTATGGAGAAGCTGGCTCTTCGAAGCCTCCTACGCCGGCAATCTCGGCCGCGGCCTGACGGCGGGCAGCTACGACTTGAATCAGCTCGATCCCCAGTTCCTCTCGCTGGGCCAGGGCTTGCAGCAGCAGGTGCCGAATCCGTATGCCGGCCTGGTGCCGGGAGCGCTCGGCGGCGCGACGATCTCGCGCGAGCAGTCGCTGCGGCCATTCCCCTATTACAGCGGCATTTCGGTGCGCAATCCCCGCTTGGGTAGCTACAACTCGCACCTCGTGTTGTTGAGCGCGGAGAAGCGGCTTTCGCGCGGCTTGACGATGCTCTTCTCCTTCACGGGCGGCAAGATCATCAGCGACAGCATCGCCACGCCGGTGAACTTTGGCCCGATTGAGCAGGCTTCGGTGATTGGCTATCAGAATGGCAAGTTTAACCGCAAGGCGGAACGCAGCACCGATCCTTCCGACGTAGCGAAGCGCGGCACCGTCAGCCTGGTTTACGAGTTGCCCTTTGGCAAGAGCCAGCAGGGGCTCAAGCGGCTCTACGGCGGCTGGCAGGTGAATACGATCGGCATCATGCAGACCGGCATTCCGCTCGTCGTGACGGGCGCGAATAATCAACGCGCGACACGGCCGGACTCTACTGGCGTCAGCGCGAAGCTCGACAATCCCACGGCGCAGCGCTGGTTCGACACCACGCAATTTGTGAACCCGGCGCCGTTCACCTTCGGCAACCTGGGCCGCGTGATTCCGAACGTGCGCACGCCGGGCACCGTGAACTGGGACTTGTCGTTCATCAAGAATACCCGCGTCACGGAGCGCTTCAATCTGCAGTTCCGTACGGAGATGTTCAACTTCATGAACCACGTGAACCTGTTCGCGCCGGGCACGGGGTTTGTGCCGGGTCCGAATGGGTTGAACCAGTCCGGCACCTTCGGGGTGATCACGTCGGCGCGCGACGCGCGCACGATTCAGATGGCGCTGAAGTTCATGTTTTAGGACGGACAGCCTGGTGGAGCGCGTCGCAGAGCGCGCCAACGGCCAAGCCCACGACGCCGCTCAGGCTCGCCTGGATCAGCCAGGCCAGCGCGCCCGTTGCGCCGCTCGCCGCGCCTTGCAGGGCCTTCTCCGGCGCGTGGACGCCGAGTTCGTGCAGACCGTGGATCAGGATCCCGCCGCCCACCCAGAGCATCGCCAACATGCCCAGCAGGCTCAGGCCCTGCAGGAAGTACGGCATGCCGTGCACCAAGCCTCGCCCGAAGACACGGACCGCGGCGGCGGGTGAATTCGCCAATGCGACCCCCGCGTCGTCCGCCTTGACGATCAGCGCCACGGCCCCGTAGACGGCCACCGTCATCCCTACGCCCACCACCGCCAGAATTCCAGCTTGCATCCCCAGGCTCGCCGTAGCGACGGTGGAAAGCGCGATGGCCATGATTTCGGCGGAGAGGATAAAGTCCGTGCGAATGGCGCTGGCGACGCGCTCGTCCTCCCCGTGGCTTTTGAGGTCCGGCGCGGGCGCATGGGGCTGAATCAGGTCGCGCACCTTGTGATAGCCCTCGTAGCAAAGGAACGCGCCGCCCACCATCAGCAGCGGCGTAATCGCCCAAGGCGCGGTGTAGCTCAGCAGCAACGCGCCGGGCAAGAGCCACAGCAGTTTGTTCTTCAGTGACCCCACCGCGATCTGCCGGATGATGGGCAACTCCCGGCTGGCGGCGAGCCCCACCACATAGCGCGGCGTGACGGCTGCGTCATCAATGACGATCCCTGCGGCCTTGCTGCCCGCCTTGGCTGCCTGCGTTGCGGCGTCGTCCAAGGAAGCGGCAGCGAGTTTGGTGAGCGCGACGACATCGTCGAGCAGGGCGAGGAGTCCGGTGCTCATCGCTACATGGTAGCCCAATGCGAGTTCATTATTTTCCTTTAATGGGGCGAGGCGGTACTCAGCGTGGGCGCGCCCGGGGCTAAACTTGGCTCAACGGTTTCTCTATCACTCTCGCGCCGAGGTCCGCAGTGGCCCGGTTCACTGCGCTGGTTTTTGTTGCTCAAACCGGCGACACTCGTGGACACCGGGCGAAAGGGTTGGCTGGGAAGCAAGCGGAGGAAGACAACGGATGAGTTCGGGCTTACGATGGGCCTTCGGCTGGATGTGCCTGGCGAGCGGTTTGATGGCCGCGCCGGTGAGTTTCAGTGGCACGTTCACGAATGACGGTAACGTCGCATTTTTCAACCTGACCCTGATCAGCAATGGCGTGATCAACGTCAATACCTGGAGCTATGGGGGACGTACTGCGCCAGCGGTACCAGCGGGCGGCTTTGCTCCGAGCCTGGGGCTTTACGACGAGGTTACCGGCAATCTGGTCGCGATTGACCCTACGGGGGGGACCGTCGTGGGCGGGGGCTGTTCGCCCAGCGGCCAGCGGGATCCGGTAACCGGTTTCTGCCAGGACGCTCATCTCAGCTTTAGTACCACCGCCGGGAACTACGTCCTGGCCCTGGCCGTGCAACCCAACAATCCGCCAGGGTCGCTCACTGATGCCTATCTGCTGGCTCCGGGAGCGAACTTCTCGCCCGGCCCGTTTGCCGACCCTGGTGACTTCACCGGGGCCACGCTGCGCACGGGAGCGTGGTTTTTGGAGATCGATCTCAATGGCACCGCCAGTCAGGCTACCGGAATTCCGGAGCCATCCACCGCGTCGTTGCTGGCAGCCGGCGTGGCGTTGGCGGTGCTCGCCAAGCGTAAGCGATAACTGATTTTCAAGGATTTTCCATGACTCAAACCCTTCTTCGCCGGGCCACCCCGGCCCTTCCGCTGATGCTGTTTGCCCTCAGCTATCCAGCCCTTGCGGCCGATGCGCTGCTGACCTCCGATACCTTCATCACGACGACGAACGCGGCCGGGAACTTCGGCACGAACGTCAACCTCGCGGCCGGCAGTGGCGCGACGGCGCTCACCCAGTTCAGTCTTTCCACGCTGCCGGCCGGCTTACAGGCCAGTAATGTCTCGAAAGCGTCGCTGCTGCTCTACGTGAATCGAGTGACCGTGGCCGGCAACGTCTCCGTGGCGCTGCTGAACTCCACCTTTGGAGAGTTGACGGCAACCCAGACCAGTACGGGCGGCGCGATCGGGACGACGCTGGCGGGATCGATCGCCGTGGGGCCCGCGCAGGTAGGTACGTATTTGCTGGTGGACGTCACCTCGGCCGTGCAGAACGCCCTGTTGGCGGGCACGGTGGGATTTGCGGTGGTCTCGGACGGCACCGCGGTCGCGCAGTTTGACTCGAAGGAGAACACCCTCACCAGTCATCCGGCGCGCCTGCAGGTCACGCTGGTGAGCGTAGGACCTCCCGGGGCGCAGGGTCTGCCGGGGGCGCCCGGAGCGCAGGGCATTCAGGGTTTGCCGGGCGCGCCGGGTGCGCAGGGAATCCAGGGTCTGCCAGGCGCGCCGGGTGCGCAGGGAATCCAGGGCGTAAAGGGCGACAAGGGCGATACTGGGGCGCAGGGTCCGCAGGGAATCCAGGGTCTGCCAGGCGCGCAGGGCGCGCAGGGAATCCAGGGCGTAAAGGGTGACAAGGGCGATACTGGGGCGCAGGGTCCGCAGGGAGTGCAGGGAGCCACGGGCGCAACAGGCGCTTCGGGGGGCGGCGTACTTCGGGATGGGAGTAATAACATTATCGGAAGCGTGATCGGATTCAACGGGCAGGACACCTTCACGGTAAACAAGAACGG
This sequence comes from Bryobacteraceae bacterium, assembly GCA_019752335.1. Taxonomy (GTDB): domain Bacteria; phylum Acidobacteriota; class Terriglobia; order Bryobacterales; family Bryobacteraceae; genus JALHNI01. The sequence goes on from JAIEMJ010000004.1 coordinate 26,998, forward strand.
CTACATTTTCAGCATTAGTGTGGATGGGACGCTCGAACCAGTCGGCTTCAGCGTGCACTATACGGGCGCGAATTGCACCGGAACTCCTTATGTCGTCGATACCACCGTGGGGGCGGGAACTCCGCGCTACCCGAAAAGCTTGATCTTCAAGCCTCTGGCGAACAAACTCTTTCAATACGCCAATGTCGTCAACGGGGTCGCGGCATCGTCCACCACGATCCCGACATTGCTGTCGCGCGAAAGCAGTGCGGGCGTCTGTACGACGCCTTCGACGGGGATTACCGGCGTCTGGCAGGTCGTCGAGGTTAGCCCGGCGACCGTCGGGATCGTAACCTCCGGCAGCCCGCAGGCGGTCGCTTTGCCTGTTACCTTCCAGTAGTCGTTGAGCGTAAAGCGGGCGGATTTTCCGGTCGAAAGACGTCCTCCGCCGGTTCAATCGTGACCCGCTTCGTTTTGCAACCGGGTACCTCCAGTACGAAGAGGCGAAAACTACCAGCACGAAACCTGGAATTTCCATGTTAATTTGGGGCATTCCTATGGAAACCCTGAATATTTCGGACCAGACCGCGCGTTCCGAAAGCCGGTGGAAGACCCTCTTCTGGCCGACGCTCCAGAACGACGTGGATGTCGATACGGTGACGCGCCAGGGCTTCTGGCTCTGCGCGGTGGTGGGCGTGGCGAGCTTGCTGTTCTCGGCCATGGCCGGCCAACTGGCGGCAGGGATCATCGAAGGCAGCTTTTTCTTCTTGGCCGGAATCGGCGTGCGCCGCCGCAGCATCACCGCGGCCTTGGGTGCGCTCGCCATCTACAGCCTCACCACTTTCATTCTGCTGCGGATCGGCCAGTTCGGCGTCGTGCGCATCTTCATGATGGCCTTGCTGCTGGCCAACGTCCGCGGCATCTGGCTCACCGCGCGCTTCCGTGCCGAAGCGCAGGAGCCGCCGCCCTTGCCCATGGATCGCACCTGGAGCGAACGCCTCTCGGACCGTTTGCCCCTCGCCGTCTGGCCCTGGGGCCGCTGGCTCTTCTACCTCCTCCTGCCTCTGATGCTGGCGGGTTCCGTCTTCGTCCTGGTGATGCCGCCCAGATAAATCAGCGACAATGGCGGGAATAGCCATGGAACCGATACCGCGCCAAATCGCCGCCATCACGCGGCCCGTCGACCAGTTACTCACCTACTACGCGCTCAAGGCCCTCGCCACCACCATCGCCTTTCCCGTGACGATGGTGCTGCTCTACTTCCGTTATCACACCATGCGCTACGTCTTTAGCGACGAGGGGATTCGCATGAGTTGGGGCATCCTGTTTCGCCACGAGATCATGCTCAACTACGCGCGCATCCAGGACATTCATCTGCGCTCGAACGCCGTGGAGCGCGCGCTCGGGCTGGCGCGCATCGAGATTCAGACCGCGAGCGGCGGCAGCTCCGAAATGACGCTGGAAGGCCTTACCGACCACGAAGCCATGCGCGACTTCCTCTACTCGCGCATGCGCGGCGCAACCCATCTCACGCCCGCCACTTCGGAAAGCGCCCGGCTGGCCGGTGTGTTGGACGAGATCGCCGTTGAGTTACGCGCCATCCGCGCGGCCGTGGAAAGGCGCGCCTGATGGAAGCCTGGGTGCTGAGTCTGTTGCGCGTACCGCCCGAACCCACGGCGCCGGATGGCTCGCCTGGGTCAGTCCGTATCTTCCGCGCGGGGAAGAATTACTACCGCTGGCGGCTGGTGATGTGGGCCTGGCAACAACTGCTGCTGATTCTGGTGGCCGCGATGCTGCTGCTGGGCTTCTTCGAATCTGTGATGCGCACCGTCCCGGCTCCGGTGCGGTCCATCTTGTCGTTTCTTGAACTGGCCGGTGTAGCGCTCGTGCTGGCGGGCGCGCCTTTCACTTTTTTCCTCCAACGGCTGAACTACCGCCTGCGCTGGTACATCGTGACGGACCGCAGCCTGCGCATCCGCAGCGGCATCTGGAGCGTGGAAGAGCTCACCATGACCTTCGCCAACATCCAGGACCTCGGCGTTACCGCCGGACCCTTGCAAGGCTGGCTCGGACTGGCCGACGTCGAGGTGCGCAGCGCCGGCGGTGGCACTCCCGGTCCGCATGGTGAGAAGAGTCCTAAGCACGCCGCCCGGTTTGAGGGCGTCGACAACGCCGAGGCCCTGCGCGACCTGATCGTCGAAAGGCTGCGCCAATACCGCGACGCCGGGCTCGGCGACGGCGATCATCACGCACCCCCGGAAGCGGCGCCGGTGGACGCCGCCCAGCGCGTGCTGGCCGAAGCGCGGGCGCTACGCGCGGCGCTTACGGAAGCGCGCCCAGCGTCGCCGGCAGGGTAGCCGCCACCACGGCTGTGCCGGCATCGCAGACCGCTGGCGCTGGCGCCCGTGCCGTTCAGATCGTGGATGATGTTGTCCTTGCCCGCGCCGGCCGGCCCGGCCGGGACATAGTCCAGATTGAGCCGGTCCCGCACGCGCCACGCGACGACGTGGTCGGTACACGACGTATCGCCAGAGACGCCGATCGCGCCGACGAGCGTGCCGTCGGCGCGATAGAGCGCCAGTCCACCACCGAAGACGTTCACCCCGCCGATCTTCTTGCCGTTCATTGGATCATTCGGCTGGCCATAGTTCGCGGCGTTGCCGCCGTAAGCGACCTCGGTGTCCACCGGGTTGCTGTGTTGCAGGCCAAAGAGCGTGCCGCCGCTTTGCGTGGCGTAGTGCAAATTCGCCGTGGAGAGCGCGAAACCGGGCAAGCTAAAGGCGTTCGCCGTGTTGGCCTTCTGCGCCGCGATCACGCGGCTGCCGGGCCATTGCGCGCCGCGGTCCTTGCCGCTGAAGGCGATGGCGCACACTTCGCCGTCGCGGTTCACCAGCGCGCCCCACATGGGAAAGCCGAGCCCGCCGTTGGTGGTCTGGCTGACCACGGCGGTCAGGGCGGACTTCAGAAACAGGTGCGACGGCAAGTCGCGGCATTTGTTGTCGTCCTGCGCCGTCAGCGCGCCGCAGGCCGCGATAAGGAAGAAACAGCTTCGCTTCATGCATCAACTGTACGGGTAGATCATCCAGACAGGTAGTTAACTTTGCCCGCCCAGGGAAGTGTTTGCGTGGCCTTCGCCGCTTCTTTGCCTGAACGCGTTGGCCTGAACCGATTCGCCTACAATAGGAAGGAACCCCCTTTTACTCGCAATGCCAACTTCCGCCGAACCGCTTCACCTTGCTTTTGACCTGCAATTCTCCGACCTCTACGACCGGGACGCCCTCGCGCGCCTCGACGGAATCTTTCTCGAGCACCTGAAAGCCGCCGACGTCGAGCTCTTCAACCGTCTGATGGAAGGCCGCGCCCATCCCGAGGGCGTCGAGCGTAAGAAGTACGCCGAATTGCTGATCGCCCTGGCGCCGCACGTCGAGGACTTTATCGGCGAACTCTTCGGCATCGCGCCGCAAGTGGCCGAGTTGCAGGCCCGCCACCATGCCTTGGCGCCGATGAACGCCTTCAAGCGCAAGTTCATCACCAAGCGCGCCATCAGCGGCGTCACCAAGGAGCAGGCCATGGCCATCAATGGCCACGCCTTGGCTGATGAGTTGGCCGCGCTCTTCAACGATTGCTTCACGGAGAGCTGCTTCGTCCACTACGTGTCGCGCTGGCTGGAGCACGAAGAAGAGCACAAGGCCCAGATTGAGACCGCCGCCCGCTACGCCGCCTGGGCCTGCCTCACCCCGGCCGGCCGCGAGAAGCACCGGCACGATGCGCTTTTCAAAGTGCCTCACAAGCTCGACATGCAGCACCTGGTGCCCGTCGAGACCGTGATCGTCGACGGCGTTGCGCGCCTCGCGCTCCCCAAGCACGACTGGCGTCACCGCGAAGGCTTCCACCTGACTGACCCCGGCACGAACCTCGCCGGCGCGCTCGACCAGGCTAACTACTGCATCAAGTGTCACAACCAGGGCAAGGACAGTTGCTCCACCGGTTTGAAAGAAAAGGACGGCGCCTTCAAGCTCTCGCAGTTCGGCGCCGTGCTGGCTGGCTGCCCGCTCGACGAAAAGATCTCCGAGCTGAATCTCACCAAGCAAAACGGCTACTCCATCGGCGGACTCGCCATCGTCACCGTCGACAACCCCACCTGCGCCGGCACCGGCCATCGCATCTGCAACGACTGCATGAAGAGCTGTATCTTCCAGAAGCAGGATCCCGTCGACATTCCGCAGGTGGAAACGCGCACCTTGAAAGACGTGCTCGACCTGCCTTGGGGCTTCGAAATCTACAGCCTGCTCACGCGCTGGAACCCGCTGCACCTTTCGCGCCCCATTCCGCGCCCGGACTCTGGCTACAAAGTCCTCGTCGTCGGCCTCGGCCCGGCCGGCTTCACGCTCTCGCACCACCTGATGAACGATGGCCACACCGTGGTCGCCGTGGATGGCCTGAAGATTGAGCCGCTGCCCGCCGACGTTTGCGGCGTAACGCCCGAAGGCGCGCGGCATGCCTTCCGTCCCATTCGTGACGTGAACGAGCTCTACGATTCGTTGAATGATCGCGTGAACGCGGGCTTCGGCGGCGTCGCCGAATACGGCATCACCGTGCGTTGGAATAAGAACTTCCTCAAGCTGATCCGCCTGCTGCTCGAACGCCGCCAGCAGTTCAGCATGCTGGGTGGCGTACGCTTCGGCGGCACGCTCACCGTGGAAAGCTCCTTCGCCGCGGGTTTCGACCACATCGCGCTCTGCGCGGGCGCCGGCCGCCCCACCGTGGTGCCGATGAAGAATGGCCTCGTAAACGGCGTCCGCCAAGCGTCGGACTTCCTCATGGCGCTGCAACTGACCGGAGCGGGCAAAGAAAGCTCGGTCGCCAACCTGCAGGTGCGCCTGCCGGTAGTGGTGATCGGCGGCGGCTTAACGGCCATCGATACGGCCACCGAGAGCCTCGCGTACTACGTGGTGCAGGTGGAGAAGTTCCTCCATCGCCATGAGGCCCTGCGGCGCGACGGCGTCGAGGAGCCCCTTTGGACCCCCGCCGAACGCGAGATCGCCGAGGAGTTCCTCGCCCATGGCCGCGCCATCCGCGCCGAGCGCGAGCAGGCCGCCGCCGAAGGCCGTCAGCCGGACTTTATCACCCTCCTGCACTCCTGGGGCGGCGTCAGCATCGCCTACCGCAAACGCTTGATCGATGCGCCCAGCTACACGCTGAACCATGAAGAAGTGTCGAAGGCGCTCGAAGAAGGCATCTACTTCACCGAGTGCGTCACCCCGCAAGAAGTAGAAGTGGACGCCTCCGGCTCCGCCGCCGCCTTGCACGTGACGCGCCACGAATTCGATGCGGCCACCGGCAAGTTCGCCAAGGAAGGCACGCCTCTGCGCATGCCCGCGCGGACCATTCTGGTGGCCGCCGGCACGCAGCCCAACACGGTGCTCGCCCGCGAGGACTCCAACAACGTCTTCCTCGACGGCCGCTGGTTCCAAAGCGTGAACGAAGAGGGCCATGCCGTGAAGCCCGAGCGCCTGGCTAAGCCCAGCGCCTCCCACGTGCTGATGTCCATCCGCCCCGATGGCCGCGGCATCAGCTTCTTCGGCGACCTGCATCCTTCCTACAACGGCAACGTCGTCAAGGCGATGGCCAGCGCCAAACAAGGCTATCCCGTGGTCTCGCGGCTGCTCGCCAACCGCCCGCCCGCCAATGTGCCGGGCCTGGTGGAGACGATGAACCGCGATCTGCGCGCCTTCGTCCACGCCGTGTATCGTCTCACGCCGACGATCGTCGAAGTGGTCGTCAAGGCGCCGCTTGCCGCGCGTTCGTTTGAGCCCGGCCAGTTCTACCGCCTGCAGAATTTCGAGACGTTGGCGGATCGCGTCAACGATACGACGCTCGCCATGGAGGGCCTGGCGCTCACGGGCGCGTCGGTGGACCGTGAGCGAGGCCTGCTCTCCACGATCGTGCTCGAGATGGGCGGCTCCTCCGACCTCTGCGCGCTGCTGAAGCCCGGCGAACCGGTGATCCTGATGGGCCCCACGGGCATGCCGACCGAGACCGCGCCTGATGAAACGGCTCTCCTGGTGGGCGGTGGCTTGGGCAACGCCGTGCTCTTTTCTATCGGGCAGCAATTGCGCCAGTCCGGCTCGAAGACCATCTACTTCGCCGGCTATAAGAAGATCATCGATCGCTACAAGGTGGACGAGATCGAACGCGCCGCCGACGTCATCGTCTGGTGTTGCGACGAAGCTCCGGGCATGACGCCCACCCGTCCGCAGGACAAGGCCTTTGTCGGCAACATCGTCGAAGCGATGGCCGCCTTCGGCCGCGGCGACCTCGGCCCCAGCCCGCTCTCGCTCGCCAACGTGGATCGGGTGATCGCCATCGGCTCAGACGGCATGATGGCCGCCGTCGCCCGCGCCCGCCACACCGTTCTGGCGCCCTACCTCAAGCACGGCCACCACGCCGTGGGCAGCATCAACTCGCCCATGCAATGCATGATGAAAGAGATCTGCGGCCAGTGCCTGCAGACGCACAAGAATCCAGTAACGGGCGAGGAGACGGTCGTCTTCTCGTGCTACAACCAGGACCAGAATCTCGACCACGTCGACTGGAGCAACCTCCGCACCCGCCTGTCGCAGAACAGCGTGCAGGAGAAGCTCACCAAGCGTTGGATGGCCCATTGCCTCCGCGAGCTATCGGCCCCGCTGGCGGCGGTGTAGGTTTCGATCTGGTAGGGCGGGCTCCCTAGCCCGCCTCACTAATCCGGACGAACTCGCGCAAATACGCCCGAATCTGATCGCGGACCCGCCGGAAGGACGCCAGCCGCTCTTCCGGCGACCCCTCCACCGCCGCCGGATCCTCAAAGGCATGGTGGATGCGGTTCGTGTGTCCCGGATACACCGGGCAAGCTTCGTTTGCGTTATCGCAGACCGTCAGCACGAAGTCGAAGCGTTGATCCGAGAACTCGTCCACCACCTTGGATCGATGCCCCGAAATGTCGATCCCGATCTCCCGCATGGCCAGGATCGCCTCCGGTCGCACCGCCGTCGCCCGCGTTCCCGCGCTCTCCACGGTGAACCGGTCCCCGTGGTCGTGGCGTAAGAGCCCTTCGGCCATCTGGCTCCGCGCCGAATTGGCCGTGCAGAGGATCAATACATGTTGCTTCGTCATGCCCTATTGGCAGCAACCTGGCTGACAACAAGCTGCGGCGGGTTTGGTGGCGCGTACGAAGGCGCTCAAGAACTTGCCGTCCACCTGCGGTGCGATGGCGTCGACGTCGATGCCCTGGCCGCTTAAGAAGGCGCGCGCATCATCCACACGGTAGATCCGCGTCGGCTCCAGTTCGACGTTGGTGAAACCGGCGCTGGTGAGGCGCGCGCGATAGTCATTCTCTTCGAGCGCCCCCGCAATGCATCCCACCCACAGCAGGACTTTCTCCCGGATCTCTGGTAGCATCTCACCGCGCGTCACCACGTCGGAGACGGCGAAGCGCCCGCCCGGTTTCAACACCCGGAAGGCCTCCCGCATTACCTGGTTCTTGTCGGCGGAAAGGTTGATCACGCAGTTCGAAATGATCACGTCGACGGAGTTATCCGGCAGCGGAATGTGTTCGATCTCGCCCTTCAGAAACTCCACGTTTTCGATGCCAGACTTCTTCTGGTTCGCCCGCGCCAACGCGAGCATTTCGTCGGTCATGTCGAGGCCAAAGGCCTTGCCCGTGGGGCCTACGCGCTTGGCGGAAAGCAGCACGTCGATGCCGCCGCCGGACCCCAGATCGAGCACCACTTCACCGGGCTGCAGTTGTGCCAGCGCCGTCGGGTTACCGCAGCCGAGCGAGGCCAAAACCGCTTCCGCGGGCAAACCCTCTTTCTGCTTCTCGTCGTAGAGGTTGGACGTGATGGGGTCCACGTCGGTGCCGCAAGCCGACGCCGCCCCGCAACAGGAACTGCCGCTCGTCGTCACCCGCAGGGCCGCCTGGCCGTAGCGTTCCTTCACTACGTCTCGAATCTCTTGAGTCGTGCTCATGGTGTCGCTCCTTTATATTTCCATAATACCAGAAATACCGGCGCCACGTCAACCCGCGCACGGAGTCGCGGACGCCGTGGGGCATCATGAGGCATCACGAACCCACCCAATTGCCGCGCCGGCAAGCCCGGAACGAAGTGACGGGTCCCAGTAGAATTCAAAACCGGAAACGCAGGCCGCTCCACGCCGCGCGAGGCGCACCCGGCGCGAGAAACGTTGATCGTACCAGCGGATACTCACCGCTCACCGGCGCGAACGGACGCGCCACAAACGTTCCCTGCGCAGTGAACCCAGCTGGCCCAAGCTGCGCGGCCGAAACGTAACTCCGGTTGAATAAATTATTCGCCTGCAAAAACCATTCAACACGCCGGTGCAGGGTGAAGCGAACGCCCGCGTTGGTCACGAAATAACCCGGCGAACTGCCGGCCCCTAAATAGTAAGTGCCGTCCGGTTGGTGCAGATTATTCTCGTTGCCGCGCGCATAGGATCGCGACACCACGAACGAATCAAAATCCACGGCCACGCGCTGGGCGACTTGCCAACTGACGAAGGCCTTAGCGGTGTGGCGCGGTGATAACGGAATCGTGTTGCCGGGTTGAACCCGGATCAGCCCGTCCAGTCCGCGCGCGAGCGCCGTATTGCGGCTATTGCTTTCACCCAAAAGCGACTCGGAACTGTCGAACGTCGCCTGCAGCAGCGTGTAGTTGCCGCCCCAAGTAACTCGCGAGCCGAAGCGTCCGTTTACTCCCGCCTCGAAACCCTGACGCCGCGTTCTTTGGAAATTCTGGAAATATCCGTAACCGGTCTGCGGCGAAGCCACGAAGAGGATATCGTCGCGGTTCCCGGCGCGAAACCAGCCCAGGTTCCACCGCATGCCGGACTCGCCCAGCCGCCCGCGCAGTCCCGACTCCCACGTTCGGGTAATTACCTGGCGCAGCGGAGGGTCGCCGGCCATGGCGTTGGGCAACTTACACGGATTCTCCGGATCGGCGCAGCCCAGCTCAATCGACGTCGGGGCGCGGCTACCCTCGCTGTAGTTGAAGTACGCCAGCAAATCCTGGCGCAGGGAGTAAGTGGCGCCGGCGGCAGGATTGAAGCGGACAAACACATGCCGGCCCGTCAAAGAACCCGCGCCCGTGGGTAGAATCCGGTCCAGATTGTTCACCACCGTACGGTTGAACCGGCCCGATACCGTCACGTTCCAGCGGCCTGCGTTGATGGTGTCGGTCGCGTAGAAGCTGTGCGTGTCTACGTGCCCATCCAGGTCGACCCGCGTATCGTAGGGCGCGCCATCCACGTCGCCGCCGGTGACGCCATCGCCGTAGGCGCCGGTGCCGGCGACGCTGCGGTCCGGGTTCAGGTAGCCGAGTTCCGAGGATTGCCGGAACTGAACCCAGTTGCGGTCAAAAGCGGCGCCGCCCGTCAACTGATGGCGTTGCCGCGCGAACTGGCCCAGCCAAGTAAACTGCCCGGCCGCGCCGAAACTGGCTTGGCTGGAGCGCCCGCGGTTGATCAGCGCGCTGCACTTTTCGGCGGGCTCGTCTCGCAGCAGGACATTGCCGAGGCATCGCCAGAAGGGGAAAGGCGTATTCGCCGCCGTGGCCCCGCTGGTGGGAAAGCCCGAAAATCCCGCCGCGGCGAGCGCGGCTCTTTCGGCGGCGCTGGGCTGATACACCGACTGGTCGAGTGACCCCTCATTGATATCTCCATTAAACGTGCGCGTCCGAATCGAACGGAAGTAAGTATTCCCGGAAACGATCCAAGAGCGCGAGAAGGCATGCTTCCCGCTCAGGTTCACTAACGGCGAACGGTTGCGCGTCGCATCGTGCAAGGTGTAAGTACTTCGCCGGTCGCGTTCCAACATACGAAACTCCTGCAGGCCGTTTCCGTTGAGTAAGTTGCTTGCATAACCAATGGCCAAATGAACCTGCCGCCAACCCAGACGGGCGAAGCCTTGCCGGACGTTCGAAGGCGAATACTGCCGCCAGCCGTCCTCGAAAAAGAAGTTACTCGCGAGATACCAATTCAATCCTTGCCGGTTACTGCCGCCGTGCTCCAATTCCGCGACGCGCCGCCCAAAGCTGCCGCCGCTCACCTGCAGCGACGTGCCGGGATGAGTAACTCCGCTCTTCGTTTCGAGCGCGAGCGCGCCACCCAAGGTATTCAGGCCAAAGAGTGGATTGGAGCCGGGCATCAAAGTCAGTTCGGCGATCGCCAGCCGCGGGACTAAGTCCCAACTCATCACGTCGCCGAAGGGTTGATTCAGCCGGACCCCGTCCATATAGACCGAGAGACCTTGGGGCGTGCCCAGCAACGGCGAAGCTGTGTAGCCACGGTAATTGACGTCGGGCTGAAAGGGATTTCCCTGGATCTCATTGACGAAGATGCCGTTCAAACGCCGCTGCAGAAACTCGCCCAGGTTGGTCGTGTCGCCGCGACGCAGATCCATTGCGTCGGCCGCCTGCGCCGTAACGGGCAACTCGTCCGCCGTCAAACCGGCGCCAGCCAAAGGCGTCGTGGCGATGACGGTGACGCTGGTGGGCGAGTCTCCGCTCACGAGATCCACCGTGGCTTCGAGCGGTGTCGACGACACCACCTCCAACGCGAGGACCTTGGTAACAAAGCCAGGCCGGCTGGCCCGCAGACGATAGCGGCCGAATGGCAGATTGGCGAAGGTATACCTTCCGTCGCGATCGGTTGCGAAGCGCTCCCCATTCAGGTCGCCGGTGGCCTGGATTGCCGCACCGCTTGCGTCGCGCACGCTTAGCCGAATTTCGCCCGTTGGCGGCGGCGCGAAACCCAGAAGTAGAGAAGCGAAGAGCGAGAGCATGAACTCATCCGATTATGCCATGCCGCTCGCGAGCGGCTACAATTGCGAAAGCCATGGATCGTCGCTCTTTCGTTACCGCCACCGGCGCACTCGCCTTCACCAATTGTGCGGAGGCGCCCAAGCCCCCCACCGCGGCCACGCCGCCGCCCACCGCCATCATTGACTCGCATCACCACTTCTGGATGTATTCCGCGAAGGAGTACGGCTGGATCAGCGACAAGATGCCCGCCATTCAACGTGACTTCCTGCCGGTACATTTGGCGCAGACGCTGCAGGAGTCCGGGGTGAACGGCGCGATATCTGTGCAGGCCCGGCAGACCCTGGCGGAGACTCGCTTCTTACTCAAGCACGCGAACGAGAACGAGTTTCTCCGCGGCGTCGTCGGTTGGGTGCCGCTGATCGATGCGAACGTGGGGAAGTCACTGGCGGAATTCGCCGGCGACCGGAAATTGAAAGGCGTTCGCCACGTCCTGCATGACGAAAAAGACGATACCTACATGCTGCGTCCTGACTTCAATCGCGGCATTCAACAGTTGAAGGACTGGAAGCTACGCTACGATATCCTGATCTTCGAAAAACACCTGCCGCAGACCCTACGTTTCGTTGACCAGCACCCCGATCAGATCTTTATCGTCGATCATATTGCTAAACCGAAGATCAAAACCCACGAGATGGAGCCGTGGAAAAAGTACTTACTCGAATTAGCCAAGCGGCCGCGGGTTTATTGTAAGCTCTCCGGCATGGTGACCGAAGCGGACTGGGAAAAGTGGACTCCGGCCGACCTGCAGCCCTACATCGACACGGTGCTGGCCGCTTTCGGTCCGCGACGGATCATGTACGGCTCGGATTGGCCGGTCTGTCTGTTGGCCTCGCCTTACAAAAAATGGTTCGACACGGTCACGGCCGCGATCGCCAGACTGAGCGAAACGGAACGCGCCCGGATCCTCGGCGGTACAGCCATAGAGGCGTACAACCTATAAAACCCCGTAGGACCGGCCTCCCGGCCGGTCCAGCATTTCGCCGCCGCCTGATTAGATCAGAGGGCTTAAGCTTCGGCCAGGGCGGCGACCAACGCGCCCTTGGCCGTAGCCGTCAGGGGATCGCTCGCCATGCGGACTTCCGAAATCGCCAGCGGGAAAGCCGACTCCTTCAGAATCTTTTCAAAGCGCTCGCGGAAACCTGCCGGCATCACTGTGCCGCCGCTGAGGACGATCGGTACCGGCTTCGCGATGCGCGGCATATTCCGCGTGTTCGCCAACGTGTGATTGAGCCCGTCCACCAAGGACTTGATCATGTCGTCGTAGTAGACGCCCAATACCTGCTGCACCTTGTCGGCGTAGTGGCCGTTGATGTGGAAGTTCGATTCCTTGGTGATGCGAATGCGCGTCGACAATTCGCCGGTAATCTGCGCCGCCGATTGATCAATAAAGTCGCCGGCCTTGGGCACCGCGAAACTCAATACCGGTACCGACAGGTAAGCGAGGCAAACGTTACAGAGTCCGCCGCCGCAACTAATGCCGATGCCCGAGTAATTCGTCTCTTCCATCTCGCCGTACACCACGGCCAGGCCCTCGTTGATCGCTTTGGGCGTGTAACCCAAGTCGCGCAGAATTTGGCCCAGCGTCGCCTCGTGATAAGTGACGTTGGCCTCTTCGCCCAGCGGCGCGGCGGGGACGCTGTAGTAGAGGCTGCGTCCGGCTCCGGCTTCGCCGCCGTTTAGCGACTGGATCAGTTGCCGCATCATTTCGCCGCTGGCCGTTTCGCTCGGATTCAGCACGCCCTTGGTCATCGGGCGGCGGGCTTCCATTTGTAAGAGGTCGGCGAAGCGCTCGCTCTCGTTCCCGTGTACGATGAGTTGATCGCCTTCCACCTTGTGCGGAATGTTCTCCTTGCGCAGAACGTTTTCCGTCATTTTCGAATAGGGGAGCGCCACGAAGGCGTTCAGTTGCGAACGATAGTCGTAACGGCCACCTTCACTCTGTTGCGCCAGGACGACCCGGCTGGTTCCTACGTCGAGCCCGAAAGCTCCTGCCTGCTTGCCCATCACTTACTCTCCTTCCGCGGATTTTCCGCCGTGCTCGCCCAAGGGGGCGCTGAGTTTCTTGTAACGTTCCCGCAGCGCGGCCTTTTGTTCGGCTACGCTGCGGCCATTCTGTTTGGCCTGTTCGCGGATCTGGTCTTCCGCGGCTAACAGGCCTTTCCACATACGAGCCCCGGTTGACGCCATAAAGGACGGGTCATACGCGAAGCCAAAAATCAGCACGGCCGGCGAGGCGGGCGCATAATTGTCCGGCAAGCCCAGCTCTTCATAGGGAAAATTCCCAGCCCAATCGGTGTGATAGCCGATGATCATGTTCTGCGGATTTACCGACACCTGCGCATGCGTCGGACAGTTCGTCGCGGCGATGTCATACTTCGCCCGCAGCATATCCGTCAACAAACGCCCGGCCACCATTTGTCCGCTGGTGATCCGCGGATTCTCATCGCCCTTTACGGTTTGCGTTTCAAACGCGACGCCGATGAAGCTATCATTCAAATTCAAATAGACCCATCGGTCATCCGCCCAGGTGGAATGGCCCGCGTGAAACGCGACTTCATTCTCTTCCACCACGCGGAAGACGCGGCCAAATCGGTCAATCACGTAGTTATAAGCCTTCTGGTCGCGCACATAGCCAATCAAGGATTCGCCATAGCGCCGCAGCGTCCGGTTATTCGCGGGGGTGAATTCCGTCAGATGGCTTTCGGTGGTGTGAAAGACAATGCCCGCCGGCTGATTCCGGATGGTGAGCGAAATATCCAGGTTCTGGTTGCGGTTGTAAGTGTAGTAGGCGCGCGGACGGTTCGTCGTGGCGAACTTCTTTTCGACGCGCAGGCCGTTGGAGTAAGTCTCAATCGCGGGCGTCGTATCCACCACCCAGATCTTCTCCAGCGTAGCTGCCTTCGGTGGCGGAACCGGCTTTTCCACGCGCGCCAACTCCGCTGCCTGCGCAGGTCCGGCTACGGGGCTCGACTTCGTGGAGCGCCAGGTAGCCACGCCGAGAAGACTCACGCCAATCGCGGCGCCGCTTACCAGCACCACCCAATAAGGCACGGGAACGGCCGGGCGGGCGCGCAGGTCGTTCAGCGTAACTTGGTGCGTCTGCAGGAAGCGCAAGCGCTCCACCGGACTCACAATCGCCGACGCGCGACGGCCCACCCACCAGCGCATCAGCGCCGTGGTCGCGAGCCAACGGGTGAAAGCAAGCACAGTCATCTGCCAAGAGGTACTTCGGCAGACGGGCGCACGAACCTTAGGGCATCTAGGGCCCCGATCTAAGGTTTCTCAGGAGATTTTCTTAGGACTAAGGCTAAATTTGCGGTAGCAGGCTGGAGGGGCGTTGCCGGACAAAGGCGGTCAGTCGCTGGATTTGGTCCTCCTGCACACCATTTGTGTAGGGCCGCTTGGGGTCAGCGCGATAGGAGGAGCGAAGCTGGGTGAGCCGGCTCTGGAGTTGGTTTTCGAGCCAGCCACCGGGCCCCCCGGCCAAAGCGGCGATGCGCTGCAGTTCGCGGCCGTAAAAGGCCCGGTACCTTGGAATCCCCAGCAAACGCTGCGCCAGACAGTTGGCTTCGACGTTAAAGTACGGCGACCTTTGCGCGTCGAAGAAGCTCCAGTCCTTGTCCCAGGGCAGGAACCAGAACTGCGTGGTACGGGCGAAGCGGTACAGGTAAAAGCCATTTACGCCCCAGTCGCCGGTCTGGCCGTCGCGTTCGTCGTAGTAGGCTTCCACGGCCAGGAAGGTGAGGAACTGCTCGGGGTTGAGGTAGCGGTCCAGATGGGCCAGCAGGGCAGACGGGGAGTCCGCGCGCGTCACCCCGGTGATCATCTCGACCAAGGGCTGGTAGTCCGGATTCTTGGTATTGTTCTTCGGCTCAAAGGGAACCGGCGCGTAGCTAGCGGCTTCGTCGCCACGATCGCCGAAGCCGAAGACGTCGGCCCAGGAATACTCGTAGAGGTAACCGGCTTTTTCACCAAAGCGCTGCGTCAGGAAGCGGTCGTCGATCTCCTCGCCGACGCCGTAAACGCCCCAGTATTCGCCATTTACCGTCAGCCGGGCGAAGGAGAAGCGCGGGGCAGGGAGGCCGGCGCGGGTGAACAGTTGCTGCGCCAGGAAGTTTTTGAGCATTGTCGGGTCCTGATAGAGGTTCGTCAGGACGAAGGTATCCAGACCGAGGAACGGGCCGGAGTCGGAGAATTTGGTGAAGCTCAGCTTCAGGCTCGGCTTCACCGGGTTGCGGCTGCCGTTGCCGCGCGAACGGATGGAGCACTGAGCGTCGACGCCGCTCCAACTCACGCTCGCGCGGTACCAGTTGTTTTCGAGGTAGGTGTCGCGCAGCGTCTGCCAGTTAGCCGGATCCAGTTCGAGGCGGATGTCGTGGAACTGGTTGCCATCGAAGAGGTCATCGGCGGTCCGCTGGGCCAGGGCCGTCAGTAGCCCGGGTAAGCCGAACAGCGCCCGGCGCGGAATGGAATGGGAGTACTTCACGGATAACTGACTCATCGTCCAGTTTTCCGGCGCTCCACATAAGGCGATCCCTTAGCCCCGTAGGCAGGCCGGGCTAAGTGAGAACACTGGCGGCTTCGAGAAAGGAGGCGCCGTGGGAAGTGCACGGGTTTTCTATAGTATTAGAGGATGGCGGCTCCAAACCTACCTTTCGTTTCGGTTGACGAGTTTTTGGATGCGGAGGAACTATCCGAGACGAAGCATATGTATTGTGCGGGTGTTGTTACGGCGATGGCGGGGGGATCGTTTGAGCACGCGCTGCTGGCCATGAACCTGGGTGGTGAGTTGCGCGAAGCGTTGCGTGGCAGAGGGTGCAGTGTGGTGGGCAGGGACGTGTTGTTTCAAACGGGGTCGAAAGAGATGTACACGTATCCGGACCTGATCGTGGTTTGTGGACCGGTACAGCGGATGCCGGGGCGGCGGAATGTGATCACGAATCCCGTGTTTCTGGCGGAGGTCTTGTCGCCGAGCGCGGAGGCGAAAGACCGGGGAGTGAAATCGCACGAGTATCGATTGGGTCCGACGCTGCGGCAGTATGCGCTGATTTCGCAGGACCGGCCAATGGTGGAGATTCACACGCGGGCCGAGAACGGGCAGTGGTGGATCAGCGAAGTGATCGGATTGGAGGCCGACTGCTCGTTTTCATCGCTCGAGTGTTCGGTGCCGATGGCGGCGATGTATGAGGGTGTGCTGGATAGGTGATGGTTGGCCTTCCGGTCCGGCCGGGAGCGGGGGGATGTGCTGGCTTAGCTAAGGCGTATGCTGGAGGAAAATGACTTCGATTCGCCTTAGCCTACTGCTCGTAAGTCTAGCTCTCTGGGCCCAGCCGCCCTCCGCCAAGGTCGACCTCTCCCCGCGTTTGCGCGCCTGGCAACAGGAGATTGAGGCCCGCGGTGGGGGCTCGCTCCTCCCCGTACGCGTCTTTGTGCAGATGAAGGCGGGCGTTCCCACCTACATTCTTCCCGACGACGCCCCCCAGCGGCCCGTGTTGGCCCGCTTCTTTAGCGACCCCAATTTCCGCGCCCAATTCGTCCGCACGCATGCCGTCAGCATCCACGAGGGCGCCTTGGCCTTCATCGTCCTCAACATGGACCGGATGAAGGACATGGGCGGCGACGAAGAGACCCTGCTTTCACACGAATTTGGCCACGCCTGGCTGCATGCCCGGGGTCTGCGCGCGCCCACGATACCGCCCGGGCAGGCCGCCTGCCAGGCGATCCACGTCGGCGACATCGTCCAACATCTGTTGATTCGCGAGGAACAAAGCCAGCGGGGCTTCGATTTCCGCCCCGGCTGGATCCGGGATCTGGCCACCGCCGCTAGCCAGCTTCGCACCCAGAAGCCCGAAACCCAACCCACCGCCGACCCCTGCCTCCGCCTCGAACGTCTCGCCCTGCTGGTCGACGTCGAAGCCGGGCTCACCGACGGCGATTGGCCCGGCCGGCCCGAGTTTTTGGCCCGCCTTCCGGCGGGCGACCCCCGGCTGGCCGAGATGGCGCATCGCCTCGTCAGAATCCTGCGCGCGTACAACTTAAATGACCCGATTGAGTACTACCTGGCGCTCAGTACTGTTTTTGGCGCTTCTCACTTGTTATTTCAACCACCTAACGGTACCCCCTAAAGGGGGAATGTGCTACTCTGAAGCCGTCAACTCCCCCTCATCGGCGGTGACCGGCTAGGCTGGGTGAGGCATTCTTCGATATCCCATGAATTTTCGCTCGTTGTTCAGCTTTTTCTCGTCCGACCTCGCCATTGATTTGGGTACGGCCAACACGCTCGTTTACGCGGCGGGCAAGGGCATTGTGGTGAATGAACCCTCCATCGTGGCCATCAACAAAACCACCGGTGACGTGGAAGCCGTCGGCAAGGAAGCCAAGGAGATGCTGGGCCGCACTCCGGGCAACATTGTGGCGATTCGCCCCATGAAGGACGGCGTCATCGCCGACTTCAAGGTCACCGAGCGCATGCTGAATTACTTCATTCAGAAGGCGCACGGCCGGAAGATGTTGGTGCATCCCCGGATCGTCATTGGCGTACCCAGCGAAATCACCCAGGTAGAAAAGCGCGCCGTGATTGACTCGGCGTATCGCGCCAAGGCGAGCGAAGTCCACTTGGTGGAGCAGGCCATGGTCGCCGCCATCGGCGCCGGGTTGCCCATCACCGAGCCCTCGGGCAACATGGTGGTCGACATCGGCGGCGGCACCACCGACGTAGCCGTGATCTCGCTCTCCGGCATCGTCTATTCGCGCTCCGTCCGCGTAGCGGGCAATGAGATGGACGACGCGATCACGCAGTATTTGAAGCGCAAGTACAACCTCCTCATCGGCGAGCGCACGGCGGAGCAGATCAAGTGCCAGATCGGGTCGGCGTATCCGCTCGACAAGCCGTTAACCATGGAGATCAAGGGCCGCAGCCTGATTGAAGGCATTCCGCGCACGGTCTCTATCAACGACGAAGAGATCCGGGAAGCGCTGGCCGAGTGCGTCTCCACCATCATGAACGCCGTCCGCGTCGCCCTCGAAAAGACGCCCCCCGAACTCTCCGCCGACATCAGCGACAAGGGCATCGTCCTTACCGGCGGTGGCGGTATGTTGAAGAATCTTGACCGGCGCATCCGGGAGGAGACCGGGCTGCCCGTATCCATCGCCGAGGACCCGCTGGCCTCGGTCGTGCTCGGCACCGGACGTATGCTCACTGACTTCAAACTGCTCCGGCGTATCGCCATCGATCACATTTAACCTCCACGCGGGTGGGTGGGGCCTAGAATAGGACCTATGGAAGCGTTTTTCAATCGCTACCGGCACGTGTCACTTCTGGTGGTGGTGGTCTTTGCGCAGCTCATTCTGTTGGCCTGGCAGATCAAAACCAACCAGGAGGCCCATGGCGTGCGCGTCTGGGCGGTGACGGCCGTTACGCCGCTGGCGCGCTTTGTCGAGGAGATCCGTTACAAGTCGGTTCACTTCTTCTCGGACTATCTGGCCATGGCTAACGTCCAGCAACGAAATTTACAACTGGTCGCGGAGTCCAACCGTTTGAAGCTGGAGAACCAGACGCTCCGCAACGAGGTCCAAATGGCGGACCGCGTCCGCGCGATGGCCACCTTCGTTAAGGAGTCCCCCTTCAAGTACTTGGGGGCCAGGATTATCAATAATGCGCCGGGAACGAATTCGAAGGTCGTCTACATTGACCGTGGTTCCACCAGCGGCGTCCGCCGTGGCATGAGCGTCCTGACCCCGGACGGCATTGTCGGCAAAGTCGTCGCCTCTTACCCGACGGCCGCCCAGGTCATGCTCATCAACGACCTGACTTTCTCCGGAGCCGTCATCACCCAGAAGCATCGTACGCGCGGTGTCGTAAAGGGGCAAGGCCATGTGAAAATGCTGATGGACTACGTGCAGAACGAGGAAAAACTGGAGGTGGGCGAATTGGTCTTCACGTCCGGTGAGGACCGCATCTTCCCCAAGGGGCTCGCCGTCGGCAAGATCGCGAGCGTGAAGGACGGGCCACAGTTTAAGGAAGTCGTCGTGGTGCCGTCCGGCTTCCGCGAGGGGCTCGAAGAAGTACTCGTGCTCACCGAAGGCGGCCATCAGCCGCTGCCCGCCGCCGCCACGCCACCCGCCCCGGAGGTGACGCTGCTGCCGGAGCCGAAGGGCGACGACGGGACCGGCAACAAATTCGAGGCGACGCCGGAAAAGACCAAGACGGAAGCCGACCGGATTCGCGAGCGCTACAAACAGATCGAGCAATGGAACGGCGGCCAGATGGGGACCAGCGGCCGCATCCCGAATTACAATGTCGTTCCCGTGCCCGCCGCTCCCGCGGCCGCGCCCCCGGGTGCCACTCCGCCTGCCACTCCGCCCGCCCAATAGCCCATGGACTTCGCTGAACGCTACGAACAGAGCCGCCGCAACCGTATCTCGCGCTTCAAGCCGATCGTGCTCGTGCTCGCCCCGCTGCTGGCGATCCTCTTTCAGCTCTACGTCCCCCGCTTCGCGACCTTTTTCGGCATGTTGAACCTGCCGCTCCTGGTGGTGGTCTACTTCTCGTTGATGCGGCGCATGCCCGTGCTGGGGATTCTCTTCGGCGCCTCCGTCGGACTGGTGCAGGATTCGCTCTCCAGCCAGCCGCTCGGCGTCCTGGGCATCGTGCAGACCCTGGTGGGATACTTTGCCGCTTCTATGAGTCTCCGCGTGGATGGCGAAAACCCCGCGGTCCGGCTCTTCGTCGGCTTTTTCTTCTTCCTGTTTCATCAGTTTTTTTACTGGCTGCTGGTGCGCGCGCTGCTCGGCGTCGCCATTCCGGCCGAAATTGTGGATAATCTGGTGATGGCGGTGCTGAATTGCGCCGTTGGCCTGCCGCTGTTTGCGCTGTTCGATAAACTGAAGATGAAGTAGGCTTTGCGTTGACCTTATTCCCCAGTCCGCGGAAACCGGAGCATCTTACCGAACGGCCCCTCTTTGCCGACGATAAGAAGTTCGCGGAGGCGCAGATTACCGTCTTCCACTGGATCATGGTGGTGGTCTTTTTCTTTCTCGCCACCGGCTACTGGAGTATCCAGGTGGCCGACAGCGAGTACTACCAGGAACTCGCGCACAGCAATACGGTCCGCAGCCTGCCGCTGCCGGCCGCCCGCGGCCGCATCGTCGACCGCGAAGGCCGCGTCATCGTCGATAATCTGTCGAGCTTTTCCTGCCTGCTGTCGCGCGAGCGCCTGAAGGACGAAAATCTTCCGCTCATCGCGCAGGGTCTGAATCTGGACTTGCAGGACCTGCAGGACCGCCTCCACCGCTTCCGTAAGCAAGCCCGCTACGTCCCCGTCATCATCAAGGAGCACCTCACCCCGGCCGATGTCGCCTTCGTTGAATCGAATCGCCACGCCGACATGTTTCCCGAGATCGAGCTCATTCACTCCGTCCGCCGCGTCTATCCGAAGGAGAGCTTCCTCGCGCACGTGCTGGGCTACGTGGGTGAAGCGAGCGAAGCCGAACTCGACCGGCCCGAGTACGCCGCCTTCAAGCCCGGCGACACCATTGGCAAAGACGGCATCGAGCGCTACTACAACGACTCGCTGATGGGCAAAGACGGCCAGCGCGTTTCGCTCGTCAACAATCGCGGCAAAGAGTTGCAGCTCTTGAAGAACGAGGAGCCCACCGCGGGGAAGCCCCTGAAACTCACCGTCGACCTCGATCTGCAGGCCGTGGCCGAACTCACGCTTCAAGGCAAGCGCGGCGCAGTCGTCGCCCTCGACCCCCGTAACGGCGACGTTCTCGCCATGGTCAGTCGGCCTGCCTACGACCCCAACAAGTTCTCCACGCGCATTTCGAGTGCCGATTGGAAGGCGATTTTGGAAGACCCCGAAACGCCCATGTTCAACCGCGCGCTCCAGTCGCGCCTCTCCCCGGGCTCCGCGATCAAGCCGCTCGTCGCTCTCGCTGCTCTTGAAGAAGGCGTCATCTCGCCGGACTACTCCGCCCAGTGCTCCGGACACTTCTTCTACGTCGACCATGACTTTAAGTGCCACGCACGTTCCGGACACGGCCGCATCGGGCTGCGCTACGCCTTGGCGCAATCCTGCGATATCTTCTTCTACAACGTCGGGCTTCTCTTGGGGATCGACAAGCTGTCGAAATGGGGCGAGATGGCCGGTCTCGGCCGGCGCACCGGCATTGACCTGCCCGGCGAAAGCACCGGCGACATGCCCAGCCGCCCGTGGAAGATGCAGAAGCTTCGCCAGGGTTGGTTGCACGGCGACATGATCAACGTTTCCATCGGCCAAGGCTACTTAACCACCACGCCCCTGCAACTCGCGCACGCCATTGGCGGCATCGCTTCGGGCGGCGTCTGGAATCCGCCGCACATGGTGGTGGGCGAGGCTACCAAGGAAAAGCCGCGCGTCGCGAAGGTGAACCTCGACAACGTACAGCGCGTGATTGGCGGCATGTATGCCGTCGTGAACCAGGGCGGTACGGCTACCGAGGCCTGGCTCCCCGGCATTGAGGTCTGCGGCAAGACCGGGACCTCGCAACTGATCTCGAACGAGACCCTCAAGCGTCGCAATCTGACCGGCATCGTGAAGGACAACGCCTGGTTCGCCGGCTTCGCGCCTCGTTCCAATCCGGAGATCGTGGTGGCCGCGCTGATTGAAGGCGGCGAGCACGGCGACCGGGCGTCGATTATTGCGCGCGACGTGATTAAGGCCTACTTCGACAAGAAGGCGCGGGCCAAGCCTGTCGTCCCCGTTTCGGTAGCCGCGGCGGTAGCCCCGAAATGATTATCGCGGTCGGGCGGCGCACGGGTATCTCGGCCGTCCGGTCCCTGCGCGACCTCGATTGGCCCTTGATGCTCACCGCCCTCATCATCGCGCTGATGGGAGGCCTGCAGATTTACTCGGCTACCCACGGCACCAAGCTCGAATCCGCCTGGTGGAAGCACATGGTGAATATCCTGGTGGGCATTGCGCTGATGCTGATCTTCAGCCGCGTGAATTACCATACGCTGCTGGGGCAGGTCCCGTATCTCTATGGCATCAGCCTGTTTCTGCTGGCCGTCACGCTCTTGTTTGGCAAGAAGATTCTGGGCGCCCGCCGCTGGCTGGTTGTGGGGGGGCAAAGCGTCCAGGTGAGCGAGTTCGTGAAAATTGTCCTGATCCTGCTGGTGGCGTGGTATCTGGTGGAACTGCGCACCAAACGCCTCGAATTGCCGGACCTGTTCAAGCTCACCGGCCTGCTTCTCATTCCCTTTCTCCTGGTCCGCAAGCAGCCCGACATGGGCACGGCTTTAACCTTTCTCCCCGCGCTTGCGGCTGGGATCCTGCTGGTCGGAATGCGCTGGCAATACGTGGTGGCCGTCTGCGGGGTGATCCTGGTGCTGCTGGGCGCGTTCTGGTTCTTCGACGCTGAAGGGTACCAAAAGGACCGGATTCTCACTTTTGTCGACCCCGGCCGCGATCCGCAGGGCAAAGGCTACCAGGTCCTGCAGTCGCGCATTGCCGTCGGCAACGGCGGTTTGTGGGGCCAGGGCGTCACCCGGGGGTCCCAAACGCAGCTGAGATTCCTGCCGATTGCCCCTACGGACTTTATTTTTTCCACGTTTGCCGAAGAACACGGTTTCGTCGGCGTGATAATCGCGCTAGGATTGTACTATCTGCTACTAGTACAGATCGTACAAAATGGGCAGACGGCCCCTGATCGGGCCGGAACGATTATTTGCATCGGCGTGGCTGCCACGTTGCTCTTTCACCTCCTTGTGAATGTAGGGATGGTGATCAACCGTATGCCGGTAGTCGGGATCCCCTTGCCGCTGATGAGCTACGGGGGGACAAGCACATTGTCAGTTTTTGTCATGTTGGGGCTCGTGATGAACGTCCGGTCCCAGCGATTGTTTAGTTAACGTTAGATAATTCAGGACCAGCCCGCCCACCGGGCAGGTGCCTTTCAAAAGATGTAGCCCGGCCAACAGGGATTCGCCAAGCCGGAGTGACTTAGGTGCGATTTGGTTCGCCACGATTTTTGCGCGTCGAAGGTAAACGGAGCCTTACTTGTTCGCTTCACCTCCCGGCGTCGCCACGTTTTCGTCAAGAATGCGTGACACGTTGAGTTAGTTTTGAGCTTGGCCCATCCGGCCACCTCCTCAGCGTGGGAAGAAGATTTAGAACCGCCTCGCCCTGTCCTCGCTTCATGGCTAAGCCGACCCTGCTTCGCCGGAGAAGAAGAGGATTGCCACATGGGCAAAGAGATGGTAGTTTCCGCCGACCGGCATGAAACCCGGGTCGCGCTGCTGGAAGACGATCAGCTCGTGGAAGTATTTTTCCAACGGGCACAAGAATATTCACTGGCCGGCAGTATCCACAAGGGCCGCGTAACGCGCGTCCTGCCTGGTATGCAGTCGGCCTTCGTTAATTTGGGGCTCGAGCGGGATACCTTCCTTTACGTCTCCGATTTTTTTGAGGAGAACGAAGAATTCGCCGACGACAAGCCGCGCTCCGTGGCCGGCGACGGCGAGCGCCCCGAACGTGGCGAACGCCCCGAACGGGCCGAGCGTCCAGACCGTGGTGACCGTGGCGGCCGGGATCGTGGCCGGGATCGCGGCCGCGACCGCTATCAGAATCGCCCCGTAGCTGCCACCGCCGCTCCCACTGAAGCGCTGCCCTCCGACGATGGTCCGCCGTTTTCGGTGGCCCCCATTGTGACTACCCAGGCCGCTAATCAGGAGAGCCAGAGCGAAGAAGAGCGCCGCCGCCGCCGCCGTCGTGGGCGTGGCCGCAGTGGTTTCCCGGACTCGAAGTTCGGTTCCCCCGTCACCAGCGACGACCCCGAAGACGCCGCCATCACCGGCGAAGTGGACTTGGCCGATGACGACGCGCCGGAGCGCGCGCCTTCCGACGTCGTTCTGCTGCCCGGCGAGTCGCTGCGCAAGTACAGCCAGTTGCAGGCCGCCCCGCGGGAAGAGAGCGCCCCGGCGCGTCCGCTCCGCTTTCTGGAAGATGCTCCCCCTCCCGCCGCGGAACCGGAACCGGAACCGGAGTCCGAGCCCGAACTGATCGCCGAGGAGGAAGTCCGCGTCATCGACACTGGTTTGAACGATCCAGAAGCCGCGCTTGACGAAATTCAGGAATTAGCCGAAGCTGCGCTGGATGGCGATGATACCGTCGTCGAGCCCTCAGCGCCGGCCCCCGAAGCCTCTGACGAAGAGGACGACGAAGGCGATGACGAAGAGGAACCTGTCGAAGGCGTCGAACCTGCGTTGCCCATTGCGGGATCGTCCGCGCACGTGCGTTCTCCGGAGCAAGGGCGCTTCCTGCAGCAGCGCCCCCCCGGCAGTGGCGGTGGTGGCCGTCGTGGCCGTCGCCGTGGCCGTCGCGGCCGTGGCGAGCGCCCGCCCGTCGTGCCGGTAACCGGTGTCGAAGGCGAAGCGGTTGCGCCCGTGGGCGAAGCGGCCGTGGTCCTGCCGTTGGCTGAGCCGGAATCTGCCGGCGAAGCCATGCCCATCCCGCCCATGGAGCCGATGGAATTAGCGGAAGGCGAAGCGCCCGCCGCGGTGCAACTTCTCGATGTTCCGGCCGCGGACGCCCGGCCGGGACGCCCGGAACGGAGCGACCGGGGCGAGCGCGGAGGCCGTGGGGATCGCGGCGGCCGCAATCGCGGCCGTGATCGTGGTGGTGATCGTGGTGGCGACCGGACTGACCGTCCCGCCGGCGACCGTCCGCCCGCCGAAGGCCGCGAAGCCCGCGGTGGTGGTGACCGTCAGCGTCCGCCGCTGCCTTCCATCAGTGACCTCCTCAAGGAAGGCCAGGAAGTGGTCGTCCAAATCGCCAAGGAGCCCTTGGGCCAAAAAGGAGCCCGCATCACGTCGCACATCGCCCTGCCCGGGCGCTACTGCGTCTACATGCCCACCGTCAACCACACCGGCGTGTCCCGCAAAATCGAAAGCGACGCCGAGCGTCATCGCCTGAAGCAGATTCTCGTCGCCAACACCGAAGGTATGCCTGGCGGTTTCATCTGCCGCACGGCCGGCGAAGGCCGCACTGAGCAGGACATCGCCCAGGACATCTCCTACCTCCACAATCTCTGGGTAGAGATCAAACGCAAGGCGGACGCCAAGCCCGCCCCCGCCTTGCTCTACCACGACGTCGAAATCGTCGAGCGCATTCTCCGCGATCAGCTCACCGAAGACTTCAAGGCGATCTGGATCGATAACGAAGAGGTCTACGAGCAGGTCCTGCGCTTCGTGCAGCGCTTGCAGCCGAACCTCGTCAACCGCGTGAAAATGTTCACCCGCCCGGTGCCCATCTTCGACTTCTTCAACATCACGACAGAGCTCGAAAAGGCCCTCAAGCCGAAGGTCTGGCTCAAGTCCGGTGGCTTCATCGTCATCAATCAGACGGAGGCCCTGGTCGCGATCGACATCAACACCGGCAAATACGTCGGCAAAACGAATCGCCTTGAGGACACCATTGCCAAGACCAACGTCGAAGCCGTGAAGGAGATTGTTCGCCAGATCCGTCTGCGCGACCTCGGCGGCATCATCGTCATCGACTTCATCGACATGGACGAGCGCAAGAATCGCCAAAAGGTGATGCAGGCGCTCGAAGACGCCATGCGCGTCGATAAGGCGCCCTACAAGATTCTGCAATTCAACGACTTCGGCCTGGTCGCCATCACCCGCAAGCGCGTGAAGCAGTCCTTGGAGCGCACGCTCTGCATGCCCTGCCCGCATTGCGAGGGGGCTGGCTACATCAAGAGCGTCCACACCGTCATCGTCGAAATCGTCGGAGAGGCCCGCAAGATGGCCCGCGCGCTTCGCCAGAACAAGGACGTCGAGTTGCGGGTGCATCCCGATGTCGCCAAGGAGCTGAAGAGCAGCGGCAATAGCTACCTCGAAGAGATCGAGGAGATCGTCGGTATCCCCGTGGCGGTGGTGAGCGACGCGACCATTCACCACGAGAAGTTCTCGCTGGCCTAGGTAGGCCGGGCCGGTCAAAAAAAAGCCCCGGAGTTGCCCACATGGGGACCCCGGGGCTTTCACCCATCATCCCAGCTTGCCCTGTCGCCGGATACTTCTAACTTCCACGTGACGGCCAGCCGTTGAGCCTAGGGCGGAGGCACTTCGCCTTTCTTGCGCAACGTCGGGGCCTTGCGGGTTTTGCGCTCCGTCTCGCCCGACTTCTTTTCGGCTGCTTCCTTCTCTTTTTTGTCCTCGGTGGTGAGGAGAGCCTCGCGCTCTTTTTTGAGCGTCGCTTCGCGTTCCGTGACGGTGCGGCCGCGGTCCTTCAGGTCTTGCTGGGAGGCCTCGAGCGAGTCCTGGGTGGTTTCGATGGCGGTCTTCAGGACGAATTCGTAACGGGCCAGGTCCTTGGGCTCAGTGGCGGCGAACTTCTGGAGCTCGGCGAGCATTTTCTCTTCGGCTTTGGCGACTTCGGCGATCCCGAGGGTGAGGTCCTGTTTGCGGCGGAGGGCATCGTCGGCGACGGTGTCGATGGCTTCGATGATCTTCGTGTACTGGTCGAGCTGGTTGTAGATCAGAATCGACCGGCCAGCTTTCTCCTTGGCGAAGAGTTGCTTCAAAAGGTCGAGGCGTTGCTTGGCGTAATTGGTGTAGAGCGTCAGGCGCAGATTGGGCTCTTGCGCTTCGCGGATGCGCTCCACTTCGTCGGGAGTGAGGAAGTCCTTCTGCGCGAGCAGGGCGATCAGGATGAGCGTCTTCATCCGCGTGGCTTTCTGGACATAACGCCGTCGAGGAGTTTATCGTGGACGGCTTCCACCCGCTTCTCACACTGCTCCACCAGGGGGCGGACTTCGAGGCCGGCATCGTTGCGCAAGGTCACCAAACGGCGAAGAATTTCGCGCAGGCGCATCTCTGTCGGTTTGTAATGCCGGACATTGCGCGACGGGTGCTTGCCCATTTCTTCGAGCGTCGCCAGCGCGCACTCCGAAGCATCGGCGACCTGCGCCAGCGACTTCTTGAGGGCCGCGTCTTCGCCGGCTTCGTAGTGCTTACGCGCTTCCGTCAGGCTCTCCTGCGCGCAATCGAGCGCGCGGACCACGCGCTTTTCGAGCACCGGCTCGGCCTTCACGGCGTCCAGGTCAATGGCAAAAAGACTGAAAAGAACGAGGCTGAACATGGCTAGCGCTTGCTAAGCTCCTTCTCCAGAATACGCGCCCGTTGGCGGGACTTGAACTCTTCGTCGGGGAATTTTCCTTCCGAGCGCGAGAGGAAACGGCGATAGGCGTCGAGCGCGGGTTGAAATTGATGATTGCGGTCCAGGATGACGGCGCGGAAGAAATCGTGCGCCGGGGCGTCGTCGCCGAGTTCTTTCAAACGCGCGAAGCAGGCGAGGGCGTTCTCATCCTGCTTCAGCGAGATGAGCATCGCCGAGAGTTCGCGCCATGCCTGCACGTTCTTCGGTTCCTGTTTGGTGACGAAGTAAAACTGCTGCGCGGCGGCGTCGAACTTGCGCAGGTCGCGCTGCAGGCGGCCATAAGTCATGCGCAACTCGAGGTTATTGGGCTCCTGCCCCAAGGCGGCTTCGAGCAGCGGCTGGCTCTTTTCGGGCTCTTTGTTGCGGAGATAGGCCGACGCCAGGGCTAGCCGGTTGGCGACGGTGGGCGAGGCTTTGACGGCGGCTTCGAGCGAGGTGATAGCGGCGGCGAGTTCACCGGCATCGAGTTGCAGCATCGCCACCCGCTCGCGGGCGGCGGGGCTGTCGAGGGTCTGGTAAAGCGCGATGGCGTCGGCCTTGCGGCCCGCGGCTTCGAGTTGCGCGGCGAGTTCGCCGGCGGTGTCTTTAAACTGGGGATCCAGCGCGACGGCGCTTTGGTAAGCGGTGATCGCTTCGGGCCACTTAGCTTGCTTGGCTAAGGCGCGCCCCAGCCCCAATTGCGACGCGGCGGACTTATCGTCGAGCGTGAGAGCTTCGCGATAAGCGGCTTCGACAGCCGCGGGCTCCGCGCCGGAAGCTTGCAAGGCGTCGGCGAGGTAGACGCGCGGGCGCGCCTCCTTGGGCTTGGCTTTGGCGGCGTCCTGCAGCGGCGCAACGGCCTCGGCGGGCTGCTTCGCGCGGAGCAACACCATGCCCAGATTCAGCGACGCTTCGTAGAGGCCAGGCTGCAAGGCCAGCACGCGTCGATAAGCAGCGATGGCGGGCGCGTCCTGGTTCAGGAAGGTGTGCGCGAGGGCCAGGTTGAACTGCGAGGACAGGTCCTTCGGGTCGGCCGCGATGGCTTTTTCGAGGAGAGCTGCGGCCTCGGCATACTTCTCGCCTTCCAGCGCCTTCAGCCCCGCGGCGGCGGGGTCCTGTTGCATGAGCAGGGTGGCGAGGATGAGCGTGGCCAGCACTATTGCATTGTATGACGCTGCCCGAGCAGGTTTGGTTTACCGCGTTTCGTGGAGTCGCATGACGAGTGAAGATCACTTGACCCCAAGCATCAGCGTGTATAAAATTTTATACAGAGCATGGCATGACGGACGACAAACCGCTTCTTTGGGTGGGGTCTTCCTACAGCGACCTACAGGCATTTCCGAAAGATGCTCGCCGGGAAGCGGGGTTTCAACTGGGAAAGGTTCAGACTGGGATTGAGCCAGCGGATTGGAAGCCCTTCGACCAAGTGGGAACGGGCACCCGAGAGCTGCGCATCCACGAGGCAGGCGGCACGTATCGCGTAATGTATGTCGCCAAGTTCGAGGAGGCCATTTACGTCCTGCACTGCTTTCAGAAGAAGACCCAGGCGACTCGCAGGCAGGACCTAGCCATTGCGGAAGCGCGCTATCGAGCCGTAGCGAGTGCGAGAAAGGAAACGAAATGAAGAAGATTGATACCGAAATCCGCCACGTGACCCCTCCCGGCGCGAACCTTTTCTTGGAGTTAGGTTTTCCGCCCGGAGAAGCGAAGCGTTTGCATGCCGCGTCCCGGAAGCAAATCAACGACTCCCGCCAATTGAAGCAGCAATTGATGGAGGAGTTGTCCGTCTGGATTGCGAAACATGACTTGAAGCAAGCAGAAGCCGCCCAGATTCTGATGGTCTCCCGCCCGCGTGTATCCGACGTGGTGAACAAGAAGACCGCTAAGTTCACGATCGACACGCTTGTGGATATGCTCAGCCGCGCCGGCAGGCCCGTCAAACTCGCGGTCAGTTAAAGCAAGCTCTCGCGTTTACAACACGCGATGGAGCTTCTGCACCCACGCCGCTTCGGCGACCTTGTCCGCCAATTGCGCGCGGCCGGCGGCGATATGCGCGGACTGGCCGTGCTTTTCGAGCGCGGCCATCGTGGTCCACTCCTCGACGAAGGTGAAGCGCGTGGGGTCGCTCACGTCGACGAAGAGGTCGTAGCGCAGGCAGCCGTCTTCCTGCCGCGTGGGGCCGACGTAGCTTTCGAGGACGGCGCGTACGGCATCCTCCTGGCCGGGCTTGGCGTGGATGTGCGCAATGACGTCGATTTGTTCGCTCATAGGAGTTAGCTTAGCGCGTGCGCTCCACGGCCTTCTCAAGCCACTCAGCGTAAGCGGTAAGCGCCTCCGCGGTGAAGCCGATCTGCTCGGTGGCCTCGGGCCAGAGGCGTTGCTCGATGGCTTCGCGGATGCCGGGCAGGGTCTTCACTCCGTAGCCGGTGTAGAAGCCGGGGGCTTGGAGGACGTGGCGAAACCAGGGGCGGCGGGGGAGTCCGCCGGTGCGGAGGAAGCGCTGCTCGGCCGCGCGTAGGCTCTCTTCCCAGGCGGCGCGCCGCGGGGCGTCGAGCTTAGCCGGGTCCACCTTGCTGGCGGCCGTCGCCGCCTGCTCCAGGCGCGCGACCGCGTTCTGCAGGGGCGCGAAGTTGAGGAACGGCACTTCGGCCTCGGGCTCCGGCACGATGTAGGTCTTACGCGGATCGGCGGCTAGCCTCAGGGCGCCCGAGCGGATCAGCTCATTCTGGCGGCGCGTCTGGCCGCGCAGATCGTCGGTGAGCTTGATCACTTCATTCATCCAGCCACGCACGGCCAACGACGTGCCTTCGGCGCGCAACGGCAACCAGTCGGCGTTGGCGAGACGCAGCATCATGCGGCCCCCCAGTTGCGCGGTGGCCATCACGTATTGGAAGTCGGGATCGGCGAAGCGGACGTAGTGGTCATAGGAGTCGTAATTGGAGTGGTAACTGCCCCCGTTGCCTTCGCCACCGAAGCCGATGTTCAGGCTGGGGATGCCGAGGTGATGCTGAAAGACGGTATAGTCGCTGCCGGAGCCGAGCGGCGCGATGCGGAACTCGCCTTCGCCGCCGGTCACTTTGCGGGCGGCGGCCAAACGGTCGAGCACCGGGACGCGCGTTTGCGGATCGAGCATATCGCGCGCCGTTTGCGACGTGAACAGTTCGAGCGACGCCGCGCCGCCGACGCGCAGGAAGCCGCGCGAGGTGCCATCCGAATTGACGTAAGCGACCGCGTGTTCCTGCAGTTCCTTCGCGTGCAACTCGCCCCACTCAGTGGAGCCCAGCAGCGCCGGTTCTTCGCCGTCCCAGGCGAGAAACACGAGCGTCCGGGCGGGGCGCCAGCCGCCCTTGGCCAATTCGCCGATCATGCGCGCCTCTTCCATCACCGATATCATGCCCGAAAGCGGATCCGCCGCGCCGAAGTTCCAGCCGTCATGATGATTGCCGCGCAACACCCACTGGTCCGGCTTTTCGGCGCCCTTCATCTTTGCGACGACGTTGTAAGTGGGCGCGAGCTTCCAATCGAATTCCAGCTTCAAGCGGACCTTGGCCGGCCCGGGGCCGACGTGATAAGTGAGCGGCAAGCCGCCGCGCCAGGAAGCCGGCGCGACGGGGCCAGTGAGGGCGCGCAAGAGCGGCTCGGCGTCACCGTAGGAGATCGGCATCACGGGAATTTTGGTGACCGTGGGCGCCTGTTTGGGGTCGGGTTTGCGATTCGGGTCAGTGGCGGCTTGGAACGGCGTCAGGGGATCGCCAGGGTAGACGGGCATGTCCATCACGCTGCCGCGCTGCGCGCCTTGGGCGGGGCGGTAAGGGCCTTGCGGGTAAACGTCGCCCTGCACGTAGCCGTCGTCTTGCGGATCGGAGTAGATCAAGCAGCCGGCGGCTCCGTTTTCGGCCGCCACCTTAGGCTTGATGCCGCGCCAGGAGGCGCCGTAGCGCGCGAGGACGATCTTGCCGCGAACATCAATGCCCATTTCGCGCAGCTTGCGATAGTCGTCCGGCAGGCCGTAGTTGACGTAGACGAGGTCGGCGGTGACGTCGCCGTCGGTGGAGTAGGCGTGATAGACGGGCAGGTTGCCGTCCTTGATGGCGCTGGTTTCGTCGCCGGCGACGGGCGGCTCTTCGATCTTGGCCGTAAAGCGCGTCGGGGCCACCATTTCGAGCAGACGCGTCTTGGGGGTGGGGAACAACGGATAGAAGGTCTCGATCTGCGTCTCGTAGCCCCACTCGCGGAACTGGGCGGCGATAAAGTCGGCCACGGCCTTGCTGCCGGGGGAGCCGACATGGTGCGGCTTGGAAGAGAGACGCTTCAGCCACTGCTGGAAGTTCTCGCGCTTCAGGCCCTGGTCAAACTTAGCTTCGAGGGCGATTTCGCGGGCGGCGGAGTCGGCGGTGAAGCCGGCGATGGGGCGGGTAGGAGTCTGAGCGGTGAGGCAGAGCGCGGCGAGCAAGACGGCGAGAGTCTTTTTCATGGGAGGAAGGATAGCACGGTGGGCCGCACGTCCGCCATTGGCGTATACTAAGAGGGGTGGAGTTCGCAGAAACCGCCGTCTTCACTCGGCAAGTGCTTGAGTTGCTAACCGATGAAGAGTACTTAAAGCTTCAGATGGACCTGGCGGCAAACCCCGCCATGGGCGCGGTGATTCGAGGCGGAGGTGGGATCCGGAAAATCCGTGTTTCTGTGGGCAACCGCGGAAAGCGCGGAGGAGCGCGCGTGATCTACTGTTGGGCGGTTCGGCGGAGTCTGATCTTGCTGCTGTTGGCCTATCCCAAGAACGCCACTGCCAGCTTAACGCCAACGCAGACCGCGCAATTGGCGAATGCGGTAAAGGAGGAATTCGGGAATGAAAGCAATACTTTTTGACGAGCTGATCCAGAGCGTTCGGGAGGGAGGCGCCATTCTGCGGGGCCAAAAGCGGGCGTCGCGCCGCTTCGTGATTGAGGCCTCCGGCGTCCGCGCGATCCGGGAAAAGACAGCTCTTTCGCAACCCGAGTTCGCCCACTTGATCGGCGTGAGCGTGAAGACACTGCAGAATTGGGAGCAAGACCGTCGCAGCCCAACCGGCCCCGCCGCCGCCCTGCTGCGCATTATCTCGAGTGAGCCTCAGCTCGCAATCCAAGCCATCCACCGGCCATAGATCAAGAACTACTGGATGGGCAGGTCCCCGGCTTCTGACAAAACAAAGCCAATTTTCTCCACCTGGGTGGGGTCCGCTAACGGAAGAACTTTTAGCTTCTTTGGGTTAGCGAGCCGTTCGCGGATTTCGCGGGCGGTCTGTTGGTCTTTCAGTTCGTCGAGGGAGCGGTAGAAAGCGTCTTCGTGCTGAGCACGCTGGCCGGAAAGGCGATCCAGTTGGTCAAAATCGAGGGCGGCCAGCGCCTCTGACTCTAGGGTGTCGAGCCGCTGTAACTCCCAGGCGGCGGTGACGAATTGCTCAAACAAGGCCTCTTCCTCGGGGCCGGAGGGTTCCATGGCCTCCCGGTGGCTGCGGGCGAATGCGGCGAAATCATCGTCGGGCGGGGGCATCGTTACAACTGGGGAATACGGCGTTGGACTACCAGGAACCACAGGCCCATCAACGCCAGCAAGGTGCCGCAGCCGGCGAGGACCGTGGGGGCGGAGGTGAATTCGATGAGTTCGCCGCAAAGCAGCGCCCCGATGGGTCCGCCGCCGCGGAAAGCGACGTTGTAGAGTGACATCACGCGACCGCGCATTTCGTCCGTGGCTTCGCTCTGCACCAGCGAGGCGATCAAAGCGAAGGTGCCGATGAGGGCGCCGCTGGCCAGGAACAGAATGCCGTAGGAGAGGTACAGGATGCGCGAGAAGGAGAAACCGACAATAAGGGTGCCGAGGGCGATCAGATTGAAGAGCGCGTAGCGGCCCTTCTTCTCCGAATGGCTGAGCCCGGCGACGATCAGGCCGCCGACGATGGAGCCGGCGCCGGAGACGGTGAGCATGCGCGTGTAACCGGCGGCGCCCTGGCCGAAAACGTCCTTCACCATCACGGGCAGGAAGACCATCATGGGGAAGCCGAAGAAGGTCATGAAAAAGGCGAGGGCGATCAGCGGCACCATGCCGGGGCGGGCGCGGACGAAGTCGATGCCGCCGCGGATGCTTTGGAGGACGGTCTCGCCGCGATTGCCGCCGCCGCGTTTCGGCGTCATCGCGAGCAGCGCGAAGATCACCGCCAAGAATGAGAGCCCATTCAGCGAGAAGCACCAGGCCGGCCCGAGCGAAACCAGAGCCCAGCCGCCCAGCATCGGTCCCAGGACACGCGCGATGTTGAACTGGATGGAGTTCATCGCGATGGCGTTCTGTACTTCGGCCTTGGGCACCATCATGGGCAGGATGGCCTGGTAGGCGGGCCCGCCAAAGGCTTGTACGCAGCCAGTGAAAAAAGAGAGGGTGAGAATATGCCACACCTGCACCTGGTTCGTGGCGAACAGGAAGGCCAGGGTGAGCGCGGTGGTCATTTGGCCTACTTGCGAGGCGATGAGCAGTTTCCGGCGGTCAAACCGGTCCGAGGCGACGCCGCCGAAGAGCGACAGCAGTAGAATGGGGATTTCGCCGAGGAAACTATCGAGCCCAAGCAGGAACTTGGACTGTGACAGCTCCAACACCAGCCAGCTTTGCGCGGCCTTCTGCATCCACGTGCCGATGGTGGACGTGCAAGCGCCCAGCCACATCAGGCGGAATTCTCGATATTTGAAGGCAGCAAAAACCCGTCGGAACAAAGTGTGGTGGCCTTAGGGCAGCGGTTTTTCGCGGGCGATGAGGTGGAGGATGTTGCCGTCCAAATCCTCGAAGAAGACCAGCCGATTGCCCTGGTTCTCGTACGGCGCGCCGAGGAACTTCACGCCCTTGGCCTGGAGGTCGGCATAACCGGCGTCAAAGTTGTCGAGGGCGATGGCCAAATGCCGGATGCCGCGAGTCTTCATCTGATTCTCAACGGGGTCGCCCACGCTGGGGATGATTTCCAGCATGGAGCCGTTGGGGGCCTTGACGAAGAAAAAGACGTCGTAGGAAAAGTTGATGTGGAAACCGAGCGTCGCCACGTACCAGTCGGCGAGAGCCTTGGGGTTGGGCGAGGCGATGGCGGTATGTTCAAGTCCGTGATAGGTGGCGGCCATAAGACATCAGGATAGCAGCCGCGGAGGCGAATAAAAAAAGGAAACGGAAATCGCACTTCTCGGAGTAGAATGGGGCTGGGAGTGGGTCTGCGGAGTTCGTGGAAGCCTCTAATAAATTGATCCTATAGTCAATGTCATGGGATCCGACTCGAGCATAGTGCCGGTGTGCATGCTCCCGTTAGCTTCGGCTGACGACGGAGAAGTCTAAAGGCGCGCGGGGGGTCCCCCCCTCAGCTGTTAGGGGTCAATGACGGAGGTGGAGCCGGCTTTGGTGGATTCGCTCCCATTTTCTCGCTCTTTGTCATGCGTATCTTCTTCATTGGTGACATCTTTGCGTCCGTGGGCCGGGGAATCGTCTTAGAGAACTGCCAGCGGATCGTCACCGAGGAAAAAGTGGACCTGGTGATCGCCAACGGCGAAAACTCCGCGGGCGGCTTTGGCATCAATCCGAATATCGCCGACGAGTTGTTTTCCGTCGGCGTCGACGTGATCACCACCGGCAACCACGTTTGGGATAAGCGCGAAATCTACGATTATCTAGCTCGCGATTCTCGCGTGCTTCGTCCGGCCAACTACGCGCCGGACCTGCCGGGCAGGGGCCTGCACATCGCCCGGGCGCGCAATGGGGTGTCGTGCGCCGTGCTGAACCTGCAAGGGCGGGTACACATGGCCCCCACCGATTGTCCCTTTCGCAAGGCCGACGAGTTACTGGCGGGGCTCGACGAGGCAGTGCGAGTCCGTTTCGTCGACTTTCACGCCGAAGCGACCAGCGAAAAGATGGCGATGGGCTGGTATTTGGATGGACGCGTCTCCGCCGTTGTGGGGACGCATACCCACATTCCCACGGCCGATACCCGCATTCTGCCCAAAGGGACGGCTTACCAGACCGACTGTGGCATGACCGGCCCCTACGATTCGATCATCGGCGTGGAGAAAGACGCCGTCTTGCGCAAGTTTCTCACCTCCATGCCGGTGCGCTTTGAACCGGCCCGCGAAATGGTGGAGTTGCATGGCGTGCTGATCGACGTCGAAGAGTCCTCGGGCCGGGCGACCGCGGCGCGACGGGTCGAAGTACGCCGGTAGGCGAAGCGTAGTAAAAAACCACTCTTCACTTTTTTCTAAGCCCTGTCGATAGGACAGACTAAGGAACTTCACTTAGGACTGTCTATGCGCAAGATACTTACCTCTTCGGCCTGGAACTGGATCACCTTAGGTGTGGCCTTGGTGGGCATTCTCTCGGTAGGCAACCTGATCGGCCAGGTGACGGCATTGCAGGCGCAGTTCGACCGCGATGCCAACTGGATCTCCGGACTCAAGAGCCTGGAACGTTCGATTTGGGACCTGCAAATGGCGGCGCTGCGGCCGAAGGAAGAGCGGGTGGCGTGGATTCAGGCGGAATCCGCCTACCGGAATCAGATTGAGATTCTGAGCAGGCGGGCGCAAGAGTCAATGGAACTGGCTGGGCTGCTGACGAATGTGAGCGGGCAAGTGAATTCGATCTGGAGCATCCATATGGAGATGGCCGGGACGGAGACGGCGCGGGTGGCGGCGGCGCAGCAACTGCAAACCGTGGGCGGCTCCGCGCGGGGGCAGATTCACGCGGCCGTGGACCAGATCTGGGGACGGCAGAGCGAAGCGGCGCATCAGGTGGCCGAGAAGTGGCTCAGCGTGAAGAATCAACTCATCCTGTGCTGCCTGTTCGCCGGCTTTCCGGCCTTGCTCCTGCGGATTCACCATCTGCGGGTGGCCGAAAAGAAGCGCGTGGAAGGGGCGCTCGAAGAGAGCGAGGACCGCTATCGCAAACTGGTAGACCTTCTGCCGGACGCGGTGCTGGTGCATCGGGGCGGCAAGATCATCTTTGGGAACCAGGCGTTTGCGCGGCTGATGCGGGAGGAGTCGCTGGACCGGCTAGTGGGCAAGAGCATCCTCGACCTAATGCATCCCGACGACCACTGGGTGGCCTGGCGCAACTGGGAACAATTCCGCGAGACGCAACAGCATACGCCCCTGATGGAGCAACGCATGATGCGCGAGGACGGGCAGACCTTTGACATCGACTTCATGGCGACGTCCTTCCGCCTGGACGATCAGCCTGCCGTACTGGTGGTGATTCGCGACATCTCCGAACGCAAGCGCTCCGCCGACGCGGTGCGCAAGACGGAGGCGCGTTTCCGCACGCTCTTTGAGAGCGTGCTGGAAGGTGTCTATCGTGCGTCGCCGGACGGGCAGTTGCTCGAGGCGAATCCGTCGCTCGTGAAGATGCTGGGCTACAATTCTCTGCAGGAGTTGCGGCTGGCCGGCGCTGATCCCATCGCGGACCCGGCGCAGCGGCAGGCCTGGCTCGCGGGCCTGCACCGCGAAGGCGAGGTCACCAATCAGGAGGTGTCGCTGCGGCGCCGCGACGGCGGCTTGCTGGTGGTGCTGAACCACGCGCGCGCGGTGAAGGACGAGCAAGGCAGCCTGCTCTACATTGAGGGCACCGTCACCGACGTCACGGCGATGAAGGTGACGGAGGAGCGTCTGCGCGAGTACACGCGGGAGCTCGAAGAGACTCGGGGCCGGCTGGAAGAGCAGGCCAAGCAACTCGAGCGCACGCGCGACGAAGCGCTGGAAGCCTCGCGCTTGAAAAGCGAATTCCTGGCCAACGTGAGCCATGAGATTCGTACCCCGATGAACGCGGTGATCGGCATGACCCAACTGCTGCTCGATAGCCGGCTGTCGGCCGAGCAGCGCGACAATGCCGAAACCGTGCGCGGGCAAGCCGACTTCCTCCTGGGTCTGATTAACGACATTCTGGATTTCTCGAAGATCGAAGCCGGCCGGCTTTCGTTCGAACAGATTCCTTTCTCCCTGCAGAGCTGCGTAAGTACGGTGATGGATATGTTCGCCGAACGCGCCGAAGGCAAAGGATTGGACTTCGCCTTTCTGGAGGAAGGCCCGGTGCCGGACTCCTTGAAGGGCGATCCGATTCGCGTGCAACAGGTACTCACGAATCTGGTGGGCAACGCGATCAAGTTTACCGAGCAAGGGCAGATCGTGATTACGTGCCGTACGGTGGAGCGGCGCGCGGACAGCGTTCTGCTGCGCTTCGACGTGGAAGATAGCGGCATCGGCATTGAGGTGATGAATCGCCAGCGTTTGTTCGAGCCCTTTACGCAGGGCGACGGATCCACGACGCGGCGCTACGGCGGCACCGGTTTGGGGCTCGCCATTTCGAAGCAATTGGCCGAGGCGATGGGCGGCGAAGTGGGACTGGAGAGCACGGTGGATGTCGGGTCCACGTTCTGGTTCACGGTGCGGCTGACGTGCCTCGAGAGCGCGCCAGTGGAAGAGCCGCGCCTGTCGGCGGCGCCGGTGTTGGTGGCGGTGTCGCGTGATTCGTCGCGGCGTTTGCACCGGAAGCAGGCGCAGGGCTGGGGTTGGGAAACGGCAGAGGCGGCGAACGGGGCCGAACTGATGACGCACCTGCGTACCGTGGCTTACGGCGTGGTGCTGATAGACGCCGAACTGCCGGATTGCGACTTATTGGCCGTGGTGGCCTACGCGGACTCGCTGCCGGCGGCGCGCCGTCCGAAGCTGGTGCTGCAGGCGCCGTTCAGCCGCCGCACGATGAGCGAAGTGGGCCTGGAGACGCGGCCCGGCTTCGCGGCGATTCTGCCGCGGCCGCTGCGGCAGTCCGAGTGGCGCCAGTTGCTGGAGCGCCTGGCCAACGAATTACCCCCACTGGAGACGCTGCCGGAGCACGTGCCCGTGCAATTGGCCGATTTAGGGCAAGCGCTGGAGCAAGCGGCCGCTCCCGCACCGGTGGCCTTGCCGCCGGGGGCGCCGGCACCGGAAGCGCCTTTGGTGCCGGGCGTGCGGATTCTGATTACGGAAGACAACGTCGTGAACCAGAAGGTGGCGATGAAGCTCATCCGTAAGCTGGGCTTCGAGGCGGACTTGGCGTCGAATGGCCGCGAGGCGGTGGACTTACTCGCCAAACGCCACTACGACCTAGTCTTTATGGATTGCCAGATGCCGGTGCTGGATGGCTACGGCGCCACGACGGAGATTCGCCGGGCGGAATCCGGTGGACAGCATACGCCGATTGTGGCGATGACCGCGCACGCCATGCAAGGGGATCGCGAGAAATGTCTGGCGGCGGGCATGGACGACTACTTGACGAAGCCGATCCAATTGAGCGAATTGCGACGCGCCATTGCGCAGTATGTGCCGTTGGAGTCCGATGTGCTGGCGCAGGCGGGTTGAGTCCGGCGCGTGAGCGCTTCGGGTCGTGCTCCACGGGCCGGCCAGCACCTCACGAATGAGAATGCGCTCGCCCTTCAACTTCATTCCCTTGCCGGCGATGCGAGCGCCCATCCGCTAGCAGCCCGCGTTTCGTTCGACGCACGTTTTCATCACCGGGGCGACCACTTTCCTCCCGCGCCCCGCCGATGAAAACCTATACGGTCACAGCAAAGTTGGTGAATCAAGTCAATCACTTAGCCATTTTCGCCAATACCCACCTGCTACCCTGGGGACGCGAAAAGGCGCCCACCCAATGAAAATTTGCTTCTTCACCTACATCATTCTGGAACTGAACTCCGCCCTCGACAGCGGCGAATATGATGACCTCCCGATGCACGAGGCCATCGCCCACATCGAGGCCGGCGACGTCGTCGCCTGGCTCAAACGGCGGGTCCCCCACCTGGACCTGAGCCTGCTCTCCGACCACCACATCGCCGAGTACCAGGCGGCCCTGGAGGACCTCCTTTTGACCTACGGCGGAAGAGAACGGCACAAGTGGGGGGTGGAAAAACGCGCCCTCTGCCTCCTGCTCGCCTGGACCAATGAAATCGTCCAACGCGCCTCCCGCTGGCCGCCGCCAGAGGACGCCAACTGGGGCGACATCCCGTTGGTCTCGCTGACGCCCCAATAGAATCAACAACTCCCCGGTTCGTTTCGTCGTCTGGCTGCTAGCCCATATGAATGTCGCTGCCGGAGCGCGAATCCGACACGCCAATCGCTGGGAAGAGGTATGCGTGCCGTGTTGCGCGGCGAAGGCCGCCCGCAACAGAAATTGCCGGCGAATCACCGCTTAGACTCTGTACGTGGCCATCTGCTCGAAACGTCGGGCGATCCAAATGGAGCGATGAGCGCGCACCAAGCGCAGCCAGGCGAACCGTAACCCTGATGGAGCGAAACTATCTGCTGGGACAGGTTGCCCGGTTACGAGAGACCTTGACGTGATGCGGCGGCTTTGAGGGAACTTCCACCTGTTTCTGAAGGTATAGCAAAGCTCCGCATGGCTGGAAAGTGACGGGTCTAAACCCGGTCCATCGCCAGGAATTCCTGGATATGTGGATGATCGGCCTGCGGAAGTTCGGAGACGGGGCCGAAGTAGATCACCCGGCCTTCGTGGAAAAATACGACACGGTCGGCGACTTTTCGCATTAGCTCCAGGTCGTGGGTCACCACCACCGACGTGAGCTGGAGGTGGGTCTTTAGGCGCAGGAGGAGATCCCCGAGGTGGCCGGACATGATCGGGTCCACCATGGTGGTGGGCTCGTCGTAGAGGATGCACTCGGGCTGGGCGGCGAGGGCGCGGGCGATGGCGATGGCGCGTTTGTGGCCGACGGCGAGGTCGGTTGGGTAAAGGTCGCGGGTGTCGAGAAGATCGACCATTTCGAGCAGGCCATTGACGACGTCCTCCTTGTTCCCGGAGTCGTAGTCGTCGCGTAACTCTAACGAAGATAGGATATTTTCGCCGACGGTGAGCGAATCGAACAAAGCCCCGTTCTGGAAGACCATCGTCACTTTGCGGCGGATCTGGCGCAAATCCTTTTCGCCAAAGTCGGTGATGTCGCGGTGGGAGACGATCACCCGCCCCTGGTCCGGCTTCAGAAACCCCATAATGTGGCCCAGCGACACGGACTTCCCCACGCCGCTGCGACCGATGATCGCCACCGTCTCCCCCGCATTGACGTGAAAATTGGTATCGACTAAAACGGGCCGGTCGAACGTCTTATAAACGTGCCGGAATTCGACATAGTGGGGGAACTGCTCAGCCATCTAAACTCCCGCCTTTACGGCCGCCCATTCGGCGGGCGTGTTGGCATTGGCGACCCAACGCGGATCGTCGACCGGCCATTCCTCCACGGACAGCCGCTCCAGCACGCGGCGGACCTTGCGGTCCCCTTCGCGGAGGGCTTGTTCGAGCACCGGCAAACAGCGTTTCCGGTAGATGGCGCAGAGCGGATGGTTGCCGGCGGCGACCAGCGCGTCGGTGGCGAAATCGGTCCCGGCCAGGGCCCGCAAACTATCGGCGGTGAGCCAGGGCATGTCGCAAGCGACAATCAGCGCTTTTTCCCCGCGAGTGGCGCGCAACGCGGCGATGATGCCGCCCAGCGGTCCGTCGCCGGGGGGATCGTCCTCGACCAGCGGCCAGCCGAGATTCCCATAGCGTTCGCGCGATCCGACCAGCGTCGCCGAGCCTGTTGCCGCGCGCACCAGTCCGGCGATGTGTACTACCAGGGGCACGCCGTTCAGCGGCAGCAGCGCCTTGTCCTGGCCCATGCGCACGCTCTGTCCGCCACACAAGACGAATCCTTCCACTCCCGCATCATACCATTACGCTGGGCGTCAGCCTGCTATAATCCATTGATAAGAATCACTTTGACTCGCTTCTGCCTCATCCTGCTTTTCGCCGTGGCCGCCTACGCCGCTGACGCCCTGCCGTCCAAGGTGAAGACCGTGGTGCGGGTCGACCCGCAAACCGGCCGTCTGGTCCGCGCCAGCTTCGCCCTGTCGCCAGCTCCGGCGCCTCCCAAGGCCGCCACCCGCATCGTCGAGCCGATGGTGATCGAGCCGCGGACGGCAGAAATTCGCAGCATCTCCGCCTCCGGCATCGTCGCGCCGAGACCGGCGGTGAAAGCGTTGGCCTTCCCGCCCGCGCCCGAACGGATTCGCGAAATTGTCGACGAAAAGTCGAAGCAGCATGGCCTTGATCCGCTGCTGGTGCATTCGGTGATTCGCGCCGAGAGTAACTATAATCCCTATGCCGTGTCGCCCAAAGGCGCCGAGGGGCTGATGCAGTTGATTCCTTCCACCGCGCGCCAATACGGCGTCCGCAACGCCTTTGACCCGGAGCAGAATATCGAAGGCGGCATTCGCTATCTGAAGTACCTGCAGACGCTTTTTTCGGACGAGCGGCTCGTCCTTGCCGCTTACAACGCCGGCGAGGCCGCGGTCGCCAAGTATGGTTGGATCCCTCCCTATGCCGAGACCCAGGACTATGTCTACAAGGTCGGGCGGTTCTATGGCTTGGCTCGCAAGGAGCAGACGCAGGCGATGAAGGTGTTAATTCCTCCGGTGATCAAGGCCCCCCCGGCCGCGGTTTTACAGGAATTCGTTGACGGGGAAGGGCGGATCCATGTAACTTTACGGCAGGAAGATTAACCTCCCCACAATTGCGGGGATCAGGACAGGGTAGACTAGTGGTCATGGCAAGTAGCCAAACTCGGTGCCGGTACTGGGGCCTGGTCGCTCTGGTGTTGGCTCTCTCCCCCACCGCAGTGGCGCAACCCGTGGAGTCCGTCCGCGACGTCCGCTTTACCTCGCAGCCCGAAGTTACCCGCGTGGTGATTGCCCTCTCCGGAGAGGCTGTCTTCCGCACGGAGCGGATCGACAATCCGGACCGTGTCTTCTTTGACCTGCCTCGTTTTGTGCCTCGTCTGGCCGCGGGCAAACAACGCAGCGCGCAACTCATGGTGAACGATCAGCACATTCGCCAGATTCGCGTGGCCGAGAATCAGCCCGGCCTCACTCGTCTGGTCTTCGATGTCGAGTCGCCGGACGTCACCTACAAAGCGACCCTTGCGCTCGACCCTCCCCGGCTCATCGTCGAGTTCCGGCGGGGGAATCCGCCTGCGGCGCCGCGCAAGCTGGAGAAGCAGACGGAGTTGATCGCCGAAACGCCCAAAGTTCCGAAGGTGAAGCCGTTTGACCCCGCTTCGTTACCCGTGCGGACCTATCAACGCCGGCCCGTGATTCTGATGACGGTGCCGCCAGAGTTTTCGCTTTATCCCCGCATTCCGGCGCTGCCCCCCGGTGTCGGCCTGACGCTCCTGGCCTACATTGCCCCGCCGCCGAAGAAGAAAGTCGTCGTCGCCGAAGAGCCGCTGCCGCGCAAAGTCATCGCGCCTGCCGTAACCGCCAGACGTGAGCCGCCGCCGGTCCTGGACCGCTCCCCCGTGCCGGACCGCTCCATGATCCGCGCCCTGGGCCTGAAGGTGAGCCGCATCGTCATCGACCCCGGC
Organism: Bryobacteraceae bacterium; assembly: GCA_019752335.1. Taxonomy (GTDB): domain Bacteria; phylum Acidobacteriota; class Terriglobia; order Bryobacterales; family Bryobacteraceae; genus JALHNI01. Next base: position 69,468 of record JAIEMJ010000004.1, read on the forward strand.
CACGGCGGGCAGGACTATGGCACGTCCAGCCCTTCCGGCCTGCATGAGAAGGAACTCGTCCTCGACGTCAGCAAGCGGCTGGCCGTCCTCATCCGCAAGGAACTCGGCGCCGAAGTGATCCTCACCCGCTCCGACGATACCTTCGTCACGCTCGAACAGCGGACGGTAATCGCCAACGAGAAGCAGGCGGATCTGTTTATCTCGGTCCACGCGAACTCTTCACCGGCACGTTCGGCGAGTGGGATTGAGACTTTTTACTTGAGCTTCGCCGCCTCGCCCGGCGCGCTCGATGTGGCTTCGCGTGAGAACGCGGCTTCGCAGAAGAACGTGCATGAGTTGAATGACCTGCTGAAGAAGATTGCGCTCAACGCCAAGCTGGACGAGTCGCGCGAGTTTGCCGCCAAGGTGCAGAATGCGCTCGCCGGTGGCGAGTCCCGGCTGCGCAATCGCGGCGTGAAGCGTGCTCCGTTTATTGTCCTCATCGGCGCCGATATGCCCGCCGTGCTCACCGAAATCGGCTTCGTCAGTAATCCGGCCGAGGAAGCGAATCTGCGCCGTGGCGAGTACCGGCAGAAGTTGGCGGAGCAGATCTTCAGTGGCGTAGCCGCGTATGCCGCGTCGTTAAACCCGCTGCAGGTCGCCCAGCGCAAGGCCGCCCTGAGCGATTCTCAGTAGGACAGGCCTCCGGCCTGTCCCGTCTCTATACGCCCGTCAACCGGCGGTGATAGTTCACTTGCCCCAGGTGGTACCGCAAATGACCGTAAAGGTGAATTAGGAAAAAGCCCGTGGTCATCGGTTTACCTAGTACTTCTTCGGGATAAATTTCTTCCAGCCGCGCCGGCTCCAGCGACGCCAGGCTGGCGACGGCGGTTTGCGCGAGTTCGATACCGGCGAGCAACTCGGCGCGCGTGAGTCCGCGGTGGGAGAATTCGGCGGGGCGGTCGCGCTGGTAGGAAATTCCCGATAGCCGGAAACCGATGTAATGGCGGAGGTTGCCGCAAAGATGCAGCACCAGATTCCCGCCGGAATTGGCGATGCCGGGCGGCAAAATCCAGAGGGCATCGTCAGACGGATACTGCTGGACTTCGGTGGCCAGAGCCTGTAAATCGCGGGCAAAAAGTACCAAGAGATGATTGACCATCGTGTGAAGTTTCTGTCAAATCCGATCAATTAAATTTATTGGGCGCATCATGCGCGGCACAACGGCTCAACTGGCACTACAATAGCGAAATCGAGTCTAATCACTCAACTGGGATGCGATAGCGAAGCCGCCACAGTCTCTCGGCGCCTTCTCCATGATTCGTTCCCATGCTGCCCTGTTGCAGGCTGGCCTTCGGGCCGAAGCGCTCTTGCGTCGAGCGCGCCAATCAACTGAAACAGGGGAAACAGACATGAGGTTTGGCTTAAAAGCTTTACTTTCCATCGCTTTACTCACGGCCAACGTGAGCTGGGCGCAGTCCACGTACGGCGGTCTACGCGGTATGGTGGGCGATGCGGGCGGTGGCGTTCTGGCGAATGCCAAGGTCGCTTTATTGAACGAAGGCACGGGCGAATTACGCTCGGCCGTCACGCTCGCGTCGGGCGAGTACGTGTTTAGCCAGGTAATCCCCGGCGTCTATACGGTCAGTGTGGAGAGCCCTGGCTTTAAAAAGTACGCCCGCAAGGGCATTCAGGTGGAGACGCAGAGCCAACTCACGGTGGACGTGAAGATGGAAGTGGGCGCCGTCACCGACAGTGTCAACGTCACGGAAGAAGTGCCGCTTATCGAGACGGCCACCGCCTCCCAAGGCCAGGTGATCGACCGGCAGAAGATGATTGACCTGCCGAACCTGGGCCGCAACCCGTACATGTTCTCGCGCCTCGCGCCGAACGTGCAGCAGGTGGGCAACCCGGCTTATGCGCGCATGCAGGATCAGTCGGGTTCCTCGCAGATTTCGATCGCGGGTGGCCCGGTCCGTGGCAACAACTATCTGCTCGACGGTATTCCGATCACCGACATGGGCAACCGCGCCATCATCATTGCCTCGCTCGAATCCGTGCAGGAAATGAAGGTGCAGGCGAATACCTATGACGCCGAAGTCGGCCGTTCCGGCGGCGGCATGTTCAACGTGTTCCTCAAGAGCGGCACCAACGACTACCATGGCGCTCTGGCTGGCTACATGCGCCAGACCGATTGGATCGCCAACAGCTTCTTCTCCAATCGCGCCGGACGCCCGCGTACGGATCAGCCCTTCCGCAACTACATGGGCGCCTTCGGCGGCGCGATCCGCATTCCCAAGGTGTACGACGGCCGCAACAAGACCTTCTTCTGGCTCGCTTTCGAAGGCTACCGCGACACGCAGGCCAACGCCGGCACGACGCAGGTGCCTACGGCGCTGGAGCGCATCGGCGACTTCTCACAGTCCCGCGCTTCCGTGGGCGGACCCATTCGCACCATCTTCGATCCGCTCACCACCGCCGCCGACGGCACCCGTCAGCCCTTTGCCGGGAACATCATTCCCACGAATCGCATTTCGCCGATCGGCCGCGCGATTGCCGCGACCTTTCCGACGCCGAACTCCACGGCCCGGTTTCTGGGCGATTCGAATATGGCCTACTCCGGCCAGTTGCCTTCGAAAGCCGACCAGAAGACGATCAAGCTTGACCACAAGCTGACGAGCTGGTGGATCGCCAATCTCTCGTACCTGCGCTACAACTCGCTGGAGCCTGGCGAAACCTGGTTCCCTGAGTCGATCTCGTCGCCGCAGCAGTGGCGCCTGGACCGCAAGGTGGACTCCACCCAGTTGAATAACACCATGACCCTGAACGCCACCACGGTGCTTACCTTCCGTTATGGCTTCAACCGTTTCCCGAACTACAGCTTCCAGAAGAGCCAGAACTTCGACGTCGCCTCTTTGGGCTTGAATCCGGGCTTCGTGGGCGCGATTCCTAGCCGCACCTTCCCGCGTGTGCAGTTTGAGAACTTCTACACCGGTGACTCCATGGGCACCAACAGCAACTCGCTGGTAACTCCCCATTCGAAGAATGTGGTGGGTGGCCTCTCGAAGTTCGTTGGCAAGCACAGCATCAAGATGGGCGCGGACTTCCGCCGCATCCAGATGACTGGTGTCGACTTCGGCAATTCTTCCGGCAACTTCGTCTTCACCGACCAGTTCACCCGCGCTGACTATCGGAACGGCGATGGCCGCACGGGAGCTGACTTGGCCGGTCTCTTGCTCGGGGCGCCTGCCTCGGCCGATGGCCTGGTGCCCACGAAGATGTATCAATACATCAACTACTACTCAGGCTTCGTGCATGACGATTACCGCTTGAATAGCAAGATCACCCTGAACTTCGGCATGCGCTGGGAACGGGAAAGCGGCTTGATCGAACGCAACAACAACCTGATCGTGGGCTTCAATCCGAACGTGCTGAATTCGATCAGCGCCTCCTCCCTGGTTCCCACCCGTGGCGCGGTACAGTTCGCCGGTGTGAACGGCGCGCCGACCAGCACCGGCCGCCCCAATCAGAATAAGCTATCGCCCCGGTTTGGCATCGCCTACCAGATGAACCCGAAGACCACCATCCGCGGCGGCTACGGCATCTTCTGGGCCCCGGCCTTTGCTTACACCGGCCCCTACCAGTCAGAGGGTTTCACGGCTTCCACGCAGCCGCTCACCACCACTGACGCGGGTCGTACGGCCAATCCGGCCACCAGCCTGGCTTCGATCTTCTCCGGCGGTCTTGACCGTCCGGTGGGTAGCGGCCTCGGCGACCAGACCGGTATCGGCAAGGCGCTCAGCATCATGGATCCCAACGCGCAATCGCCCTACGTGCAGCAGTACTCGATCGACATCCAGCGCGAACTGCCTTTCGGTGTGGCGCTCTCGGTCGGCTTCGTGGGTTCGCGTAGCAGCCGCCTCTCCTTGATGGCGGCCGCCCGCAACATCAATCAAGTGGAAAGCCGGAACTTCGGCCTCGGCGTCTCCGGACTCTCCGCCGCCACGCCGAACCCCTACTTCGGTAAGGGTGGCGCGGCCGGCATCGGCACTGCCAACGTTTCGCAAGCCCAGTTGTTGCGGCCCTTCCCGGCCTTCGGCAACCTCAACTACACCTTCGGCGACTACGGCCGCGCCCGCTACGACTCGCTCGTCGTGCGCGCGCAGAAGCGCCTCTCTCAGGGCCTGACGTTCCTCACCGCCTGGACCTATTCGAAGAACCAGGACAACGTCGCTGGCGGCGCCGGTAACAACCTGAACGGCGGCAACGTCGGTCCGCAGGACGCCTACAACACCAACGCCGAGTATGGTCTCTCCTACTTCGACGCCACTCACCGCCTCAGCATGGCCTACACCTATGAGCTGCCCTTCGGCAAAGGCCGTCAGTTCATGGGTAGCGCCAATCGCGCCGTGGACATGATCATCGGTGGCTGGAGCATCAACTCCGCCTCCGTCTTCAATAGCGGCTTCCCCATCAACATCCGCCAGAACGCCAATAACAATGGTGTCATCTTCACGGCTTCCCAACGGCCCAACGCCACCGGCGTTGACCCGTTTGCCGGCGGCAACCTCGGCCAGTGGATCGACGGCGCCAACGGCACCTACTATCTCAACCGCGCCGCCTTCTCAAACGCTCCGGCACTTACCTTCGGTAACGTCAGCCGCACCATCTCCACCCGTGGCCTCGGCCAGGTGAATTGGGACATCTCGATGTTCAAGACCTTCAGCATCACCGAAAAGTTCAAGGCCCAGTTCCGCGCCGAGGCTTTGAACGCCATGAACACTCCGATGTTCCGCAACCCGCAGCCCGCCTGGTCCGCCACCAATAACTTTGGCCAGATCACGGCGCAAGCCAATTTCTCGCGCATGATCCAGCTCGGTATGCGCATCTTCTTCTAACGTCCTGGGAAGGAGCCGGTTCGAGCGGCCCGGCTCCTTTCTTACACAATTTGGTAAAGAATCGGTTTCCGAATGGCAAAATCGGGCATATACTGTAGACGATGGCATTCGGGTTACCAAGATCGTAACTGACTAGTCCTAATTTCCTCGAGGGAAGACAAAATGAAGCAATTGCTCAATCCTGAAATGCAAGAGAATCTGCTTGACCGTGGATTCAACCGCCGTAGCTTCGGCCGCGTCGCGGCCATGATTACGGCGGGCGCCAGCCTGCCCTTCTACAACGAAGCCGCCTTGGCCCAGGGCCTGTCGGCTATGCGTGGTCCCATTCCGGCCGATGCGGTACGCATCAACGCCAATGAGAACCCGCTAGGCCCCTGCGATGCCGCTGTCGAAGCGATGTCCAGCGTCCTTAAGAAGGGTGGCCGTTACCTCTACGAGCACACCTTCGAATTCGCCAAAGTGCAGGGCGACGTCGACGGCGTGAAGCCGAACTACGTGGTCCCCTACGATGGCTCGAGCGCCCCGTTGCATCAGGCCGTGATTGCTTTCTGCTCCAAGGATAAGCCCTTCGTGATGGCCGACCCCGGCTACGAAGCCGGTGGACGTGCCGCCGACTTCATCGGAGCCAAGACCATCAAGGTCCCCCTCAACAAAGACTACTCGCACGACGTGAAGGCCATGGCCTCGGCCCACGGTTCCCCCGGCCTGATCTACGTCTGCAACCCCAACAACCCCGGTGGCTGGCCCACGAAGAAGAGCGACATCGAATGGCTGGTGGCCAACAAACCCGCCGGTTCCATCATCCTCCTCGACGAAGCCTACATCCACCTCACCAAGGAACAGGTCTCTTCGGACCTCGTCGCCCAGGATAAGGACGTCGTCATCCTGCGCACCTTCTCCAAGCTCTACGGCATGGCTGGCCTCCGCGCCGGCGCGGCCATCGGCCGCCCGGACCTGCTTGCCAAGATCCAGCCCTGGGGCGCCGGCGCCCTTCCGGTTACTGGCATGGTCGGCGCCATCGCGTCGCTCAAGGAAAAGAACCTCGTCGCGGATCGCCGCAAGATCATCGGCGACGTCCGCACGGACCTCTTCTCCTGGATGACCAAGAAGAATTACAAGTTCATCCCGTCCGAGTCGAACAACTTCATGGTGGCCACCAACGGCCCCGGACAGAAGTTCGTCACGGCCATGTTTGAACAGAAGATCCTCGTCGGCCGCGTTTGGAGCGCCATGCCGAACCACGTGCGCATCTCGGTGGGCACGCGTGAGGAAATGGAGAAGTTCAAGGTCGCGTTTGAAAAAGTGATGGCCTAACCGCCTTCGGTTCGTTCGGTAGGGCGGGCCCCTGGCCCGCCCTCCTTATTTTTGTCCCGTTCCATTCCCCCTGCTCCGGGTCCGAGAGGGTAATTTTATGAGGAAGGTCTCGTCCACCTCCACCTCGAATGAGGTTGATCTGCGGCTCCGAAAATTTTCCTATAGCTGGAAGACGTTCACTGGCGACTTCTTCGGCGGACTCATCGCGGCCCTCATCGCCCTCCCTTACGGGCTCGCCATGGCCACCCTCATGGGCCTGCCGCCCATCATGGGCCTCTTCACCTCGCTGCTTACCTGCCCGATTACCTTCTTACTAGGCCGCAATCCGGTCCTCATCGGCGGCACTTCCACCGTCACCGTCCCCTTCATCGCGAAAGCTGTCGCGGACTACGGCATCGCCGGCGCCGCCAAGATCTCCTTGATCGCTTCCATCTTCATGATGATCTTCAGCGTGTTGCGCTGGGGCCGGTATATCCTGCAAGTCCCCCACTCCGTGGTCTCCGGTTTCTCCTGCGGCATCGGCGCGATGATGATCGTCGCCCAACTCAAAACCATCTTTGGCCTCGCCATCCCCAACTCCGCCACTCAGCTCTCGACGCTGGCTCAGTTCTGGATGGTCCTCGAAAAGCTCGATGGCTTCAAATGGCCGCCCTTCGTCCTGGGCGCCATCGTCATCGGCGTGGCCTTCTTTGTTGCCTCCCGCTCGAAGATGATGCCCGCCCCGCTGATCGGCGTGATCGTTGCGGTCTGCGCCAGCTACGCGCTGGGACTGCACGAGAAGATCGTGGGGCGCCTGCCTCTCGAATTGCCGCCCTTGGCGAGCTTCGTCTGGTCACCGGCTGATCTCGACAAACTGCTGCTCCCGGGTCTCGGACTCGCTTTTGTCACCTCCGTCAACCTGCTGATTACCTCGCGCGTCGTCGACCACTTCCGCGGCTGGCATAAGCCCATGCGTTCCGCCGACGCCGACGGCGAACTCGGAGCCTTCGGCATCGCCAACGTCTGCGTCGGCATGTTCGGCGCGCCCATCAGCGTCGGTATTCCCGCCCGCAGCCTGGCCAACGTCCGCTGCGGCGGCACCACGCGGATGTCGAACCTCTTCCATGGCCTCGTCCTGATGGCCACTCTCTGGCTCGGCAGTGAGTACGTCTCAAAGATTCCCGTGGCCGCCCTGGCCGGCGTCACGGCCTACGTTGGCATCTGTCTGCTCGAATGGTCCACCTGGAAGCGCTTGCCCAAGATGCGCCGCCTGGACGCCGCCGCGTTCCTGATGACGTCAATTTCCGTCCTGGTAGTGAACGCCGTCATCGCCGTGGCCCTCGGTTGCTCACTCTACGGCCTGCGCTGGGTGTACGTCCGCTACTTCGCTGGCACCTCTCAAGTCCAGCCAGTGCAGAAAACGGCCTAACTTTCAGCATCTTTGAAGCCAAACCTGCGGCTCCCCGCGAAAATCTGGTTAAATTGTAGAGGTCCTCTCATCCAATGAGCTGAGACGACTCGAGGAGCATCAGCAGCAATATGGCCGCAGTGGCTACGAATAGCACCCTTCATCGCACGTTGGAATTTTGGCAGGCCTCCATCGGTAAGAAAACCGTTATGGCCGTCACGGGGGGCATTCTGGTGGGCTTTACGCTGGTCCACATGGCGGGGAACCTCCAGATTTACCTCGGGGCCGACGTCCTCAATCACTACGGGCAACTGCTCAAGTCCAACGTCGCCGTCCTGTGGGGCGCCCGGCTCTTCTTGCTCGCCTCGGTATGTCTGCACCTTACCGCCGCCTTCCAGTTGTGGTCCTTAAAGGCGAAGGCCCGTCCGGTCGCTTACCAGAAGCTGGCCCCGACGAAGTCCTCCTACGCCTCGCGGACCATGTACGTGAGCGGGCCGATCCTGCTGTTCTTCATCATCTATCACTTGTCGCACTTAACCACCGGCCAGACGCATCCGCAGTTCGACGAAGGCGACGTCTACCGTAACGTGGTGCTCGGCTTCCGCCAACCCGTGGCCTTTGCCGCCTACCTGATCGCCATGGGGTGCCTCGGCTTCCACCTCATTCATGGCGTCTGGAGCGCCTTCCAGAGCCTGGGCATTAATCATCCGAAGTACACGCCCAAGATTCGCAATCTGGCGACGGGCCTCACGGCTCTCATTGTGGGCGGCAATTTGTCGATACCGGTCGCCGTCATGCTGCGGCTCATCGGTAACGACGTTCAATAAAAGACTTTTTGAGGTAAGAGGGAGAGACATGGAGCTCAATTCCAGAGTCCCATCGGGCGACATTACGACGCGCTGGACGCGGACCAAGTTCGACATGAAGCTGGTAAATCCGGCTAACAAACGCAAGCACTCCGTGATCGTGGTGGGCTCTGGCTTGGCCGGCGCCGCCGCCGCGGCCACCATGGGCGAACTCGGCTACAACGTGAAGTGTTTCTGCTTCCAGGATTCGCCCCGCCGCGCGCACTCCATTGCCGCGCAGGGCGGCATCAATGCGGCCAAGAACTATCAGAACGACGGCGACTCCATCTATCGCCTCTTTTACGACACCGTCAAAGGCGGGGACTTCCGCGCCCGCGAGAGTAATGTTTACCGGCTGGCCGAAATCTCGGTCAACATCATTGACCAGTGCGTGGCGCAAGGAGTTCCCTTCGCTCGCGAGTACGGCGGCACCTTGTCGAACCGTTCCTTCGGCGGCGCGCAAGTCTCGCGCACCTTCTATGCCCGCGGCCAGACGGGCCAGCAGTTGCTCTTGGGCGCCTACCAGGCGCTCGAACGCCAGATCGAGGCCGGCCGCGTGCAGATGCTCGCCCGCCGCGAAATGCTCGACCTCGTCAACATTGACGGCCAAGCCCGCGGCATCGTCTGCCGCAATCTCACCACCGGCGCCATCGAAAGCTACGCCGCCGATGTCGTCGTGCTCGCCACCGGCGGCTACGGCAACGTCTTTTACCTATCGACGAACGCCAAGGGTTCAAACGTCACTGCCACATGGCGCGCGCACAAGCGCGGCGCGCTCTTTGGGAATCCCTGCTTCACGCAGATCCACCCCACCTGCATTCCCGTCTCCGGCGACTACCAGAGTAAGCTGACCCTGATGTCGGAGAGCCTGCGCAACGACGGCCGCATCTGGGTTCCCCTCAAGGCCGGCGACAAGCGCAAGGCCGCCGACATTCCTGAGTCCGAGCGCGACTACTACCTGGAGCGCATGTACCCGGCCTTCGGCAACCTCGTGCCGCGCGACATCGCCAGCCGCGCCGCCAAGAAGATGTGCGACGAAGGCCGCGGCGTCGGCGAGAGCGGCTTCGGCGTCTACCTCGACTTCAGCGAATCCATCCAGCGCCTCGGTGCCGATAAGATTCGCGAACGCTACGGCAACCTCTTCGAGATGTACGACCGCATCACCGGCGAGGACCCCTACAAGCTCCCCATGCGCATCTACCCCGCCGTCCACTACACCATGGGCGGCCTTTGGGTGGACTATCAGTTGATGACCACCGTCCCTGGCCTCTTCTGCCTCGGCGAAGCCAACTTCTCTGACCATGGCGCCAACCGTCTCGGCGCGTCGGCGCTCATGCAAGGCCTCGCCGACGGCTACTTCATCGCCCCGGCCTGCGTCGGCAATTATCTGGCCTCCACCAAATTTCAGCCCGTCGATACCTCGCACAGCGCCTTCAAGGACGCGGAGGCCAACGTCACCGGCCTCACGAAGCGCATGCTGAACGCCAGCGCCAAGCGCACCGTCACCTCCTTCCATCGCGACCTCGGGAAGCTGATGTGGGAGTACTGCGGCATGGCCCGCAATGAGAAGGGCCTCAAACTCGCCATCGGCAAAATCGATGCCTTGCGCGAAGAGTTCTGGGACAGCGTCAACGTCCCCGGCACGGGCGACGAGCTCAACCAGTCGCTCGAAAACGCGGGCCGCGTGGCCGATTTAATTGAACTTGGCTCGCTGATGTGCCGCGACGCCCTCGCTCGTGAAGAGAGTTGCGGCGGCCACTACCGTGAGGAGCACCAAACGCCGGAAGGCGAAGCCCTGCGCGACGACGAGAACTACGCGTTCGTCTCGGCCTGGCAGTGGGAGGGCGAGAAGAAAGCCCAATCGCTCGTCAAGGAGCCCCTCACTTTCGACTACGTGAAGCCCAGCCAACGGAGCTACAAGTAACCATGCGCATTACCCTGAATGTTTGGCGGCAAAAGAATACCAACGCCGCGGGCGCGATGAAGCGCTACGAAGTTCCCAACGTCAGCCCGGACATGTCGTTCCTCGAAATGCTCGACGTCCTCAACGAAGACCTGCTCGAGAAGAAGGACGCCGATGGCCCGGTCACCTTTGAGCACGATTGCCGCGAAGGCATCTGCGGCTCCTGCGGCTTCATGATCAACGGGGTCGCGCACGGCGGCCACGAACGCACCACCGTCTGCCAGCTCCACATGCGTCACTTCAAGGACGGTGACGACGTCGTGCTCGAGCCCTGGCGCGCCAACGCCTTCCCGGTCCTGCGCGACCTGATGGTGGATCGTGCCGCGTTTGACCGCATCATCGCCTCCGGCGGCTACGTCTCGGTCTCCACGGGCTCGGCCCCGGACGGCAACGCCATCGCCATCCGCAAGCTGGACTCTGACCTCGCGATGGACAACGCCCAATGCATCGGCTGCGGCGCCTGCGTCGCCGCCTGCCCCAACGCCTCGGCCTCGCTCTTCACCAGCGCCAAGATCGCTCACCTCGGCCATTTGCCGCAGGGTCAGCCGGAGCGGCTGGAGCGCGCCAAGAAGATGGTCGACCAGATGAACAACGAGCTCTTCGGATCGTGTACGAACATCGGCGAATGCGAAGCGGTATGTCCCAAGGGCATCCGCCTTGAGTCCATCGCGATGATGAACCGTGACTACGCCCGCGCCTCGTTCATGGAGCGTCCCTCGACTGGCGAAGTCGGCTTTGGCTGATAAAGCCCGTCCGCGGATGGCGGCTACTGCGGACGCCGGTGCTGCTCCCGCAGTACTCGCGGGTCGTCCATCTTCTCGCTCGGGGCCGGATCCAGCGGATCTTTGGCCTTGGCTGGCTCGAATAACTCCGCATTGACCGGAAGTAACTTAAATGGCGAATAGTCGGGCTGCGCGGTGTAGACATCGGTTAGGTCCGTCGCCCAGGCATCGAATAAGTTCAGCGGCCCCAGACGCAACGTCCGGAAAATCGTTTTCAATAACCCTGGGAAACTCGCATTGTGCCGCGATAAATACCCGCGCTTCACGTGCGGACCCATCGCCATGAAGATACTACGGTGCGAATCGATATGGTCGACACCGCCTTGTGCATCATCCTCGGTGACAAAGATGGTCATGTTGCGCCACCAGGGCGTGCCGGAAAGAAACTCGACGATACGGCCCAGCGCATAGTCGTTGTCGGCCATGAACGAAGCGGCGAAGGGATAGCCGTCAGCGGGACGGGGTTTCGAGAGATGGTCGTTCGGCAGGTGAATGTAGAGGAAGCGCGGTAGCTCCTGCCCCGCGTCCAGATAATTCTTCTTCACGTCGGCAATGAATTGCGTGGCGCGAAATTGGTCGGGAATATTCGTGTTGTAATTCGGGTAAGTCCAGGCCGTGTTCTGATAGAGCGGCGTCGGCATGGGAATATTGGTGACGTAACGCGCGCCCGTCGGTTTTAGTCCGGGTCCTTCATCGGCGCCGGCTAACTCAAAGCCTTCGCCGTAATTGCGGAACGGAATGCCGTTGCGTTCCAGATGATGCCAAATCGCTCCGGCTTCCAGTTGCTCCTCTGGATGCACCGACGAGTTACTACCGGCAAATAGAAACCGCCCCGGCGCTAGCGTCGGAAACCGGAAGTCCTTCTGCCCGCCATAGGCCGCCATCAGCGTACTTTCCGTCCAGGCGTTCGGATAACTCCCCGCCAGCCAGTGATGGCCGTCGACGCTCACCTCGGAGTCGGCGTAGAAGTTATCGGAGAAGGCCCAGCGCGTGGCCATCTCACGATGGTTCGGCGCAATGTTCACGTGCGGCAGGCTGAAGCGCTGCCGTAGACTGTTGCGATCCACTTCTACGCGCCCGCGCTTACCGAAGCGCGCCAATTCCGTCGCTCCGCGCACCGCGACGACGCCCTGCGTCTCGATGTCGCCCATCACTTCGTCGAAGGTGCGATTCTCCTTCACGATCAGCACCACATAGCGGACCTCGGGCGGAATCGCCGGCAGCGGTGCCTTCGTGGGCACTGCGCCATTGTAATCCCACACGCGCGCCGTCAGCGCCGGCAAGTCGCTGGCTTTGGGAAGGTTGAAAATCTGCATCGCGCCCCGGCGCAGTTCGCCCTGAAAACTGCGAGCCAGCGGGCCCGTCTTGTCCGCGTTAGGACCCGTCCCAAAGCCCTTCGCATTCACCACGAAGACGCGCTCAGCATCCACCACCACCTTCGTCGGAAACCAGGCCGCCGGAATGTGGCCCAGCACTTCGCCGCGCCGGGGATCGACGACGGCGATCGCGTTCAGGCCAGCTTCGGCCACCAGCAGCCAACCCGTGGCCGCGTGGAAGGCCATCCCGATGGGCAGCACGCCCCGCAGACTTTCGAGGCCCGGCACGCGCAGCGGAATGTTCTGCAGCACCAACAAGCTGAAGGCGTCCACCACCGTAATCGAGTCATTGTGGCCGTTGGCGACGTAGATCCGGTCCGCCGTGGCCGTCACGCCCGAAGGGCTCGATCCGCCCAGGCTATCGCGGCCAAATTCGAGGCCGGTCTTGATGAACTTCAGCACCTTCGCGTTCGCCGGATCCTGTACGTCGATCACGCACAGCGAATTCGCTTCCGGCGCATTCGGATTGCCCAGGCCGGGCGCCCGATCCGTGCCGCGCTCGGCGACCGCGGAGGGGAAGCCAAAAGCGGGCCGCTCCAAGCCGGTCTCGCGGGCCTTCTTCCCGTCGGCCCCGGCGATCGGCTGGTATTCGAACATCCCCAGGTTCGTCACATAGGCGCGACGGCCATCGGGCGACAGCGCCACGGAAAAAGGCAACCGACCCACGCGGACGCTCTTCAGCAGACGCCGCTTCTTCGTATCGAAGATCACCAACCGGAAGTTTGCTTGATCCACCACGTAGAGCAGGTCGCGTTTGCGATCCAGCACCAGGTCGCCCGAGTAGCTATCGGCAAAGCCCCCCTGATTCAGCTCGAACTTCGCGATCAACCGGCCGTTGGCCGGATTCAGCAAACGCACGGCACCGGAGTTGCCTTCCGCGGCATAGAGTTGCTTGTCGGTATCGAAGGCCAGGCCCATGAAGACGCTACGCCAGTCGTCCCCGTCCGCGTCTTTCTCAGTCTCCTCACGGCTGCGCGTCTTCAGGGAACGCACCTGCCAACGGTTGCCGGCCGCATGGTCTAGGAAGGTGAGCGAGAAGCGGCCGGGGCCACCGTCCGCGCTGACGGCGGTGTTCCCGTCGGGCGATACCGCCAGTCCAAAGGGTCCGGGGCCGGTGGCGTGTTGTTCGCCGAAGGGATGGACGATGCGGCCCCCGGGCAGGATCGTGTCGGACCCCGGGCGCCGGGCCGCCGTCTGGTCGCCGGCGGGCGCGCGGTGGTCCGCGGCGGCGAGCATGAAACAGGCGAACAGCGCAAATGCGAATCGGCGAGTCATCAAGGTTAAGATAACAGGCGAACCCAATGAGCTTCTACACGATTCACCAATATGTTCTGGCGCAGGGCGGGGGACTCGAGCGCCTGCACGAATACCTGTCCGCCGTCTGGCTCCCCGCGGCGGGCCGGCGGCCGGTACTGATCCTGGAAGGCGTCGTCACCTCGCCCCTCCCCCAGGTGCTCGTGGTGACCGGGCATGACTCCCCTGCGCACTACGCGTCCCTGCACGCCCCGGAGCCCGCCGACCTGCTCTACGAGAGCCTCGCCGTGCGCCATCTCCGGCCCACAAACTACTCGCCTTTGCTGGCGCCCTCGTCCGGCGCGCCCCGCTACTTCGAATACCGCCTCTACCAGGCTCCCAACGCCGCCAAGATGATTCCTCTCCACGAACGCTTCGCCGGGCCCGAGATCGCCATCTTCCACCGCTGCGGCATCCGGCCCGTGCTCTACGCCGAAACCGTCGCCGGCGAGAAGATGCCGAACCTGGTCTATCTCACGCCCTTCGCCAGTCTGGCTGAACGCGAAACAGCCTGGAATACCTTCCGCGCTGACCCCGAATGGATCGACGTTCGCACCGCGCACGCCGCCGCCCACGGGCCCGTGCCCAAGTCCATCGAAATTAGCCTGTATAAGGCCGCGACTTACTCGCCGGTGAAGTAAACATGCACTTACTACTTCTCAGCGCCCTGTTCCTCGCCGACCTTGCCCGCCCGGACGGTGTGCGCATTCACTACGAACTATCGGGCGCGGGGGACACCACGCTGGTCTTCGTCCACGGTTGGGGCAGCGACAGCAAAGCCTGGCGGGAGCAAGCCACTTACTTTGCCTCCACCTACCAGGTCGTCACGCTGGACCTCGCGGGCCACGGACAGTCCACCGGTGGGCGGCGCAAGGTCTGGACGCTGCCGGCGCTCGCCGAGGACGTCCGTGCCGTCGTGGAGCGCCTGAAGCGGCCGCGGGTGATTCTCGTTGGCCATTCCATGGGCGGCCCGGTGTCTCTGCTGGCGGCGGCGAAGCTCCCCAACGTGCAAGCCGTAATCCTGGTGGATACTCTGCACAACGCGGAAGCCCGTGTCACGCCGGAGGAGATGCAAGGCTACATCGCCACCTTCGAAAAGGACTTCCGCGGGACGATGACGCAGATGGTGGCCGGCATGTTTCCGTCGGGCTCGCCCCTGGCAGCCGAAGTTACTACTCAGGCCTTGAAGACCCGACCGGAGATGCTGCTGGCTCTGCTGAAGAACTATCCTCAGTTGGATCTTGCCGCCACCCTCAAGGCGGTACGCGTGCCGATCCGCGCCATCAATTCCGCCAAGCCAGCCACCAATCTGGCGGTAAACCGCAAATACGCCGACTTCGACGCTACCGTCCTCAACGAAGGCGGGCACTATCTGATGCTGGAGCGTCCGGGCGAATTCAACGCGATGCTGCGAGAGTGGCTGTCGGTCCTGCGTTAACCTACGGCTCACGTACCGGACGGAAGCCGATCATGCGCCAAGCCTGTAAGGACGGCCATCCGCCAGACCGCGCGTAACTGCGCGCATCCTGCGGCTCAAAGAAAAAGCTCCCGCCGCGCAGCACCCGATAGGCGCCCTTTTCCGGACCGCGGGGATTCTTCTTCGGCGATACCGAGTAATAGCCGCGCGCATACCAATCCTGGCACCACTCCATCACGTTGCCCGCCATATCCATCGCCCCGTAAGGCGACGCGCCGTTACGCGTCTGGAAATTGCCGCGCTTACTCCCGTCGTAGTAACCCACCGTCTGCGCCGTTTCAAAGCCAGCCGACAGCGTGAAACGAGCGTAACTCGGATCAATCTCGTTGCCCCAAGGAAACCTTCGCTGATCCGTCCCGCGTGCCGCTTTCTCCCACTCGGCCTCCGTCGGCAAGCGATACTTCTTGCCGGTCTTGCGGCTCAGCCAGTTACAATAAGCGGTCGCCGCGTCCCAATTTACACCCAGCACCGGATAACTATCGCTGCCCGGCGTGCCGCCGCCGTGATTTTGCGCCTGCGTCCAATAAGGATTCTGGTCCTTCGGCACCACGCGGCCCTCCGGCCACAGCGACTTATCGTCGTAAGCTGGATCGTCGCGGAACTTACGCCACTCCCCATTGGTGACTTCGAACTTGCCGATGTAATAAGCATCCAGCGTCACCGTATGTACGGGCCGCTCCCGGCTTTCGCCATCGCCGAAGTTATCGCCCATGGCGAAGGCGCCGGCCGGTACATAGACGAAGTCTCCGTAGCCGTCGTTCACCAACTTTGGCGCGTCGGCCAGTAAGTTACTGGCGAGTAATAACCACACAATCACTTGGCGCTTCCTCCGAAGAACCCACCTTGTTTCAAGAAGTGCCTGAGTGAGTCCATCCAAGGGCCATATTCCGGACTTGTCGTCGCCGCGCCAAATCCGTGCCGGCCCTTCTGATAAAGGTGTAACTCCACAACCGCGCCCGCCTTATTCATGTCGAGAAACAACTGGGCTGACCCATTGGCCGCCCCGCGATCATGCGCCGCCGCCAGCAGGAACGTGGGTGGGAAATTCTTCAGGTCTTCATTGGGCATCGCCTTGCCCGGACCGTAGACCATCACCAAATGGTTGGGCTTCGAATCATAGCGATCCACCGGATCAGCCGCTTTCGGATCACCCGGACCCGACGCCGCGGCCACCAGACGAGCCATCGTCGAACCCGCCGAGAAGCCCGCAAAAACAATTCGCTGCGGATCCAGCTTGAACTCGGCCGCGCGCGACCGCACCAGCCGGATCGCCCGGTTGCCATCCAAAATGCGGGCCTGGTCGTCGTAGCGCGGCGATAGCCGGTAGGTCAGCACGAAGGCCGTCGTCCCCCAGTCATTGAAGCGCTCGGCGATCTCAATCCCTTCCACGCCGTACATCAGCATGATGTTCGACCCGCCCGGCGCGATAATCACCGCCGAGCCGTTGCGTTTATTGGGCGGCGGCTGAAAAACCGTCAGGAAAGGCGCGTCCAACGGACCGTCGCCCACGCTGGCCGGCACCTTGCCGGGCTCCCACAGGTGCAGGTTATAGTTCGCGTCATCGGCGAAGAGAGCCGCCGCGAGCAGCAGCGGAGAAAACCATCGAGAGAGTGTCATCGCACTCGGAGTTTATCACTTCAGGCGGCCGTAGTAAGCTTCGGTCAATTGCGTTAAAGTCCGTTCCTTGCGGCCCGTTTTGAGGCCCTGCACGATGCCCTCGCGATCCGCCGCCGAACGGTCATGCCCCAGCTTGAACTTCGCCTCCACCTGCTCAATCTTCATTTCGTAAGGCACAATGCCTTGCCGCATGCCTTGTAAGTAGCCCTCGGTAAGTTTGTTGTAGTCCCACGCGGTGCCGCCGCCATAGCGGGCTTCGTTCTGCGCTACCAGCCGCTTCAGGTTGCGCGCGAAGGCCGCGTCATCGGTCATCCGGCGCGGCTTGCCCGTCGCGTGGACCACGGCGAAGTTCCAGGTCGGCACCGCGTTCTTGGTCGTGTACCAGTTGGGCGAGATGTAGCCGTGCGGCCCGTGAAAGACTAGCGTGCAGTCCGTGCTTCCGTCGAGCGCGTCATTCTGGCCGTTCCCCTTGGCAATGTGCCACCAGACGCTGCCCCAGCCTTCTTCGTCGCGGTCCAGCAGCGTGGGCACGTTCGTTACCCGGATGCCGCCCTTGCCCGTGATCACCATGGCGAAGCTGAACTCGTCGATGAAATCGACAATGAACTTGCGGTCCGTCTCGAGTTGCTTGGCGGGGATGTAAATGGTCTCTTCGGCTTCCGGTTCCGCGCTGGACCCGGGAGAGGCAAGAAAGGGCATGGCCATCAGGATATCGCGGCGTTTGGGCATTCCCTATATTTTATGCCGCGAAGAATCGCTAAACTCAAACGTAATGCGACTTCTCCCCTACCTCTGCTTCGCCAGCCTGCTCTGCGCTCAGGACGCCATCACCTTCGGCAAAGCCAACGGACAACCGCTCGCCTGGAAGACCGTTGGCGATGGCCGCTGGCATCTGATGCGCGACGGCACGCTCGTTGGCCAGCGCGACCTGATCGGCCAAGGCCCGCGGAAGTCTTATGACCCCGACCCCAAAGCCTTCCGCGCCTGGCTCGACCGTCAGGCCTGGCTCTACACCGACGCCGAATATGGTGACTTCACTCTCGACGTCGACTATTGGCTGCGCGACGGCGGCAACAGCGGCATCTCCCTGCGCGACCCCAGCCGCGCCGCCGCCGGCGTGCAAGCGCACCCGGACTTCTCGAAGACGCCCTCCAAGGTCGCCTACGAGATCCAGCTCAACAACCGTTATCCCGACCCCGAGATTTCGGGCGCCATCTACCGGATCCAGCCCGCCAAGCCTGGCGTCCATCGCGACAACGAATGGAATCACATCCGTATCGTCTGCCGGAATGAGCAGATCACCGTCTCCATCAACGGCACCGAAGTCGCCAAGCACGCCACGGACCCCGCCCGCCCCAAGCGCGGCCCCATCGGCCTGCAGTTGCACGACCAGTTCAGCGTCACCATGTTTCGGAACTTCAAGCTCACGGCGGCAAAATGACCTTGATTTCGGCGGAAGACTACCTGCGCCTCGAAGCTAAGCCTGCGTTTGAATACCAGGACGGCGCGCTCACCCAGAAGCCGCTGCCTACTTGGAAACACTCTTTACTGCAAGCCAGAATCGCCCAGTTGCTGATGAGTGGACGCCCACAACTCCTGGCCGGTAGTGAACTCACCGTCCGGCTTCGCGAAGGCCGTTATCTGGTGCCCGACGTGGCGGCCCAGTTTCGCCAAGCGATCCAAGATCCCTATCCATCTTCACCGCTCCCGCTCTGCGTCGAGGTACTATCTCCTAGCGATGTCCTGAGCGAAGTGGTAGCCAAGGGCGAGGAGTATCACGCCTGGGGAGTCTCGATGGTTTGGATTGTCGATCCCGTCCTGCGCACCGCCTGGGAATTCGCTCGCGGTGGCCGCCTGCACGAGATCCCGGCCTCGGGAGCGCTCACCGCCGAGGGGATTTCCGTCTCCCTGCCCGACATCTTTTCCGTCCTGTAAGCGCCCATCCCGATTTGAATCGGTTTCCCCGTCCATTTTGAAACCAGCGATTCCAATTTAGGATAGCCAATCAGCGATTTGTTGAAAACAAAGGTCACGACGGTTTGGCACACCGCTTGCATATAGACATTGCGTATGAGAAACGAAATGGTCCGAAAGACTCAGGGTTGTTCCTCCAATATCTCCTGCTATGACCACCATCCTAGTTTTTTCCTCACCGAGCCCCGCCAACAAAGTCCCACCCAACCATATCCGACGGACCGCTCGTATCTCATATTCGGTCTGACAGAGACCGGTGCATAGAGTCCTCAAACATATTCGTCAGGAAACCACACAATTCATGACACGGGCGGCCCAACGTAGGCCGCCCTTTTTTTGTCTCCGCGGCGAATTCTTGCCGCCTGCTAAAGGGTGGTCCGGTTGAAGACGATAGGTAGAGCATGGATACGTTGCACCCCGAACTCGCCGCTCAACTCCGCTTTCAGGCGAGCCTCATACGCCTTTGCAGCGCGCCGCACATGAACGAGACCGTCCGCCCCGAAGCGGCTCCCGTGCGCACGCCAGCGGACACGATCGAAGACCTCGCGGTCCTGGTCCCAGTCCGCGTCCGCCCCCGGACTGACCGGGCTTAGCCGTCAGATGAACAGCTCGATGGGTACGCGCAGAAACTCCGCTAGCCGCCGCGCCTGAGCTTTGCTGATCATCCGCCGCCCGCTCAATACCTCCGTCGCCGCACCTTTGTTGCCCAGGACGGGCCAAATGTCTTTGTGTTTCAGTCCCCGTTCCTCCATCAACGCCACCAGCGAGTCGTTCGGCGAGACGCGGGGTAACGGATGGGCCTTCTCTTCGTAGTCCACAACCAGCAAGGTGAGGACTTCGGCCAGCGCCTCCTCCTCCGGTGAAAGGTCATCGCGTTCGTCCAACTCGAGCAACATCCTGGTAAAGCGCGCATGTTCGGTCTCGTCCCGAATCGGCCGCGGAAGTGATTTCGCCAAGAGCTCGCCGTAGAGCGAATCTCGGATTTCGAGGGTGCTACTCATCGTTTCCAGCTCCTTCGCTATATTCGGCATGGGTGAGGGACGACCCCGTCCTCCCGATTTCCAGTGTCTACGCGGCAATTTCCCTGAGCATTTCGGGGTGCAGTTCCGCTATCTTCAACAAAGTCTTCGCCGCTCCACTGGGAGTCCGGCGTCCTTGTTCCCATTGTTCCAAAGTGCGTTTCGATACCCCGAGCAAAGCGGAGAATTGCTCTTGCGTCAGGCCGGATTTCAAACGCGCCCGCACGATGGGCGACGTGGGTTCGGCGGAAGTCCTTCTACCGCCGCCGGCCTTGATTTCTTTCACGCCATCGAGCACTTCTTGCCAAATGTTACGTCCGGATTCGAATTGCGCGAGTGCGCGTCCGGTGAGTTTCTTAGCCATTTCGGAAAGCCTTCATAGCTCTGGCTTCTGGGCCTTGCATCATGAAAGACTGCAATTCGCTGTATTCTTCGTCGCCGAGGTAGAGGGCGCCCACGCGATCAAAGACCTGCGACTCGACAAATACAGACACGATTCTATGATACGCCTCTGGCGTATACCTATCAAACGGCCGGCCATCCGCCTCCAGCGGTTTCGAGTCGATGATACCCGCGCGGTGGCTCTGAATGCTCCTAAAGCCGGACCGCCGCCAGTGCGGTCCGGTTTAGCGTAGCCGTGAAACGTTGGTGGTGATGGGATTTACGGTTGGGTCGGATCGGGGATGCGCCCGAAAGCCCCCGACAGTGGCACCCTTTCAGGTAGGGGTGCGGGTTTCCCCCCACTGTCTTAACGCGTGTCGGTCTTCGTCGTATGTGGTTGTAAAGTCGATAAGTTCTTCTTGTCCTGGGAAGAGATAGGTGTAGAGTGAATGACACCTGATCCCCTTAGGGCTGCAGTGTGGATGGCACCGATTCACCTGTTTTTGATGGGGATCGGGCGAAACCCAGGGATGCCTAGGTTTCCAACCTGGCTCCAGCCGCCTTTAGCGCTCAACTCTTCGCTAAGACTGAACTTGGGGGCAGCGTCGCTGGGAAGCCAAGGCGCATTTGGATGGCTTCCTTTAAGGGCGGCAGACGGCTCGGGGACTCCTCAAGAATCACCCTCAATGCCTCAGAGTACATCTTTCGATCGTGCTGTCGTCCAATGTTGTACCCGACGATAGCCTCCTGAATCTGTTTATGGGCTTTGTCGAAGAGATCTGCAATCTCTGGCGTCATGAAGACTTCGTTCAGCAATAGGTAGTTCTTAAGCAGACGAGCCGATTCACTGGCCGCATCGAGCTTATTGCCCCTATCCAATTCCGCGTACAGTTTGCCCCTCGCTTCACTCGTCGCGTTGCGAAGCAACTTCTTCTGATGTTCAGTAAAGGTAATCTGTAAAAGGAAGTCTTCCAGACCATCCCCTTCTTTTATCTTCTCGAAGTCGGGCGAACCATTGACGCCGGAGTTCATGGCCTGAAATGTCGTGCCGCAAAGCGTCTGGAGCATCAGCCATGCTTGGGGGTAGACTTCAAATTCCTTATCGTGAATCTTGACTATTCGGTCAAACATTCGTTGAACCTCATCACGGTTCCTGTCTAATTCCTGTTGTTGCTGATGCTTCAGTTTGGCTAGTTCGGCGTCAAACCTTTTGCTAAGCCAACCTTCGCCATACTTCTGGATCAGCGCAACTACAATGACGACACCAGCGGCCAAGGTTGGCGCGCCGATTTTCAGAGCATATTCAAACCACAGTCCAAGCGTCATACCTCGATTGTAGGTCCTGCTTTGTTACGGGTGCGCGATTTTCTTTTTCAGATCAAGGCTGACCCTTGAATACTGTTTAGTCGATTCGAGACCCGAGTCCGAGCGCTGGCAATTGCTATTCGTTGTTCGATTCTAAGGGGGGGCTTCCCATTATTTGGAAACAGGCTCGCGAAGGGAGCCTCGCTCGGCGGCAGGGACGGATGAGAGCTCTGTATACTTTGCGAGGATGTAGAGGCCCTGAAGGTATTCAAAATGTGAGCCTTGCTTGCCGGATAAGAAGCTTTTCGCGAGAGTTGACATGGTTTTGGAGTACTTCTCGATATCGGGATATTTGTCCGCCATACGCTGCATCGCGAGTTGGACCTCTTCATCATTGGGGACTCTAACGTCAATGCCCAGTGTGCAAGCAATCCGATCAGCAGACAGACTTCTCTCTTGGTCAGCGCGGATTTTGGCTGCTTCTGCTTCGAGCTTCTTTTGCTCAGCCCTCATCAAATCGATGCGAGCGCGTGTTTCAGGCTGGCTCCTTAGGTAAGCGTTGCGGTCATCGATGGCTTTGTTGACCGAGTCTAGATATTGGGCAGACAAGGGAATCGAGTACAACACCATACACGTGAGGCAAAGCCACCGTAGACGAGTTCGCATTCGCATATCGCTACGATAGCAGAATATTGGGTCGTGGGTCAGTTTTTGGGGAACCCCGGTACGCTTTGTAGGCATTCTCGCTCTGAGCCGCTTGCGCCCAGACGCCGCCTTATCCGATTGTTGGAAAATATGATCTGTGAATGCGGCGGATTCAACCGCCCGCCTGATACTTGTGGTGGACCCCGTTTTTGGACAAAAAAGACCAACTTCCTTAGATGGTGGGCGGCATTGAAAATGAAGGAGAGTCAATGCCTAAAATACGCAAGAGTCACCCACCGAGTTTGAAGGCCAAGGTCGCCGTAGAGGCGATCAAGGGGCACAAGACGGCCCTTCGACCTGACCTACTACTGTGCTCGCACGGCCAACATATTTCTCGAGGTTCTGAGATTGGGCCTTCGGCAAACGCCAGCGAAAATCGTGCGATGCGCTTTTGGTCTGACTCATGGCTGGTTCATTTGGCTATCGGTCGGCTTCGTCATCCCGGAAACTTCACGGAGTTCTCGGAGGCTCAGTTTCAGCAAGTTGCAGTGGATAGCTTCAATGTTGAACCGCTCAAGATTGAAAACCTCCAGAACCCCTGGCGACGAATTCGTGAGCCTGGCTATCTCTTTGAGTAGCGGCGGGAGGTCGATGGGTCTGCCATCTCTGCAAAGATCCAGAATGCGTTTGCGCTCGATTTGCCGCTGCCATAAGTCTTCGATCAACTCATTTGGCAGTGCGTAGGGATAGACTCTCAGTCTTTCAAGCATTAACACTTGGCCACTCGAGCGCGTAAGCACCTTGCCGTTCTCAAGAGTAATCTGCGTCGCTTGCTTGCTTCTGATGGTCGTCGCCGAATCGAAAAGAAACGTGGATGTCCTTGCATCCGGCGTATCTCCGATCAGTAGTTGCTGCTTGTTCTTGTGATGGCCGCTTTGGAGTGCGGTGTAAGCCAATGGCTTGAACAGTGCTTTAACTTGTCCGGGGGTTAATGGTTCGGTCTGCATCGAAACTGCCATCCTAGCACCGTGGGGCATCCGGGTTTTGCCGAGGGATCGGTGTCGGGCATCGGTATCGCACACGATCCCACACTGTTCTTGATAACGGAGACAACAACCCTTGATTTGACAATCGATTACAAGCAAAGAAACGCAGATCAAGTAGGTAGGGGGGATGAGTCCTACGCTCAAATTCCCCGCGCTAACTCGCCCGCCGTAGGGCATCCTCAACGGCTTCCGGATGTTTCGCAATGACTGCCAGCAGCACACGCGCCGGACCGTCCGGATAGGTCCGCCCTTGCTCCCAATTCCGCAGTGTCGCCGGCTGAAAGCCGAACTTCGCCGCGAAGTCCGCTTGACTCAGCCCGAGCCGGCGCCGCATCGACTTGACGTCGATCACGGGCACTTCCACCGTCGTCACCCGGACGGCCACGTCCTGGCCTTCCACCCAATCCACGGCCTCCTGAAGGCTGGCAATGATCCGGCTGCCGGCAGTCTTGCGCTTGGGCTTCGTCTGTTTCTTCATGTTCTTCATGGCATCATCCTCTTCCGGTAACCCGCTACTAATCGGGGCAGCAGGATCTTCATTTGGTTCTGTTCGGCCTTGGTGAGATTGGCCTTCTCGTTCTTCGCGAAAACGCTAAGCAAGAAAAGCGGCAACGACTCATCGTGATCGTAATAAATAACCCGAACTCCGCCGCGCTTCCCCCTTCCGGGGGCTCGCCAGCGAAGCTTGCGCCCTCCGCCCGTGCCCGGCATCACATCTCCCGCTTCCGGGTTCGTGGCGAGAAAGGTGACCACCTCCAACCGCTCTGCCTCGGTTAACGCCGCGGCGGCGTCCCGCAGGAAGCCGGGTGTTTCCAGCACCGTCATCGGAACAAAATAAACAGCCCGTAGTATACGCTAATAGCGCACTTCGATCAACGGCCCCCCCCCTGCGCGCTCAGGGGCGCGCAACGATTGCAACTTGAATCCAGTGGCGCTGACTGGACTAAAATCAAGGCATGGGCGCGAATCCGGCGATCACGGTGGAGCAATACCTCGTCATGGACGACGCCGCCGAACGGCCCAGCGAGTATCACGACGGCGAACTCTTCCCGATCGTTGACGCGACGCCCACGCATAGCAGGCTCGCGTTTAACCTGGGCCTCGTGCTCGGCAGCCGTTTGCGGAAGGGCTGCGCCGGGATGATGGCGCCGCGGGTCCGCGCGACCGCGACCCGGTTCGTCTATCCCGACGCCGCCATCGTCTGCGGCCAGCCGGATCTTGCGAGCGGCTCGCTCACCAACCCCCGCGCGATTATCGAAATCCTGTCCCCCTCGACGGAAGGCTATGACACCGGGGGGAAGTTCAAGCTGTATCAACTCCTGCCCTCGTTCGAGGAGTATCTGCTCATCGCCCAGGATCAACCCCGGATTGACCTGTACCGAAGACACTCCCCCAATCATTGGTCGCTCGAAATTATTCAGGGCAGCCTCGACCAGACCGTATTCCTGGGCGTCGCCGAGACCGCCTTCTCCCTCGCCGACCTTTACGCCGGAGTCAGCTTCGACGCCGCCGCTGTTTACCAGAGCTAAAGCGATTTCCGAAGCCTGCTAGACTGACAGGCATATGGTCAACTATCGGCAAATCATTACCATTGAGCCGGGTAAGCGGAGCGGCAAACCCTGCATCCGCGGAATGCGAATCACCGTGTACGATGTGCTGGAATATCTAGCCGGCGGCATGACGATCGAGGAGGTCTTGGCCGATTTTCCGGACTTAACTTTAGAAGACATTCAGGCTTGTTTCGCGTTCGCTGCTGATCGCGAGCGGCGAACCGTCCTGGTTGCATGAAGTTACTTTTCGACGAGAACCTTTCTCCTCGATTGCCCCGCCTGGTGGAGGATCTCTTCCCCGGTTCCCAGCACGTTCGCGAAGTGGAATTGACTAATTCCCCAGATCTCCTCATTTGGGATTATGCGCGACGCCAACATTTCGCCATCGTCTCCAAGGATGCCGATTTCTATGACCGGGCTATGCTCATCGGCGCGCCCCCCAAAGTGATCTTTCTGCAGGTTGGAAACTGCGGCACGAACGATGTTGCTCGCCTGATTCGTGAGTCTGCCACACAAATCATGCAATTTGGCGAAGCGCCGCAAAGCGATTGTCTGTTACTCGCCATCAACGCCCTGAATCGGGAACCCAATTGATGCGGTTCTAAGGCACCGACTTCTCGCCCACCGCCAACAGCGTTTCAAAGTACGGCGGCTCGGACTCGCGGTGGACCGAAAAGACCTGGACGTCGCGGAAGCCGGCCTGGCGCAGGAAGCCGTCGAGTTCCACTTCGGCGAAGCCGAGCCAGATGTCGGCGTAGAGTTCCTTTGCCTCTTCGAAGGTGTGGCGCTTCAGGTCGAGGATCACCAGCCTCCCGCCCGGCTTCAAAAGACCGTGCGCCGCCTCCACGGCCTTTTGCGGATGCAGCGCGTGGTGCAGACTCTGGCTCAGGAAGGCGAGGTCGCACGACGACGCCTCAATCGGCGGGGACTCCAGGTCTCCCAGGCGGAACTCGACGTTGGTGAGGCCGTTCTTGCGCGCGAGGTCGCTGGCGAATTCGACCATCTTGGGCGAACTGTCGATCGCAATGACTTGTTTGGCACGGCGGGCGAGGAGCTGGGTGAAGGTGCCTTCGCCGGCGCCGAGGTCGGCAATCACCATGGGCGGCACCAGCATCAGCAGACTTTCGGCCAGCGCCTTCCAGCTTCGCCCGGGCACATACTGGCGCCCGAAGCGGCCGGCGAGCTCGTCGAAGTAGGCGCGGGTTTTGTCCAGGCGATTGCGCAAAATCAGGGCCAGGGCCTGGGCGTCCTGCCCGGTTTCGGGGATCTCGACGGCGGAATCTTCCAACAATTGAACGAGTTGCGGGTGAACGTCCGGCACCAGGCGGTAGAGAATGTTCTTGCCGGAGCGGCGGTCTTCGACGAGTCCGGCTTGCTTGAGTTGGCCGAGGTGCGTCGAGATGCGGCTCTGCCCCATGCCGAGCGCCTCCTGGATCTCGGCGACGGATAGTTCCTCGTGCCTAAGGAGGAGTACGAGCCTCAAACGGAGCGGATCCGACAAAGCACGCAGAGATTTGACAATTGACGCCATTGACTTTTCCCGATCCTCCCAAGTATCCTATCAACATATCTTGATTCGTAGATAGGATCATTTCCATGAGCACCAACACACTATCCAAAGTTGCCACAGATTTCAAGGTCGCCGACATGAAACTCGCCGACTGGGGCCGTAAGGAGATCAACGTCGCCGAGCATGAAATGCCCGGCTTGATGTCGATCCGGAAGAAGTACGCCGCGTCGAAGCCGTTGGCGGGGGTCCGCATCACGGGCTCGCTGCACATGACGATTCAGACCGCCGTGCTGATCGAGACGATGGTGGACCTGGGCGCCGACGTGCGCTGGGCGAGCTGCAACATCTTCTCCACGCAGGACCACGCCGCCGCGGCCATCGCCGCCGCCGGCACGCCGGTGTTTGCCTGGAAGGGCGAAACGCTCGAAGAGTACTGGGACTGCACCTATCAGGCTTTGTCGCACGCCGGTGGCCTCGGCCCGCAAATGGTGATCGACGATGGCGGCGACGTCACGCTGCTGATCCACAAGGGCTACGATCTCGAGAACGGCGACAACTGGGTGAACACCCCGTCGGGCAACCACGAAGAGCAGGTGATCAAGGACCTGCTGAAGAAGGTCTACGCCGAGAACCCCACCCGCTGGCACGACGTGGTGAAGGAATGGAAGGGCGTGTCTGAGGAGACCACCACAGGTGTCCATCGCCTCTACAAGATGCACCAGGCCGGCAAGTTGCTCGTCCCGGCCATCAACGTGAATGACTCGGTGACGAAGAGCAAGTTCGACAACCTCTACGGCTGCCGCGAGAGCCTGGTGGACGGCATCAAGCGCGCCACTGATGTGATGATCGCGGGCAAAGTCGCGGTCGTGTGCGGCTACGGCGACGTCGGCAAGGGTTCGGCTGCTTCCTTGAAGGGCCTCGGCTGCCGCATCATCGTCACCGAGATCGACCCCATCAATGCCTTGCAGGCCGCGATGGAAGGCTACGAAGTCACCACCATCGAAGAGACCATGGGCCGCGCCGACATCTACGTCACCACCACCGGTAACTGCGACGTCATTACGCTCGAGCACATGAAGCACATGAAGGATCAGGCCATCGTCTGCAACATCGGCCACTTCGACAACGAGATCCAGATCGACAAGTTGAACAACCTGCCCGGCGTGAAGCGGACGAACATCAAGCCGCAGGTGGACATGTACACGTTCCCCGACGGCAACTCCATCTACATGCTCGCCGAAGGCCGCCTGGTGAACCTGGGCTGCGCCACCGGCCACCCCAGCTTCGTGATGTCGAATTCGTTCTCGAACCAGACACTGGCCCAACTCGACCTGTGGAAGAACAAGGACACCTACAAGGTGGGCGTCTACGTTCTGCCGAAGCACCTCGACGAAGAAGTGGCCCGCCTGCACCTCGAGAAGATCGGCGCCAAGCTCACCGTGCTCACCACCGAGCAGGCCGAGTACCTTGGCGTGCCGAAGGAAGGCCCGTACAAGGCCGAGCAGTACCGCTACTAACTCGAACCGAAGAGAGCAAAAGGCCCCGCCGGAAGGCGGGGCTTTTTTTGTCCGCGACGTTGATTTGGAGAGGAGACGAATAGGAGCCGCTCACTCGGTGCGCGGCTGGCTGGCGAGGCGCCCCACAACGTCCGCGACTGCGTCCGCAGCGGGGTGAAGGTTTTTCAAGTCAGCACTTTGCGCTAATCTACTCGATTCGCGTGATGGCGGCTGCGAGGTGGACAGACCGGAGGTCTGTCCTACGGGGTTAGACGAAACGGACCGGCGAGTGCTTGATTCTACAGCCTTTCGGGGCGCGCTCGAAGGAGCGGTTGACCTCGTTGGTAGCGGAAGAAGGTGTGGTGATTTGCTTTTCCTCGAGTCGAAGGGGAGATTTGCGCGTTGGGTTGGTAGGTGGCGCGCTTAGCTTCGGAGATTGGCCTGCCCATGATTTTAGGGTGACATGCGGGGCCAAATCGACTGCTGGTTTTGGGTTGGTGAATTGGGGTTAAGTGGTTATTTCGTTTTGAGTTGCGATTTTTGGAAATTGTTGTGGACGGCTGTAGGGGCTGAAGCCAGGCTTCAGCCCGTCATCGGCCACGCCGCAAGGCGGGGCTTTTTCCGTCTGGCGACGTTACACTGTTGGGTGAAGTGCCCTTTGCTCTGCAACTCGAGACGATCCCGCCGCAGCCGCCGCCCAGGCTCCGGAAGTTTACGCGGGAAGAATGCGAGTTTCTGCTCGACCACGGTTTCTTTGCGGGCGAGCGGTATGAGCTGGTGGACGGGGAACTCATCAATAAGCTGGGCCAGAAGCCTCCGCACGCCTTTGCGATTAGCATGCTCAGTGTGACGCTGGTGCAGCAGTTTGGCCGCCGGATTCGCCTGCAACTCCCGATCGACGTAGCCCCGGAAGACAACCCCAGTAGTGAACCGGAGCCGGATGCCGTGGTGACGCACGCTGGCGTTGACTTGGCTCAGCGTACACCCGGACCGTCCGATATTGCCTGGCTCATCGAAGTCTCGGACACCACGCTACGCTTCGACCTGACGACGAAAGCCGACCTCTATGCGCGCGCCGGCATCGCGGACTACTGGGTGCTCGATTTGAACAACCGCCGGATGATCGTCCATCGCGAGCCGTTGGCCGGGGCCTACCGCTCGGTTACGGTGTACGAGAGCCACGAGCCGGTCGCGCCGCTGGTTGAGCCTGGGCTGCGCTTTACTTTTCCCGATCTGACGGCTTAGCCGCTGGTTACGCCAGTATTTCCTTGATTCGCCGGCCGCCCAGGTCCGTCAGGCGCCGGTTGCGGCCACCGAAGTAGTAGGTGAGGCGCAGATCGTTGAGGCCCAGCAGATGCAGAATCGTCGCGTGGACGTCGTGCATGTGATAGACGTCCTGCACGGCTTTGTGGCCAATCTCATCGGTTTCGCCGATCATGCTGCCGCCCTGGGTGCCGCCCCCGGCGAACCACATGCTTTGGGCGCGGGTGTTGTGGTCGCGGCCCGGCGTCTCCTGCTCGGCCGGGGTGTCCGGGGTGCGGCCGAACTCGCCCATCCAGACCACTAGCGTCCGCGGCAACATGCCCCGCTGCTTCAAGTCCTTAATCAGCGCGGCGATGGGCTGGTCCGTTTCCCGGGCGTTCTTCTCGTGGTTCTTGCGGATGTCGCCATGCGCATCCCAGCTCTGCGACGGCGTGAAGACCTCCACAAAGCGGACCCCGGCCTCCACCAGCTTGCGCGCCATCAGGCAGCGGCGGCCGAAGGAAGCGGTGACGGGATCATTCAAGCCGTACATCTCCTTGATCGCTTCGGGTTCGGCGTCGATGGAGAGCACGCGCGGCACTTCCATTTGCATGCGGTAGGCCAGTTCGTAGGAGTCCACGCGGGCTTGCAGGTCGGTGTTGTCGGGCCGTTCGCGCAGATATTCCTGATTCAGCCCGCGCAGGGCTTCGCGTTCCGCGGCCAGCAAGCCGGGCGCGACGTCGCCGGGCGAGGCGAGATCGCGGATGGGTTCGCTGGTGGCGCGCAGGATGGTGCCCTGATATTCCGCCGGCAAATAGCCGCTGCCCCACTGCTGCGCGCCGCTGAAGGGGATGGAGCGAAAGTCCGGCATGGCCACGAAGGAAGGCAGATTCCGATTGGCGGTACCCAGCCCGTAAGTCACCCAGGCGCCCATTGAAGGGTTGCCCGGAATAATGAAGCCGGTGTTCATCTGAAAAACGGCCGCGGGGTGATTGCCATTGTCACTCTGCACGCTGCGGACGATCGCCAGATCGTCGGCGTGTTGCGCCGTGAAGGGGAGTAACTCCGATACTTCGCGTCCGCATTTCCCGTAACGCGAGAATTTGAAGGGGCTCGCGACGAATTTACGCGGTTTTGCGAATAAGTTGGGTTGATCGGTCTTCTTCTCTTTACTCCAATCCATGATCTGGCCATTGAATTGGGCTAGTTTCGGCTTCGGATCGAAAGTATCTACCTGACTAACTCCGCCCAGCATCGCCAGGAAGATACAGGCGTCGGCTTTCGCG
Organism: Bryobacteraceae bacterium; assembly: GCA_019752335.1. Lineage (GTDB taxonomy): Bacteria > Acidobacteriota > Terriglobia > Bryobacterales > Bryobacteraceae > JALHNI01. The sequence continues at coordinate 99,853 of JAIEMJ010000004.1, forward strand.
GCATGGTGCGGCCGGGGAGCGGCTTCGGCGGCCAGTAACTCACCCAGCGCGGCGCTGCTGAGTCCGAAGGCGCCTTGGGCAAAGAAGTCTCTCCGTTTCATAGCCAGTTACTCCACATACAAGAATTCGTTCAAATTAAACAGGACCGCGCCCAACGACGCTAGGCCCTCCGGGCCTTGCGCCATCAGCTTTTCTACTTGCGCGCGTTCCTGGGCGGACGGAGGACGGCCGAGCGCCAGCCAGAAGGCTTCTTGCGGCGGATCCGGACTGTCCTTCAAGCGTTGCGCCAGATCGCGAGCCGCGGCCCGGGTGAGCGAGCCATTCAGCAGAGTAAGTGCCTGCGGCGCGACAATCGTACTCTGCCGGCGGGAGCAGGAAGAGCTCAAGTTCGGCGCGTCAAAGGTTTCGGCCATCGGTAGCAGGACGCTGCGGCGTTGGATGAGATAGATACTGCGGCGGCGCTGTTCCTCCTCCGTGGACGGGTACCATTTGAAAAACTCAAAACCCTGCGCGACATCTTCCGGGACGTCGAAAAGCACCGGCGGACCGCCCGCGGCGGGGTTCAGCTTTCCGCTCACCGACAGGATCGAATCGCGCAGGGCTTCGGCATCCAGCCGCTGCCAGTTCATGCGCCAGAGTAAACGATTGGCCGGGTCCTGGGCGGCGAGCTTCTCTTGCTCAGGATGGCGGCTCGCCTGCCGGTAAGTGGCCGACGTGAGCATCAGGCGGTGCATCACCTTCAGGCTCCATTGCTTCTCCACGAACTGCGTGGCGAGCCAATCGAGTAACTCGGGATGCGACGGCGGGTCGCCATTCTTGCCGAAGTCGCTGGGCGTGCGGACCAGGCCCTCGCCGAAGTGCCGCTGCCAGAGGCGATTCACCATCACGCGGGCGGTGAAGGGATTCTGGGGCGAAGCAATCCATTCGGCCAACGCGAGCCGGCGGCCATTGCTGCCGCCGGCGAACGGGATCTGCGCGGGCGCCGATTGGCCGGTGGCGCAAGAGAGAAAGCCGGCTTCCACCTTTTCGCCGCGCGCGGCCAAGTCGCCCCCGCTCAGCACGTAAGTATCGGGGACGTCGGGCGCGGCCGGAGGGGCAACGTCTTTCACAGCATAGGCGACGGGTTGGTACCGCTTGGCTAACTCCTGCTCGCGCTGCATGCGGTCCCGCGTGTCGAAGTAACTCCGCAAAGGTCCGCGCCAATCAGGTTCTTTTACCAGCGGTAAATCCTGCTCGAGGAAAAATAGATTCTTCGTATTCAACTTACCCAGAAACTTCTTGAGTCCCTCGTCGCTGGCGGGCACGGCGAAGAGTTTCATGTAGCGCTGCTTCAATTCCTCGCGTTGCTGATCGAGCGCCATCTCCGCGGCTTCAGCGGCGTCCTCGTGTTGGCGCATCAGCCGCTTCTTTTCCTTGGGCTGTTCCACTTCGTGGAAGGGCACCGGCAGGTCGGCGACGGCGGTGCCCGCGAAGAAGGCTTGCAGACGGTAGTAGTCTTTTTGCGGAATCGGATCGTACTTATGGTCGTGGCACTGGGCGCAGCCTGTGGTCATTCCCAGAAAGACGCTCCCCACGGTAGCGGTGATATCGTTCAGATGATCCTGGCGTAATTGTTTCTTCGAATTCGCGTCGGCCTCCCAGGGCGCGAAGCGCAAGAAGCCGAGCGCGACGAGCCTATCGGCGGGCGGCGCGGGCTTCTTGCCGCGATACTCATCGCCGGCGATCTGCTCCTGTACGAATAAGTCATAGGGCTTGTCCTGGTTGAACGCGCGGATGACATAGTCGCGATAGCGCCACGCGGTGGGCCGCTCGCCATCGATAGCAAAGCCATCGCTCTCGGCGTAGCGGACTAAGTCGAGCCAATGGCGGCCCCAGCGTTCGCCGTAGCGCGGGTCGGCGAGTAACTGATCGATCAGCTTCTCGTAGGCTTGCGGATCCTGGCTGGTGGTGAAGGCGCGCACCTGCTCCGGCGTGGGTGGCAAGCCGAGTAAGTCAAAATAGACGCGGCGGATCAAGGTGCGGCGCGAGGCTTCGGGCGCCGGCTGAATCGCTAACGGTTCCAGCTTCGCCAGCACAAACCGGTCAATCGGATTGCGCACCCATTCCTGGCGCTTCACCGCGGGCAGAACCGGGGCGGTAGGAGCGTGCAGCAACCAATCCCAATGCGGGTCGCGCTTGGTGACGGTGGGAGTGGCGGGCAACGAGTCAATCACGGCGCGAAGATCGGCCAGGAAACTCGGGGGCAGGGAGCTACCCAGCGGCATTTGGGGAGTCTTCTCACCGGTAATGTGCTGGACTAGCAGGCTTCGGGCGGACGCGCCGGGCTCGAGGGCAGGGCCGTGTTTGCCGCCGCGCCGCAAGCCGTCCATTGAGGCGACCGACAGTCCGCCTTGCGCCTTGCCGCCGCTATGACAACTGCCGCATTCCTTGGCGAGCAGGGTCAAAAGCCGGTCGTTGCCATCGGCGAGTCCGCAGATACTCAAGAACAGCCAGATACGCATACTGGCGCCTATCTTATCAGCTGAGCGGTTCGCGGGAGCCCCGCTGGAGGGATACGATTGAAGGAGCAACCGCCATGACCCCATCCATCCCCTTGCTTCGCCAACGGCCCGCCTGGGCGCTGCTGAAGGCGCATTCGTCCGAGATTCACGACGTCCACTTGCGCGACCTCTTCGCCGCCGACCCCGGCCGCGCCGGGCGCTTCACGCGCCAGGCCCTGGGCCTCTACTGCGACTTCGCCAAGCACCGCATCACCGATCAGACGCTGCGCTTGTTGACCGGCCTGGCCGAGGAGTCCGGCCTGCGGGCCAGCATTGAAGCGATGTTTACCGGCGAGAAGATCAACGTCACCGAGAAGCGGGCCGTGCTGCACACCGCCTTGCGCGCGCCGCGCGGCGAGCAGATTCTCGTCGACGGCGTCGACGTCGTGCCCGGCGTCCACGCCGTGCTGGACCGCATGGCGGACTTCGCCACGCGGATTCGCAGTGGCGACTGGAAGGGCTTCACCGGCAAGCGCATCCGCCACATCGTCAACATCGGCATCGGCGGCTCTGACCTTGGGCCCGTGATGGCCTACGAAGCCCTGAAGCACTATAGCCAGCGCGACCTCGACCTGCGCTTCGTCTCGAACGTCGATGGCGCGGACTTCGTTGAAGCCACGCACGGCCTGAAGGCCGAAGAGACGCTCTTTATCGTCTGCTCCAAGACGTTCACCACGCTCGAAACGATGACCAACGCGCGCACCGCGCGGCAGTGGCTGCTCGCCGCGCTGGGCAGCGATCAGGCCGTGCCCCGGCACTTCGTGGCTATTTCGACCAATGCCGCCAAGGTGACGGAGTTCGGTATCGACGCCGCCAATATGTTTGGCTTCTGGGATTGGGTGGGCGGCCGCTATTCGATGGATTCGGCTATTGGCCTTTCGACGATGATCGCCATTGGACCGGAGAATTTCCGCGCCATGCTGGCCGGTTTCCGCGCCATGGACGAGCACTTCCGCACCGCGCCCTTCGCCAGCAACCTGCCCGTGCTGATGGGGCTGCTCACCGTCTGGTACACCGAGTTCTTCGGCGTGCAAACCGTGGCCGTGCTGCCCTACGAGCAATATCTAAAGCGCTTCCCCGCCTATCTGCAACAACTCACCATGGAGAGCAACGGCAAGCGCGTCACGCTGGACGGCACGCCGGTGGACTACCCAACGGGGCCGATCTACTGGGGCGAACCCGGCACCAACGGCCAGCACTCCTTCTACCAGCTCATTCATCAGGGCACCCACCTGATCCCGTGCGACTTCATCGGCTTCGGACAAGCGCTTTCGCCCCTGGGCCAGCACCACGATCTGCTGATGGCGAACGTTTTCGCGCAGGCCGAAGCGCTCGCCTTCGGCCGCACCGCGGACGAGCTACACGCCGCGGGCACGCCCGAGTGGCTGGTGCCGCATCGCACGTTCACCGGCAACCGCCCGTCGACGACGATTCTGGCGGAACGCCTGACGCCCGAAGTGCTCGGCCAACTGGTCGCGCTTTATGAGCACAGCGTCTTCACGCAAGGCGTAATCTGGCAGGTGGGTTCGTTCGATCAATGGGGCGTCGAACTCGGCAAGGTGCTGGCGGAGAAGATCATCCCCGAACTCGCCGGCGCGGACGGCGTCCATGATAGCTCCACCACGGCCTTGATCCGGCATTACCGCCAACTTACGGGACGCCCGGGGTCGGCTGGCTGATAAAGATGAAGGCCGTCGCGCTTTCGCCCAAGGTTGTCAGGGTGACCTGCGTCGGGGCCAATCACCCCCCCTACCCAGCCGGGAACGATAGTGACCGGGCCTTTCCGCGCTCATATCCGCAACGGCTGGCCCGCCGCCGGCAAGGCGACACAAAACTGACGCTTCGCGCCGCGCTTTGGCTTCGCCTACCGGATCGGCACGCGGACTGTGATTCGCGGCGGCTACGGCATCAGTTTCACGCCCTCCACGGGCACCGGCCGCAACCCCGTGCCGGACTTTGGCCTGGGCGGCACCATCGCCTGGAACAACATTCGCTGGGCGGGAACGGGCGCCGCGCCGCGCACGCAGACGAATAACCCGGAGGCTGTGGTGAGCATCGGCCGCAATGTGCCGCTGTTGATCAACGATCCCACGGTGCTCCAAATCCCGGCCGACGGCAAGCTCTGCGCCGGCTGCACGCCGGCCGACGTCCGCGTGCCCACCACGTCGCTGGTCGCTTACGCGCGCCAGAATCGGCAACCGTACATCCAAACGTGGAACCTCACCCTACAACGCGAGCTCTTCGGACGCTTCGTCCTCACCGCCAGCTACATGGGGCAGAAGGGCACGCACCTTTACCTGCCGCCGATTCCGTTCAACAATCCGGACCCGCTAGGGTTTGACCGGTTGCTCGATCAAGGGCTCGACCCCGACGAGTCCGTCCCCGATCCCTTCGGCCGCCTGGATACCGCGGGCAACCTGCGCAACGTCCGCCGCGTGGATCTGCTGCGTCCTTATCCCACCATCGGCGACATCAATCTTTACCGGCTCACCGGCGCCAACTCGTCCTATCATGCCGGCACCTTTGAGCTGGACCGGCGCTTTCAGAACGGCCTTGGGCTTCGTTTCAACTACTCCTGGACGAAGGCCTTGGACAATTCGAGTGACGCCAACACCGACGGCGATGTCTTCTATTCGTGGGGTATTGGCCGCATGCAGAATCCGCTCGATCTGAAGGCGAACCGTTCGACGTCACTCTTCGATCAGAAGCACCGCTTCAATTGGACGGCCAACTGGAGTCCGCGGCTGGGGAAGAACGTGCTGGCGCGCAACTGGAGCACGGGCATCATCGGTTCCGTGGTGAGCGGCTATCCGTTTGCCCCTTTTTTGAACTTCGCGAACGGCGTGCCCAATGGCCAGGCCAATACCTGGCTGCGCGTCCGTCCCGACATCGTTCCCGGCGTACCGCTCGTGAATCCGCGCTGGAACAAGAGCGTCGCCAACGACGCGCCGTATTTCAACCCGGAGGCCTTTGCGATTCCTGCGTACGGCCAGTTGGGTAACGCTGCCCGGTCCTTGGATTACGCCCGCCTCCCCTGGCGGCAGACGCTGAACGTAAGCGTGATGCGCGATTTCCGGCCCTTCAAGGAGTCCCGCCGGTATCTGCAATTGCGGGGTGAATTCTTCAACGTGCTGAACCACGTCGTCTTCAATACGAACGCGAACTCGAGCCCCGGCATCTTCAACAGCGCGCCGCCGGTGTCCCGTACCGGACTCAGTTTGGCGGGGCCGCTGCCTTACCTGCAGGGAGCCCGGGCGGCGGACTATCCGTTGGGGTCGCGCGAGAATCTCATCGCTGCGGGCTACAACCAGAACTTCGCCAAACTCATCCGCGACAACAACGGTCCGGGCCGCATCGTGCAATTGGCTCTAAAGTTCTACTGGTAAGCGATCCACGCTGCCATAATGTCAGATGACATGTTGCCTCTGATGGCCCTCGCCTGGTTCTCCGCGCAGATCGAAGTCTATTCCGAATTCCGCCGCATCGGGCCGGACGGCGAGATCGTCAAGCCGGACCAGGGCGGCACCGTGCGCGAACTGCTGTCGCCTGCCGTCGCCCGGGGCGGGCATGCCTCGTTTCACATCGTCGTGAAAGGCGCCGCCGGCCTCGACTATACGCTCTACATCGGGCAGAACCCCGAGGGCCACGCCCGCGCGACGCTCTACCGGGAACTTTTTGACGCCAACGGTCTGCCGGACCGGCTGGAACTGATCAAAGCGGGCTTCCAGGGTCCGCACGAAGGCCGGATACCGGAAGGCCAGTCGGCGGAAGTCTTCTGGCTCGACGTCGAGTATCCTGCCACCGCCGCCGTCGAGCGCGTCAAGGTGGAGCCGCAGTTGTGGGCGGGCAGCCACTGGATCGTTTACCCGATGGAGGTGCGGCTGATCGAAGCGCAGTTGAAAAGCCTTGCGGCGGACCGCGACCCCGGCGTCGCCGTGGACGCCCGCGCCGAGTCCGCCGCCTTTGTCGCTTTGCGTCAGCATTTGTGCGGTCTGCCCGCGCTGCCGGTTTCCGTAGGCCCGCCCACCATCCGGCGCTTCATCTATCGCAACGCCCGCGAAGTGCTGGCCCGCGCCACCCCGGCCTCGCCGGTGTTGCCGGACGCCACCGCTTACTGCAAGTCCGAAATCGAGCTGCCGTATGAAGGCTTCCTGCGGCTGCGGGGGCAAATCCTTCAGGCAAAACCTACGTCCCCCGCGAAATGAAGTAAACTGAAAGGGCTGGAGAGATGGCCGAGTGGTTGAAGGCGCACGCTTGGAAAGCGTGTTTAGGGGAAACTCTAACGAGGGTTCGAATCCCTCTCTCTCCGCCATATTTGCCTGAACGACGCGGGTCGCCGGATCGAGCGCGCTTCCGCGGGCCCTACATCAACGGCCCAATCCGCCACGGCACAAACTCCCGATGCCCATTCCGCTCCGCTGCCACGCGCTCGCCCGATGCCGCGCGCAGCCGCAGGTCAAAGATCTCCTGCCCAAGGCCCGTCAGCGACACCGGATCGTAGCCGGGCCTAGAGATACCCTCGTGCTGCTTCGCCGCCACGCCTTCGGTGGGAACGAAGCACGAATGGCCGCAAAACGCCTCTACTCGCCGAGGCAATCCCAGACCGCGGCCCTTCAGCGAGTGAAAGAATGACGCGACATTGATGGCAAGTAACGCAGTTGGTTTTCCCATTCCCCTGCTTCCGACGCCGCCCACACCATGACCAACGCGTCAACGACTTCGCCGATGCGGGCAGACTGCGTAACCAGGAAGACTCCCGGACTAGCCTTACCTTCAGCCAGCCGGCTCCGGAAATGATCCACCATCGTGCGGCGGTCATGGGTCACCGGAATTCGACCCTGTTGAGCGGCAAGCTCCAGCACCTCTGGATCGGGAACCCCTTCCAAATCGCTGTCAACGGCCGAAGCGAAATCGATGGCTGGTTCTCTCAGACGCAGGGCCTTGACGAGACGGTGGCGAAGGCCTGAAAACGGATCAAGGCCGCGACTCACCCATTTTCGCTTTGGCGCGCTGCAGACGCTCCCCAAGGGCCGGATTCTCCGCAGCCATCGGGATCGCCTTCCCCTCGAACTCACGTTCGGTGTCAACCAGATACTGGTTGATCTCCGCTTGGTGATCCAGGTAAAAGGCGATTGCCCCGTAAATCTGGGCACGCTTCAGCGATGGAAAGTCTTCCTGAATGGCTTCGGGCGACTGCCCTTCGTTGAAGGCATGCACGACGGAATCCAACGAAATGCGCGTTCCAGCCAAATAGTAGCCGCCGTGGCGCTGTTCGACATATTGGTGGTGCATGTGAAGCTCCTAACTGAATTATACGGGACCGTCACTCCGCTACATCACCGGACCAATCCGCCACGGCACAAACTCCCGGTGGCCATTGCGCTCCGCTGCCACGCGCTCGCCCGACGCCGCGCGCAGTAGCAGGTCAAAGATCTCCTGCCCAATTTCGGCCACGGTCGCCTCGCCGTCCGCGATGCGGCCCGCGTTGATGTCCATGTCGTCGCGCATGCGCTTGAACATCGCCGTGTTCGTCGCGATCTTTACCACCGGTACCGACGGAAACCCGATCGCCGAACCGCGCCCGGTCGTGAAGCAAATCAGATTCGCGCCACCCGCCGCCAGGCCCGTCAGCGACACCGGATCGTAGCCGGGCGTGTTCATGAAGTTGAAGCCCGGCGTCTTGATCCGCTCCGCATAGTCGATGGCATCGGTCATCGGCGTGGCGCCGGCTTTGGTGGCCGCGCCCAGGCTCTTCTCCAGAATCGTCGTGAGCCCGCCTTCCTTGTTGCCCGGCGACGGGTTGTCGTTGAAGCTGCCGCCGAAGCGGCGCAGGTATTCTTTGTAGCCCTCGATGAAGCTGATGAAGCGCTCGCCCACCTCGCGATTCCGCGCGTGCGAGACCAGCAGGTGCTCGGCGCCGAAGCACTCGGTGGTCTCGGCCAGCACGGTGCTGGCGTGGATCTCGGCCAAACGATCCGAACACCAGCCCAGCGCCGGGTTCGCCGTGATGCCGGAGAACGAGTCCGAGCCGCCGCAGTTCAGGCCCAGCAGAATCTTCGACGCCGGCACCGTCGTCCGCGTCTCCGCGGTGGAGCGGTCGAACATCTTGCGCACGGCCAGGCGAGTAGCTTCGACGGTGGCGCGCGTGCCGCCGGTGTTCTGCAGCGTCATCCCGACAATCCGGTCACTCCGCCGCGGCGCCGTGCCGCCTACGTAGTGGTCAATCTGGTTCACCTCGCAGCCGAGTCCCAGCACCACCGCGCCCGAGACATTCGGATGATCGAGCACGCCCCACAGCGTGCGTTTGAGCTGATCGGTATCCGGCCCAATGGAATGGCCGCAGCCTTCTCCGTGCGGGAAGGCCACCACGCCGTCGACGTTCGGCGGCAGCGTCTCATGCTCAAAGCTGTCGGCGACGAGTTCGGCCGTATGCGCCGCGCAGTTGGAGGCGGCCACGATGGCGATGTAATTCCGCGTGCCCACGCGGCCATCCTCGCGCTGGTAGCCGGCAAAGGTCGGAATGTTGGCGGGAAGGGGAGGGAAGCCCAGGTCGCCCGAGGGAAACTGGTAGTCGCGCGAACCTTCTTCGAAGGCTAAGTTGTGGACGTGGATGTGCCGCCCCTGGCCGATTCGCTCTTTGGCCCGCCCAATCACCTGCCCGTAGCGCCGCACCGGCTCGCCCGGTCCGATCTCGCGCAAGGCGACCTTGTGCCCGGCCGGCACCGGGTCCAGCACTTCCACCTCAGCGCCGCCGATGCGTAGCTTTTGATGCGGCGAAAGCGGAACGCGCGCGACGGCAACATTGTCCGTACCGTGCAGCAGGATGGCCGAATTCTCGGGCGTGGGTAGTTTGGCGATGTCGTGCAGGCTCATTGCTTTTAGTTTAATGCCAGCGTTACCACAGAAACTTGAAGCCCAATTGCGCCTGGCGGGGATAGTTCGAATTCGGCGCGCTCACGCCAGCCTTGATGATCGAACCGAACGTCGTGTTCGCCGGCGCGTTGTCGAAAGCCTGGTTCGTGAGATAGAAAGAGTTGAAAACGTTAAAAACCTCGGCGCGAAACTGTACTTTGTATTTCTCGCCGATGGAAGTCATTTTGTTCAGCGAAACGTCAACCAGACGAAAGCCCTGCAAACGCAAGTTGCCCATCCGGTTCGGGGCGTAGCGCGGTGAGTAGCGCGGTGAGATGATCCAATTGGGCGAAGTGCAGCCCGCATCCGCGCTGTAACGCAGCGGCGTGATGGTACCGTTGTTATTCCATTGCGAAACGCAGGCCTTCACCCCTTGCACCACTGGCTGTTTCCAGTCCACCGCGCCGCCCGCGTCACTGACGTAAATGATATTCGTCGGCAGCGCCCACGGCCGCCCGGACTGCTGTTGCACGATCACCGAATTCTGCCATCCGTTGGTTACTTTTCGCCACATCTTCGCACCCCTCCGTGCTCCCGGAAACTGCGTCACGGCGCTTAGCGAAAAATGGTGCGGCACGTCGAATCCGGCAGGACCCTTCTGCAAAACGAAACGCGGCGCGTCCAGAAAGCCAGTCTGCTCGATCGTCTTCGCAAACGTATAATTCGCGCGCAACGTCGTCCATTTATTCCTTATCGAATAGGTGGTCTGCAGCGAGTTGTACCAACTGCGGCCGTCATTGCGCATCAACTCGGTGATCTGGCCAAACTGCGGAAACGGCGTGGAGAGCGTCGCTTTGGAGAGCGTATTGCTGGAGAAAGAAGCCGTCCCCGTAAATGCTGGAATGTTGGCGAAAGGATTCGGGTACGTACGGTCGCAAGCGGTTGGATTTCCGCCCGCAAAGTAGTTACAAGCGTCGCGCGAGTCCGCCGGCTGGTCATTCATCGTGCGTGCATCCTGTAAGTCGGCCCCTCGGCTTCCGGAGTAGGCGATGTCCAGCACGCTGCGCCAAGGCAAGGCGCGCTGGACTCCCAAGGAAAACGTATTCACGTGGGCCGGGCGGAACCGGGTATTCACCACGCTGAAGGCTCTCCCAGCGTAAGATGCCGATCCGTCCGCCGCACCCCGCGGCGTAAGAATTCCGTCCGGAAAAGGGTTATTGATCCGGTCGTTCACCGGCAAACGGCTTTCGTCAGCGGAGTAAACCAAGGGAGTCGTGTTGCTAAAGCCAGCCGTCTGTAAGTAGTCGTTGTTGGGATTTATGAAGAACCGTCCCCAGCCGCCGCGCAACACCGTTTTCGCACCCAGAGAGTAAGCGAACCCAAAGCGCGGCTGCCAGGTCTTTCGATAGACATCCGCTGGCCGCGCTGGCTCGCCGTCGACACCGGCAAAACGGAGAGATCCCGTAATCGGTGGCAGTGGATACTTTGCGCGATCCACCAGCCCGTCCAGGTCAGAAGGCGCCGTCGCGCTGAAGCCTCGATTCACCCGGTTATAGCGCTCCGTGGGCGGTAAGTTGTAGTCTTGCCGGACGCCGAAATTCACGGTCAGGCGCCGGGTGAATTTCCAGTCGAACTGCACCCACGGCGCTAGGTAAGGGAAGCGGAATATGGGGAAGACGTTGTAAGTTACCGAACCCGAGTTTGGTGTACCCAATAACCAGGAAGCGATCGAATTCCCCTTCAGCGCCTCGGCCGTATTAAAGCTCTGCTGCGTAAAAGCGGCTGTCGCGCCCAGCAGGAATACGTTTCCGGGAGTCTGCGTGGAATACTGCAGGAGGCGCATATCGAGCCCAGCCTTCAACGTCTTATTACCTCGCGCCCAAGTCGTGGTCGGATGCAAGGTGAAGGTATTCGAGATATTCGAACTCCGGTAGCGTCCCAAGGACTGGTAATTGGCGAAGGTATAGCGGCCGAAGTTTGCCCCGTAAGGCAATTGGCTCTGCAATGACTTGGGAAAGCCCAGCTGCGTAATGTCAAAGCCCTCATTGGGCGTGCCCCGCGAAGCCTCAACGTAACGCGCGAAGGACATACGCACGTTAAACAGCAAAGACGCCGATACGGTGCCCACCCAGTCCAGCGCGGCTGAGTCGTTCACTCGCTTCAGGGGCACCTGCCCGTCGACGCCCGGCGAGTCGACTTTCACGCCGTTCGTCGGCCGGGTTTCGGTTCGATCATTGCGCGTGTAGCGTACGAAGAATCGTTGCCGCTCACTGATATTCTGGTCGACTTTGGCCGCCAGGTTGTAGAAGTCATCACCCGCCGGATTTTCGCCGCCGGACAAGAATAGATTCTTCTGCGCATAATCCTCTCCGGGCGTGACGGTATTCGGCAGCGGAAAATAGCTCAGAATCTTGCGGGAAATCGGATTCACCCGGCTGGGCGGAATGATGTTGCCGGGAAAAGGCGTACGGTCAAAGACGTTGTTCGCGTTCAGCGCCCCAGTGGCGGGGTCGAAAATTACGTACTGCCGCCCCGCCTTGTCCTTCAACTTCGTAAAGTCTCCGGCGCGCATTTCGATGGCGGGTACGGATAGCACGAGGGGCTGGGGCGAGTTCTCGTGGTAGCGCTCGTAGTTCACCATGAAGAACGTCCGGTTACGGATGATCGGCCCGTCCACCAGGGCTCCGTATTGGTCGAGCGAATGTCCGTCCTTCGGCGCGCCGCGAGCGTTATTCTGGAACGAATTCGCGTCGAGCCAATTGCGGCGCAGAAATTCATAGGCTGATCCATGCAGCTTATTCGTACCGCTCTTCAGCACGGCATTCATCACGCCGCCGGCCGTCTTCCCGTACTGCGCGTCGTAGGCGTTAGTCTGAATCTTGAACTCCTGCACCGAGTCCACCGGCGGCACGTAGGCAATGTTGTTCGTGCCGGCTTGCGCATTGTTCGGCACGCCGTCAATAAGAAACTCCGCCGACTGCGAACTTCCTCCCACGCCGAATTGCGCAATCGCTCCGTTGTCGAAAGGCCGCTGATAGGCCAGCGACCCGTTGTAGTCAACCCCCGCCACCAGTGACGAAAGCATGAACGGATTGCGTCCATTCAGCGGCATTTCGGAGATGGTCTTGCCATCGATCACGCCGCCGCGGTCTCCCGAGCTCAGGTCGAGCAGCGGCACATCCGCCGTCACCGTTACTTGTTCCGTGGTGGAACCGATCTCGAGTTGCAAGTCCACCGTGGCGGACTGGTTTACGTTGAGCGTGAGTTCGTCGCGGCGCGAGTTCTTAAAGCCGGGATGCGACGCGCTCAATTCATAGGTGCCGGGTTGCACCAGCAGGAAGACATAGTTGCCGTCTCTATCCGCCGTCTGCCGCAACGTCTCGTTCTTGGCGGCGTCACGCAGCAGGACGCGCGCACCCGCCACACCGGCTTTCTGGGGATCCGTAATCCGGCCGTTGAGGGTCGCACGAAAATCCTGGGCGCTCACGCCTTGCGCGACAGCCAATAGAAGCCATACCTTCCGAGACAGCATCGCAACATTATGTCGCAAACGGACTCGTCAGCGCCGGGGCGCGCCAGGACCAGACCGGCCAAGTCCTGGCTCACGGAAGAAGCCCTCCCATAAACACCAGTTTGGTTTGACCAGGCACGGCAGGTTCCACCGCTACTCTTCTCCCTGCGACAGCTTTGCATGATGCTTGCTACGCATGCCAGCCAGCCGGGAACGATAGTGACCGGGTGGTTCTCAGCGCGGTTTCGGGAAATGCCGATCTCGCGTTTCAACCGTCCGCTTGCTGCTCCGGTGGTGCACCGTTCCCGCCTTTTTTCAGATTTCTGGCCTCACGATTTCAACGACTTAGCGAGACTCCAAATATGAGTTATCCCTTTTACACTCTACGCTGGGCTCAGGATCCTGATTTGCGCCGAAAAACGCAAAAAGAATCCGGAAAGGAGCCCATCCGATGTTTCCCTGCCCTTGGGAACCTCCCTTCTTCCTCTAGAAGAAGCGGAAATCGGGGGCGTTCACTCAATTGATTGGACTTAGCGTTCAATCCGAGTCGCGGTAAAGCCTGCCGCGTTTCCTTCTCTATCCGCCACTTCGTGGTGGATTTGGCCACCCAAATTGGGTGCCCTAGCCCCGGCTGGAATTCCATTCCCCTCATTAGGATTGGAATTCCAGCTAATTATTTTGAAAATTCAATTGATTTCTCACCGAGTACTTTTGTAAACTTCGACAAACGAATACACGCCGCTGTTTTCGCCCGGCAAGGCCGTAGGCCTCCTCGGTCCGTTCTGAGATCCGATTTATGCCGAAACTCGCCATCCTCATCTATTTCATGTTGCTCTTCAGCACGCGGTCTACGACACCCTCCGTCATCCACCCGCGCCCGGCATTGAAAGCGCTCGCCCGTCAGGGGAACGCCGTCATGCGGAGCGGGAATCTGCCTCAGGCGGAGGCGATCTTCCACGCCGGACTGGCGCAGGCACGGCAGAAGGCGGATTGGGTCTACGTCTCGGGTTTCTTCACGAGCCTCGGCGTCATTCGCGTCAACCAAGCCCGCTACCGCCAGGCGCTCGACTACTTCGTGCAAGCCCAGGAGGCCGCCCATCAGGCTGGCTCGCCTCAGGAAGAAGGCTTTGCTTCGTTCAACATCGGCGTCATCTACGCCCGGCTCGGCGACTGGAATCGCGGCCGCACGGCCATTCTTGAAGCGTCCCGCATCATGGCGCCGGACAAACAACCAGGCCTCTTGAATTTGAACTTGGCCAACTACGAGTCCCGCCTGCGAAATTTCGCCGCCGCTGACCGCTATTTCCGCCGCGCCATCGACGACGCCGACCTCCGCCCCGAAACGGACTCTGTCGCCGCCACCAGTTGGGAGCAATGGGGACTCTCCTACCTGGATCGCGACCAGCCAGGTCCCGCCGAATACTGTCTTCTCGAAAGCTACCGCCGCCATCGCCTCGCCAAGCGCCCTGACGCCGAGCAAATTCACTATGGCTTCGCCCGCCTCGCCCTCGTTCGAGGAGACCTCCATGAAGCTCGCAAACGCGCCGCCCAATATGTCCTCGCCGCCCGCTCGAAACCTCTCTATTACCCTCTCTGGGAGGCTTACCGCGTCGCCGCCGAAATCGAAGAACAGGCTGGCGACCTACCCAAGGCCCACGATCTCTATCTGCGTGGCGTCGATTGGGCCCGCACCGCTCGCGCCGAGCGTCTGCCCTCCGTGCAATTGATGGCCACCGCCGAGTCCGCCTTGCAGTCGCTCTATTTGGGTTTGATTCGCGTGGCCTATCGCTGGAATCAGCAGCGGCCCCAGCCCTCCCTCATTTTGGGGGCTCTCGAAGCCGCCGAAGAGGGGCGTAGCGCCGCCCTTACGGAGAATCACCCCCTCCTCACGGACGACTACTGGCAGGCGCTCGATCAACTCCAGCGCACCCAGGCGAAGCGATTGGCGCAGGACTCGGCGCTACTCGCCAGCGAGGGCGAGGCCCTCCGCGCTCGCTTGATCAATTTCGAAAGCGAGGCCGGCTTGCGCACTCCGTCTCCCGTCCAACCCCAGGAATGGATCGCGCAAGCCCGTCAGGCGCTCGCGCCAAACGAAGCCATTCTCGTCTTCCGCACTGGCCAACCCCACTCCTATGCTTGGCGTCTTACCCGGGATCAGGTCGCCATCCGGGTCTTGCCTGATGAGAAATCCATCAATGTGCTCGTCCAAGGCTTTCGAAAGGACGCCCTCACCGGGCAAGCCCTCCCCTCCGTAGCCGGGAAAAAACTTTTTTCGCAAATTATTGGAGAATTTTCCCTTCCAGAATCCACTTATATACGGTGGACCGTGGTCCCCGACGGGCCCCTGCATGAGTTGCCCTTCGCGGCGCTCCCCTGGCCCAACCGCGAAGGAAAGGAGTCTTACTTGGTGGAACACGCAACGCTAATGCTGGCGCCTTCTGTCGCGACCCTCGCCTTCAAGCCGCCACCCGTTGCCAACGGCCCCGCGTTTGCGGGCATCGCCGACCCCATCTACAACTCCGCTGACCCCAGGCTCGCCCCGCTCCCCCAGAAGGCCGACGTTTTGGCTTTGTTTCGTTCCGCGCCCGTTACCTTCGAAATGGCCCGCCTGCCCGGCTCCCAAGCCGAGGTCGAAGCCGCGCTCCGCGAACTACGGCCTCCGCAGCCGATCATTCTCAGCGGCGACCAGGTGAACCGGCGAGCCTTTCTCGCCCTACTGGAGCGGCGTTGCAATACGCTCCATCTGGCCACCCACGTCGTCAGCCTGCCTGGCGACTCCCGCCACGCGCTTATCGCCCTGGGCATGAATCCGAAAACCCGCGATCAGGAACTCGTTGGCGCCGAGGAGATCAACGCCCGCCGCCAAAGCGCCAATCTCGTCATCATGAGCGGCTGCGGTTCCGGGCGTGGAGAAGCGCTGCCCGGCGCCGGGCTGATGAGCCTCACCCGCGCCTGGATTCTGTCGGGCGCCTCCGGCGTCGTTGCCAGCCACTGGCCCGTGGCCGATAGCTCCGGCCAACTTTTTGAGCGCTTTTACCGCCATGCCCGGCCCTCCGGCCCCCGCCCAAGTGAAGCCCACCGCTGGGCCAGCGCTTTGCAACAAGCGCAACTGGAATCGATCCGCCAACGAATACCGGCTTCTGTTTGGGCCGCCTATTTTCTTACAGGAAGGAACTGAAGCTCTCCCCCGCCATGATGCTCTTCTCGAAGTCAACCGGAGGTGGCGCCGCTGTTCGGGCCGCGCTAGATCCCCAAGCCGACTCTTCGGCTCTCCCTCTCCCGGTTCCCCTCGAAGCTCCCCAGCACGAAATCGATTCCGGTTCGCCGGATGAGTTTGTCCAAATCGTCGCCCGCGTGCGGAACAATGACCCCCGCGGCCTTGAAGATCTCTATGCCTGCTTCGCCCGCGGCGCCCGTTTCTACTTCTGCCGCCATCTCGGCCTCGATGATCTCGACGACCGGATTCACGATTCCTTCCTGCTCGTCGTCGACCGTATCAAACACGGCGAACTGCGCGAACCCGCGCGCCTGATGGGCTTCATCCGCACCATCCTGCGCCGCCAAGTCGCCACCTACGTCCGCACCTCCGTCGAGGACCGCCGCGACTTCACCACCCTGGACTCCGAGTCCGAACACTGTCTCGACTTCCGCGGCTGTCCCGAGGAACGCATCATCGACAGCGAGACCGTCGGCCTGATGGAGCGCACGATGCGCGGCATGTCCGCGCGCGAGCGCGAAATCCTCACCCGCTTTTATCTCCTGGAGCAATCGCCGGCGTTCATCTGCAAGGAAATGCGCTTGAATATGACGCAATTCCGTCTCATGAAGTCCCGCGCCAAGGGCCGCTTCGGCGTCCTCGGCCGCCGCAGCATTGGCCGCGAATCCTTGGAGTGCCTCAACGAAAACACCAGCGCCTAAAGAACAAAACGATCATGGTCACGCCACCTCCCCCCTTGCGAACCATTTCCACCGGACCCCGACCCCGGCGCCGCCGCCGCGATGCGGGCCTCCGGCTGTGCGAGGAGAAATTGATGAGGTATAGTAATACCGTATTGGCGATCGAGGGTCATGCGGGGCCACATCCCAGTGAGGATGAACTTGAGGAGTTCGTTTTCGGCCGCCTGGAAGGCGACGAACTCGACCGGCTCGAGGAGCATCTGCTGGCCTGCAATGCCTGCCGCAAACGCCTCACCGAAACCGAAAACTTCGTGGCCTCTACGCGCGCCGCCACGCGCCAAATGCTGGGTGCTCCCGCCCCCACTCCGAAGACGCGCCGCTTTTCCGCCCCTGCCGTCGCCCTGGCTGGCGCCCTCGCGGTTTTGCTCCTCGCCATCGGCTACTCGCTCGCACCCCGCAACGCTACCGCCCAGGAAGTGACTCTCGTCGCCGAGCGCGGCCCGGCTCCCAACATCGCCTTCGCCGGCCAACCGATGAACCTTAAGCTCGACGTCAATGGCCTTCCCGCCTTCCGCTGGCTCGAAATCGTGGACGGCCAAGGCCAGCGGCTTTACTCCGCGCCCGTAGCTCCACCAGGTGCCGGTATTCTTCTCCATCAAGCCCCGGCCCTGCCCAAGGGCCAGACCTGGATCCGTCTTCACGCTCAGCCGTCCCCCGCCCCCGCCGTTCTCCCCCTCCGCGAATTCAACCTCCTTCTGCAGTAGCCGCTTTCGCCAGGCCGGCCTAATCAGGCGGCGGCGCTCGGATCTCGACGCAAGGTAAGTCCCACCCAAAGCATGGCCATGCTCCACGCGATTCCGCCCGCGGCGATAATTGCTGGAGACACCGGCCCTGGTGGCAAGTTCGATAGGATCGCCCCGGCAATCAGAAGTAGCGCGGGCTTGCGCATCCGTACGTCCGCCCGCCCCAGCGCCACGGCGAATGCCACGTATCCGAACATCAGCACGACGGCAAAGGCCACAAACATCAAGAAGACCGGTGGCGAGTTCATCGCTCCATCCGCCTGGAATAGGCGAGCGTCAGCCGCTCCCAAAACAGGAAACAATACGAGTGCGATCACTCCGTCGGCGAAAAAGCACAGGGCGCCGGCGATGGACAAAACGAATCCGGCCATCCCCGTGCTTCCAGTTTTCGTGCCGTAGAGCGCCTGCAGTCCGATCAGTCCGAAAACGGCCAGCACCGCGCCGAGTACATGCAACGTCTGTGCCGGGATCCACAGGCTGTCCCGCGTCACCGCCGCGCCCGCGAAGGAGCCCAGCCGCCCCGCCAGCGCCCAAAATAGCCCCGTGATCACTCCCGTGAGGATCAGCACTCGCCCCGTCGTCTTCGCTATCTGCTGCATTTTGAGCCCGCCTCTTGATCTTTACACTGTCAAGATACCGTATAATCTTTCCAGTGTCAAGATCGAAACCCGTGCCCACCCACACCTACCACCACGGTGACCTGCGGCGGACGCTGTTGGACGCCGCCCGCTCCCTGGCGGCCGAGGTTGGCGTGGATGGATTCACCTTGCGCGAGGTCGCCCGTCGCGCGGGGGTCAGTCACGCCGCGCCGTATCACCACTTTCCCGACAAGGCCGCCCTCGTCACCACCCTGGCGCAGGAAGCCTTTACGCGGCTCACCGCGCGCCTGCGGGAGGCGGCGAAGAGCCGGGGATCGCCAATCCGGAAGCTGGAGGCCGTGGGCATGGCCTACGTGGAGTTCGCCCTGGAGAATCGCGTCGAGTTTCGGTTCATGTTCCGTCCCGAGCTAGCCAAAGGCCTCGCCAACGGCGGCACGTTTGACCTCGCCAGCCGCGATGCCTTCCAGGTACTGGTGGATGCGCTCGAAGCTTGCCGTTCGGCGGGACTGCTGCAGGCCGCCTCGGTACCGGCATCGGCCCTTGCCGCCTGGAGCCTCGTGCATGGCTTGGCGGAAATTCTACTCACCGACCCCAATCGCGCCGCCCTCTCGTCCGCAGCCTCCACCAAGAGCGTTGCCCGAACGGTGATTCAAGTACTCGAGCACGGGCTTCTCGCACGGCGCATGGGACCTGCCTAACCGAGTCCCAGCCAACGCTGCTATCATCATCGGGAAACGAGGATCGCCGCCCATGCCCCGACTTGCCCTCTTCATCGCACTCACCGCTCTCCCGCTTCTGGCCCAGCGACACAAAGCCCCGGACTCGACGCCTGAAATCCTGGCCATCTCCAGTGAGCCTGATCCCGCTCGCAAACTGGCCATGCTCGAGAAACTAGGGGTCAGCACCGGTTGGGCGTTGAGCCAGATGCAGCAACTCTACTTCAAGGCTGGAAACTTCGACAAGGCGCTCGAAACCGGCGATAAGCTCCTCGGCCTCGATCCCCAGGATTGGGAGGCCGGACTGGTGAGCCTGCAAGCCGCCGTCGGCAAGAAGGATTCCGACACCGTCCTGAAACTCGCGCCGCTCGTCACCGCCGGCGCCAAGCGCGCCGCGCAGGAGCCGAAGAAGGCCAGCGACAGCGAGGAGCAGGCCCAGTATATGGCCACCCTCACCAAGGACGCCGTCGCTTATGCCGAGTACGCCTATTCCGCCGTCGCGCTGGCGGAACAGAATCCAGCCAAGGCCGTCCAAGTGATCGAAGCTTTCGAAAAGCAGAATCCGCAAAGCCAGTACTTCGCCTCCACCGTGCCGAAGTATGTCTACGCGGCGCGGCAGGCCAATTTGCTGCCCAGTTTGTTCGCCTTCGCTGACCGCGCCTGGGCCCGCGGCGCCTTCTCTGAAGAGCTACTCCTCACCGTGGCGGACTCGCTCCTGCAGCAAAGCAAGGAGCCCGAGAAAGTCGTGCAATATGCCGAGAAAGCCGCCGAAGTTTTGACCGCCAAGCCCAAGCCCGAAGGCATGGCCGATGCCGATTGGGACAAAAAGAAATCAGCTTCCTTAGGGCTCGCCTACTGGATGGCCGGCACGACGCTGGCCTCCCAAAACAAAGCGCCGCAAGCCGACAAGGACCTCCGCGCCGCCCTGCCCTTCATCAAAGACAATGACCAGTTGAACGGCACGGCGCTGTTCTACCTTGGCTTGATGAACTACCAGATGGGCAAGGGCAAGAACCCCGCGCAGATGGCCGAAGCCTTAAGCTTCATGCAACAGTCGGCGGCCATCAAGGGCCCCGTGCAAGCCAAGGCCATCCAGAATCTGGCGCTTATGAAGCGCGAGGCCCCGGCGCCCAAGAAGAAGTAGTTAACGGTCCCAGCGGCGCGCCGACGCCCGGCGCGTGTCGGCGATCGCCGGAACGGCCGCCAACGGATCCACCCGGACCTCCACTTCGATGATGTGGTCCCCGCCGCCCAGGGTGATGCCCTTCACGGGCGTGACGTCGCCATAGTCGCGGCCCCAAGCCAGCGTAATGTGATCCGTCGCCACTAGCACGTCATTCGTCGGGTCTAAGTCCACCCAGCCATGGCCCGGCACGAAGACACTTACCCAGGCGTGCGACGCCTCGGCGCCGATATTGCCGCTGCGGAGGTAACCGCTGACGTAACGGGCGGCCAAGCCGTGCGCGCGCAGCATCGCGATCAGCAGATGCGCGAAATCCTGGCACACGCCGCGCTGGTTCCGAAAGACGTCCTCCACCGACGTGTCGATATCCGTTGACTCCGGCAGATACCGGAAGTCGCGATGAATGCGGCTGGACAGATCAGCCGCCGCTTCCAGAATCGGACGCCCCGGCGCCAGGCTGCGCCGCGCGTAGTCCGCGATCTGTTGGGTCCAACGAATGTAGCGGGACTCGGCCGCGAACTCGAAGGCCTGCAAAGCGCCCGGATCCTCATGGTTCCCCAGCGCGGCTCGTACCTGCTCCCAGGCCGGCGTCGCCGCCGGCATCAGCGGATTCAGCGCCTGCACCTCCACGATGCTCTCAGCCGTGATCGCCAGTTCATGATGCGGCGTCAGCACCGAGCAATAGCGCACGGCGTTGCCGAAGTAATCGCGGAAGCCGCGCATGTTCTCGTAGTGCGGCTCCACCGTGATCACGCTGCGCACCAGATGCTGCCAGGGCAATTCGCGCGGCGTCAATCGCAACTCACTGTGCGTCGTGGTGACGGGCAGGGCATAGGAATACTTCGTCAGATGGCGTACCTGGTAGATCATGCCGAAGCCAGTAACCGCGTGGAAGTCAGGTGGCTCAGATAGCGGCTGCTGAGCGCGGTGGAGGCGCTGAAGAGATCGCCCCGCACGCTGTCGAGGAAGTCGCGCAACTCTTCGCGATCCGCCGATAGTTCATTCGTCTTGCAAAGCCGGATGGCGGTGAGCGCCTTCACAATGTGCTGCTGCTCTTCCGGCAGGCGCCCGGAAGGATCCTGGCCCGGCAGACGCTTCAGATGCACGGCGAGTTGCTGGATCTGAAAACCGACTGACCGTGGATTGGCCTCGTCCACCAGCAGCAAATCCAGCACCAGGTCCGCCTGCATAGCCGTGTAATAGCGCATCCGGTAGGTAATGCCGCTATCGGCGATCTGCAGCAGCATGTCGAGGGCCGCGTTCTCATCCGTCAGCGCCCCGGCCAGGCCGTGCCGCATCAGTTCTACTAACTGCAGGGCGCGTTCCAGGCGCCGGCCCATGTCGAGGAACCGCCAACCCTGGCTGCGCGTCATGTTCTCGGTCATCAGTCCCGAGAAGGAGGCGAGGGTGAGGATGGCGCGGTCCAGCGTGTTCAACTGGTCCAACAGGTGCGCTTCGCCCGAGATCATCCCCGACGGAAACTCCTGGTCCAGCCGGTTCAACAGACGCCACGCATCGCTTGAAAGGCGTTCCTTCAGGCTGCGCGCCGATCGACGCACCTGCGAAATATTCCAGCTCAGAGCGTTCACCCGCTCGGTATCGAAGACGATCCAGCGCAGCACCCGCTCGAGCCATCGGCGCTGCTCTGGCACCGGTGCGTGGCTCATCTCGTCGGGCAGATACTCATAGCCGATCAGCAACTCCACCGCCGCCTCGATCGACATGCCGCCGCCGAGGTCAGCCTCGCTCGACAAGGAAGGCAACAGCACGCGCGCCAGCCTCGCCAGGCTTTCCACCCGCTCCAGATAGCGGCCCAGCCAGAACATGTTGTCCGCCACGCGGCTCGGCATGTCCGGCGTCCGGGTTACGTCCACGGGCGCGCGCGCCGTCTCCGGCAAAGGCTCTTCCTCACGCTGCGTCAGGATCCAAGTGTCCTTGCTGCCGCCGCCTTGTTGCAGGCTGACGACCAGCGAATCCTGCGAAGTGGAGATCCGCGTCAGGCCGCCGGGCATCACCACATAGCCGTCGCCGCTCCACACCGCGAAGACGCGCAACACCAGGTGCCGCGCTTCCAGGCCTTGTTCCGAAAGCACCGGCGCCGTGGAAAGCGCCATCTGCTCTTGCGCCACAAACTGCGACGGGTTCGCCTCAATCCGGCGGCGCAGGTCATCTCGGTCCGTGGCGCTCAATTGCGCGGCGAAGATCGGGTGCAGCCCGAAGCGCGGAAAGGCTGGCTTGATCACCAGTTCGGCCAGATGGTTCAGCACGTAGCGGCACGCTTGCGGCTCGCCGCACCACCAACTCGCCAGCGACGGCACCTTCAGCTTCTCGCTCAACCGGCTTTCGCAAAGGCCAGGCAAAAAGCCCGACAGCGCCGGAGTCTCCAGTACGCCCGTCCCCAGCGCATTCGCCACCACCACGTTGCCCGCGCGCACCGCGGCCAGCAATCCAGGTACGCCCAACACCGAGTCACCACGGAAGGAAAGCGGGTCACAGTAGCTATCGTCCTGCCGCCGCAAGATGATGTCGACCGGCGACAATCCGCCCAGCGTCTTCAAATAAACCCGCTCGTCGCGCACCACCAGGTCCGCGCCTTCCACCAGCGTGTAGCCGAGATACTTCGCCAGGTAGGCGTGCTCGAAGTACGCCTCGTTGAACGGCCCTGGCGTTAACAGCACCACCCGCGGACTATCCCGCTTGGTCCTCGTCAATTCGAACAGGCCCTGGCGGTATTCGTGGAAGTACCGGGTGAGCGGCCGCACGTGGGAGCTTCGAAAGGCCTCGGGCAGAATCTGCGCGCTCACCATTCGATTTTCCAGCGCGTAACCCAGTCCCGAGGGCGTTTGCGTCCGGTCCGACAGCACCCACCACTGGCCATCGGGTGAACGGCCGAAGTCGGCGGCGTAGTGGTGCAAAAAGACTGACCGTGGCACCGGCAGTCCATGGCAAGGCCGCAGAAAACCAGGGTTGTGGAAGATCAGTTCCGGCGGCAGCCCCCCGTCGCTCAGGCAGCGTTGCGGGCCATAGATGTCGCCCAGCAGGTGGTTAAACAACATCGCCCGCTGCAGCACGGCCGCCTCAATGGTCTCCCATTCGTGATCCGCGAGGATCAACGGAATCGGGTCCACCGGCCAGGGCCGCTCTTGCCCTAAGGGGTCACCGTAGACGTTGAAAGTGATGCCGTTCGCTTGAATCAGTTGGCGCCCGTGTTGCCAACGGCGCGCAAACTGCTGCGGACCCAAACGGGTCATCGTGTTCGCCAAGCGGCGCCAATGGCGCCGGGGGCGGCCACGCGAATCGAGGACCTCGTCGTAATGCCCCTCCACGGGCGAATAGGTCCAGGCTGTCGGAGCTACGGCTTCAATCACTATCTTTGTTATTGGACCACAGGTTTAACGGGGCTTTAGCGAGGGTCCCGTCGCTCCGCCCAGGCCGGCGAAGCTCTCCTTGATCTTCACCACCTTGTCGCCATCGAAGGTAACAAACGTAATCTTGCCGGGCGGCTGCCCGTATACCCAATCTTCGAGTTCCACCCCATCCTTGGTCTCCCTCGACTTACCCCGCGGCCGCCCCATGGCCATGATCACCTGCTCCTTGTCCATGCCTTCCAAGGGGCGCTGTTCCTTGATCGCCTGCTGTACCTCGGGCTTCATCTGCTCCACGTAGTTCTCCGTGGCGCTGCGTTGCTTTTCGAAGTCGATCGCCGGCGACAGCCACTTCTTCACCTCGGCCACCGTAATACTCTCGAATTCCTTGGGAAAATGCACGACCACCGAAGTGCCCGCCGGCCCTCCGCGGCGATTGTTGCCAATCGGGACCGTGCGCGTGCTGTTGCCCGTGCCCGCACCCACTTGCACGTTCTCATACCACTTGCGCCCGCCCTTGTAGCCACCGTTGATTTGTAGCGTCACCTTGTCATCGTCGATATCGACCTTGGTGATCTGCACCAGGTCACCGGTACGCGCGCAAGGGCCTTCGTCGCGCATGCTGGCCGCCCATTGGTCGCGGTCGACGCCGGATTGCGCCGTGATCGTCAGCGCCTTCTTCGAACGCGGCACCACGATCTTGGCCGTGCCGAACTCGGCCAGCAAACCGCGCATCAACAACAGCCGTTCGTCGTCGGCGATCTTGCCAGCCTCCAGCGCCCAGGGGCAAAGCGTCAGGCACAAAAGGAAACGTCGCATCAGAACCTCCCGCTTCTCTATTGTACGGGCCCGGACGCCTGCCTGCGATGGGTGTAAATTTGAGGGAGCTTCTATGTTACGTTTTCTTCTCTTCTCGGCCCTGTCGCTGACCACCGTCATAGCCCAGCCCGTCGACTTTATTCGTGACGTGCAGCCCATCTTCGCCAAGAGCTGCCTTAGTTGCCACGGCGAGAAGTCCCAGCAGGCCGGTCTGCGGCTAGACGCGAAGGCGTTGGCCTTCGCTGGGGGCCAGTCCGGCAAAGCGATCCTGCCTGGCCAGGCTGGCGACAGTCCGCTCTATCAGCGTGTGGCGGGCGTGGGCGAACAGGCCCGCATGCCGATGGGCGGCAAAGCACTGCCGGCCGATCAGGTAGAGATCCTGAAGCGTTGGATTGAACAGGGAGCCAATTGGCCCGACGCCGCCAGCGCCAGCGGCGCGGCGATTAAGAAGCACTGGGCCTTCGTCGCGCCGGTGCGCGCGCCGCTGCCCGCCGTGAAGAATCTGCCCTGGGTGCGGACGCCCATCGATCGCTTCATTCTGGCTAAGCTGGAGCACGAAGGCCTGTCGCCTTCGTCCATCGCCAGCAAAACCACGTTGCTCCGCCGCCTCAGCCTGGACCTTACCGGCCTGCCCCCCGCCATTGACGAGATCGATGCCTTCCTAAGGGACCCGAGTCCGCGGGCGTACGAGAAGCAAGTCGACCGGCTGCTCGCGTCGCCCCACTACGGCGAACGCTGGGGACGCCATTGGCTGGACGCCGCGCGCTACGCCGATTCCGATGGCTTTGAAAAGGACAAACAGCGTTCGGTCTGGTTCTACCGCGACTGGGTCATCAATGCCCTCAACCGCGACTTACCCTACAACCGTTTTCTGATCGAGCAGTTAGCCGGCGACTTACTCCCCAACGCCACCCAAGAGCAAAAAGTCGCCACTGGTTTCTTGCGGAATTCGATGATCAACGAAGAAGGCGGCGTCGACCCCGAGCAATTCCGCATGGAGAGCATGTTTGACCGCATGGAAGCCATCGGCAAAGGTATGCTCGGCGTGACGATTCAATGCGCTCAGTGCCACAACCACAAATTCGACCCCATCACCCAGGAAGAGTACTACAAGATCTTCGCCTTCCTGAATAACTCCAGCGAAGGCAGCCTGGCCGTCTACGGCGCGGAAGAAGAGATGCAACGCGCGAACTTATTCCGTAAAATCCGCGAAATCGAAAACGAGTTACAACACCGCACGCCGGATTGGAAGTCGCGCATGGCGAAGTGGGAAGCTTCCGTCAAAGATAATCAGCCGAATTGGGTGGTACCCAAAGTGGAGATCGACGATATTTCCACCGGCGGACAGAAGTACATTCCGCAGCCCGATGGCAGCGTCCTGGCCGCGGGCTACGCCCCGACGAAATTCCGCGTGAAGTTCACCATCACCACGAAAGATACGAATATTCGCGCCTTTCGTCTGGAACTGATGAACGACCCCAACTTACCGCTCGGCGGTCCGGGAAGGTCGAGCAAGGGTACCGGGGCCTTGACGGAGTTCGAAGTGGAGATCGCGCCCGCCAGTAATCCAAAGCAAGTCCGCAAAATCAAAGTCGCCAGCGCCACCGCCGACTTGAACCTTCCGGAGCGCGAACTGGACGCCGCTTACTATGACAAGTCCACGCGGCGCCGTGTGACGGGCCCGATCGACTACGCCATCGACGGCAGTGACGATACCGCGTGGGGCATCGACGCGGGCCCGTACCTCCGCAATCAGCCGCGCAAGGCCGTCTTTGTGCTCGCCGAGCCCATCGGCGACCCCAACGGTCTCATCATTGATGTCTACCTCAAGCAGAATCACGGCGGCTGGAATAGCGATGACAACCAGAATCACAATCTCGGCCGCACCCGTCTGACTTACACGACGAGCGAAGCGGCACAAGCGGACCCTCTGCCAGCCAAGGTCCGCGAGTTACTCGGCCAGACCACGCGGACGCCGCAGCAGGATCAACTCGTCTTCAACTACTGGCGCACGCTGGTGCCGGAGTGGAGCGAGGCCAGCCGGCAAATTGATGAACTGTGGCGCCAGCACCCGGAGAGCGAAAGCCAGTTGGTGCTCGCCGAGCGTGGCGACATGCGGCAAACCAACTTACTCCTGCGCGGTGATTTTTTGAAACCTGGCAAAGCCGTGGAGCCCGGCGTACCGGCGTTCTTGAATCCTCTTCCTCCAAACGCCCCGCGCAATCGCCTCACCTTCGCCCAGTGGCTGGTGGATCGACAGGCCCCCACCACGGCCCGCTCACTGGTGAACCGCGTCTGGCAGAGTTACTTTGGCACCGGCATCGTCTCAACCAGCGAAGACCTGGGCAAGCAAAGCGATGCCCCCTCGCATCCCGAGTTACTCGATTGGCTCGCTGTCGACTTCATGGAGCAAGGCTGGAGCCTGAAGAAGCTGCACAAGCAAATCGTCATGTCGGCCACCTATCAGCAATCTTCGCAAGTAACTCCCGAGTTACTCGAAAAGGACTCCGCCAACCGGCTACTGGCGCGGGCGCCGCGCCTGCGGGTGGAGGCCGAAATCGTCCGCGATATTGCCTTGGCCGCCAGCGGCCTGCTGAATCCCCGGGTTGGTGGTCCCAGCGTCTATCCGCCCTCGCCCGAGTTTCTCTACCAGCCGCCGGTGAGCTACGGCCCCAAGATCTGGAAGGAAGAGAAGGGGCTGGCGCGTTACCGCCGCGCCATGTACACCTTTAGTTATCGCTCCGTGCCGTACCCGGCACTGCAAACCTTCGACGCTCCCAATGGTGACGTCTCCTGCGTTCGCCGTTCGCGCAGCAATACGCCGCTGCAAGCGCTCACTACTCTGAACGAGCCACTTTTTATTGAGACGGCCCGCGCCCTGGCCCAAGCCGCGATGCGCGAAGGCGGCAAGAGCGACGCCGAGCGCTTGACCTACGCCTTCCGCCGGGTGATGACGCGGACGCCGGAGCCGAAGGAGGCCACGGAGTTACTCGGGCTGCTGGAACGCCAGAAGGCGCGGTACACCGGGGCCGGCGCGCACCTCGGCGAAGTGCAGGCCTGGACCGCCGTCTCGCGCGTGCTCCTCAATCTCGACGAAGCCATTACGAAGGAATAAGTTTATGACCACTTCACGCCGTTGGTTTATGCAGGAGTGTGGCGTCGGCATGGGCGCCCTGGCGCTGCACCATTTGATGGCCGAAGCCGGCGTCGCCGCGCCCGGGAACGAAGATCCGCTGGCCCCCAAGAAGCCGCATTTCGACAGCAAGATCAAGCGCGTGATTTACCTCTTCATGGCCGGCGCGCCCAGCCATCTCGAATTGTTCGACAACAAGCCGCAGTTAACCAAGTTCGACGGCACCTTGCCCCCCGCGGACTTACTGAAGGGCTACCGCGCCGCTTTCATCAATCCGAATTCCACCTTACTGGGCCCGAAGTTTAAGTTTGACCGTTACGGCAAGAACGGCACTGAGCTCTCGGAGTTACTCCCGCACACGGCGAAGATCGTCGACGACTTAACGATCGTCAAGTCGATGTCCACGGACGCCTTTAATCATGCGCCCGGCCAGTTACTCATGAATACCGGTAACATGATTTTCGGCCGGCCCAGTTTTGGCTCCTGGGTCACGTATGGCTTGGGCAGTGAGAGCCGCGACATGCCCGCCTTCGTCGTCTTCTCCACCGGCAAGAAAGGCCCTAGCGGCGGCAATAGTTGCTGGGGCTCCGGCTTCCTGCCCACGGTGTATTCCGGAGTCCAGTTCCGCAATGTGGGCGACCCCGTCTTGTATTTGTCGAATCCCGCCGGGATCGACAACCAGCTACAGCAGGAGACGTTCTCCACCCTGAAGCGCATGAATCAACTGCGCCTGGAGTCCATCGGCGATCCGGAGATTTCGACCAGGATTAGTTCCTTCGAAATGGCCTCCCGTATGCAAGTGGCCGCGCCGGACTTAATGGATATTCGTAAGGAGCCGCAGCATATTCTCGACGCCTACGGCGCCGAACCCGGCAAGCCCAGCTTCGCCAACAGCTGCCTGATGGCCCGCCGCCTGGTAGAGCGCGGTACACGCTTCGTGCAAATCTTCCATGAGGCCTGGGATCAACACGGCGCGTTGAAGCGCGATCTGCCCATCAATTGCAAGGATACTGACCAGGCCTGCGCGGCCCTGGTGACGGACCTCAAGCAGCGCGGCATGCTCGACGACACGCTCGTGCTCTGGGGCGGCGAGTTCGGCCGTACCCCCATGACGCAAGGTGGCAATGACGGCCGGGACCATCACCCCAACGCCTTTACCATGTGGATGGCCGGCGGCGGCTTCAAGCCGGGCCTCGTTTACGGCGAAACCGACGACTTAGGCTTTAATGTCGCCAAGAACAAAGTCCACGTGCATGACTTACACGCCACCATCCTGCACCAGATGGGCTTTGACCATACGAAACTGACTTACAAATTCCAAGGCCGCAATTTCCGCCTGACGGACGTTCACGGCAACGTCGTACACGAGTTAGTCAGTTAGAGCGAGTTCCGTAATGGCTTGAATGTGGCATGGTTTGTTCATTTACCTTTCACTGTAAGCCATCGCTCACGCGATGGGCTGGCGCCACTGAAAGAGTCCCCCACGTCAGAAGCCCAGCGAAATGTGTTACTTGCGGTCTTGGACCTCCTGACGAACCCCGGCCGTAAGGGAGGAGTTCGCTCTGCAAGCCTCCGAACCTCTACCGAGTGAGGTACACAAAGAACGCCGCTTTGTTGCGATCTTGCGTTAAACGTCGGGGTTCGTTAGTGGGCCGGAGACCGCGTTTGCTTGGTCTTTTGCTTACTGAGCCTAGAGTGACACCTTACCCATGCCGGCCGCGTGCCGGGCTCCGGTGGCGGAAGGCAAGTTGTTCGTGCGGCCGTGCCAACGCTCGTAGGCGAGCACGGCGAAGAAAATCGCCTCCTTGGCTTCGGCGTCGAAACCGTAGCCGGCCGTCGTCGTAATGGCCGTGCCCGGCAGAAAGCCGTCGAGATAAGCCATCAACAAAGGATTGCGCGCGCCGCCGCCGCCCACAATCAGGTCGTCGATGGCCATGATCGGTCGGACGAAACGATCTATCTGCGAGGCGACCGTAGCCGCGGTGAAGGCCGTGGCCGTGGCGATCAGGTCCAGCATCGGGAGTCCCGTGGCGAGCAACCGCTCGACGAACTCCGCGCCATATTCTTCGCGCCCCGCGGTCTTGGGGGGCGCTTGGCGAAAGTAGCGGTCACGCAGCAGTTGGTCCACCAGGTCGAGGTGGGCGTGCCCTCTTCGGCCGAGCTTCGCGTCGGCGTCATAGAGCAGGCGGCCATTGGTGTGCCGGGCGACGAGTTGGTCAATCACCATATTCGCGGGCCCGGTATCGAAGGCGAGCACGTCTTCCGGTGGGGCGCCCGGCGGAATGGCCGTCAGGTTGCCGATGCCCCCCAGGTTGAGCGCGACGCGTCCGCGGCGCGTGTGCCGGAAGACGAGGTAGTCAAAGTAGGGAGCCAGCGGCGCGCCGTGACCACCGGCAGCGACGTCGCGAGACCGGAAGTCTGAGATAACCGGGACGCCGAGGCGTTCCGCCAAGCGGCAGCCGTCGCCAATCTGCAGCGTGGTCGCGATACGCCGCCCGAGATACTTGGCCGGCGCGCCCTGATGAAAAATCGTCTGGCCGTGGCAACCCACCAGGTCCACCCGGTCGATACCTTCCCGCGCGCAAAGCCCGGTCACCGCTTCGGCGTAGAGTTCCGGTAACAGCGCGTGCAGACGGGCAATGTCAGCGGTATGGCAGTTCGTATTCGACACCCCCAGCAAAGCAGCGCGGACGGCTTTCGGGTAGGCGCTCGTGGCAAAAGCGACAGGTTGTAGCTTCAGCCGCCAACCTTGGCCCGACAGCTTCACAATGGCCACGTCGATGCCATTGAGCGACGTGCCTGACATGATTCCGGCAACCAGCATTCCGCTACTGTAACTCTTTTTGTAGCTCCGCCAGCAACTGCAAGGCTTCGATGGGCCGCAGTTCGTCTAATTTCAATCCGCGAATGCGCGCAGCCAGGTCATGGTTCACCGGCTCAAAGAGACGAATCTGCATTGGCGCCGGCTTGGCCGGGCGCGGACTTAGTTCCGCCGTGGCCGTTTGTTCATTGCTTTCGTGGATCGCCAGGATTTCGCGCGCGCGTTCAATTACTTTCGCGGGCAGCGCGGCCAGGCGAGCCACTTCGATGCCGTAACTGCGGTCCGCCGCGCCGGGCTCCACGCGGCGCAGGAAGATAATCTGATCGCCGCTTTCTTTTACCGACACATGTAAGTTGCGAATGCCGGTGAGTTGTCCCGCTAGTTCTGTCAATTCGTGATAGTGCGTCGCGAAGAGCGTATAGGCCTTCAATTGTTGGTGAATATGTTCGAGGATGGCCCAGGCCAGCGACAGGCCATCGTAAGTAGCCGTACCCCGGCCGATTTCGTCGAGAATAATCAGGCTGCGCGCGGTGGCCGTATTCAGAATCAGCGCCGTCTCCGTCATCTCCACCATAAACGTGGACCGGCCCCGCGCCAGGTTATCCGCCGCGCCGATCCGCGTAAAGACCCGATCCACCAGCGGCAACTGTGCTTCGCCGGCGGGTACAAAGGAGCCCATTTGGGCCAGAATCGAAATCAGCGCCGTCTGCCGCAAGTAAGTCGATTTGCCGCCCATATTCGGCCCGGTAATTACGGCAAGAAATTGCTTCTGGTCTAAGTAAGTATCGTTGGCAATAAAGCGCTGCGCGTCGCGCTCGGCGAAACGCTCAATTACGGGATGGCGTCCGCCGGTGACGCGGAACTCGCCGCTATCCGAAAAACGCGGACGGGTGTAGCGCCGCGTTACCGCCACTTCGGCCAGGCTCGCCGTTAGGTCCACTTCCGCCACCGCGCTGGCCGTCGCTTTGATCGCCCCCGCGGCTGACGCGGTTCGTTGGCGTAGCCCCTCAAAGATGCCACGCTCCAGCGTCAGAATCTGCTCACCGGCCTCCAAAATCTTGACCTCAAGCTCCTTGAGTTCGGGCGTGGTAAAGCGTTCGGCGTTCACGAGCGTCTGCTTGCGTTCGTAGTCCGCGGGGGCCAGGGCCTGGTTCGCTTTCGAAATTTCGATGTAGTAGCCAAAGACGTTATTGAAGCGCACCTTCAGGCTTTGGATCCCCGTCCGTTGCCGCTCCCGGGCTTCAATCGCCGCGACATACTGCTGGCCGTTGCGCTCAATGTCGCGGAGCGCGTCGAGCTCCGCGTTGTAGCCGGCCCGCACCGTGCCGCCATCCGCCAGATTGACCGGAGGCTGCTCCTGGATGGCGGCCAGGATCGCGTCGCGCACCGCCGGCACGGGATCGAGTTCGCCGCGGAGTCTCTGGATCAATTCCGCGCTGAGGCCGCGTAGACGTTCGGCCACCACCGGCACCATGTCGAGGGACTTGCCTAGCGCATACAGCTCCCGCGGATTCACTGAACCCAGGGTCGTCTTCGCCAGCAGCCGCTCGAGGTCCAGCACCTGCCCCAGCGCTTCGCGGACCCCGGCCCGGGCAATCGTGTCGCGCGTGAGAGCCTCCACCGCGTCGAGCCGCGTGACAATTTCGGCCTCGCGCAGAGCCGGCTGCAGCAAGCGACGCCGCAGCAGGCGGCCCCCCATGCCCGTCCGCGTGAGGTCCAGCACGTCCACCAACGTCGACTCGCGGCTCTCCCCGGCAAACATCGGCTCCAGCAGTTCCAGGTTGCGCACCGTCACGCTATCCAGGATCATGCTGTCGCTGCGCTCAAACCAGGCTGGCCGCTCTAAATGCTCCAATGCCGCCCGCTGCGTATCGCGCAAATAGTGCAAGACGGCCCCAGCCGCGCCAATGGCGAGCGGCCGGTCGCCGAAGCCACAGCCGTCAAGCGAAAGCAGTTGGAAATGATCCTTCAGCAGCCGCTCTCCGTAGTCGGCGGCAAAGGTCCAGGCGTCAAGCTCGCTGCGGACGCCAGGCAGGCTGGGGGCGCCAGGTGCTTGCAGCACCTCGCGCGCGCCGAGTGTTTCCACCGTCCCCGCCGCCTCGCCCTCCTCCACTTCGGTCACCCGGAACTCGCCCGTGGAGACGTCCACCAAGGCGATGCCGCACCGCTGCCCCGCACGGCTTACTGCCGCAAGGAAATTATTCTCGTGGGACCGTAAAAGGTTTGGCTCTGTCGCGGTACCAGGAGTAACAATCCGCGTGATCTCCCGCCGCACCAATTTCTTGCCCGCCCCCGCCTCTTCCATCTGTTCGCACACGGCCACCCGGTGGCCCTTTTGAATCAGACGGGCGATATAGCCATCGGCTGAATGGTAGGGCACGCCGCACATCGGAACGGGCTCGCCCTTCTCTTTGTTTCTAGCAGTTAGCGTGATTTCGAGCTCCCGTGCGGCCACCACGGCGTCTTCGAAAAAGAGCTCGTAGAAGTCGCCCAGGCGGAACATCAACAAGGCGCGGGGCACCTGTTGCTTCAGGGCATGATACTGACGCATCAACGGCGTGGAAGGTTCAGACATCGAAACTGTTAGTGTAAACGGTCAAGAAAAACGCCGCTGAAGATAAAATAAGCGCGCCGTTTTCCGAAAAGATGCATATATAATGATGAGGGTCGACTTTCCCGTTATGAGGTCGATCAAAAAAATCTCTCAGTCTGAGATCAAAATGCGTATTTTCCTGTTGTTCGCTGGTCTGGCTACGCTCCCCGCATTCGCGCTGAACCTTACGGTTTTGCTCGATGTCGAACAGAAACACTCCCAACGCGCGCTCGTCGAGATGCGCAAAGAACTGGCTAAGGTCTTTAAGCCCACCCATCTGACCGTAGACGTACGGCTGCGCCAGGACGCCCCGGCGAATGAGACGTACAACGACGTCGTATTGGTCAAACTCAAGGGCACCTGCCAGATGAGCAACCTCGCCCCCCTGATGGACGAACGCGGACCCTTTGCCTTCACCCATACCGTGGACGGCAAAATTCTGCCCTTTAGCGAAGTCGCTTGCGACCACATTGCCCGCTCCGTGCAGCAGGCCATGGGCGGCCACAGTTTTGACCGGGAACGCCTACTCGGCCGCGCCCTCGCGCGCGTCCTGGCGCATGAGATCGTCCACATGGTGGGGCAATGCGCGGACCACAGCCACGCTGGCGTTTTCCGCCACGCGCTCTCCGGCCGCCAACTGGTCGCCGACAAGCTGGAACTGCAGCCCGAAGACATTGCCCGTCTGCCGTAGCGTCAGCCCTGATCTGATAGGATCAGCACCAAATGCGACTCTTGTTTTCACTCCTGCTCGCGACAACCCTCTCCGCCCAAATCTTCGCGCCCGGCGCTAAACTCGAACGGCTTTACACGGGCGGGCACCTCACCGAGGGCGCCGCCGTGGCCCCCGACGGCACCGTCTTCTTTAGCGACATCACCTTCACCACTGAAACGGGCATGCAGGCGGGGCACATCTTGCGCTATGACCCGCGCACCGGCCAGACGGTGGTTTACCGGTCCCCGAGCGGGATGTCCAACGGCATCAAGTTCGATGCCCAGGGCCGCATGGTGGTCGCCGAGGGCGCTGACTACGGTGGCCGCCGCATCACGCGCACGGATCTGGCCACCGGCAAGAGCGTTATCCTTGCCGCGCGCTTCGAGGGCCGGCCGCTGAATTCGCCCAATGATCTGGCCATCGATCAGCAGGGCCGCATCTACTTCAGTGACCCGCGCTACCTCGGCCACGAGCCGCTCGATCAGCCCGTGATGGCCGTCTACCGGCTCGATCCGGACGGCAAACTGCACCGCATCATCACCGATGCCGGCAAGCCCAACGGCGTCGCGATCTCGCCGGACCAGAAAACGCTTTACGTGGTTACCAACGACGACGGCCTCCTTGGCTTCGACCAGTTGCCGAAGGGCGCGCCCTCCCGCAAAGGCCGGATGGAACTCTCCGCGTATGATCTGAAGCCGGACGGCTCGGCCACCTTCCGTCGCCGCCTGGTGAACTACGCACCCGAAGACGGCCCGGACGGCCTCGCCTGCGACGCCGCCGGCAACATCTTCGCCGCCGTCCGTAACGAGAAGCGCTTCGGTATCACCGTCTACTCTCCGGAAGGCCAGGAACTCGCCCACTTGCCCACGCCCGAGCGCCCAACCAACGTCGGCTTCGGCCGCGGCGCGGAAGCCACCACGCTCTATGTCACCGCCGGCGGCAGCCTCTATCGGGTCCGCACGCTGAAGCCGAGTGCGCATTAGGATCGGCGGCTGAGGAGCGGCGCAACTTAGTCTCGTGCGCTGCTGCAGTCACGTCCGAACGTCCCCGCGAGCCGAAAAGTGAAACTCCCGCGCTTGCTACTGGCTCCCGAATGGCGGGGATCCCGCCTGACGGCCCGATTGCATCGGCAATGACCTCGTGCGGCGGCGAAGCACTTTTGCATCCACCACCGCAGGTGTGCTATCCTCCGGATTCATGATTGCCGCCCACCTCCACCATGTCCACCATCACGGGGCGACGTGTGTCTGGCGGGCCAACGGTTAACAGATCCTGATTCATTATCAGAAAGGTTGCCCCGCCGAGTGATCGGCGGGTTTTTCATTTTATGAGCCTGGAAGCGATATCCCAGTTAGATTTTGCCAAGCTGGATGGCCTGATCACCACCGTGATTCAGGACCACGCCAGCGGCCGTGTGTTGATGGTCGGCTTCATGAACGAAGAGAGTCTACGTCTGACGATTGAATCCGGCAAGGCGGTCTTCTTCAGCCGCAGCCGCCAGAAGCTGTGGCGCAAGGGAGAAAGCTCCGGACACGTGTTGCTGGTAAAGAAGATTCAGACCGATTGCGACACGGACGCGCTGCTGATCCAGGTGGAGGCGGTAGGCCCGGGCGTCTGTCATGCCGGCTACGAGAGCTGCTTCTATCGCACTTTACAGCAGGACACTTGGACCGAGTCCGAGGCGCGCACTTACGATCCCCAGCAGGTTTACGGAAACTAGTTATGCCCATTATTAAACTCGGCCTCCCCAAAGGCAGCCTCGAAAATGCCACGGTCGACTTGTTTCGCCGGGCCGGCTTTCAGATTACAATTTCCTCCCGTTCCTACTTTCCCGCCATCGACGACCCGGAAATTGAGTGCATGCTCATTCGCGCGCAGGAGATGGCCCGCTACGTGGAAGATGGTGTGCTCGATGCCGGCCTCACCGGCTACGACTGGGTGCTGGAAACCGACTCACGCGTAGAAACCATCGCCGAACTCATCTATTCCAAACAAAGCTCCCGCAAGGTGCGTTGGGTGCTGGCCGTACCCGAGAATTCGCCGATCCAGAGCGTGAAGGATCTCGAAGGAAAAATCGTCTCCACGGAGTTAGTCAATTTCACCAAACGCTATCTGGAAAAACATGGAGTAAAGGCGAAAGTGGAATTCAGTTGGGGGGCCACGGAAGTAAAGCCGCCTTATCTGGCCGACGCCATTGTCGAGGTTACAGAAACGGGGTCCTCACTGCGGGCGAACAAGCTGCGCATCGTCGAGGATCTGCTCGAATCGAATACTCAGTTAGTGGCCAACGTTGACAGCTGGCAGGACCCTTGGAAGCGCCGCAAGCTCGAAGATCTCAAGATGTTACTCGAAGGCGCCATGGCCGCGCTCGGCAAGGTCGGCTTGATGCTGAACGTGGAAGGACCTAACCTTGACCGGGTGCTGGCTGTACTCCCGGCGCTCAAGAACCCCACCGTGTCCCGCCTCAGCCATGGCGACTGGCTGGCCGTCAACACGATTCTCGAAGAAACCACCGTGCGGCAAATCATTCCGCGTCTGAAAGAAGCGGGCGCGCAGGGTATCGTCGAATATCCGCTCAACAAGATTGTGATGTAAGCCGCATGATTAGAATTCTCGAAGCAAAGCAAGCGGGGAAATTAATGGAGCGCAAAGCCGCTCGTTTCGGCGAAGCCGAGGCTATTGTGCGGCCGATTCTGGAGGCCGTTCGCCGCCGGGGCGACAAAGCCCTGTTAGAATACGGCCGCCAGTTCGACGGACTCACGCGACGCTCCGTCGTAGTGCCGGTAGCGGAACTTAAGGCAGCAGAGAGCGCTGTAGCGCCGCAGTTCAAGAGTGCCGTCCGCGCTGCCGCCAAAAACATTCGTGCCTTCGCCAAATTGCAGTTACCCGTGGCGAAGAAGCTGCGCATCGCGCCAGGGATCGTCGCCGGACAAGTAGTCCGGCCCCTTGACGTCGTTGGTGCTTACGTGCCGGCTGGCCGCTATCCATTGCCGTCTACTCTATTGATGACCGTAATTCCGGCCCAGGCCGCTGGCGTTCCCACCATTTGCGTCACTTCTCCCAAAGTAGTACCCGAGATTTACGCCACTGCGAGCCTGCTCGGCATACAGCACGTCTTTCAAGTAGGCGGCGCCCAGGCCATCGCCGCGTTGGCTTACGGCACGCGCAGCATTCCCAAAGCGGACCGTATCGTTGGGCCCGGAAATATCTATGTTGCCGCCGCCAAGAAGTTACTCGCGGGAGAAGTCGGAATTGATTTTGTCGCCGGCCCTACCGAGATCCTTATCATCGCCGCCGACGGCGACCCCCGCTGGATCGCGGCAGACATGCTGGCGCAAGCCGAACATGACACCGACGCATCGGCCATCTTACTCACCACCTCCAAACCGCTCGCCTTGGCCGTGCAACAAGAAATCGAATTGCAACTTACGACGTTGAGCACGGCGGGTACGGCCCGCATCGCGATCAACAAAAATTCAGCTATTCTTCTCGTGGCTTCGCTGGACGAAGCTGCGGAGCTATCCAATCGCTTCGCGCCTGAGCACCTTAGCCTTCACGATGCCGCGCTGTTGCCGCTGATTCGTCACGCTGGTGGCGTCTTCCTCGGGGCCGCAAGCCCGGAAGCGGCGGGCGACTACGCCGCCGGACCCAACCATGTTCTTCCCACGTCCGGCGCCGCGCGTCTGCGCGGCGGACTATCCTCCGCGGATTTCGTCAAGGTGATTGCGACCCAAAGCCTGACTGCTCGCGGCCTGCGCGATCTGGCGCCCACCGTAACCACCTTGGCCCGCGCCGAAGGGCTGGAAGCGCACGCCCGGTCCGTGGAGGTGAGGATTTCATGATTGCGCCCCGGCCCGCCGTCCTCAAAATGGCCCCCTACCATCCGCCCTCCGGCGGACGTGCGGGGAAACTACGCTTGGACTTTAACGAAAATACCGTCGGCTGTTCTCCGAGAGTCGCCGAGTATCTGCGCGAAGTACTTACGCAGCCCTTATTGGCTGTCTACCCGGAGTACGAAGATACCCGCCCGGCCTTGGCCACCTTCTTCGGCATCTCGCCGGATGAGTTACTCCTCAGCAACGGTACGGATGAGGCCATTCAGGTCCTCATCAATACTTACGTCGACGACGGCGACGAAGTGCTCACCCTGACTCCTTCCTACGCCATGTACCGCTTTTACGCCGAGTTGGCCGGGGCCCAAGTTCGCGAAGTGCCCTATGAAGCCGATACGCTTGCTTTCCCCGTCGCGCGCTTTCTTGCTCAGATCAGGCCTTCCACCAAAGCGATTCTGGTCGCGAACCCGAATAACCCTACGGGATGTGGAGTTTCCCTTGCGGTGGTCGAACAGGTTCTCCAGGCCGCCCCTCGCGCCGCAGTGCTGATCGACGAAGCTTACTATGAATTCTGTGGCCGTACGGCGCTGCCCCTGCTCAATAAGTATCCGAATCTGTTTGTCAGCCGCACTTTCTCGAAAGCTTACGGCATGGCCGCGATGCGCATGGGTTGCCTGATGTCGAATGCCGCGAATATGGCTCACTTGCGTAAAGCTCAGTCGCCTTACAGCGTCAACCTACTCGCGGCCCTCGCCGCACGAGTGGCCGTGGCCGACACGGAATATGTTTCCACCTACGTGGCCGAAGCCGTCGCATCCCGCGAGACGCTTTATCGTTTCTTTGACGAAATGAAGATCGGCTATTGGCGTAGCGAAGCGAATTTCGTCCTGTTCCGCGCCGGCGAGCGCGCCGTGCCGATTCGCGACGAACTGCGGCGCCGCGGCGTCTTAGTTCGGGACCGTAGCTACGAACTGCCTGGCGCCGTGCGGGTCACCGTAGGCCGCGCGGAGCAGACGGAGCGCTTCATGCAAGAACTGCGGGAGATTTGGTAAATGGCCGAGCGCATCATCGTATTTGATATGGACGGCGTGTTAGTCGACGTCAGCGAGAGTTACCGGGCCACGATCGTCGAGACCGTGAAGCTCTTCACCGGCGAAGTCATCGCGCGTGAATTGATTCAGGAATACAAGAATCAAGGTGGCTGGAATAACGACTGGTTACTCTCGCAGAAAATCTGCGCCGACCTGGGCCAACGGATTCCGCTGGATACAGTGATTACCCGCTTCAACGAGATCTTTTTCGGAGACGCCAATACTCCCGGCCTGATGCAGCGCGAGCGTTGGCTGCCCCTGCCGGGCATGCTGGAGCGGCTGCATTCCCGGTTTGACCTCGGCATCTTCACCGGCCGCTTGCGCTTCGAAGCGCAACTGACCTTGGATCGCTTTGCCAAGACGCTGCCTTTCGCCGCCATCGTCGGGGCCGACGACGTGGAACAGCAGAAGCCCCATCCGGAAGGCCTGCTTAAGATCGCCGCGCTCGATCGCGAGCGGCCGTTGCTTTATGTCGGCGATACCGTAGACGACGCGCGCGCTTCGCGCGCCGCCGGTGTGCCGTTTGTGGGGGTCGCCGCCGATACGCACGGCCATCGCGCCGAGTTAGTGCGGCTCTTCGAAAGCGAAAACGCCGCCCACATCATCGAAAATATCAACGAACTCGAAGGAATCGTGTAAGCCATGCGCCAAGCCGCCATTGAACGCATCACCAAGGAAACCCAAATCACCGGCAAGCTGAAGCTGGAAGGAAAAGGCCGCTACAACATTTCCACCGGGATTCGTTTTTTCGACCACATGCTGGAGCTCTTCACCAAGCACGGCGGTTTTGACCTAGACTTACAAGCTACTGGCGACCTGGACGTCGATCAGCACCACACCGTGGAAGACGTCGGCATCGTGCTCGGCCAGCTCTTTGCCAAGGCTTTGGGAGACCGGAAGGGTATCAATCGCGCCGGCTACTTCGTCTTGCCGATGGACGAGACTCTGGCCGTCGTGGCTATTGACCTGGGCGGGCGCCCCGCTTTGGTTTATTCGGATTCCGTGCGTGTTCGCCACGTGGGTGACTTACAAGTGGAGTTACTCCCGGACTTCTTCGATGGCTTTGTCGTGCACGCCGGGGCGAACTTACACGCGAAGATTATGTATGGCCGGTCGAGTCATCACAAGATCGAGGCCATCTTCAAGTGCTTCGCCCGCGCCATGCGCTACGGCTGCTCCAAGGACCTGCGCCTAAAGGATCAATTGCCGTCCACGAAGGGCTTGTTATGATTTCGATCATCGACTATGGCGCCGGTAACTTGCGCTCTGTGCAGAACACCCTGGCCGAAATCGGCGCCGCTTACCGGCTCATCGATTCCGCCACCGAAATTCAGAGCGCGGAAAAGCTAGTGTTGCCCGGTGTCGGCCATTTCGGCCAGATGATGGGCGCGATCGATGCGATGCGTATACGCGAACCGATTCTGGCTTACGTGCGCAGCGGCAAACCCTTTTTCGGTATCTGCGTGGGTATGCAAGGGCTTTTCGAAGGCAGTGAAGAGGCGGAGGGCGTAGCCGGTCTGGGCATCATTCCCGGCCGTCTGCGACGTTTTGGCGCCGAGGCACGCGTGCCCCACATGGGCTGGAACGAGATTCGCCCCGCTGCGGATTCGCGCCTACTGGCTAACTTAGGTGCGCGCCCTTTCGTCTATTTTGCGAATAGTTACTACGCGCCGGTAGTGCCGGAAGCTGCCGCCACTTGCGACTACACGATCAGTTTCTCCGCGGCCGTAGAGAACAAGAACGTCTTCGGCGTGCAGTTTCACCCGGAGAAAAGCGGACCACTCGGCCTCTCCATAATGCGAAATTTTACGGGGCTCCCGAATGCTCACTAAGCGCATCATTCCATGTCTCGACGTCACGGCCGGCCGCGTCGTGAAGGGCGTCAACTTCGTCAACCTCAAGGATGCAGGGGACCCAGTGGAGTTAGCCGGTCGCTACAATCAGCAAGGCGCGGACGAACTCGTGTTTCTGGACATTACCGCGTCGAGCGACGAGCGCAGCACGATGGCCGATGTCGTCTTTCGGACGGCTCGCAAGGTATTTATTCCCCTGACGGTGGGTGGCGGCATTCGCCAAGTCACCGATGCGCGCCGGATTTTGGTCTCTGGGGCCGACAAAGTCTCCGTAAATACCGCCGCTGTGCGGCGGCCGGACTTAATCGCCGAACTGAGCCGTGAGTTTGGCGCGCAGGCGGTGGTGCTGGCGATCGACGCACGGCGCAATGCCCAGGGTAGCTGGAACGTCTTCACCAAGGGCGGACGGCATGACGAAGGCATCGACGCCGTGGAGTGGGCCGCGCGCGGGCAGTCGCTCGGCGCGGGCGAAATCTTGCTCACGTCGATGGATACCGACGGCGTGCAAACCGGCTTCGACTGTGCCTTGACGCGCGCCGTATCCCGCGCCACGCGCATTCCGGTGATTGCTTCCGGCGGCGCGGGCAAGCCCGAGCATTTTGACGCGGTACTCACCGAAGGTGAGGCCGACGCCGCCCTGGCGGCTTCCATTTTTCACTATGGCACTTACACCGTGAACGACTTGAAAGAGTATCTTGATCAACGCGGCATCCCCGTGCGAGTAAATAGCTAATGATTATTCCCTGTATTGACCTGATGGGCGGTAAGGTTGTGCAATTGGTGCGCGGCCAGAAGAAAGCTTTGGAAGTCGATTCCGTCGACGAAATGATTGAGCGTTTTCATGGTTTTCCTGAGTTACAAGTGATCGACCTCGACGCCGCCATCGGCACCGGCGCGAATGACGACTTAGTTACTCACGTCGCATCGCGGGTACCAGCGCGCATCGGCGGCGGCGTACGTACGCTGGATCGCTTTCAGAAACTGGTGGCGCAGGGCGCCAGCCGGGTCATCGTAGGCACTGCGGCGTTCACCGGCGACGGCATCAATCGGCAATTCCTCGAACAACTGGACCCCGCACGCACGCTCATCGCGCTCGATACGCTGGAAGGCCGGATCACGGTGAAGGGCTGGCGCGAGAGCCTCAACCTTACTGCTGAACAGGTGGTGCGTGAACTCGAGCCCTTCGCCCACGGTTTCCTTTGCACCTATGTCGATAAGGAAGGCATGCTGCAGGGGACT
The DNA here is from genome assembly GCA_019752335.1 of Bryobacteraceae bacterium. GTDB lineage: Bacteria > Acidobacteriota > Terriglobia > Bryobacterales > Bryobacteraceae > JALHNI01. The sequence continues at coordinate 141,413 of JAIEMJ010000004.1, forward strand.
GACCTGGCCTGGTACCGCCGTCTCCGCGATGCCACCACCCGCGAGATCACCGCTGCCGGTGGCATTTCGAGTTACGAAGAGATCGCCACGCTGACGGGCTGGGGAATTCATTGCGCCTTGGGGATGTCGATCTATACCGGCCATCTCTCGCTCGATGAACTACGGCGCATGCAGGCAGGGTATGCTGTACTTCATGATGAAGTGGCTCTCCCTCGCTTGCCCGATCCTGCTTAGCGCGCAGTCGCTCGATACTGGATATTCCGCGCAGATCAAGCAGTTCACCACGGACCCGCAGTTTCTTACGGAACTGGTGGATCACTTGCCCGCTTCGGCCACCGTGCCCACGCCTGAGAAGTTCCTCGGGCACATCGCCGGCGCGCCAGACCATCTTACCTACGCCGCGGACGTCCATAAGTACTTCCGGGCCGTCGCGCAAGCTTCGCCGCGTGTCCGTGTGCTGTCGCTGGGCAAGAGCGAAGAGGGACGCGAGACAATTTTGGCCCTGATCTCGGACGAAGCCAATCTGAAGCGGCTGGACCGTTTGAAAGAGATCACCGCCAAACTCGCCGACCCGCGCAAGCTTACGGAGGCGGAGTCGAAGACGTTGATCGCCGAAGGTTTGCCCTTTTACTGGGCCACCGGCAGCTTGCATTCGCCCGAAACTGGGTCGCCCGAGATGCTGATGGAACTCGTCTATCGCCTGGCGGTGGAAGATACAGCGCTCGTCCGCAACATCCGGCAGAATACCGTCATCATGATGACCCCGGTGACCGAAGTGGATGGCCGCGAGCGCATGGTGGACCTCTATCGTTGGCGCAAAGCGAATCCCAACCGCACGGCGCCGCCGCTGCTCTATTGGGGTAAGTACGTCGCCCACGACAACAATCGCGACGGCATGGCGCTATCGCTAAACTTGAGCCAGATGGTGATGAAGACGTTTTTCGACTACCATCCTCAGGTGATGCACGACTTACACGAGAGCGTGCCGTACCTGTACATCTCCACCGGCATGGGACCTTACAACGCCTGGATTGACCCGATTGTCGTCAACGAGTGGCAGAAGCTCGCTTATAACGAAATCGAGGAACTCACCAAGCGCGGCGTCGCCGGCGTTTGGACCCACGGCTTCTATGACGGCTGGGCGGCCAATTACATGTTCATGGCCGCGCAAGGCCATAACTCCATCGGACGTTTCTACGAGACCTTCGGAAACGGCGGCGCCGATACGCGCGACCGGACGCTACCCGCGTCCAGCACCAGCCGGACTTGGTTCCGTCCGAATCCACCTTTCGAGAAGGTTCGCTGGTCCATGCGCAACAACACCAACTTACAGCAGAGCGGACTGCTGTTGGGGATGAATTATGTGGCGAACAACAAAGCTACGTTTCTCGAGAATTTCTATCTCAAGAGCCTGCGCAGCGTGCAGAAAGCGGCGAAAGAGGGCCCCGCGGCCTACGTGATTCCTGGCAATGACCCGCGCCCGGGCCAAGTAGCGGGACTCGTCAACTTACTCCGTGCGCAAGGCGTGGAAGTTCACCGCTTGACGGAGACCAGCGGCAGTCATGTGGAAGGCAGCTACGTCGTTCGCATGGACCAGCCCTATAGCCGCCAAGCGGACATGTTACTCGATACGCAGTACTACAGCGCCAACGATCCCCGCCCGTACGACGACACCGGTTGGACGCTCGGCGCGCTGCGTAATATTCAAACCACGCGCGTCACCGACGCCGCGATTCTCAAGGCGTCGATGACCTTAGTGAATGAGGCGCCAAAGCCCACTTACAAGATGATCGGTGACTCCGCCAGTGCCGGCTTCCTGATCGCGCACAACGCCGACGTCGAGTTGATGCAGTTCCGCGTCCGCCTGCAGGACGTGAAGATGCAAGCCGTGGAGGAGGGCTTTAGCTTCGCTGGCCGCGAGTTCGCGCCCGGGGCGTTTCTGATTCGCACGGCAGGCAATCCGCCGGATCTTCGCGCGCAAGTAGAACGGGAGGCGCGCGCCCTGGGACTTACTGTTTATGCCCTGGCCGAGTTACCCCGCGTCGCGACGCATGAGTTGGCGATGCCCCGGGTCGCGCTGGTGCATACGTGGCTTAACACGCAAAGCGAAGGCTGGTATCGCATGGAATTCGACAAGCTGGGAATTCCTTATGACTATGTTTCGGACCATGCGCTGCGCAATCCGAATTTGCGCGCCAAGTGGGATGTGATTATCCTCGGACCCGTACCCGCCACCGCGCAGCGACTGGTAAACGGTGTGCCGATGCGCGGCGGGGATCCGATTCCCTGGAAGGCCTCGGCGTTAACCCCAAACTTCGGCACCGGCCCGGACCAGGTGGACGACATCCGGGGCGGCATGGGCTTGGCCGGCGTCCAGAACATCGCGCAGTTTGTCGAGGCCGGCGGGCTCTTCGTCACGGTGGCCGGCAATGCGTCGCTGCCGATTGACTACGGCTTGATCGACGGCGTCACGATTCAAACGACGCAGGCCTTGAACGTGCGTGGCAGCGTGGTGCGCTCCCAAGTGGCCGACGAACTCAGCCCGATCGCCTACGGCTATAGCCGCACGCTGCCGGTTTACTTCAATCAGGCGCCGGTGCTGAATGTGCGCACTACCGGTTTGCCTGGCGAAACAGCGGAAGCCCCCGCGGCCCGCACGTCGGGGCGCGGCTCGCTGACTGATCCGGACATCCCGCAAGGGCGGCCCTACTCCTCACCGTTGCCCCGCGCGATGCCTCCGGCCCCCGGCGAAGAGGCGCCGGCGTCCGCCGAGATGCTGGAACAAATGCGCGCCTATGTGCTGCCGGAAGGTCAGCGTCCGCGGGTTGTTTTGCGTTTTGCCGACGAGGCGAATCTCCTGGTTTCCGGCATGCTGACGGGCGGCCGCGAACTCGCCTTGAAGCCGGCCGTCGTCGACGTGCCGCGCGGCCAGGGCCACTTCCTGCTCTTCGCCAATAACCCGATGTGGCGCCATCAGACGCAGGGCAGCTTTTTCCTGCTCTTCAATGCACTGTTGAATTTCAATAACTTAGACGCGGGCCGCGCCAAAGGTGCGCGCCGCGCGGCGAATGGAGTAAACGCAAACGACCTGGGAGGCGTCAATCCCTAGTGATGCGGTTGGCTGCATGTTATTTACTCCTCCACTCGGTGGCGGTCGGCGCGGAGTTGGCTGTTCTCGCGAACGGCTTTTCTCTCCGCGTCGACCGGCACGAGCAACAGGGTGCGGAATACGTGCTTTATTCGGCCCAAGGCATCACGCGTTTGCCGGTTCGCGAGGTGCTGGAGTTCGAGGCCATCCCCACGCCCATTACCGCGCCTGCGCTGGTACCAGTGGTACCGGTGAAAGCCGAAACGAAGCCGCCCGCCACGCCCACGCAACTGGTGGAACGCGCCGCGGAAAAGCATGGGTTGCCGCCTGAGTTTGTAAAGCTGGTGGCGCGCGCTGAATCCGCCCTGAACCCGCGGGCCGTGTCGCCGAAGGGCGCGATTGGCCTGATGCAGTTGATGCCGGAGACCGCCGCGGCGCTGAAGGTGGATCCGCATGACGCCGAGCAGAATGCCGAAGCCGGTGCGCGCCTGCTGAAGGAACTGCTGCTGCAGTATCAGAATCAGCCAGATCAACTCCGCCGCGCGCTTGCTGCTTATAACGCCGGGCCTGGCGCCGTCGCGCGCTACAACGGCGTGCCGCCTTATCGCGAAACGCAGTTGTACGTCGATAAGATTGTCGGCCAGTACAAGCGCACGCTGCAGTAGCTTACTTCGTCAGCGTAAAGCAATCCACTTCGCGGCCTTGGACGTCGATTTGGCGGAAGCTCAGTTTCTTGCCTTCAATCTCAAACCAGGAAAACGAATTCACGTTCGAGACGAACTTGTGCGTGAAGCTTTGCCAAGTGCCCGGTTCGCCACCCTGATCCTTGTCGTAGAGCCCCGCGCCGCCCGCGCCCGTCACTAAGTAGATTGGCAACTTGGCTTTCGTCTTCGTCACGCCGTCGAATTCTTTATCGAAGGCGAATTTACCATCGACGACGCCTTTCTTCGGCGCGTCGCTGGAGACGGCGAATTGCAGGGGGTAAGTCCGTTGGTAATTGTGGACGTGGCCGGCTAGCACTAAGTCCACCCGGTATTTTTCGAAGAGGTTCGTCATCCAGCGCGGATGCTGCTCCTTAAAGTGCGCCACCGATGAATTGAAGGCCGGATGATGCATGGTGACGAAGCGCCAGGTGTAAGCCTGGGAGGCTTTGAGCTCTTTCTCCAGCCACGCGCTGAGTTGCGGCGTGGACCAATCGAGATACGTATTGCTATCCACAGCAATCCAGTAAGAATTCCCGTAAGTGAAGGAAAAGCTGCCCATGCGATTCAGTTTTTCGCCCGCCCCGGACTGGACGGCCTGAAGGTCGGCCGGCGAACCCTCGAACTTACGCTCCGGAGTCTCCGGTCCGTTCAGTGGCTGGTGCCAATAGTAGTAGTAAGCGAGGGTGTCCGGGTATTTTCCCAGGTCGGTTGCCGCCGTATCATGATTGCCTACGACGCCGATTATGGGCCGGGCGCGCAGCAGCGGCAGCGCTTCGCTGTTGTAGATCGGATAGAACTTCTCGCGATACTCGCTGATTCTTCCGCGCGAATAAACGATGTCACCCGTCACTTGGATGAAGTCCGGTTGCCGCTGCTGTACTTGTTTGGCGATCTGGCGTTGCGGCGTATTGTTCTGCCCGCAGTCGCCGAAGACGGCGAACTGGTAGCGTTGCGCCGCCGTTTTGCGCGCCAGTCCACGCGCAGTGAACACGGGCTGATTCTCCCGGCGCACTTCGTAGTCGAACTCGGCGCCGGGTTTCAGACCAGTAAGTTCAGCCGTATAAACCAAATGTGGCTCAATCTCGCGCACGGCAATCCGGCGCCAGGTAATCTTCGGTTGTGCAGTCCACTTTGTGGCGCCGGACGTCCTGGTGTAAACGCTAAAGGACGCTGGGCTATTCTCCGTATGCCACATCAGGCTCAGTCTGGTCGCGTCGGCGCGTGCGGGACCTAATTGCAAATAGGGGACCTGCAAGAACGGCTCAGCCGAGTAGGCCAGAAGAAAGAGAAGGCTGGTGAACACGCCTTTAGTTTACAACTCGCGGATGACAATGCCGCGAAATTCCACTTGAATCGGAGGTCCGGAGTGTACCTGCAGGGCAATGAAACCGCGCCGCAATAAACCAGGTTCTGTTTCGACGTAGTGAACCGTCCGCACGCCATTCAGATAGAGCGAAATGAAGTTACCCTGCGCCCGGACGACGTACTGGTTCCACCCGGACTGGTCCAGCGCGGCGACCGCCTCCGGCGGCGGCGACTGCAACACGCGCTTGCGGCGCGACTCATCATAGAGCGCGCCCCAATACTGCTGGCCAATGTCGGCCTGGTAGCCCGACACTTCGTGCGAATCCGGTACGGGCTCGCTGCGAAATTGGACGCCGGAATTCCCTTCGCCGCGGCGCAGCCGGAACTCGAGCTTCAGCTCGAAGTCGTCGTAGTGGGCGCGTGTGCGGAGGAAGTCGTTGTACTTCTGCCCTTCGTGGCGGCCGGTGATGACGCCGTTGCTCGCGCTCCAGCATGCGGCCGTGTCGACGATGAAGTCGCTGAGGTCGCGGCCATTCCAGAGCGGCCGCCATTCACCGGCGCGCTGGCTGGCGTGTACCGTTTCGCCGGTTTTGTAGGCCAGATTTCCGAGGTGCGCCGCATTCGCGGCGGCCACAGCCGAGGCTACATCGGACGCCGGCGTCTGCCGGCTGCGCACGCAGGCCAGAAAGTTTTGCATGTGCGGCAGGGTGCCGTCCACACTGCTCTTCATTGTGCGCGCGGGCGCGGGCCGCGACGTCTTCTGCGTCCGGATGTCCTCTTCGGTGTAGAGCGCGTAGCCCGCGCGATCCAGCCGCAGGGTGGCCTTGTCGCCGCGGAAGACCATGCCGCCGTCCTCGAAGCCCTGCGCCAGCGTACTGTCGTAAGTGCTCAAGAAGCCCTTCGCGTAGCGATAGCTGGCGGTAAGTGTGTCTGGGCACTCCCAATCCTTGAAGTGCGTATTGCCTCCGGTGGCCTGAGCCGTCACGGGCGACGAGTCGTCCATCAGCCAGTGGATGGTGTCCACCCAATGCGAGTAGAGATCAGTGAGGGTGCCGTTACCGTAGTCCCAGAACCAGCGCCAGCGGCGGAAGCGCAATTCGCTCAACTCGCGCGGCGTCGCGGCGCCGAGCCACGCCTTCCAGTCGATGCCGGTGAGTCCGGGATCCGTCAGGGAAAGCGGCCGGTTGTAATTCTGATACCAGTAGCTCTGCACCAGCGGGATGTGTCCTAACTCGCCGCTTTGTACCATCTGCCGCGCTTCGATGATATGCGGGTAGCTGCGTTGCTGATAGCCTACCTGCACCACGCGTCCGGACTTCCGCACCGCCGCTACCGCCGTTTCCCCTTCGCCCATCGAATGGGTGAGCGGCTTTTCGATGTAGACATCCTTGCCCGCGCCTACGGCCGCCACGAGCATCGGCACGTGCCAGTGATCGGGCGAGCCGATCAGCACGGCGTCGATGGTTTTGTCGTCCAGCACGCGGCGGAAATCGGCTACTTCGCGGGCCCTGGGGGCTAGCGTGGATTTGGCCTTGGCGAGGTTCGCCGGATAGACGTCGCACAGGGCGGCGAAGTCGCAGGCGCCGGCTTGATTGGCCATGCGCATGAGTAACTGGCCGCGTCCGCCGGTGCCGATGGCGCCGAGTTGAATCCGGTCATTGGCGCCGAGGATGCGCTGGTAGGAGGCGGCGCTAAGCGCGGCGGCGTGAGCAAAGCTGCGACGAGTCATCGCCCGCTATTATATGGGTTCTGAGCCGAAGCGGATGACGTTGCCATCGGGATCCTCCACGTGCAACTCCCAGGCCCAAGGACGGAGCGTGGGGGACATGCGGATCTTGACGGCCTGCGTGAGCAAGTGCGCGTAGAGCGCGTGTACGTCGTCGACGCCGATCCAGATCCAGGCGCCGCCGCGGCCCTGGTCCTGCCGGCAGAGAAAGATCGGCGCCTGGTCCCGGTAGATACTCGCGAAGTCGTCGTCGCTCCAAGTTACTTTGCGGAAGCCGAGTAAGTCGACATAGAAATGCAGCGCTCGGGCCATGTCTTCCACGCGAAGAATCGGCTGGCAGTTCTCGAAATGCATGCGCCATAGTGTACCCTATGCGAATGATCTGGAAATTCTGCCTGACGCTCTGCCTTTGCCTCGCGCCACAACTAAGGGCCCAGTCTGTCGCCGTCATGTACTACTGGAAGGCCAAGCCCGGAAAGCTGGCCGAATATACGCGCTATGTGCGCGAAGTGGCGGAGCCCATCGACGAAGCCGCGCGCAGCCAGGGCGCTTTCGTCTCCGTCACGACGCTGGTCTCCAATAAGCCCGACGGCCCCTGGACCCATCTGCGCATCTTCGTGCTGAAGGACCGCGCGCAGTTAGACGCCCTCTCCAAAGCACTCGACGACGCCACCGCCCGGTTGGAACCCGACGAGGCCAAGCGCAAACGGCGCGGTGAGTATTCCGCCACCTTGCGCGATCTGGTCGAAAAAGAGATCGTCAGCGTGCTGAAGTAACTCAGCCCTTCAATAGCCGTTCCCAGGTCATCTCCTTGCCCGAGTAAATCGCCTCGCGCGCCAGAATCGCCATCAGCGTACTCTCCGCGCCCCAGATCGCCGCGTTCTCCATCTTGCCCGTCCGCGCGCCTTCAATAAACTGGTCGACGGCGTCCTTGGTGATGTCGTGCGTCGTCTTCACTTCTTCCACCGGCTTACCCTCGCGATGGAGCTTGTAGCCTTGGCGCGATACGTGTACCGTGCCCTTTTCGCAGATGAACGTTTCGCCCACTTCGCTCCAACCGGTGCCGCGGCCGAACTGATTCGCGCTGAAGCTCACCACCAAGCCATTGGCGTATTGCATGGTGAAGGCCAGGTTATCGAGAATATCGCCGATATCCGTGCGCTGGCGGCTGCCGTAGCCGCACGCCTTTACGGGCTTCATATTCGTGAACCAATGAATCACGTCGATGTTGTGGCAATTCTGCTCAATGATCATGTCGCCGGACATCTCTTTGTAGAAGAACCAATTGCGGATGCGCTCCTCACTGGCCTGATGGCCCTTCTTGATCGGCGCGCCGGTACCCAGCCACGCCGCGCACCATCTTCAGCGGACCCAGTTCGCCGCCCGTTACTAGCTGGTGGCAGTGCTGATACTCGGCGCCGTAGCGCTGTTGGAAATCCATGCTGATGCGCTTGGTGGGATCGGCCTTGCGCGCCGCGGCGAGCACGCGGTTGCAGCCCTTCACGTCGACCGCCGCCGCCTTCTCCATGAAGATATGCTTGCGCGCCTTGGTGGCCGCCTCAAAGTGCTCGGGGTGGAAGAAGATCGGCGTGGCGATGTACACCGCGTCGATGTCGGAGGCGAGCAGGTCCTGGTGTGCCTTAAACTTCTTCGCCCCCGCGTACTTGGCCTCGCCCACGGTCAGCCGGTCCTCGTAGATGTCGCAGAGCGCCGTCACTTTGGCGAACTCGTTCTTGGCGAAATAGCCGCTGACGTACATGCCGCGATTGCCGCAGCCGAGCAGGCCCACGGACAGCGCCGAGTTGGCCTGGCTGCCGCGCACCAGGTGCGGGGCCATAATCGTGAAGGTGGCGGCGGCGCCTTTCGAGAGGAAATTACGCCGGTCAGTCTGGTTCGTCATGGAAGCTCCTTCAGGTAAACCCAATCCGAATCCTACTATACTGATGGGGATCCAGTGAAGCTCTCCATTCTGATTCCTGTGTACAACGAGCGGGCCGTCGCCGAACGCAGTTTACGTCAAGTGCTGGCCGCGCCGTTGCCGGAAAACATGGATCGCGAGTTGATCATCGTCGACGACTGCTCCACCGACGGCACCCCCGCCATCCTCGAACGCCTCGCCGCGAGTGACCCGCGCATCCGCCTCTTCCGCCACGCCGTCAACCGCGGCAAAGGCGCCGCCGTCCGCACCGCCATCGAACAAGCCACCGGCGACTTCTGCATCGTCCAGGACGCTGACCTCGAATACGACCCCAACGAATACCCCGTCCTGCTGAAGCCATTGCTGAGCGGTCACGCCGACGCCGTCTTCGGCTCGCGCTATCTCGCGGGCGTGCAAACGCGCGTCCTGCCCTTCTGGCACTCGCGCATCAATAAGTACCTCACGCTGATTTCGAACATGTTTTCGAACCTCAACCTGACGGACATGGAGACCTGCTACAAGGTCTTCCGCACGGACCTGCTCAAGAGCATCCCCGTCCGTTCGGACCGCTTCGGCTTTGAGCCCGAAATCACCATGAAGTGCGCCAAGCGCCGCCTGCGCATCTACGAAGTGCCCATCTCCTACCATGGACGCACTTACGAAGAAGGTAAGAAGATCGGCTGGAAGGACGGTGTGAAAGCCCTGCTGGTGATCGTCCGCTTCTGGCTCATCGACGACCTCTACCAGCAGCCCTACGGCCGCATGTTCCTCAACAATCTGGCCGGTACGCCGCAGTATTTGAACTGGCTGACGCGCCTGATCCGGCCTGAGTTGGGCGACACGGTGCTCGAAATCGGCGCCGGTATCGGCGCGCTGTCGGGCCAATTGATGGGCAAGCGGCGCCGCTATGTCGTGGCCGAGCGCGAGCCGCTCTATCTGCACTCCTTGTGGAACCGCTTTCTGCGTACGCCCAACGTCGAGGTGAAGCATCTGGATCCGGCCAAACCCGAAGGCTTCGCCGATCTCGAGGGCCCCTTCGAATCCGCGCTCTGCGTCAATGTGCTCGAATACCAGGAGCATCCCGCAGCCGTCCTGGCGCGTTTGCATGAGTGCCTGGCGCCGCAAGGCAAGCTTCTGCTGTTGGTGCCGCAGAGCCCCGGCCTCTTCGGCTCGCTGGACCGCACGCTGGGTCATCGCCAACGCTTCACTCGCGCGGCCATTGAGCAGCAGGCCCGCCAGACCGGCTTTACGATTGAGCGCACCGTGCAGTTGAACAAAGCGGGCGCCCTCTTCTGGTGGATCTCCGCGCGACTGCTGGGCGTCGCGCGGTTGAGCAAGATTTTTTTGAAGCTCTTCGACAAAACGGTATGGCTATGGCGCCTGCTCGATCCGCTGTTACCCTGGAAGGGTCTGTCGCTGATCGTGATTGCGCGGAAGGCTTAGCTCATGCGCTGGCTCCGTACCGCCTTTGCTATTGGCCGCGGACTGTTGAGGGCGAAAAAACCGATGATTCTCCAAGGCGCTGCCGCACCCGCATTCACGCTTCCCGCGCTGGACGGGCCTCCCGTCAGCTTGGCTGAACTCAGCCGGGACCGTCCAGCTCTCGTCGTCTTCTTTAAGGTGAGTTGCCCCGTTTGCCAACTCACGCTGCCTTTCTTGAACCGCTTGCTGCCTTCGGACAAGCTCAACGTGGTGACGATTTCCCAAGACGACTCGACGCTCACGCAGCGCTTCCGCGCCCGCTTCGGCGTTACGGTGCCGGCGCTGCTCGACGCGGAAGAAAAGGGCTATCCGGCCTCGAACGCCTACCAATTGACCAACGTGCCCTCGTTGTTTCTCGTCGAGCCCGGCGGCACGATTTCGCTCGCCGTCAGCGGCTTTTCGAAAGCGGACCTCGAGACGGTGGCTGCCCGCGCTGGCGTCGAGCTTTTCCATCCTGATGAATCGGTGCCCGCGTGGCGCCCTGGTTGAGGGTCCAACAATTAGCTCCCGGTCGGGGGCAAAAGAGTGAATAATAGAAGAGAATGGCGAATCTCACCGAAATCTTTAGCGCGGCAAAAACGATCACCAAGGGTATGGGCATCACCTTTGGCGAAATGTTGCAGCCCGCGCTAACCGAAGCCTATCCCGATGGTCCGGCGCAATTGCAGGAGCGCTATCGCGGCACCCACGTCCTGAAGCGCGACGAGAATGGCCTGGAAAAATGCGTCGCCTGCTTTCTCTGTGCTGCCGCTTGCCCTTCGGACTGTATCTACATTGAGGCCGCGGAGAACTCCGATAAGCTGCGCATCTCCGGCGGTGAGCGCTACGCCAAGGTCTATAACATTGACTACAACCGCTGCATCTTCTGCGGCTACTGCGTGGAAGCCTGCCCCACGGACGCCATTACGCATGGGCACGCCTTTGAAAACGCGAGTTACGATACCTCGACGCTGATTTACCGTAAGGAGAAGATGCTGGAAGCTCCCGCCGCCGGCCAGGCCGGCCTCGCCTACGACTCGCAAGCCGGCCCGTCCGCCGGTCACTAGCCGCATGCTGGTGCAACAGTCGAAGTGGATCGAGTTGCGCGACGGCGTCCACGAACGCAGTTACTGGGTGGACTTGCACAGCGTCGTTTTGCAGAATCTGCTCACCCCGATTCCTTTGCCCGACGGCCGCAATCCGCATCAGGAGCGGGTCCAGCAGAGTTGGCTCGCGACACCCCCGGCGGAGCCCGCTTGCCTGGAGCCCTATCCCGGAGCGCGTCCGCTTCAGGCCCGGGCCCGTGGCTTCACGCCCGTTTCGCCTTCGGAAGCCTACGGCTGGCTCGATCTAGACCACACGACGCCCGACACGGTTGCCCGGGTCGTCGAGCACTATCGCGAGCGCATCACGACGCTCGGCTTGGAACTCGCCGACGACGGCTGGTTGCATGCCCCGGAAGAGTGCCATCGCCTGGTCGCCACCACGCCCGACCGCACGGGCCAGTTCGACGTCACCGTCCACAACTTCGGCCCCACCACGCTGATCCATACGCGCTACACCGCCTTCGCCCCCGGCGTCTACGACTACCATCCGCCCGCCCTGCTCGAACTCCAGATCGACCACTACGACGACGACTGCGATATCCTCTACCTCCAGCATCCGGGCGATGGCCAGTACTTCGCGCTCTCGCGCTATCTGATCGAGCTCTGCTCCCAACCCGACGCCTTACCGGCCACCGAGGGCGAACTCACCAAGACCATCCTCCTGCCGGACTGGCTCCCCGCCTACCCCGGCCAACGCGCCAGCGTCATCCGCGGTCGCATGCCCTTCTCCCGCGCCCGCTACCTGGACCTGCGACTCCACACGGCCTCACCCATCGACGCCGTCCTCGACTTCTACCACCGCATCGCCCACCAACTGGAGCTGCGCATCCTGGGCGAGAGCTCGTCCGCCGGCCGGCGGTCGCTGTTGGCTTACGACCCCAAACACCGATTCCGTTTCGAGGTCACCGCCGCCCAGGGTGCAGGCCAAACCGACGTCAACCTGAACTATTGGGAATATCCCGCCCCGCTTGAGCAATCGCATTCCTAAACCCGTCGGAGCTTTGGTAAACTCAAGACATACTCCCCGATCGTCTAACGGTAGGACAGCGGCCTTTGACGCCGTGAACAGTGGTTCGAATCCATTTCGGGGAGCCAAATCTCTTTCTTGCCCTTCGAAGCCTCGGTAGGGTTTTCCTTTGAATCACTTGCGGAGTTCGAAAGTGCCGCTTTCGCGAGCATGTCGACCGGCTGGCGGAAGTCGGCTTTCAGGTTGCCGTGCTGCCAGGACGCGCCTTTGAGGACGCAGTTCAACAACCGGCGCTTCTCTTCGGCTGGCTGCTTTTCGAAGAGCTCAGCGGCTCGGCTGGCGAGTTCCAGGATGCGGATGCCTTCCTCCATGTAGCTCTGGTTAGCGCTCTGGTGATCCTCGATGCTCTTCAGGATGGTGTGCTGCTGGGCGCGGAACTCCTTGCTCTTGCGGTCAAAGAACGCGGCGTCGATGCGTCCGTCGAGCTTGTCTTCGTAGAGGACGTCGAGCCGGTTCTGGATGCGCAGGTGGTCGGCCTTGAGCTTGGCGACGGCTTCGTCGTGGAAGCGGCGCTCGTCGGCGTGGAAGGCGCGGAGTGCTTCCGTGATCCAAGCCAGGACTTCCTCGTCGAGAGCGAGTTGCCGCAGCACTCCGGTGAAGGCCGCTTCGAGCTTTTCTTCGCGGACATAGCGCTCGGGGCATTTCCCCTTGTAGCCGGTGCAATGGTAGTAGACGTAGCGGCCCTTCTTCAGTTCGCCCACCAGGGCGCAGCCGCAATGTCCGCAACTGACGAGGCTGGAGAAGTTCTCTCGCGTGGCGAGGCGGCGGTCGAGTACAGGTTGCACGTGTTCCCACAGGTCACGCGGCACCAGCGGTTCGTGGCGCCCTTGTACATCTTGCCCGCCCATTCGAATTCGCCCATGTAGATCGGCTGGCGCAGAATCTTGTGCGCGGTGGCGGTCGGCATCGGCGTGCGGGAACCGCCACGGTTCAGGCCTTCATTGCCGATCTGCTTGGCGAGTTCCTTGATGGACCGCGCCCTCGGCGCAGAGAATGAACAGGCGCTTCACCAGCGGCGCGAGTTCCAGGTCGGGCACGATGATCTTCTTGCCGTGAATGCCTTCGACGTTCTTGTACCCGAGAGGCGCATACGACGGCCAGATGCCCTGCTCGGCCTTCTCGATCATCCCCTTGCGGGCTTCTTCGGAGAGGTTGTCGATGTAGTTCTTGGCCATCAGGACTTTGATGCCGTGCATGAACTTCTCCGACGAACGCGAATCGCGAGAGAGCGTTTGGCCTTCTTTCACGAGGTGGATGTCGAGGTCGAAGTCGTCGAGGACTACGTAGTCCTTGAGGTTGCGGTAGAGGCGGTCGGTCTTTTCGACCAACAGCACGCGGCACTTCGCTGCGTTTTTCTTGAAGAAGCCGAGCATCTCACCGAAGCCGGTTCGCCCGGCGCGCTTGGCGGTCTCGACGTCAACGAATTCGCGGACCAGATCGAAACCCTGTTCGCTCGCGTATTGACGCAGCAGCTTCTGTTGCGCAGCAATCGAGAAGCCTTCCTTCTCTTGTTCCTTTGAGGAGACACGGGCGTAGGCGATGGCTTGGATGCGCTCGGTGTTGTTCGGTTGCCGCATAGTGAACATCTTCGCGCCACCTACCGCCGAATTCAAGCCCGCTTATTTATCGGGGGCGCGGAGGTTTCGGACTGTGGCGGTTTGCGGTCGCGTTCATCCCATTCGGCGAGGATTTCGAAGAACCGCGTCATGTTGACAGTGATCTGCCTGGCGTCTTCGTTCGTGAGTTGCCGAGCGGTGCGCTTGCGCCAGAACTCCAGCGTTCGGTCGATTTGCTCGGGATTGACGACACCATGTTTCATGGGCGGTACCGCTTAGGCTGGTTATAGTGTGCGCCAGCACATACCGGTCGTCAAGGCCTGCCGCGATCAATTGCGCCAACTTCACAACCCGTAGCAACCAGGCTACTTGGTGGCGTTCCCGCCGTGGTGCTCCTTGAAGTAGTCCAAGTATGCTTTTGCCTCTTTGTCAGACCCAAGCGCTAAGTCAGCCAATATCTTGACGGTCATCAACCTGCCCGGAACGATACCAGCTTCGTCGATCTCGACTCCGTCAAAATCCTCGTTGGTCGGAATCTCGACATTAACGATCCACCAACGCTCGATCTTGGAGAGTAGTTCCACCATCGCCGGAAACAGTGTGAGGTGTTCGGTGGATGTCCCCAAGGATACGCTCGCCAAATCGTGTGCGAGCTTGTTTCGGCAAAGTTTCAACCGCTCGAATTGGCCGAGGTCGGCCTGATCTATCGCACCTCGGTCGAGCAGCCACTTCAGCGAGGCGTAGACACGGCTCTTGTCCCGGCTTAGGACATCTACCTCATATTGAGGGTCCACGCGCCAGCCCGCCTCATCAAACCCGAAGGTATAGAAGTTCTCGATACGCTCAATGATGCTTTCCTTAAGCACCTGGAACACGGTGAGGAACAGAGACGTCGAAATCAGCTTACCGCGCAATACCTCGGGCGTCAGGAACTCTTCCCAGTTCAGCGCTTCTCTCTTGTCCATAGGCCCTCAAGTCTGCACGGCCTACTCAACTCGGCCGCTCTCGTGGTGTTCAGAAAGCCAGGCCTTCGATCAGAGCCCTTGCCGACGTATCGTACTCCATGCGTTTGGGATCGTCCAAGCGAAAACTGAGTTCGATGAGCAGAGGTTCCTTCATTTCAACAAAGTAGCTTGAATAGGCTGGCCCTTTTGTGGCTCCGTCCGACGGCACCATGCGAATAACTCTCACCTTTCTACCACCCTTTCCAGCGATTTCTAGCTTCTCCTCCACGGCATCCGGTGCAACTTTGTGGGCGGCGAATATCCACTCCGAGAACTTACGGTACTGCTTCGGCATAGTCGAAACGGCGATGGTTGCGCGTCCCGGGCCGGAGCGCGTGTCCTTGGTGACGCCGGGGCCGGCACCGAAGTTAGCGATCACCACTTCCCGCTCATTCTCATCGAGAATGCGCCAACCGCCAGGGCAAGCCACTGTGACTCCGCCACGCTTGACCTGGCACGTGTCCTCGGCGAACGTCATCGCTCGCCCGGAGAAAAACATGAAAGATAGCAGAGCAATGGCGGTTGGCGTGTTCATATGAAGTAGTATAGGGTGCGCTTCAGTTGGTCCGGTTACCCCCGAACCAACCGCGCCGGCTTCGGCATCTTAAGGCCGAGCGCCTGAATAACTTTGAGGACGCGGGCAAAACTGGCACTCTCGTACTCCGTGGCCTCGTACCGCTGGATCTGCTGAGTTTTGACGCCGAGCCGATGCGCCAGGCCTTCCTGCGTCATTCCCGACGCGATGCGGGCGCGGATCAGGGTCTTTGGCAAGTCCTCCACGGCTTCGAGGACGAGTTCCTTGCTCTTGCCCATGTGCAGGCGTTCGTAGGCGTCGATCTGCTCTTGCAATTCCTGCAATTGACTCTCGGCGGCATCGCGTTGAGCCTGCCAGAGCCGGGGCGTAATGTTCGATGGGCGCTCCTGCCGGGCGAGTTCGGCGAGCGCTTCCTCGAAACGCCGGGCTTGCGCCTTCGTGATCCGGTATTGCTTCTCGTTCTTGATCATCGCTTTCTATTTCCTCTCAGCCGAATCGCCACAATGCCCTTCGGTTCGCCGGTCAGCTTGTTTACCTGGAAGAACTCGACGAACGCTCTTCCGGTCGCGCCCTCGGGCAACTGCGCCGGAAAGAACTCGCCGAGGAATCGCCGCTTCTGCGCCGCGGGCCATGCAAGAAATCCCAGAAGACCGGATCGAGCGCCTCCTCGTCCACATCCTGAATGTCCCAACAGGCGTCGAAGTCGCCGGGATGCGGCTTGGTGGTTACGAAACTGCCGTCGAGGTACACCAGCCCGCATCCAGCCCGGCGCAGCAGATCGCAGGCCTCGCGGAAACCGGCCAGCAGCCGCCGTCGCCGAGGATTGAACGCCAGCCGCTCCTCCACCTCCGCCCACTGGGCGAAGTGGACGCCGGGAGGCAGATCGCCATTGTCGAGCCATTCTGGAATCATTGTATCAATACTACGTTTCTGCTGTATTGAACTAGAGAGGCCGGATGTCCACCAGTCCGCGCTTGGCGAGCCACTGCGCCATGGCCGAGTTCACAATCACATTCAAGGAGACGTCACGCTTCCCGGCGGCGGTGCGAATCTTCTGGTAAACCGCCGTCGGCATGAACATGTTGACCTCGGGAGCCTTCTTCTCCAGGGTGATATCCACGAGCGGCATCTTGAGAAAGTCCGCCGCGTCGAGCGCTTCGAACACGTACATGCTCAACTCGCCGCGACGCTTCATCAGCGTTCGCAACGCATCGTCAAGGGTAAACAACATTCGATACGCCAGGCGCACGCGATCCGCAGGGTCCGTAGAGCTTCCGGGTCTAGCCTTCACGAACTTCTGGCCGACCGGAACCACGGCGACGTACTTGGGCTTGTCTTTATCGGGAGGCTTCTTTGGCATACCACTTAGATGGTACGACATGGTCAGCAGAGTGGGAAGCGGCGTTCTCCGGCTTGACGTGAGGAACTGATCTTGCGAATTGCCGGTGGTGCGGGCTCGCCCAAGCCAGCCGCGATTCCACCTATTGGCCGGAAGGCAAATGGAGTCGAACGAGCAATGATGGGAACCGTTCATCGGTTCGCAGCGGCGCGAAGTCGAGGCCCAGGAGCGAGAGTCCAAACGCATCCTTCCGTCCAACTGCGAGATCCAGGAGCCTGAACGCTTCGTCCTTATTTCCCAACGCGGTTTGTGCGAGAGCTAGCGCATAAGCACCGCGCTCCCCGTCCGACCGGGCGGCTTCCAGGAGAGCCAGCGCCTCTTTCTTCCGGCCTACCGCGGCGAGCAGATGCGCCTCCAGGCGCCCGCCCCTGCCTTGCCCACGGGCGGCGTTGATTCGTTCGATTTCCGCGTCCACTTCCTCGCGACGTCCCATACGGATCAGACACAACCCAGAGATATAGGCTATGGACACCTGGTACGTCGGAGACACACTCTCTTCCCTTACTGCCTTGGCCACCGCGAGCGCTTCAGAAAACTGCCGGTTTTCATACAGCACCACCGCCAATCGGACGCCATGTCCCTCGCCGACCGGATTGAGCCGAAACGAATGCTGGTACTCCGTCAGTGCTTCTGGCATGCGGCCGATGATTTCCAGGAGATGGCCATAGGAAGCGTGAGCATCCGCGAGGTTTGGGTTGTGCTCGATCGCTTGCCGGTACTCCAATTCGGCGCCTTTCCAATCCCACTCGATCCACTGCTTCGCCCAGCCGCTGGCCAGGTGCAATTCGGGCAACTCCGGATCAATCTTTCGAAGCCCTTGGAGATTGCGGGCAATGCGTAGTTCCAAAGCCCGGCGATGGGCGGGTTCCCGGAACCAACTGGTGACCAGCACATCCCCCAAGCTCATGTACGGCAGCGCAAAGCCGGGATCGTGGGCAATCGACTGCTCAAGCAAATCCCGGGCCTGACGGTAGCTGTCGCCAGTCATCCGTTGCATCTCGATGCGTCCCTGGGTATAGAGCCGGAAGGCCTCCGGATCCGCGGTATGCATGCCGGCAACCACCTGCGACGCAGCGCCATCGCCGTGCTCCAGATGGGGAAGCAGGTGGGCGGCCAGTTTGTCGGAAATGGCGTCCTGAGCGGCGAAAACATTGGCGGATCGCTGATCGAGCTTCTCTGCCCAGATCACTTTTCCGTCTCCAGCCCGAACCAATTGGGCGCTTAAGCGCAATATGCCTCCGCCCTGCTGGACGCCGCCGGTAACCAGCCAATCCACGCGCAACGCGCGGGCGGCAGCGAGAGGATCGACGCCTGGTTTGTCGAACTGGCTCATCTGCTGAATGCTGCGGACGCTGAATCGGCGCGCCATGCTCAGGCGGGTGATCAAAGCATCCGTCATTCCGAGCCCCATCCAACGGTCGTGTTCGGTGGATCCCGAAAGACTCTGGAAAGGCATGACGGCGATCGACGGGGGACCGCCCGCTCCCGCGGACGAAGGGGCGGCAGGCCGGCGAAAAACGAACGCTGCGGTGGCGATCAAGGCCAGCATTGCGACGGTCGCGGCTATCGCACGGAACTGCCACCGCGGGGTGGCCGCAGCCGGATCGGCGGGCTTGGCCTCCGGTCCGGGGACGGCTGGTGGGTCCAATTGCTCCTGGGTGATTTCAGCCACGAACCGATAGCCCCGCTTGGGAACCGTTTCAATGAACTGCATGTCTGGTTGTAACGAGAGTGCTTTTCGAACGGCGGACATGTTGACGGTGAGGTTGGCCTCCTCGACGACGGCGTCCGGCCACAACGCTTCCATCAACTCTTCTTTTTCCACCAGCGTCCCGGCCCGTTCCAATAGGACCACTAGTAGCCCAAAGGCCTTCGGAGCAAGGTTAACTGGTTCTTCGCGAAAGTTGAGTCTCGCTTCTCCGACGTCCAGCCGGAATTCGCCGAATCGAAAAATCTCATTTCGTTTGTTGGGCATAGCTGCCTTTGGAAAAACTTTGGAGAAGCCTTCTGCCAACCTAAGGACGCCCTGGCACGGATTCTTTGAGAATCGCTGATGCCCATGGCGCTTTCACTCACCATTCAATCACAATCCCCGACAGAAGCAAGGGTGCCGGCGGCCTGCGCGGACACCTTCGAGACGACAACGGTTCCTTATCTCAATGAACTCTATCGGACGGCCATTCGACTGGTGCGGAACCCAGCAACCGCGGAAGACTGTGTCCAAGAAACCTACCTCCGGGCGAGGCGCACCTACCATCGCTTTCAACCAGGAACCAATTGCCGCGCCTGGCTCTTCACCATCCTGCTCAATGTCGTCCGCCATCACCGGCGCGACGCATACCGGGCAAGCACGGTCGCCAATTTCGAACTCGTCGTGGCCGTCCTCCCGGCTCCAACTCTCGTTGAGAGTTTGTTGTCCGACGAAGAGATCCTCCTGGCTTTGGACCAGATTCACCAAAGCTACCGCGAAGCAGTCCTGCTGTGCGATGTCCATGACTTCACCTACCAGGAAGCCTGCGGCATCCTGCAAGTCCCCATCGGGACGGTGATGTCCCGGTTGAGCCGCGGACGGGAGGCTTTGCGGAAAAAGTTGGCTTCCCGAAGGCACGCGAACGGATTCGCGTGAATTCGCGGAATAAGTGGCCCGCTTGAGCGGATTGTGCCGGTGAAATGTCAACGCACCACCACACAGACTACGACGTGATCATCATCGGAACCGGGGCCGGTGGCGGCACCCTCGCGGCCAAGCTCGCTGCCACCGGAAAGAGGATCCTGCTGCTGGAACGGGGAGACTACGTGCCGCGCGAGAAGGACAATTGGAACTCCGCAGCGGTTAACATTCAGGGAAAATACAACACCAAGGAAACGTGGCGGGACCGTGACGGCAAGGATCTGCATCCGCACACGAATTACAACGTCGGGGGCAACACCAAGTTTTATGGAGCGGCCTTGTTCCGCCTCCGCCGGCAGGACTTTGGCGAGATGCACCACCACGGCGGCATTTCCCCCGCCTGGCCGATTTCGTATGAGGACCTGGAGCCTTACTATTGCGCCGCCGAGAGGCACTATCAGGTGCACGGTCAGCGGGGCGAAGATCCGACCGAACCGCCTTCCCGATGCGCCTACCCGTATCCGGCCGTCTCCCACGAACCCCGCATTCAACAGCTCGCCGACGATTTCGCGGGACAGGGGCTGCAACCGTTCCATACACCGCTGGGAGTGATGTTGAACGAGCAGGAGCGGCACAAAAGCAGTTGCATCAAGTGCGGGACCTGCGACGGGTATCCGTGCCTGCTCTCCGCCAAGGCGGACTCTCAGGTGCTCGGCGTCGACAAGGCGCTGGAGTTTCCCAACGTCACGCTTGCCACCAACTGCTATGTCGAAAGGCTGGAAACAAGCGCGTCGGGCCGTGAGGTGACCAAGGTGCTGATTCGGCGTAACGGCGGCAAGCTGGAGGAACTGCGCGCCGACATTGTGGTCGCCGCGTGCGGAGCGATCAACTCGGCGGCATTGCTCCTGCGTTCGGGCAACGAAAGGCACCCCAACGGACTCGCCAACGGATCCGACGTCGTGGGCCGGCACTACATGGGGCATGTCAACTCCGTCTTGATGGCGGTTTCGAAATGCCCGAATCCCACCGTCTTTCAAAAGACCCTATCGTTGAACGACTTCTATTTCGGGAGCAAGGAATGGGAATACCCAATGGGCCACATCTCGTTCGTCGGGAAGCTCGACAAGGATGCTTTGCGCGCCGGAGCACCGGCCATCGCGCCGGGATTCGCGCTCGACATCATGGGCGCGCATTCCCTGGATTTCTGGCTGACATCAGAAGACTTGCCTAATCCCAACAACCGCGTGCGGCTCGATCGCGACGGCACGATCATTCTCGATTACCGGCCCAACAACGAAGAGGGCCACAGGCGGCTCGGGGCGAAGTTGAAAGAACTGATGCGGCAACAGTCAGGTTGCCATCTCCACGGCCACTCCTGCCACCAGGGGCTCTTCTCGCGTAACCTCTTCGTGGGCGACCGCATTCCGCTGGCGGGCGTGGCGCATCAGAACGGTACCATCCGTTTCGGGCACGATCCGAAAACATCCGCGCTGGACGTCAACTGCAAGGCGCATGAAGTCGACAATCTCTACGTCGTGGACGGCAGTTTCTTCCCCTCGAGCGCCGCGGTCAACCCGGCGCTGACGATCATGGCCAATGCCCTGCGCGTCGGCGATCATCTGATCGCCAGGATGGCGGCATGACTCGAACCATCTACCTGATTTTCGCGAGCCTGTTCATTCAGGCTTCCGAACCGAGAGTGACGACCGTCGATTCCATTGGCATCACGGTCTCTGACCTTGACCGCTCGGTCGATTTCTATTCCAAGGTCCTGTCGTTTGAAAAGGTGTCGGAGACGGAGGTGGCGGGCGAACGGTACGAACATCTCACGGGAGTCTTTGGCGCGCGGGTCCGCATCGCGAGGATGCGGCTGGGAGACGAGTTCATCGAACTGAGCGAGTTTCTGGCTCCCCGGGGAAGGCCCGTGCCAGCGGATGCGCGCAGCAACGACCGCTCGTTTCAACACATCGCGATCATCGTGAGCGACATGGACCAAGCCTACGCCTGGCTCAGAAAGCACAAGGTGCAACACGCATCGAGCGGGCCTCAGCGGCTGCCGGACTGGAATCCGAACGCGGGTGGCATCCAGGCGTTCTACTTTCGCGATCCCGACGGACACACGCTGGAAATCCTGTCCTTTCCGCAAGGCAAGGGCGATGCGAAATGGCAGCGGAAAGACCGGATGTTTCTCGGTATCGATCACACGGCGCTCGTGGTCCTGGATACCGATGCCAGTTTGCGATTCTATCGCGACACGCTTGGCATGCGGGTGGCGGGCGAGAGCGAAAACTATGGCCCCGAACAGGAGCGCCTGAACAACGTCTTCGGAGCGAGACTGCGAATCACCGCGCTGCGAGTGGCCAGTGGGCCTGGCGTCGAGTTGTTGGAGTATCTCGCCCCCCGCGATGGCCGTGCCTACCCGGAAGACATGAAGGCGAACGACCTGGCGTACTGGAGAACGCGATTGACCGGCGGGAGCGTCGACAGGTGGTGGGAGGTCTTCCGGAAAGAACGTGTCCGGCTGGTTTCCACCGGCATTGTTGAGCCGCAACCGGAGTTGCCCTTTCGCAAGGCGATCGCCGTCCGCGATCCCGACGGACATGCCCTGGAGGTGGTGGCGCCGTGATCTGCCCGCTCTGTTCCGGATCCGCGACGGCGAATGAGTTGGACGAGGCTGGTTGGCAGGAGCAGGACGTGATCGCGCGCATTGCCCACGCCCATCCCGGTTGGAGGACGGAGGACGGAGCGTGTCCGGCGTGCGTGCAGCAAGCGCTCCTCGAGATCCTGCTGGAGAAAGGCGGACCCGCGTTGCGCGATTCCGTACAGCGGGTATGGCCGATCGATCCCGCCGGCGTCTACGGGGCCTTGCCAACGCCCTTGCGCATGCGCGCCGACCCCCGCTTTACGGGACGCGGCGTGACCTTGGCGATGATCGACTCGGCATTCTATCCGCATCCGGACCTGGTGAGTCCGCGAAACCGTATCCGGGCGTGGGTCAATGTCTGCACTGGCGAAGAGGTTGACGCTCCAACCCAATGGCCGGGATCGGGTCATCCCGCCCCGGAGCAGTGGCACGGGCTGATGACCACCGCCGTCGCCGCTGGAAATGGCCACTTGAGCCACGGGCTGTATCGTGGAATCGCCAGCGATTCGGAACTGGTTTTGATCCAGGTCCGCGACCGGGACGGGCGCATCTCCAATGGGAGTATCCAGCGTGCAATCTGTTGGATTCAGCGAAATGCGCTTCGTCTCGGTATCCGGGTGGTGAATTTGTCGGTGGCCGGCGATGCCGGCATGTCCGGGCTGATCGATGACGCGATAAGGGATCTCGTGAACGACGGAGTCACCGTGGTGGCGGCCGCGGGGAACGATGGCGTGCGCCGCTTGGTCTCACCGGCAGCGTCGCCCGATTCGATCACAGTCGGCGGCGTCGATGACCACAATGTCTTCGATGCCGATGAGGCCGAGGTGTGGCACAGCAATTACGATGGCGTGCTGCGCAAGCCGGAATTGACCGCGCCGAGCCTGTGGGTAGCCGCTCCGTTGCTGCCTGGCACACGGGAATCGGCGGAGGCGCTCGAGCTGTTTCAGCGAAGGAAACACGGAGATCCAGTGGCGGAGGAGGAGTTGCGGAGGCGCAGGCTCGTGCGTCCGGAATATCAGTTGGCGGAGGGCACCAGCTTCGCCGCACCCATCGTGTCGAGTGTGGTCTGCGCCATGCTGGAGGCAAATCCGACGCTGACTCCGCAACGGATCCGCGCGTTGCTGGAACACGCTTCCACTCCCGTGGAAGGGGCGGCGAGGGAGCGGCAGGGCGCGGGAATCCTGGACGCGGGGCATGCGGTGGCTTTGGCGGAGTCCAATGCGAATCCCGGGTTTGTGTTTCGCGGCGAACCTCGCACCGTGCAAGTAGCGGGCAGTTGGAATAACTGGGCGTTTCCGGGCCTGGAGGCAACCGAGGTGCGCACCGGTTTCTTCGTGGCGCCGCTGCCCCCATCGTTGCGTCCAGGAGTTTATGCTTACAAGTTCCTGCTCGACGGATCGAAGTGGAAGCTGGATCCGCGCAATCCCGATCTGGTGCACGACGGCTTCGGCGGACATAACAACATCCTGCGATTCGCGGAATAACCGCAGGCGCGAATCTCATCTTGGGAGTGATGAAATTGCCCAGACAACGCTTTGCCGTCATCCTCGCGGGTGGCGATGGAAAACGGCTTTTGCCATTCACTCGAATGATCCACGGGGACGACCGCCCCAAGCAGTTCAGCACAGTTCTCGGCGGCGAAACGCTGTTGGGGCAGACACGCCGCCGCGTAAGCCAGGTCGTGTCCCCTGAGCGGACCGACGTCGTGGTGACTAGAACCCACGAGCGCTTCTACGGCGCCGAACTGCGCGGGCTCAGCGCTGACAGAATCGCGGTTCAGCCCTTCAACCACGGAACTTCACAGGCAATCCTGTTCTGCCTCCTCAGGATTGAGAAACTGGATCCGGACGCGGTGGTCGCGTTCTTTCCGTCCGATCATCATTTTCAAGATGGAATGGCGTTCACCAACCAGATCAACCAGGCCTTCGCGATGGCGGAGACGCAAACGGATGAAGTGGTGCTGCTGGGAATTGAGGCCGAATCCCCGGAAACGTCGTATGGATGGATCGAGCCCGGCGAGCCGCTCGACGCGGGCTTCCGCGTGCGCCGGTTTTGGGAAAAACCCACGAAGCACCTGGCTTCGAGTTAAATGAAACGCGGTTGCCTGTGGAACAGCTTCGTGATGATCGGAACGGCGAGCGCCTTCCTGGGGATGTTCGAGGAGCAGTTGCCTAAGCTGTTTCGCGTATTCCGCGAGAGAAGCGGAGACTTGCTTACGGCGCGTGAGTCCCAAGCGGTGCGCGAACTCTATGAAGCTGGCGATGCCAGCAACTTCTCCGAGGATGTGTTGGCGAAGTCAACCGGACGTCTTGCGGTGTTGCCCGGCCGCAAACTTGGCTGGAGCGATCTTGGGGAGCCCGCACGAGTGATTTCCGTTCTCGGCATGGAAAGCTTGGTTCTTACTCAAACAGCCTGAGTGGGAATATTCGAAGACGGCGAAGGATCTAGAAGCGACGCTGCGCGTGGCGCGGCACAAGCAAGAGAGGAACTGATCGAGCCACCGTGCGCTGCATCGCTGGTTCCTCAAGAACGGAGTGTGACGATGAGCGGAAGACTGAACGGAAAGAACGTATTGATTACCGGGGCGTCGTCGGGCATTGGCCAGGCGATCGCCATCCGGTTCGCGAAAGAAGGCGCGAATGTCGCCATCAACTATCGCGGCGGGCCCGAACAAGCGGAAGCGGCCAGCCAAATGGCCAAGGACGCACGCGAAGGGGGCGCGGGACGCGAAATCACCATCCAGGCGGATGTCGCCAAAGAGGAGCAAGTCGTCGAAATGTTCCGTCAGGTGATCGAGGACTTCGGATCGCTGGACATCCTGGTCAACAACGCCGGCATTCAGAAGGTGAGTGCCACCGAGGACATTGACATCGCCGATTTCGACCGCGTCCTCGGCGTGAACCTTCGCGGCGCGTTCCTCTGTTCGCGCCAAGCGATCCGTCATTTTCTGGAACGCAAGGCAGGCGGTGTCATTCTGAACAACTCGAGCGTCCACGAGATCATCCCCAAGCCCAAATATCTGCCGTACTCGATCAGCAAAGGAGGAATGGAAAACATGACGCGGTCTTTGGCGCTCGAATACGCCGGGCGCGGCATCCGGGTCAACGCCGTCGGCCCCGGCGCCGTAGTGACGCCCATCAACAGCGCCTGGACTTCTGACGCGAAGGCGCGCGGCGAAGTGGAGAGCCACATCCCGATGGGACGCGCGGCCGAGGCGGACGAGATTGCCTCGGTGTTCGCGTTCCTGGCCTCGGCCGACGCCTCCTACATCACGGGGCAGACCATCTTCGCCTGCGGCGGATTAACGCTGTTTCCGGAGTTTCGTGTAGCCTGGTCGTCGGGAGAGTAACGATGAGAGTGCTTATTTCAGGCGCCACCGGCGGGCTCGGAACTTACGTGACCAGGGCGTTCCTCGACGCCGGCGCCGAGGTCATTGGACTCTCGCGCTCCGCCTCGAAGGCCGAGTTCCCGGACAAGCCGTTCCAATTGATCGCGGCGAATGTCGTTACGCCAGAGGCGGCGCGCAAGTTGATGGAAGAAGTCGGGGAAATCGACAGCTTCGTCCACTTGGCCGGCGGATTCGCTGGCGGAACCACTGTCGAATCCACGCCGATGGAAACGCTCGACCGGATGCTGGACACAAACTTGCGTTCGGCGTTCCTCATGATGGGGGCGGTGCTGCCGGGCATGCGGATGCGGAAGACCGGATCGATTCTTGCGATCGGCACGCGCGCCGTTTCCGAACCCGTGGCGACGCTCGGCGCTTATGCCGCATCGAAGGCCGCGCTGGTTTCCTTGATTCGAACTGTCGCCGTGGAAAACGCGGCACTGGGAATTACGGCCAACGTGATTCTGCCCGGAACCTTGGACACACCCGCCAATCGCGCCGCCAATCCGGGCGCCGATTTTCGCGGCTGGGTTCCGCCGGGGGATGTAGCCAACCTGCTCGTCCACCTTGCATCGAATCGCAGCGTCACCGGGGCGGTCATTCCGATCGCCCGGCAGGAGTGGTGAAGTGTTGTCCCTGTTGCTCACCGTGGCCGGCCTTTATGCGGTAATCGGTCTATTCTTTGGACTCGCGTTTGTCTCGACCGGCATCCGCCATGTCGACCCCGCTGCGAACGGATCGGGCTTTGCGTTCCGCCTGATCATCCTGCCTGGCGTCGCGGCGCTGTGGCCGGTGCTATTGTCACGATGGATTTCGACGAGGCGCGCGTGACCGGGCCCCTGCGCAGGACTCATGCGTTGGCCTGGGTCGTTCTTTCGATTGCTCTTTCGATTGTTCTCGGTGCGGGCTTGTTTGCCCGCCGCGAATCCACTCCGGCTAACCCAGGCTTGCATTGGGAGCGTCTGCGATGAGCGTGCATTACACGGCGATTGGCTGGAACCGTCAAAAGAAGCTCTACGACTCCATTCTGCTAGCAGGTATGGCCGGATATCTGCTGGTCTTTGCGGGCATCGGTTCGCTGGTGCATCCGAACGCGACTATTGAGACTCTGTTGATCCGCGGCTTCGGAACGTTGGCCCTTCTCCTGCTGCACCTGATTCTCTGCATTGGGCCGCTCTGCCGTCTGGACCGCCGCTGGCTGCCATTGCTCTACAACCGCCGGCATCTCGGGGTCGCGATGTTCGCGATGGCGCTCGCACACAGCGTGTTTTCGTTGATTCAGTTTCACGCCCTGGGCGATGTGAATCCCTTGGTGAGCCTGCTCACGAGCAATCGGCGCTTCGGATCGATTGCCGATTTTCCGTTTGAGTTGTTTGGCTTGGTTGCTTTGTTGATTCTGTTTCTGATGGCGGCCACCAGTCATGACTTCTGGCTGCACAATCTTTCGCCTACGGTGTGGAAACGGCTGCACATGGCCGTGTACGCGGCCTACACGCTGCTGATTGCCCACGTCTCCTGGGGCGCCTTGCAATCCGAGACCAGTGCCGCGTTGGTGGTCCTGCTCGCCGGCGGCGCGGCCACAGTCGCTTCGTTGCACCTGATTGCGGGACGCAGGGAACTGGCGGCCGACCGCGCTCCCTTGTCGCCATCCCTGCCCGATGGCTTCATCGCTGTCTGCGATTTCGACAGCCTGATCGAGGGCCGTGGAAAGGCGGTAAACGTAGGCGCGGAACGAATCGCCATCTTTCGCAATGAAGGCAGGGTCTACGCGCTCTCGAATGTCTGTCGGCATCAGAACGGTCCGTTGGGAGAAGGGCGGATCATCGATGGCTGCGTTACCTGTCCTTGGCACGGATATCAATACCAGCCGGACACGGGAATGTCGCCGCCTCCGTTTCAGGATCGCGTTCCGACGTTCGAAACAAAAATTTGCGGCGGCAAGGTCCTGGTGAATCCATGCCCGAAATGAACGACGACTTCTACGTGGGATACCAACCGCAGCCGTCGCCGCGGATCCGCCGGCTCATGCGGCGGACCATCCCCTCGTTGGTCTTGTTTGGGCTTGCCATCGCCATCATTTTGGCGCTCGCCCAGGCGCCCTTTGCGGACTCTTCGTTCGACTACGGCGTCTACAAACGATATCAAGGGCGCGTGCTGCAACATCCGTATCCGAAGCTTTTCGCGAATGGGCTGTTTTATCCGTTGGCCGGACCAGGCAAACACGGTCTTTTCAACGCCAAGGACGGCCAGATCGTCGAATTGGAGGCTTCTCTGATCGTGAACGGGGATATGCGGGCACTTGAGGTCAGGCCGGAATCCTGGAAGGAAATCGGTGGATCATTCCCCTCCGCGCCCGTTCCAACGCCATTGGGAATGGTGAAGATGATCGGCGAGATTGTGGACACCAAGTGCCATCTGGGCGTGATGAATCCGGGATCGGGCAAGGTCCATCGCAGTTGCGCGGCGCGGTGCCTCAGCGGCGGAGTGCCCCCTGGGCTGTTGGTTCGGGACGCCACAGGCAAGACACGAACCGTTCTCCTGGAAGGAGTCGAAGGCCGGCAGATCTTGGAACTTGTCGCGGAGCCCGTGTCCGCTACCGGCCAGTTGCGACGCGAGGGGACGATCCTGGTGCTCACCGTAGCGGCGCTGAAGCGGGAATAAAGATGCAAGGTATCCGCATTTGCATTGTGATGCACGGATCCAACATTCTCCCCACCTTCCTTCCTCCCCGCGTCGGGCAACTCGCGTCCAAGGCACTTGGGCTCGATGATCTGCTTCGCTCCTACGCCAAGGTTGTCTCGATGGATTCGTCGTTACCTCTGACCCAAAGGGCCTTGGAACACCTTCAGATCCAATACCGGGCCGCTGCCGGAGAACTGGAGCGGATTCCGAAGGCTGGCGCAGCGATGGTGGTCGCCAATCATCCTTTTGGGATTCTCGATGGCCTGGTGTTGGGCGACGCACTATTGAAGATCCGTCCGGATGTGCGATTCCTCGCCAATGGACTGCTGCTTGCAGCGATGCCGGAACTCGGTGAGCTCGTGATCCCGGTCAATCCCTTCGGGGGCGCGGCCTCGGCCAATCGCCAGGGAATGCGCGCGGCCATCGACTTCCTGGGCGCCGGCGGATTGCTGGTGGTCTACCCGGCTGGCGAGGTGTCCCATTTTCAGTGGAGATCCTGGACCGTGATGGATGCCGATTGGAACCCCTCCGCAGCACGGATGCTGATGCTCGCCGCTAAACGGCATGGCCTATCACCGGAGACGATTCCGCTCTTTGTAGACGGTTCGAATAGCGCGCTGTTTCAAATGGCGGGCATGATCCACTCCCGCTTGCGCACCGCGCTACTGGTGCGCGAGCTCAACAACAAACGGGGCTCCGTCGTGCGGCTGCGCGTCGGCAAACCCGTCGCCTTTTCCAAGCTTAACGCCATGGCCTCGGACGCGGAACGGGTGGACTACCTGCGGTGGCGAACCCACTTGCTGGCGAACAAACACGATGCCCCGGCGGAGGGTCCCGGCATCCCCGCTATCGACGAGGTTCCCGCGCCGGAAGCGCTCATGAGCCGCGAGGTCGAAGCGCTGCAGCACGCCGGCGGCGAACTGGGGCGATCCGGAGATCTCGCCGTGCTGCTGGCGAAATCCAGGGACATTCCCGCGACCCTGCGGGAAATCGGCCGCTTGCGGGAAGTCACTTTCCGGGCGGCGGGCGAGGGCAGCGGACGAAGCATCGATCTTGACCGGTTTGACGACCACTACCTGCACCTGTTTGTCTGGAATCTGCGAAAGCGCGAAGTCGTTGGCGCCTACCGGCTCGCCACCAGCGATTGCGGCGCGAAGAATCTTTACACCAATACCCTCTTTCAGTTTGGCAATCCGTTCCTCGCCAGGATGGGACCCGCGATTGAACTTGGTCGTTCGTTCGTCCGTCGCGAATACCAGAAGAGCTTCTCACCGCTGCTGTTGTTGTGGAAGGGAATCGGCAAGTTCATCGCGGCGAATCCGCAGTATCCCTGCCTGTTTGGTCCCGTCAGCATCAGCAATCAGTATCATGCGGTTTCCCGGGAACTGATGATTTCGTTTCTGGAACGCAGCGCACGCATCACGGACTTTGCCGCCTTCATCCGTCCTCGAAACGCGCCCAGAAGGCTCAACCTCCCGGGTCCGGGCACCGCCTGCTCCGATCTCGACGAATTGGCGGATCTGGTGAGCGACATTGAGACCGGCCGGACGGGAGTCCCCGTTTTGCTGCGGCAGTATCTGAAGCTCGGCGGCAGACTGCTGGGCTTCAACATCGACCGGCAGTTTTCCAACGCGCTCGACGGATTGATCGTGGTCGACCTGCGTCAGACCGATCCGAAGTTGCTCGAACGCTACCTAGGGCGGCATGAAGCGGCGGCATTCCTCAGCTATCAGAAAGGACAGTATGCTTCGCACACAGACTATCAGTTGGCTGCTTCGTAGTGTCACCGCGGTGATCCTCGTGCAGACCCTCTTCTTCAAATTCACGGGCGCGAAAGAGTCCGTGTACATCTTCTCGACCCTTGGCCTGGAACCGTGGGGCCGGATTGGATCCGGTGTGGCGGAGCTGATTGCCTCAATTCTGCTGCTTATCCCGGCTACGGCCGTCTATGGCGCGATTCTGGCCTTGGGTGTCATCAGCGGCGCGATCATGAGCCACTTGACTACGTTGGGAATCACCCTACCTGCGGTGGACGACCACGGCGAGTTGTTTGCGTTGGCCGTCGTTGTGTTTCTCTGTTCCCTAGGCGCTCTGTACATCCACCGGC
Source organism: Bryobacteraceae bacterium (assembly GCA_019752335.1). GTDB lineage: Bacteria > Acidobacteriota > Terriglobia > Bryobacterales > Bryobacteraceae > JALHNI01. The sequence goes on from JAIEMJ010000004.1 coordinate 171,674, forward strand.
GCGAACTCCCTTTTGTTGGACAGATGTTCTGACGCCCGTTTCCATCAGGGTTCAGTCACGTCATCGCATGGTTCACGCGCGCGGCTGGTTGGTTGCGAAGAGATAGCGATGAATTTTCCACACCAAGTTCTCGCGGCGGAATAGGAACAGTTCGTTGTTGCCTTCCTGGACCTCGATGCCAGCAGCCAGGATGCGCGTTCTCCCAGCTGAACTCGTGCGAGCCCAGGCCCAGTCACCGATTTCCTGAACTTCATGGATTTCAAAACGGACGGAGAGTCTGATCGTGCGGAACACCTGTTCGTAAGCGCCACGCACGGCTTCGCGGCCGATCATCCCAGGCGCATGCTGCGGCATGAACACCGGTTCGCTGCCGAAGAGGCCGAGAATCGTCTCTGTTCGCCCAAGTGCTCCAACTTGGCAGTTTTTCAGAAGCCGCACGCAGGACCGGTGTTCCGGTCTCCAGTTTGAGCAGGAAGATCAGCGGCCTGGAGCGACAGTTGGGAGTGCGATTGCTTGAGCGGACCACGAGATCCTTGAATGCGACGGAAACGGGTCGCGAGTTTTTCTTGTATTGCCAGCGGCTTATGGAGGTCGTCGAAGGAGCACAGGCTTCACTCGATCACCGCAAAGCCGAGGTAGGCGGAACGCTTCGGCTGGCCGCGCCACCGAGTCTGTCGGACGTCATTCACGCGCCGTTGATCCAGTCTTTCACGGCACAATATCCGAAGGTCTCTGTGAAGGTCCTGGTGACTGACCGCCACCTCGACCTGGTCGAAGACGAGGTTGATATCTCGCTGCGGGTAGGCCGCCAAGCCGAGAGCAGCCTCATCTTTAGGCTGCTGACCCGTTACCGCCACATTCTGGTTGCCGCGCCTGCGTATCTTGCAAACGCAGGGCGGCTGGAGCATCCCGCGGACCTTGGACGGCACCGGTTACTCGGCTTCGCCAAGTGGTTCGGCGACGTGATCTGGGAATTGTCCAACGGAACCGAGGTCCGGCAGTCGACGCTACGACTATCGTTAGGAATGAATGACTATGCGGGCATTCTTCGGGCAGCCGTTGCGGGCATGGGAGTGGCTGAGATCCCGTCGATCCTGTGCCGGAGGATGCTGCGCGAGGGCCAGTTGGTCGCTGTGATGCCGGAATGGCAGTTCGCAGAAGTGGATCTCTCAGCCTAGTACCTTACCCGGCGTCATCCTTCCCGCATGGTCGAGCTGTTTCTCGACCATTGCTCAGCCCACGTGGAGAACACCTTGCGGCTCGCCTGATTCTGAGCTTCAGGGGACGCCGCTTCCAGCTATGCAGCCAGTGAAAGAGCTGCCAGACGGCCGGCACGCTGGCCTCGGATCAACCGGATCAACTCGCCGAGCGACATTGGCAGGACCCCGTCCGCGCGATGCATCGCGCCAATCTCACAAGCCATCCGCCATTGCGCAGCCATGGCGCGGTACGCCGCAAACAGGCTCACCTCCGGATCGTAGATATGCGTAGGTTCCGCGGTCACTCCATTCAGCTCAATGACCTGGAACTCACCCCGCTGAAACGCCTCCAAAGATGGCGCACGCACGTCAAAGCGCCCCAGATGGAAGCCAGGATGTGCCTTTGCGATCCGGTCAACTTGCGCTGCAAGAGCCTCCGTGTGAAGGTGAATTCCATTCAGGAAGACCGCCCCTCGGCAGTGCGAACCGATTTCGACCAGCGGTATCCTGCGAGCTCTTGCCGGCACTTCGTCCAGCGGCACCTTACAGGAACTCAGATACGTCTCTGCCAGGCAGACCGCACGCGGATCCTCCAGGATCAACTCACGCACGGTGCGCAGACCGTCACCCGTTACCTGCGGGAAACGCTTCTCGGTGATGGAAACGATCCGGCCCGCGGCCTCATGTGGATAGCGCACGTAGTACACGCCGAACTCACAACCGGGCACGTAGCGCTGCAGGATGATATCGCCAGTCCACGTGTATTCGCGAAGCTCGCGTTCCGAGTGGACGATGGAGACACCCGAGCCGCGTTGACCGGCATCGGGTTTCAGCACCAGAGGATACTCGGTGGCGAATGGCAACGCCTCCGCCGCGCTGCGCACAACTCTGAATTCCGCCACGGCGTGGGGAATGGAACTCAGCTTCCGAAGGATCTCCGACTTCGACTCCCCGGCGAAGCCGCCGGATTCGATTCCCGGGTTGGCCGCGGTGAACAAAGTTAAAGACCGGTGGCGGACCGCGAGAAACAGCAGATACGGCGCGAGCGGCAGATAGGCAGCCCATACGGGCCAGAATTCCCACTGGATCTTGCGCTTCAGGAATCCGATCGCGCGCCGCCGTAGTTCGAAGTTCCGCGAAATCCGCCACAGTAGGAAGGCGGCCGCAGCCGCGGCCAGCAATGATTTGGCGGCATAGGCGGCGAAGAGAACCAGTACGGGTGTCCAAACGAGTGCGGCAAGAAGGAAGTATCCTGCGAACGCGGCCGCTGAGCAACGAAACAGTCCGGCGGCTACATAGGTCGGCAATCGCAGTCCTGGAGTGAATCGACTCAGGAGCACCACGGAGAATCCTTCCTTCGAAAGAAGGCTAGAGGCCGCCTCGAACTTGGCCGGGGGAATCCAGCGGCTGACGAGCTTCGCCACTCTTGGGAAGCGCCAGGCGAGGCGTCCTGCGATGAAGAGCAGCATGTCCCCAGCAAAGATTCCTGTTGCACAAGCGAAGATTGCCGCCGCCGCGCTGAGCCGATGCTGCATCACCAGCACTCCGGCCGCGATGCAGGCCAGATCTTCGCTGACGAATGTGCCGAGAGCCAGCGCCAACAAAGTATTCATTTCGAGATCCCCAGTCTGACCACCTCGCTCGCAGCCCCTTGGCATGGGGCGGCGGGCGAATAGAGATAGCTCGCGTCCGTATCGCGAACGGTTACCCAACTGAAGCTGACGGTTGCCGCGTCATCACGATGCATGCAAACGGAATACGCGTCGGGGTGCTTTTCGTGACTGCGATGAAAATCGAGCAAAAATTCTGGCGTGAGTGAGCCGGAGCGCACCCTCCTGCGGCGAAAGGTGTCCCGTCTCCGTGCGCAAACTTGGGCGGTGTCGAACGACGACGAGGTCAACGGCATCTGCGCCGCGGCGTCGGCAATGACCTCCGCATTCGATCCGTCCCAGGCGAGGAGGCACGCACGGCCGTGCAGATCGACGGCCAGCAACTGGAAAGGCGCGAAGGCCCCGAGATTCCCTTCGGCGGCTTGATCTATTGCGGCCGACGCGGATTTCGACGCGGCCACATTCATGACGATCGTTCCGCGGCTCCGCGCGCCAGCGGGTACCGAACCCGGCCCATTTAATAGGCACAACGATACGCCGAGTTCGTTCACCGACATCCAGGTGCCGCCGAAGTCCCCATCGCGGGGAGCGATGAAACGCACGCCGTCGCGCGTTTCCACCACCGGAGCGCTGGCCGGAAGTCTGGTTAGTTTCTCGTCCCGGTTGCAAAGCATCTGATAGCCGCCTGGTTCGTGGATCCAACTCACGGTACACATTGATTACGCAGCCTCGCGGCGTTCCCGGTGGCGCAGGGTCGAGGGAGCCATGCCGAACCGTGGATCGACGGCGACTCCATGGGCACGCAAGGTCATGCCGATGAGCGCGAAGTGGTGAATGGTGTGGCTGCTGAGGGACATCAATTCGCGGGAAAGCGATGACGGCAGCAGGGGGCAGCCGGCTGCGGAGTCCTCCGGACACACCAAAAGTTGGCAGTCCACGGTTGGGATGGCCTCGAGTCTGGCGATTGTTAAGTGGATCCGCTCGGAAGCCGCTTTGATCGACCGCTCAATGGACTCGTCGCGCTTTCGCGCGTCATAGTCCACCTGGCCTCGCGAAGCAAGGCCATCGAGCAGGCACTCGTAGAATTCCAGAATGTGCCGCAAGTGACCGCCGGCGTGGTGGGGCGCGTATCCCGCGGGCGCCGAAGCGTAGATCCGATCATCAAGGCGGCCAATCAAGTCAAGGCTCTGACGCAGCCAGGCGACGTTGGTTTGAATGAGACTGTGAATCGCGGTGGACATGTGTTGCTGGCAAATCCGGTAAGGAGGCGGGTTTATTCCTGGGGCCGGAATAATCTGGAATCCGCCGGTGATTCGCGATACAGAACTATGCATCCTACCCCTAGCCCCCAACCGCGACTGCATTGGCCCGAGTACCTTATGGAGGCGGCCTGTTTGGCTTGCTTCATGCTTTCCGCCAGCATCTTCGGCGTGCTCCTGGGCCACCCGCAGTCCGCCGTTTACCAAAGTCTCGACTCCCCGTGGATGCTCCGCGCCATCGGCGGCATCGCCATGGGTCTGACTTCCATCGCCCTCGTCTGTTCACCGTGGGGGCAGCGATCGGGCGGACATATGAATCCCGCGCTGACCCTCACGTTTTTCTCACTGGGCAAGATCTCGTGGCGTGATGCGGTCGCGTATGTCATAGCTCAATTCGCCGGCGGCATCCTCGGAATCCAGGTGGCGGCCTTATTGATCGGCGCGCCGCTGGCGCATGGCGGGGTGAACTATGTGGCGACGACCCCGGGCAAGGATTACGGCGTGGCGGCGGCATTCGGCGCCGAGATGCTGATCTCGGGACTCCTCATGCTCGTGGTGTTGTACGTCTCAAACTCCTGTTGGCTTTCCCGATTTACTCCGGCGGTTGCGGGATCGATGGTGGCGCTTTATATATGGATCGAGTCACCGGTGTCGGGCATGAGCATGAATCCGGCCCGGACGCTTGGTTCCGCGATCGCCGCGCAGGAGTGGACTGCCCTATGGATCTACTTTGTGGCCCCGTTGACTGGCATGTTGGCGGCTGGGCAACTCTACGCTCGCTCCGTTGGAATCCACCGGATTCTGTGCGCCAAACTTCATCATCACAATTCGAGCCCCTGCATTTTCCGCTGCAATTTTTCGGAATTGGAATAACGGCCGCGCCGGCTAGGATCCTGGTGGCAGATCGAGAGTCCACCATGCGAACCACTCGATCGGAAATCACTACCCAGGAGATCAACAATGTTTTCTCAACGTTTTTTCAAAGTCCTTGCGCTGGTTAGCACGCTGGCGCTGTCGAGCGTCGTTGCGTTTGCCGACCACGGAGGCCCGCACACGACCTCGGGCTTCCAGGGTCCGAAGGCGAACACCGGAACGGCCACCTTCGTGCGCGACGGCGGTAAGGCCATGCTCAAAGTATCGGACGACTTCAAGGTCCCCGACACCCCGGCTCCCACCTGGCGCGCCGTCGATTCGAAGGGCAATATCTATACTCTCGAGGCGTTCAAAATCAAAGCCGGCGAAAAGCGCCAGGTGATACTTCCGCCTTACATCAAAGATGTCGTCAAGGTTCAGGTTTACTGCGCCTGGGCCGAAGTCCTGCTCGGTGAGGCTAGCTTTTCGTCGCCCGCGAAGTAAACCGGCGCCGGCTATCGATTCGATAATAAGGACGGGAGTCGATCCCGTCCTTCACTTTTTTCAAGAACCTGGACCAGAACCTGGAATACTGCGGCACCCTCATGGCTTCTTCAGGGTGCATGTACCCATACCCATTCGTCGAAGGCAGGGGACGTCAGGTCGTTGAAGGCAACCACCTGGCGGAAGCCAGCATGTCCGTCACGGAAAGCTTCGAGGCGGAAGCGATTCCCCATCTCAACCACATTTTCCGCGCTGCGGTGCGGATCCTCGGCGACCGGAGCCGCGGCGAAGATGTGGCGCAAGAAGTCTATCTGCAAGCCTGGAAGTCGTTTGACCGCTTTGAGCGCGGAACCAACTGCCGGGCGTGGCTTTTCAAGATTCTCTTCCACTGCGTCAATCACCATCGCCGCAAGTGGTTCCGGTTTCCATTACTGCGGGAATCGGAAGAGTACTTCGAGTCGGCACTGACGGCGCCGGTGCCGATATCCGACCGCATCACCGACGAGGAAGTGCTGAACGCGCTTGATCGTATTCCGGAGAAGTTTCGCGCCGTCGTGCTGCTGGTCGACGTCGAGGAGTTCGCGTACAAGGAAGCCGCGGAAATCCTCGGCGTTCCCATCGGAACGGTAATGTCCCGGCTCAGCCGGGGACGCACCGCACTGCGGGAGCATCTCGCCGAGATCGCTCAGGCGCATGGCATTGATACCAACAACGGCAAAGGATCCGCAGCATGGACGAGAACGTAAACTTTAATTGGAGACTCAAGCAAGCGGTCAATAGCCTGGAGGCGCCGCCCTTTCTGGAACCACGCATCCGCAACCGGATCCGTCTGGAGCCGCGGAGGCCACCTCGCCGCAGTCTTTCCGGCGTTTGGATCCCCGCGTTGAGCCTCGCCGCCGCTCTGTGTCTGGGGGTTGGCGTGGCTTACGAGCTTGGACATCTCCGCGTCACCGTGGATTCGCAGGAATCCTACATCGCGTCGATCTCCAGCAAGGTCGACGAACTGATGCGCGTGGGCTTGGGCGACCATGTTCATTGCGCCGTGTTTCGGAAGCGAGCCCCTGCTCCGCCGCCAGTGGAGAAGTTTGTAGCGGACCTCGGTCCGCGTTACGCGGGCCTGCTTCCCGCGATCCGGCAGCATATCCCGCAGAGCTATGGAGTCGAACTCGCGCACCAGTGCCGCTATCACCAACGCAAGTTTGTTCATCTCTCGTTGACGGGCGAGGGCACGTTATTATCCATCGTGATTGCCAACAAACGGGAGGGTGAATCGTTCGAGGCCGGCTCATTCCTGCCGTCATTGGTGCGGTCGGGCATTCCGATCTACGCATCCGGCGTTCAACGGTTTGGGATCCATGCGTTCGAGGGGCGCGGGCATCTCGTGTACTTGGTTTCGGACTTACCGAAGGACGAGAATCAGCGTTTGATGATCGCGCTTGCTCCGCCCCTGAAGGAGTTTCTCGAACGGCTGTAGACCAACCCTTACCTTGGCCGGCCTGGAGGTGCCGTTAAAGCGTCTCCGGGCCGCTTTGTTTTTGGGGAATAGAAGCGGCTGCTGCAGTCCTATGCGGAACATCATGGTCAACGCAGAAGAACTTCGTTTGGAACAATCCCGCACCCGCATGGCTCACTGGAAGCGATGGGGGCCATACTTGAGCGAACGGGCTTGGGGTACGGTACGGGAGGACTACAGCGAACACGGCACGGCCTGGGAATACGTCTCGCACGATCATTCGCGGTCCAAAGCCTATCGTTGGAACGAAGACGGCATCGCCGGCATCTCGGACCGTCATCAAAAGATCTGTTTCGCCGTCGCCCTGTGGAATGGACGGGATCCGATTCTCAAGGAGCGCCTGTTCGGACTCACCGGAAACGAAGGCAACCACGGTGAGGATTGCAAGGAGTGCTACTACTACCTCGACTCGACGCCAACGCACTCATACATGAAGTATCTCTACAAGTATCCGCAAGCTGCGTATCCCTACGAGCAGTTGGTGCGAGGAAATCGCGAGCGTGACAAGAGCCAGACAGAGTTCGAACTTCTGGACACCGGCGTCTTCAACGAAAGCCGGTACTTCGATGTCTTTGTCGAGTACACGAAGGAAACGCCCGAGGATATCCTGATCCGGATCACGGTGCACAACCGCGGTCCTGAGGTGGCCGCGCTTCATGTGCTGCCGACCGTTTGGTATCGCAATACCTGGTCCTGGAACGGCAGGACCCACAAGCCTTCCATGAACGCGTCGGGCGCGGACTGTATCGAAATCGAAGAGCCACACTATGGCAAGCGGTGGCTGCATTGTGACGATCCGGACCAGTTGATCTTCACGGAGAACGAGACCAACACGAGACGGCTATATGGCGACGGCTCGGGTTCGAATTATACGAAGGACAGCTTTCATGACTACATCCTTCGGGGAGCAGAGGATCGAATCAACGCCAGACAGACCGGCACCAAAGCGGCTGCCGTCAAACAGCTTTTGATTCCCGCGGGAGCGAGCGCCACCGTCCGCCTTCGTCTCACCAATTCGCGGAACAGCGAGGCCTTTGGGTTGGCCTTTGATCGCATCATCGAGCAGCGCATCCAAGAGGCCGGCGAGTTCTATGCCCGCGCGATTCCAATGGATCTTTCGGACGACGGCCGCAACGTGATGCGGCAGGCCTTTGCCGGATTGCTTTGGTCCAAGCAGTTTTACCACTATGTGGTGCGCGAATGGCTCGATGGCGATGAATCCCAACCCGCCCCGTCACCGTCGCGAAAGAACGGCCGTAACAAAGACTGGGGGCATCTCTACAACGCCGACGTGATCTCGATGCCCGACAAGTGGGAATACCCGTGGTACGCTGCCTGGGACCTCGCGTTTCATTGCGTACCCCTGGCGCTGGTGGATTCCGATTTCGCCAAAGAGCAACTGATGCTCATGGTTCGCGAATGGTACATGCATCCCAACGGCCAGTTGCCGGCTTACGAGTGGGCGTTCGGCGATGTCAATCCGCCCGTCCATGCCTGGGCGGCCTGGCGCGTCTATAAGATCGAAAAGAAACGCCGCGGCGTTGGTGACCGCGTCTTTTTGCAGCGGATCTTCCACAAATTGCTTCTCAATTTCACTTGGTGGGTCAACCGCAAGGATGCCGAAGGCCGCAACGTTTTTCAAGGAGGATTTCTCGGGCTGGACAACATTGGCGTGTTCGACCGCAGCGCCCCGTTGCCGACAGGGGGACATATCGAGCAGGCCGACGGAACCGGTTGGATGGCGATGTACAGTCTTAACCTGCTGGCCATCGCGCTCGAACTGGCCAAGGAGGATCCGGCGTACGAGGACGTAGCGAGTAAGTTCTGGGAACACTTCCTTCACATCGCGAACGCCATCAATCACCTCGGCCACGACGGAGCCAGGATGTGGGACGAAGCGGATGGTTTCTTCTACGACGTCCTGCACCTGCCCGATGACTCCCACCTGCCGTTGAAGATCCGTTCGATGGTGGGTTTGATTCCGCTCTATGCGGTGGAGACCCTGGAGCCGGGCCTAGTCGATCGCCTGCCAGGCTTCAAACGCCGGTTGGATTGGTTCGTCCACAACCGCCCGGATCTCACCAGGAACGTCGCCTGCATGTCCACGCACGGCGAGGGTCAGCGCCGGTTGCTTTCCATCGTTGACGGCGATCAGTTGCGGCGCGTGTTGAAGTTCATGCTCGATGAGCAGGAGTTCTTATCGCCTTTTGGAGTCCGGGCGCTGTCGCGCGTCCATCGGGATTATCCGTACCGCTTGCCCGTTAACGGTGCCGAGCATCGTGTGGACTACGAGCCGGGCGAATCCTCTTCCGGGCTGTTTGGCGGTAACTCGAATTGGCGCGGTCCGATCTGGTTCCCGGTGAACTACCTGCTCATCGAGTCGCTGCAGAAGTTCCATCACTACCTGGGCGACGAGTATCGCGTGGAATGCCCGACCGGGTCCGGCCAATTTCTGACCCTGAGCGAAGTGGCGGCGGAATTGTCGCGGCGGCTCACCCGGATCTTTCTTCGGGACGAGACCGGCGCGCGTCCGGTGCATGGCCCCGGCTCGCATCCCTATCGCGACGATCCGCATTGGCGAGACCTTGTCCTGTTCTACGAGTACTTTCACGGCGACGAAGGCGGAGGCGTGGGAGCCAGCCATCAGACCGGATGGACAGGGCTTGTGGCCAAGCTTCTGCAACAGAGCGGGGAATAGATTTTCCGCGGCAGGGATTCTTCGAACATCATGACGAAACTCAAAACACTCGCCTCTCTCCTTCTGGCCGCGGCTTCCATAAACGCGGCCACGGTCGCCGATCGACAATCCATCACCCTTGAAGGGGCTCGCAAAGCGTTGGCACGAACCATCGCCGAAGCGCGACGCTTGAACACCACCGGCGCCTTCGCGGTGGTTGATGAAGGCGGAAACTTGCTTTTACTGGAACGTCTTGACGGAACTTTTGCCGCCAGTTCCAATGTCGCCCTCGGCAAAGCGCGGACGGCTGCACTCTTCCAGAAACCGACGCGCTCCTTCGAGGAAGTCGTCAATAAAGGCCGCGCTTCGATGATTGCGCTGAGCGGAGGCGCGCTCGATCAGTTCACTCCGTTACAAGGCGGTGTGCCGCTGCTTTCGGCCGGGCAAGTCGTTGGCGCAATCGGTGTGAGCGGCGCCGCCAGCGCAGCCCAGGATGAGGAGCTTGCGACGCTCGGCGCGAAGACCTTCGAAGCTCCGCCCGCTCCGGTGACCTTCTTCGCTCACGAGAAAGTGGAACAAGCTTTCGCCCAGGGCGCTGTACTGTTCGATCAAAGCGAGAAATACATGGTGCATGCCAGCCGCCGGACCCAACCCGGAATGGCGGAAATCCACACGGAGGATGCCGATATCGTCTACGTTCTTGATGGAACTGCAACATTCGTCACCGGAGGCAAAGCCCTGGATGCCAAGGCGACCGGTGCCGGCGAGATGCGGGGCCGCGCGATTGAGGGCGGCGAGGTGCATCAGCTCAAGAAGGGCGACGTCGTGATCGTGCCTGCCGGCGTTCCGCACTGGTTCAAGGAAGTTTCAGATCCGTTTCTCTACTACGTGGTGAAGGCCCGGTAAGCTTATGAAGCTCGAATCCGCACGAAGGCTGGAATGGTTGGAGACAAACGGTCTCGGAGGCTTCGCGTCCTCCACCCTCATCGGTATGAACACCCGTCGGTACCACGGCTTGCTCGTGGCGGCCACTAAGCTGCCGGTGGGGCGAGCCGTTCTTTTGTCGAAGCTGGAAGAGTCCATCGTGGTCAACGGCGAGCGCTTCGAACTGGGGACGAATCAATACCCCGGTGCGGTTCATCCCGGCGGCTATCGGTTTCTAGAGGATTTCCGGCCGGATCCATTTCCAACCTTCCGCTTTCGGGTGCGCGCGGTCAAATGTCAGCCCGTTGGAACCCGGCTGTCCGTACTCGCCAATGTCGGAGCCCGCATACCCACTCGGCTTGCGGAACACACTCAGTTCGCCGGCTACGGCAATCGAGGCGCCTGGCTTGTAGCGGTAGATCGTATTCGCGTTGGGATCGCTGAAAAGAAGATGACCGTCCTTTCGCGACCACACCGGACCTTCCGTGAATTGGAAGCCCTCAGCGAGTTTGAAGATCTTCGGATTATGGGGCACAATCGCGTCGATTGCGGGATCGAGCCGGGTCACTTCCACGTTCACCTCGGCCGGCTGAATCGCGAGCGGGCCGGGCTCAGCTCGATAGAATCCAAGCTTCGCGTAGCGCATGAAGATGAAGTTCGTCGGAGGATTGGAAAGCGGACCGTTGCCTCCAAACACCGCCAGTTGGATCTTCTGCCCAGGCTTCGCGTTGCGTGCAATCACCAGGCGGTTGCCGGCATTCCAACCGGAAACCACCGAGCCGCCCGTTTGCCCAAAGGCGCGTGTCAGTTCGCCGTCGACCCAAATTTCCGCGTAGTCGTCGACCGAAGTTTCGAACACGATGGTCGACCCGGCCGGATCGAAGTCCCCGATGGCCTGCGGAATGGTCAAGTTGATGCGGTACCAGGCGAACGACAGCCTGCCGTTGCCCCGACGCTGTTCCAGGCTGGTCGGCGGAATCTGGGACCAAGAGGAATCGTCGAAGCCGGCGGCGCCCGCGTGCGGCGCCAACTCATAGGTCCTCACCGGTGCGCCGGTTGGTTGCCCTTCCTCGTCGGGAGCCCGGAATTCGGTCTCGACAATGTGCGTGTCGTGATAGCGCCACTGGCCGCGCACAAGTTGCGCGCCCTGATCCGTCGCCAGATCGATCGTGGCGTTGGCCGGGCCGGTTGGCAACCCCGCCACGCCTTTCAGGGCAGCTTGCACCGACGCCGCGCCGGCCTTCGCGATGTCCTCATCTTCTTGGGGGGTGTTGCCGCTTACGCCGATCGCGCCGATCACTTTGCCATCGAGAAAAATAGGGACTCCGCCTTGCAGCGGCGTGGCTCCGGGCAATGCGAGGGCGGCGATGCGTCCGCTTCTGATCTGCTCTTCGAACTCGCGGCTCGGGCGGCGAAAGATGGCAGCCGTGCGGGTCTTTCCGATGCCGACCTCGACACTGGCGACCTGGGTGTCGTCCAGTCGATGCAAGAGCAGTGGATGCCCACCATCGTCGACGACGGCGATCACCACGGTGGAACCCCGCCGGTTTGCTTCCGCCTCAGCCGCCGCGGCGGCTTGCTTGGCCATATCCAATGTCAGGATCTTTTTCGACGGCGCTTCTGCCTGCATTGGGCAGGCGAAGGCCGCAAGGAACGGTAACAAGAATCGAAGGTGCTGTTTCATCAAGATACTCCTGGCACGCTTATCCGTCTACGCACAGTGTTATTCCACAGAAGCCCTTGCGGTCGGCATTAGGCTCACGCAAATTCCCGGAATAAACGGGAGGCTTGGGAGACTTGTCCATGTAAGTTCTGGCATTGTTCGGCTCCAGGGTTCGATCAAACGCAACATGGGACGGAGAAGGCCGAGTCTCGTACGATCAGCGCGGCGCATGCTTCGGCCCTGATCGTGGTGCGGCTGGGAACTGCGAGCATGGCACCCGTGCGGGCACGGCCAGCTTGGCCCTCTGAACGATTCCGCCCCACAGCAACAAGTGACGCTGCGGAGTTGCGCGGGTTCATCAGCGCACAGGTGGGCGGACTGACCAAACTGCAGGTCCCGCACGAAACGCAGTCACTCCGATCCGGAACGCCGAAGGAAAGGTGAATCCGCGCTTTCAGATCACGACGCCCAGCGATACCCTGGCAAGCTGCTTTTCCACGACCCCGTCCGCGCACGCGTGTCCAAGGTCAATGGCCCAGGCAGAGCGTGCAGTCGGGGCCGGTGAACATGCGGGCGGCGAGTCTGTCGCCTTTTAGGCGCCAGTTTAGGTAACTCACCGCTACGGGGCCGAGGATGCCGCCGTTTGGCTCGCGGTACGTGCCGGTATGGCCCATCCCTTCGCGCCAGGCGAAGAGCACGGGCACTTGGCCCAAGCGTGCGAAATCGTCTTTGGCGGCCAGGTTCACCCCGGCGTTCACCAGTCCCCTGGCGAGGCTGCGTTGGCTCGGCGGGAACCACGCGGCCAGGGCCTTGAAGACAGCTGGGAAGTTGGCGCCTTCGGCGAAGCCGAGCAGCGCGCGCCACAGGGCGAATTGACTGGCGTTGGTGACACTGGCGTGCATGACGGACCTGGGGGGCCGTCCTACAATTACGGCGGGGTTGGTGCTTCGGTATCCTAAAGAGCAGGCCCCGATGCCCTCAAACGTAGTCGCTATCTATCCCGGATCTTTTGACCCCATCACCAATGGCCATCGCGACATCATTGAGCGCGGCCACAAGCTGGTGGGAAGGCTGATTGTCGGGGTGTTGCGCAACGAAGCCAAGCAGCCTTTGTTTAGTGTGGAAGAGCGCGTGGAGATGCTCCGCGAGGTGGTGCGGCCCTATAGCAACGTCGAAGTTACGTCGTTTAATGGCCTGCTGGTGCATTTTGCCACCCAGCAAGGCGCCACGGTGATCTTCCGCGGCATCCGCGCGATTTCGGATTATGAGCATGAGTTGCAGATGGCGCTGATGAACCGGCGCTTGCAGCCGCGCATCGAAACCGTCTTTCTGATGGCGGGCGAGCAGTATTCTTTTGTCAGTTCCCGGCTGGTGAAAGAGGTGATTCGGTTGGACGGGAATATCAGCGGGCTGGTGCCGCCTTTGGTGGAAGACCGGTTGCGGAAAAAGGTTAAAGGAGATGTCTAGCGTGGAAGCCCAATCGTTCCTTTCGGAACGCAATGCGTTAATCAGTGTTTCGTCGACCATGAAGGTGGCCGCCGAAGCCGACCGGCTACGCCGGGAAGGGGCCGACGTCGTCGACTTCAGCGTCGGCGAGCCGGACTTCCCCACTCCCGACAACGTCAAGCAAGCCGCCATTGACGCCATTCATGGCAACTTCACCAAGTACACGCCCGCCGCCGGCATTGTCGAACTGAAGCAGGCCATCGTGGACCGCCATCGCGCCGACTACGGCACGAACTACGCCCCCACCGAGTGCGTCGTCACCGTGGGTGGCAAGCACGGCATCTTTAACCTCACGCAGACGGTGCTCAACCACGGCGACGAGGCCATCATCCCGATTCCTTACTGGGTGACCTTTAAGGACGTCGTGAACTACGCGGGCGCCAAGTGCGTGTTTGCGCAAACGAACGAAGACGAGGGCTTCGTGCTGACGGCGGCGATCCTGGAGCGTTACATCACGCCCAAGACGAAGCTGGTGGTGGTGAACTCGCCCAACAATCCTTCGGGCAGCGTGATGGCGCGCGAAGAATTCGAGAAGATCTTCTGGCTGGCCAAGAAACATGGCTTCCTGCTGATGACCGACGAATGCTACTGCCGCTTCCTCTACGAAGACGAGCCGTTCTCGATTGCCTCCATGCCGGACGCAAAGGAGAATGTCGTGGTCTGCGGCTCGCTCTCGAAGACCTACGCGATGACCGGTTGGCGCATCGGCTTTACGCTGTCGACGCCGGCGCTCGCGACGGCGATGACGAAGCTCGCCAGCCACTCCACGTCCAATCCCACGTCGATCGCGCAGAAGGCGGCCGTGGAAGCGGTGCGCGGTCCGCAGGACTCGATCTTGACGATGATGGCCGAATACCGGCGGCGCCGGCAGTTCGTGGTGGAGCGCTTGCGCCAGATGCCGGGCGTGAAGACGCAGATGCCGCGCGGCGCGTTCTACGCCTATCCGAACCTGGGCAGCGTGCTGGGCAAGCCCGGCACGGAAACGCCTTTCGCCTTTGCCGAGACACTGCTGAAGGAAGAGCAGGTGGCCACCGTGCCTGGCGAAGCCTTCGGTACGGACGCCCATATCCGCATCTCCTACGCGACGTCGATGGAGCAGATCGCCAAGGGGCTCGACCGCTTGGAGCGCTTCATTCGTGCCCGTGTCTAACGCGTCTCACCAGGCGCCGGTGCGGCTCGCCGAGAGCTTTCACAACAAAGTGTGGGGCAGCCCGGCGCTCTCGCCGTGGTTCCCCGCACACGACGGCGGCACGGTGGGCGAAGTATGGCTCACGCACCAGCCGCCCTTGCCGTTGCTCTTCAAGTTCCTCTTCACCACGGAACGGCTCTCGATCCAGGTCCACCCCGGCGACGACTACGCGGACCAGCACGAGAGTTCGCGCGGCAAGACGGAGATGTGGCACATCCTGCGCGCGGCGCCCGGCGCGGAGATCGCGTTGGGCTTTCGCCATGCGGTGACGCGCGAGCAGGCTGTACAGGCGGCACAGGATGGTTCGATTCTGGAACTGCTGAACTGGGTCCCGGTGCAGGCGGGCGAGAATTACTTCGTGCCGGCGGGGACGGTTCACGCGATTGGGGCAGGCATAGCGCTCTGCGAAATCCAGCAGCAGTCCGACGTGACATACCGGCTGTACGACTATGGCCGTCCGCGCGAGCTGCATCTCGAGAAGGGCTTCGCGGTCTCTGACTTCGGACCTTACGACGGCCGGCGTAGCAAGGTCCGCTGCCCGTACTTCGCGACGGAAGAGATCGCCTTCACTGGCCGCCTGAGCCTGAGAACCGGCGCCGAACTCACCGCCCTGCTGATGCTGGAGGGCGAAGGCGTCATCGACGGCGCCCGCTTCCGCCAAGGTCAAGGTTGGCTGCTACCGCTGGATGGCCAGGTGGTGCTGGAAGCGTCAACGCCCGTCCGGCTCTTACAAGTCATCGAGCCTTGAAGCTGCCTTCCGAGGTGGTTTCTGGCCCTCATGACGCGCGCGGCGCACCCCAGCCCATCGCGTGAGCGATGGGGCGCGTTTCGACGCTTATCCGCGAAAGCGCCAATAAAACAGCTATATTCTGCGTAGGTGGCCCATCGCTCAGCTCAGCTGAGTCTAAGTCTAGGACTTACGGTCGGGGTTCGTTTGGGGCGCCCGTTTTTTCTGAGCCGCTCAAGCGGCGGGCTATGCCGCCGGCGGCAAGGCATACGGGGCTGACCCGAGGGTACTCTTGGGCATCGCGATCCAGGCGATGACGTAGCCGAGCAGGCCGAAGCCGCCCGCGATCACCATCGTGAGGAGAATGATGCGGATCAGCGTCACGTCGACGTTCAGGTAGTTCGCGAGCCCGGCGCACACTCCGGCGATCTTCTTGTTCGCCATGTCGCGTTCCAGGCGTTTCGTCCGCACCCCGCCGTCGAATCGCAGTTGCTTTCCGCATTGCGAGCAGAAGCTCGCCATCGCCGTCGTCTCGCCGCCGCAGTTTGTGCAGAACATTTGGGTCACCTCGGAAGGAAGTACGCCGCACGGACCCTGATTGTTCCCACAGGCGTGCTAAAAATCTAAGGGTGCGCGCTATCCAACTGGTCAGCCATCGGCGAATGGAAACGGTCGAGCTTCCTGAGGAGCGCGAACCGGGCCCCGGAGAGGTGATGGTGCGCATCTGCTCCTGCGGCATCTGCGGCAGCGACTTGCACTGGTGGGCCGAAGGAGGGGTCGGCGAGCGGCGGGCGCCGTACCCAATGGTGCTGGGCCATGAGCCGGCCGGCGAGATCGTCGCCGTGGGTGAGGGAGTCGCGATGCGGCTGGGCGATCGCGTGGCCATCGAGCCCGCGCTTACCTGCGGCGTGTGCGAGTTCTGCCGCGGCGGCCGCGCGAACCTTTGCCTCACTTCGCGCTTCATGAGCTCGGGCGGCGTTTGGGGACTCTTCCGCGAGTACGCCACCGTCCCGGCCACCAACGCCGACCCCATCCCCGCGGCGCTCTCCTATGACCAGGCCACCCTGATTGAGCCGCTCTCCGTGATCCTGCATCTCTTCGAACTTCGTCCCCTGGCGCCGGGGGAAACCGTGGCCATCACCGGCGCCGGCCCGATTGGGATGCTCGCCGGTGCGGTGGCCCGTAGCCGTGGCGCGGCCGCGGTGATCGTGAGTGACCCTCGTCCGCATCGCCGCGCGCTCGCCGAAAAGATGGGGGCGCATCTCGCCGTGGAGCCCAGCCAGTTCGCCGCCAGCGTCTTCGACCTGACGCACGGCCGCGGCGCGGACCTCGTGATCGACGCCGCCGCCAAACGCGACAGCCTGCGCGCCTGCTTCGCCGCCGCGCGCAAAGGCGCCGACTGCATCCTGATCGGCATCCCCAGCGAAACGAATCTTCCGGTGGATCTGCACGCCGCGATGGCGAAGGAACTGCGCTTGCAAACGATCTTCCGCTCGAACCACAACGCCGCCGAGGCCACGCGCCTGCTGGCCGAGGGAGTCGTCGGCGACCATCTGCTCACCCACCGTCTGCCTCTCAGCCAAACCCAATTCGCTTTCGAAATGCTGGACGGCTATCACGACAACTGCGGCAAGATCGTGATGCAGCCTTGAGCCGCTACTTTCAGCCGCTACAATGGACCATGCGCTTTCTGCCGCCCCTGGTTGCCCTTCTGTTGCTTGCCGCTTGCTCGTCTCCTGAGGCCGCGAAGCAGAGCGCTCCGGCGCCGGCCAAACCGGCCGAACCGGTGACCGGGCGCAAAGCGTTCTACCAGGTCTACGGCCCGGCGCGCATGTGGTCCGCCGACGTGATGCCGCTGCGCGCGGAGAGTATGCCGGTGGAAGGCATTACGCCCAAGGATGGAAAATTCGGCGCCTGGCGCTTCACCTTCGTTTCGCAAGCCAAGGGCAAGATGAAGGTCTTCACTTACTCTGTGATTGAGGCCAGCGCCTCGCTGCACGAAGGCGTGTTCAGCCTGGGCGACGCCGCCTGGAGCGGCCCCTCGCCGATCGCTCAGCCTTTCTACGTGCAGGCCTTCAAAATCGACTCCGATGAAGCCGTGAAGCTCGCCGAAAGCAAGAGCGTCGAGTATTTGAAGAAGAATCCCACCAAGCCCATGTTCCTCCAGCTTGAATTCACCAAGCTCTATCCGGAGACGGCTTGGCGCGTCCTGTGGGGCGACAGCGTTTCCATGAGTGACCACTCGATCTACGTCAGCGCCAGCAGCGGGCAGTACCTCGGCAAGAGCTGAAGCCCGGCCTCGCCGCCGGTCAGGGAGATTCTTAGCGCGCCTATTGACAATAAATGTTGTCAAGGGTACGATCTCTTTGTGCTCGACATCCAAGTCATTGACGACCCGGCCGCGGCGGCCGTCGCGTTGGAGCCGATGCGGAGCCGCATCCTGTCCGAACTCAACTTGCCCGCCTCGGCGGCGACGTTGGCCGCGCGCGTGGGCATGGCTCGGCAGAAGGTGAATTACCATCTGCATGCCCTCGAAACGCATGGGCTGGTTCAACTGGCCCAGGAGCGCAAGTGGGGCGGGCTGACGGAACGGCTGCTGGTGGCGACGGCCGCTGCTTACGTCGTGTCGCCGGGCGCCCTCGGTCCGGTCGCCGTGGATCCAAGCCGCGAAGTTGATCGGCTGTCCGCCAGCTATCTCATCGCATTGGGCGCACGAGTTGTGCGCGAGGTAGGGAATCTGGTTCGGCGTGCGAACGAGGCGGGCCAACGCCTGGCGACCCTGGCCGTCGATACCGAAATCCGCTTCCGGTCGGCGACGGATCGGGCGGCATTCAGTAGCGAACTCACTGAGGCCATCACGAAACTGGTTTCGAAGTACCACGATGAATCTGCTCCGGGCGGCCGCGCGCATCGCCTGGTGGTGGTGGCGCACCCTTTGCCGCGGAAATCCAATCCTAAGGAGACCACATGAGTGTGAAGAAAGAACCGTCCGGACGCCGTTCCATCCAGGTGGAAGTCGAGGTCCCTGGCACACCGGAGCAGGTCTGGCAGGCCATCGCTACGGGGCCGGGCATCTCGTCCTGGTTCGTGCCGACGGAGTTTGAGGAGAGCGACGGAAAGCCCGTCGCGGTGAAGATGAATTTCGGCCCGGGCATGGAGTCCCGCTCGACCGTGACGGCGTGGGATCCGCCGCGATCCTTCGCCGCGCAGGGTGAGGGCTGGGGTGGCTCGCCGCCCATCGCTACCGAGTGGAGCGTGGAAGCGCGCGCGGGCGGCACGTGCCTGGTGCGGGTGGTGAATAGCCTCTTCGCCAGCACTGACGACTGGGACAACCAGTTGGAAGGCACCGAATCGGGTTGGCCCGGCTTCTTCCGCACGCTGCGGATCTATCTCTCGCACTTCCCCGGCCAACGCTCCGCGATCATGCAGTTTGTGACGCCCGTCGCGGGAACCGAAGCGGAGGCCTGGGAGACGCTCACCGCGGCCTTGGGAGTGAACGGCTTAAGCGTTGGGCAGCATTGGACAACGCCGGCGGGTGTCCCGGTGCTGAGCGGCGTGGTGGAGCATCTTACCCACCGTCCGTACGACGCCCTCCTGCGGCTTGACCAACCCGGACCGGGCGTAGCCGCCTTGGGCGCCTTCAACTGCGGCCCAATCATGGTCGCGCTGAGTTTCTACCATTACGGCGATCAGGCGGCGGAGACTGTCGCCCGCGAGACGCCACGGTGGCAGGCGTGGATTCAGGAACGCTTTCCCAAGCCGCCGGAGACCAGCCCAAGCGAGTAAGGCGCGCGAATCCCGGGTAGAACGGATCAGCGCTCCTTGGCCATCCGTTCGCGCAGGATCTCGTTGATCCGGACCAAATGCCCTTCGCCTTTTGACTTCAGCCAGTCCAGCACTTCGTTATCAATGCGAAGCGAGATCTGCGTCTTCAGCGGACGGTAGTACTTGCCAATGGACGCGCCAGCCCAGTAGCTTGGGGGTAACTGCGGAGCCGCTTCATCCTTATCTAGCGCGCGGTCCCGTTTCTGGAATGCCTTTTTCGTGGCTGCGCTGATCGTCAGTTTCCTAACGGAATTGGTCGTGGTAGATGCTTTCTTCATAGTCAACTGCCTTTCGTGCCGAAATCATGCGGATCACATCCGCGCCAGGCTCACAAACACCACCAGGAGGAGAACCAGGTTCCGGGTCAGGCGGAGAAGGAGATCCCGTGGAGCGTTTGGTTCCTCCGGGCCTTGACCGGATCCCAAGTGAATCTCATTTCTGTATCACAGTATTGTATATTTCGACGTTTGGCGCAAGGGCGCCTTGGACTCAAATGTTGCCCGCGAGCTTGCCTGTCGAGGTTCTTGATCTGATCGGCGAGCACAATGCCAGTGATGTTCTGGCCTGCGGCGAGCGCCATCCCGAACGGATAAACTTTATCCTGCTAGGCTCGCGCGGCTACCGGATCAGCGCGGCCGGCCGCCTGCCACGGTTCCTGCCCCGTGGGCTTTCCCCATCGAGCTTCACCATGCCGGTTCCGCGGCGTGATCTTGCCCACCAGTTCTTGAAGCGAGTGCGTGGGTTGCGCCGGGCGTTTGACCGACACTTCCGCGATGTCACCGTCGCCGCTCCGCACCTTCGCGGCTACGGACTTGGGCAACCGCAGACCGGGACGGTTCTCCCGGCGGGCAATTTGCGCGGGTGTAGCATGTGTCTACCCTAAGTATACGGGCCAGCATTTGTGCCGTCGATGTAGCAGAATCGAATGATGGAAATGAATCGCTTCACCCGGCGTGGCTTCTTGCCGGTGGTGTCTGCTGGCCTCGCCTCGAGTGCGACTCGCCGTCCGAATGTATTGCTGATCAACACCGATGACCAGCGCTTCGACACCATTGCGGCGCTCGGGAATCCCGAGATCAAAACCCCCACGCTCGATAGCCTGGTGCGGCGTGGCTTTACGTTCCGCAATCTCTATTCGCAAGGCGGCATGGTGCCTGCGATGTGTCTGCCCAGCCGGACCATGTTGATGACGGGCCGTTCGGTGTTTCACATCCCCGGCCGTACCGATCCTCCGCCCCCGGGCTTGCCCTTGCTGGCCAAGGCCTTCGAACAATCCGGTTACCACACCTACCATTACGGCAAGCGGGGCAATACCTATGGGCCGGCCAGCGAGGCGTTTATGACGAAACTCTACTCGGTGGAAGCGTTCGAGAAGCGGGCGGAGCAGAGTGAGCGGCATGCGGACCAAGTGATCGCCTGGCTTGAAGGGCATCGCCAGAGCGATCCGTTCTTCATCTACCTGGCGCCGCCCGTACCACATGACCCTCGCTCGGCTCCCGTGCGTTTCCGCGAGATGTACGATCCCTCAAAGATCACTCTGCCCAGGAACTTTATGCCGGAGCATCCCTTTGACAACGGCGATTTGAAGATCCGGGACGAGATGTTAGCGCCATTTCCGCGCACCCCGGAAGAGATGCGCCGGCAGCTAGCCGACTATTACGCGACCATCACGTGCTTCGATTTCCACCTGGGGCGCATCTTCGACACCCTACGGAAGACGGGCGCCGCCCGGGAGACGAT
Organism: Bryobacteraceae bacterium; assembly: GCA_019752335.1. Lineage (GTDB taxonomy): Bacteria > Acidobacteriota > Terriglobia > Bryobacterales > Bryobacteraceae > JALHNI01. Next base: position 192,862 of record JAIEMJ010000004.1, read on the forward strand.
CATTCTGTTTACTTCCGACCAGGGCCTGGCCGTGGGTGGGCGGCACGGGCTGATGGGTAAACAGAACCTTTACGAGCACTTCAAGTCGCCGCTGGTGCTCGCCGGGCCCGGTATCCGCCATGGGCAAACCGAGGCGCTGGCGCAGATGCACGATCTGTTTCCCACGCTCTGCGACCTGGCGGGGATCCCGATTCCCGCGGGCGTCGAAGGGCTGAGCCTTGCGCCGGTGATTCGCGGACGGCAGCGCAAGGTGCGCGACTATGTCTTCGGCGTCTACAAAGACGTCCAGCGCATGGTGCGCGGGGAGCGTTGGAAGCTGATCTGGTATCCGAAAGTGTCCCGCTTTCAACTCTTCGATGTAGTCGCCGATCCTTGGGAACTGCGCGATCTCTCGGCAGAGCCGGCGCATGCGGAGCGCCTGGCGGAGATGAAGCGCGAGTTGGCCCGGCAGCAGGACAGATTCGAGGATAAAGTGGTGGGCCGGCCCTGACCATGACCGACCATGGCAATCTCGCCGTCATGATAAGATCAAAATCATGATCATGACGGCGCCCATACAAATACGGAACCCCGAAGTGGTGCGGGATATTCGCCAACTCGCTGAATTGACAGGGGAAACCATCACCGGCGTGGTGGCGGATGCTGTGCGGGCGCGTTTGGCCGAAGCGCAGCGCCAAAAGGCGATCACCTTACCGGAGAGGTTGGCTCGTATCCGCGAGATACAGGACCGTCTGGCGGCTTTAGCCAAGGTGGGCGAGCCGTTGACCGATGCCGACCTGTACGGCGACGATGGCCTGCCGCGATGAATCTGGTGGTCGATGCTTCGGCGCTGGTGGCGATCGCTTTCCGTGAGCCCGAGGAGCCCGCCTTTACGGAGATCTTGCTAAGGGCTTCTGGCAAGGTGATGAGTCCGGTGAACTATTGGGAAGCGTTGGTAAGAGTGCGTGCGGTGTATGGAGTAGCAGGCGCGGAGATGGTTGAGGATTTGATGAAGAGCTTCGCGATCACCGTGGAACCGGTGACGGAGAGGCATGCCCGCTTGGCGGCGGAAGCCTTCGCGCGGTTCGGTAAGGGCCAGCCAGCGAAGCTCAATCTGGGCGATTGCTTTGCCTACGCCCTGGCCCACGATGCGGGCCGTCCTTTGCTCTTCAAAGGCCTCGACTTTCCCCAAACCGACATTCCCGACGCATCGCGCACCAAGTAGAATAGAGGGTACACCAGCCCCCGCTTGTTGTCCTTGAGAGAGAGCATGTCCGCACCGCCATTCGTACACCTGCATTGCCATACCGACTATTCCCTGCTGGACGGGGCGTGCGAGATCGGCAAGATGGTGAAGCTGGTGGCCGAGCAGAAGATGCCGGCCCTGGCCATGACGGACCATGGCAATCTCTTTGGCGCGGTGGAATTCTACAACAAGGCCAATCAATATGGCGTTCACCCGATCATTGGCTGCGAGATGTACGTGGCGCCGCAGGGGCAGCAATCGCGCAGTGAGGGCTACGATTATAACCACCTGTTGCTGCTGAGCGAGAACGAAGAGGGCTACCGGAATCTCATCCAGCTGGTGACGTCCGGGTACCTGGACGGCTTTTACTACAAGCCGCGCGTCGATAAAGATCTGCTGGCCCGGCACGCCAAGGGGCTGATCTGCACCTCGGCTTGCCTGGCCAGCGACGTGAATCAGGCTTTGCTCGCGGATAAGTACGATGAGGCGCGGCGGCTGGCTTGCGAGTATCAGGATATCTTCGGCCGTCATAATTTCTTTTTGGAGTTACAGGACCATGGCCTGGATGACGACAAAGTAGTCATCCCGCTCGTCAATAAGCTTTCCAAAGAGCTCAGCATTCCGCTGATTGTTACCAATGACGCGCATTATCTGACCAAGAGCGACTCGCGGGCGCACGAGATTCTGCTGTGTATCCAGACCGGGAAGTTACTCAAGGACACGAACCGGATGCGGTTCGATACACCGGAATTTTACTTAAAGTCGCGCGACGAAATGTTGGCGCTTTTTGGCGATCATGAGGACGCCATTGACCGGACTTGGGAAGTTGCCCAGCGTTGCCAACTGAAGCTGAAGAAAGTGGAAAATCCTTTTCCACAGTTTGATGTGCCCGCGGCGCACACCATCGATTCTTTTTTCGAATATGTGGCGCGCGAAGGTTACGAGAAGCGCAAGGTGAAGCTGGCCGCGCTGGCCCGGCAGGGACTGTTGCGCGAGCCGCTGGAAAAATACGATGAGCGGCTGACACACGAAATTAAGCTGATTCAGCAGATGAAGTTCTCCGGCTATTTCCTGATCGTGTGGGACTTTATTCGCTATAGCAAGGAGAAGGGGATTCCGGTGGGTCCGGGACGTGGTTCTGCGGCTGGTTCGCTGGTGGGCTACTCGATGAATATCACCGACATCGATCCGCTGCAGTATGGGCTGCTTTTCGAGCGGTTCTTGAATCCGGAACGCATTTCGATGCCAGATATCGACGTCGATTTTTGTACCCGGGGCCGTGGCGAAGTGATTCGCTACGTGACGGAAAAATACGGGCGCGATCAGGTAGCGCAGATTATTACCTTCGGTACTTTGGCGGCGAAGGCGTCGGTGAAGGATGTCGGCCGGGTGCTCGATATGAGTTTTGCCGAGGTCGAAAAGATCACCAAGCTGGTGCCCTCCCAACCGATCGGCATCAAGCTGGCGGACGCCATTCAGATGGAGCCGCAGTTCGACAAGCTAGCCGAAGAGGATCCGCGCGTGCGCGATGTGCTGGATACGGCTTTGAAGCTGGAGGGAGTGGCGCGAAACTCTTCGGTACATGCGGCCGGTGTGGTGATCGCGCCGGAACCGCTGAAGTATCTGGTGCCGCTGTATAAAACCAGCAAGGACGAAATTGTCACCCAGTACGACATGAGCGGGCTCGAAAAACTCGGCCTGCTGAAGATGGACTTCCTGGGCCTCACCACGCTCACCATCATCGCCGATGCGCTGGTGTTGATTGAAAAGTTTCGCGGCGTGAAGTTAGTGGTGGAGGACCTGCCGTTTAACGACGCCAAGACGTATCAGATCTTCACCAAGGGCTATACTTCGGGCGTCTTCCAGTTTGAATCGGACGGCATGCGCGACATTTTGCGGCGCTACCAGCCGGAGCGTCTGGAGGACCTGATCGCGTTGAACGCGATGTACCGGCCGGGGCCGATGGACAAGATCGACGAGTTCATTGAACGCCGCCATGGCCGGGAAGAAGTGAAGTACGACTTGCCGGAGATGAAGGCGCTTCTTGAAGAGACCTTCGGCTTCATGGTTTACCAGGAACAGGTGATGCAGATCGCCAACGTGGTGGCCGGCTACTCGCTGGGCGAAGCCGACTTGCTGCGGCGCGCCATGGGCAAGAAAGACGCGGGCGAGATGGCCAAGCAGCGTCTGCGCTTTCAACAGGGCGCCGAGAAGCGTGGGGTGCCGTCGAAGAAGGCGAATCGCGTTTTTGACCAAATGGAGAAGTTCGCCGGCTATGGCTTTAATAAGTCACACTCGGCGGCTTATGCCTTTCTCGCCTATGTCACCGCGTATCTCAAGGCGAATTATCCGATTGACTTTATGAGCGCGCTGCTGACGTCGGAAACCGGCAACACGGCGAAGGTGGTGAAGTACATCAATGAGTGTAAGGAAATGGGCATTCAGGTATTGGCCCCGGATGTGAATAAGTCCGAGCTCAATTTCACGCCGGACGGCGATAGTATTCGTTTCGGCCTGGGGGCGATTAAGAATGTCGGCGCCGGAGCGGTGGAAGCGATCATCAAGACGCGCAACGCCGGCAAGCACTTCGATAGTCTGTATAAGTTATGCGAGACGGTCGATTTGTCGGCGTTGAATAAACGCGTGCTCGAAAGCATGATTAAGGCCGGCGCGTTGGACTCGCTGCCCGGGACGCGGGCGCAATTATTTGCTGCCTTGGACGGCGCGCTCGAAGCGGGCCAGCGTCACTGGCGGGACCAGGCGAGTGGGCAAAGCGGACTCTTCGGTATGTTGCTGGCCGAGGAAGATAGCCCCGATCCGCCGTTGCCGAAGGTGCCGGATTGGACGGAGAAAGAAAAACTCACCAGCGAAAAGGAATTACTCGGGTTTTACGTCAGCGGGCATCCGCTGGACGCTTACCGGGATAAGTCCAGCGAGTTGCGTTCGCATACCACGGCGCAACTGGAGGGCCTGGAAAAGAGCACCGAAGTGAAGCTGTGTGGGATTCTTTCGGGGATTCAGCGCAAGCGCACGAAGGAAGGCAAGCTCTGGGCCTTGATGCAGTTTGAGGATACCGAGGGCAATCTGGAAGCGATGGTCTTCAATTCGAAGATCGAGTTGCTCGGGCCGCAGCTAATTGAGGACCGGGCGGTGCTGGTGAAGGCGAAGGTGATGCCGGAAGAAGGCGGTCCGCCAAAGATTTCGCTGCAAGACGTTATAGCGCTGGATGATGCCCGCGTCGACTTGCCAAGCTTGCTCTCGATCCGGGTCCGCTTAAGCGCGGCGTCGCCGAATGGGGCCATGGCTAAGGCCGAGGAATTGAGCGCACTGTTTACACGCAAACCGGGCCAGGCGCAAATTCGCTTGCGGCTGGAAAAGCCAAAGGATTTCGCGGTGACGCTGGATTTGGCGGCCAAGGTGCGGCTGGATCGCGAGTTCATGGCCGAGGTAAAGCGGATCTGCGGCGATGAGTCGATTGAGATCATGGCGAACTAGAATAGAAGTATGGCCGTCGCGCACATGAGCGAGTTCCCGGATGTTCCACCGCGCAAGCGTTGGACGCGGACGGAGTGCGCCCAGTTGGAGCAGATTGGCTTGATCGACGGTCAGCGCTTCGAACTGATCGACGGACAACTGATCGACAAGATGGGGAAGAGTCAGCCGCACATCATTCGGCTAGCTCTGGTGGATGCTTGGCTGAAACGAATATTTCCGGGGAAGGTGCTGAGCGGGGCGGTGTTGGATGTCACTCCGGAAGACGACTCCACGAACGAACCGCAGCCTGACCTGATCGTGCTGCGCCGTCCGATTACCGAGTTCCTGAACCAGCCTCCGCGAGCCGCTGACGTGGCCCTGATCATTGAGGTGGCTGACCGGTCGCTCTCCTTAGATCAAGGAACCAAGGCGCGTTTGTACGCGCGAGCGGGCATCGCCGACTATTGGGTGCTCGATGTGCATTCCCTCTCGCTCTCCGTTTTCCGGCAGCCTCTAGAAGGTAAGTACCAAGTGGCCATGCAATATATGGCCCAAGAAAGTGTAAGTCCGCTGGCGGCGCCCGACATGGCGTTGCGCATCGCCGACCTCATCCCTACCGAGAACTAATGCAAGACGATACCCGGCAACGAATTGAAAACCTGGAACGCGAATTAGCCGCGTTGCGTGCGGCGAACCCGCAGGCCGATGTGAAGCGTTTAGAGGGCCAACTGGAGATGCTGGGACGCAACGAAGCCCAGACGGCGACGCCCTGGGAGCGCGTGCAACTGGCGCGTCATCCGAAGCGTCCGCATGCGCTCGACTACATCCAGCGTATGTTTACGGACTTTGTGGAAGTCCACGGCGACCGCGCTTATGGTGACGACGCGGCGATTGTCTGCGGCATGGCGAAGCTCGACGGCGAGCCGGTGATGGTTTGCGGCCAGCAGAAGGGCCGCGACACCAAGCAGAAGCTGCTGCGTAATTTTGGCATGCCGAAGCCGGAAGGCTATCGCAAGGCGATGCGCGCGATGAAGATGGCGGCCAAGTTTGGCCGGCCGGTTATCTGCCTGCTCGACACGCCCGGAGCTTATCCTGGCATTGACGCCGAGGAGCGTGGCCAAGCCGAAGCTATCGCCGTGAATCTGCGCGAAATGGCGAGGCTGAGCGTGCCGGTGATCTGTGTGGTGATCGGCGAAGGCGGCTCCGGTGGCGCGCTCGCGATGGGCGTCGGCAACCGGGTCTATCTGCTCGAAAACGCGATTTACAGCGTGATTTCGCCGGAAAGCTGCGCGGCGATTATCTGGCGCGATTCCACGCAAGCCGAGAAGGCCGCCGCCGCCCTGAAGCTGACCGCCGATCACCTGGAGCGGCTGGGCATTATCGATGGCGCCATTCCGGAGCCCGTAGGCGGCGCGCACGTGGACATGGACGCGGCGGCCGAATTGCTGAAGAGCCACCTGCTGTCGTCGCTGGCGGAGCTGAAGCGCCTGACGCCCGAGCAACTGATCGACGAACGCTACTGGAAGTTCCGGCGCATGGGGAGCTTCTTCGCGGAAGGGGCCAGCGCGTGAGCCGCAACCAGGTGAGCCTGATCGTGGTGGCGACCCTGTTGGGCTTGGGAATGCTGATTTACTTCTCCATGCCGAGCCCGGACTATCGCTGCGAGGTGTGTGTGGCTTTTGAGGGGCGGCAGGCCTGCCGTACGGCGTCGGCTGACACCAAGGCTATGGCGCAGCGGACGGCGCACGAGAATGCTTGCGCGCAGATCGCCAGCGGCGTCACCGGCACCACGGGCTGCCACGCGACGCCTTCGCTGAGCGTGAAGTGGCTGGCCAAGCGCTAACCGTTATACAATCGCGGGCATGAACCGCCGCCAGTTTGTTGCGTCGCTCGGGGCCACTGCATTCGCCCAGAACAAAAAGGCCCCCAATGTTTTATTCATCGCCGTCGACGACTTGAATGATTGGGTGGAGAACTTTGGAGGCAATCCGCAATCGGTGACGCCGAATATGGCCCGCCTAGGCGCGCGCGCGATTCGTTTTCAGCGCGCCTATTGCAACGCGCCGATGTGCAACCCCTCACGCGCCAGCCTGATGACCGGTCTGCGGCCCACCACCACCGGCGTCTACAACAACAGCGACACCTGGCGCGACGGCGCTCCTGACGCGGTGACTTTGCCCGAGTACTTCATGAACCACGGTTACCGCGTGTTGGGCTGTGGCAAGCTGTATCACAACTCGCAGCCGGACTACCACGCCTTCCACGAGTATCTGCCCGAAAGTCATCCCGCCGCCGAGGCGAAGGCCGAAGAGTCGCACACGCCGGCCAAATCCGCGCAGTCGCATTTTGACTGGGGTCCGCTGGACCTCGCCGATGAGGAGATGGAAGACTATCGCTATGTGCGGTACACGGCCGACGTGTTGGGCAAGAAACATGCGCAGCCGTTCTTCATGGCATGCGGCTTCAAGAAGCCGCACCTGCCCTGGTATGTGCCGCGCGCTTACTTCGACAAGTTCAAGGAGAGTGACGTCAAGCTGCCGCCGTATTTGGAGAATGATCTGGACGACGTGCCCAAGAGCGCCATTCTGCAGGGTGGCTTACGCGACCACGCGCGGGTGACCAAGAACGACGAATGGCGTGCGGCGATTCGCGGCTATCTGGCCGCCATCAACTTCTGCGACGCTAATGTGGGGCGGGTGCTGGATGCCCTGGATAAGGGTCCGAATGCGCGGGACACGATCGTCGTCTTCTGGGGTGACCATGGCTGGCAACTCGGCGAGAAAAACCAGTGGCGCAAGTTCACGCTGTGGGAACGCTCCTGCCGGGCCCCGCTCATGATTTCCGCACCGGGGGTGAACGCGGGCGGCGCTGACTGTCTGCGGGTCGTTGAGTTTGTTGACCTCTATCCCACGATGCTCGACCTGTGCGGTCTGCCCGCCAAGGCCGGCCTGGCCGGCAAGAGCTTGGTGCCGTTGCTGAAGGATCCCAAGCGCGCCTGGGATGGCGCGGGAATTACTTCCGACGGGCCAGACAAGATCACGATTCGCACGGAGGGTTGGCGCTATGGGCGCTTCTCCGACGGCGAGGAACTCTACGACGAGCGGGCGGATCCGCACGAATGGAAGAATCTCGCGCACCGGCCGGAGACGATGACGGCGGAGCAGAAAAAGGTCCGTAACCAGTTGGCCACGCGTTTGCCCAAGAGCGAGAGTCGCAAGAAGCTGCGTCCTTTTGAGCAGTTACCGAAGGAAGAGAAAGACAAGGTGAAGGGGAAACCGCGAGAAGGATTCGCGAAAGGATAATGGAGCGGGAGACGAGATTCGAACTCGCGACATCAACCTTGGCAAGGTTGCACTCTACCAGCTGAGTTACTCCCGCTTGAGGCGGCGTCGTGCGCTTGATGAGCATCAATGCGCAACACCTCTAGTATCTCCGGAACTGGGGTCTCTGTCAAATCTTCTCACGCCTCGTTCACCAATTTGATACAGATGGCCGCCGGCGAGATGCAGTCGAAAAGTCGGCCAACCACCAGATAAGAAAAGCTTTCCCGCCCACAGTCGCGACGCTGGCCCATGGTTCTCCCCTACCACCACCTCCTCGCCATCCAGAGCCAGGCCCTGCGGAAACGCTAGGCCGCTCGCGAGTGCCTCCGCCCGCCACAGGAGCTTGGGATCTGCGGGAGGGGTGAAGCGAAAGAGCCTGGCATTGGCCTCGCGGCTCTCCGCCCAGACGAGTTTCCCCGCCGCCCAGGCTAGGCGAGCCGAGGCGGAGAGTGGCTGTTCATTCAGCGTATTGATGGCGAAGAGGCGCCACGGCAGGTCGAGCCGGGCGGGCGACTGGATCCAGTAGTTGCCGCAGATCAGGTCGGGTCGGCCGTCATGATCGATGTCGCGCAGTAGGAGTCCGGCTTGCTCGCTGGCCGTGTAAAAAGAGTATATCTCCTGGTAGGACCAGCGTCCGCGTTTCCGTTCGTAGAAGCGCACCTGCATGCCGCGATGGACGATCAGGATGCCACGGTGGCCCAGCAGAGTGGCGGGCAGGCAATCCCAGGCGACGGCGCCTGCGTCGATGATCTCGGCCCGGTAGCGCGGCGCGCGAAAGATGGCCAGGCCGGCGGAAGTGGTCGCGACGACGTCGCGCTCCAAGAGGCAGCCGCCTTCCGCGGTGTCGAAGCGCGCTAACTCCTGCGATTGAAGCTGGGGCAGCGTCCAGCGTCGCAGTTCACCGCCCCATGTATACAGGTGGCCGTCGGTGGCGACGGCGGCGCCGCGGATGGGCTCCTGCACCGCTTCCGTGGCGGCCAACCGCCAATCGGCCGCACTCAGGCTGGCCAGAAAAAGGAAGCTAAGCGATGCCCGCACCAATCGCCTCGGTGTAGACCGTGTAAAGCGATTGGCTGCCGCACATGAAGAGGCGATTGCGTTTCGCTCCGCCAAAGCAAAGGTTGGCGCAGATTTCGGGCAGCAGAATCTGGCCGATGCGCTGGCCATCCGCAGCCACGATGTGAACGCCATCGTAGCCCGCGCCCACCCAGCCGGCGCCGATCCAGACGTTGCCATCGGTATCGCAGCGAATGCCGTCGGCCAGGCCGGGCTCGCCTTTGGGCGACATGTTCACGAATTGCTTGCCGCCTTTGAGCTTGGCGCCGTCCACGTCCCACACCTTCACGATGCGGGGCGCGTTGTCGTAGTGAGTGGCGCCGGTGTCGGCGATGTAGAGCTTCTTGTAGTCCGGCGAGAAGCAGAGCCCGTTGGGCTTGAAGATCTCGTCGGTCACCATCGTCATGGCGCCCGTTTTGCCGTCGATGCGATAGACGGCTTCCTTGATTTCGAGCTTACCCTTGTTGCCCTCGTATTCCATCAGGGTGCCGTAGCCAGGGTCGGTAAACCAGATCGCGCCATCGGGCGCGACGATGACGTCGTTGGGCGCGTTGAGCGGTTTGCCGTTGTACTTATCGGCCAGCACGGTCACCTTGCCGTTGTATTCGTAGCGCGTCACGCGGCGATTGCCGTGCTCGCAACTGATCTGGCGGCCCTCATAGTCGAAGGTGTTGCCGTTGGTGTAGCCGACGGGCTGGCGGAAGACACTCACGTGCCCGTCTTCCTCCAGCCAGCGCATTTGCCGGTCATTGGGGATGTCGCTCCACATGACGTACTTGCCGACGCCATTCCAGGCAGGCCCCTCAGCCCAGAGGCTGCCGGTGTGCAAGCGCAGGATGGGCGTGTTGCCGATCTTGTATTTGGCGAAGCGCTTATCGAGCACCACGACATCGGGTTCGGGATAGCGCGTGGGCGTCTTGCCGGAGTAGTCGCGATTCGCGGTCTGGGCGGCGGCCGGGGCCGCGGCGAGGGCGGGAAGAAAGCTGCGTCGTGAAATCACTAGAGACAGTATATGCAACCGGGACGCTATTGGAACAGCAGGTAGCCAAAGCGATCCGGGTTGTGCGGATTGGCTTGCACCATGCCCGAATCGGACCATTGGGACAAGCGGCGCTCGGGCTCCGTGCCGTCCCAGCGATTCAGATTGGCGATCCAACGGTCACCCGGCTTGGGGATCGGAGAATTGATCAGATCGGAGAAGGAGCGCCAGGGAATGGCTACTTCCAGATTCCAGCCCTGGTCCTCGTCGCCGCGCATGTTGAGGGTGCCCCGAATCTGCGACGAAAGCTGCACGCCGCGCAGGTCGTAGTTCTTGAGCAGGCGCTGCGGGAAGGCGTAGAAGTAGTCGTAGAGCACGGCGCGGGCGTTCATTTCGAGGCCCACGTACAGGTTCTTCACGCCGGGGGGCGCGATGAAGATCTCGACGGCGTCGTCTTTGTACGTAGGGTCGTCGGGCAGGGTGTGGATCGCGGTGATGTCGGTGTCGTCGCACTCGTAGGCGACATAGAGGTAGTCGTTGTCCCAAGCCAGCTTCGCCACGGTCTTCTGCTTCTTGCCCTTTTGGAAGTCCCAGGGGAAGACGAAGATGACGGGCTTGGCGGATTGCCAGACGGCGTCGTCGAGGTGGCCGTCGATGCGCGGCGGCGTTTGGGCGCGCTGGACCTCGTAGGTGGGGATCGGCGGCAGAGCGGGGCGCAGGTTCTGCGCGAGCAGCAGAAGAACGGCGAGGGTCATGACGCTTATGTTATCCGAGTCGCACGAGGGACTTTCCCGCGACGTCGGCCAGCGTGTACGAATCCAACGTTTTGAAAAAGCTCTCCATAGCCTGGCGTAGCGCGCCCTTTAGTCCGCAGCTTCGCGTAATTCGGCAGGTATTGCCCGCGCCTAGGCACTCTACGATCGCGAAGTTCGATTCCGCCACCCGCAGCACGTCCCCCACCCGGATCTCGCCTGGTGGCTTCGCCAGATGCAGCCCGCCGCCCCGGCCGCGCACCGTGTCCAGATAGCCCGCGCGCGCCAAGCGGTTCACCACCACCATCAGATGATTCTTCGAAACCCGATGGAAATCGGCGATTTCCGCGATCGTGACGGACGCTTCCTCACGTTGCGCGGCGTACATCAGTACGCGCAAAGCCAAGTCGGACTGGCGGCTCAGTTGCATAAGATGTATATAGCATATTGCTTTTCGCGCCGCATGGCGATAAGATGTATATGGAATATATGTTATGAGCTTCGCCGCTTCCATCGGACAACCCGCCATCGCCCGCGTCGTCGACGCCTTCTACGCCCGCATCACCCAACACCCCACCCTTGCCGCCCCCTTCGCCCACATCACGGACTGGCCCCGCCACCGCGAACGTATGACCTATTTTTGGTGGACCGCGCTCGGCGGCGAACGTTCCACCGGCTTCCACTTCGACGTCGCCCGCCAGCACCTGGCCCACGGCTTCAACCGCGCGCTACTCACCGACTGGCTCGCCCTCTTCGCCCTCGTCTTGCGCGACGAACTACCCGCTGAGCAAGCCTTTGAATGGCTTGCCCTCGCCGAACGCATGGGCCAAGGCCTTGCCATCGCCAATGACCACTTGGAGAAACAACATGCCTCAATTCCTCTCACTTACTCACGAACTCGCCACCCCGCCCTCGAAGCCCATGCGTCTGCTGGCGCAGGCGCCCGGATGGAAGATCCTCCTCGTCCGTCTCGATGAGGATGGCGCCGTCCCTGAGCATTCTGCCCCGGGGCCCATCACCGTCCACTGCCTCTCCGGCGAAGCTGAGTTCACCTTCGCCGGAGAGCGGCGCACGCTCACGTCTGGCGATCTCATCACCCTCGAAGCTCATACCCCGCATTCTCTTCGCGCCAAGCAAGCCGCCGTCCTCGTCGTTCACGTAGCCGCGTAACCCCAATCTGCTAGCTTGGTGAGAGCCGATGATCTCTTTCTCCAACATCAACAAGCAGTACGGTAAGCAACTCATTTTTGTCGAAGCTTCGTTCCAACTCAACCCCGGTGAAAAGGTGGGGCTGGTGGGCCCGAATGGCGCCGGCAAGACGACGCTCTTTCGCATGGTGATGGGCGAAGAAGAAGCGGACGAAGGCCACGTCTCCTTGCCGAAGAAGATGACCATCGGCTATTTCCGGCAGGACGTGGAGGAGATGTCGGGCCGCTCCGTGCTGGACGAGGCCATCGCCGGCAGCGGCCGCGTCGGCGACTTACATCACGAACTCGAAGCGCTGCAGCACGCCATGGAGGACCCCGATCGCGCCCACGAACTCGACAAAATCCTGGATCGCTTCGGCGAGGTGCAAGAGGAATACCAGCATCTGGACGGCTACACGCTGGAAGCGCAGGCGCGCGAAGTGTTGCATGGCTTGGGCTTCGCCGACGACCAGATCGATGGCGATGTCGGCGCGCTCTCCGGCGGCTGGAAGATGCGCGTCGCGTTGGCGCGGGTGCTGCTGGGACGGCCCGACGTCCTGCTGATGGACGAACCGACCAACCACCTGGATCTCGAGAGCATCATTTGGCTCGAGCAGTTCCTCAAGGCGTACCCCGGCGCGTTGTTGATGACCTCGCATGATCGCGAGTTTATGAATCGCATCGTCAGCAAAATCGCCGAAATCGATTCGGGCGAGATCATCACGTATTCCGGCAACTACGACTTCTACGAGCGCGAGTGTGTCATCCGCGAAGCGAATCATCAGGCGGCCTTTGCCCGCCAGCAAGCCATGCTCGCCAAAGAGCAACGCTTCATTGAGCGCTTCAAGACGCACGCCGCCAAGGCCGCGCAGGTGCAGAGCCGCATCAAGGCGCTCGACAAGATCGAGAAGATCGAGTTGCCTAAGAAGCGCCAGATCGTTAAGTTCGATTTCCGCGTTCCCGCGCGCTCCGGCGATCAGGTGGCGGTGATCGAGAATCTGCACAAAGCTTACGGCAAGCGAGTGATCTACCAAGGTCTGAATCTGACCATTCGCCGCGGCGAACGCTGGGCCGTGATGGGCCGCAACGGGGCAGGGAAGACGACCCTGCTCAAAATGATTGCCGGCGCCACGACGCCCGACGACGGCAGCGTACGCCTCGGCGCCAGCCTCACCATGGGCTACTTCGCGCAGCAGAGCCTCGACGTGCTCGACTCCAATCTCAACATCATTGAGCAACTCCAGAACGACTTTCCTAATGACTCCATCGGGTCCTTGCGTTCGCTGATGGGCGCTTTTCAATTCTCCGGCGACGACGCCGAAAAGCCCATTCGCGCGCTCTCTGGCGGGGAGAAGTCGCGGCTGGCGATGGCGCGGATGCTGTACAACCCGCCCAATTTTCTGGTGCTCGATGAGCCCACGAACCACTTGGACCTGGCCACCAAGGAGATGCTCGTCGGCGCCTTGAAGAACTTTGAAGGCACGATGATCTTCGTCTCGCATGACCGCGCGTTTCTGCGCGGCTTGAGTTCGCGCGTGCTGGAACTGGGCGGCGAAACGGGCCAGGAACGCGAGCCGCGGGTTTATCCGGGCACTTACGTCGAATACGTGCAGGCGCTGGGCCATGAGGCGCCGGGGATTTACTCGTGAGGCGCCGCCACGTGCTGCCGGGCTTAGCCGCTTTGGCCGCTTGCAATCGAGAGCAACGCCGCGTAGTGGGCGTTGTGCCGAAGGCGACCTCGCACCTCTTCTTTATGGCCGTGCACGCGGGGGTGAAAGAGGCCGCAGCGGAGTTCGGCTTCGCGATTGACTGGAACGGCCCGCAGGACGAGACGGATCATGCACGGCAGATCCAAGTGGTCGACGCCATGGTGGCCCAGAAGGTAAGCGCGCTGGCGATCTCCGCCACCGACGAGAATACGCTCAGCCAAGCCGTGCAACGCGCCATTGACGCGGGAATTCCCGTGTCGGTCTTTGATTCCGGCGTGAACGCGAAGGGCTACCTGACGTTCGTTGCGACGGACAATCTCGCCGCCGGCGTGACGGCGGCCGAACGGCTGGCCGCGTTGACCGGGCAGCAGGGCAAGGTCGGCATGGTGATGCACAAGCCCGGCGGGACGTCGACGATGCTGCGCGAGCAAGGCTTCGCAGCGACGATGCGGAATCACCCTGGCCTGACGATCGCCGCGCGCCAGTACGGCATGGCGGACCGCGCCAAGGCCCGCGCCGCCGCGGAGAATATGCTTACCGCGCATCCTGATCTGGCCGGGCTCTTCGCCTCCAGCGAAGCCAGTTCGCTGGGCGCGATGCAGGCGCTGGAGAGCCGGGGCCTGGCGGGCAGGGTGAAGCTGATTACCTTTGATACGAGCGAGTCCCATGTGGCGTCCTTGCGGGCGGGCACGATCGACCTGATGCTGGTGCAGGACTCGCGGCGCATGGGCTACGAAGTGGTGAAGTCGTTGGCGGTGAAGCTGCGCGGCGGCACGCCACCCGCGCGGCTCGATCTGCCGGTGCAGGTGATTGCGAAAGCGGATCTGAGCCGGCCCGAGGTGCAGAGTCTACTGATGCCGAGGATGTGAAACACGCATGAAGTACGACGCCACGCTCAAACGCCTCTTCGTGAATCCGCCGCAACGGCTGCTATCCGCGGCGCTGGGCCGCGAGGTCGTAATCACTCGCAGTCTGCCCACGGAACTGATTACGGTTTCGAACCTCCATCCCGACACGCTCTTCGAAACGGCGGACGGCGAACTCATCCACACCGAACTACAAGGCTACCGGTTAGAGAAATTCGCCCGGCGCAATCTGCTCTACTTCGCTCTGGTCCTACGCGACTACGACCGTCCACCCATCCAAATTGTCTTCTGGTTGGGGCCAGGAAAAATCGCTGTCGGCGGCGGGCTCAGCTATCCGCCGAGCCTCGAATACCAGTACCACTTGATCGACCTGCGCGAAATCGACGGCGACTGGCTGATGGCTGCGGGGGATCTGGAGGAGGCGATCTTCTCGATCCTGTGCCGGTTGCGTGATGAGCGCGCCGCCGTAGCCAAGATCCTCAGCCGCGTCAGCAATTTGCCGATCCCCCGCCGTCGCGAAGCCATCGCTGAGCTTTTGATACTATCTGGATTGAGGGGCCTCAAGACCCTCGTGCGAGAAGAGGTGAACCGTATGCCCATATCCATCGACATTCACGAAAACGAATTCCTCGAAGAGATCTATCAAGAGGGAGTGGAGAAGGGCGTCGCTGATGGCTTGCAGCAAGGCCTGGACCATGGCGCGGCCTCGGCGCGTACGATTCTTCGCACCGTCCTCGAATTGCGCTTTGGCTCTCTGCCCGTGGCGGTTCTCGAACGCATCAATATCGCCACCTTGCCGGAACTGGAAGCGATTTCCCAGCGGCTGGCTTCGGCAACCTCTCTGGAACAGCTTTTTTCCTAGCTCATGTTCACTAAGTCCGACCATGACGTTCTGATTATCGGCTCCGGCGCCTCCGGGGGCATGGCCGCTTACACCTTGACCAAGCTCGGCATTAAGTGCTTGATGCTTGACGCCGGGCCGCATGTGGACGTCGAAAAACAACGTGTCCTCCGCAACGTTTATGATCTGCCGTTCCGCGGCTTCGGCGAGCCCGGGCGCTTCCCGCACGTCACCCAAGCCAGCGAGTTCAGCGCCAACGTCTGGGCCGACGAACGCGAGAACCCCTATACCTACGATCCCGGTGACCCCTACTATTGGGTCCGCGTGCGGATGATGGGCGGCAAGACGCTGCTGTGGGGCCGCGCCAGTTGGCGCCTATCGGACTACGAGTTCAAATGCAAGGACCACGACGGCTTCGGCGATAACTGGCCCATCCAGTACTCTGACTTAGCTCCGTACTACGAGCGCGCCGAGCCCATCTTCCGCGTCTCCGGCCGCAAAGAAGGCTTTCCGCAATTGCCCGATGGCAACGTGACGTTGGACGAAACGAAGGATTCTGAGTCCGTCCTGCGCTTCGAGGCGGCCTGCCGCAAAGCGGGAATTCCGACCACGAAGCAGCGCCGGTCACAAGGTACTTTGGCCAGTTCGCTCAACTTACTCCTTCCTGAAGCGATGGCCACGGGCAACTTACAGATTGTGCCGAACGCGGTGGTACGGGAAGTGGCGCTCGATAAGAATACCGGTAAAGTGGCGGGCGTCCATTTCGTTGACCGTTTGTCGAAGCGCGAATATTACGTAAGTGCCGGACGGGCTCTCTATCTAGGCGCGTCGTGCCTGGAAACTACGCGCATTTTGCTCAATAGCGGCATCGCGAATTCGAGCGGCGTGTTGGGCCATTATTTGTTCGATCAGTTTTACGTGAAGGGCACTGTGCAAGCGATTGTGCCGCAGGCCAAGGGCGGCAGTCCGCCACGTGGTCTGATGGGCGGCGGCGGTTATGTCGTTCGCTTTCGTAACTTGAAGGAAAAGAGTAAGGACTTCATCCGCGGGTATTCGCTGGATTTTGGCTCCGGCGGTACGCCGGGCCCGCACTTACTCCCCACTTACGGCGAGGCGATGTGGAAGCAACTCGCCGACTTGCGCGGCGCGGGCTTCAACATGACCACCATGGGCGAAGTGTTGCCGCGCAAGGAGCACCACGTCCGGATCAATCGTAATGTGAAAGACGCCTGGGGCATTCCCGTGCTGCACATTCATCAGAAATATACCGACAACGAATTCGCCATGGCCAAGGACGCGGCGAATACGATGGAGGAGATGTGTAAGTCAGCCGGTTTTGAGGTGCTCACTAAGCATTGGCAAATGGTCCCGCCGGGCGAGAGTATCCATGAGTTGGGGACTTGCCGCATGGGGAGCGACCCCAAGACCAGCGTGCTGAATGCGCACAATCAGGCGCACGACGTGAAGAACCTCTTTGTCACGGACGGCTCCAGCTTTGTTTCCGGCGGCTGCCAGAATCCCACGCTCACCATCCTGGCGCTTACGATACGAGCCAGCGAGTACTTGGCGGAACAGTTGAGGACCAAGTCGCTGTGAATTGGCTACTCTTGCTCTTGTTGTCGGCTGACCAGCCGTTGCCGTTTTCTCACAAGACGCACGCGGAAACGGCTCTTTTGAAGTGCGCCGAGTGCCACACCATGCCCCCGCCGGGAGAGCAAGCGACGATCCCGGAGACTAAGAAGTGCATGTCCTGCCACATTGCGGTGAAGAAAGAGTCGCCGCACATTCAGAAACTCACCGAATTCCACCAAGCCAAGAAGCCCGTGCCGTGGATTCGGGTTTATCAGATTCCCGGGTTCGTCTTCTTTAGTCATCAGGTGCATACGAATGCCGGCGCGAAGTGCGAAACCTGCCACGGCGCCGTGGCCGAACGTGATGTGCTGAAGCGCGAAGTGGAAACGAACATGGGCGCCTGCATGACTTGCCACCAGAAGAACAAGGCGTCGAACGACTGCGCCACCTGCCACGAGAAGCTCAACTGACTAACGCAAAATCTGGCTCAAGATCCGCACCGGATATTCGTCCGTGATGCGTTCGTTGCGTCCTTCGCGGGGAAATACGAGTTGGCGATGGTCGAGCCCGAGTAAGTGCAAGATGGTGGCGTTAAAGTCATGCACGCTCACCGGATCCTCTTGCGCCTTGTAGCCAATGTCATCGGTGGAGCCCAGGATCGTCCCGCCCTTCACGCCTCCGCCCGCCATCCAGGTGGTGAACCCGGAGGGATTGTGGTCGCGCCCCGCCGTGGGGCCGGGTGACTGCGCAATCGGCAGGCGGCCAAACTCGCCGCCCCAAACGACGAGCGTGCTATCGAGTAAGCCACGCTCTTTGAGGTCACCAAGCAGGGCGCCAATGGGCTGGTCCGTTTTCTTGCAGCAGTAAGTCAGATTCTTCTTGAGGTCGTTGTGGTGATCCCAAACGTTGCCCTCCGTGAAGACCTGAATCATGCGGACGCCGCGCTCGACGAGCCGGCGGGCCATCAGGCAGCGCTTGCCGTAAGTGGCGGTGGCGTCGTCGTTCAGGCCATACCGTTCGCGAGTGGCTTCGCTTTCTTTGCTCAAGTCCAGGGCATCGGTCGCTTCGAGCTGCATGCGGGCAGCTAATTCGTAGGTGGAGAGCCGGGCGTCTAGGTCGGGCTGGTGTGGCCGCCCGGCCCGATGAGCGGCGTCCAAGCGATGCAGCATCGAGCGGCTGAGGTCCGCCACTCCGGCGGGGTACTCTTCATCCGGCTTCAGATTCAGAATGGGCATCCCCTCAGACCGTACGCGGGTGCCCTGATAAATACCCGGCAGATAGCCGGCCTGCCAATTCTGAATATCGTTGATCGGCAACCCTTTCGGATCGTCGAGAACGACGTAAGCGGGCAAATTCTGATTCTCGCTGCCGAGCCCGTAAACTACCCAAGAGCCTAAGGTCGGGCGGCCCGGCAGCATGCGGCCGGTATGGAAAATGAAGAGGGCAAAATCGTGCGCGATGTGGGTGGTAAACATCGACCGGATCACGGCCAGGTCGTCGACGCGTTTGGCTAAGTGGGGCAGTAACTCAGAGACTTCGATGCCGCTTTGTCCGTGCTTCTGAAACTGAAATGGCGAGGGCATAATGCCGCCCGCCTCACGGACTTGGCGGATCTGGCTGGCTAAGTCGCGGCTGGGCGCTTGGCCGGCGAATTTCTGCAACAGCGGCTTGGGGTCGAGTAAGTCCATCTGGCTCGGCCCGCCGTTCATGAAGAGCTGGATGACGGCTTTGGCTTTGCCGGGTAACTTCGGCGCTTTGGGGCGTAAGTCATAAGCGGGCGGCAAGGCGTCGGCGGCGAGTAAAGAACTGAGGGCTGCGCCGTACAGGCCGTCCGACATGCGCCCGAGAAAATTGCGCCGGCTAGTCGACATAGAGAAACTCCGCGGTATTGAAGAGAGTGTGCGCCACGGTGGCCAAGGCCATATGCGCCGCCTTCGCGGCGATGGGCTCGGGCGAGGGGTTGGCGGTGTAGTGCGTCCGCCATTGGGCGGCTAGGCCGTCTAGCGTAGTTACTCCGGCCGTTAACTCGGCTGGCGAGGGCGGGCGCGAGAGCACCGTGAGATAGAGCCGTTCTAACTGGCCCGCAGGATCGAGTCCCGCGGCATCGATGACGCGGCCGGCCAGATAGCGGGCGCTTTCGCGGATCTGCTCGCCGTTCATCATTTGCAGCGCCTGCGAACTAACGATGCTCTCGCCGCGGCGAATGCAGTTCGGACTCATGAAAGGCGCGTCAAAGGCATCCAACATCGTCACCGGCGTGGAGCGGCGCTGCGTCACGTAGATACTGCGGCGATAGCCCAACTTACCGGGCTTCGGCAGCACGGCCCCGTCGGGCTTAACGTCAATGGGCGCCGGCGGGCCGAACTCCGTTTCGTCCAAGCGGCCGGCGGTCTTCAGGACGGCGTCGCGCACGGCTTCGGCATCGAGACGCCTTAGCGGAAAGCGGGAGAGCCAGGTATTCGCGGGATCCTGAGTAAGTGCCGCGTCGCTGACGGCGGAGCTCTGCCGGTACACGGCGCTGGTGACGATCAGACGATGTAACTTCTTCAGGCTCCAGCCGGACTCAACAAACTCCACGGCTAGCCAATCGAGTAACTCCGGATGCGTGGGCGGGGTGCCCATTTTTCCGAAATTCCCCGCGCTCTTCACAATGCCATTGCCGAAGTGCTGCTGCCAGATGCGATTCACGATGACTCGCGCCGTCAGCGGATGTTGGGGGTGCGTGAGCCATTTCGCAAAGGCCAAGCGGCGTCCGCTGGTGCCCGTCTCATAGGGCGGCGGTATCGCCTCGTAGTTCGGTAAGGAGGCCGATAAAACGGAAGGCGGGCCCGGCGCGACTAAGGGGCCGGGATTATTCGGATCACCCCGCAGGAGGATCCGTACCGGCGTTGGCTCCCCGCCCATGTCGAAGAGGGCGCGGTAGCCGGGCGTCGGCTTCAGGGAATTGCGCAGCTTAGTAAGTCCCTTGCGTAACTCGGTAACTTGCTTCCGGAGGTCTTCATTTTTCTTGATAAGTTCGTCTACCGTCTCAGCGGACTTACGATAAGGCTTCGCGGCCGCCTCCACTTGTTGCTCGATTTCGGCTATCTGCTGTTCCAGCGGGGCATTGTGCGCCTGCACTGACTTCGCCTCGGCAGACTCCAGGTCCGGCAGAAAGCGTAGGTTTTTCTCTTCGCACTTAGCGCCCACGCCGCCGCACTCCATGTTGGGAATGCGCCAGTCATAGGGGTCCAGCGCGCTTTGGAAGATGGCGCTTACCCGGTAGTAATCGCGTTGGGGCAGGGGATCGTACTTATGATCGTGGCAGCGCGCGCAGCCGAGGGAGAGCCCCATCACCGCCGTGCCCAGGATTTCCATCTCGGCGGCGACGGCGTCGAAGCGCTCGGGAAGAAAGTTCTGTTCGGTGCTGTAAGTGGAATCCGGCGCCTGGCGCAGAAAACCGGTGGCGGCGAGTAAGTCAGCCTGGCGAGGCGAGTACGGCCTCTCGGCGCGGTAATCGAATAGCTCGTCGCCCGCCAGTTGTTCGGTGAGGAACTCGTTGTAAGGCCGGTCGGCATTGAGCGCGCGGATGACGTAGTCGCGATAGCGCCAGGCGGTAGGCCGCAAAGCGTCGCTGGAGACGCCGCCTTCGCTGTCGGAGTAGCCGGCCGCATCCAGCCAGGACCGCGCCCAGCGTTCCCCATAACGCGGCGAAGCGAGTAACTGGTCGACCAGCCGTTCATACGCATCCGGGCGCGTGTCAGCGAGATAGGCCTTCACCTCGCTCGGCGTGGGCGGTAGGCCGGTGAGGCTGAAATAGACTCGCCGCAAGAGCGTCAACTTACTGGCTTCGGTCGAGTAAGTGAGTTTTTTCGCGGCTAACTTCTCTAGCAGGAAGGAATCAACCGGCGTGCGGCCTGGCAAGTCCGGCACGCGCGCGCGGACGGGCGGACGGAACGACCAAAACTCGCGCGCCTTGGCCGGCACCGCAGGGTCATTCTTCGCATCCACCTTGGCCGGTTGCTCGTCGTCGGCGCGAGCCCCTTGCGCGATCCACTGCTTCAGTTTTTCGAGTTCCGCGCTATCCACGGTGCGGACGCAGTATTGCTCCTGCAACGCCGGTGGCGGCATCTGTTGCGCGGCGATGCGCTTCACCAGGAGGCTTTGCTCGGGCTGACCGGGGATGATGGCGGCGCCGCTTTTGCCGCCCTTCAGCATGCTGGCGCGGGTGCGCAGGTCCAAGCCCCCGCGCTGCTCGCGGCGGCCATGACACACGAAGCATTTGGCCCCAAGAATCGGCGCGAGGATTTCGCGTTCGCTGACAAGCCGGGTGACCACTTGCTCGCCTTCTGTCAAGGCGCCGGCTTCAATCCAGCGGCGCAGGCGAGCGGTCTCTTCCGGACGGAGCGGCGGCCCGGATTTGGGCATCTTGCCGTTCATCACCAGCGACAGCAGCAGGCTATCGACGGCGTTGCCGGGCACAATCGCCGCGCCGGTTTGTCCGCCGGCCAGTAAGTCATCCCGTGTCGCGACGGAGAGCCCGCCCTGCTTCAGGCGCGCGTTGTGGCAGCCGGCGCAGCGCGCCTGCAATATCGGCTTGGCCTGCTCCTCAAAGGTCTCGGCCCCTAAAATGGTGAGGAGGACCAGGGGCAGCATTTAGGGCTTCTTAACTTCGTGATGCTCCGCGCCTTCAATCGGCGCGACGCCCTTCTTCATGCCCGGCTCCACCGCTCCGCCCAGCACTTTGTCAGCGCCCATCTTGATCAGCGTCGCTTCGCCGCCGGCCTGGAAGAAGTGATAGCCTTCGCGCTCCCGCCAAGCCACCGGCCCGCCCACCTTGCGGCCTGCCTTCAGCACGGCGTCGCGCGTCTTGCTCACCAGCGCTTCGTACTGGGGATCACCTTGCTTGAGGCCGGAGAAGCTGCCCAGGTCCGTGCTGGCGACGAAGACGGCGTCGACGCCGGGGATGGCCGCGATCTGGTCAGCGATCGCCACGCCGGCCGGCGACTCCACCATGGCTACAATCGCCAGATTCGCGTTCGCGGTCTGCCGGTAGTCCGCGCCCCACAGCACGCCGTATTGGCCGTTGCCCAGGCTGCGCTTGCCGATGGGCGGATAGTTGGCCCACTTGATGGCGTTCTTCACCTTCTCCACGCTCTCTACCATCGGGATGATGATGCCCAGGGCGCCAATGTCCATCGCCTTCTGGATGTCGCCTTCGGTGGCGTCCGGGACGCGGATGAAGGGAATCGCCGAGGAGCCTTTGCAGGCGCGCAGCATCACGGCCACTTCGTGAAACGTCAGCGGACTATGCTGCATCTCGATCCAGGTGAAGTCAAACCCGGAGTTCGCCATGGCGCAGTAGATCTCCGGATCGGAGGAGAGCACCGTGCCGCCAATCACCTGCTTACCGGCAGCGAGCTTGGTCTTGATGGTGTTGTAGATGCGAGGCGACTGGGCGCTGAGCGTCGTGGCTAGCAGAACAGAGAGGGTGAATGCGCGGATCATGCAGGGATCTTATCACTTCTTCGGGTAAGTGAAGTCCAGCGTCGCGGTCTGCTTCACGCCGACGGTGAGCGGTTGGGTGATTTCGCCAAACCGCTCATGCCAGGCGGCGACCACGTAGTTCCCGGGCGGCAAGCCCACCAGGCGAAACTCGCCGAGGCCTTGCGTGACGTCGAAGTACGGATGCTCCAGCACGGCGATGTAGCTGCGCATCCAAGCGTGCACGTTGCACTTCACGGGGATCATCACTTCGGGGAAGCCGAAGCGGCGTTCCAGATCGGGGGCGCCGGGCGCCTGCTGCTGGTTCCACTCGCGATTGTTCTGCGGCTGCGGATGGATGCTGTGCGTCACCGGGTCCGCGTTGGCCACCTTCAGCGTCTGGCCCTTGCGCAGGGCCATCACGCGGGGCTGGAATTGGCAGCCTTTTTGCACTAAAGTTACGGCCCGATCCGGCGGGGCGAACGTCTTGCCTTCCAGGCCGCTCTTGACATAGACGAAGACGTTATTCAAGTTGTCCCCTTTGCTCACGCTTAAGGAGCCGTCCGGCACTAGACCGGGATTCATCTGCTCGCAAGCCGCCTCGGCATCCATGCGGATGAGTTTCTGGGGCGGTAGCTTGCCTACGAAACGCACGCGGCCGGTGATGGTCGCTGCCGTGGCGGGATCAGGCTCAAAGTAAGTGACAGGCTTGGTCGGCTCGGGAGGTTTGGCGCAGCCGGCCAGTAGCAGCAACGCGAGCCAGACCAGCCTCATTTCGGCAAGTCCCCGGTGAGCGACTCCAGAAACGTAACTAAGTCCTCGCGTTCTTGCTTGGTGAGGTGACTGAGGGCCTTGATTTCTTTATCCAAATACGGATTCGCGTTGCCGCCGCCGACGTAGAAGTCGACGACGTCCTTGAGCGTCTTCAAGCTGCCATCGTGCATATAGGGCGCCGTGAGGGCGACGTTGCGCAGAATGGGCGTGCGGAATTTGCCTTGCTCCTTGCCCAAGTCCGTCAGTTCGCCGGCCGGATTCAGGCCCACGCCGAGGTTATGGAACTTCTGATCGGAGAATAAGGCGTAAGTCTCTTCGATGGTATGGCACACGGCGCAATTTCCGCGCGCGGCATCGGTAAAGACGCCCATGCCGCGCCGGGCGGCAGGGCTGAGAGCGTCCATCTGCTTTCCGTAGACGTATTTGTCGAAGGGCGAATTACCGCTGACGATGGTGCGCTCATAGGAGGCGATGGCTTTCGCCATCAGATTCACGGTGACCTTCACGCGCGGGCCGTAGGCGGTGCGAAACAGCGACATCATTTCGGCATTGCCGTTGATGGCTTGTTCGACGCCTTCTAAGGAATGGCCCATTTCGAGGGAGTTCATCATGGGGCCGGAGGCTTGGTCCTCCAAGGTGCGGGCGCGACCGTCCCAGAATTGGTCTGCGTTGTAAGCCGCGTTCAGGATGGTGGGGGCGTTGCGTTTTCCCTTCTGCCCGCGCACTCCGGTGGATACCGGTTGCTGGTCAGTAAACGCCAGTTGCGGATTGTGGCAATTCGCGCAGGCTAAAGAATTGTCTACCGAAAGCAACTTACTCTCGAATAACTGCTTGCCCAGGGCGACCGTTTCGGCGGTGGGCGGATTGTCGGCGGGAACCCGCAGGCGGGGCAGACCCAATGGCGTCGGCAGGATTAACGTCTTCCCCACCGGCTTCGTGGGCGGAGCCGTGCAGGCCGTGAAGAGTAAGCAGAGAAGCAGTAAGTGGCGCATCACCGGGCGACCGCAATCACTCCCCAAGGTTTATCTCCCGCTTTCACCTTGCGGACGACGGTATTAGTGGCTAAGTCAATCACCGACACGTCGTTCGATGGCCCGTTGGCAGTGAAGAGCAGGCGTTCGTCGGGCGAAAGCGTCAGTCCCCACGGGCGTTGTCCGGCTTCGATGCTGGCGGTGATCTTCTCGGTGGCCGTGTCGATCACCAGGACCTTCTTGCCGCGGCCAGTGCTGACGTAGAGCGTTTTGCCGTCCTGCGTCATGGCGGTGCCCATCGGCTTCAAGCCTTCGCCCACGGGGATGGTGTGGACATTGATCATGCGGCCGAGGTCGAGTACGGTTAAGGCGGCGTCATTCTCATTGGTGACGAAGGCCCGCGCGCCGTCCGGGGTAACGGCCACGGAACGCGGCCGCCGGCCGACTTTGATCTTCTTGAGCGACTTGGCCGTCTTCGTATCCACCACGGTCACCGTGCCTTCGTTCTCCGACGTCACATACACGCGCGTGCCATCGGGGCTTACCGTCACGCCTTCCGGCTCTTCGCCCGTCGGCACGGAGGAGAGCACCTTGCCATCGGCCACATCGATCACGCTTAAGCCGGCGGCGTCTTCGTTGGCGACGAACATGACTTTGCCGTCTTTGCTGAAAGCGAACTGCTCCGGGTCCGACCCGCCGAAGAGTTTGCGCACCACTTTACCTTGGGCAATATCGAAGACCCCAATGCCGTCCGCGGACTTGTCCGGCGGCGGCAAGGTGCTTTCGTCCACCCCAGGAGGCGCGGCCGGCGAGCCCGAAAGCGCGACGAAGATTTGGCCATTCAGCGCGTGAATGCCTCGGGGACGCTTACCCAGCGGAATGGTGGCGATCGCGTTCGGCTCGCCGGGGTCAATCACCGTCAGGTCGCCAGAGCCTTCGTTGGTGACGTAAACCAAGTAGGCGGACTTCGGCTTCTGTGCCTTCTCCGCGACTACTTCGGGGGCCTTGGCGCAGGCGCCGAGCAGCAAGCAAATCGCCATCACCTTGGCTACGTCGTGTTTCATGTTAGTAGGCTATCCGGTCTTTCTTGGCGTCAAGCATCGCGGCGTCTAAGCCCGGGACTTGTTTCAAGTCCCCAAGCGACTTAAAATTACCATGCTTTTCGCGATGCGCCACCACGGCGCGCGCTTGCGAACGCTTCAACGAGAGGCCGCTTTCGAGTTCGATGGCCGTCGCTTCGTTCACCTTCACGCGGGCCACGTCTTCGGCTCCGTAATTCTTGGCCAGGAAGTCCAGGACCAAGGCGTACTCGGCATCGGTGGCCTTCATCCCGAAGGCCGACATCTTGGCCATGGTGGTTTGCCAGCCGTTGCGGTCCTGCCGCAGCGAGATGGAGCGCGCCACCTCATGGCATTGTTTGCAGAGCTTCTCGGTTTCGTCGTGCCCGGGGCCATCGGGCAATACGGGCGCCTGCGCCCAAATCGAACCGGCCATCAGCAACGCCACGTGGAGTCTCATACTTTGATTTTATTGCACCACGCGGGTCTTGCGGTTGAGGTAATCCATCAGCAGATATTCGCCCAGATTGTAAGGGTTGGTGAAGTAGGCTTTACCGCGGCAGATTTCGGAGACCTTGCGGACGAAGTTGACGAGGTGGAAGTCGCTGGCGAGCATGAAGGTGTTGATCATGATGCCCTGGCGCTTGCAGCGGCCCACCTCTTCCAGGGTCTTGGCGATCACCATCGGATCCAGCCCGAAGGCGTTCTTGTAGATGCGGCCGTCCTCCAAGGTCATCGCCGAGGGCTTGCCGTCGGTGATCATGACGATCTGCTTCATGTCCTTTTTCTCTTGCGCCAACAGCCGCTGGGCCAAAATCAAGCCGGCGCGGGTATTCGTGTAGAAGGGGCCCACCTGCACGCGGGCCAACTCGCCGATGCGCATCTCTTCCGCCGAGTCGTGAAAGAGCACACAGCGGAGACTGTCGCCGGGAAACTGCGTGCGGATGAGGTGGGCGAGCGCGAGGGCAACTTTCTTCGCGGGCGTGAAACGGTCCTCGCCGTAGAGGATCATGGAGTGGCTGCAATCGAGCATCACGACGGTGGCACAGGAGCTTTGGTACTCACTCTGGTGGACGTGCAGGTCGCGGTATTCGAGTTCGAGCGGCACGGTGAGCCCTTCGCGGCGAAAGGCTGAGAAGAGCGTCTCACTCACGTCGAGGTTCATGGTGTCGCCGAACTCGTACGGCTTCGAAGCGCCGCTGGCTTCGACGCCCGTGGAGAGGTCACGCGTGTCGTGCGCGCCAAAGCTGGCGCGGCCGAGGGAGCCGAGTAAGTCCTTCAGGGTTTTGTAGCCGAGGAAATCAACGGTACGGTCCGTCATTTCCACGCGGAGTTGATTCTGCTGCTGGCCCTGGCCGGCGGTACCCACGCGGGGCGCAGCGCCGGGCTGGTCGACGGTAATATAGCCGTCGTTCGCCAGTTGCTGGGCGAGGCGGTCGACTAACTGCTGCATCTGCTCGGGCGACAGATTCTGCATGCGCTCCATCATTTCGCGCAGGGAGTTTTCGTCGAACAATTCGCCGGATTCGAGGGCGCGGCGGATCGCCTCCTTCAAGGCCTCCATCGAGTTCGAACTGAACTCGTCAAAGGGCATGAATTGCATCTCGTAGCCGCTTTGCAGAAAGAATTCGGAGAGGGCGCGCATGAGGTCTTCGGAGTCGACTTCGAAGTCGTCGCCGCTGTACTTGGTGTAATTCCACTTCATGGGCGCCTCTGCCTTCTATCTAATTAAACTGACGTTTGCGGCGGGGAGTTTCGTCGGGATTGGGAGCTTCCGCGGGCGGCTTGCTTTCCTTCATGAAGCCGCGTTCCGAGGAGCGGCTGATTCGCTTCAGGGAATACAGGCCTTCCAGAATGAATTCGGCGGCCGAGGCGCGGGCGCCGGGATGGCTACCGGGCTTCAGTTTCTGCGTCTTCTCCATCAGCCCCTGAATGCCTTCGAGCGCGGCGAGCAGGTCCGTGGTGGAGGATTGATCGTCCACCTTGATGGCGCCGCCGAGGTCGAACCATTGGATCACCTGGCCGAAATTCGTATCTTCGAAATGGCGATGAAAGACCTTGGCGACGGCGAACCGGATGAGATCGCGGGCGACATGGTCACTGCCTTTGAGTTCGCCTTCGTATTCGAGCTCGAGCTTGCCGGTGATCGAGGGCAGGGCGGCGTACAGGTCCGCGACGCGCGGTACAGCTTCGGCGTCGCCGGTGATCACGGCGCGGCGTTCAGCGTTCGAGACGACATTTTCCATCACCGTGATCGGCAAGCGCTGTGACACGCCGCTGCGCTTATCCACCTTCTTGTCGTCTCGAGCGATGAAGGCGACTTGCTCCACCACTTCACGCAAGTAGGGTGGCACATGGACGGCGGCGCCGTCGCGCTTTACCCAGGCTTCCTGGGTGGTGATCTCGATGCCCTGCTCGATGGAAAGTGGATAGTGCGTGCGGATTTCGCTGCCGATGCGATCCTTCAGCGGCGTGATGATCTTGCCGCGCGCCGTGTAGTCCTCGGGATTAGCGGTGAAGACCATCAGCAGGTCGAGCGGCAGGCGGACGGGGAAGCCTTTGATCTGGACGTCGCCCTCCTGCAGGATGTTGAACAGGCCCACTTGGATCTTGCCGGCCAGATCGGGCAGTTCGTTCACGGCGAAGATGCCGCGGTTGGCGCGGGGCAGCAGGCCGTAGTGGATCACCATCTCGTCGGCGATGTCGTGGCCGCGCTTGGCGGCCTTGATGGGGTCGAGGTCGCCGATCATGTCGGCGATGGTGACGTCCGGCGTGGCGAGCTTTTCGATGTAACGGTCCGCCGGCGAGAGCCAGGCGATGGGCGTGTCATCGCCCTGGGCGGCGACAAGGTCGCGGGCGTAGCGGGAGATCGGCGCGTAAGGGTTATCGCGGACTTCGCTGCCAGCGACGTAGGGCATTTCGGGGTCCAGCAGGGCCGTGAGCATGCGGGTGAGCCGGGTTTTGGCTTGGCCGCGCAGGCCGAGCAGGATGAAGTTGTGCTTCGAGAGCACCGCGTTCACCACCTGGGGGATCACGGTCTCCTCGAAGCCGATCACACCCGGGAACAGTGGCTTGCCCTCCCGCAGCTTGGCGATCAGGTTCTCGCGGAGCTCATCGCGCACGGACCGGTGCTTGAGGCGGGTTTCGGAGTACACGCTCCGCTTCAGTTGGCCAAGAGTGGTGGGATTCGACATGGGCAATTAGTCCGATGATAACCCTGATCGGCCGGATTAGCTTTATTTCCGTCCCGTGCACCACATTTCGCCGAATCCCTTGCGACCCCTCCCTTCCTGTGTTATCCAATAGCTAATACCCGATCCGAATTTGCGCGAGGACCCCGCCAACACCATGGACTCCCCCATCAGAAAAGCCGTGCGACCCCCCATCGCCACGGAAATGAAGTCATCCAAGCCGCCTACCCAGGCTCCTGTCAAGAAACAGGTACCGCCTGATCAGACCTATGCCGAGAATTTCTATTATTTGAAGCAGATGCAGGGCAAGACGCCCATGTGCATCGTTCTTCAGGACGGTGAAAAACTCAACGGCGTCATCGAATGGTACGACCGTACGTGCCTCAAGGTAAATCGCGAGGACGGCCCCAACCTGATGCTCTTCAAGTCGTGCATCAAGTACATGTATAAGGCTGAATAGCCAACTACTTACCGCGCAGCTCCAGCCGGTATTTGCGACGCTCGCCGGCGGCGTGGAAGCGCCGTTTTTCTTCTTCGGTCTCCGGAATGGCCTGCGGCAGCGGGACCCGGTTGCCGTCGGCGTCGATCCCGACGAACGTCAGGTAAGCGGAAGAGGTGTGCCGCCTCACGCCGGTGCGCATGTTCTCCACCATCACCTTCACGCCGACTTCCATCGAGGTGCGAAAGACGCGGTTGACGGTCGACTTCAGAATCACCAACTCGCCGATGTGAACCGGGTGCAGGAAGGTCATGTGGTCCACCGAGGCGGTAACCACCGGGATACGGGCGTGGCGCATGGCGGCGATGGCGCCGCTGATGTCCACCAGGTGCATCACGCGACCGCCGATCAGGTTTCCCAAGGGGTTAGCGTCGTTGGGGAGGGCTAGTTCGGAGTACTCGCTGCAACTATCGCTGACGGGCCGGGCATTTTCCATCCCTCTATTATCGCTACCATGAAAGGCAGAATGTCCGCTCGAATTGAAGCACTCACCCAAATGCTGGCCCAGGATCCTGCCAACACCTTTGCCCGTTATGGCCTCGCGATGGCCCACTTGGGCGACAACCGCGCCGAGGACGCCATCCGCGAGTTCCGCGTGCTGCTCGAAAAGAACCCGGACTACGCCGCGGCCTACTTCCACGGTGGACGGGCTCTCGAAATGCTGAGCCAACTCGACGAGGCCCGTGCGCTCTACGAACGCGGCATCGAAGTCACCACTCGGACGGGCGATAGCCACACGCGAGCGGAGCTGCAAGCGGCGCTCGATATCCTCGGTTAGACGTAACTGATTCCAGCCGCGTACGTTATACTTTAGTAGGAGAGCCCCTTTGAACACGCGCCTCAAATTCATTTTCGTCGGAATCACCACGCTTTTCGCGGCCGCCCTCCTGGTGGGCCAAGTGGTGGGCCGCGCCAGCAATCCGGAAGACGCTTACCGGCATCTTGCTGTTTTCACCGATGTGCTGTCGCGCATCAAGAGTGAGTACGTGGAAGAGCCCGACATGAAGAGCGTCACTATTGGCGCGGTGAACGGTCTCCTCGAAGCCGTTGATCCCTACGCGAGCTACCTCAACGCGGACCAGTACAAGCAATATCTGAAGCAGAAGGACCTCAAGAAGGCCAGCGTCGGTCTCGTGCTTTCCAAGCGCTTCGGCTACATCAGCGTCGTGGATTCGATTCCTGGTTCTCCCGCCGACAAGGCCGGGCTCACGACGGGCGACATGATCGAGACGATCAACGCCGTCGCGACGCGCGACATGCCGCTGGCCTTCGCCGAGATTCTCTTGCAAGGCGACGCCGGTAGCACGATTGATCTTTCTGTCCTCCGCGTCCGCAAGCCGGAGCCGACCAAGATTTCGCTCACGCGCGCCATGGTGATGTTGCCCGCGGTTACCGGCAAGCTGCTGCCGGACGGTGTGGGCCACATCCGCGTCCAGAGCCTGGAAGACGGCAAGACGGCGCAGATCAGCACCGTGATTAAGGACCTCGAAAAGCAGGGCGCCAAGAAGCTGGTGCTCGACCTGCGCAACGCCGCCTTCGGGACCCCGGAAGAGGGCGTCGCGTTGGCGAATCTGTTTCTCGACAAGGGGCTGATCACCTATTCGCAAGGCCAGCGCTATTCGCGCAAGGATTATGAGGCGAGCCCGGGCAATCAGATTTGGAAGCTGCCGGTGGTGGTGTTGACGAATCGTTCGACGACGTCGGGCGCCGAGATCGCCGCCAGTGCTTTGCTCGATGCGAAGCGCGCCGAAGTGGTAGGTGAGCGCACCTATGGCGACGCGGCCAAGCGCGAAGCAATCAGCATGGAAGACGGCAGTGCCGTGATTCTGGCCGTGGCCAAGTTCTACAACGCGAAGGGTAAGTCGATCCAGGAAGCGGCGGTGGTTCCCAGCCGCGCCGTCGTCGATACGCTGGCCGCCGCGCCACCCGACGAAGACGATGACGACGAAGTCAAGATCGATAAGGGCAAGGAAGCCCCCAAGGAACCCAAGAAGAAAGCCGACGAGGATACCATCCTCAAGAACGCCCTCGAAGTGCTGAACGGCACGGCCAAGGCGTCAGCGCCGGCGACGGCGCGCGGCCACGTCACGGACGCCGCCTAACCTGTAAGTTCACTGATTCAGTATGCCCCTTTACGAGTATCTCTGCGATAACTGCCATAAGAAGTTCGAAGTCATTCAGAAGTTCTCCGACGAGCCCGTCCAAGTCTGCCGCCTCTGCGGCGGCGGACCGGTGAACAAGGAGATGTCCGCGCCCGGTATCCATTTCAAGGGCAGCGGCTGGTATGTGACGGACTACGCGAAGTCCGGCGGCAAGGTCCCAGCCAGCGACGGCGGCAAGGCCGACAAGGCGGAGAAGGCGGGCACCGCGCCGGCGGCTGAGTCCAAGGGCGAGACGAAGTCCGAAACGAAGCCAGCCCCGGCTCCCGCCGCGGCTCCAGCCTCCGCGCCCGCAAAAGCTGACTAAAGGCATTCGCGCAATTTCCCCTGACGGCCTTGGGATATAATCAAGGCCCTTAAGGAGTAACCTGCGCATGTCCCCATTCACCCGATGCCTGCTGGCGGCCCTTTGGCTGGTTACCGTGGCGTGGCCCCAGGCCCAGTCTGGCTCCATCGCGGGCACCGTCACCGACTCAGCTGGGGCTTTAGTCGCAGGCGTCAAGGTGACTCTCGTCAATGAGGGCACTCGCTTTACGCGCGTGATCACCACGGGTCCCAACGGGCAGTACGTCGCTTACTCGATTCCCACGGGAGCCATCACCATCACCGCCGAACTCGCGGGTTTTCAGAAACTGGTGCGCTCCGGAATCCAACTTACCGCCGCCGACACGCTCACCGTGGACTTGCAACTTACCTTGGGCAACGTCACCGAGACGGTGGAAGTAACCACCACCGCGCCCCTCTTGCAAGCACAGACCGCGACGATTTCGTCCTTGGTCTCAAATCAGCAAATGGTGGAGATGCCGTTGAACGGGCGCACGTTTACGGCTTTGCTGAAGCTCAGCCCTGGTGCTTACACGGGTAGCAGCACCAATCTCACTAATTCCCCGTACGCCATGCGCGGCGACGTGAATATTTCGGTGAACGGATCAAGCGCGCAAAATAACTCATATCTGATCGATGGCATGGTGAACCGCAATCTGTGGCTCAGCACGCTGGTGATGGTGCCCACCGTGGATTCGATTCAGGAAGTCCGCATGCTGACGAGTAACTACTCGGCCGAGTACGGCGCGGCGGCCGGAGCGATTACGATTGTGCAAACCAAGTCCGGGACGAACCAGTTCCATGGCAGCCTGTACGAATTCTTCCGCAACGATAAGCTCGATGCGAATTCGTTTTTCAACAACCGGCTCGGTGTCGCGCGACCCGCCTTCCGGCGCAACGAATTCGGGGCTACCGCCGGGGGACCCATCCGGCGCGACAAGACCTTCTACTTCGCCGACTATCAGGGCATCCGGATTCGCCAGCCCCGCAGCATTGTGTCGTCGATTCCCACCCTGGCCCAGCGCAGCATGATTAGCACCGGCGACTTTGCCAATCTGGGCGCGCCCATTTTTGATCCCGAAAGCGTCACCGGCAATCTACGCGCGCCGTTTCCCGGGAATCGGATTCCGGTGTCGCGGCTGGATCCGGCCGCTTTGCGAATTACCGGCTTGCTGCCGAATCCGACTTCCCCCGGCGCGACGCGCAACTTCGTGTTCAATCCCACCGTGGAGCAGCGGACGGACCAATTCGACGTGCGGCTCGACCACAATATCGGACAAAGTGACCGCGTCTTCTTCAAGTACAGCTACGACGATACCAGTCTGCTGAGTCCGGGTAGCTTGCCGTCGCCGGCGAATGCCTCCATTCCTTTGGGACCGTACCTGTCGGCGGATGGCACCAATAGCGCGATCACCGTGCCGCTGAAGAATTGGTCCGCCACCTTTAACTACACCAAGGTGATTGGCGCGAATATTGTCAACGAAGTGCGGCTGGGGGCAGTGCGCTGGAACCAGGGGATTTTGCCGCTGGGAAATCCGTTTAAGAGCGCCGACGCCGCGGGCATTCCCGGCATCAATATCAATGACAAAAGCGGCGGATTGCCGTCGATGTCGATTACCGGTTTCCAGGTGCTCGGCGACAATTCCACTTATCCCGAGAATTCGCAGACGATCTCCTTTCAGTACGAGGATATTCTCACCGTCGTGAAGAATTCGCACACCATCAAGATGGGCGGCATGTTCGTGCGCAATCGCTTCAATGGGTTTTCCGCCTTTCCGACGCGCGGCGATTTTTCGTTCAACGGACAATTCACGCGGCAGATTGGCGGCACGGCGGCGAATACCGCGCTCGCCGATTGGGCGCTGGGCGCCACCAGCGGTATCAATCGCAATATTCTCGTCGGCACGTTTGGCATGCGCTTCTGGAATTTAGCTACGTTTGTCGATGATACTTGGCGCGTGAATCAACGGCTTACCTGGAACTTCGGCTTACGCTACGAGCTATTGACGCCACCCTATGAGATCTACGATCGTTGGTCCAACTTTCGCGTGGACACGGCGCGCCTGGAGATCGCCGGCCGCAACGGGGCCACCCGGCGGCTGCGCAATATCGACGCGAATAACCTGTCGCCGCGCACCGGCATCACTTACATGCTGACCAAGGATCGCCGCACCGTGTTGCGCGCCGGCGCCGGTATCTCTTACGTCGAGGCCGGACAGGGCGGAGGACAGCTTTATAAGAATTTGCCCTTCTTCTACTCGCAGGTGGTAGCGACGGACCAGAATGCCCGCCCCGCCTCGTTCCTGCGGCAAGGATTGGGTGCGCCCGTGCCGCCCGATGCGAATGATTCGATCGCGCTTTCGAGCGGCAATCCCAACGCGTGGGATTACAACCTGCAATCGACGCGGGCGATGCAATGGTCCTTGGGGATCCAGCGTGAAGTAGTATCCAATCTCCTGGTCGATGTTTCTTATGTCGGCACGCGGACCTTGGGGTTGATCGCGAACGTCAACCTGAATCAGTCCGTGCCGGGCGCCGGCGCGCAGAATCCACGGCGGCCATTTTTCGCGCTGAATCCGAACGTCACGAATGTCACGTACCGGACCAACTATGGCGCGGCGAAGTATCACTCGCTGCAGACCAAAATTGAAAAGCGGTACCAGAAGGGGCTGACGATGTCGGCGGCCTATACCTGGTCGCACTATATGGCGAACGCGGCGAACATCAATGGCGGCGGCAATGGCCCGCCCCAGGATAATCGCTGTTACCGCTGCGAGTGGGGCAGCACCCCGGATGACCGGCGGCACATTCTAGTCTTGAACCACGTCTACGAACTGCCCTTTGGCAAGGGGCGCCAGTGGCTGAACCGCGGCGTACTGGGTTACCTGGCCGGGCCGTGGAATGTGTCCGGGATTTGGTCGATGTCGACTGGCGAGCACTTCACCGCGACCCTGGCGGCGGCCGTCTCGAACTCCGCCGGCGGCGGCGGCGCCCGGCCGGACCGGCTGCGCAACGGCAACCTCGACGCCGGCAGCCGCTCCATCGACCGCTGGTTTGACCTCGCTGCCTTCGCCGCGCCCGCGCAGTTCACTTATGGCAACTCGGCGCAAGGGATTCTCGTAGGCCCCGGGAATTTCAACGTCGATTTGGGCGTACATCGCAACTTCCAGTTCCGCGAGAAATATAAAGCCAGCTTACGTTGGGAGATGTTCAATTCACTCAACCGGGCGAATTTTACGACGCCGAACGCCGCCATCGGAAATCCGACCGCAGGGCAAATTTCCAGCACCGCGGCGGCGCGGATTATGCAACTGGCTTTGAAGATTAGTTTCTAAAGCCCTGGGCCAGCAGGAACGTCTGCGCGTGCGCGTCGACGGTGTGCGATATCGGGTTCGAATAGCCGCCGCCTAACGTGACGACGAGCGGGATGCCCGCCAGCGCGGCGAAGACGAGTTCGTCGCGGCGGCCCATGCCGGAGAGGCTGAGCTTCAATCGACCCAAGGCGTCCGTGGCCAAGGCGTCGACTCCCGACTGGTAGAAGACGATGTCCGGCGCGAAGGCCTGCACGGCAGGCAAGGCCGCCGCCACGCGTGCCAGATACGCTTCGTCGCCCGTGCCGTCCTCGAATTCGAGATCCACCGTGCTTTGCTGCTTGCGAAACGGGAAGTTGTGGCGGCCGTGCGCGGAGAGCGGGTAGGACAGGGGATCGCCGGAGAGCAGCAGGGCCGTGCCGTCGCCTTGGTGGACGTCGAGGTCGACGACGGCGGCGCGCGTGATCAGACCTTCGGCGCGCAGTGTGCGAATGGCGATGACAATGTCGTTGAAGATGCAGTAGCCGGAGCCTTCCGCAAAAAAGGCGTGATGTGTTCCACCGGCCAGCGTGCCGCTCCAGCCACGCTCAAGCGCGTTGCGCGCGGCGGCGAGCGTGCCTCCCACCGACGCACAGGTGCGTTCGACGAGCGGCGCGCTCCAGGGGAAGCCGATGCGGCGCATAGCGGCCGGCGAGAGTTGGCCGGTGAGGAAGTCGCGGACGTAGCCGGGGTCATGCGCGGACTCAACTGTCGCGGCCGTGGCCAGCGGCGCGGGAACGATTTCGAAGAGGCCCGTGGGCGTCAGCCGCTCCCGCAGGAGCCGGTATTTGGTCATCGGAAAACGATGGCCTAAGGGGAGCGTAGGCTCGTAGTGGTCGCAATAGAAAAGCAGAGGCCGCAATCGACAGGATACACTGAGGAAATTGACGTCAACGTGGTTGATCGCCGTGAGCGCCTTGTTTGGCCTGGGACTTTTAGGGGGCGTCGCCTACCTGCTGCGCGTGGATTGGCTGCGCCGGCGAGCCGAATCCCACTATCGCGGCCTCTTTGAGAACTCCTTCGACGCCGTCTTCGTCCTGGACCGGCTTGACCAAGTGGTGGACGCCAACCCCCGCGCCGTCGCTCTCGCCGGGCAGACACGCGCGGCTCTGCTCACCTGGAACCTGACGCAACTCCGCGGACTCCTCGGCGACTACGGCTCCCAAGTCGATCTCTCCGCGCTCGACCGCGAGGGCGTCGTACGCAGCGCCGTCACCTTCCCAGCCGCTAACGGCTCACCCCGTACGCTCGAGATCTGCGCCACGCGGACCCCCGGCGGCGGCTGCCAACTCGCCTTGCGCGAGATCACCGAAGCCCGGCAGTACGAGCAGACCCTCCGCAACAAGGCCGAGACCCTGCAGGCCATCATCGACGCCGTGCCCGCCGAGATCGCCGTGGTGGACCAGGGCGGCATCATCCGCCAAGTGAATCATGCGTGGCACGGGGCTTTTCATGGCGTAGGTGCGGGAGTCGGATTGCCGTACTCCGAAGTGCGAGCCGCGGACGACGATGCCGCCGTGGGCGAAGGCTTGGCCAGTGTGTTGGCTGGCCGGGTTTCGCAGTTTGACCAGGAGTACGCGATCACGCGCCGCACGGGCATTCGCTGGTATCGCTTGCTGGTGGCGCCCTTGCCCGATGGCGCCGTGGTGATGCACGTGGAAACGACCGACCAGCACTTCACCGCCGCGTTGCTCGAGAAAACAAACGAGACGCTGCAGGCGATCATCGATGGCTCACCGCTGCCCATTCTGGCCCTGTCGCGCGAGGGCCACGTCACGAGCTGGAATGCCGCCGCCGCGTCGTTGTTTGGCTGGGCCGCCGACGAGATGCTCAGCCGTCGCGTACCCTGGGGGTGGCCGCTCCCGGCGAGTGAGCGCAGCGAGGACACGGTGCGCACGAAGTCCGGCGGCCAGGTGGAAGTGCGCTCCTGGACGCGCGCCCTCCATGGCGGCTACGTGCGCATCTGCGAGGACCTCACGGAGACCAAGCGGCTGGAGCGGCAGTTGCAGCAGTCGCAGAAGATGGAAGCCGTTGGCCAATTGGCGGGCGGCGTCGCGCATGAGTTCAGCAACCTGCTCACGGTGATTCTCGGCTTCGGCCACGTCCTGATGTCGGAGATGGAAGAGGGCAGTACGCATCAGGGCAATGCGCGCGAAGTGGTCCGCGCCGCGGAGCGCGGTGCCGGCCTCACTCGCCAGCTTTTGGCGCTCGGCCGCCGGCAGGTGGTGGAGCCGCGCGACCTGGCCCTCAACGAGAGTGCGCGCAACGTGGAGCGTATGCTGGAGCGCGTCCTCGGCGAGCAGATCCACTGGCGCTCCGAACTGGACGAAGCCGCGCCGCACATCTTCGCTGACCCGGGCCAGGTGGAGCAGGTGATTCTGAATCTCGCGTTGAACGCGAAGGACGCCATGCCCAGCGGCGGCGCTTTGACCTTGCGCACCTCGGGTCCTCATCCGCTGCCCAGCGGACGCGCTCCGGGCGACTTTGTCCGGCTCACGGTGCTGGACGAAGGGCAGGGCATGAGCGAGGAGGTGAAGGCGCAGATCTTCGATCCATTCTTCACTACGAAGGCGCCGGGGCAGGGCACCGGCCTGGGTTTGGCGGTGGTGTACGGCATCGTGAAGAAGTGCGGCGGCGAGATCGTGGTGCAGTCCCAGGTGGGCGAGGGCACCCGCTTCGACGTTTACTTCCCGGCGGTGCGGCCCACGCTGGCCGAGCGTCCGCGCGCGGCGGCGGGCGTGGGGCGCCGCGGCTCCGAGATGATTCTGGTGCTGGAAGACGAAGCCGGCGTCCGCGAGTTGCTGCGCGATTCGCTGGAGCGCCGTGGCTACCGGGTGCTCACCGCGGCGACCTTTGCCGAAGCGCGGACCCTTTTCGACAAGCATGGCCGCGAGACCTCTTTGCTCCTGACGGACGTCATCGTGCCGCAAGGCAACGTCGGCGAGATGGCGCGGGAGTTCGAGCGCCGTCAACCGGGCTTGCGCGTCGTGTACATGTCCGGCTACCCGGAGAGCGTGCTGGAGCAGCAACGCATCACCGGCGCCTTTCTGCCGAAGCCCTTCACGCCGGGCGAACTGGCGGACCGTTTGCGCTCGGTTCTCGACGGCGGACGGTAATGCACCGCCGTCAGCCGACGCGCAACCGCATGGGCTGGACGTCGAATCAGCTCAACACGCTTAGCCAGCTCTTCGTCGACGCTTGCCGCCCCGGCGCGCTCCCGGTACTGGATTTGGGCGCGGCCTATGGCGTTGCTTCCCTAGCCGCCTTGGCCCGTGGAGCGAAGGTGATCGCGAACGACCTGGATGCCGCGCATTTGGCAGAACTCGGCGAGCGCGAAGGATTGACTTTATTGCCGGGCCGCTTCCCCCAGGAACTGGACTTACCCGCGAATTCCTTAAGCGCCGTACACGCTTCGAATGTTCTCCATTTCCTTACGGGCGAAGAACTCACCTTAGGAGCTGCGAAGATCGCTGAGTGGCTAGGGCCCGGTGGACGCCTCTATGTCCACGCCGGAACACCTTACCAGGCTCCGTTCGCTCGCTTTATTCCTGAATACGAAAAGCGCGCCGCCGCGGGGGAACTTTGGCCCGGCTATGTCCCTGATACGAGGGCAATTTCCAGCCACCGGAAACTTGGGCAGATTCCCCGCGCAATTCACTTACTCGACGCTCAGGTGCTTACGAGGGTTTTCTTAGCCGCCGGCTTCGAAATCGAGCGTGTCTGGACCCATCGCCGGCATGATTTGCCGAAGAGCCTGCACTGCGATGGGCGTGAAGGCGTCGCTTTGATTGCCCATCGGTCGTAAGTGTTGGGTCCTCGCTAGTACCGCCCGGCTACGCTTCTGGGCGCGTTCTCATAACTTTAGGTTCAATCGGCAAACTATCGTACCAGCCGCGTACTAAAGCACTTATCCAGGAAAACTTAGTCGTTCTCCTGATTATGGAAAACGTTTGTAAGTCGCACAATACCTACATGACGACCTCTAAGGCAATGCACCTAGCTCTCCTCGTGGCTTTCACCCTGGTCCCGGCCCAAGCTACGGTGATTAACTTCACCGGTGAAGATCCGGCGCGGAGCTTTAGCTTCTGGATGCGCGCTACTTACAACGTCGGCGACATGCTCACCAACGGTCAGATCGCCGCGTCGCAGCAAACGATCAATGAGCAGGTGCCCGCGGGTGTCCTGAATCTCATTGTCGACAACACCTTCAGCGTTGATGCTTTTTGCGTCGATTACTTTGTCCTGATCGGTCAAGGCACGCACAACGTTAATCTGTTCGGCCAAAACGCCATCAACGGCGGCGGACGTATCGAATGGATGTTGCGCAACACCTTGCCGCAAATCAACGCCCAGGCCGACGCCACCCTGAAACGTCAGCAGGCCGCCGCTTTGCAACTCGCCATCTGGGACATCGTCCACGACAATGGCGATGGCTTTAGCGCCGGTCGCATCCGGCAAAGCACGAGCAGCACCAATCCCACGAACGCCATCGTGCTTAGCGCCGCGAATGCCTACCTCACCGCGAGCCTTGGCCAATCTGCCTTGGGCGGCGTGGTGTACGTGAATGTGCTGGGCCCCACCGCCGTACAGCGTCTCATGAGCGACGGAGTGCCCGAACCCTCCACCTACGCGCTCATGCTCAGCGGCCTCGGCCTGCTAGGTTACCTGCGCCGCCGGCCCTAGTAGGACAGGCCTCCCGGCCTGTCCATTTGCCTTCCATAGAAGGACTATCCTATAGTCTATCTATGGGAAACGTCAAGACCGAGATACCGCCCGGCACCCTGCACATGCTGATCCTGAAGTCGCTGGTCCGGTTGGGCGACATGCATGGCTATGGCATCGCCCAGCATATCCAGCAGACTTCGGACGAAGTCTTGCAGGTGGAAGAAGGTTCCCTCTATCCGGCCTTACAGCGCATGCTGATTAAGGGTTGGGTGGCGGCCGAGTGGAAGCAGTCGGAGAACAACCGGCGAGCGCGCTTCTATCAACTCACGCCCGAAGGCCGCAAGCAATTGGCCCGGGAGTTGCGCAACTATCAGCAGGTAAGCGGCGCGATCGCCAAAGTGATTGAGGCCGTATGAAGTCTCTCCTGCGCCGTCTGCAATACCTTTTCGCCCGCCGCCAGAGGGAGAGCGAACTCGACGAAGAGATTCGCGACCATTTGGCCCGCAAGGCCGCTGACCTCGGTGACACCGGCGCCGCCCGCCGGCAATTTGGCAACGTGACGCTCGTGCAAGAGGAGAGCCGGGCGCAATGGAGCTTCCCCTTGCTGGAGCAACTGGCGCAGGACGTGCGCTACGCCGTGCGCGATATGGCGGCTCACCGCATGTTTACCGCCGTGGCTGTG
Organism: Bryobacteraceae bacterium; assembly: GCA_019752335.1. Lineage (GTDB taxonomy): Bacteria > Acidobacteriota > Terriglobia > Bryobacterales > Bryobacteraceae > JALHNI01. The sequence continues at coordinate 232,982 of JAIEMJ010000004.1, forward strand.
CTCTCGCTCGCGTTGGGTATCGGCGCCAACACGGCCATCTACAGTTTCATGGATGCGGTGATGCTGCGCGCGCTGCCGGTGTCGCAGCCGGAGCAACTGGTGATTCTGAACTGGCGCGCCAAGGACAACCCGCGCGTCGTCGCCAGCCATTGGGGAGAGATCTATGACCATGACGCCGGCGGCGTCATCAGTCCGAATTTCCCTTACCCCGCCTATGAGCTGCTGCGGAACAACCAGGTCTTCTCCTCGCTCTTCGGCCACATGAATGCTGGTTCGCTGAACGTGGTGGCGGAAGGGCAAGCGGAGATCGCGCGCGGCCAGTATGTGACGGGCGATCTGTTTACCGGCCTGGGTGTGCCCCCCGCCCTCGGGCGCCTGATCGGACGCACCGATGACCAGCGCGGCGCGCCGCCGGTGGCGGTGCTGACGTATGACTATTGGAAGTCGCGCTTCGGGGCGAATCCGGCGGTGGTGGGCCAGACGGTGCGCATTGACTCGACGGCGTTTACCGTCATCGGCGTCGCGGCGCCGAACTTCTACGGGGTGAACTCTAGCGTCAAGCCGCAACTCTTTCTACCCATCGTCAGCATTGAGCAAATTGGTTGGCAGAATAGCAAGCAAGGCCTGCTGGCGAACCGCACCTTCTATTGGATCGAACTGATGGCCCGGCTGCGGCCCGGGGTGACCCTGGAGACGGCGCAGGCTCATCTTGCTGGTCCCTTCCACAACTTTGTCTACAACACGGCGGTCACCGAATTGGAACGGTCCAACATCCCCGCGCTTTCCTTACAAGAAGGAGGCTCCGGCGTGGATGCCATGCGGCGCGAGTACGCGAAGCCGCTGTGGGTGTTGATGGCGATGGTCGGCTTGATTCTGCTGATCGCCTGCGCCAATCTGGCCAACCTGTTGCTGGCCCGGGCGGCGGGCCGGCGGCGGGAAATGGCCGTCCGGCTCAGCCTCGGCGCGGGCCGCTTCCGCGTGATCCGGCAGTTGCTCACCGAGAGTTTGCTGCTCGCCATCGCCGGCGCGGTGGCCGGCCTGGGCGTCGCCGCCTTGGCGATTCGCGCGATCCTGGCCCTGCTGGCCAACGGCGACGAAGCCTTTCCGGCCGTCGTCGGCCTGGACTGGCGCGTCCTCACCTTCACGCTGCTGATGGCTATCGCCGCCAGCCTGCTCTTCGGGCTCGTGCCCGCCATCCAGTCCACGCGTCTTGATCTCACGCCCGCCCTCAAAGAGACCCGCGCCGGTGCGCCGCGACGGCGGAACTGGTTCTCGCTCAGCCAGGCGCTGGTCGTCTCGCAGATCGCCATCGCCCTGTTGCTAGTCGTGGCGGCGAGCCTCTTCGTCCGGTCGCTGTCGAACCTCTACGCCGTACAACTCGGCTTCAATGCCGAACGTTTGCTCACCTTCAGTGTGAATGCCGCCAAGGCCGGCTACGAAGGCCCCGCACGGACGCGCTTCTTCGCTGATCTCGAAAGCCGCTTGGCCGCCGTGCCCGGCGTGCGCGCGACGACCTCGAGTGATATGCCAATCGTCGGCGGCTGGATGAGTAGCACCGTCATCAGACTTCCCGGTGCGCCTCCGCCTCGCGAAGGCCAACCCCGCACCGGATCGCCTTACGCGCAAGTGGGGCCCACCTTCTTTGAGACCATGGAGATCCCCATCCTGCAGGGCCGTGCGCTGGACGAGCGCGATACCGAAGGTGCGCGGAAGGTCGCCGTCGTCAACCAGGTCTTCGCCCAGAAGTTCTTCCCCGGGCAGAATCCCGTGGGACAGCATTTCTCCTTCGGCGGAGCCAAACCGGTGGAGATCGAGATCGTCGGCGTGGCGCGCAATGCGCGCTACAACTCGCTCAAGCGGGAGATCCCCACGGTGATGTACTTGCCCTGGAAGCAGACTTCGCAGCCGTTGCCGCAGATGTTCTTCGATCTGCGTGCCGCCGGTGATCCGCTGGCGCTGGCCAGCGCCGTGCGCGAAGTGGTGCGGCAGGCGAACCCGCTGGTGCCCGTCGCCGGGCTCACCACGCAGACTCGGCGCATGGACCAGACCATCCGCCAGGAGCGCACCTTCGCGCAACTCAGCACCTGGTTTGGCGCGCTCGCCTTGTTGATGGCTTCGATTGGTCTCTACGGTACGCTGGCCTACGGCGTAGCCCGGCGCACCAGTGAGATCGGGATCCGCATGGCGCTGGGTGCGCGGCAAGGACGTATCGTTTGGATGGTGTTGCGCGACGTCCTGGTGCTGGCCGGCGTGGGCTTAGCGATCGGCCTGGCCGCCGCCTATCAGGCGGCGGCGCTCTTGGAGAGCTTTCTCTTTGGCCTGAAGCCGCATGACCCGTTCGCCATTCTCGTCTCCGCAGCGGTGCTGTTGGGCTGCGCCTTGCTGGCCGGCTTCTTGCCCGCGCGTCGCGCGGCTCGGGTAGATCCCCTAGTGGCTTTGCGGCATGACTAGGCTAGACTTTGGGCATGCGCCTAACTCTAGCTTTATGCGCCCTATCTCTACTTGCCCAGGGGCCGCCGGTTTTTGCTCCTGAGGATACGGAAGGCTTGAAAAGTAGTCCGAACCCGGTGATTCGCCACGCCTGGAAGCGGAAGGTCTTTTGGAAAGGCTCCACTGCGCCGGCTGGTGCATTTCGAGGAAAAATTCCGCCATACACTCCGGCCGAAAGCGCTCAGATGTCGAAGACCCTGGACGCACTGCAGGCGCTCTTCCAGGCCACGCCGACCGGGTCCACCGCCGAGGGTTTTTGGGTGAACGCGCCGCGGCGGCTCGGTTATCAGGACCCGGTGGCCGTGCCCACCACCCTGCCTCCCGCGAAGCTCCCGTTGCCGTACGAGATCGGGATGTTCCCGTTTTATCACGAAGATTTGCAACAGAACGGCCGCTGGCTTTTGAGCCGCACCGGGGAAACCGAGTCAGTCTATTTCTACTTCAACCAACTGCCGGTGCAACTAGCCAAGGATCTGGTGGCGGAAGAGCCACGTGGCGCGGGCGAGCCACCCACGCAGTTCTATCTACGGCCGCGCATCACGGGCCGGTATCAGGGTCTGCCCCTCTACGAAGAAGAGGTGCTGGTGGTGGCGCGCGCCAACCGCGACCCCTGGGCTCCCGTCGCGCTCAGCCGGGTGATGAAGGCCACGCTGCCTTTATACGAAAAGGACCGGCAAACCGCGGAAGCGCGCTTGGCTGGCTTGAAAAAGAAGAATGACGAGATTCAATCGCCCGCCTGGGAGAAAGATTGGCGCGACCAGTTCGAGAAGAACAACGCCCACGTGCGCACCTCAAACCGGCCCGAGAATTTCGCGACTCGCTTCAAGGCGATGGAGCGCGAGATCGTCTATCTGCGCCAGCAGGCGGCCGCCGAAGCGAACCCGAAGCGGGATGCCAGCGGCAGTTGGTACTGGAATCCGATTGACGCCCACGCCGCCTTCACGCGACGCCAGGCTTCGCTCACTCCGGCGGAGGCCGCGGGCCCGGCTTGTTTCGTTGCGTTGAAGACCAGCGCGGAAGGCAACGGGCGCTATACGATGCGTGGCGACGTACTGCCGGCGGGCGCGTCGCCGGATTGCCGCGAGGTGGTGCTCACCAACTACAACTACTTCGATCTAAGCCTGCCGCGAACCACGCCGCAACTGCTCACCGTGCGCGACTTTGGCCGCTGTGCCAAGCTCGACGCCGCCGGCCAGATCGTCTCCTTGCCCGTCACCCGCTTCGACGCTCCTCCCCAGGGCTGCTACCGGCACGCGCTGATGTGGCGGGAACTGGACTGGAAGCGCTTCGCCGCGCTGGTAGTCCCGTAGCGTCCTTTTCGCTCGACAGCCCATCGCGTGAAGTGAGAAGCTCAGCAAAAATGGGTCCCGATGCCGTTTCCGACCCCTAACGAACCCCGACCGTGAGGGAGGGGATTGCTCTGCGCGCACCGCGCGCGGTTGATCGCGTTTTTCCCGAAAAAAACCGCAAAATCGGCTTTCTCGTGAGTCTGCTGGCAGTTCGGCGAAGGTACGAGGCTGACGGAGCAATCCCCTCCCTTACGGTCGGGGTTCGTTAGGGATGCCTATTTTTTCTGAACCTCTGAGCGATGGGGTGCACGAATTGTGTCGCTTTTGTTGGGTTTCTCGCGTTTGGCGGCCAGGGTGCCGGACGGCCGGACGTTTCTCCCATTGCGGAGTTGCGGCAGGATATCAGTTACGGGTGGAGGGGGTTTCCGCGCCTACCGTGAGGTTGAAGGTGGTGACGAAGGATCCAGCTTTGGCGGTTACGGTGTAAACGCCGGGCGAGGCGCCCGCGACCGCGATTGCCTCGGCGCGTCCCCAGACGTCGGCCAAGACGAGGGCGGGCGTCAGCTTCAGATCACCGCTAGCGGTGAACGACACCGGTGTGCCTCCGGTACGGTCGCCCGAAAGTTGGACCAATAACGGCCGCGGGAATTCATAACCTCTCGGCGCCCATTGCGCGTCGCCGTCCAACCTAGATAGCCCCCGCAGCACCGGCGGAGCGGACGGAACGGGCGGCGGCGGGGGCGGGGGCGGCGGCGGACCGCCACCTACGCTGAATTGGGCGCCCCTCACGGAGACGGAGACCCTTTGATCGCTTACCAAACGGACGCGCGTGGAGACGATGCCGTCGCTTTGGATGATGGTGCCCGGGTTCGCCGGGTCGGGATACGAACCAGCACCGGAGACAGAAACCGTATCCGACAGCACCGCCTGATCAGCCGGTGCCTGCCACGTTACGAGCGCGCCGTTCACCGGCTTTCCGGTGCGATCCAAGGCGATTCCGACCAGGGGCAACGGCAGGAGTTGACCCGCGGTACCCGGCTGCCCGTTACCACTGACGGCTTGAACTCGATCAACCTGGCCGGGCGTCACCGTGAGCGTCAGTTCCTCGACAAAATTGGCCGCCGATATAGACGCGCACGCTACCACTGCCGGCTACGCTGCCGAGCCTTACCTGGCAACTAAAGAAGCTAGGTCCTAACATTCCGTTGAGGGATGTTCCGGTGCAACTGGCGGTGACGGGCCCAACCGGGCGTAGCTCGATGTTCACTTGATCGAGCGCGGGAAACGCGTTGCCGGTGGGGCCGGCGAGCCGGTACTGCAGGCCACGGACCAGATCTTGCCCAACCTCACCGGAATCCAGGATGGCGCCCGCGGGGTAAACGCGGGACAGGCCGGGAAAAAAGCCGGTGCCGAAAGGCGGCGCGGGGGTCAAAATGGCGGTAAATCGCACCGGATTGTCGAAGGGAGTGCTGGCGGTGATCGTGGCCAGCCGGGGTGCTTCATCCAGATCCAACCGAGGCGCCGCAAAAGTGTTGCTGGTCAAAACTGATGGCGACGCTGTTGCCGGGCTGGGCGAGAGGAATTCTGGCCATAATCTGGTCATTCTGCGTATTGATCACTCGAACGCTCGGATCGGACGAAGATACAACCAGCAGTCGCTTGCCATCCGGGGTGAGCGCCGCGCCGGTTATCGCTTCGGGTAGATCCAGGCTGCGCCGCACCGTACCGTCTTGGGCCAGATCCCCCAGCACCGTGATGAAGGCGCCGAAAGCGTCTGGCCCGACGCTTGGCTTGCCGAGGAGGCGCCAACTGTCTGCATCGAGGATCGTCGCCTGGCGATTGCGCGGGTCCACCGCGGTGCCCGCGGGCAGAATGATTACGCTGCGTGTCTGGCCGTTGGCGGCGAAGGCCAGCAGAATTGCGAGGAGGATCTTCTTAGCCAATTGGTGCAGCCACCCGTAGAACCTGCAGCGTATGGTTCAGCGAGAAGCGCTGCTCATAGAGGCTACGGCCACGCGCGCCGAGCGCCTGTAGCTGCTCCGGATGCGCCAACAGCGGATCGACGACGGCTTCGAGCGCTGCCGGATCATCGGCCAACGCGACCGCCTGGGCGTCCCGCCAGATAGATTCGCTGGCGCTCCCCGTATTCGACACCACGGGGACCCCCAAGGCCAAGCCGGCCATAATCGAGCCCCGGCGCGTGCTGGCGCCATCCGGGAAAGGCTGCACCATCAGATCGCACGCCGAAAGATGCCTCGCGACGTCGCTCGATTCCATGCGGCCCGTCGCGGTAAGGTTCGGCGTGGGACCCAGCCGCAGGGCGAACTCGCGGCTACCGTCGCCCACCAGCAGAATTTGGCGGTCCGGGTGTTCTTGCAAACTTCGGCGGACGAAGGGCTCCACCAGGTCGAGTACTTCGCTCGAAAACGTCCCGAAATGTCCGACCACGGAACGCGCGTGGCCGTTCAACAAAGCCGCCCGCGTTTCGGCGCGCGCGGCCAAGTCCACCACCGTGGCTACGTTGCTCGGAATCGGCAGGTATTCGACCGGTTGGCTGGCCGGAATGTGTTGCCGGATGTGCGGCTCCCAGGCGCTCATGGCCACAAAGATGCGGGAGGAGGCGCGGGCGGTCCAGCCGAGCATACGATCCGTGGCGAAGGAGAGCCCTTTCAGCGCCAGTCCGGCGCCAGGCGGCGCGAGGATCTTCGCCTCGTGAAACATGGTCCAAACGGGAGGTGCTCCGGCGGCGGCGCGCCGCTGGAGCCAGCGCGTGAAACTGAGGGGCAATCCCTTAAAGCGGCTGCGCTTGCGGGGGCCAAGCGCCTGGGGCACGTACTGCACCACGAGCTGATGGGGTCCCTTGACGGTCCGCAGGAATTGGTCCAGATCGACGAGGCCGCGTTGGCCAAAATGGTTCTTGAGTGTGACAAGCTCTACGCCGGGCGTCACCGGCAAGGCGCTCATCGGCAAGGGTCCAGTGATCACGGTAACGCGATCACCCGTCCGTGCGAGTTCGCGGGCCAGCACCGCGGTGTAGTCTGCCAGGCCTCCAGCGTCGGGAGGATAAGCGCCGGTGATGAGGATCCAATGCACTGACTCTAGTAAAGCCTCTTTAGCGGGCAAAATCTCTAGGCTGAAAGGTCAGGTTTTCCCTAGTACGGCCGGACTAAGGCTTGGTCGCCTCCTTCGCCTTGTGGGCGGCGTCCTCCACCTTCGTGGCGGCCTTATGCGCGGCGTCGCGCGCCGCTTCCTTAACGGCGGCGCCGGTTTGTTTCGCCTTGTCCTTGGCCTCTTCGATGGCCTCCTTGCCCTTCTGCTTGGCTTCGTCGACGGCCTTTTCGCCCGCGGCCTTCGCCTTGGCTGCCGCCTCCTGGGCCGCGGCTTCGGCTTTCTCTTTCACTTCGCTGGTGCTGCAACCAGCCAGCGCCAACAGGGCGGCCGTAATAGCGCTCCCAAGAACTCGCTTCATCGGATTCTCCCTTCGGGTACCGGCCCGTCTAGCAACGGGCCCGTCTCCGATGGTAAGCTAAAAGAGTCCGGTTCTGTGGGCGGCTAGCTCAGTTGGGAGAGCACCACGTTCGCAACGTGGGGGTCGTGGGTTCGAACCCCATGCCGTCCACCAATCCCACCCTCTACCAGTTACAATCAGGGGACACCGCCATGGTCCTTTCTGACGTCGATATCAAACGCTACCTCTCCGAAGGCAAGATCCGCGTAAGCCCCGAACTCCCCCCCGAGCAATTCGGCAGTTGCTCCGTAGACTTCCGCCTCGGCCCCGAATTCAGCGTCTTCGACCATTCGAAGCACGCCTACATTGACCTGCGCAATCGCACCGCGATTCAAGAACTGATGTCCACGGTGATGGTCGAGCCCGGCGAAGCCTTTATCCTTCAGCCGCGCGAATTCGTCTTGGCCATCACCGAAGAGCACCTCGAACTCGACGACGACGTCCTCGGCCGACTCGAAGGCCGCTCCAGCCTCGGGCGCATCGGCATCATCGTTCACGGCACCGCCGGGCTCTTCGATCCTGGCTGGCGCGGCAAAGCGACCCTTGAGCTCTCGAACCTGGGACGCATGCCCGTCGCCCTCTATCCCGGGATGCGCATCTGCTCGATGACCTTCGAGCAACTCTCGACGCCTTCGTCGAACCCCTATCACAAGAAGCCTTCGAACAAATACGCCGGCCAGCAGTCGCCCATCGCTAGCCGCCTGTCAGGCGAACTGAAGTAGGGTACTCGACGCTCACCAGGAAGAGTCCGCTGCCCGGCGCGGTGGCGCCGCCGAGCGAACGGTCGCGCGCCGAGAGCAGACGCGGAATATCGGCAGGCACGTGGTTGCCTTTGCCCACCTCCAGCAAAGTCCCCACCAGATTGCGCACCATGTGCTTCAGAAAGCCGCTACCGCGGACCCGGTAAATCAGGCGCCCTGGCTCCCGAAAGGCCTCACTGCTGAAGATCGTCCGGACCTTGCTGTAGTCGAGTTCATCCCGCGCGTCGGCGGCGGCGAAGGTGCTAAAGTCATGCTCGCCGGCGAAGTAGGGCGCCGCGGCGAGGAACGCCGCCTCGTCGAGCGGATAGGGAAAATGGTGTACGAAACGCCGCTCAAAGGGCGAGCAGATTTCGCCGCGCGCGATCCGGTACTCATACGTCTTGGCCACCGCATCGAAGCGCGGCTGGAAGTTGGCTTCCGCCTCGCTTACCGACAGCACGCGGATTGCCTCCGGCAGAAAGCGATTCAGCGCCTTCTGCAGATTCGCCAGCGGCAGCGGATTCGCCATCGTACACGCCGCTACCTGGCCCATCGCATGCACACCGGCGTCGGTCCGGCCGGAACCATGCAGGATCACCGGCCCGCCTTCTAGCTCCGAGAGAATCTCCTGAAGAGTGCCTTGAATGGTCACCTGTCCCGGCTGCACCTGCCAGCCATGGAAGTCCGTGCCGTCGTAGGCCAGGGTGAAGCGAATGCGCCGCACGGGTCTACGCCGCCGGTCGCGAGCCCGGCTTTACCACGGGCAGCCCTTCGGCGCACAGCGGACACTCCTCCGGCTTCCATGCCGTCACCTGCATGGAAACCAGCGCCACACGCGGCACGCCGACTTCCGCCCGTCCACCGCTGCGATCAATGATGGAGCCCGCCCCCGTCACCTCGGCGCCGAGTCCGCGCAGCAGCTCTACCACCTCCTTCGTGCTGCCGCCGGTGGTAATCACGTCCTCCACCACGACGCAGCGCTCGCCGGGCTGGACGGTGAAGCCGCGACGCAGGGTCATTTTGCCGTCGGCGTCGCGTTCGGTGAAGATGCTCCGCGTGCCGAGCGCGCGCGCGACTTCGTGGCCGATCATCAGTCCACCCATCGCCGGGGCGACGACGGTTTCGGGTTTGGCATGCCCCGTCCCATTTCCGGACGCTTGGAACAGCGCGGCCATCGCCTGGCCGAGTTGTTCGGCGTGCCGCGGATGCTGCAGCACCAGGGCGCACTGCAGATACTCCGGACTATGCAGACCGCTGGTAAGTCGAAAGTGGCCTTTGAGATACGCGCCGGTAGCGGCGAAAAGGGAGAGTGTCGAATCCACGTTCTGATGCTAACGCAACCCGTCCCGTCCCGGGAAAATCGGGTTTTGGAGGCTGGCATGCTGTAAGAGGTGTCCGGCTACTGTTACGATGGTTGTCTGGAACAACTGGTCCCCGTCAGACGTACTGCCCTTAGGAAACCTTTCAAATCCATGAAGACCGTCCAATCCCTCCTGGCTTGTTTGTGCGTACTCTTAACCTTGGCCCCCACGGTGAACGCCCAGGCCCCTGCCGCGATGCAGGCCACTTCGCCCTCAGCGTGGCTACGTGGCCCAAAGGCGCCGCCGCGCGACCGCTTCGCTTACGGCATCACGAAGAACTACCGCGAACGCCCGATTTCGTCGATCAACATGAACAATTCCGTGCGCCTCGAATCGTTGGTGCGCGGAAATATGCTCTACCTCGCGCTCTCTGACGCCATTGCCCTGGCCCTCGAAAACAACATCGACATCGAGATCCAACGCTACGGCCCGGAACTCGCCAAGATCGACTTTGACCGCGCCCAGGCCGGCGGCCTGCTGCGCGGTGTGAACCAGACGGCGACCCAGGGCGCCGCTTCGGCCACCAATTTCATTACCGGTGGCGGTGGCCTGGGCGGTGGTACCGTAGGCACCGGCGGCGGTGGCGGCGGCACGGCGCTCTCCGGCACGGTATTTCAAGTCACCGGTTCGCAGATTCCCAATCTTGACCCCGTTTTGACCTTCAGTGCCTTCAAAGGCAAGCAATCCAGCCCGCAATCGAATTCTTTCACCACCGGTTTGACGGCGCTGGTCATCAATACCCAGTCCTATAGCGCTGGCATCAGCAAGCAGTTTCTTACCGGCTCTGGTCTTTCGCTCAACTACGACAACTCGGTCATCAACACCAACTCGCCGACGCAGGATTTGAACTTCTTCAATCGTGGCAACCTGTCGCTGAATTTTACTCAGCGCCTCTTGCAGGGCTTCGGCCGCGCCGTCAACAATCGCAACATCCGCATCGCCCGCAACAGCATGAAGGTGTCTGATCTCGTGTTCAAGCAGCAGGTGATCAACACTGTCTCCTCCACCGTGAATTTGTACTGGGATCTGGTGAGCTTCAACGAGAACGTCAAGGTGAAACAGCAATCCTTGGCCTACGCGCAACGCCTCTACAGCGATCGCAAGAAGGAAGTGGAGATCGGCACCCTGGCCCCGATTGAAATCGTCCGCGCCGAAGCCGAAGTCGCGCGCAACCAGCAGGATCTCACCATCGCCGAAACCCAGGTGCTCCAGCAGGAGACCATCCTGAAGAATCAGCTCAGCCGGACCGGCGTCACGAACCCCTTGATCGCCTCGGCTCGCATCGTCACTTTGGACCGGATCTCGGTGCCCGAAGTGGAAGCCCTGTCGCCAATTCAGGACCTGATTGACCTCGGCATCAAGACCCGCCCCGAGGTGGAGCAGACCCGCTTGAACATTGACAACACCCGGCTCGGCTTGGCTGGCTCCCGCAGCGCTTTGCTCCCCGCGCTCGATTTCTCGGCCAGTACCTCCACTCGGTCGTTGGCGGGCGCCGTGAATACGGTTCCCTTCGCCCCTGGCCGGGCCAGTTTCATTCGTCAGCCGGATCCGCTCTTCGTCGGTAACTATGGCACGGCCTTGGGCCAACTCTTCCGCCGCAACTTCCCGGAATACAACTTGGGCTTCCAGTTGAATGTCCCCTTGCGCAACCGCGCCGCCTTGGCCGACATCGCCAACGATACCCTGCGTCTCCGCCAGCAGGAGTTACAGGAGCAGCGGCAGCTCAACTCCATCAAGGTCGACGTGCAAAATGCGCTGATCGCGCTGCAGCAGGCTCGAGCGCAATTCCAGGCTTCCGTCAAGAATCGCGACTTACAGGAGCAGACCCTCAGCGCCGAGCAGAAGAAGTACGCCCTGGGTAGCTCCACCGTGTTTTTCGTCATCCAGGCCCAGCGCGACTTAGCCGTCGCCCAACAGGCCGAAGTCAGCGCGATGGCGACTTACTCACGCGCGCGCACCCAGATGGATCTGGCCACCGGCTCCGTGCTCTCCACCCACGGCATCTCGCTCGATGAAGCGATGGCCGGCACCGTGTCGAAGCCAGCTAGCCTGATTCCTGCCGTACCTCCCGCTAAATAAAATACGCCACTGGCCTGAGCCAATGGCGTATTCACCCCAGCCTAACTACTGCGGCCGGGGACAGTTTGGCAAGACGCTTAGTGCTTCTTCTTTTCGTCCTTCTTCTCGTCCTTCTTGTCCTTGTGGTCCGCCGGCTTATGCGTATCGCTCGCCAAAACAACGTTGGCGGCGCCGACCATCAAGGTCAACGCGACGAAAAGGGCTTGCAACTTCTTCATGGAATGGTTTCCTTCTTTCCTTGGCTCGTAGTGCGGGTTGCCCCGCTTGATTCCACTCATCGGCCGGTTTTGCGTGAAAATGAGGAGTAAATGGCCAAGCCCAACCCTTATCTTGAATATTTGCTGGAGCACTTCGCCCCGCTGGGGCAGATTCACTCCCGCGCCATGTTCGGCGGCCATTGCCTGTATTGCAACGGCATCACGTTTGCCCTCGTCGCCGGCCAGGCTGTCTATCTCAAGGCCGACGACGTCAATCGTCCCCAGTTTGAAGCTCGCGGCCTGGCCCCGTTCCGCCCCTTTCCCGACTCCGATATGGTGATGAAGTACTACGAAGCTCCCGCCGAGATGTTCGAGTCGTTGGAAGGTCTACGGGAGTGGGCCGGTGCCGCCGTCGCTGCCGGCGAACGGGCGAAGCAGCCGAAGCGGAAAGCCGTATCCTAAAGAGGTGCCGCGTTCCGTCTTCCTGCTCCTCCTGCTCCTCACGGGCTGTGCTTCCGCGCCGCCCCCCGCGCCCCCGCCCGTCGTATTCCCGCCCAAGATCACGCAGTTTTACGCCGCGCCTGGCCCGGACGCGAGCGGTGCCATCCTGCTCTGCTATGGTGTCGAGTCCGTGGCCAGCGTTACCTTGGAGCCCGGCGGTGAATCGCTTTCGCCCGCCATGGCGCGTTGTATCGAGAAGAAGCCCACGGCGAAGACGATCTACACGCTCACCGCCAAGGGCAAGGACGGCCTCACTGTGTCGCAGTCGCTGACCGTGACGGCGAGTGCTAAGAAAGTTGGCCTGAGATTTCTCGATCTGTCCGTCAGCGCCCAGCAGGTGAAGTCCGGCGAACTGGTGAGCTTTTGCTTCAAAGCCGCCGGCGCGACGGCCGTGGAGGGCTCGCCCGGCCGCTTCCAGAAAGGTGGTCTTCCCGCCGGGGACTGCCTGCTGGACCAGCCCACGCGCACCACCACCTACCGGATTTCGATCCGCGGCGCCGGCGGCCAGTCCGACTCCGAGAGCATGACCGTCAAGGTGTTGCCCTAACATGCCCCTCGCGCTGATCACCGGAGCCTCCGCCGGCATCGGCGCGACGTTTGCCCGTCAACTGGCCGCCCAGGGCTGCGACCTGGTCCTAGTCGCCCGCCGCGAGGACCGCCTCCAAGCGCTCGCCGCCGAGTTACTCGCCGCCCACGGCCGCCACTGCGAAGTGCTCGTCGCCGACCTGGCCTCGGACGCCGATGTCGCCCGCGTCGCGGCGCGCATCGCCGCGCTGCCCCGCCTCGATTACCTGGTCAACAATGCCGGCTTCGGCACCAAAGGGAAATACTTCCATACCGACTTAGCCGGCCAGGTAAATATGCACCGCGTACACGTGCTGGCCATCGTCCAACTCACCCACGCCGCGTTGCGGCGGATGGTCGAGACGAACTCCGGCGCGATCATCAATGTCGCCTCCGTGGCCGGATTTACGCTCAGCGCGGGTGGTGCAAGTTACTCGGCCACCAAGCATTGGTTAAATGTCTTCACCGAAGGCCTGTATCTGGAGTTGCGCAGTTCCGGGTCGGCGGTAAAGGTGCAGGCCCTGTGCCCCGGTTTCACTTACTCGGAGTTTCACGACGTCATGGGCATGGACCGTGCCGTCGTGCCGAAAAGCTGGTGGCTCAGCGCGGACTTCGTCGTCCAGGAGAGCCTGGCGGCCTTGCCCTCGGGTCGCGTCATCGTCATTCCTGGTTTCCGCTACCGTTGGCTGGTTCGTCTCCTCGCTTTGGTTCCACGCCCCCTGATTTACTGGGGAGCCATCCGCGCGGGCCGTCGCATGCGACGGGATTGAGCGGGTTTTGTGCAACGGGTGGTGCTCGGATGGAGAAGGCTCTCGTGGCCGTGCAGCGCGTTCGTTCCGGCCGATTGCCTTCCCGCACACAAGCCCAGCCCCGCGCACGTGTCGCCGACGCGCTGGACGCGTCCTGAGTGCTGCGTGCCAACCAGCCCCGAACGAGCTAGGCCTCGCCTAGTCCCATCCGTGGAGTCATCTTGAGCCCGTAACGCTTACAGAAATGCTCCCCAGTCCAGCCGGGAACGATAGTGACCGGGTGGTTCTCGACGGTGGTCTCCCTGACGAGGAAAACGCCGCTCTTGCCTAGTTTCATCCTCCGCTGCCGCCCCGGCGGTGCACAGTACCAACAATTTCGAAAAATCGTAACCCAATAAAAAAAGACACTTAACCCCAAATCCTCAGCCACACCCGACCCGATTCTTTGGCCCCGCATGCCACCCTAAAATCATGGCCAGACCGATAACCGAAGCCCAACGCGCTGCCTGCCAACGCAACGCCCAAATGTCGACCGGTCCTCGCACCGAAGCCGGCAAATCCCGCGCCCGCCTCAACGCCGTCAAGCACGGACTCACCGCCAAACTCCCCGTGCTCCCCTTCGAAAACGAAGCCGACTTCATCGAACTCCGCGACGGCTTCCTCGCCGACTTTGCCCCGAGAAATACCTATGAGAAATTCCTCGTCACCCAGTTAGCCACCCAGGCTTGGCGCATGCTCCGCTGCCAACAAATCGAAGTCGGACTCCACACGTTGATGATGAAGCAGACCCTCCACGACCTCCGCTCCCGCGGACTCAACCCCGACAAAGCCCTCGCCGAAACCCCCTTCACCGGACTCGCCGGTACCCTTGAGGAAAAACAGATCCACCACACCTTCTTCCGCTACCAAAACGAGGTCAACCGCTCCTTCGAGCGCGCCCGAAAGGCTGTAGAATCAAGCACTCGCCGGTCCGTTTCGTACCACCACCCCGAAAGCGAAAAAACTGCAAGCCCGGGCCGGTCATCCGTTCAAACACCACCCAGCCGAGGAGCGAATTCGGCCCAAGAAGTTCGGAACATCGCGGACAACCACCCAGGCTTGCAGCCTGAGAGATAGACAAAGGATTCTATTCGAGGACATTCTCACGCAAGTCTCTAGCCAAACGTCTCCTCACGCCTTTTCAACCACTTGGCCAGCCCCTCCTGACCACGATTGAGTGAAAATCAGCACACCTGGTGGAAAACAGCCACTGCACACTTTCCGCGCGAAAACGTCTACTGTAGAGACTGCATGCTTGGCTGGACGCTCTTCTCGCTCACCATCGCCCAATCTCTGACGCCGCCTCCACCCGTGCCGGCCCCTCGCACCGCCATCCAAGGCCGCGTCCTCGACTCGAATACCGGCCTCGGCATCCCGCGCGCCAACGTCACCCTCAAGGCCCTCGACGGCAAAGCCACTCCCTCCCTTTGGATGCGCACCTCGAATACCGGCGACTTCGCCTTCGATAACCTCGCCCCGGGCCTGTATTCCGCCAGCGCCGAACGGAACGGCTACAGCGGGACCGTCTCCTCTAACCTCAACATCGGCCACGAGCGGCGCATCTTTCTCGAGAAAGACCAAAACGTTACCGGCTTCCTCATCCGCCTGGCGCCCCACTCCGTCATCAGCGGCAAGGTCCTTGATGATAATGACGACCCCGTCGCCTTCGCCGCCGTCCACGCCCTCCGCTGCATCATGACCACCTTCGACCCAGTCTGCGAGACCGCCAGCGTCGGTATCACCAATGACCTCGGTGAATACCGCCTCGCCTATTTGGCCCCCGGCAAGTATCTCGTCCGCGCCGAAAGTTCCGCCTTCCGCGAAGGTCTTACTCCCGCCACCGCCGTCGGCTCCGATGCCGATTCCCAGGTCGTCAGCACTTACTTTCCCCAGACCCCCGACCCCGCCTTGGCGATCCCCCTCGACGTAGCTCCCGGCAAACAAGTCGGCGGGATCGAAATCCGCCTCGAACGTACGCCCGTCTTCACCGTCCGCGGCCGCGTCAATCCACTCAGCAGTCAGACGGTCGTCGAATTCACTTCGTCCTGGTTTGGCAAAGCCCAAAACCCCTACCGCCAGAGCGCCATTACTGATCGCGAAGGCCGCTTCGCCCTGAAACTACCCGCTGGTCCTTACTTAGTCACAGCCACCGCGAAAAATGCTGACCGTCCCCTCGAACACCGCAGCCGCCTCCGGGTGAAAGGTGAACTCGATAACTTCGTAGTGACCCTTGCGCCCCAAGCCGGCGCGCAAGGCATGGTAACTTGGCCCGAGTCCGGGCCCTCCGCGAACTTACGTGTCGACTTACGTCCCTTACCCGGCCAGCTACTCACGTCGAGTCCCACGGGAACTTATGACCGTCTCAATTCCCTGCGCATCGAGAATATCCCTGCGGGCGAATATTCCGTGCGCATCTCCGGCCTTCCCCCCAGCCGTTACCTGAAGCGCATCACCGTCGGCGGCGTCGAGTCCGGTACCGCGCTCATCGAACCCGGTTCGCGTGTCACCATCGACGTCGAAGTCGCCGAGCCCGCCGCCAGCCTCGAGGGCATCGCCGTCAACCGGCTTGGCCAACCCACCGCCGCTGCCCAAGTCCTCATCTGGCGGCCAGGCACCGCCCCCCGCTTGGTCCTCGCCGACGGCCACGGCGAATGGCGCCTCGCCGGCCTACCCCCTGGCGACTACCGGGCTCTCGCCGTCGAAAGCCTCGAATCCGACCTCGACGCCACTTGGCTCTTACGCCAGGAGCCCATCGCCGAAAAGATCGAACTCAAAGAAGGCAACCGCGCCGCCCGCTTATTACTAACCCAACCCGCCCCGCCCGTGAACTAATCCAGTCGAGTAGCCCATCGCGTAAGCGATGGAGCACATTTACGAATTACACCATTTGTCAGCGGAAAACCCGCCCGGCCACTAACGTGCAAACGAAATGCCAAACCCGGTGGTATACAAAAAGTCATTCTTTAACCGGCCCTGCACCGGGTTGCTCAGATAACGATTCGAAGCCGATACATTCCAAGTCAGCCACTTCAGTAATTGGGTTTGCGCGCCCACGTCGAAATTCACGCGATAGGCGCCGGTATTCGTCAGGTTATTAAACATCCGGAAACTCTGCCGCAACGACGTACGCGCATTGAGCCGGTAGATAAAGTCATCACCCCAGTAGGCTTCCGCGGAATTCCGCACGAACGCCGGCTTCGGGGCCGGATCGAATTTTTCCCGGTTCCACGCCGCGCCGCCCACTAAGTCCAAGCGTCCCCGTTCTGACTTCCAGGCCATGTAGCCCAATCCGCCGCCGAGCACCGTTCGCAGATCCAGATTCTGGAAACGGTCATACTCCCAGTCGTTGAAGGTATTCACAAACATGCGTGACGAGACATTCCGGTTATAGCCCCAACCGCCCCGCACCGCCTGCGCCGTCTGCTGGTTGCTACCGCCCAGTAACGCCGAAGCGCGAATGGCGTTAAAGTACAACGACGTCTTGTCCCGGTTCGTCTGTCGCGCCGCCCCCAAGCTGGTGGTGAACGTCGCCGTGCGGGCGTTGCCGCGCGTCCCGGCCCAGCCAATGGCCGCGTTGCCGGCCCACAGGTCCAGCCAGGTGGGATTCAGCAACCGCTCATAGGCGCGCTGCTCCGCCGCATTGCGCAAGGCCACAATCTCCGCCGGCGCCACGCTCTGCGTCCCGCTCTTCGCCAGAACCTCCACCTTGCCCTCGCTCGTCGCCAAGGTCGCCGAAAGCGTCCGCCCGTCCGGCAATACGACGCTCAAAGGAGTATCGGCCTTCACGCTCTCCACTTCCGCCCAAGGTAAGGTCACCGTGCCAAACAACACGGTCTTAATGGTCAGCGTCGTCGCGTCCTTCTTGATGATGGAGCCCGTCACCCGGTCCCCGTTCTTCATCTGAATCTGATCCGCTTGCAGTAGGAATCCCGCGATAAACCATAAAGGTAAGAATCTACTCTTGAATAAGTAAGTCATGCAAAGCCTCAACATAAATCCGATGTTCCTCCGCCAGGATGCGTTGTGTTAAATCCTCTTCCGTATCGCCCGGCATCACCGGCACCGCCGCCTGCTTCAGGATCGGACCCGCATCCATCTCCTCAATCACGTAATGCACCGTGCATCCGGCGATCCTCACCCCATAATCCAGCGCCTGTTTCTGCGCATGCAGACCAGGAAAAGCCGGTAACAACGACGGGTGAATATTCAAGATCCGCGACGGATATGCATGGATCATCAGCGGGGTCAGTAAACGCAGAAATCCCGCCAGGCAAACGAAGTCGACCCGATTCTGCTGGAGTAACTCAACTAACTGCCGGTCATACTCCTCGCGCGCCACGCCCTTCGACGGCAGGCTCACCGCGAACAAGCCCATCTGCCGCGCTGCCGCCAAGCCCGGCGCCTCCGGACGATTCGAAATCACCACCGCGATCTCAGCCGGCAACTGGCCCGCTTGCACCGCGCGCGCAATGGCAACAAAATTCGATCCCCGCCCCGAAAGCAGGATGCCCAACCGCTTCATACGTAGCGGACGCGCTCGCCCTTCGCCGCCAGCACGCGGCCAATCACGTAGTGTTTCTCGCGCAGCTTCTTCAGGCTGGCCTGCGCCGCCGCCAGCTTCTTCGCCGGGATCACCAGCACCATGCCGATCCCCAAATTAAACGTCCGGCGCCAATCGTCCTCGGGAATATTGCCCCGTTCGCGCAGTGCTTCGAACACCGGCAACACAGGCCAACTCGTCTTCTCAATCTCGACGCCCAGCCCCTTCGGCAACACCCGGGGGATATTGTCCGTCATGCCGCCGCCCGTGATGTGGGCCGCGCCCCGCACCAAGCCTTCGGCTTGCAACGCCAGCAACGTCTTCAAGTAGCTGCGATGCACCTTCAGCAGTTCATCGGCCACCGTAATGCCCAACTCCGGCACCACCGAATCCACCTTCAGGTCCGCGAAGAAAATGCGGCGCGCCAGCGAATAGCCATTCGTATGCAGGCCCGTCGAAGGCAAGCCCACCAGGACGTCGCCCACCTGGCTGCCGTCGCCCGTCAACAGTTGCGACCGCTCCGCCGCCCCCACAATAAAGCCGGCCACATCGTACTCGCCCGGCTGATAGAAGCCCGGCATCTCCGCCGTCTCGCCGCCGATCAACGCGCAGCCGTTACGCTTGCACCCGCGCGCCAGCCCCTTCACCACGCTGGCGCAGACGGCGGCATCGAGCGCGCCCACGGCGAAGTAGTCCAGAAAATACAGCGGACGGGCCCCCTGCACGGCGATATCATTGACGCAATGATTCACCAGGTCCTCGCCAATCGTCTCGTGCCGGCCGGCCATTTGGGCCACCTTCAGCTTGGTGCCCACGCCGTCCGCCGACGAGATCAGCACGGGCTTCTTGTAGCCTTCGAGGGCATACATGGCGCCGAAACTTCCAATGCCCGTCAGCACCCGCGGCGTGAATGTGGCCCGGGCCAGCTTCTTGATGGCGGACACCGCGCGGTCAGCTTCGTCAATATTTACGCCCGCATCCGCGTAGCGCACGCTCTTCTTGGGTTTACTCATTTGTTCTTTCGATTGGCAAAACGGGTAGGAAAATCTTATGATAGCGAAACAATGCGCGCAATTCTGCTTTTCCTGCTGGCCACCGTCACGGCCTGGTCTGAAGTCCCCTCGGGCATGGCGATTCGTAACGCCCGCGTCGTGACGGTGAGCGGCGCGGTGCTGCCCAAGGCCACCGTTTTGATCCGCGATGGCCTCATCGAAAACGTCGGCCCGGACTTGCCCGTTCCCGCCGATGCCTGGCTGATTGAAGGCGAAGGACTCACCGTCTATCCCGGCCTGGTTGACGCTCTATCGACCCTGGGCCAAGATGCCCGTCCGAGTGGTCCACCCGCTGCCGCCGCCGCCCCGGCCGCTCCCGCGCGTGGCCCCGAGGACCGGCCGCGAACCTTCAGTTGGGAGCGTATCGCTGACAAAGTGCGCGCCGCCGACCCCCGCGTCGAAACCGCCCGCGGACTCGGCTTCACCTCTACCATGACCTTTCCCGTCAGTGGTATCTTCGCCGGCCAAGGCGCCGTCATGAATCTCGGCGACGCCCGGCCCTCCCGCCTCATCGTGCAATCGCCCGCCGGGCAGTATCTCTCCTTCGCTCTGGGCGGCGGCGGCGGGGGCGGACGGGGCTTCCCCAGTTCGCTCATGGGCGTCATCGCCTATGTCCGTCAATGCTACCTGGACCTCGACTATTACAAGCAAGCCAAGGCCGCTTACGACCGTGACCCCAAGGGCCGCACCCGCCCGGAGTATGATCGCGCCCTCGAAGGCTTAGCCGAGTCGCCCCGTTTGCTCTTCCCCGCGGTCGGGCTCAGCGAAATTGACCGTATCCTGCGCTTCGCCAAGGAACTCAAGCAACCCGCCGTCCTCTACGGACTCCACGAAGGCTTCCGCGCTGCGGACTTACTCAAAACGGCCGGCTATCCCGTCATCGTCTCCACCAAATGGCCCACCCGCCAGGCCGACGCTGACCCGGACTTAGTGGAAACCACGCGTGCCCTCGAAACGCGCGCCAAGGCACCCTCCACGCCCGGTGTATTGGCCGCCCAGGGAATCAAGTTTGCCTTCTCTTCCGACGGCCAATCCGCCGCGGATATGCTGCGCGGCGTGCGCAAAGCGATGCAGATGGGCTTGTCGGAGGCCGACGCGCTCCGGGCACTTACTTTGTCGCCCGCCGAAATCTTCGGCGTCGCGGATCGCATGGGAAGCATTGAAAAGGGAAAAATCGCCAACTTAGTCGTCACTCGCGGCGACTTACTCAGTGAACGGCCTCGCATTGAATACATAATTGTGGATGGCGTGAAGTACCTGCCACCCGTTCCGCCGGCTACGCCCGCGGCTAAGGAGATGACGCGATGAAGTGGATAATCATAGGGCTGATGGCCGCGGTGTTATCCGCCCAAGAAACTACGGTGATTCAAAACGCCACCGTCTACACGGCGACTAAGCCCGCCTTTGTAGGATCCGTGGCCTTTAGCGGCGGAAAGATCACCGCCGTCGGCGATAAACTCATCGTGCCGCCCGGCGCCAAGGTGGTGGACGGAACCGGCCTCCACGTCTCGCCCGGCATCATCGATAGTCACTCCCATATTGCGGTGCAAGGCTTTGGCGTGAACGAAGGGTCAG
This sequence comes from Bryobacteraceae bacterium, assembly GCA_019752335.1. Taxonomy (GTDB): domain Bacteria; phylum Acidobacteriota; class Terriglobia; order Bryobacterales; family Bryobacteraceae; genus JALHNI01. Next base: position 253,666 of record JAIEMJ010000004.1, read on the forward strand.
TCTCCGTGTCCTCCATGGTGCAGATCCGCGACGTCCTCGATTCCGAAGATATCGCCATTTATCGTGCCTTGGCCGGAGGAGTAACTACCGCGAATATCCTCCACGGCAGCGCTAACGCCATCGGCGGAAACAATCAATTGATTAAAATGCGCTGGGGCAAGACCGTAGGCGAATTGATTATGGAAGGCGGCACGAGCTCGATTAAGTTCGCCTTAGGTGAGAACCCCAAGCGCGCCGGCAATCCCACGCCGCAATCAGGCGGCGTCGCCCGCTATCCTGCCACCCGCATGGGCGTCGAGGACATTTACCGCCAGGCCTTCACCGAAGCCCGCGCCTACCAGAAATCCCTTGCTGACTTCAAGGCGGGCAAGCTCATGATGGCGCCCCGGAGGGACTTGAAACTGGAAGCGCTCGTCGAGGTGCTCGAGGGCAAGCGGCTGGTTCACTGCCACGCTTACCGCTCCGACGAAATGCTCATGATGATGCGCGTCGCCGAGGAGTTCGGCTTTCGCCTGGCTACCTTCCAGCACGTTCAGGAAGGCTATAAAATTGCCAAGGAAATGGCGCTGCACGGCGTCGCCGGCGCCGGTTTCAGCGATTGGTGGAGTTACAAGATGGAGGTGGTCGACGGCATTCCCTTCAATATGGCCGTCATGACCAAGAAAGGCGTCCTGGCCGGCATCAACTCGGACGACGCGGGCCTCATGCGCCGCCTGAATACCGAAGCGGCCAAAGCCATGCGCTACGGCGGACTCACCGAGGAACAAGCCCTCGCCCTCGTCACCATTAACCCCGCCAAGCAAATGAAAGTCGACCATCTCATCGGCTCCATTGAGCCGGGCAAGAGCGCCGACTTAGTCGTCTGGAATAAGCCGCCTTTGTCGAGTTACGCCGTGCCGCAGAAAGTCTATATCGACGGCAACCTATATTTCGAACGCGACCGCGACATGAGCGACCGTGCCCGGCGCGCCGCCGCCAAGAAAGCTTTGGAAGATCAATTGAAGCAGGAAGCGCCGGCGGAGCAGAAGAAAGGCGGACCGCCCGGACGGCGTGGCCCCGCTAACGAGGAGTCCGGACAATAATGAAATATTCACTGCTCCTCATCGCGGCGCTAGCCAGCGCCCAGGACTCTTACTTAATCCGTAACGCGACTATCCATCCCGTTACCGGGCCCGAAATTGCCAACGGCTCTTTGCTCATCGAAAACGGCAAGATTACCGGCATCGGCGCGAAGTTAGTCGCGCCGAAAGGCGTCAAGATCGTCGAAGCCAAGGGCATGCACGCCTGGCCCGGCATGATCAATTGCGCTACCCAAATTGGCATCTCCGAAGTAAGTAGTGTCCGCGAAACCAACGACACCAACGAAATTGGCGAGTTTATCCCGCAGGTACGCGCCGTAGTAGCGGTAAATCCGGAGACTGAACATATTCCAGTCGCCCGTGCCAACGGACTCACCGCCGTACTTACTCTTCCCGCCGCCATCGCCACCGGCGGCGGACCCGGCGCTTCCACCGCCGGACAGAGCATCGTCCGCGGCCAAGCCGCCATGCTCCGCCTCGACGGCTGGACCTGGGAGGACCTGGCCCTATCGCAAAGCGCCGGCATGCTAGTCCGCTTCCCGGCCATCCAGACCGTCACGTTTGCCTTTCCCGCTGGCCGCACCGAAGTCCCCTACGCCGAAGCCAAGCGCCGCTATGACGGTGAGATGCGCAAGATCGACGAGTTCTTCGAGAAGTGCCGCCGCTATCAGCAAGCCAAGAAGGCGGCCACGCCGAACTTCCAGGCCGACGTGCAATTGGAAGCGATGCTGCCGGTGCTCGAAGGGAGGACGCCTTTGCTGATCGCCGCGCAACGCGAACGTGGCATTCGCGAAGCCATTGACTTCTGCGAGAAGCATAAAGTTAAGCTAGTCCTGATGGACGTCCGCAAGCCGGGCGCTCAGTTAGCCCGCCTCGCCGAGAAGAAGATTCCCGTCATCGTTGGCCAACCGACGGACTTACCCATGGACGAAGACGACGACTACGACGCGGCCTATGCTTTGCCCGCTGTATTGCATAAGGCAGGGGTGAAGTTCGCTTTCGCCACCTACGACAATCAATTCGCCCGGAACTTGCCCTTCGAAGCGGGTTACGCGGTGGCTTATGGCTTACCGATGGATGCGGCCTGGAAAGCCCTCACCATTGACGCCGCGGAGATCTTCGGTGTCGGAGAAATGACTGGTTCCCTCGAAAAAGGTAAGTCGGCTGACTTACTCCTTTCGGATGGCGATCCCCTGGAAGTGCGCACGCAGATTAAGATGCTCTTTATTCGCGGGAAGAATGTCAGCCTCGAGAACCGGCAAACCCGCCTGTATCAGAAATACCTGGCGCGTCCCTAAAGTACCGTGAGCGCAAACTGCCCCATTTGCGCGAAGCCGCTGGCGGCCGGCGCGCCGTTCTGCGAGGAGTGCGCGAAGCAGTTGTTCACGCAAGCCCTGGCCATGGAGCCAGCCTCTCGTGAGGAGTGGCTCTGGCGTGCCTGCCAATACAACGAACCGCTCTTCCAAGCCGTGCGCGCCATGGCAGACCAAACTGGTCCTACGGCCAGCTACATCGGCCCCTATAAGATGCTGCGTGAACTCGGCCGCGGTGGCATGGGCATCGTCTATCTGGCTGTGCGCGACGACGGAGCGTTCAAGAAGAACGTCGCTATCAAGTTACTCCTACGGGAAAATGTAACTCCGGAATTTGTCACCCGCTTCAAGCAGGAGCGGCAAGTCCTCGCCGCGCTCGACCATCCGAATATCGCCCGCATCCTGGACGGCGGCGACGCGCCGGACGGCATGCCTTACTATGTGATGGAGTATGTCGAAGGCCAACCGATTGACCAATATTGCGATACCCAGCGGCTCTCACTGACGAACCGCATCAAGACCTTTCAACAGCTCTGCCAAGCCGTACAGTACTTACACCAAAATTCGATCCTGCATCGTGACCTGAAACCGGCCAATGTCTTAGTCTCCTCCGAGGGCGCGGTGAAGTTACTCGACTTTGGCATCGCCAAGTTAGTCGGCGCGGGATCCTTCGCCAACTCGGACGTCACCAGCGTGCAGGGCCAACTGATGACGCCGGGTTATGCAAGCCCCGAGCAAATGACCGGCGCGCCGTTGCAGCCGGGTAGCGATGTTTATTCGCTCGGCACTATTCTTTATTTTTTACTCACGGGCCGTCCGCCGTTCAGCGGCTACGAAGAGAAGATGGCCAAGACCGCAGCCCGGCAAGGTCCGGCGCCACCGAGCGCCGCCATCCGGCCGGAGCTACAAGCCACGGAGAGCACGGCGCACTTACGCCGCGCCATGCTGGGACAACTGGACAGCATCGTCCTCAAGGCGCTTCGCGTTGACCCGCGCGACCGCTACACCTCCGCCAATGACTTGGCCGGCGACTTACAACGCTTCCTCGACGGTGAGCCCGTGGCCGCGCATCATGAGGGCGTCGCCGGCCGCTCCTGGCGCGTGCTCCGCCGTGCCTGGGTCGCCGTCGCCTTCCTTCTGCTCGCGGGCGTCGCCGCTTGGCAATGGCAGCGGACCCGCACCGAGACTTCCGCCGTCTCCCAACGCGAAGCCTCTTTGCGCGACCTACTCGACCAGATGGAAAAGCGCCTAAGTGGGACTAGCGTCGACGAACGCATCGCCGACGTCGGCCGCGTCGGCAAGACCTTCGCCCAAGAGTATCCGGCCATCGCCGCGCGGGGTGCTAGTGACGCCGAACTGCTCCCGAGAGCGGTTCGCTACGTAGACCGCGTCCAGGTAGCCGGCGTGCCCGCCTTGGGCGTCGCCGTCGCGGACACTTATCAGCAGTTGGGCATCCTGCAAGAGAGCGTCGCCGCGCCGAAGCCGGCCTTGGCGACGTACCAAAAGGCGGCCGCCACACTCTCCAACTACCGGGCCGATGCGGCCGTCCAACAGCGGCTGGCCATGCTCCGCGAGCGAGTGCAGAACCTAGGCGGCACCCTGCCGGAGCCCGAGCCGCCGGCCCCTGAGCCTGCTGCCCCCACCCAAACAGCGGCTCCCGAACCCGCGCCAGCGAAGCCACCAGTCGTCACGGAACGCCCCAAAACCGTAGCCGCCCCAACCGGGCCAACGTCCCAGGCGCCCCAGGCGCCCGCTCCGGTGCGGAAGCCGGACCCGGTGGCGGCGCCTCCGCCTGCCGGAGTTTCGGCGGAACTACAGGAGGACCTGATCTCCACCGAGAGCCGCGTCCAGATCGCCGAAGCCGCCATCGCCCCGATCGCCGCCAGCCTCACCGAACGCGGCCAGACGCTCAATTCGGATACCCTGGCCAACATGGCGCGCATGAAGGCGATGCTCGAAAAGGGCCGCGCCGAAATGGCCTCCGGCAATGGCGCCGGCGCGAAGGAGAGCTTCGCGATCTCCCGGGCTTTGGCCGCCAAGGTCCTCCGGACCGTCGGCCGCTGACTTAAACTAAGAAGCGTCATGCTTCGCTTTACTCTGTACCTGCTGCCCGCTCTCGCATCGGCGGTGACTTACGATCAGATCCGGCCGATCCTGGCGGAACGCTGCGCTGGTTGTCATCAAACCGGCGAGATCGGCCCGATGCCGTTGACCACTTATCAGCAGGCGCGCCCCTGGGCCAAGGCCATCAAGCAAGCCGTGCTGAAGCGCACGATGCCGCCTTGGCATGCCGACGCCGAGAGTTCGCAGCGCATCCACAATAGCCGCCGGTTGAGCGATGGCGAGGTGAATCAACTCGTCGCGTGGGTAGACGCCGGAGCGAAGGAAGGCAAGCCTACGGCGCCGATTCCCTCGGCCAAACAAGATGCCCGCTGGACCTGGGGGAAGCCCGACTTCGTGGTGCGCATCCCCGGCTACGAAGTGCCTGCCTCAGGCACTTTGCGCTATACCTTCCTGGTGACCGGAACGGACTTACCCGAGGACCGTTGGATCTCCGCAGCCGAATGGAAGATTGACCAGCGGGCAGTGGTGCATCACATCAACGCCTTTATCCGGCCGCCGGGGTCGAGCTACGTCGCCACGGCGCCCAAGGGACAGCTCTATGTCGCTTCCGGGGCGGAGCGCAGTTTCCGGCATCCAAACGAAAGAGAGATTGACCGGCGCGAGTTACTGGTGGGCTATGAGCCAGGCTACCGGCCGGTGGCCTGGGGTCCGCGGCAGGCAAAGTTACTCAAGAAGGGTTCCGATATCGTCTTTGAGATTCACTTTACGGCCAACGGCAAAGCCGTGGTGGATCATTCGGAACTAGGCATTTACTTCGCGAAACAGCCGCCGGAGGAGCGGCTGGTAACCATCACGCCGGCCGATTCGAAGTTAGCCATTCCGCCAGGCGATCCGAATTACCGTAGCTTCGTCTGGGCCGAGTTGCAGGCCGATGCGAAGCTGGTTTCCCTGCAGCCGCATATGCACTTACGCGGCAAGGCCTACCGGATTGAAGCCGTCTATCCAGACGGCCGGCGCGACCTGCTGATTGACGTACCGCGGTACGACTTTAACTGGCAGACAACTTACTTCCTGAAAGAGCCGCTGAAGTTACCCAAAGGGGCGAAGCTCGAATGTACGGGCTGGTTCGATAACTCGGCCAACAATCCGGCCAATCCTGACCCCGCAAAGACGATCTACTGGGGTGACCAAAGCTGGGAAGAGATGAATGTTGGCTTCATGGAAATCGCATTTGACCGGCGCGGCGATGGGGACATTGTGAAGCTGAGCGACACCACGCGCCCGGCCGATAGCAGCAAACCGCTAGTTAACGAGTAGTTTCTTGGCGCTGACATTGCCGGCGGCATCGGTAAGCCGGAAGCTGAGCGTATGTTCGCCCGCGGCCAGGCTGGGCAATTTCAGTTTGAAGGTCTCGGTGAGCGAATCCGTCACCCCGTCTTCGGCTTCGAGTAAGTTCCACGGTCCGGCGTCGAGCGAATACTCGCAGCGGCGTAACTCGCTCAGATTATCCTGGGCGGATACGGTGTACTCGGTGCGGGCAGTGGCCTTGAGCTCAGTAATAACGGGCGGCGTGTTGTCGATTAAGACTGGGCTGCTGACTAACTCCGCCTCGCGCGCCGCATCACCGGCGTTAGCCAGTTTGTCCGAGGCCGAAACGCGGAACCAATAGCGGCCGTCGGCGAAGAGGTCGGCGTCTACGGTGAAGGCTAACTCCGTCGTGTTGGCCTTGAGTAACTTCCAGCGCGACTCACCTTCGCCCCGGTAACTCAGTTGGTAAGTAAGGGAATCGCCGTCAGGATCCTCGCCTTGCCAGACGATGACTAACTGCCGGGTGGAGGAGCGCAGGATGGTCTGCGCGGGCGTGCCGGTGGAAGCGGCGGGACCGGTTTCGCCCGTGTCCGTTACGGTGAGCGTGTAAGCAGCCGTGGCCGCGGGCGCGGCGGCCGCGGGCTTGGTGGCGTTCTGCGCCGCAACGGTCTGGCCGACGACCGTGATCGACTTCACCAAGGGCGGCGTATTCTGCGGCAGATAAAGCAGCTTTGCCGAATCAATCGGGTCAACAATGGCGGCGCGCCATTGTGCATAGCGCGCGGCCGGGCTGGCCGGCTTACCGCTCGCCGGGACCGCTTCCCAGTCGCTCCAAGTGCGGTCCGGACGTGTGGTATTGCCGGCGCGCATTTCGAGGCGCGGTGAAGCTCCCGACAGCATAAGCCGTCCCCACTTAGCCACCGTATTGGCATCGTGAACGGGCGACTCGTACTGGCCCTGGGCGACTGGTTCGGCGGTAAGCCGGAAGAGTTGCCCACGGTTCGCCGTCGCGGCGAGTAGCCCCCCACTTACTGAAAACAGCCGGGTGGTTTCGCCTTGCTCGGTCTGGGCCATCAGCGACACTTGGCCCGAGGCGCGACGATAGATGCGGCCCTGTAAGTCGGTAGCGAACCAAAGGGCGCCGTCGCGCTCGAGTAAGTCGTAGACGTTTTCTTCTTTACTGGTCCAAAGGGTTTCCACGGTATTGTCGGGAAGAATGCGATAAATGGCTGACTTCTCGACGCCCGCGTATTCAACGGTGGGCAACAAAGTAGAAGTAACAGCCGGCGTGGCGGTAGCGGGCTTGGCTTCTCTAGGCTTGAGGTCGAGCCCGGCTTGGGCATCGTCGGTCACCGTGATACTGATCGGTGCGCCCGCGACGGCCGGCGCGTTGGGGTTGGCGGCGGCGGCGGTCTTCTTGGCGAGTGACCCACCCAAGGCGGCGACGTACAGCGAGCCGTCCGCCGCGACGGCGAGGCTGCGAATCTCGGGCAAGGCGGCATCGTAGAGGACGAAGGCTTTGTCCTTCGCGGTGATGCGGTAGACAATGCCATTGGGTTCAGAACCCGCTAGGAGGCGGCCCTGCGCATCGATGGCTAAAGCAGTCACATGCGTCTGGCCGGTGTCGTAATAAACTTCGCCGCGGCCGTTGGTGACGACGTGGATCTTGCCTTGATCCCCAGTCGCTACGAACAGGCGCCCGTCTGGCGCGACGGCCAGAGCCCAGATGTATTTGGCCTGGGGATGATAATACTCGGTGGCGCGGCCGTTCTCGATACGATAAACGCGGCCGTCCGGGGAAGTGGCCGCGTAAACGACGCCGTTGGCCGCCGCGGCGACGGCGAAGATCATGGGCTGCGGCGCGGTGAAGAGTAACTTGCCCTGGCCGGCGGCGTCGACTTCGAAGAGTTTCCCGCGCGGGCCGGTGCCCAAGTAAGTCCGTCCATTGCTTGCCACCGCGACGGACCAGATGGCGGACTCTTCCGGGTTGTAGAGTAACTTCATGCCCGGCGCCCGTTCCAGGCGTCCGTCGCGAGTCAGCGCGACGCCCGAGAACTTACCCCGGACAAAGTCAGCAAAAGTGTTCAATTCCCACGCTGTCGTGCTGGCCGCGTACAGCGGCATAGCCAGCACGGCGAAAGAGAGGAGTATCCGCACTTACTTCCCGTGCATGGCGAAGCCGTAGAGGGTATCGCCCGCGCCGACGACGACATACTGAATGCCGTCCAACTGGTAGGTGATGGGGCCGTTGCTCATCCCGGTGCCTAAGTTGGCGCGCCAGAGGGCCTGGCCGGTGGTGGCGTTGAGCGCGACGAAGTTATTAGTGGGATCGCCGGCGAAGACGACATTGCCGCCGGTGCTCAGCACGCCGGAACGGGGGCCGCCGGGGCCTTCCCACTTATGGCTCCAACGAATTTTACCGGTCTGGTAGTCGATGGCTTGCAGCACCGTTTCTGACCAGCCTCCCCGGTCATTGCCGCCCCAGCCTTCGGGCTTTTCGGTATCGTCGTAAATGTAGTAGACGCTATACGCATTCGAGGCATTGACGTAGAAAAGGCCCGTGGCCGGGCTAAAGCTAGGGGGCGGCCAGTTAGCCGCGCCCGCTTGATTCGGCGCGACGAGGGCGCCGTCGTTTTGCGGATACTTGGCGGGGTCCGGAATCGGTTGGCCCTTAGCGTCCAGGCCCTTGGCCCAATTGGTTTTGGCGAACGTGGTGGTGACTACGTTTTTCCCCGTAACGCGATCCAGCACGAAGAAATAGCCGTTACGCGCGGCTTGGGCGAGTAACTTGCGAGGTTGGCCGTTGATGGTGCCGTCAATCAAGACCGGGGTCTGGTTGGCGTCCCAGTCGTGCGTATCGTGGGGCGAACTCTGGAAGTACCAGGCGCGTTTGCCGGTATCGGCGTTCACGGCGACGATGCACTCCGTAAATAAGTTATCGCCCATGCGCCCCTTGTGGGCGATGACGGGTTGGGGATTACCGGTGCCGAAGTAAATCAAATTCAGTTCGGGGTCATACGTAGTGGAACCCCAGGTCATGCCGCCGCCGTGTAACATCGCTTCGACGCTCGGCCAGCTTTTGGCTTCTGGGCTACCTACTTCGGGATAGGCATACCAACGCCATTGCATCGCGCCGGTCTCCGGGTCATGCGACTGGATATAGCCAGGCACGTCGAGGTCGTCGCCGCTGACACCAGCGATTACGTGATTGCCGACAACGAGGGGCGCGGCGCTAGCGAAGTAAAGCTGGTCGGGGTCGCAGATCTGTTTGTGCCAGCGTTCTTTGCCGTCCTTCATATTCAAGGAGACTAAGTTACAGTCGGGCGTTTCGAAATAGAGCCACTTGCCATTCACGGCGACGCCGCGGTTGCCAATGTGGATGCCGCCGCGCGAGGGCCAAGCAAAGTGCCAGATCTCGCGGCCGCTGCGCGCATCGATGGCCCAGACGTGGTCCGGAATGGTGAAGAACATGACGCCGTCAACGACGACGGGGGTGGACTTAATCGAGCCGGGGAAGGGTCCGGCGGTCTGCGCGGTCATGCGGTACACCCAGGCCAAGCTCAACGACGAAACGTTGTTAGCATTGACCTTCGTCAGAGGACTAAAGCGGCGCCCGGAGTAGTCACCGTTGAAGGAGGCCCACGTGTCGGTGGGCGGCGCGATCAACTTAGCCGGGTCGAGCGTTTGCGCCCAAGTATTCAGGGCTAGAAATACGAGTAAGCTGGTTCTCACTTGATCGACTCCAGGTAGGCTACGATGTCGTGCATGTTTTTGTCAGTGTATTTGTCGAGTAAGTCGACGTGGGCCTGGTAAGGATCGATTTTCTCTACCTTCAAAGACGGGACCCGCGTCCAGGTGCGGTATTCGCCCTGATCATCCCGCAAAGAGACGTTAAAGTCATCCAAGTGCAGCAGGACGCCGGAGACGGTAGCCCCGCCGGCGGGAGTCACGCGGAGCGTGACGGGCTTGATATTGCCGCCGGCGGCGCCGCGGCCGCGGCCAGCGCTGAAGCTCTTGGGGAACAGGAATTTCTGCTGCAGGCCGGTGGGGTCATAGCGTTTGCCGACGCCGGCCAAATCGCCCGTGACGGAGTGGCATTTATTGCAGCCGCCCGCGCCGTTAAAGTACTGCTCGCCGGCCTTCACGTCGCCGGTGAGGACGTTGACGGGCGAGGAAAAGGGTCCGCTGCGCAACGTGTCGTTCACCTTAAGATGCAGAAAGTGGGCGAGATCAAGCACCTGGGCACTGGCGAGCGACGCACTCGGCTTGCCGCTCTGCAGCGGGTGGCCCTTCTTCAAGAACTCGCCGATGGTGGCGCCGTAACGGTCCTTCAGCACAACGAGCGAGCGCACGAGGTCCGCGCCGCGCTGGGGCGGAGGGAGCGAATCCGGACCGCCGCGGGCGCGGTTGCCGTGGCAGGTGATGCACTCGGCGACGTAGACGGACTTGCCACGCTCGGCGGCCTCGCCGTCGACGAGGTGGGCATCATCCGGACCACTGCCGATGAAGCCTACGCCGCCGGCTCCGGCTTTGCCGGTGCGAGGGGGCAGGTTCTTCGCGAGGTAGTCGATGATCTCGCCGAACTCCGCGCCGCTGGCCTTGGCGCCTCGCGAGATCATGCTGTTCACGACGGTGGCCCAGTTGTCGCGCGAATAGCCCTTGCCGGCGACGATTTCGGGGCCGTGGCAACTGGAGCCGCAAGCTTGTAGGACCGTGGCCCGACCGGGAGCGTCGGGCAACGTGGGCTTGGCGGGGGCGGGGGGCCGGGGCGGTTGAGCGGACAACTGCACGGCCAACGCCGCGGCGCCGAGAATGAACCAACGTCTCATACTGATCCTCATTATCTACGACTATACGACTTCTACTACTGGCTCATGCGGAAGGAGCCGAAATTGGGGGCCCAGGTGGCCGGCGTGCCGAAGAAGCCGCTGGTGACGCGGCTGAGGTCGGCGGTGTCCGCGCTGAGGCGGAGAGTGCGGCCAGTGAAATTCTGGGATTCGAAGATCTCCACCAGGCGGGTGGTGCCGAGGAGCTTCAGCGAGGCGAAGGGACCGGAGACTTGCGCCTGATCCTGACCCTGGGCAGCGCAGACAGGCTGGCCTCCGAAGTTAGCCGCCGGGTAGAAGCAGGCGCCATTCGCGGGTGTGGTGGGCCCGGCCGCGGCATCTTCGGGAGGCAGCGTAAGGGTTTGACCTTCTTTGACGGTGGCGGTGGCGCGCTGCCCGTTGATCTCGTAGGCGACGGTGAGTGTCTTGGCGGTAGCGCGGGCTGGGTCGCCGCCGAGGGTGTCGTTGTTGGCGACGACGGAAAGGCGGTTATTCGCGATGCGGCCAGCGAGCAGCGCGGTGACGTCGTTGACGCGCGTGCCGGCGCCGTATTGGGCACTGACGATGATCAGCTTGGACGAAGTTTTGGTGGGGGTGATCGCCCGGTCACCGCGCATGCCGCCGTCGCGGCGGTTCACGGCGGCGCGTCCGACGAGGACGAGTTCGCCGTCCTTCCATTCGCCGGCCTGAAATTGGCCGAGATAGCGGTAGTAGAGGCGGAGCAGCTTGACTTGGCCGGGAAACGGATCGTTGCCGAGGCTGGCGACGCCGACCATCAGACGGAGCCCATCGGGCTGGGCCAGCGGACGCACCACGTCAGTGACGTCGATGAAGTTGGGCCCAGGGCCATAGTATGCCGCCACCACCTCCAGGCTGCCTTGGGCGCGGAGCAGACCGGCGTACAGCAGGGAAAGAAGGAGTAAGTGGCGCATATTGTTTACCTGAATTCGTCTTGTAACTTGGCGAGCGTGGCGGCGCCGGGACAGAGGGCCTCAAAGGGAATCTGGCTCAGCGGCAGTTCGGAAGTATTGGCTAACTCGTGGACGTCGGGCGCGGATTCGTCGACGTAGAGAAGTCCAGTGACAACGTTGCCCGCGCTTTGTTGTTCGAGCAAGTAGTTATAGACCTTCTGGCGATCCGTGGGGTCGTAGCCGGCGGGCAGCGTCGTGAAGCGCAGGACACTGCCGTCGTGCATGGTGACGTTGGTGACGCCTTTGGGCGTAATTTCGGCGAGAATCTCGGGAGCGGGCGGGACGAAGTCGGCTTCGATGGCCCGGAGCTGATGCTCGCGTACATGGCTATAGCTCTTGGTGGAGCCGTTGTGGTCATTAAAGGTAACGCAGGGAGAGATTACGTCGACCAAGGCGAAGCCACGATGGGCGATGGCGGCCTTGATGATGGGGACTAACTGTTCTTTATCGCCGGAGAAGCTGCGCGCGACAAACGTAGCGCCGATGCTGAGGGCGAGTAAGGCCGGGTCAATCGGGGAGACGCGATTCGGCTCGCCGCGCTTGCTCTTGGACCCTAAGTCCGAACTGGCGGAGAACTGACCCTTGGTGAGTCCGTAGACGCCGTTATTTTCCAGGATGTAAGCCATCTTCAAATTGCGGCGAATGGCGTGGGAAAGCTGGCCGAGGCCGATGGAGAGCGAGTCGCCATCACCGGAGACGCCGATGTAGGTGAGGGCGCGGTTGGCGGCGTTGGCGCCGGTGGCGATGGCCGGCATGCGGCCGTGGGCGGAATTAAAGCCATGGGCGCCGCTGACAAAGTAAGTGGGCGTCTTCGAAGAACAGCCGATGCCACTCAGCTTGGCGATCATGTGCGGCGCGAGCGACAGTTCCCACACGGCGCGGATGATCGCCGCCGTGATCGAATCGTGCCCGCAGCCGGCGCACAGGGTGGACATACTGCCTTCGTAGTCGCGAATGGTAAGGCCGAGTTGATTCTTGGCCAAACTCGGATGGGCGGCAATGGGCTTGGTAATCGATGGCACTTACTTTTCCTCGAACTTCTGGATAGATTCCACAACCTGACGGGCGGACAAGGGGAAGCCACCGTAGAAGAGCGCGGAGCGCATCTTCTCCTTGGGTACCCCGGTTTCGAGCGTCAGTAACGAGCGTAACTGCGCATCGCGATTTTGTTCGATCACCACGGTGTAGTCGTGGCTCATCAGGAAGTCAGTAACGGGTTGATCGAAGGGGAAGCCGCGGATGCGCATGTAGTCGGCAGGCGTGCCGGCGGCGGCCAATTGGTCGAGCCCTTCGCGGACGGCGGCGTCGCAACCGCCAAGGGAGATGACGCCGATTTTCGCGCCGGGCCGCGTAAGCACCACGGGCGCGGGGATGTACTTCGCCGACGCTTGGTGCTTCTCGAGCAATCGATCAATCACGTCCTGATATTCGTCCGGCATTTCGGTGTAGACCCCGAAACGATTGTGGCCGGAGCCGCGCGTGAAGAACGAACCCTTGGCATCCACGCCGGGCAATGTACGCGCCGCTACACCGTCAGCGTCGCGCGGTGAATAGCGGAAGTACTTACTCATTTCCTGTAGGTCTTCCGCGGTCAGCACACGGCCGCGGTTGGGGCGCCAATTGTCGTCCCAGGTAAGCTTAGGAACTACCCAATCGTTCATGCCGATGTCGAGGTCAGAGAGCATGATGACGGGGGTTTGGAATTGTTCAGCTAGATCGAAACTCTTTACGGCGAATTCGAAGCATTCGGCGGGGTTCGCCGGGAAGAGCAGGATGTGTTTGGTGTCGCCGTGTGACGCGTAGGCGCAGGAGAGAATGTCGCCTTGCTGGGTGCGCGTGGGCATGCCCGTCGACGGGCCGACGCGCTGCACGTCAATCAAGACGGCGGGGATTTCGGCGTAGTAAGCCAGGCCGAGCAACTCATTCATCAGGGAGATACCGGGGCCGGCGGTGGAGGTAAAGGCGCGCGCGCCATTCCAGGCCGCGCCGATCACCATGCCGATGGCGGCTAACTCATCCTCGGCTTGCACAATCAGATAGTTATTCTTGCCGGTGTCCGGATCCTTACGGTACTTGGCGCATAACTTCGTGAAGGCGTCCATCACGGAAGTAGCGGGAGTAATCGGATACCAGGCGGCGACCGTAGCGCCGGCGTAGAGGCAACCGAGCGCGGTGGCGGTATTTCCATCGATCAGCACTTTGTCGCCGTTTTCGTTCATCGGTCCCAAGTGAAACGGCAGCGGACAATTGAAGTGCTTCGCCGCATAGTCGTAGCCGATGGCCAGCGCCTTCTGGTTACTTTCCTTCAGGCCTTTCTTGCCACCGTATTTTTCGGTGAGTAACTGCTCCACCACCTTCATGTCGAGGTTCAGCAGCGCAGCCATGGAACCGGCGTAGGCGATATTTTTCATCAGCACGCGCTCGCGCGGCTCAGCGAATTGCTCGTTGCACATCTTGGCGAGCGGCACGCCGAGAAAGCCGACGTCGGTGCGCATCAGGCGCGGGTCCAGCGGCCAGGACGAGTCATAGAGGACGAAGCCGCCGGCGCGGACTTCCTTCACGTCGCGCTCATAGGTCTGCGCGTTCATGGCGACCATGAGGTCGTAATCCAGGCTGCGGGCCATATACCCATCGCCATTCACCCGGATTTCGTACCAGGTGGGCAAGCCCTGAATGTTCGAGGGAAACAGGTTCTTGCCCGACACCGGCACACCCATCCGGAACATGGCTTGCATTAAGAGGCCATTGGCACTGGCCGAGCCCGAGCCATTCGGGTTGGCGAGTTTAATGGCGAAGTCGTTCAGGCGGGCTGCGGAATCTGGCACAAATCTCCTGCTTGGGCAATCATGATTTCGAATTTTTGCATGTCCCAAGCCGCGGTGGGACAGCGTTCGGCGCAAAGGCCGCAATGGACACAGACGTCTTCGTCCTTGGCCATGATGCGCTTGGTTTGCGGCAACGCATCGGAGACGTAGAGCGCCTGGGTGATATTGAAGGCGGGCGCCGAAAGGCGTCCGCGCAAGTCCTCTTCGTCGCCGTTGCGCGTGATAGTGAGGCATTGCACGGGACAGATGTCGATGCAGGCGTCGCACTCAATGCAGCGCTTGGCGGTGAAGACGGTTTGGATGTCGCAATTCAAACAGCGCTGCACTTCGCGCGCCGTCTGTTCGGGCGAGAAGCCCATTTCCACTTCGATGTTGAGTTCGCGGAAGCGCTTGGCCAAATCGACGTGTTCCATCTTCTGGCGATGGGCGGGATTGTAGTCGTTGGCGTAGCTCCACTCGGAGAGGCCCATCTTTTGCGAGATGAGATTCATGTGGGCGGGGGGACGCTCGGCCAGCGGCAGTCCATGGCAATACTGATGAATCGAGATGGCGGCCTGATGGCCGTGTTCCACGGCCCAGATGATGTTCTTGGGGCCCCAGGCGGCGTCGCCGCCGAAGAAGACGTTGGGGCGGGTGGAGGCGAAGGTCTTCTGGTCCACCACGGGCATGTCCCACTTGTCGAACTCGAGGCCGAGGTCGCGCTCGATCCAGGGGAAGGCGTTGTCCTGGCCGATGGCCAGAATCACGTCGTCGCAAGGGATGATGACGGTGTCGATGGTCTTGGACTTCTTCGCTTCGGCGTCCCATTCGAGGCGCTCGAACTCCATGCCGGTGAGCTTGCCGTTTTCGATGACGAAGCGCTTCGGGGCATGGTTGATGACGATCTCGACGCCCTCTTCCTCGGCGTCCTCCAGTTCCCACGGCGAAGCCTTGAAAAAGCCCCGTGGGCGGCGGGCCATCACCTTGATCGTCTTGCCGCCCATGCGGGCGGAGGAGCGGCAACAGTCCATGGCGGTGTTGCCGACGCCGATGATCAGCACCTTCTCGCCGATGGTGCTGACGTGGCCGAAGGCGACGGACTCGAGCCAGTCGATGCCGATGTGAATCCGGTCCGTCTCGTAGCGGCCGGGCAGTTCGAGATTCTTGCCGCGCGGGGCGCCCGTGCCGACGTAGACGGCGTCGTAGCCTTCGTCGAGCAGGCTCTTCAGGCTCGTCACCGGCGAGTTGTACCGGATGTCGACCCCCATGTCGAGGATGTAGCCGACCTCGTCGTCGAGCACCTTTTCGGGCAAACGGAAGGACGGAATGTTGGTGCGCATCAAGCCGCCGGGCTTGTTCTGCTTCTCAAACATGGTCACCGAATAGCCGAGGGGCATGAGGTCATTGGCGACGGTGAGGGCGGAGGGTCCGGCGCCGATGCAGGCGATGCGCTTGCCGTTTTTGACGGCCGGGGCCTTGGGCAGACGGTCCGAGATGTCGTCGCGCAGGTCGGCCGCCACGCGCTTCAGCCGGCAGATGGCGACGGGTTTGGCCTCTTCCAGGGTCTCGCCGGGCTCGGGCAAGCGTCCGCGACGGCAAGCGGGTTCGCAGGGGCGATCGCACGTGCGTCCGAGGACGCCGGGAAAGACGTTTGACTGGCGGTTGAGGAGGTAAGAGTCCGTGTAACGGCCTTGGGCAATGAGCCGGATGTATTCGGGCACATTGGTGTGGGCGGGGCAGCCCCACTGGCAGTCCACGACTTTGTGGAAGTAATCAGGTTGGTGAATGTCCGTGGGCGTCAAAGGGACATCCTTTCGGGGGTGGGTTTGGCGGTGAACATCGTGGTCCAGAGGCCATTCTATAACGGGAGGGCGGGTCGTGCGGAAACGTTAGGCGAAGGGGCCGCAGGCGATGGCGGACTTCGATCAAAGCCGTCGCGGGCGGGTTTGGTGGGCGGGTGCCGCCTGCGGCGCGGCACTGGAACGTTTCCCAGGGGTCCAGACGAAAACTCCTTCGAGTGCCGGTGGTAAAGAGCGCTATGACCTCGACATCAACGCGGTCCGCATCGCGGACGGGAAGGCGACGGTGGCCGAGATTGAGCAAGAGATCTTTGACCTGCTGCTGCGCGCGGCTTCGGGCGAACGCGTCGCGGCGGAGCGGAATGGCCATCGGGAGTTTGTGCCTTGGCGCATTGGTCCGGTGATGTAGGGGAGGGACGGGTTGGGAGCTTCATATGCACCACGAATACGTCGAACCGTGCCACGGCGGCTAGTACTTGGTTTGGCTGGAACGCGCATTTCGTTGGATTCCGTCGTGTGTGCCTTCAAACGAAGGGCAGTCGCCCGAAGCCATACAGGAAGACTTTCCGTCGCGGAAGCGCGCAGATCTACGGGGCGATTGCATTTTACCTGGATCACCAAGTTGAGATTGACCGGTATCTGGTGGGTACCGAACGTGAGTTCGAAGGGAAGGCGATCCCGAGGGCTACGGAGAATCCGGCACTTTGGGAGCGGCTCCAGCGGGCCAAAGCGAAAATGGGTGAGTCGCGGCCTTGCGTTTTCAGGCCGACGCTGACCCGCGCCACGGTCTTGTCAAAGCCCTTCGCCTGAGAGAACCCGCCATCGATTTCGCTTCGGCGGTGGACAGCGATTTGGAGGGCGTTCCCGATCCGGAGGTTCTGGAGACTGCCGCTCAGCAGGAAGTAGTGGACTGTGGGCAGCGAGAGGCCGAAACGGCTAGGGGAGAGAAGATGGGGATGAATGGTCGGGGCGAGAGGATTCGAACCTCCGGCCTCCTGGTCCCGAACCAGGCGCTCTACCAGGCTGAGCCACGCCCCGACAAACTTCGCACTCCCCATCGTACCTGCTTCCTTCCTCCCTTGCAAGTGACGTTTGCTGCGCCCGGCGGCTGGGCCCAATATACGGTAGGGACTTCCCATAAATGTCTATATCTAGTACTAGAACGGAAGTGCTAAGTGATTGATTCTTTTCACTCAAGATTCTGCCGCCGAACCCTTGACGCCGTCGCGATTTTGCCGGATATTGGGGTGGACCCACGTCAACTCGCGCTGACGTTTCAAACAAGATCATTCCCCCATGTTCAAAACAAAAAAGACCAAAATTGATCCCGTAACGGTACTCAAAGCCTACTCGTCGAGCGAGGTATCGAAGATTGGCGGCGTCAGCTTGCGCCAGTTGCAGTGGTGGGATGAGAAGAAAGTGGTGAGCCCCCGGCATGAGGGGCACCGGCGCGTCTATAGCCCGGACGAAGTGGTGGAAATTACGGTCATTGCGGAATTGCGGCGCAAGGGCTTCTCGCTCCAGAAGATCCGCCGCGTGCTGCGCTTCCTGCAGCGGGAGATGGGCAAGCGGCTCTCCGACGTCCTGGCCGGTGACGCGCACTTGCACCTCGTCACCGACGGCAAGAACATCTACCTCGAACAGAATGCTGACAAGATTATCGACATTTTGAAGAATGCGCGCCAGCCCATGTTCCTGGTCTGCGTGACGGATCAGGTGCGGCGCCTGGAAGCGAACGCGGCGCGGAAGCCCGCGAGGTCGGAAACCGCGGCGGCCACTCGCCGGGCGCGGGCAGTCTAATAGACTAAAGGGAGCATGGACTCCCTCTTTTCGCTCGCCCGGACCCTGATCGACACCGAGTCCATCACCGGCAACGAAGCCCCGATGGGGCATCTGGTTTATCAACTACTCGAAAGCCGCGTCGCGCAGTACGGCGGCAGCGTGGAGCGCATTGAAGTGGAGCCCAACCGCTTCAACGTGCTGGCGATCTTCGGCACGACGCCCACCGTTACCCTATCGACGCATCTCGACACCGTGCCGCCCTTCTTCGCCTCGCGCGAGGATGACGATTTCATCTGGGGGCGTGGAGCCTGCGACGTGAAGGGGATCATCGCGGCGATGATTACCGCGGCGGACCAACTGCTGGCCGAAGGCATCCGCGAGTTTGCGTGCCTCTTCGTGGTGGGCGAGGAGCGCAATAGCGCGGGCGCTTATCACGCGGGGCGGAATCCGCGCGGTTCGCGCTTTCTGATCAACGGCGAACCGACGGAGAATCGGCTGGCCTTGGGCTCCAAGGGCGCGCACCGTTTCGAGATCGCCGCCGCGGGCCGGATGGCGCATTCGGCTTATCCGGAATTGGGCGAGTCCGCGATTGAGAAGCTGTTGAATGCGTTGGGCCGGTTGCGGGCGATGGAGCTCGAACACGACGAACTGCTGGGCCCCAGCACGCTGAATATCGGCACGATAGAAGGCGGGCGCGCGCCGAATGTGATTCCGGATGCCGCCAAGGCCGAGATTCTGATTCGGCTGGTGGACCAGGGGGAGAGCACGCGCGCCAAGGTGCTGGCGGCCGTCGCGCCGGACGCGCAGGCCAATGAGATTCTTTGCATTCCGGCGATGCACTTTGGCCGGTTGCCGGGATTTGCGACAATGGTAGCTGCCTACACCACGGACATTCCCGCTTTCGGCGGTGCGTGGGGCCAACCTTACCTCTTGGGCCCCGGCACAATTCACGTCGCGCACACCAGCGAAGAGCGAGTCCCGAAGGGGCAATTGGTGGAGGCGGTGGGCATTTACCGCGCGATGGTCCGGCAGTTGCTCGGCCAGTAAACAAAGGAAGTAGGTTTTGTTGTGAGCTTGCAGATGGAAGTGGGCGTGCTGGGCGCCACCGGGATGGTGGGCCAGCACTTTGTGCGTTTTCTGGAAGGCCACCCCTGGTTCAAATTGACCTGGCTGGGCGCGAGCGAACGCTCGGCCGGCAAGAAATACGCGGACGCCACGGATTGGCGCTTGGAAGGAACGATGCCCGCCGGGATCGCTGACCTTACCGTATCGAACAGCGTGCCCGGACCAGCCGCGCCCAAGCTGGTTTTCTCCGCGATGGACGCGAGCGTCGCCACCGAAATTGAGCAGGCTTTTGCGGCCGCCGGCCACTATGTCGTCTCGAATTCGAAGAATCATCGCATGGAGAGCGACGTGCCGTTGTTGGTGCCGGAGATCAACGCCGACCATTTGGGCATTCTGGATGCGCAGGCCAAGCGCGGCTGGAAGGGCCGCATCATTACGAATCCGAATTGCTCGACGATTGCGTTGACGATGGGGCTAGCGGCCTTCAAGCCGTTCGGGATTGAGCGCGTCATCGTGACGACGATGCAAGCCGTTTCGGGTGCTGGTTACCCGGGCGTGCCGTCGGTCGATATTCTGGGCAATGTGGTGCCTTACATTGGCGGCGAAGAAGAGAAGATGCAGGTGGAGACGCAGAAGATTCTCGGCTCCTTCGCGGGCGGCGAGTTAGTCGCTTTGCCGGCCAAGGTAAGCGCGGCTTGTAACCGCGTAGCGGTGGTGGATGGGCACTTAGTGGCGACGTCGGTGGAGTTGCGCGAGAAAGCGACTGAGGCGCAACTGCGCGCCGCGCTCGACGCCTTCGCTGGCGAGCCGCAACGTCTGAACCTGCCGAGCGCACCGGCGCGGCCGGTGCAGTACTTGGCGGCGAATGACCGGCCGCAGCCGCGACGCGACGCGACGCGGGATCGCGGGATGGCGGCGTTTGTGGGGCGTTTGCGCCCTTGCCCCGTGCTCGATTGGAAGTTTCTGGTATTGGCACACAACACGATTCGCGGCGCCGCGGGCGCGGCGGTGTTGAACGCGGAGTTACTCGCGGCGGGCGGCTGGATTAAGTAAGTGCTCATCATGAAGTTCGGCGGCAGCTCTGTCGAGAGCGCCGCCGCGATTGAACGCGTCGCCGAAATCGTCCGCCAGCGGGCCCCCGGGCCGGTAGTGGTGGTGGTGTCGGCGATCGGCAAGACCACGAACCGGTTACTCGAGTTGGCGCGCGAGGCCGCCAATGGCCAGCGCCAAAGCGCGTTGGTGAAGCTGGACGACTTACGCGCGCAACACTTCGACATTGCTGACCATTTCGGCGCGACCCATCTGATTGACCAGCCTTTTGCGGAGTTAGCCGAAATCGTCCGCGGCTTGGCCGTGTTGGGGGAGTTAACGCCGCGGTCGCTGGATGCGGTCGCCAGCTATGGGGAGCGGCTTTCGAGCGTGATCGTCGCGCAGGCGCTGGGCGCGCGGCACGCCGACGCGCGGGATTACTTAGTGACGGACGAGCGCCACACGCAGGCCGCCCCTTTGTACGAGGCTACTTACTCGCGCCTGAGCGAGTTACCGAAAGCCGAAGTTACGGTGATGGGCGGATTTATTGGCGCGACGGCGGCGGGAGTGACTTCTACCTTGGGCCGTGGCGGTTCGGACTTTACCGCGTCCATTGTAGGCGCGGGACTCAAGGCGAGCGAGATCCAAATCTGGACCGACGTCGACGGGATGCTGACGGCGGACCCGCGCGTCTTTTCCGGTGGCCATCGGGTGAAGACGATTTCCTTCGCGGAAGCAGCGGAGTTAGCCTATTTTGGCGCGAAGGTGTTGCACCCGTCCACTGTCTTGCCGGCCATGGAAAAAGGCATCCCGGTAAGTATTTTGAATTCGCGCCGGCCAGAGGTGGAGGGCACACGTATTGTGGCCCACGCGGTGCCTTGCCGTAACGCGGTGAAGTCGATTGCCTGCAAAACGAACATTACGCTGGTGAACATCGCTTCCACGCGGATGCTGATGGCCCACGGCTTTTTGCGGCGTATTTTCGAAGTGTTTGACCGTTACGAAACGCCGGTGGATATGCTGGCGACGTCCGAGGTGAGCGTGTCGCTGACGATCGACACGGTGACTCACTTACCGGCGATTGTGCGAGAGATTGAAGAGATTGCCGATGTGACCGTGGAAACGGCGCAGGCCATTGTCAGCTTGGTGGGCGAGAATATCCGGCATACGCCGGGCGTCGCGGCGCGCTTGTTCACCGCGCTGGGCCCGATCAACGTGCGCATGATTTCGCAAGGAGCTTCCCGCATGAATCTGAGTCTCGTGGTGGCCGAGAGCGACTTACGGAAAGCGGTAGAATCGCTGCACGCGGAATTCTTCCGTGAACTGGATCCCGAGGTCTTCGCATAAATGAATCTCGCACTGCTTGGCTACGGCAAGATGGGGAAGATGATCGACGGCTTGGCGCCGGAGTACGGCTTCACGGTGGTGCATCGCTTGGACGAGCACAACAATGCCGGCCAAAGCGCGATGACCCCAGCGAATTTTGCTGAGGTCGATGTGGCCATTGAATTTTCCACTCCGGAAGTCTGTTTCGAGAATATTCAACGGCTCGCTGAATTGAAGGTGAATACCGTCGTCGGTACTACCGGTTGGCTGGGCCAGATGGACGCAGTAAAGAAAATGGTGGCGGCCGCTGGGACGGGCTTTGTGTGGAGCCCCAATTACTCGGTAGGCGTGAACGTATTTTTCCGCTTGGTTCAAGAAGCGGCGCGCCTCTTGGCCGACGAAAAAGAGTACGGCGCTTGGGCTTGGGAAATCCACCACCATACGAAGAAGGACGCGCCTTCCGGTACGTTGCTCAAGTTAGTGGAAGACATGAAGTCGGCGGGCTATGCGCGGGCGATTGACGTCAGTGCGAACCGCGCGGGAGCGCATCCGGGGACCCACGAAATCGGGTTTGACTCGGCGGCCGATACCATCACCTTGAAGCACGCCGCGCGCAGCCGCGAAGGCTTCGCGCGCGGGGCACTCAAGGCCGCCCAGTGGGTTGCCGGCAAAAAAGGCTTTTACGAATTCAGCGAGACCCTGTTTCAGCCAAAGAGGAAATTATGATGTTTAGAGGTTGTGGCACCGCATTGATCACGCCGTTCCTGGCGGACGGCGAGCTTGACGAACTGACGTTGCGGAAGTTGGTTCGCCGCCAGATCGATTTGGGGATTGACTTTCTGGTGCCCTGCGGCACTACGGGGGAGAGCCCGACGATTACGCTGGAGGAGCATCTCCGCGTGGTGAAGATCACGGTGGAAGAGGCGGCCGGCAAAGTCCCGGTGCTCGCGGGAGCAGGCGGTTACTTTACTCGCGAAGTGATCGAACTCGCCGAGGGTTGCCGGGCGATGGGCGCCGACGGCATTCTTTCGGTTACTCCTTATTACAACAAGCCGTCGCCTGAAGGAATTTATCAGCACTACAAAGCCCTAGCCGAGGCCGTACCGCTACCGATTATCGTCTATAACGTAAAGGGGCGTACGGGGCTGAATGTCGAAACCGGCACTTTGGCTCGGCTGGCGACCTTGAAGAATATCGTCGGGGTGAAAGAGGCTTCAGGCAATATCGCGCAGATGGCCAATGTTGTCCACGAATTGCCGGAAGGATTTACGATTCTTTCGGGTGACGACTCTATCACCATCGCCTTGATGGGCCTGGGTGGCCACGGACTGATCTCAGTCGCTTCGAACGAAATTCCCGCCGAGATGACGGCGATCGTGCGCCATTGCCGCGAAGGTGATTTTGTGGCGGCGCGAAAAATCCAGCGGAAATATCTGCCGCTGATGAATGTGAATTTCGTAGAGAGCAATCCCGGACCGGTGAAGACGGCCATGGCCATGATGGGCCTGTGCGAGCCCGTGTGGCGTTTGCCGATGGTGGCCCCGGGCGCGGCCAGCCAAGCCCGGATCGCCGCCGTGCTGACCGAGTGCGGTTTGCTGAAGGAACAGGTACAACATGCGACCCGCTAGTCTCTCCACGGCTATGGAGGCGATGTTCGACACGCCGCCGGCCACTTACTCCGAAACCGACGCGCAGACGTTTCATAGCTTCAAACAGGCTTTGAATGCCGGCTTGGTTCGCGCGGCGGAGCCGGATGCTACGGCGGCCACCGGTTGGCGCGTGAATGCTTGGGTGAAAAAGGGCATCTTAGTGGGCTTCCGCATGGGGCAGATTGTCGATATGTCGGTAAGTCCGATGCGGCAGCCTTTTTTCGATAAAGCCACTTACCCGGTGCGGCAGATGACGGCGATGCAGGGGGTGCGCATCGTCCCTGGCGGCTCCAGCATTCGCGACGGCTGTTACATCGCCCGCGGAGTGACTTGCATGCCGCCGATGTACATTAATGTCGGCGCCTGGGTGGACGAAGGAACGATGGTGGATTCGCACGCGTTGGTGGGCAGTTGCGCGCAGATCGGCCAACGTTGTCATCTTTCGGCCGCCGCGCAGATTGGCGGTGTGTTGGAGCCGGTGGGGGCGTTGCCCGTAATTATTGAAGACGACGTCTTGGTGGGCGGCAATTGCGGGGTTTACGAAGGTACGGTAGTGAAGCAGCGCGCCGTCCTCGGTTCCGGTGTCATTCTGAACCGCTCGACGCCGGTGTACGACTTAGTGACGGGCCAAGTTCACGCGGCGACGGAAGATACGCCATTGGTAATTCCGGCGAATGCCGTCGTGGTGTCCGGTGCGCGCCAAGTGACGAACGGCCCCGGCCGGGATTGGGGAGTCAGTATCTACACGCCGGTGATCGTGAAGTACCGCGACGCTAAGACGGATACCAAGGTTCAACTTGAGGACTTACTCCGGTAATTGATGCGCGCCGGACTCGACTTTGGCACCACCAACAGCTCGCTGGCAGGTGGAAGTGGTGCCGCCCTCACGCTCACTCGCTTTGCCACGGCTAATGGCGGCACGGATAGCTTTCGCTCGCTGCTCTATTTTGAGCAGCCGCCGAAGGGCGGCCGGCTGCGCGCTTGGGCCGGTCCGGAAGCGATTGAGCAATATCTTGAGGCGGAAAACAAGGGCCGGCTGATTCAGTCTCTGAAGAGTTTTCTTACCAGCCGAGGCCTGCGCAGCACGGAGATCTTCGGCCAACAGGCGTTGATTGAAGACCTGATCGCGCGGATTGTGCGGCCGATGCGGGAAGAGGCGGAGCGCCAATGGGGCTGTCCGGTGACGTCGGTGATGGCGGGACGTCCGGTCCATTTTGTGGGGGCCGAGAGCGAAGCTGATAACGACTTTGCCTTGGAGCGTCTGCGCGTGGCCTTCACGAAGGCGGGCTTCGAAGAGATCGATTTCGAGATGGAGCCCGTGGCGGCGGCCTATCACTACGCCGCGACGCTGGATCACGAAGAACTGATCCTCGTCGGGGACTTCGGCGGCGGCACCAGTGACTTCTCTCTGCTGCGCGTGGGTGGCAGTCGCACGCAACTCCTGGGCAACGAGGGCGTCGGGCTGGCGGGCGATGCGCTGGACGCGAAGATCGTGCGCCACGTGGTATCGCCGGCGTTGGGCGCGGGCACGATGCTGAAGTCCTTCGGCAAGACTTTGCCGGTGCCCACTTGGGTTTACGCGAAGCTGGAACGCTGGCATCACCTGTCCATGCTGCGTAGCCGCGACACGCTGCACATGCTCGAAACGACGCGCAAACAGGCGCTGGAAGGCGATCGGATTGAGGCTTTGTTGCACTTGATCAAGGAAGATCTCGGCTATCGCCTTCATCAATCCGTGCAGCGCGCCAAAGTGGACCTGTCGAAGGCCAACGAGACGATTTTCCGCTACGCTGACGGGATCGCCGACATCGAAACGCGGATCACGCGCGCGCAATTTGAAGGCTGGATCGCCGAGGAACTCGCGGCGATTGAAAGCTGTGTGGACCGTTTGCTAGCCAATACCGGCGTAGACGCCAAAGCGATCGACGCCGTCTTTCTGACGGGCGGCACGTCCTTCGTCCCCGCGGTGCAAGCGATCTTCGCCAGCCGTTTCGGCGCGGATCGCATTCGTAGCGGCAACGAGTTCACTTCGGTCGCGCGCGGCCTTGCGCTCCGTGCTGAGTAAGTTAAAATCGAGGATTGTCGAGCCCTCAGCCTGTATCGCATTTAGAAGAGTATCTGGCCGCCGAGCAAGTGCTGGTGGACCGGGCGCTGAACCGTTGGCTGCCCCCGGAAGCGGCGGAGCCGGAGACTTTGCATAAGGCGATTCGCTACAGCATTTTCGCGGGCGGCAAGCGCATCCGGCCGCTGTTGGCGATGGCGGCGGCGCGCGTGATTCAGCCCGAGATTCTGGGCAGCGAGGACGCCGCCTGCACGCTCGAAATGATTCACACCTACTCGCTGATTCATGACGATCTGCCCGCGATGGACGACGATGACCTGCGCCGTGGCCGGCCCACGAATCACATCGTCTTTGGCGAAGCGATGGCCATTCTGGCCGGCGATGCCTTGTGTACCATCGCCTTTCAAACGCTGGCCCGCTTGCCGCACACCAGCGCCGACGCACGGTTGGCGTTGATCGACGAATTGGCCACCGCCTCCGGCACCATCGGCGGTATGATCGCTGGCCAAGTCCATGACATTGAGGGCGAGGGGCAACCGCCCACGGCCAAATTGCTGGATCAGATTCATCATGCCAAAACCGGCGCCCTGTTGCGCGCCAGTGTCCGTATGGGCGCCATCTATGCGGGCGCCAACGCCGCGCAACTCGACGCGCTTACCCGGTTCGGTGAGCATATGGGACTAGCCTTCCAGATCGTCGACGACATTCTGGATATTGAGCAGAGTTCGGACGCTTTAGGCAAGACCGCCGGCAAGGACGCGGCGCAGCAGAAGGTCACGTTCCCCGCCGTCCACGGGCTCGCCAAGAGCAAGGAGATGGCCGCGCAGGAGCGGGCCGCGGCCCACGCCGCGCTCGACGAGTTCGGCCCTCGCGCCGCGCGGCTGCGGCAGTTGGCGGACTTGATTGTCGAACGCCAAAAGTAAGTCGCGGCTGGACGTCCTGCTCACCGCGCGGGGCTTGGCGCCTTCGCGCGAGAAGGCGCAGGCGCTCATCCTGGCGGGCCAGGTGTTGGTGAATCATCAGAAGATTTTGAAGGCCGGCCACAGCGTCGACGACGGCTGCGTGATTGAGATGCTGGGGCAGACCAAGTACGTCGGGCGCGGCGGGCTGAAGCTGGAAGCGGCGCTGGACCATTGGCATCTAACGCCAACGGGATGGGTCGCGATGGATGTGGGCGCGTCGACCGGCGGCTTCACCGATTGCCTGTTGCAGCGCGGCGCGGCGCGCGTTCACGCCGTGGATGTGGGGAAGACGCAGTTGGCCTGGGGCGTCCGTTCCGATGCGCGCGTCGTGATTCATGAAGAGTGCAATGCGCGGTTCCTCACGCCCGGCGACATCGGCGAGCCGGTGCAACTGATCGTCTGCGACGTCAGCTTTATCTCGGTCACCATGATTCTGCCTGCGCTAGCGGCCTTTCGCGCGCGCATGCTGATCCTGGTGAAGCCGCAATTCGAGGTGGGCCGGGAGCAGGTGGGGAAGGGCGGGATTGTGCGCGATCCGGCGCTGCATGAAATGGCTTGTGAAAAGGTGGCGCAAGCGGTGCGACAATTAGCGTTTACCCAAAACGTGTTTCCGTGCCCCGTGCGCGGCGCGGAAGGGAACCAGGAGTTCTGGCTGTTGGCCGAACCGGAGCCATGAGTATACAAACGGTAGGGATCATTTCGAAGCCCGAAGCGCCGCAAGCGATTACGCTGGTGCCGCAGTTGCTGGCCTGGTTCGCGCAGCGCGGCATCGCGGTGCGGATGGACCAGCCGACGGCGGAGTACGCCGGGCTGCCGGACGGC
Source organism: Bryobacteraceae bacterium (assembly GCA_019752335.1). Lineage (GTDB taxonomy): Bacteria > Acidobacteriota > Terriglobia > Bryobacterales > Bryobacteraceae > JALHNI01. The sequence goes on from JAIEMJ010000004.1 coordinate 280,527, forward strand.
TTGCCGCGCGAAGCGGTGGCCGTGGGCACGCAGTTGTTGATCGTACTGGGTGGCGATGGCACTTTGCTTTCGGCGGCGCGGGCGCTGCTGGGCAATGACCTGCCGATCCTCGCGGTGAATCTGGGTGGGCTCGGTTTTCTTACGGCGATCACGGTGGAAGAGGTGTTCCCCGAACTCGAGCGAGCCCTCGAAAATGACTTTCGCGTCGCCAAACGCAACATGCTGCACTGCGAGGTTCATCGCAACGGCGAACGCGTGGCGAGCTATGAGGCCTTGAACGACGTCGTGATTACGAAGGCCGCCCTGGCCCGCATCATTGACGTGGAGTGCTGGGTAGATTCGCACTTCGTTTGCCGCTATAAGGCCGACGGCCTGATCGTGTCGACGCCGACGGGCTCCACGGCCTATTCGCTGTCCGCCGGCGGGCCGATTTTGTTTCCGCAACTGGGCGCACATTTAATTACGCCCATCTGTCCGCACATGCTCACCAACCGGCCGGTGATTGTGCCGGACGCGAGTGTGATTCGTTTATACAACCGAGCCGAGGACGAGGGGGCTTACCTGACCGTGGATGGTCAAGTGGGAGAGCCGCTCCGCCGCGACGACCTTATTCTCTGCCAACGGTCGGAACATGCGATTAGTTTGATCCGGCCACCAAAATTACTCTTCTTCGACGTCCTACGCTCGAAGTTGAAATGGGGAGAGAGATGAAAAAGATTAGTTTGACTGCGTGGATCTTTATTGCCCTGGTGCTGGGCGTTCTGGTGGGTTATTTGTACCCGGACGTGGGCAAGGAGATGAAAATTCTCAGCACGGTGTTTATCAAGATGGTGAAGTCGATTGTGGCGCCCCTGTTGTTTGCGACGCTCGTCTTCGGCATTGCTGGCGGCGCACATTCGGGAGCCATGGGCCGCATCGGTATCCGGGCGGTGATCTACTTTGAGGTAGTTACTACCATCGCCCTGTTTGTAGGCTTGGGCTTTGTCAATTTCTTCCAGCCCGGTAAAGGCGTCGACTTGAGTAACGTGAAAGCGCCAGAGGCGGCCACGGCGAAAGTAACCTGGCAGGGAATTATTGAACATACTTTCCCCGCGAGCATTATCGATTCGATGGCCAAGAACGACGTATTGCAGGTTGTCGTGTTTGCCATGATGTTCGGCATGGCCTGCGCGGCCATCGGACTGAAGGCGAAACCCGTGGTGGAGTTCTGCGAGGGCCTTTCCGAGGTGATGTTCAAATACACCGCCTTCGTGATGTACGCGGCGCCGCTGGGTGTGTTTGGCGCGATGGCCGCGACGGTGGGCCAATATGGTGTGAAGGTACTCTTCAATCTGGCGCAGTTGGTGCTTACCATGTTCGGCGCGCTGGCCTTCTTCGTCATCATCGTGCTGGGCGCGGTGATTCTGATCGCGAAGATCCCGCTCGGCAAGTTCATCCGCGCCGTGAAGGATCCCTACATCCTCGCCTTCTCGACGGCCTCTAGCGAAGCCGCGCTACCGATGGCGCTGGCCAATATGGAGCGCTTCGGGGTGCCGAAGCACATCGTCTCGTTCGTGATGCCCTTAGGCTACAGTCTCAATCTGGACGGCTCGACGTTGTACTTGGCGGCGGCGAGTATCTTCGTGGCGCAGGCAGCGGGCATCGAACTCGGCCTGGGCCAGCAGATCATGATGATGCTCACCTTGATGCTCACCAGCAAAGGCGTGGCCGCGGTGCCGCGCGCCAGCCTGGTGATTCTGATGGGCACGCTCGCCACCTTTGGCCTGCCGACGGAGCCGGTGGCGCTGATTCTCGGCGTCGACGCCGTGCTCGACATGGCGCGGACCTCGGTGAATCTGCTCGGCAACTGCCTGGCGTCGGCCGTGGTCGCGCGCTGGGAAGGCGTCGACCTGAATGGGCCCGAAACGGTAAAAGGGTAATGCCCCCAGCGGGCAAGGACATGCTACCCTAAAAGGGTCATGATCATCCTTGCCGACGCCCGCCGCCGCATTACGCTTCCGGCCTCCATTCAGCCCAACCAACCGCTGGATTTGATCGCGGAACCGGATGGAAGCTTTCGTTTAGTGCCGATGTCCACGATCCCTCAGCACCAAGCCTGGGCGTGGACAGAGGACATGCGCAAGAGGATCGCGGAGAGCCTGGCTGAAGTACATGCCGGCCGCACCATCGCCCTAAAGAGTAAGGCCGGCAAGGAATTCTTGGCGCAATTGGATAAGCCTTGATTCTAGAGGCGTCACCCCGTTTCTTGAAAGAAGCGCTCGATCAAGAAAAGCCGATGCGGTCCGCAGCTGCGAAGACTTGCACGCTCCTCGGCCAACTCAGCGCTGTCGAACTCAGGAAGCATAATGGTCTTCATCTCGAGAAGCTGACGGGGCTTATTGATCCGGAAAGTGGCGAACCTATTTACTCGATCCGTGTGACCATCGCCGCGCGCTTGCTCGTTCTGCTGCGCGAAGAAACTCTCACGCTTCTGGAATTGCATACAGACCACGACAAGGCCTATCGCCGCAACTAGGCGAGTTCCGCCAGCCAGGACGTTAGTTCGGGCGGCATCGGAGCTTCGATCGTCTGCCGCTCGCCCGTCGAAGGATTCGTGAACTCGATGCGCGCGGCGTGCAGAAAGAATCGGCCCGAAGCGTGCGGCGGCGCGCCGTAGATCTTATCTCCCGCGACCGGGTGGCGTGTGCTGGCCAAGTGAACGCGAATCTGGTGCGTGCGGCCCGTGCCGATGCGGACGTCGAGCAGCGTGAAGGACTCGTACTTTTGCCGCACGCGCCACTCGGTAAGCGCCTTGCGGCCTTCCTCGCCGGCTTGCATCTTGAAGCGGACAATCATGCTGCGGCGGATCGCTTTGTTGATGGTGCCCGTGTCCGCATCCATGTGGCCATGCACCAGCGCGACGTAGCGCTTCTCCACCGTACGGTCAGCGAATTGCTCCTGCAGCTTTCGATGAACTTCGTCGTTGCGGGCCACCAATAGCACGCCGGAGGTGTAACGGTCCAGCCGGTGGACAATGCCGGGGCGTTCGTCGCCGCTGACGGTGCTGAGCGTCTGGTAGCGATGGAGCAGCGCGTTCACCAGCGTCCCCGAATGGACGCCCGCGCCTTTGTGGACCGTCATCCCGGCGGCCTTGTTGATGGCGACCAAGCCCGCGTCTTCGTAGAGGATGTCGAGCGGAATGTCCTCGGGGCTCGCGTTCAACGGCGGCAGATGGCCGGGATGCACGACGATCTGCTCGGCGCCGCGCAGCACAAAGCTGGCCTTACGCGCGGCGCCGTCTACCAGGACGAAGCCCTGCTTGATCCAATCCTGAATGCGGGAGCGCGAGTAGCGCGGAAGCTCGTCGGCGACAAATTGATCGAGCCGTTTGCCGGCCACGGAGGTGAGTTCGAACATCTATTCCTGATACGGCCAGTGGGGCTTGGTGAAGAGTCCGCCATCCACCCAGATGGTCTGTCCGGAGACGAACTCCGCGGCGGGCGACGCCAGAAAAGCGACGACGTTAGCCACGTCGGCTGGCGTGCCCACGCGACCCATTGGCGTCACGCCGGCCCAGGTGCCCGCATAGTCGCCTGCTTCGAGTTTTGTTCTTTCGATCTCGATGGCGCCCGGCGCGACGCAGTTCACGCGAATCTTATACTGGCCTAGCTCCGCGGCGGAGACCTTGGTAAACGTCTCAATGCCGCCCTTGCTGGCGGTGTAACTGGCGAGCTTGGGGAAGGCAAGTTTGTTGCAGCCGGAGCCGATGTTGACGATGGCGCCGCCTTGGGTCATCATGCGCCGGGCGGCGTGTTGGGTGCAGAGGAAGCAGCCCTTCAGGTTGGTGTCGATCACGCGGTCCCATTCGGCTTCGGTGAGTTCGAGGAGAGGCTTCCAGGTCTGTTGGCCGGCGTTGTTCACCATGAGATCGAGCGTAGTGATGGGCTCGAACATGCGAGCGACGTCCGTGGCGTTGCCGACGTCGGCTTGCACCAACATCGCCTGCCGGCCGAGGGCCTCGATTTCGCGAGCCGTCTGTTCGGCGCCTGCGCGGTCCGAGTGGTAGTTTATCCAGACGTCAAAACCTTGGCGCGCCAACTCGAGCGCGATCCCTTTTCCGACGCCTTTGCTGGCGCCTGTAACGAGTGCAATCATTCACCTGCCAGTCTATCGCTTCAAAGTGGGGTTATCATCAGACATGCGTTGCGCAGCCCTGGCCTGCCTACTTTTGCCTGCCCTCACCGCGGCGGACTTCGCGCCGGTGCGCGCCCTCTTTGACCAGCGCTGCGTGCGCTGTCACGCGGGCGATAGTCCGCGCGGCGGACTCAACTTGGCTACGGGCGAAAAGCTCGACGCGACGAAGTTGATCGAGCGCGTGGCCAGCGGCAGCATGCCGCTCGGCGGCCCCAAGCTGGCTGCGGCGGACCTCGATACGCTACGCGCCTGGGCCGCCGCCGGTGCGCCCTGGGAGCGGTCGCCGCAGAAGCAATTCTGGGCCTTTCGGAGTCCGGTGAATGTGTCGCCACCGGCCGGGGAGCCGCACCCGATTGACGCTTTCTTGCGCGAGAAACTACGGGCCAAGGGCCTGGACTTTTCGCCCGCTGCGGCTCCGCGGACTTTGATTCGCCGGTTGAGCTTCGACCTCACCGGACTGCCCCCGGACCCGGCTGACTATGCGCTTAGCTACGCCGAAGCCACGGCGCGCTATCTGGCCTCGCCGCATTATGGCGAGCGTTGGGGGCGCCATTGGCTCGACGTGGTGCGATTCGGGGAGACCGATGGCGGCGAGCATAACTACGAGCGGCCGAATGCCTGGCCCTATCGCGACTATGTGATTCGTAGCTTCAATCAGGATCTCTCTTATCGCGACTTTATCCGGCAACAAATTGCGGGCGACTTACTCGCGCCGCAGGATCCCCGGCAGGTAGCCGCGACGGGCTTTCTAGTGGCCGGGCCTTGGGATCAAGTGCAAGCCGAAATCAACAAGGACAAGGCGATGGCCATGACGCAGCGCATGGATGAATTGGATGACATGGTCACCACGACTTTTCATACCTTCCAAGCCATGACGGTAAACTGTGCGCGGTGCCACGACCATAAGTTCGACCCCATTCCGACGCGCGACTATTACCGGCTGACGGCCGTCTTTGCCGGTGTCGGCTTCGGCAATCGCCGTGTCGCCTCGGAGGCGGAAGTCGCTGAGTATGAGTTGCGCGCCAAGCCTTTGCGCGAAGCGCTGTCGGTGGCGAAGGCCCGGCTGTCGGCGATTGAAGATCCGAAGCGCGTGGTGCTGCTGCGGGAGCGGTATCAGACCTACGACCGGCAGCAAGAGAGTAATCCGCTGCGGATGCCGCTGAATCCGGTGTGGAACCGCAATCGTTTTTCCGAAGTAAATGCGAGTAAGTACCGGTTAGTGGTAACGTCGCATCGCGGCAAGCGTTTGCGGATCGAGAATCTGCATTTAGAGCCAGCGAAAATTGAGTTACCGAGTTATGTAAGTGACCGGGCCGCCAGCGACGCTGAACCTTTGGTGATCGAACTGCCAGGAGGCGGCAGCGTCAGCGAGATGACGTGGGCCACCGACTGGAAGACCGGCACGGGCGATGGCACGTTGGCCGTGTATCGCCTGGAGGCTGCCGCGAGCGACGGATCCTGGCGCACGGTGGCGACGTCGCTCGACCATGCGCGCAGCGTCGAAATCGCTTTGCCCAGCGTGAGCGCCGACGAGCAGACCGCGTTGCTCACCGCGGAAGAACTCGCCCGCCGGGAGACCGTGCGCCGCGAGATTGCGGAGGCCGACCGGGCGCTGAAGAGCCTGCCCGAGCCCACGCGGCTCTACGCGGCAGTTCCGAAGGCAACGCCCACGCCCTCCTTCGTGCTGGAGCGCGGCAGCGTCACGCAGCCGAGGGAGGCCGTCGGCGCGGGAGCCATGTCGGCGGTGAAACAGGTGAGCCTCGCCGTGCCCATGGAAGCCAATGACCAGGAGCGGCGGCTAGCGCTGGCGAACTGGATCGCCAGTGACCAGAATCCGCTTACCGCACGCGTCATCGTGAATCGCGTTTGGTATTTGCATTTCGGCACGGGCCTGGTAAATACCCCGTCGGACTTTGGCGTCAACGGCGACCGTCCTTCGCATCCCGAGTTACTCGATTGGCTGGCGGTGAGCTTCATGGAAAATGGTTGGAGCCTGAAGTGGCTGCATGAACTGATTCTTTCTTCGCGCGCCTATCAGCAAGCTTCGGCGAACGTGCCGGCCGCCTTTGCCGTCGATGCGGGGAACCGTTTGTACTGGCATATGCCGTTGAAGCGCATGGACGCGGAAACCATTCGCGACTCGGTGCTCTTCCATGCCGGCAATCTCGACTTACAGGCGAACGGCGGTCCCGGCTTTGCCTTACAGAAAAAGGGCGACGCCGGATCGTATATCTACAAGGCGCTCGATAATGACGGGCCGGCCGTCTGGAAACGCGCCGTCTATCGTTTCAGCGTCCGCGGCGGCGAGCGGATCATGATGGATAGCTTCGACTGTCCGGATCCCGCTGTCGCCACGCCGCAGCGGAGCGTGTCGAATACACCGGTGCAGGCACTTACTCTGTTGAATAACGAATTTATTCTTGGCCAGGCCGGCGCGCTGGCCCGGCGCGTATCGCGTGAGGCGGGCTCTGCCGTGCCCGGCCAGATCAATCGTCTGTACGAGTTACTCTACGGCCGGGCGCCGAGCGCGAAGGAACTTACGCTCGGCACTGGCTTTATCCGCGATAACAACCTCGCCCTGTATGCGCGAGCCTTACTGAATGCCAACGAGTTTTTGTATGTCCCCTAAATACTCACGCCGCGACGTACTTTGGCAAGCCGGCGGCGGGGGCGCCCGGCGCCCCCCGACCCAACAACAAACCCCCCCCCCCCCCCCGCCCCCGCCCGCCATTTAGCCCCACGCCCAAA